>NZ_JBNPUF010000009.1:0-257500 GCF_051168035.1 Bradyrhizobium sp. HKCCYLRH3059 | reverse complement strand
AGCGCCAGGCACTCGCGGGTGCAGTCGTCGACCACGGTCAGGATGCGGAAGCGCCGGCCATCGGTCATCTGATCCGACACAAAGTCGAGTGACCAGCGATCATTCGGGAGCAGCGGCACCGTCATCGGCGCTCGCGTCCCGATAGCGCGCTTGCGGCCACCTCTGCGGCGCACCGTGAGCCGTTCCTCCCGGTACAGCCGGAACAGCTTCTTGTGATTGACCAGGTAGCCCTCCCGCTTGAGCAGGACGTGCAGGCGACGATAGCCGAAGCGGCGACGCTCATGGGCGATCGCCCTCATGCGCTCCCGCAGCCCGGCATCACCGGCCCGGCTCGTCCGATATCTGACCGTCATGCGGCAACAGCCGATGGCTTTACACGCCCGCCGTTCGCTCATCCCGTGAACGCGCACGAGATGTGCGACAGCTCTCCGCTTCGCCGCAGGCGTCACCACTTCTTTCCCAGGAGATCCTTCAGGGCGGCATTGTCCAGCATGGCGTCCGCCAGCAGCCGCTTGAGCCGCGTGTTCTCGTCCTCCAGCGTCTTCAGACGCTTGGCCTCCGAGACGTCCATTCCGCCGAACTTGGCCTTCCACTTGTAAATGCTGGCGTCGCTCACGCCATGCTTGCGGCAGAGATCGGCGACCGGAACGCCAGCCTCGTGCTCCTTCAAAATCCCGATGATCTGCTCTTCCGTAAAGCGGCTGCGCTTCATGCTCTGGTCCTCGTTGGGCCAGAACGAACTTCAAACTGGATTAAGCCCCAGGGGCAAGGTCACCGGGGTCGAAGCTCGAGCCCCGCCGAGATCTCGAGGCCAGCGTCCGCCGGCGATGACTCGCGGCGCGACCGAGGGCAGGCTGCGATGCTAGGATGACCACGCCGCATCGGTTCGCCTGTGCGGCCAACGTGATTGAATTGATCGAACGCGGTTGAATCGATCGAGAGGCGCGGATGGAAACGACCTCGGCAGCGCAGCCGCATCGCCTGAGCGCAATTGCGAGCTTTCATGCCCACATCTATTTCGATGATGCCACTCGAGCCGAAGCGGCACAGCTGCGGCAGTGGATGGCCGACCGCTTCCTCGTGACGCTCGGGCGTTGGCATGACGCGCTGGTCGGGCCTCACGAGCGGCCGATGTATCAAGTTGCCTTCGCGGTCGACGTGTTTCCAGCGCTGGTGCCATGGCTGATGCTCAATCATGGCCGCCTCAGCGTGCTCGTGCATCCGAATACGACGGAGCCGTTGGCCGATCACACCGCGCACGCGTTGTGGATCGGACCGCCGCTCGGCATCCGCGGTGAGAATCTTCCTTCGCACGGCGAGGCAGAGCTGCCGCGCGAACCGAACACCACGCCGACGATCGCCGCCTGAGCTCGCGTGCCCACTGGTGACCGCTCCGTCTCGGCACGCTCGGAGCCTTCAGACTTGCCGGACTACAGCGTGCGCGCGAGATCGAACGCGCGGAGAATGACCTCGGCGGCATCGATGTCGAAATTGCTCGGGCCGAGCAGGCGCGGCGCCAGCGGGCGGCGGCCGGGCAGGGCATGTCCGCCACCTTCGACGCGATACAGCGACACGCCGCCGATCACCTGACAATCGCGCCAGCTGAGTTGCGTGACGGAGGTGTCGCCGGCGAGATCCCGATGCGGCAGCGCCACGGCCTGGCGTGCGCTGCAACCGTCGCGCCGCGCAAAGAACTCCGCCGTCTTTTCAGCGCTCCACACCCGGCCGCGCCCGCCGCGCAGCCCGACCTCGCCGCCGCGATAGGGCACCATGGGATCAGCCGTGCCGTTGATCATCACCACCGGCACCGGCCGCGCGGTGCAGGGCTCGATGCCTTCAGGCATGTTGGCGATCACCGTGCCGATGCCGGCAAACAGCTCCGGCGCCTTGCAGGCCAGGGTGAAGCTCATCATGCCGCCATTCGAGATGCCGGCGAGATAGATGCGCCGGGAATCGGCCGTGCCGTCGGCGACGAGCTGCCGGACCAAGTTGCGGATGAAGCCGACATCATCGGGACCGCCGGAGCGGCCGTCGCGGCCGTCATTCCATTGCCGGTCGACGCCGTCGGGAAAGACCGCGGCGAAGCCATGGGCTCTCGCGGCTTCGGCAAAGCCTGTCGTGCGGGCGGTGCCGGCGCCGCTGCCGAGCGCGCCATGGAGCACGATCACGGTCGGCTGTGGCGTCCTGCCCGTGGTCATCACCAGCGCATGACGCGGACCGTCGCTTGTATCGAGGATGATGCCGCGCTCGGCGGCGAGCGCCGTGGTCGACACGAGCAGAGCGGCCGCCATGGCGGCCATGAACGATCGGCGATGTGACATCATGAGCATCCTTCTCGGCTGGCGGGGGACTCCCCTTGGTGGAGCTTCTCTCCGGGCGCGGCGGTGAGCACGCGCAGCCGCATGGCCCAGCTCCGGGCTGCCGCGAGATCGCGGGCGATCGCAAGCCATTCGCCAAATGCGATCCGCAACGGATTGACGCTCGGCGCAACGCCGACGAGGCCGTAGCGCAAGGTCTCGCCGGCCGGGGCCTCGGCGAAACTACCGAACAGCCGGTCGAAAATGATGAGCATGCCGCCATAATTGCGATCGAGACAGGACGCGTTGGCCGCGTGGTGAACGCGGTGATGTCGCGGCGTGTTCAGCACATATTCGAGCGGACCGAGACGCGGTGCGAGCTCGGTATGGATGAAGAATTGGTAGAGCAGATTGACGCCGAGCATGGCGATGATCGCGAGCGGATGGAAGCCGAGCAGCGCCAGCGGCAGATAGAACAGAAAATGTCCGGAGATCTCGCTTGTCCAGCCGAGACGAATGGCCGCCGTCAGGTTCAGATGCGTCGAAGAGTGATGCACGGCATGCGTGGCCCACAGCCAGCGAACCCGATGCGAGGCGCGATGGTGCCAATAATAGACGAACTCACTGGCGAGAAACAATGCGAGCAGGGCCAGCGGCCGGCTCGGATCGAAATCGAACATCCTGTGGCGATAGGCGATGATGAAGGGAACGGCTGCGACGAGCGCGACCATTGCGCGGATGAGGTGCTGTCCGACCGCGATGGCGAACGAGGCTGCGGTCTCGCGCAGGTCGTGAGTCTCGCGACCGGCGAGCCGGCCGAGCCCATATTCCAGCGTCATGAAGCCGACCGCCGTCAGCAGCACGATCATGCGCGTCGACGGGGGCAAGGAAGGGAGGATGGGCATGGTGCGTGTCCGGCGTCATCGGATGGAGACGGCGTGCCGGCCCGCTCCGGAACAGCAAGCGGACCGGCGATGTCAAATGCTTCGGGAGGACCACGGCCAGCGGCGCCGCGGCGTCCGTTCAGCGCGTGACGGTGCGGCTGTAGCTGTAGGAATTGCCGCGCGGTCCCGTGCCCTGGCCCTGCCGGGTGCAGCTGCCGTCGCTGCAGCTCGCGGAGCCGGAGCGCGACCAGCTGCGGCCGGCGGGACCCGTGCCGCCACCCTGCCAGGCGCAGGCACCCCCGGAGCAACTGCCGGAGCCGCCAAATGAGGTGGTGCCGCGCGGTCCGGTGACCGAGCCGCTGCGGGTCCAGGCATTCGCGTCGACCGCCGCTGCCGCCGAAAGGACTGCCACGAGCAGAAATGTCGCGATGGATGTCTTCACGTCAGTCTCCCAATTCGTTCGCGCGGGCGATCGTGTCGCCTGCAGAGGGATACTGCGCGTTCGATGTCGCGGCCGGATGCACCGCCGGTGTCGTTTGGTCGCGGCGATTGGCTGGATTGTCACGGCTTGTCACACGACGGCCGTCCGATGCCGCAACCTTGAGCGGGGCGGACTCCGGCCCGCCGCTCCCGTTCAGGCCGCTACCGGCCCGCCGTTGCGCTTCACCACCGGGTCTTCGTCGCCGTGTTGACGTTGATCACCGCGGTGGCCGTGTTGGACGTCGTCGTTGCCGTGTTGTTGATCAGGGTCAGAAGCTTGTAGTAGTCGACCACCTTGGCATTGGCGACGTACATCACGTCCTTGCTGCGCATCTGGAAGCCCGAAGCCAGCAGCATGCCGGAGGGATCGCGCAGGTTGACGTGGTAGATGGTCGGAATGCGGTCGTAGATGAAGCGGCTGGTATCGATGCCGAGCTTCTGCAGCAGCGGGCGCTCCTCGTAGCGATAGAGGAAGACCTCGGCGGGATCCGATTGCTGGTCGTTCAGGCCGCCCGCCTTGCCGATCGCCTGGGCCAGCGTCAGCGTCTCCGTATCGAACGCAATCTCGGAATTGAAGCCGAAGACGTTCTGGTTGAGGGCGCCGAGGGCCGTAAACGTCGGGGATTCCCGCGTGATGTAGATGACGTCGTTCGGGCGGATGAAGATGTTCTCGCGCGGATCCTGCACCACGCGGCTGAGCAGCACGCGCACGCGCTTGCCGTCCCGCTGCAGGGTCACGTAGCTTTCGATCGCCTCGTGCCTCGGGCCGCCCGCACGCGCGATCACCGCCAGCAGGCGTTCACCCACGCTGTTGAGGGCCAGCACGCCCGGCGTGTTGACGTCGCCGAGCACGCTGACCACGCTGGAATGCTGCTGGTTCAGGCTGACCACGACCTGCGGCTCGAGGGCGCGCTTCTGCAGCCGGAGGACGATCTCCTGCTCGATCTGCGGCAGCGTCCGGCCGGCGGCGGCGATCTCGCCCGCATAGGGAACGCGGATATTGCCTTGCTGGTCCACCGCCTGCGCCGGCAGATCCACGAAGTTGCCAGGTCGGGCGCCGGCGGCCGTGGCCGGCGTGAACAGCCCGCCTGGGGCGGCTTCGAAAATGGACACGTTCAGCACGTCACCGATGCCGGCGAGCTGCACCGGCTTCGGCCGCTTGTCGGGAAACACGCCCTGGAACGTGACCATGTTGGGCTGCGACAGGAAGCCGATCGTCTCGGGGCTGACGTCGACCAGCGCATAGGGGAGCGCCGTATTCGACCGCACGCTGGCCGTGGCATTGTCGCTCACTGCGTCGCTGGTCGGCCCCGTCCCGGGAAGCAGGGAGCAGGCTGGCAGAAGCGCCAGGATCGCCAGAGTTAAGAGCGCGCGCGAGCCACGGCGAAGGCCACGAAAGCCCTTCGGGCCCGCTGCGCTCTTGCGCACAGCAGCCCCGCCACCGGTCGACCCGGGCGGCTTGAGCAAGGCTTTCAAACGCTTCCCCAAATACAGCAAAAATACGTTCCCCACGCTGCTCCCTCACCAAGAAGGGAGAACGTCCCACTTGTTTCAACCTACCCGGCGGCCATACCGGACGAAAGCGCACCGCCATTCCGGTTGGTCCGCTTTTGCCCGGCCGTGCCAATTAGGCCACAGTCTGACATTACCATATTACCACTCAAGGCTGTCAACGCCGCCGGAGGGTCCCGCGGTGGAGGGATGATCCATTCGACCTAACAGAACCCGAGCAATTTTAAGCACAAAGCCGTTGCGCAACGGTTAGCCTGAGTCGCTTCGCTCGGGCAGGGGCCGACGACATCGCAGTCCGCGCAGCGCGTCGGTGAGCCGAGGCAGCCGGACAGCCGAGGGAGGCGAACCTGCGCCGCCCGGGCGCCTCTGTAATCGGCGAGATTCGAAGGCCGTGCGGGCGGCGGGACCGCATGCGGGCGGCCGGTTGTCCTAGGCCGCCGATCAAGTCTATGCTGCTGCGCCAGCCTTTGAGGCTGTTTGCAACGGAGCACGCAATTGTCGAACGTGATCAGGATCGCCGCAGGCGCTTTCGCGATCGCCCTCACGGGCCTATCCGATCCCGCGTCGGCGCGCGGCCTCTATCCGCTGACGGAGTGCGGGCCGGATCTCAGCCGACTCTGCCGGCTGCACGGGGCATTCGAGGCCACTCCGTTTCATTACAATCTCGCGATTCATCCCGGATGCATTCGGCGCGTCGCCG
This sequence comes from Bradyrhizobium sp. HKCCYLRH3059, assembly GCF_051168035.1. Lineage (NCBI taxonomy): Bacteria > Pseudomonadati > Pseudomonadota > Alphaproteobacteria > Hyphomicrobiales > Nitrobacteraceae > Bradyrhizobium > Bradyrhizobium sp. HKCCYLRH3059. The sequence continues at coordinate 251,627 of NZ_JBNPUF010000009.1, read as the reverse complement.
TCGAGACGCCCCGGGGCGTGCTGTACCGCCGCGCGCTGGTGTGCGGGGCGCCGGCGCGGCCCATGTTGTGGTAACCTGGGCCCCTTCCTCGACGTCTCCGAACGGCGCTGGACGCTCCGCTCGGCCGAGTCATGGTCAAGCTCGGCGCAAGATGGCGGCCGCGATGGCCGATAAGGGCGGTGCTCGGCCGGTCCAGCCGCGTTCGGGGAGCGTCGATCATCGCGCAGACGATTAAATGGGCAGCTCCGCACCGTATTCTTACGTAATCTAGAATTAAATTAATTGTGTAGAGACGATTCTGCACGGTCGGAGACATAAAAGGGTAGACTGAACAAACTAAAGCTTCAATTGTACCGGACGAAAGGTACTTAAAAATACCTTTCTGGCAATGCGGTAGCATTTTACTGCAAACCGCAGCGAGCGCTAGAAGTATTTAATGTCTTGATGTCAAATGGTAAATTAACTTGTCGCGAGTGGTTAATTTAATGCCGAAAATCGAATTCGTGCATCGTTGCGATGACGGTTCGGCGGCATTCGGCGAAGAAGCCCTCGAAACTCGCCAACGAGTGGGGTCCGTCCTTGTGTGACGAGCTTGGTGCCGCGTTGATTGAGGATATTGAGATGGGTGGCGGCGGTAGCGCTTTGAAGGCCGTCCTGAAATCGCTGAATAAAATACGCCTTGCCAAATTACGTTTCGGCCGGCCAACGTCGGGCCGTTCGCAGCAATCCGCGCTGCGGTCGCAGATCGAGCTTTGTGATGCCTTGCTCGATGAGATCCAATCCATCAGCAGCAGCCTCGGCAAACGCGCGAAGAAGTCCACGGCTTCCAGGCGTCGCCCGATGGCCACGCGGCACGGCCGCGGGACGGCGCACTTGATTCCGCCCCGGCCGGCGGTGCCGGGTCGAACCAGGCAGCAGAAATAATCGCATCGGAATTTGATCGCCGCGCCGGCCGGCCGTCATGGCCGCGCCGGTTGCCGGCGCGAGGCGACAGCCGCTCGGCATTGACCCCTGATGACGCATCAGGTCGCCCAGTGCGGCTGTCGGTGGCGCTCGACGGCCGGATGTCATCTGGACGTTCTTCAGCCGTCGTGTCCCGCAAGACGGCGCTCCGAGACGGGCCGGAAACCATATCGCGGCGAACCATGCGATGCTGCCGCTTCACCTGGCGCACGGGCCTCTGACGTAGCCCCCACGAGCGATGACTTTGGACAACGGGTGCCGGGATCGGCCGCCGGGTGTCCGCAGCCGTCCTCAACCTCACGGCCGATCGCAGCGGCAGTTAGTTCCGCTGCCGATGGTGTGCCTGTCTGACGCCGCGCGCCCCCCGGATGCTGTCGGCGCGACGTGAGCGGGTCTGATTCGCGCGAACGCTCCTGAAGGGTTCAATATTTGGGGAAGGCGTTTGATTCGCCGGAACAATGTCGGCGGCTTTGCGGCATATTCACGATGGCGTGCTCAATTAAACTCGCTCGCGACATTTTGTGCGCATGCAAAAATATCTCGGTCCGGGTTATCAGGGTGCTCGCTCGAATAGGTTGTAAGTCCGCCGCGGCAGCTTTGAAAACCATGGCGTGGGGAGAATATCAGCTATCAAATACGCGCAAGTTCGATCATCGAAACTACGTCACTTTGACGCGGTCTTGCCGTAATATGCTGCGAATTCGTCGCAGAATCGTGTTGATTCGGCGGCTTCTTCCGGCGTGCAGACGAATGCTGCCGCAATCTCGAAGGCGGCGCGACATCGTTTCGGAAACGGGGTTGCAGGTTGCACTTTATTTGAGTTACAACCATTTGGCTTGGCCGGGGTGGTATAACTCAAATATTCAGTTTTTCCGACCACGAGCCACTTGCGGAACGAAATACCGAATTATATGACGTTAATCCGGCAGGATAGAGATCACAGACAAAGGTCGCTGTATGTCCACCAAGAAGATCGATTTCGAGGCGATGTCCTTCGATGACCTCTGGTCTCTCCACGAGCAGATCAGTCAGATCCTCGCCGTGAGGATCACGTCGGAGAAGCGCGAGCTCGAACGTCGACTGGCGGTTCTCAACCGCAGCCGCGGTGCCATCGAAGGTGCCGGCAGCGAGAGTGGGCAGTCCTACACCACGAGCGGCAAGGCGCGGCGCAAATATCCCCGCGTGCTGCCGAAGTATCGCAATCCGCAGACCTCCGAGACTTGGTCCGGCCGAGGCAAGCAGCCGCGTTGGCTGGTGGCGGCGATCAAGACCGGGCATCGGATCGAGGAGTTTGCGATCAATGGGGCTGCCGCTTCGAAAAGTCGCCGTCAGCGCGCCTGATCGAGGTAGCTTCAGTCAAGCCCGTTCCTAGTTTGAGCGACGTGCCGCGTCGATGCGGCGCCTGATTCGCGCTGTCTGCATTGGGGAGCGACATGTGAGCGGTCTGACGCCCATGTTGCGATCCGCCGGCCAAAACCCTGAAATCGGTCCGATCTGCCCGCACGGCTCCGCCGATGGGCTCGCGATCATCATCCGTTGCGAATGCGCCTAATAGGCATTGTTGCCGCGGATCAGCTCGATCGGCGTCCTCAGCAGGATCGCGATGTCGAGCGACAGGCTCCAATTGTCGATGTACCAGAGATCGAATTCGACGCGCTGTTCGATCGACGCACGCGTGGGCGTCGGGCCGCGGCAGCCATGCACCTGCGCCCAGCCGGTCAGTCCGGGCTTGACGCGGCGACGGAACGCGTAGTTGCGCACGAGCTTGTCGAATTCGTTGTCGTGCGCCAATGCGTGGGGGCGGGGACCGACCAGGGACATGCTGCCGTCCAGGACGTTGAGCAGCTGCGGCAGCTCATCGATGCTGGTCCGGCGCAGCCAGGTCCCGAGCCGGGTGAACCGGCTGTCGCCGATCTGGGCCTGGACGATCGAAGGCCCGTCCTCGAGAACGGACATCGTGCGAAACTTGTAGATCTGAAAAGATCGGCCGTTGAATCCGCAGCGCTGCTGCCGGAACAGCACTGGCCCGGCCGAGTCGAGCTTGATGGCGATCGCCACCAGCAGCAGCAGCGGCGACATCAATGCCAGCGCGATGCCCGCCAGCATGACATCCATGAGCCGCTTGGTGGCGTGTTCGAGCGGGCTCAGCAGGCCGCGCTGCAGCTCGATGCAGACCGCATTGCCGAGCTCGCGGCACGGCCGCTTGAAGAGGTCCGACGCCGTTCCGAGCGGCACGAAACTCACTGGAAACGGCAGGACTCTCAGCTCGGCGCCGAGCGTGCGCAGGTCGGACAAGGGTTCGGGATTGGCGCCGACGACGATCTCTTCGATGTCGGAGCCGCGCACATAGTCGATCACGCTGGAGACGATCCGCTGTCGCTGATCCGGATCCGCGTCGGGCTCGGGAAGCAGGAAGTGTCGCTGGACGCGAAAGCCGGTGTCGGTGAGCACCTGGGTCAGTCCGGGGTTGTCCTTGCTGGCTTCATCGGTGATCAGAACGATGTTGCGGCCCGAAAACCGTCTCTCCGCCAGTCCCTTTGCCAGCAGATAGGCGGTGGTCCGGCGATGCAGGATCAGCGCCGCGAGCCCGAGCATCGCGAATACGATGCTGCTGCCGCGTGAGAATTCGCTCCCGATCTTGAGCGCGAACAGCGCGCCGGCCAACACGAGGAACGCCGTGACCCAGGTCAGGCAGGCCGCGCGGATCTGGCGCGGCAGGATCAGCAGCTCGGCCGGCCGGTACATCCCGCGGATCTTCATCAGCGAGACGAACAGTGCCGACACGAGGATCGCCAGGCCGAGCGATTTACTGACGTCGTTGGCGCCCGCCGCATCCTGCAGGTGATACAGAAACCCGGACAGGACGCTCGACATGGTGATCGTTGCGATGTCCGCCACGATCGCGAAGGGCTCCACCGAGTCGTAGTGGACGGGCCATTTGCGCCCTTGGAATTGCCGTTCCACGAGGACGGTCGGCATTCCGTTTCGGTCGAGAGTCTCGGGCTGATCCACGTAATGCATGGGATGTCGGTGTTCGAAACTCGGTTAAATAGCGGTTAGCCGTCATTATATGTTTTGGTATTTAATTTAAACAGTTAAAAATTGCCATTGGGATTTATTCGCGCCGCCGGATTATCTCCCGATACCGCGGATCATCTCCCGATACCGCGACGAGGCCGATGACACCGGAATGGCGGTTCTTGAAGCGCGGAAACGATGCCGAGCGCGCGCCCTCCAGGCGGTCCCGGCAAATGCCGGTGTGGCGGATTAATGTTCGTGCGGCGGATATTTCAATGCCGGACGCCAAGAACGGCATTTAAAAATAAATATAATTGGATTATTAATCCGGAGCCGGGCGCCCGCGACGCGGGTGACGTCCGCAGCAGACCGAATGCAGGGGAGGTTTTCCTCGCGCAGTCGGGAGGGCGAAACGAGGGCACGGCGAGCCGTCTCCGAGGCCGGCCGGCGAGATTGGAAGATAATGATGCTCATTTCAACGATCGAGAACCCGAAGGACGTCGCGCCATGAAGGTCGTATTGTTCTGTGGAGGACTCGGGACGCGGATCCGGGAATACTCCGACAGCATTCCGAAGCCGATGATCCCGATCGGCCATCAGCCGATCCTCTGGCATGTCATGCAGTATTACAGCCAGTACGGGCACCGGGATTTCGTTCTGTGCCTGGGCTACAAGGCCAATGTGGTGAAGGAGTATTTCCTGAACTACAATCAGGCGTCCACCACCGACTGTACGATCTCGCAGTTCGGCAGGAAGGTCGAGCTGCTGGGCGATCGCCCACCGGATTGGCGGGTCTCGCTGGTGGACACCGGCATCTGGCGCAACATCGGCCAGCGACTGCGGGCCGTCCGGCACATGGTCGAGGGCGAGGAGATCTTTCTCGCCAACTACAGCGACGGCCTGACGGACGCGCCGCTGCCGGAGATGATCGATCGTTTCAAGCGCAGCGGGAAGATCGGCTGCTTCATCGCCATCCATCCGCCGATCAGCTTCCACCTCGCCGAATTCGACGCCGACGGCACCGTGGGCCGCATGGCGGCGAGCAATGATTCCAACATCTGGATCAACGGCGGCTACTTCATCTTCCGCAAGGAGATCTTCGACTATATCGAGGAGGGGGATGAGCTGGTCGTACAGCCGTTCAAGCGGCTGATCGACCGCGGCGAGCTGATGGCCTACCGCTACGAAGGGTTCTGGCGGGCCATGGACACGCTCCGCGACCGCCAGGTGCTCGAGGAGATGATCGAGCGCGGCGACACGCCTTGGCATCTCGGCTCCAGCCTTCCGGCTGTGGTGAACGGATGAGGGCGCTGCAGCTCGCCGGTCGCGGCGACCGGCTGTCGGTCCTGTGCCTCGGTGCGCATTCCGACGACATCGAGATCGGCGCCGGAGGCACGCTGCTGTCCTGGCTCGACCAGGGCATCCGCCTGGATGTTCATTGGTGCGTGCTCAGCGGCAATGGCGAGCGCGGCGTCGAGGCGCGGGCGTCTGCCGACGATTTCCTCGCCGAGGCCGCCGGCCGCAATCTCGAGATCATGCAGTTCCGCGACGGCTTCTTCCCCGAGCAGGGCGAGGAGATCAAGGCCTGGTTCGAGCAGCTCAAGGGCCGCATCAATCCCGACGTCATCCTCGCCCACCGCCGCGACGACGCCCATCAGGACCATCGGCAGGTCAACCGCCTGGTCTGGAACACGTTCCGCGATCATCTCGTCCTGGAGTACGAGATTCCGAAATGGGATGGCGATCTCGGACGGCCCAATGTCTACATGCCCGTCTCCGAGCGGATCATGAAGCGGAAGGTCGCGCTGCTGATGGCGCATTTCGGCAGCCAGCGCTCCAAGCAATGGTTCGACCCGGAAACGTTCATGGGACTGGCGCGGTTGCGGGGCATGGAATGCCGCGCCGCCGAGCGCTATGCCGAGGCATTCGTCGCGCGCAAGCTGTCACTGGGGTGAACGGCGGCCGAAGGCGCTCGCCGCGAAGGGCGCATCGATATCCGATCGGCGAGGAGATGATCGGCGCTTGGCCGCGATGCGTCGCTGCGCCCGGCGGTCAGCCGGCCGCCCGTCGGGGAAGTTCGACGATCTCCTCTGCCGGCGGGCGCTCGATTGCGGTGGCCGGCACCTTCTCCAGCCAGACCTCGCGCCACCACGCATAGATGCCGCGTGGGCAGAACAACCGGTTCTCGCTGTAGCGCGACTGGCAATAGACGCCGTCGAGGATGACGGCCGGCGTCTTCATCCGCCGGATGTAGCCGGTGCGTTCGTCGATGAACTTCTCGACCCGCGTTCGCACCCGGAACACCTTGCCGCAATAGGGCACCATCTCGGCGTCGAAGCCCATGCCGCGGTTGTTGGTCTGTTTGTCGATGGTGGCCAGGATGTCCTGGTGCGGTCGCACGCGGACAAGATCACCGGGCTGCAGCCCGAGATCGGCGATCGGCGCGTCCTTGTCCGTCAGGAGATCGCCGCGCTTGCGCGGAAACGGTACGCCGCCCCACAGCGACTGGACGCGGTCGTAGATCCAGCGCGCGGGCCGGCCGAGCCGGGGACGACGCGCCATGGTGGCGCCGACATAGGCGAAGTAGAGGAAGCCCCGGAACATCTTCGCGAGCGAGACATTGCCGGACGCGATGTCCTCGGCGTATTGCCGGGCGTCCCACCATTTGAGCGGCTGGGTGTAGGTCGGCAGCTCGGTCGCCTGGCAGGCGTAGCGCGGGCCCTTTCCCGGCTGCTGGTCCGGCGACTTGGTCGCATCCCACACCGCGCGCACCGTGCAGCCGCCGGGCGGCGGAAGGGGAGCCGCGCGATCCGGGCCGGCCGACGCTGGTTTGGCCGGATCGACCGGGGTGAGCCACGCCTCCTTCCAGAAGATCAGGCAGGCCGCCTGGCAGCCGCCATAGGCCTCGCCGTCGCAGCGATGCTCGAGATGCACCGCGTTGGGGAGGCGCCGTCCGAGCCACTCTCCGGTGTTGTATCCGGTGACCGTGTCGCAGGTCTTGTGGGCGCGCTTGTAGACCTGGAAGCGCTGGCCGCACCATTTGAACATCTGCGGCATGAACGGCAACCCTTCGAGGCGCCCGTTGGCATCGAGCGTCGCCAGGATCTCTTCCTTGCTGCGCACTTCGACCCAGTCGCCAGCGGATAGTGTCATGCTCTGTCTTTCAATGCTTCAATCAATGCGTCATCGAGGCGGGCGGGGCATCCCGCGCGGGATGCCTCATTTGCAGGGATCGAATTAAAGCTGCCGAGGTCTGCGATCAACATTTGTTCCTTTTGCGGCATTATTTAATTGAGCGAATTAATTAAATCAAGAGGGTGCCTGATGCCGCGCCGGCCGGATGATCGCAACATCAGGCGGGTCGGGGTAAATACACGGGTTTTCCCGGAGTTTTGTGCGCCGTGCCGGAGAAATCGGCGGGCGGCGTCGCTTGCCGACGGATTCACTGGACGCTGGCTAGAATATTAAATTATAATCCACTGCAGGATGATTTAAATTCTTGTTTTGGCTTGTGGCATAGAGGGTGCGATTTTGAAGGTACTGATCACCGGAAACATGGGCTATGTGGGTCCGGTCGTCGCGCGGCATCTGCGGGCGCAGCGCCCGGATGCGACGCTGCACGGCTTCGACAACGCCTATTTCGCGCACTGCCTGACCGGAGCGCCGGTTGTTCCGGAGCGATGTCTCGACGAGCAGATCCATGGCGACGTCCGCGACATGTCGCTCGACCTCCGCGGTTATGACGCCGTGGTCCAGTTGGCGGCGATCTCCAACGATCCGATGGGCAATCGCTTCCAGGATGTGACGCTCGACGTCAACCAGAATGCCACCGTATCGCTCGCCAGGAGGGCTGCGGCGGCCGGCGTGAAGAATTTCGTGTTCGCGTCGAGCTGCAGCGTCTACGGCATCGCCGACGGACCGCCGCGCAAGGAGAGCGATCCGCTCAATCCCATCACGGCCTACGCCAAGTCGAAGATCGGATCGGAGCAGGAGCTCGCCGCGATCGACACCGGCATGACCATCACCTGTCTGCGCTTTGCGACGGCCTGCGGCATGTCGGATCGGCTGCGGCTCGACCTCGTCCTCAACGATTTCGTGGCCTGCGCGCTCACCCGTCGCCAGATCAGCGTGCTCTCCGACGGCACCCCGTGGCGTCCTCTGATCGACGTCGCCGACATGGCGCGGGCGATCGACTGGGCCATCGACAGGCCAGCGGCGACGGGCGGCCGTTTCCTCACCGTCAATGCCGGCTCGGACGACCGCAACTACCAGGTCAAGGATCTCGCCAACGCGGTGGCTGCGCGCGTGCCGGGGACCAGCGTGTCGATCAACACCTCCGCGCCGGTGGACAGCCGCTCCTACAAGGTCGATTTCGGCCTGTACCGCTCCCTCGCCCCCGATCATCAGCCGCAGGTCACCCTCGACCAGTCGATCCAGAACCTGGTCGATGGTCTCAAGAGAATGCAGTTCAAGGATGCCGAGTTTCGCTCGTCCGATCTGATCCGTCTCAAGGTCCTGCAGGACCACATGGAGACGGCCAGGATCAACGACAGGTTGCAATGGACGTGATCGCGCCGGGGCAGACGCTTCGCCTCAGCCGGCAAAGACAGTAGTGACGGAGACATCATGGAACTGACCCTTCCCACCGCCGTCGGCGTCGCGCCCAAGTGCCGGCACTGCGGCGACGACCTGACCCTCAAGCTGATCGACCTCGGCGCCTCGCCGGTTGCGAACGACTACATCGATCCGGCCAACTACATGCGCGCGGAGCCGTTCTATCCGCTGGAGACCTTCGTCTGCCGCGAGTGCCGTCTGGCGCAGACACGCGACCTCCTGGCCGCGTCCGAGATCTTCCGCGCCGACTATGCCTATTTCTCCTCGCACTCCACCTCGTGGCTCGAGCACGCGCGGCGCTACGTCGAAGCCATGGCCGATCGCTTCAAGCTCGGTCCGGCCTCGCGGCATGTCGAGATCGCGTCAAATGACGGGTATCTGCTGCAATACTCCCTCCAGAAGGGGATCGACTGCCTCGGCGTCGAACCCTGCGAAAGCGTTGCGCTGGCCGCGCGCGCCAAGGGCATCGAGACCCGGGTCGAGTTCTTCGGCCGCGACTATGCGGCCCGCCTCCGGGAGGAGGGCTGGTCGGCCGATCTCCTCACGGCCAACAACGTGCTAGCACATGTTCCCGACATCAACGACTTCGTCGGCGGCGTCAAAATCCTGCTGGCCCCCGAGGGCGTCGCGACCTTCGAGGTTCAGCACCTGCTGACCTTGATGCAGCGGCATCAGTTCGACACCATCTATCACGAGCATTTCTCCTATCTGTCGCTGATCGCGGGCCTGCGCATCTTCGCCCAAGCGGGCTTGCGGGTGTTCGACGTCGAGCTCCCGGAAACGCATGGCGGCTCGATCCGGTTCTTCGTCTGCCACGCGGGCGCCGCTCATGCGGAGAGCCCGAACGTCGCCGATGTTCTGGCACTAGAGCGGGCCTATGGGCTGCATGACGACGCGATCTACATGGCCTGGAACGAGCAGGTCAAAGAGACGAAGCGGGCGCTGCTCGAGCTGCTGACGGCGCTGAAGCGCGACAACAAGAAGATCGTCGGTTACGGAGCCCCGGCGAAGGGCGTGACGCTGCTCAATTATTGCGGGATCCGCACCGATTTTCTCGACTTCACGGTCGATCGCGCCCCGTCCAAGCAGGGCCGCTACATGCCGGGCGTGCGCATTCCGATCCTGCCGCCGGAAGCGATCTTCGAAGCCAGGCCCGACTACGTCCTGATCCTGCCGTGGAACATCAAGAGCGAGATCAAGGCGCAGATGGCGGCCATTCGCGATTGGGGCGGCCGCTTCATCGTGCCGGTCCCCAAGGCCACCATCGAGGAGTAGAGCAAGGCATTGCCGCACGATTGCGCGAAGAGTTTTGAGCCATGAGGTTTGTCCAGCTGGGACGTTCGGATGCGCGGCTGATCGAGCTGACCGTTCGCTCCGACGAGCGCGGCAGCTTCACGCGAACCTGGTGCGCGAAGACCTTTGCGGAGCAGGGCATCGCGTTTGTCCCGGTGCAGGGCAACAGCTCGGTGACCCGACGCCGCGGCACCGTCCGCGGAATGCATTTCCAGCGTGCGCCGAAGCCTGACGCCAAGATCGTCCGCTGCAGCGCCGGCTTGATCCACGACGTCATCGTCGACATTAGGCCGGAGTCTGCGACGCGCGGCGAGGTCTATGCCTGTGAGCTCGGTCCCTCGACAGCGCGGATGCTCTACGTCCCCGCGGGCTTTGCCCATGGATTCCAGACGCTGACCGACGACGTGACGGTCGAGTATCTGATGGGCGAGGATTATGTCGAGGAGCTCTCGGACGGTTTCCGGCACGACGATCCGATGATCGGCATCCGATGGCCGCAGCCGGTGACGGTGTTGTCGGCCAAGGATGCTGCCTGGCCCTCGCTTGCCGAACGGGGGCTGTGGTGAAGCAGCATGGCGGCAGCGAGGTGTCTTGGGGGAGGAATCTGGCGGCTCCGGAGCGGCCCGATCGCCTCGAAGGTTCTGACGATTTGTCGAGGAGGATCACGGAATGACGAACATCTTCGTTGATGCCATCATGCCCGATGACGAGCGGCGCCAGAAACTGTACGAGGGTGCGCTGTTCCTGTACTCGCCGACGCCTTCGCTCGATGCGCTGGTGGCGTTCGCCAGGGAGCTGATCGAGGAGGCGTTTCATCCTTACGATCCGCGGACGGCGCAATTCGAGCTTCCTGTCGAGCGCTACGTCGAGATTCTCGTCAGGCTGAAGCCATTCTTCATTCATCACGCCCGGTCGAAGGAGCTGGTGCAGGGAGCGCTCCGCGAGCTTGGCTGCGACCCCGAGCTGACCTATTTCGACGTGCCGCGGCTGCGGTCGGCAACGAGCGACGACTATCTCACCACCGGGATCGCATTCGCATTCCACCCTCATCGCGACACCTGGTACTCGGCGCCGCCGTGCCAGCTCAATTGGTGGCTGCCGGTGTATGACATTGCGCCGGACAACGGCCTTGCATTCCACCCGCGCTATTTCGACGAAGCGATCAAGAACGGCTCCAGAAACTATAACTATTACGAGTGGAACCGGACCTCACGCGCATCGGCGGCGCGGCACATCAAGACTGATACACGGGTGCAGCCGAAGCCGGAGCAGGAGATTGCACTGGATCCGCAGATCCGGGTGATCGCGCCGAGCGGCGGCGTCACGATCTTCTCCGGAGCGCATCTGCATTCGTCGGTGCCGAACACCTCGGGCGTGACGCGGTTCAGCATCGATTTCCGCACCGTGCATTTTGCCGACGTCAGCGGCCGGCGCGGCGCCATCAACGTCGATTCGGAGTCGACGGGCACGAGCCTGCGCGACTTCCTGCGGGTGACCGATCTTGCACGGCTGCCTGAGGAGGTCGTCGCGCCATACGATCAGGTGGAAGCTCCCGCGGAGTATCTGGTCTACCAGCCGACGATCGTGCCGCTGCCGGCCGGCGATCTCCCAGCCCATGCCGCGCAGGCGTCGGCCTGAACGATGATGTAGGGTCGACGCGCCATGTTGGACATCCTCAAATCCACGGCTGGTCCGAGAATGCCGGCGATCGATCTCCACGATCTGGTCGCTGAGCTGTTTCCGATCAATCGCAGCCTCACCGGGGCGGGTGTCCGGCAGACGCTCGGCATTGTCGCGCGTCATGTGGGTCTTACGATTCACGAGGTACCCTCCGGGACGCCCGTCCTGGACTGGCATGTGCCGGCGGAGTGGAACATTCGTCGCGCGACGATCTCGACCCTGTCGGGTCGCGTTCTCGTCGACTTCGCCGACAACAATCTGCACGTGATGGGCTACAGCAAGCCGGTCCAGGCAGTGCTCAGCCGTGCCGAGCTTGCCAAGCACGTCCATAGCTTGCCGGATCAGCCTGATCTCATTCCATACCGGACAGGCTACTATGCCGACGATTGGGGCTTCTGCCTGCCGGACCGTCTGTGGCGGGAAATGACGGAGGACAGCTACCGCGTCGAGATCGACAGCGAGCTCTCGCAGGGATCGTTGACCTATGGCGAATTCTTCGTCCCTGGACGGACGGACAAGGAAGTCCTGATCACCTGTCACATCTGTCACCCGAGTCTCGCCAACGACAATCTCTCAGGGATTGCCGTCATGACGGCGCTGGCGATGCGGCAGGCGCAGCGGACCCGCCGGCTCGGGTACCGATTTCTGTTCCTGCCGGCAACGATCGGCGCGCTCGCGTGGCTCGACCGCAACGAGCGGAATCTCGGCCATGTCGAACACGGCCTCGTCCTCACCTGTCTCGGCGATCCCAGTGGATTTCACTACAAGCAGAGCCGGAGCGGAGCGAGCATCGATCGCGCCGTCGCCCATGTCCTGAAGCACGCCGGCCATCCGCATGAGATTCTGCCATTCAGTCCCTATGGATATGACGAGCGGCAGTTCTGCTCACCGGGATTCGATCTGCCGGTCGGGTGCCTGATGCGCGGCGTGCACGGCACGTTCCCCGAATATCACACCTCGGCCGACAATCTGAATTTCGTCAAGCCGGACTGGCTCGACCAATCCTACGCGGTCATCGAGGAGGTGCTGGATCTGCTCGATCGCGACTGCACCTATGAGCGCGTCGATGGGCGAGGGGAGCCGCAACTGGGACGGCGCGGCCTGTATCGCGCGATTGCCGGCCAGCGCGAGGCAGGCGGTGCGACGCAGATGGACCTCCTGTGGGTCCTCAACCTTGCGGATGGCAAGCACAGCCTGCTCGACATGGCGATCCGGGCCGACGTTCCGTTCGCGCGCATCGATGCCGCCGCACGGATCGCGCTGGACGCCGGTCTCATCCAAACGCCGGTTTCATCGTCGTGACGTCGCCGCCTTCTCCGCACAGCACCGTGCAAGTGATCCAACAACACCAGAGCGAGGCGTCATGAGTTCGCAGCCGGCCAAGCCCCGCATCGCCGTCTTCTCACTTCGAAACATCTTCGGCAAAGCCCTCAATCGCGGTCCTCACGTCGAGTTCGAGGACATCATCTGCGAGGTCGATTCAGCCGAGATGTTTGCGCCCGTGCTCGACCCGTGGAGCCGACGGGCGAGCTTCGCCACCCGGCTGGGCTACCACGCGCCCGTGCTGTTGAATCCCGGGCTGGCGCGGATCGAGCCGCAACAGCAATACGACGTTCTGTTCGCGATCTGCGGATTCCCGCAGGACCTGATCATGTTCGATGCGATCGAGGATCTGAGAGGCGCGTGCAGGACCTCGGTGTGTCTGCTGGACGAGCTCTGGGTGAAGGAGATCGCCAAGCACCGGCATTTCCTGAAGATCCTCGCCAAGTTCGACGTCGTGATGCCGTTCCAGATCAGTACTGTGAAGCCGCTCAGCGAGGAGATCGGCAAGGCATGCGTGCATCTTCCGCTCGCCATCGATGCGATCCGGTTTTGTCCCTATCCCGATCCGCCCGCAAGGGTCATCGACGTCTTCAGCATGGGGCGCCGCTCCCGTGTCACGCACCAATCACTGCTCGCGATGGCGCGGCATAGCGGCCTGTTCTATCTCCACGACACGATCGGCGGCAGCCAGGCCATCGATCTCCGGGAGCACCGGACGCAGATGGCAAACCTCGCCAAGAGGAGCAGGTATTTTCTGGTCAATCCCGGCAAGTTCGACGAGCCGCAGGAGACCGGGCGGCAGGTCGAGTTCGGCTATCGGTATTTCGAGGGCGCGGCGGCGGGAGCCATCATGCTCGGCGAGCGTCCCGACAACGAGCTGTTTCCGCGGCTGTTCGATTGGCCCGAGGTGATGATCGACGTGCCGCATACATCGCCCGACATCGACCGGGTCATCAGGGAGCTGGACGACGATCCGGTCCGCCAGGACCGGATGCGGCGAACCGGCATGGCCCAGACGTTGATGCGGCATGACTGGGTGTATCGGTGGGAGACGATCCTGGAGGCCACGGGTCTGCAGCCGATGCCGGGCCTCGCTGCCCGCAAGGATCGGCTGAAGAGGCTGGCCGCGATGGCGGCCGGTCCAGGGATCACGCGCGAGCAGGAGTTAAATCGCAAGCCGGTATTGTTGGCGCAGTGACGTTTCAATCATTTTCTCCGCCACAAGGAGACGTCATCGCTCCCCGCGGCCTCCGATCTCGGCCGCGAACGATTTTATACCGGCTGCATTTTCGATGGTCGGATTTTCATGGCCCTGGACGGATCTGTTTGGCCCGTGACTGGGAATCGGAAGGTTGGTTACGATGATTGAAAGCGATTGAACGGAAATGTCGGAAGCCGTCGCCGCCTATTTCGAGGAACATCGGGAGTCGAGCGATCTCGGACGCCGCGCGCTGCGCGGCGGCCTGATTTCCATCGTCATCCAATACGGCAATTCCGTGCTTCAGATCGGAGCGGCCATCGTTCTGGCCCGGCTGCTTGCGCCGGAGGATTTCGGGCTCGTCGCCATCGTCACCGTGCTGACGAGCTTCGCGCCGCTGCTGATCGACTTCGGCCTGCTCGATGCCACTGCCCAGCGCAGCAGGATCACTCCGGCCCAGGTCAGCGGTCTGTTCTGGGTCAGCACCGGCATCGGCGTTGCGGTGGCGATCGTCGTCGCGGCATCTAGCCCGCTGATTGCCTGGGTCTACGGTGATCCGCGACTGGAGCCGATCGCGCTCTGCGTCGCGATCACCTTCGTGCTGTCCGGGCTGACCAATCAGCACATGGCGCTGCTCCGGCGCACGCTGCAGTTCGGCCGCATCGGTCGGATCCAGCTGTTCGGCACGCTGGCGGGGACGGTTGCCGCCGTCGCCATGGCATTCGAGGGCTACGGCTATTGGGCGCTGGTCATTCGCCCCGTCGTGACATCGATCTGCGTCGTGGTCGCCGCGTGGTCAGCCTGCCGTTGGCGGCCCAGCGCGCCGGTGTTCGACGCCGAGGTGCGATCGATGGTGCGTTTTGGCCTCCACGTGGTCGGATTCACTGTGGCCTATACGTTGTCGCGGGCGGTGGACCGGATCGCGCTCGGTCTGCTCTACCGGCCCGATCAGGTTGGGTACTACCAGAATGCGATGAACCTGTACGACAACTCGATCTATGCGGCGCTCAATCAGACGCATGCGGTGGGAAGCTCGGCGCTCAGCAAGCTGCAGTCGAATCCGGCCGCGCTCCGGCAGAAGTACGAGGCGGCGCTGTCGATCCTGGCGTTCTTCCTGATGCCGGCGGCGGCGATCCTCTCCGTCACGGCGGAGGACCTGACCGTCGTCCTGCTCGGGCAGAAATGGCAGGCTGCGGGAGCGCTGCTCAGCATCATCGCGCTGCGCGGCATTTCGCACGTCGTCGAGGGCTCGCAGGGCTGGCTGCATCTGTCGCTCGGACGGGCGGACCGGTGGCAGACCTGGGGGATCATCTCGCTCGTCGCGCAGGTCGTTGCGGTGCTGGTGGGGCTGCCCTTTGGGCCGGCCGGCGTGGCCTGGGGCGTCGTGGTCGGATACTCGCTGATCGCTTTGCCGTCGGTGATGTATGCCGGACGTCCGATCGGGATCGGTGCCGAGCTCGTGGTCCGGGCCGTCGGAGCGCAGACCATCGGCGCCGTCGCAACCGCAGCGACCGGCTGGTGGCTGCAAGCGACGTTTCTCGGAGCCTATCCCGCGCTCGTGCGCATGATCCTGTCCGGCTGCTTCTGCGGCTGTCTCTATCTCGCGATCGTTGTCGGCGTGTTCCGGGTCCGCGAGCCGCTCAGGATCGCAGGTACGATCGTCCGGGACTTCATCGGCAAGCGTTGAGAGGGAGCGAAAGGAGCCCGGAACCCCGCCCTCGTGCCGCGATTAACTATCGCAATCGTTAAATGCCACATATAAAATATCCCGTGATTTAAATGTTTTAAAAGGTCATGACCAGCGACAACCACCCAGGCTTGGATGTGATGGAGGCGGAGCCTGCGCCGTCGGCGCAGCGCGACCCCGAATGGTCCGCGTCCGGTTTCGCCGATCGCCGGCGGCTCAGCATCCTCAGCGTCTCGCACATGCCGGCGAGCCCGCCGCGGTTCGGGGCACAGGCGCGCATGCATGGGCTGATGACCCAGCTTGCGCGCCGCCACGACCTCACGGCGGTGATGATGGTCGATGACGCCTTCGACATCGAGGAGTGTCGGCGGGCCATGCAGGCCTATTGCCGCGACGTGGTGCTGGTGCCGAACCCTTACGGCCGCGACGGTCTTGCGAAGCGGCTGCTGCAACTGCGCTCGCTGGTCTCGGTGCGGAGCTTCGACCGGCTGCGCGTGGCCCTGCCGGAATTGCAGCGGGTGCTGGATCGGGTGCTGCGGACCACGCGGTTCGACGTCGTCAATCTCGAATTTCCCTATCTGGGCCACTGCCTGTTCCGTCAGGCGCCGGCCGGCGCGCCGCCGCCGCGGCTGATCATCGACTCGCATGAGATCGCCTACGATCTGGCGCGGCAGTTCGCCGCCACGGGCGCGAGCCTGGGCCGTCGTCTCTACGCCGGTGCGAACTGGCGCAAGCTGCGCCGCGAGGAGATCGCGGCCTATCGCGAAGCCGATGGCGTCTATCTCTGCAGCGCGGACGACGAGAAGCGTCTGCATGACGACATTCCGAACGCCCGCACTGCGGTCATCCCCAACGCCGCCGATGTCGAGTTCTATCAGCCGCGCAGCACCGACCCCGCGCCCGACGGCCGTACGCTGGTCTATTTCGGCCTGCTGTCGACGGTGCCCAACATCGATGCGGTCACGCATTTCGTACACGACATCTGGCCTCGTATCGCCGCCCGGCACCCGGATGCGCGCTGCAAGATCATCGGCGGCCGGCCGCCGCCGGCGTTGACGGCGCTGGCCGGGCCGCGGATCGAACTGACCGGCTTCGTGCCGGACCTGCGGCCGCACCTCGCCGCGGCAGCGGCGGTGATCGTCCCGCTGCGGCTCGGTGGCGGCACGCGGCTGAAGATCGTCGAGGCCATGGCGATGGGCAAGGCGATCGTCTCGACCAGCCTGGGTGCCGAGGGCATCGAGGCGATGCCCGGACGCGACATCCTCATCGCAGACGAGCCCGACGCCTTTGCAGATGCGGTCAACGGGCTGCTCGCCGAGCCCGATCTTGCGGTGCGGATCGGCGGCGCGGCGCGGCAGGTCGCGGTCGAGAAATATGCCTGGAGCGCGGCCGCACAAGCGCTCGAAGACTTCTATTGCGAGATCCTGGAGACCCGTTCGTGATGAAGGCCGTGCTCATCGGGGCAGGGCAGATCGCCCGCCAGCATCTCGCCTGCCTCAACACCTTGCCGGGCGTTCAACTGGCCGGCATCTGCGACCTGTCGCCGGCAACGGCGGAGGCCGCGGCCGAGCGTTACGCGATCCCGTCCTGGTTCACCGATCATCGCACGATGCTGCAGACGGTGCGGCCCGATGTGGTACACGTGACGACGCCACCGACCTCGCATTTTCGACTCGCGATGGACGCGCTCGAGGCCGGCGCGCATGTGATCGTCGAGAAGCCCGCGACCTCGACCTTCGACGAGCTGCAGACCCTGACCTTGCGCGCCAAGCAGACCGGCCGCCATGTCGTCGAGGACTACAACTACGTCTTCAACCGGGCGCCGCAGGAGATACTCCGTCGCATCGAGACCGGCGAGTTCGGTGCCGTGACCCATGTCGACGTGCTGATCTGCCTCGACATCCTCGGCCCCGACGGCTTTGCCGATCCGAATTCGCCGCATCCGGCGCTCAAATTGGCGGGTGGTGCGATCGCCGACTTCCTGCCGCATCTCGCCTCGCTGTCGCATGCCTTCGTCGGCCCACACCGCAAGGCGGAGACGGTCTGGAGCAAGCGCAAGGCCTCGCCGCTGCCGTTCGACGAGTTTCGCTGTGTGGTCGAGGCCGAGCGCGGCACGGCGACGCTCGGCTTCAGCGCGAGCGCGCAGCCCGATGCGTTCTGGCTGCGGGTCTATGGCGAGCGGATGCAGGCGACCGCCAATCTGTTCGAAACGCGGTTGACCTTCGATGGCCCGCGCAACGTGCCGAAGCCGCTGCGCCCGTTCTTCAGCGGACTGGAGGAGGGCCGCGACATCCGCCGCGCGGCGCTTTCGACCTTGCTGCGCAAGTTCAAGGGCCCAGGTGCCTATGAGGGGCTGTGGGAGTGCCTGGCGCGCACCTATCAGGCGCTAGGCTCGGGAACGGCCTTGCCGATCACGATCGAGGACGTCCTGGCCGTCAATCGGATGGTCGAAGCGATGAAGCCGACGGAGCAGGCGGACATGAGGAAGCTGGCGATATGAAAGCCCTGGTCACTGGCGCCAACGGGTTTCTCGGCCGGCATGTCGTCGATGCGCTGCTGGCCCGCGGCATCGAGGTTCGCGCCATGGTGCGTCCGGCGACGCGCGTTGACGCACTTGGCTGGCCGTCGTCGGTCGACATCGTCAGGGCCGACCTGCGCACCTCGCGCGACCTTGTTCGCGCGTTCGAGAATGTGGATGTGCTGATCCATCTGGCGGCCGTGGTCGCCGGCGGCGAGGACGCGCAGTTCGCCGGCACGGTAGGCGGCACCGAGCGGCTGCTCGAGGCGATGGCGGGCAGCGCCTGTCGCAGGCTCGTGCTGTGCAGCAGCTTCTCGGTCTACGACTACACGGCGACCCGCGACATCCTCGACGAAAGCGCGCCGCTGCAGCAGACGCCCGACGTCTACACCCGTGGCGGCTACACCGTCGCCAAATGGTGGCAGGAGCGGGTGACGCGCCGCTACGTCGAGAAGAACGGCTGGGATCTCACCGTGCTGCGTCCCGGCTTCATCTGGGGACGCGGCCACGGCTATCTCGCCGCGCTCGGCCAGCAGATCGGACGCCACCACGTCGTCATCGGGCCGCTGACCCGCATCCCCATGACCCATGTCGAGAACTGCGCCGACGTCTTCGCGCTGGCGGCGACGGATTCGCGGGCGATCGGCCAGACGCTGAACATCGTCGACGGTCCCGGCGAGCGGGTCTGGACTTATCTGTCGGACTACATGCGCGGCACCGGCGAGCGCGGCCTCCGGTTGCCCATCCCGCATTGGCTCGCCAGCAGCATCGTACGGCTGGCGTTTGCGACCGTGTTCAGGCGGGCGACCAAAGTGCCGGCGATCCTGACGCCCAAGAAGTTCGACGCGATGCTCAAGCCGCTGCGCTTCGACAACCGCAAGCTGAGGGAGACGCTTGGCTGGACGCCGCCGCTCGACTACGAACAATGCCTGGCGCGGACCTACGGTCCGCTGCCGGCTGCGGCGCCAGCGCCGGCGTCCTGGTCGTCCGGAACGGCTGCTTCCATTTGAGGGCCGAGATGGTCCTGCGATGCCCGAGGTCTGGTCGCACGCGATCTCGCGCGCGAGGCCGTTCCGTGTCGTCGGTCGTTTTGACGTCGCGCGTCTCAAACGGAATGTTCTGATGTGTGGCATCGCTGGGATCATCGGACGGGTTGACGACCACAACCGCGCAGCGCTGCGGCGGATGAACGATGCCATGCTCCATCGCGGTCCGGATGCCGGGGGAGTCTGGACCTCGCCCGCGGACGAGCGTGGCTGGGGCGCGCTGCTGGCGCACCGCCGGCTCGCGATCCTCGATCTGTCGCCCGCCGGTGTGCAGCCGATGACCGATCCGGTCACCGGGCATGTCATCGTCTTCAACGGCGAGATCTACAATTTTGCCGACCTGCGGCAGCGGCTGGTCGCCGGCGGCCAGCAGTTCAGCTCGACCGGCGAT
The DNA here is from genome assembly GCF_051168035.1 of Bradyrhizobium sp. HKCCYLRH3059. Taxonomy (NCBI): domain Bacteria; kingdom Pseudomonadati; phylum Pseudomonadota; class Alphaproteobacteria; order Hyphomicrobiales; family Nitrobacteraceae; genus Bradyrhizobium; species Bradyrhizobium sp. HKCCYLRH3059. The sequence goes on along the minus strand of NZ_JBNPUF010000009.1, from coordinate 231,896 downwards.
ACCGCGGTGATGCTGCGCGCGCTCGGCCTGCATGGGCCGGAGGCGGTGGCGTGGTTGCGCGGCATGTTCGCGTTCGCCTGCTGGGATCCGAAGGAGCGCCGGCTGCTGCTGGCGCGCGATCCCCTCGGTATCAAGCCGCTGTACGTCGCCCGCGCGTCGAAACCCGACGCGGGCTGGTCGGTGGCCTTCGCATCCGAGCTGCGTGCTCTCCTGGCATCCGGCCTTCTGGGCAGGGCCCAGCTCGATCCACAGGCCGTCGCCAGCGGCGTCTGGAACGGCTTCGTGGTCGGTCCCGGCACGGCGGTGAAGGGCGTCGAACTGCTGCCTCCAGGCCATCTCACCACGTTCGACGGCGTCGGCAACATCATCCGCGATGAGGATTTCTGGTCGATCCCGGAGCGGGCTCCGGACCCGACGATGGACGAGGATCAGCTTGCCGAGATCCTCGAGGAGGGGCTGAGGCTGCATCTCGCCAGCGACGTGCCGCTCGCAGTGTTTCTCTCGGGCGGCATCGATTCCTCGGTCATGGCCAATCTGGCGCAGCGCGCGGCTACGGGTCCGATCCACACCTTCACGCTGGCTTTCGAGGAGCAGGAGCTGAACGAGGGGCCGATCGCGCGCCAGATCGCCGCCGCCATCGGCACCGAGCATCACGAGGTGGTGCTGACGGAGCAGCACTTCGTCGACAACCTCGATGCCGCGCTCGACAGCCTGGACCAGCCGACCTTCGACGGCCTGAACTCATACTTCATGTCGCACGCCATCCGCGGCGCAGGCTTCACGGTGGCACTGTCGGGGACCGGCGGCGACGAGCTGTTCGGCGGCTATACGTCGTTTCGCGACCTGCCGATCCTGCAGCGATGGTCGGAGCGCACGGCCTGGGTGCCGGCCGGCGTCAAAGCCGCTGCGGCGAAGCTGGCCGTGCAGATGCTGTCGCCGTCGCGCGGCACGGTGGCGCCGCAGACACGCTGGGCCAAGCTCCCGGAGATGGTTCGACGCGGCGACGATCTTCTGGCGCTCTACCAGATGGCCTATGCGCTGTTCCTGCCCGGTTTTCAGCGCGAGCTGCTCGCGCCTGATCTCGTCGATACGCTGACAGATGGGCTGCCGGCCGCGATGAGAGCGAAGATCACCGCGGAGACGCGCGCGCGCACTCCGCTGTCGGCGATCAGCGTCATGGAGCAGCGCCTGTTTCTCGGCGAGCGCCTGCTGCGCGACAATGACGTGGCGAGCATGGCGGCCTCGCTGGAGCAGCGGGTGCCGCTGGTCGATCAGGTGCTGTTCGAAAGCGTCGACCGGCTGCCCGATGCGACGCGCTACGCGCCGCTGCGAAGCAAGGCGATGCTCAGGCGGATCGGCCTGCGTGGCCTCGATCCGTCGCTGTTCGACCGGCCGAAGAGCGGCTTCGTGCTGCCGCTCGATCGCTGGATTCGGCGCGGCCTGCAGGATGCAATGGACCGGACCCTGCGGGACCCGCAGGCCGTTGCGCCGGCGGGGCTGGACCCCACGGCCGTGGAGCGCCTCTGGCGCGCCTTCCTCAATGGGGCGCCGGGGATCTATTGGTCGCGCATATGGTCGATCTACGTGTTCGTGCGCTGGTGCCACCGTCACCGCGTCTTCCGCTGACGCGCGATCGACATCACGAGAATCGGCCGCATCGAGGCGCGCGTGCTCAGGCCTCCGGCATGACGACTCCGCCGCACACCGGCACGCGAACGCCGGTCACGAAACCGGCGAGGTCCGAGGCCAGAAACGCGATCATGTTGGCGACGTCCTGATCGTAGCCGCGCCGTCCGAGCGGCACGGACCGCTCGTAGAGCGGCTCCACCTCGTCACGGTCACGACGGTCCTTGTCGGAGACGACCCAGCCCGGGGCGACCTGATTGACCGTGATGCCATGCGGTCCGAGCTCCCGCGCCAGGGACCGCAGCATGCCGTCCATGGCGCATTTGGCCGCCGTGTAGGGCGCGCGATTGGGCAAGGCCAGGCTCGTCATCTCCGTGCCGAGAGAAATCAGACGTCCCCATTTTCGCTCGATCATCGGGCCGGAAAACACCCGCGCGGTCGCCCAGGCCTGCAGGACCGAGGAGCGAAACACCTTGTCGAACTGGTCGGGCGTCTGCTCGACGACGGGACGTTCGTCGTACCATGTCACCGCATTGTTCACGACGATGTCGACAGGGCCGAGCACACCCTCGGTGACGCGGCGCATGGCCTGCACATCCTCGAGCTCGGCAACGTCACCCGAAATGGTGCAGGCGTGCTGCGGCTGGAGCTCGTTCAGCTCCTCGCACAGCCTCTCCGCAGCAGCGCGCGCCGTCAGATAATGGATGGCGACCTTTGCACCACAGGCCGCCAGTGTCCGGGCGATCGGGCGGCCGAGCTCTCCCGCCGCTCCCGTGACCAGCGCGACCTTGCCCGAGAGATTGATCTGGAGCGGGGACCTCAACGGTCGCAGTGCCGGATCGTCCGGCAGGGGACCGAGCGTATGTCGTCGAATTCGTCGTGCAACTGCGCTCGCGATCCGCATCCACCCGTCCCCGAAAGTATTCATTGGTCGGGGTCGCAGTATTAAATGCGGGACTAATTATTTAAACTGCACAATTTGACGCATTTGTGCAGCAGGCGATGGAGCGGTGCCGATGCGCTCAGGATGCGCGCGGCGTCGGACTCTCGGCGAGACGGTTGCCGAGCCGCCAGTCTGCGCCGGACGCGTCCTGCGCTGCTCTCGCAGCAGGCGCCGGCCTGAACTTGCGCCGGAGCTGTCTGAAATACGGCTCGATGAAGCGCTCGATCGCCGCCGCGTAGATGACGGAGATCAGGAGCGCGAGCGGAAACAGCAGATAGGGCTTGGCAGCGATCGCGGGCAGGTTCTTGTCGATCGTCCGGATCACGACGTTGTGGACCAGATAGATCGCATAGGAATAGGTGCCGAGCGTCATCACCCAGGAGCGGTTGAGATGACGAAACAGCGGCGCGTCGGCGAAGCGGACTGCGAAGTAGAACAACGGCATCAGCGCCAGCCCCTGAAGGCTGTAGCGGGCGGTCTCCCGGAACACCGCATCACGGTAGACCAGCGAGACCAGCAGCGCCGCCGCGGCGACGGCCAGCAGCGCCCATTGCGCCGCCGACATCCGCCCCGAGGCAGAGCGCTGCCGCACCGGGTTCATGACCAGCGCCAGAATGCAGCCATAGGCGATCGAGTCGATGCGGGTGTCCGAGGCGTAATAGGTGCGGTCGGAGAAGAACCCAGGCGCATGCACGAGATGGATGCGCCAGGCGAGGACGCCGAGGCAGACGAGCCCGAGCAGCGCGCCGATGGTGCGCGGCCGCAGCGCCGATCCGAGCAGCAGCGTCATCAGCAGGGGATAGACGATGTAGAAGTGCTCCTCGACCGCGAGCGACCAGAGAATGCCGGTGCCGTCGGGCACCGTATTGCCGGGATCGAAGAACAGACCGTAATAGTTGGCGAAATACAGCACCTGGGCCGCCAGGCCCTTGACGGTCATCCCGCCGTCCAGCAGGCCGGCGGCGGTGAGGCCGTAGGCGATCGCCAACGACAGCAGCAGAGGCGGCATCAGCCGGAACACGCGCCGCGCATAGAAGCTGGGAACGTCGAGCGCGCCGGTGCGCTGATGCTCGGCCAGCATCAGCGTGGAGATCAGGAAGCCGCTCAGGAAAAAGAAGATGGTGACGCCGAAGCCGCCGGGGACCAGGGCCTGAAGTCCGGAATGACCCAGGACCACGATCAGCACCGACAGCGCGCGGATGCCGTCGAGTGATGGAATGAGCGGGGATGCGCTGCCCGGGGCGTTCGTGCTGCGGGACGCTGCTGGCGCGGTCGCCTCGCCGCCAGGCGCCGTTATCGGCGGCACGGCGGAAGCGGCACGAAGGCGGCTGAGCTCGAGAATCTTGGCCATGCTGTCCAGACGGGGTCGGAGAAACACGTAGCTTCGTCGTCGTCGTGTCAGTGCCGCGGCGATCGGCCGCCGAGCGTCATCGCGTGTCTGCCGCGGCGTGGCTGGCCCGCCAGAGTTGCGCCCGCTCCGCGTTGATCCGGGCCGTGGCGGCGCGCTTGCCCAGGCGCAGGCAGGCATGCTGATAGGCGCGGAGGAAGCGGCGGAATTCGAGATCGTCGTAGCGCGGCAGGCCCGTCAGCCAGCTCCGGAAATAGCCCCACAGCATCGCGGTGCTGCCGATCAGGGCGGGATAGGCCGGCAGGTGATAGACCGCCACCGCGAGCTGATACAGCGGCGACGTTCCCATGAAGTACTGGCCGAAACCCTTGCGCAGCCGTCCGGTCCAGATGCCCTTGTGACTGGCGCCCTGCGGCCGCAGATGGATGAAGCGCAGCGCTTCGGTGTCGATGCTCTCGGCGATCCAGCCGAGCATGCGGCAGCGGTGGCAGTCGATGCCGTCCCACATGACCTGGCGCACGAAGCCGCCGATCTCCTGGAAGCAGGCGACGCGGTAGAACTTGGTCATCCCGACCGACATCTCGTCGCCGCAGACCTCCGGCTCCAAGGCGCCGGTCTGCGGGTGGACGAACCACGGCTTGCCCGAGGTGGTCCCGACCCGCGGATCGCTCTCCATCCGCTCCATCAGCAGCTCGAAGTAGCGCGCGGGCAGATCGAGGTCCATGTCGAGCTTGCAGAGATAGTCGAAATCCTCCAGCCGCACGCTCTCCAGGCCGGCATAGAATGCCTCGATCACGCCGGGTCCGACCTTGCGTCCGCCGCGGTCGGCGCGGCGGATCACGCGCAGATAGGGCAGGCGCTGGGCGTACTCGTCGAGAATGGCCGGGGTGTCATCGGTCGATCCGTCATCCACCACGATCCACAGCGCCGGCGGCGCCGATTGCGCAGCGACGCTGTCGAGAGTCCGGCGGAGATATTGGGCCTCGTCCCGGCAGGGCGAGATGAGCAGGTAGCGGCGCGATGGCGTCACGTATCAAATCCCTTGCCGAAGGCGGAAGATTGGGACGAAGCTCTGCCGAGCAGGGCGTCGCCGGCCGCCTTTCAATAAATTAAATCGTGAATTAATATTATGTCATGGCGCGTGTCAAAGTCATGGTGTTTTTAAATCGGCGCCCGTTTTGGCTGTGTGACCGGTCCTGCGAGAGGTTCCCATGGATGACATCGGCCTCGTGATCCCCGGCTGCACCCAGGCTTCGTCCCGGCCGGTCGCGCGCGTGACGCGCCGGATCGACGCCGCCTGCATCCGGGCGCTGTTCACGGCAGCGCTTGCCCTGCTGTTCCTTCGCGGCGTTGCCGCGGCCGCCGAGCCGACCGCGTCCACCGGGCCGTCACTGGCCGGCAATCTGCTGCCGGTGGAGCGTCTCGCCGCCTGGAATCCCGGGCTGATGTCAGCCGGCGGTATTCCGAACCGGACCATCATTTACCGCACGCTGTCTCCGAGTGGGAGAGACGACAGCAGCGCGATTCAGGCTGCCTTGACCGCTGCACCCGCCGGCCAGGTGGTGATGCTCGGCCCCGGGACGTTCATCGTCAACGAGCCGCTCCTGATCAGCCGGCCAGTGACGCTGCGCGGCGCCGGCGCAGGCGCGACCAGGCTGGTGAAAACCAACGGTGCGCGGGCACGAACGCCGGTCGTGATTGCCGGCACCAAGGGAATCCTGACGCCGGTCGACCCGAGCTCGTACAGCTACGACGCCAAGCCTGTCATCATCGTCGGACCTTCGCGCTGGAACAATGGCCCCGACAGCAGCGCGTCGCAGGACCTGTTGGCGGACGGCGATCAGGGGACGTCGACCGTCGCCCTCGCCAGTGCCGCGGCCTTGAAGCCGGGCGATTTCGTTCTGCTCGACGAGGTCTCAGGCGCATCGTGGCAGGCGACGCCGGCGGGTTTTCCAGCGGGAGCGAAGGTCTGGCAAGGCGACCGCGTCGCCTGGAACATGCACTATCCGGTTCAGCCGGGCGACGACAATGCCGGTGCCAATGCCGGAGGTCCCTATGACCAGGCTCCCGGCGTGTTGCCGAAGTCGATGTCGTGGTTTGCCCGGACCGACCGGGCGACCGCCGAGATCAAGGAGATCGCCTCGGTGACCGGCAGCACGGTGACATTCACCTCGCCGCTCACGATCAGCTATCGCCGGGATCACCAAGCGCAGCTCACGCCTTATAGCACCGACCCGAACAGCGGTCGCCACGCCGCCAACAATCGCGACATCCACGTTGCCAAGGTGGGCGTCGAAGATCTGAGCATCGTCGGCGGGGCGGACGGCGCGTTGCGGTTCGAAGCCGCTGCTTATTCCTGGGCCAGATCCGTCGAGGTGACGCAATGGCTCGGCGAGGGCGTGGCGATCGACAATTCGTTCCGGGTCGAGCTCCGCGACTCCTACATCCACGCCGGCTCGTGGCCGCAGCCGGGCGGCGCCGGATACGCGATCAGCCTGGCGACGGGCTCCTCGGAGGTCCTGATCGAGAACAACATCCTCGTCGACGTCTGCAAGAACATGGTGTTCCGGTCGTCCGGCGCCGGCAGCGTCGTCGGCTATAACTATGCCGACGACTCGTTCGATTTCGACAATCCCGGCTGGGTCGAGGTCGGCATCAACGCGTCGCACATGGCCGGCGCCCATCACGTCCTGTTCGAAGGCAATCTGTCCCACAATGCCGACAGCGACTACACCCATGGCAACGCGATCTATCTGACCTTCTTCCGCAACCATCTCACCGGCCAACGCCAGCGCTTCGTCGATCGTTCGGGCGTTCGAGCCGTCGGTCTCGCCTATGGCTCGTGGTGGGATTCGTTCGCCGGCAATGTGCTGGGCCGACCTGGACGCATGAGCGGTTGGAGCTACGACGATCCATCGATGCGGGCCGGAACGGCGGTTTGGGGGCAGGGCGGTGTCGGCAACGTCTGGGTGCTTGGCTACGACCCGGAGCGATGGACCATGGCGCCTGATCCGAAGACGCTGACCACGGTGATCCGCGGCGGCAATTTCGACTATCTCACCGGCAAGGTGGTCTGGACGGACGCTCTCGCGGCGCAGCCGCTGCCGGCGTCGCTGTATCTGAGAGCCAAGCCCGGCTTTTTCGGCAGTCATCCGTGGCCCTGGGTGGACCCAACCGGGGATACCAAGCTGCATACGTTACCGGCCAAGGCGAGATTCGATGCGGGCGCGCCATTCGCGGCGGCGCCGGGATCAACGCAATAGCGCTGGCGTGACGCTTCAACGGGCCTCCCGTCAGGTGCGGACGCCGAGCCGTGGCCGCCAAGCCGGCCGTGTACGGCTCCAACGAGCCGACCGCCTGTTCGCCGGCTGAGCGGCGGGCATGCTCTGTTGCGACCTCCGCCAGTATCGCGCGGCCTCGACCGTGACGAGCACGAATACCACCCAGGTCACGTCGAACGCGCGCAGCCACAGGGTTTCGAGCAGGTTATAGAGCATGACGAACAGCGCGACGGATAGCAGGATCCACGCCCGCTTGTAGTCGTGCTTCATCACGCGGCCGATGACGTGAACGGTGGCCGCCAGAAACACGAGGAGAAAGGCAAAACCGACATAGCCCAGTTCCAGCATCGCATCGTAGTAGCCGTTGTGGGAGTTCGGCATGGCCTTCACCCAGCCGGGTGCATCGGTGATGCTTGGTGCGTCGGCACCGACCAGCCAGAAGCTCTGATAGCCCCATCCCAGGAGCGGCCTCTTCGCGATCTCCAAGTTAGAGAAGGCCCATATGGTGGTTCGGCCGGTGAAGCTGGAATCACCCGTCAGCAGATAGGCGATGCGGCTGGTCGTGAAGCCCGCGAGCTCGCCGACCACGAAGTAGCCGAGGATGATCGCCACCAGGATCAGAAGCGGTGCAACCCGCAGCGTTCTCGCAAGCGCCAGCGTCAGGATGGCCAGGATCGGGGCGACCAGAGCGAGGCCGAGCGCGGTCTTCGAGCTCGAGAAGAAGATCAGGACGATGGCACCGACGGCAACGACGATCCCGAGCGCGCGGCGCGTTCCGGGATAGAGCAACTCGTGAACCGAGAGCAGGAACGCAATGGCGGCAAACTCGCCCAGCAGGTTCTTGCCCGAGAAGTAGCCCTGGTAACCGATGTCGACCAGCGCGTTGCCGTACTGCGCGTAGGTCGCGTAACCGCCGGGGATCAGCAGAACATTGAGGATCACCCCTGCTGCAAAGCAGAGGAACACGCCGCGCAGGATGTCGGCGCTCGGCCTCGATAGCAGGGCGGGCAGCACGATGGCGGTGAGGACCATCGCTTCCTGGACGAAACGGACGAAGGCGAATTCGGGTTTGAATGCCCACGCGATGCTGGCGCCGGCCAATCCAAAATAGACGCAGAGACTGATGATGTTGGGCGCAGCGGCAAGCCGCTCGCCGCGGGCGAGGCGTTGCATCGCAACGACGATGGCGATGGCCGCGAGGACAGGCCAGAAGATCCGGTTCTCGATCCGGCTCTCGAGCAGGCCCTGGAGCCCGGGCGACGGCGGGAAGCCAAAATAGATCAGCGGCTGAATGAGGGACGAGTAGGCGAAGGCGAGGACCGGAATCAGCGCACAGACATCGAACGTCCCCGCGGAGGCGCGCGGCCCGGCCGACATCGACGTCGTCGCTGAAATTCTCGGCATCGATCTCACCAGGATATTCGAACGGCGCGGCCCCGGCAGCCGCCGGGAATACCGTCCGTGAACATTATCCGGAGATGCAATTAAATAAAAGGACTTCGACGTGCGCCGGGAAGATATTGCTGCAGCCGCGCCGCAAATCTGCCCTGGCATTTACAAATAAACCGTATTAAATAAATGGTATGATTTAAAATTAAATAGTGGCTTTTGGGTCGCACGTTATTCGGTCGGGGAGGTGCGGCAGGGATCCGCAACCCGGAATCCTCGTGCGGCGGGCAGATTGAGGGAGAGCGGCGGATGCTGACCACGCATGAATTGCAGGAGCCGGGATCCCCCCTTTATCGCGTGGGGCGCTCCGGGGCGGGTCGCGATCGGCCGGAGGTCGATGCTGCCGCCCTGGCCGACGCCGCGATTCCCGACGACCTCGCGCGCGACGTCTATTGCGTCCTCGGAATACCGGTCGATGCCATCGGCATGCGCGGCGTACTGCGCCGCATCCGCGACGCTGCCCGACGCAGGACCCGGCTTCTCATCTCGACTCCCAATCTCAACTTCCTGGTCGCCAGCCAGTCGAACAGGAGCTTCAGGGAGTCGCTGATCCTGAGCGATCTTTGCACGGTGGACGGCATGCCGGTGGTCTGGATCGCTAGGCTGCTTGGGATTCCGATCAAGAGCCGGACGGCCGGCGCCGATATCTTCGACGCGCTGAAGTCGGAGGCCGCGCCGGCAAACGCGCTGAAGCTCTTTCTTTTCGGTGGCCCGGAGGGGGCCGCCGAACGGGCCGCCCGGACGCTGAACGGCCAGTCGGCGGGATTGCAGTGCGTGGGCTGGTTGAACCCCGGCTATTTGTCGGCCGAGGAGTTGAGCCGGGATCACATCATCGACGAGATCAATGCCAGCGGGGCGGACTTCCTGGTTGCCTCGCTCAGCAGCGTGAAGGGACAATCATGGCTGCAGCGCAATCATGAGTGCCTCGAGATTCCAGTTCGCGCCCACCTCGGCGCCGCGCTCAACTTCCAGGCCGGGACGGTGAAGCGCGCACCGGCGATCCTGCGCCAATCAGGCTTCGAGTGGCTGTGGCGCATCAAGGAGGAGCCCTATCTCTGGCGCCGCTATTGGAACGATGGCACGGCGATGCTCGGCCTCATGCTCACCCACGTGTTGCCGTTCGTGGTGTGGACCTGGTGGATGCGCCGCACGCATGAGCGGGGTGAGGCGCTGACCATCACGCAGGACTATGGGACGCGCGCGGTCACGCTCAGCCTGTCGGGGCCCGCCGATGCGCGCCACGTAGACCGGGCCATTCCGGTGTTCCGCGCCGCTTCGGCGTCCCGCAAGCCGGTCACGATCGATTTCTCGAACGTCTGCGCCATGGATGCGCGCTTCCTCGGATTGCTGCTGATGCTGAGGAAGCAATTGGAAGCCCAGGGCTGTACCGCGACCTTCGTGGGCGTTTCGCCGCTGATGGCCCGCATCTTCCGCTTCGGCGGTCTGGACCAGCAATGAGAGGGGGAGGCCTGTCATCGGTCGCATCACGGCTTCAGCAGTCGGTGGTTCGATGATCGCCGCCGCGACGCTTGCCCGCGTTGCGAAGGATTGCCTGAGCCGTCAGTCCGACCGGCGCCCATCGGCTGACCGTCGCCCATGGAGCGACGTGTATTCGGAGATTGAGCGGTGAGCGCAGCAGGCCAGAAGAGGCGCGAGCTTCTGATCGACTTCTATCGAAGCTGCGCGATGTTGTTCGTATTCTATCATCACACGGCCAACGTCTTTCCGGACTCCGTCGATCTGTTCACGAAATTCAACCCCTTCGCCGAACTGTTCGTCGTGATCTCGGGGTTCATGGTCGGGTACGTCTATCTGCACAAGGAGAGGCACGGAGAGCTCCTCGCCCGCGGCTTGAAGGTGCTCGCCGCCTATTTCGTCATCTCGGTGCCGGTCGCGGTCGGCATGGCTGTTCTGGGGAACAAGCGAGAGCCGGTGGGGCAGGCGATTTTCGACGTGCTGACGTTTCAGTCCGAGCCGACCGCCATCACAATCCTCAAGTTCTACGGGCTGATGTTCCTGCTGCTGCCGGTGATCCTGCCGATGTTCAAGCGCGGCAGGCTCCTGGTGCTCGCGTCGTCGGCTGCGATCTTCGTGGCCTCCACCTGGTTCAGCAACACGAGCACGGCAGCCAAGCTCGAGAGTCCCGCCATCATTCTGTTGCTGTTCTCGCTCCAGGCGCAGATGTTCTTCGTGATCGGTATCTGGCTCGGAGATCTCCATCGGTCCAACCGCTTGATCGGACCCGCGTTCTATACGGCGCTGGCGGGGATCTTCACCTTCGGGCTGCTGCTCGATTACAGCCTCGGCTTTCCCAGCAACGGCGAAAAATACCCCTATCGGTTCGACAAGCTCCTCAACCTGCTTTGGACATTGCCGCTGCTGTTGGCGCTGCTGTGGGCGGTGTTCGCGCGCACCCGGCGATCGCCGGCGGTCTCGCTCATCCTCAACGTCGGCCAGAACTCGCTGATCGCGTTCCTCGGGTCGGAGGTGGTGCGGCAATCGGTCAAGCTCGCGCTCCTCCTGGGCGGCGTCCACCCGCAGGTTTACGGCCAGACCGTGATGGGCCTGTTCGATGTCGTCCTGGTCACCGCGGTGCTTTGGCTCTACCGGGCGCACTGGCTGAACCGCCAGACAATGCTGCACCCGCTCAGCGGGCCGTAGCCGCATCTTTCGCCTGAAAGTGTTGCCCTGATGCGCTTGTTCGAATCCTCCCGGGCGGCTTAGCTCATCGCTAACCAATGGCCGCTAGCCTCTCGAAACGCCCGAGGAGGCATGAACTGATGTGGGTGATCGCGCTTCATTTTACAGCCGGGGTGGTTGCCGGGACGATGTTCACGGTTCGCACGCTGCTGGCGCTCGCCGCGATCGTCTTCATGGAGTGCATCGCGGCGTCGATCATCAGCGGGCTGCCGGCCGTGCTCTATGCCGGCGCCGGTCTGATTGCAGTCCAGGTGGGCTATCTCTCGGGCGTCTATGTCCGCAGCGCTCTGGAGCGTGCCGGCATCGCCCATCCCTCCATTCGCCCCGAGCACCAGCGCTGACCGTCGATCGATTTCCGTTGCCGGCCGCGGCCCATGGCGCGCACCGGCCGGCGCGCGCTGATCGACCTACTCGGCCATCACGCTCCCGTAACGGGCGTAATATTTGTGGTTGTAGTAGTCGCCGAAATGATTGGCGTAGCGCTTCAGCGCCTTCATGTTCGTCTTGTTGAGCACGACGCCGAACAGAGCATCGTAGACGTTGGGAGCCGTGTTCAGCGCGTGCTCGACCACCTCGGCCGGCGTGCGCCCCCATTCCACGACGAGGACGAAGCTGTCGAGCAGCGCGGAGATGGCGCGCGCGTCGACAACGGGCGCGAGCGGCGGAAGATCGACGATGACGTAGTCATAGGCTGCCCGCAGCTGCTCGAACAGCTTGCGCATCTGCTCGTTGCCGAGGATGTCGCTGGTGTCGCGCTGCATGGCACCCGTTCCCGGCAGGAAATCCAGGCGCGTCAGCGGGTCGGTCCAGACTGCGTCTGCGAGCTGGCATCCTCCCAGGACGATGTCGGCGATCCCAGTGCTGGCATCGGGGGCCAGCATGGCGGAAAGCGACGGATTCCTGAGGTCGCAATCGACCACGATCACACGCTTGCCTGAATTTGCGATGAGCTGAGCCAGCGACGCGGCGATGATCGACTTGCCTTCGTTGGGCAGGGCGGACGTCAGTCCGAAGACCTTCCGCGACGTCGGGCTTGGATCCTGGTCGATGGCGACTTTCAACGAGCGGATGGATTCGGCGAAGCGCGATGTGGGCATGGCGGATGCGGCCCAGCAGGTTCCGGGGCCTCTCGTCACCATTCGCGGGCTGGAATCGGGTTCGACCTTGGAAACGGCGTTGACTGTCGCCTTCTTGGTGAACCGGTCGACCTCGCCTCGTTTGAGCAGAGGGACGACCGAGAGGCAGGGCAGGCGCAGGCGATCCTCGACCTGGTCGGTCGTCCGAAAGCTGCGGTCCTTGACTTCTGCGAGCAGGCCGAGGCCGCCGCCGAGCGCCAGGCCCCCGAACAGGCCGAGCGCCATCAGCACGATGGACTTCGGCTTGATCTTCTTCTTCGGCGGCGTGGCCGCTGAGATCACCCGCGCCTTCGCAATCGGGAAGGAGCCCTGCTGGACTGAGCCCATGTAGCGCTGAAGAAAGGTGTCGTAGAGCGTGCGATAGCTCTTGGCGCTGGTCTCCAGCTCGCGGAGGCTGAGCTCGGCCGCCCTGGTATCCTGCGACCGGACAACGGCCTGTGCAAGCTGCTTCTCGATCTCCTGCTGCTGCTGCTTGGACTCCTCGTAATCGTGCTTGGCGACGTCGGCAAGGCGCCGCACCTCGTCGACGATAGCCTGGCGGATGCTCTTCATCGTCGCGCGAATATTGACGACCGCGATATGATCCTTGCCATATTTGGCGGAATACTCGTACTCGCGCTTGGCGTTATCGAGGTATTGCTGACGCAAGCTGTTGATGATGAGCGTGCTGTTCGAATTGCTCAAGGAGAGACCGTCGGGCGGATTGACATTGCCGCTGAGCTCTGCCGGGGAGAAGTCGGAGACCGCGGCTACGCGGTCGATCGTCATATCGGCACTGCTCGTCGCGAGCATGTCGTCGAACCGATTGAGCCGGGTCATCAGCGAGGCGGTACGCGTGCGCACTGCCACCAGACGGTTGGTGAGCTCGGTGACCTGCTGCTGGTCCATGAACCTGCCGTCGGCCGAGACGATGTTGTACCGGCTTTTCAGCTCGTTCACGGAACGTTCGGTCGCGGTCGCGTCGTTGCCGAGATCCTGCAGGCGGTCGTGAAGCCAGGCGGTGATTGTGCGGTGCTCGTTCGCGTCCGCCTTCAACTGCTGATCGAAATACTCCTTGACGATGGCGTTGGCGATCATCGCCGCCCGATTGGGGTCGCTGGCGCTGAAATCGACCTCGACGACCGTGCTCGTGCCAATTCTGAAGGCGTTCATTCTGCGCTGGAATTCGTCGAGGAGATCGTCCATCGAGGGCGCGTTCGGCTGCGGCGCCGAACCCACGAGACGGCGAACCGCATCAACCGCACCATGCAGCGGGCTGGCTTTGCCGTTGAAGTCGGGATCGTCCGCCAGATTGAGCTTGTCGATGACCGCTGTCGCGATCGACTTCGATTTGAGAATCTCGATCTGCGATTCCATGTCGAGCGGCGGCTCGTCCTGAACGGGCGGTTGCGGCTGGACGACTGCGGCCTTCGAGGTGGTGCCCAGCATGATCTTGACGTCGGCCGAGTAGGTGGGCGGCAGGATTTTCAGCAGGGCGAAGCTCGCCAGGAGCGAAAGCACGGTGGTGATCGCAATCACCAGATAGTGCCGGCGCAGGAATCCCAGCGCCATGTCGAACGGTCCGGGTCCGCTACGTTCCCAACCTTGCTCCTGTGGGGAGGGGTAGGTAACCGTGCTCGCGTTGGGATTGTGCAGCATGTTTGTGGGGCTTTTCAGTTGCGCTTCGGACGTCAGAGCCGCCCGGTTTGCCTGCGAGAACGAGGATCTTGTTTTATAACCATTAAATGATCTGGGAGTGCCGCGCGATTTAATTTATATTAAATCTGATTTTGCTCAGCAAGTGGCTCTGCAAAATTAAATGTCGCCGGCGTGCAGGACATGCCTTGCGCCTGCGGCGGCCTTCTCGGCCGGCCAATGCCGGCGCCGCGGTCGGCCGCATACCGGTATTTGGCTGCCGCGTAACGGCTTGTAACAGTCGCTCCCGGCCCATTGCCAAGCTACGGGTTTTGGGCATCAGTCCTGGCGATGAGCATGCCTGCGGCCACGCTTTTGATGGTGGAGGACGACCCGGAGATCAGCCGGCTCGTCAGCGATTTCATGCGCCGGGAAGGGTTCGAGATCGAGGTCGCCGCCACGGCGCCGGCGATGGATGCCGTGCTGCGGCGGCTGCGGCCCGATCTCATCATTCTCGACCTGATGCTGCCGGGAGAGGACGGGCTTTCGATCTGCCGCCGGCTGCGGCAGAGCGACGACATTCCCATCCTGATGCTGTCGGCCAAGAGCGACGAGATCGATCGCGTGGTCGGGCTGGAGCTCGGCGCCGATGATTACATGGTCAAGCCGTTCGGGCCGCGCGAGCTATTGGCCCGCGTTCGGGCGCTGCTGCGGCGCACCCAGGCGAGCCCACCGCGTGACGCGAGCCGGCGTTTCGGTTTCGACCGGTTCGTACTCGACGTCGATGCCCGCAGCATCGAGATCGTGGATGCGCAGGCCGCGCCGATCCAGCTGACCTCGGCGGAGTTCGACCTGCTCGCCTGCTTCGTGCAGCGGCCACGGCGGGTGTTGAGCCGCGACCAGATCCTGGACTGGACGCGCGGCCGCTCCGCCGAGCCGTTCGACCGCACCGTCGACATGCTGATCTCGCGGCTGCGGCGCAAGCTCGATGCCGCAAGCCCGGGAACGAACCTGATCACCACCGTCCGCAACGGCGGATACCTGTTCACGGCGACGGTGAGGCCGGTGGCGTGATGATGCGGCTGACGCTTGCGATGCGTATCGGCCTCATCGTCATCATTGGTCTGCTCGCGATCTGGATCGTCACCCTGGCGCGATTCTACCGCGCCCGGACCGCGGACCTCGAAGGCGCGACGCCGCCGCCGACGCGGCTGGCCGCGCTCGCCGAACTGATCGAACGAACACCCGGGGCTGAGCGGGGCAGGGTCGTCGATGCCGTGTCCTCTGACCGCTTCGAGGTCCGGCTGGTCGGACCCGACGCGGCGGTCCGCCTTCCGCGCACCGAGCCCGCGCCGGTCCGGTCCGGATTGCGCGACGCCTATGCCGGTGCGCTCGGTGCGCGCCCGCTGACAATCACCTTTGTGCCGGAGCCGGAGGGACGGTGGTTGCCCAGGCTCGCGCGGACGCCGCAGAATGCCCTGGAGTTTCGCATTGGCCTGAACGGCGGCGATGTTCTCGTCGTGGACTCGCGCGCGTCGCTGGTGCTGACCCAGCAGGGGCTGCCGATCGGCTTCGGCGCGGGCCTGTTCGGTACGCTGGTCGCGCTGTTTGCGCTCCTGATCATGCAGCGTGAGACGCGGCCGCTGGCGCGCTTGGCGGCCGCCGTCGACCGGGTCGACCCCGGCGGGGCGGCGGTGCCGCTGCCGGACGTTCGCCGCAATGCGCCCGAGGTTCGCGCCGTGGTGACGGCGTTCGGGCGACTGCAGGACCGGCTTGCCGATCTGATGCAGGCGCGCATGGCGCTGGTCGGCGGCATTGCTCACGACGTTCGCACCTTTGCCACGCGGCTGCGGCTGCGCGTCGACCAGATCCCGGATGACGCCGAGCGGCAGCGCGCCGTGATCGATATCTCCGACATGATCCGCCTGCTCGACGACGCGCTGCTTGCGAGCCGGGCGGGTGCCGGCGAACTGCCGCAGGAGCTCGTTGCCTTCGACGAACTGGTGCGCGCGGAGGTCGAGGATCGCCGCGCGCATCAGGCGCGGGTGCGCTTCGACCATGCAGGCGACGGGCGCGAGCAGCTGATGCTGGGCGACCGCGTCGCGCTGCGTCGTATCGTCGCCAACATCATCGACAACGCGCTCAAATATGGCGAGGCGGCGCATGTCTCGCTGCAACGCCAGCCGGAGCACGCCGTGCTGACGGTCGACGACGAAGGGCCGGGGATTCCCCGCGACCAGCGCAAGGCCATGCTGGAGCCGTTCACGCGCCTGGACACGTCGCGCAATCGCGGCACCGGCGGAGCCGGGCTCGGACTGGCGGTGGTGCGGACGCTGGTGGAGGCCCATCGCGGCAGCATCGCGATCACCGACGCGCCGCGCGGCGCCCGCATCGTCGTGCGGCTGCCGCTGTTTCTCGACGGGCCCGGCGACGTGCATTCCGATCTGACGTGATCGACGGCAGCGTCGCGATCGGGGCGCTGTCCTTAAGTGGTGGCGGCCCGTCATTCTTCTCGTAAAAGTTGAGATGACGACGTAGCCGGCGGGAACGATGCGGCGGCCTCGTCTTCGCCTGACGCGATGTCGACGATGCGCCCGCTTGATGATCGCGTGGAGATTGTGATAGGTATTCGATGCATCCTCATTGCATCGCCACGCGGATTGAACTGGGCGTGGCGCCGATTTTGTAAACCCATAGTACCGAATGTCATTCAACCGCACGGGCCGCGCGGACCGCGGACCTGTGCGCCGATGGACGACGTCGTTCCGGCTCGCCCGGGCGAGAACGTCCGAGGTCAGGGCAGGATCATCGACATGGCAGCAACAAAGACCCGCGTGGCGATATTGGGCGGCGGCATCGGCGCGTTGAGCGCGGCCTTCGCCTTGAGCGAGATCGATCCGCGCGGCGAGCGCTACGAGATCACTCTCTATCAGCTCGGTTGGCGTCTCGGGGGCAAGACCGCCAGCGGACGCAACGCCAAGCAGGGCCAGCGCATCGAGGAGCACGGACTGCATATCTGGGCCGGCTTCTACGAGAATGCCTTCACCATCCTGCGTGCCGCGCTGAAGGCACTCGATGCACCGCCGAGCGATCCGATCAGGACGATCGATGATGCGTTCAAGCGGCAGAACGAGATCTTCTACGCCGAGTATACCGACGGCCAATGGCTGCCCTGGCCGTTCTGGTTTCAGCCGGATGTCGATGAATCGGTCTATCCCGGCAGGGATAGCCTGTGGGCGCCCGCCGACAACATCGTGCCACCGCTCTCGACCCTGCTGCTGCGGACCATCGCGAGCATCATCTTCAACCTGAACTACTATATCGAGGACTGGCCGGGCGACCAGAATGCCGAGCTGGCGAAGGCGATCGCCGCCATGCCCGCCGAGCGGCGGGCCCGGCTGGCGGCCGTCTCGCCTGATGGCAAGGGCCATCCGCTGCTGCTGCTGGCCCACCGCGTCGGCGAGAAGCTGCACAGTGACGTCGAAGCGATCCGCCGCGATGCCCAGGGCGACATGGCGGCGCTGCTCCATGCGTTTCGCGGCATCGCCAAGGAGCACCAGACGATCGACGGCCTCGAGGAAGGCCTGCGCCGGCTGTTGATCCTCGCCAATCTCGGCATCTGCATGCTGCTCGGCATCATCGAGAACGACTGCCTGACGGACG
This sequence comes from Bradyrhizobium sp. HKCCYLRH3059, assembly GCF_051168035.1. NCBI lineage: Bacteria > Pseudomonadati > Pseudomonadota > Alphaproteobacteria > Hyphomicrobiales > Nitrobacteraceae > Bradyrhizobium > Bradyrhizobium sp. HKCCYLRH3059. The sequence goes on along the minus strand of NZ_JBNPUF010000009.1, from coordinate 214,136 downwards.
GGCTGGAGGTTCTCGACAGATACGAATTCCGAAGCTTTCTGGCGCAGCAGGATGAAGAGGCCGCCAACAACGCCATCGTGACCGCTCTCTACGAATACATCTTCGCCTTTCGCAACGGCTCCCGCGAGCCGTCGCAGCAGCAGGTGTCGGCCTGCTCGGCCGTTCAGGGACTGCTGCGGCTGTTCTTCACCTACAAGGGGGCGTTCTTCTATAAATCCGTCGTCGGAATGGGGGATACGATCTGCACGCCGATCTACCAGCTCCTGGCGCGGCGCGGCGTGAACTTCAAGTTCTTTCACAAGGTCACGAGTCTCGAGCCGACCAAGGACGGCAACAAAATCGCGACCATCCACATCGACAAGCAGGTCGAGTTCGTCGATGGCAGATATGATCCGCTGGTCCTGGTGAAGGACTACTGGTGCTGGCCGTCCGAGCCCAAATGGCAGGAGATCGAGAATGGCGAGTACTACGCGCTGAAGGGCTACAATTTCGAGAACGCCTATGGTCCCCCCAACCCGCCGCAGCCGCCCCCGGCGGCCCGGCTCAGCCTGCAGCTCGGCGAGGATTTCGACCAGGTGGTCCTCGGCATCTCGGTCGGCGCGCTCGATGAGATCTGCCGGCCATTGACGCAGCAGAAGCCGGCCTGGGCCGACATGGTCGGCAATCTCCCAACCGTGCGCACGATGGCGCTGCAACTCTGGCTCGATTGCGCGGTCGGAGATCTCGGAGGTCCCTATGTGGCGCCTGGACCGTCGCTCGAGACGATGGGACCGATCGTCACCACCTGCAAGCCGCCGCTCGACACCTATTCCGACATGTCGCAATTGCTGCCGGCCGAGGACTGGCCGGCGCCGGGGCCACGCTCGATCGCTTATTACTGCGCCATCATGAGTGACGACAGCGCGCCGAACGACGAGCAGCTTGCCGCGGACTATGTGAAGAACGCATCCAAGGACTGGATGACGTCCTGGCTCGATACGCTGTGGACCAACATCGGCAGCGGCAGCACGTTCCGCTGGGATCTCCTGCACGCGCCGAGCGACATCAGCGGATCGGCGCGGCTCGACTTCCAGTTCTGGCGTGCCAACATCAATCCGAGCGAGCGCTATGTGCTGAGCCTGCCGGGCACGCTGCGGCATCGCATGGAGCCCGGCAAGTCCGGCTACGACAATCTCTTCCTCGCCGGCGACTGGACCCGTGTGCCCGAGATCAACGCCGGATGCGTGGAGGTCGCGGCGATGTCCGGCCTTGCCGCTGCCTCGGCGCTGTCGGGCGTCTACATTCCGATCGTCTCGACCAGCCCCGAGCCGTACATCACCAACGCCTACGTCAACTACGCCGGATGGATCACGCTTCCGCCAGCGCCCTATATCTGCAACGACTCGACCTTCTACGGCTTCGCCGTACCGGCCGACCTCGGCGCGTGCCAGCGTTTCCTCGACCGCTCCTTCAACCGCGTCGCGGGCCGCGACCAGTTCCGCGTGATGCTGGACATGGCCTTCGTCAACGTCATCCAGGTGCGCAAGAGCCAGGCGGCCACGCCGCCGTTCGCGGAGCAGGGCACGATGTCCGAGACCGATGTCGGGCTGTGGCTCCTGGTCGGCAGCTATGAGCGCGGCGCGGTGCTGCCGAAAACGATCGGCTTCGTGCCGGCCTATCTGTTCGTCGACAATGCCTGGTCGGTGGTTGCGGGGCAGGAGGTCTGGGGCTTTCCCAAATATCACGCGACCATCGTTCAGCCGATCAGCGCGCCATCGAACGATCCGTTCGACGTCTCGGGACTGGTGATTGCCAGCTACGGGCCGGAGGCCCATGCCTCCCAGCAGCGCATCATCCGAATCGAAGGCACGGCGGGATCGACCCCGACCGCGGCGGCCTCTCCGGCGGATGCATTCCGGCAGCTCTGTGCCGGGGCCGACCAAGAGCGAATGAAGCAGCTCACGACCGGGCCGGGCATGGCGTCGTTCCTGGGCGGCGTCTGGGGCCTGCCTATCCCCGTGTTCTATCTCAAGCAGGCGCGGTCGGCGGACAGTCTCACCGCGGCGAGCTACAAGACGCTGTTGAACGGCGCGCTCGACCTGACGGGGCTGCGCGGCTGGCAATTGCAGTCGGGCAACTGGTCGATCGAGATGAGCGCGCTCGATAGCCTGCCGTTCATTCGCGATCTCGGGCTCGGCACGCCCGTCGACGGCAAGCTCGTGCTGACCGCGACCACGCGCATCTGGGCCGAGATCGATTTCACCGTCGCCAGGGCCTGCCCCATGGCCTGAGCAGGTCGTCACGCCGATTGTCGCCTCGGCGCGTCATCGTCGATGGCGGCGAGTCGCGCCGCCGCGCGGCGCAGGAACGCCGACGCGCCCTGCGCCTCGGCGACCGTGACGGCCTCGCGTAGCGCGGCCGTCACCTGGCCCGGTGCGGTGTCGGGGAGGGCGGCCAGGATCTCGGCGCGCCGCCGATGCAGCGGCGACAGGAAATAGCCGTCGCCATAGCGCCGCGCGGCGTCGATCGCCGCGTCGATCGTCTGCATCGCTTCGGCCGTCTTGCCGACGATCAGTTGCAGACCGGCGACCTCGCCGAGATAGAAGCAGGAGAAATGCATCATGCCGAGCGTCTGGAACGCCGGCAACGCCTCAGATGCCGCCGCCAGCGCCTCGTCTGGAGTCCTGCCGAGATGGCCGCGGGCATGCGCCTGCAGGCTGCCCGCCACCAGCTGATAGAGCGGATAGCCATGGTCACGGCAGATGCGCAGGGCCTCCTCGGTGGCGAGGAGGACATCCTCGTAGTCGCCGCGTGCGAGCTGATAGAAGGCGAGCCACGACAGCGCCCAGGCGAGGTCGAACGGACGTCCGAGCCGGCGCGCATGTGCGATGAGATCGCTGGCGACGGCGGCCGCGCCGGCATCGTCGCCCATCGCATGCAGCACCTGCAGCAGCGAGGCCTGGCCGGCGACCAGCGGATCCTGAGAGGACAGTTGCGGCAGCCGCGCGCCGTCCGATGCCTGATAGAGCTGCACCGCGGCGGCCAGCAGCCGGCGCGCGGCGGGGAGGTCGCCTCTGGCGAAGAGAATGTAGCCCAACGCAACGCCGCTCTCGATGCGATGCTCGGGAAGGCCGGTCTGCTCGCCGATTCCCAGGCACAGATGCGCCATCTCCTCGGCACCATCGAGATCGCCCGCGATGATCAGGAAACTGCAGATGCCGCGCAGCACGGCGAACAGGCCGGCGGTGTTGCCGAGTGCGTCGCAAATCGCCCGTGCTTCGGACAGCGCCTTGCCGACCTCGGGCACGGTGTAGCCGCGCGAGGCAGCGAGGCTGACGGCAAGCCCGATCAGGAGCTCGAGCTCCAAGTCGGCGCGCTCGCCGTCGGCGGATTGATGACGCAGCAGGTCGAGCGCCGTTTGCAGATGTCGCGCCGCTTCGACATGCGCGGCGCGCGAGGCGGCGCGCCGGCCCGCGTCCGCCCATAGCGGGATGGCTTCGGCGATCGCGCCACTCTCGGTGAAATGATAGGCCAGCAACTCCGGCTCGGTGTCCCGCGTCTCGGGAAAGCGATCGCGCAGCACCGCGGCGATCCTGCCGTGCAATGTCTGGCGTTCGCGCCGGAGCAGGGACTCGTAGGCGGCGTCGCGGATCAACGCGTGCTTGAACGTGTAGAGGCTGTCGGGCGGCGCGCCGCTGCTCTCCACGAGGCCGGACTTGACGAGCTGATCCAGGCTCTCGCCGAGCCTGGCTTCGGGCTCCGCCACGATGGCCGACAACAGATCGTAGCTGAAGCGGCGGCCGATGGCGGCACCGAGATTGGCAATCCGGCGCGCCGGCCCCAATCGGTCGAGCCGCGCAACCAGGGAGTCCTGCAGCGAGGCGGGAATGGCCACGCTCGCATGGCCGTCCCGTGCGGGCGCCGCGGAGGCTTCGACGACGTACTTCGCCAGCTCCTCCAGGAACAGCGGAATGCCTTCGCCACGGTTGACGATCTGGCGTAGCGTCGCTGCCGGCAGCGCGGCCGAAGCGGCCACATGGGTGCAGATCCGCTCGGCGTCGCCGTGACTCAATCGCCCGAGCGGGAGCCGCGTGACCTTCGGGCTCGCGGCCCAGGGCGGCTCATATTCGAGCCGGGCCGTGACCACGATCAGCCAGCGGCGTTGTGCGGCGCGCTGGATCGCCCGATCGAGCAGCTCGAGCGTGGTCGTGTCGCTCCAATGCGCGTCTTCCAGCACCAGCAGCGCAGGCCCGGTCGGCACCATCATGTCGATCAGCCGGAGCAGCGTCTCCCGCGTGACCTCCGAGCGCTTCTCGACGGTCATCGTCTGCAGCGGATTGTCCGGTTCGGGCGCGACGCCAAGGACGTCGGCGAGCACGGCGCGCGCGGTGGTGTCGGTGACGCCGTGCGCGTTCATGAAGCGATCGAGCTTGTCGCGACGCGTCGCTGCGCCGTCGGTGCGGTCGAAGCCGGCGATGAGCGCGAGCTGTTCCGAGATCGGATACAGCACGCTGTCACAACGGGTGGGGCTGCAGTGCCAGATCATCTGCAGCTGGGAGACGTCGGCCACGCGCCGCCGCAGCTCCTCGACCAGCCGCGACTTGCCGATGCCCGGCTCGCCATGGAGCAGCACCACCTGTCCGCTGCCGAACCGCGCCGCCGCCCAGCAATCGAACAGACGCGCCAGCTCCTGGTCGCGTCCGACCAGGGGGGAGCTTTCGCCGCGAATGCGGGCGTGAAAACGGCTCGCGACGGCGGCTTCTTCCAGCACCTCGAACGCCTCGACCGGTGCGGCGAATCCCTTCAGCGCGAACGTGCCGAGATCGCGGAAGTCGAACATGCCGCGCGCGATGCGCTCGGTCGTCCGGGCCACGACGATGCTGTCGGGGGCGGCGATCGATTGCAGCCGCGCCGCGAGATTCGGCGTCTCGCCGACGATGTCGACCGGGCGGCCGTCGGCGCGGGGCATGAGGTCGCTGACCACGACGAGGCCGGTGGCAATGCCGATGCGCAGACGCAGTGGTTGGCCTTGCGCGGCATCGAGCCGGCCGACGGCGTCGCGCAGCGCGATGGCGGCGCGGATCGCGGTGGCCGCATCGTCTTCCCCCGCACGCGGATAGCCGAAATAAGCGAGCACGCCGTCGCCGGCATATTGCGTGATGGCGCCGCCATGGCGGCCGATGACGTTTTCGCAGGTCGTCAGGAAGGCGTCGATGACGCTGGTCATATCTTCCGGATCGAGCCTGACGGTGAGCGAGACGGAGCCGACGAGATCGCAGATCAGCGCCGTCACCTGCCGCCGCTCGGCGCGATGCATGCCGAGCAGGCGCGAACTCGTCGTCGTATCGGATGACGGCTGTCGCAACACCCCGCCACACCCGCCGCAGACATCCGAGCCCGGTGGATTGGGCCGGCCACAGGTTTCACAATCCATCTGCGTTCGGGCTCCCGGACACGGCTACGGAATGCGAATGAGCGCGAAGCGCGGAGCTGGCGATGCGGGCGCGATCGCGGCGCCCGTATCGACCGACGTCGCGCGCCGAGCGCGAAGCATCGGTTTGCGGTACTGGCATTTCGCGTGCGACCAGGACCGGCTGATCATATTCAACTCATAGCGCATTCGTGGCAGGGTAGCAACGGTGCCGCCATACTCGCGATGGCTCCGGGGAGCGGGGACGATATCGGACGGCTCCCCCGGGTGTCCTCGATGCTGGCGGGACCGTTCAAGCCTGCGACGATTTGACATCAATGTGAAACATCAGGTCGCCTCCCTTGCGGACAGGCGCGCGTGATCGCGCGATCCCGCGGCGGGCGACCCGTCCGGGTGATGCATCGTGAAGCCCTCGCGACGCGTGAGGGCGCAGGGAAGGCCGGACCTCGACTGAGGCCCGTGGCCCGCCTGCGAAAAAAATGCAGGCGGCAGGTACCACAGGTCAGCCGGAAACCCGGCCCTCCCTGCGCGATGGCTGAACGGCTGCTTCGCGTTCTCCCTGGTGCGCCGGGCTTTCTGGCCACCATCCCCACGCGAAGCGAAGCCTCAACGTGAGTTGATATCAGCATCGGGATATCAGGACCGCGCGACTTGACCGTGCGTGGCGAATTGTTCGTCGGCGCGAGCAACCCGCGCTGCAATCCACCACGCCCACCGCTCCTCGCCTCGCGTCTCGTGACGACCGCGATACGCCCCTCAGCTCGAGACGGGATGCGGGAATAGAACCATGATTTCCGGAAAAACGAAAGAGAAATATTTTCGGCGCGGGGACTGGACAGGCCAAATCAGCTTGATCGCGCAGCGGAAATCAGTTTCCCGGCGCACTGAGCATCCAGCGGTTGCGCCGCCCGTCCGAACTCGGGATTTGCTGGTCCGACGCTGACACGTCGTCCTGGACTGACAAAGAGGATGACCGAGGCGCTTGGCCGCGCCGCACCGTCACGGCCAGTCGGCGAAGTTGAGCATGGTCCGTGACTGGCCTTTGGTCCGCTGCGACGAAACACCCTTGCGCCAGGCGCCCGGTGATTGACCGGTGTGCCTGACGAAGAAGCGGTTGAAATAGGCGCTGTCCTTGAAGCCGAGCGCGAAGGCGATCTGCTTGATCGTCGCGGTGGTGGTTTCGAGCCGGGTCGCCGCCTCCTGAATGACGCGCTGCTGAATCAGCGCGCTCGGTGACCGCTGCAGCACCCGGGTGCACAGCGCGTGCAGGCGATCCGGCGTGACGCCGAGCAGCGCAGCGTAGTCGGCGACCCGCAACTGCTGATGAAAGCGTTCCTCGACGAGCCGGCGAAAGCGGCTCAGGATCTCGGCGCTGGAGCCTTGTGCCTCGCCGGCGCTCTCGTCGGCAAACAGCCGCCAGAAGCGCAGCACGCACAGGGTCAGCTCCGATGACATGATCGAGGCCGCGCCGCGCCGTGAGGGATTTTCGATCTCCGCTGCAATCGCCGCCATCGAGCGCGCGATGACCGCGGCGAACTCAGCCGTGACGGAGAAGGCCAGGACGGCCTCGGTGCCTGCGAGGTCGAGATAGGCGGGCTCGGCCGAGGAGGGCAGGTGGCGGTGCCAGAGCCCGGAGCGCAGCCGCAGGAGATGCCCGGCGGAACCTGCCGCGACGTCGAGATGCTCGGCCCCTCCCGCCGGTACCCAGACCAGCGCCGCACCGGCCCAGATCTGGATTTCTTCTTCGGCGAAGCGCACCGAGGCCGTTCCGGCGGTCAGGCAGAGCAGGTGGACGAACGGCCGCGCGGCATCCGAGCGCAGGGCCCAGCGCCGTGCCTCGAAATGCGAGGGGATGGCTTCGGCCCCGAGCGCTGCCGGGGTGCCACGGGCCGCCGGCGGCAGCGTCCGAGGCGCGGCGTTACGCGCGGTCGTCGCCCCAGAAAAGTGCACTCTTTTACCGGAACTGTCCATTGCGCCACCCAAGCCTGCGGTGTTTCCCTCGTCAAGTCCCGACGACCGCAAACAAAAAACCGCGGACGACGCCGGGGCAGAGGAACGTCACCGATTCACCCGCGCGGTCCGCGCGCGTGAACATGGGAGGAGGACAGAGAGATGACTTCGACCAACCGTCGTCAGGTGTTGCGGATCGCGGGGGCGGCGATCGCAGCCGGCTTTGCCGTATCGGCCGCCCAGGCCCAGCAGGACAAGATCCGCATCGGTTATGCGATCTCGAAGACCGGCCCCTATGCCGGCGGCGCCGGCATCACCACGCTGCCCAACTATCAGCTCTGGGTGAAGGACGTGAACGCGGCCGGCGGCATCAAGCTCGGCGACAAGCGGCTGCCGATCGAGATCGTCGAATATGACGACCGCAGCTCGTCGGAAGAGGCGGTGAAGGCGATCGAGCGCCTCGCCAACCAGGACAAGGTCGACTTCATCCTGCCGCCCTGGGGCACCGGTCTCAACCTTGCGGTCGGTCCGACCTTGAACCGGCTCGGCTATCCGCATCTCGCGGTGACGTCGGTGACCGACAAGGCGCCAGAACTCGCCAAGCGCTGGGCCAATGCCACCTTCTGGCTCGGCACGTCGGCGCAGATCTCCAATGGGCTCGCCGAACTGCTCGGCAAGCTGAAGAGCGAAGGCAAGATCGGCGGCACCGTCGCGATGGTCAGCGTGGCCGACCAGTTCGGCATCGAGCTGGCCGCCGCCGGGCGCGAGGCCTTCAAGAAGGCCGGACTGACCGTCGCCTACGACAAGACCTATCCGATGGGCTCGCAGGACCTGCAGCCGCTGCTCAAGGATGCGATCGCGAGCAAAGCCGATGCCTTCGTCGCCTTCAGCTATCCGCCGGATACGATCGGGCTGACCGAGCAGGCGCAACTGCTCAAGTACAATCCGAAGGTCTTCTATGTCGGCGTCGGCACGGCGTTCCCGCTGTTCAAGGGCAAGTTCGGCGCGGGCAGCGACGGCGTGATGGGCATCGGCGGCTGGAACGCCGACTCGCCCGCGCTCAAGGACTATCTCGCCCGCCACAAGGCGGCGACCGGGCAGGAGCCGGATCGCTGGGCGAGCCCGATCACCTATACCAGCCTGCAGGTGCTGCAGCAGGCGATCGAGAAGGTCGGCAAGGTCGACCGTGCCGCGGTCGCCAAGGAGATCCGCGAGGGCTCTTTCGACACCATCATCGGCAAGGTGAAGCTGAAGGACGGCCTGCTGCAGGAGGTCTGGAGCGTCGGCCAGTGGCAGAACGGCGAGTTCTACGCCGTGGCGCCGGCCTCGCTGCCCGGCGCACGCGCCGCGGTCGTGCCGAAGCCCGAGTGGAAATAGCCGGAACGAGGTCGTGAGCTTGCGGACGCGCGTCAAGGCGCGCGCGTCCGCGGGCCTCGCGCAAGAGGCACCATCCCATGCTGCTGTTCGACATCCTGCTGCCCGGTCTGGTGCTGGGGGGCATGTATGCCCTGATCGCGCTCGGCCTGACGCTGCAATATGGCGTGGCGCGCATCATGAACCTGTCCTATGGCGAGTCGCTGGTCGCGGCCGCGTTCGGCACGCTGTCGCTCTATTCCGGGCTGCAACTGAGTCCGCTGCTGGCGCTGCTGCTCGCGATGCCCGCCGCGGGACTGCTGAACTGGCTGCTCTACAGGCTGTTGCTGCAGCGCCTGATCCGCCGCGGCAAGGACGCCGGCGCCCAGGAGGTCGACAGTATCCTCGTCACCTTCGGCGTGCTGTTCGTGATCCAGGGCATCATGCTGGTCGCTTTCGGCGGGCAGTACTACAGCTATAGCTATCTCTCCATTCCCGTCACAGTGCTCGGCTCGACGCTCGCGGTGAACCGGCTGGTCGCGCTTGGTTTCGCCGCACTGATCGGCACCGGCGTCTATCTCGCGCTGACGCGGACAAGGATCGGCACGGCCGTGCGCGCCGTCGCGGTCGATGCCAATGCCGCGCGGCTGGTCGGCATCGATGTCGCTTGGCTCGCAGGACTGGCGTTTGCGTTCGGCGGTGGACTGGTCGCGGCCGGCGGCGTGCTCGTCAGCATGTTCCTCACCTTCAATGCCTCGATGGGCGTCGTATTCACGATGAAGGCGCTGGTGGTCGTGATCATGGGGGGCGTCGGCAACGTCATGGGCGCGCTCGCTGCAGGGCTGCTGCTCGGCGTCGTCGAGACCGCGGTGGCCCGGCTGGTCGATCCCGGGCTGACCTTGGCCGCGACGTTTGCGATGTTTCTCGCCGTGCTGCTGATCCGGCCGACCGGACTGTTCGGAAAGGCGGCGTCGTGATCAGCCCCGGCAAGATTCTGGCCTGGTGCATCGGGCTCGTCGGCGTTGCCGCGGCGGTCACGCTGCCGCTCTATGCCAACGGCTACTATCTCGCGCTCGGCATCAGCATTCTCTATTTCACCGTGCTGGCAACCGCCTGGGCCATGTTCTCCGGGCCGACCCGCTACGTCTCGCTGGCGACGGCTGCGTTCTTCGGCATCGGCGCCTATACGGCGGCGGTGACCGGCGAGACGCTGAGCTGGCCGCTGCAACTGATGACCGCTGCGGGTGTCGGCGCTGTCGTCGCGGCCATCACCGGCCTGTCGACGCTGCGGCTGTCCGGCATCTACTTCATCATCTTCTCGTTCGGCCTGGCCGAGCTGATCCGCCAGCTCGTGATCTGGTACGAGGTCAACATCCACAAATCGGTCGGCCGCTATCTGTTCAGCGACATCACCCAGGAGATGCTGTACTGGCAACTCTGCGCGCTGACGGCGCTGGTCTTCCTCGCCGGCTTTCTGCTGACGCGCTCGCGCTATGGCCTCGCGCTGCGCGCGATCGGCGCCGACGAGACCGCCGCGCGCCATTCCGGCATCGATGCGACCGCGGTGAAGCTCGGGGTCTTCATCCTCAGCGCGGTGTTCATGTCGGTGACCGGCGCGATCATGGCGCCGCGCTGGACCTATATCGATCCGGCGATCGCGTTCAACCCGATGATCTCGTTCCAGGTCGTGATCATGGCGCTGCTCGGCGGTGCCGGCTCGCTGATCGGCCCGGTGCTCGGCGTCATCCCGCTTGTGCTGCTGTTCGAGGTGCTGACAGCCGCGCTGCCCAACCATTTCAGCATCGTGCTCGGCCTCATCTTCATCGGCATCGTGATGGTGCTGCCGAGGGGCGTGATCGGGTTGGTCGATCGGGTCTGGCGGCGCGAGCCCAAGGTGGTCGGCGCCAAACCGGAGCAGGGCGGAACGCTGCTCACGGCCGAGACTGTCGGCAAATCCTTCGGCGGCCTGCGCGCCGTCGACCAGGTCAGCCTGGACGTCCGCGCCGGCGAGATCCTCGGCGTCATCGGCCCCAACGGCTCGGGCAAGACGACGCTGCTCAACATGCTCTCGGGCGCGCTCGTGCCCTCGGCCGGCACGATCCGCTTCGGCGGCACCGTCATCAGCGGCCTCGCGGCGCACCGGATCGCGCGGCTCGGGCTTGCCCGCACCTTCCAGTTGGTGCGGGTGATGCCGGACCTGACGGTCGCCGAGAATGTCGCGGCGGCGGCGTTGTTCCGCACGCGCCAGACCGGTGCGGCCGCAGAATCGATCCATGAGCTGCTCGCCCTGGTCGGCCTCGATGGCATGGCGGAGATGCCGGCGGGCGATCTCACTTACATCGACCAGAAGCGGCTGGAGCTCGCCCGCGCGCTGGCGCTGCATCCGCGGCTTGTGCTGCTCGACGAATGGCTGGCTGGGCTCAATCCGACCGAGCTGGAGACCGGCATCAGGCTGATCGCCTCGCTGCGCGACCGCGGCATCACCATCGTGATGGTCGAGCATGTGATGGATGCGATCCGCGCGCTGTGCGACCGCTGCGTCGTCATGAGCGCGGGCGTCGTGATCGCGCGCGGCACGCCGGACGAGGTGCTCGCCGATCCCGCGGTGATCACAGCCTATCTCGGAGAGCCCGATGCTTGAGATCAAGCGGCTGTCGCACGCCTATGGCAAGCACCAGGCGCTCACCGATGTCGCGCTCGAGGTCGCGCGCGGCGAGATCGTCGCCATCCTCGGCGCCAATGGCGCCGGCAAGTCGACGTTGCTGAAGGCGATCGCGGGACTGATCCAGCCGTCGCCCGGAGCCGTGATCCGGCTCGGCGGGACGGACATCGGCTCGCTCGCGCCGCATCTGATCGTCGAGCGCGGCATCGCGCTGGTGCCGGAAGGCCGCGGCGTGTTCGGCGATCTCACCGTCGCCGAGAACCTCCAGCTCGGCGCTTATCCTTCGCGCGCCCGCGACGGCGAGGCCGCGCGGCTGGCGCACGTGCTCGCGCTGTTTCCGCGTCTTACCGAGCGCATGGGGCAGGCGGTGCGCACCATGAGCGGCGGCGAGCAGCAGATGGTCGCGATCGGCCGCGCGCTGATGTCGCGGCCCGATCTGCTGCTGCTCGACGAGCCGTCGCTCGGCCTGTCGCCGCTCTTGAGCCGCGAGGTGTTCCGGGCGCTGAGGACGATCCGCGGCGACGGCGTCGGCATCCTGATGGTCGAGCAGAACGCCCGCGCCAGCCTCGACATCGCCGACCGCGTCTACCTGATCGAGCAGGGACGCAATGCCGGCGAGGGGCCGGCGCCCGAGATGAAGAACAATCCCGACATCCAGCGCGCCTATCTCGGCCAGTCGCGCGCCCCGGCTTCCGCAACCGCAACAACCCCATCGACCTAGGAGCGCCCATGAACGCGATCAATCTCCTGATTGGCGGCAAGGACCAGTCCGCCACCAATCAGCGCACCTTCCAGCGGCTCAATCCGATCAGCGGCGAGATCGCAACCATCGTTGCGGCGGCGTCGATCGATGACGCGCTGCGCGCCGCCGATGCCGCCGCGGCGGCGTTTCCGGCGTGGTCCCGGCTCGGCCCGGGCGAGCGCCGCAAGCGGCTCAATGCGGCTGCGGATGCGCTGGCGCGCAACGCCCCGGAGTTCATCGCGCTGATGATGGCCGAGACCGGCGCCACCGCGGGCTGGGCCGGCTTCAACGTGCATCTCGCCGAGGGCATGCTGCGCGAGGCCGCGGCGATGACGACGCAGATCGCGGGCGAGGTGATCCCGACCGACGTGCCCGACAACATTGCGCTGGCGCATCGCCAGCCGGTCGGCGTCGTACTCGGCATCGCGCCGTGGAACGCGCCGGTCATCCTCGGTGTCCGCTCGGTGGCGATGCCGCTCGCCTGCGGCAACACCGTGGTGCTGAAGGCCTCGGAGATGAGTCCGGGCGTGCACCGGCTGATCGGCGCGTGCCTGGCCGAAGGCGGTCTCGGTGACGGCGTCGTCAACGTCGTGACCAACGCGCCCGAGGATGCGCAGGCCGTGGTCGAGGCGCTGATCGCCCATCCCGCGATCCGGCGCGTCAACTTCACCGGCTCGACCCGCGTCGGCCGTCTCATCGCCATGGCCTGTGCCAGGCAATTGAAGCGCGCGCTGCTCGAGCTCGGCGGCAAGGCGCCGCTGGTCATTCTCGACGATGCCGATCTCGACGCCGCGGTGAATGCCGCCGCGTTCGGCGCCTTCATGAACCAGGGCCAGATCTGCATGTCGACCGAGCGCATCGTGGTCGACGACAAGGTGGCGGATGAATTCGTCGCAAAGTTCGCCGCCAAGGCCAACAGCCTGCCTTACGGAGATCCGCGCAAGGGCGATGTGGTGCTGGGCTCGCTGGTCAGCGCCGCCGCCTGCGACCGTGTCGGCGGCCTGATCGAGGACGCGGTGGCCAAGGGTGCCGTGTTGGCCGCCGGCGGCCGCGGCAGCGGGACGATCATGCCCGCGACCATCGTCGATCACGTCACGCCGGCGATGCGCATCTATGGCGAGGAGAGCTTCGGTCCCGTCGTCACCATCGTGCGCGTCAGCGGCGTCGACGAGGCCGTGCGCGTCGCCAACGACACCGAATATGGCCTGTCGTCGGCGGTGTTCGGCCGCGACATCGCCCGCGCGCTCGCTGTCGCCAAGCGAATCGAGTCCGGCATCTGCCACGTCAACGCGCCGACGGTGCATGACGAGCCGCAGATGCCGTTCGGCGGCGTCAAGGCCTCCGGCTATGGCCGCTTCGGTGGCAAGGCCGCGATCGACGAGTTCACCGAGCTGCGCTGGATCACGGTGCAGACTGGCGAACGGCACTATCCATTCTGAGACGGCGTTTGCGGCCCGGCCCTGGCGCATCGTCGGATGCAGCCAGAGCCGGTCGTATTCCGCGCGGCCACGCGGAAGCGATTCCATATGTATCCGGGCATCGCGCGGTGCGAGGTGCGATCGAAATTCACGTTGCAGCTCCGCTGGTTGCGGCGGACAGGCGCGCTACCTTAAAGAAATTCCAACGGCTTTAGACCGATTCAGTTTGCTGCGGCCCTTCTCTTGCCGGACGTTCGGCTCATCACGTGCAACGTCGATGACGAAGGGTGGGTTCGGGCGCATGCGGCTGTGGGTTCAGGTTCACACGTGGACGTCGCTGATCAGCATGATCTTTCTGCTGATGCTGTGCCTGACCGGGCTTCCGCTGATCTTCCATGAGGAGATCGATCATCTCTTCGAGGATGAGATCGCCGCGCCGGCGATGCCGGCCGACACGCCGCTGTTGCCGCTCGACCGCCTGATCGCGGCGGCCAAGCAGCAGTTGCCGGAGCAGCATGCGCTGTTCGTGAGCCTGAAGCAGGCGGAGCCGCTGATCGTGGTCGCGATGTCGCCGACCGCCATTCCGGTGCCTGGGCAGTTTCATCGGCTCACCGTGGATGCGCGCACCGGCGTCGTTCTCGGCGAGGAAGCGCCGCATCAGGACGTCATGGACGTGATCCTGCGCATCCACCGCGACATGTTCACCGGCCTGCCGGGCGAGCTCTTTCTCGGACTGATGGGACTGGTGTTCTCAGCGTCCATCGTCTCGGGCGTCGTCGTATACTGGCCGTTCATGCGTCGCCTGCAGTTCGGCACGGTGCGGGATCGCTCGGCGCGGCTCAAATGGCTCGACCTGCACAATCTGCTCGGTATCGTCACGGTGAGCTGGGCGCTCGCGGTCGGCTTGACCGGCACCATCAACACGCTGGCGGTGCCGCTGTTCGACCTCTGGCGCGCGAAGACCATGCCGGCACTGCTCGCGCCCTATCAGGGCAAGCCGCTGGCGGAAGCGAAATCGGTCGAGGCCGCCGTTGGCGCCGTCCGCACCGCGTTTCCGGACCGGCTGGTGACGTCCATCACCTTGCCGACGACGACGCGGTTCGGCAGCCCGCAGCATCTGATGATCTGGACCAAGGGCCGCACGCCGTTTACTGCGCGCATGTTCAAGCCGGTCCTGGTCGACGCCCAGGACAGCAGCAAGATGGTCGCGCCCGAGCTCGCCTGGTATCTCACCGCGTTGCAGGTATCGCGGCCGCTGCATTTCGGTGACTATGGCGGGTTGCCGCTGAAGATCATCTGGGCCGTTCTCGATCTCATCACGATCGTCGTGCTGTGCAGCGGACTCTATCTGTGGGCCGCCAAGCGGCGGGGCTTCCGCAGGAAGGTGTCCGGCGTCGTGACATCGGCAGCGCCTGCGGTGGTGTCGCCATGAGCTCCTCCGCGGCATCGGCGAGGCCATCTGCCCGCGCCGCGCAACTCTCGACCTGGCAGGTGTTTCGTGCGCCGCTGCTGATCGGTCTGGTTGCCGCAGCCGGGCTCGCCTTCGGACTGTTCGGCGACGGGCTCTGGGACGCGCTGTGCTGGCTCGGACTGTCGATTCCGATTCTGCTGTCGCTCGCCTACGGCACGAGACGGAGCCGCGGCGCGAAGGCCGAAGCGCAAGGCGCTCGGGCCGGGACGCAGGATAGGCCGCTCTGAGCGCTGACGTCCGCCGCCGGCCGGCGGAAGATAGCCCGCATCATTGATCTCGATCCGCGCTGCTGGACTACGCGCTCGGCTCGACGGCAACGACGCGCTCGGCCAGCCAACGATCCCACGCATCTCTTGTCTTACGTGTCTTCTCTCGCGCGACGCGTCATCGCGATGGCAGCACGCTGCGTCGGCGGTGCGTGATCGGTCTCGCACAGCGAGCGCCGACGCGAGCGGCGTCGCTCCGGCCTGGAAACAAGCAGATACAAATGTCTCGATGCCTTCTCCGATCTGCGCGTGGCGCGGCGGAGATGTGGCGCATTTGAAAGCAAAGATTGATTCAAAAGTGGCAATGTGATTAGTTGTCATCGTACGATTGATCGAAATTGTTTCGATGAGTTCGAGGCGATCGGTGTCGTGAGTTGCATCAGCCGACGCGATCGCATCGCTCTTCCCCGCGACATGCGCTTCTTTTGAAGGCTTCAAAGAAGCGGAGGGAAAAGAATCTCGTAGTAGCGACAATCTGTTGAGTCGATCGATTCGGCGAAGCTGTCGCTCGTTAGACGAGTTCTACGTCGCGCGGCGCCATCCTCAAATACCTGTGTGTTAGGACCACCGACGAGCCGAGTTGGAACTTGGAATGATCGGGGTGTCAGGATGGTCTGTCGCATTTGGGATAAAGACATTGGATTGACGATGTCGTTGGGACTTGTGAGCTCATTGGCGCTCACGCTGAATGTCGGAGGCGTTCAATCGGCCTTCGCGCAGACCAAGCTCCCCGATGTGACCGTCGACGCGCCGAAGCCGAAAGTCCGGCAGACCGCCTCGAGACCGCAGACGACCGCAACGCGGACCGCTCAGCAGCGCCGCGTCGCTCCGCGCAACCTGCCGCCGACCGCCCCGGTGGCCTACGTGACGCCGTCGACGGGAACGGTCGGCGCGCCGCCGTCGCCCTATGCCGGCGGCCAGGTCGCGAGCGGCGGAGGCCTCGGACTCCTCGGCAACCGCGGCGTCATGAACACGCCCTTCAACCAGACGAGCTTCACCTCGCAGCTGATCCAGAACCAGCAGGCGCGCACGATCCGCGACGTGCTGATCAATGATCCCTCGGTGCGCACGATCCAAGCCGCCGGCGGCGGCGCCGACAGCCTGTTCATCCGCGGCTTCTACTACGACAGCGGCGACTACGCCCTGAATGGCCTCGCCGGCATCGCGCCGTATTATTCGACGGGCGCCAATTTCATCGAACGGGTCGAATTGCTGAAGGGGCCGGCGGCTCTGCTCAACGGCATGACGGTCGGCGGCACTGGCGCCTCAAGCGGCGGCGCGGTCGGCGGTAGCGTCAATCTCGTCACCAAGCACGCGCTCGACACCGACATCACGCAGCTAACGGCGACCTATGCGTCCAAGACGCAATTCGGCGAGCAGATCGACGTCGGCCGCCGCTATGGCGAGCACAAGGAGTGGGGCGTACGGCTGAACAGCAAGTATTCGAACGGCGATACCCCCTGGAACCGGCAGACCGACGAGTTCGGCAACGCCCATCTCGCCGTCGACTATCATGGCGAGAATGTCCGAATCGACGCCGATGTCGGCTATCAGGCGGACAAGCTGAATCCGCCGCTGCGATTCTTCGGCGTGGGTACTGCTGTCACCAGCATTCCATCGCCACCGTCGTCCGGCACCAATTTCCAGGTGCCGTGGGCGTATTATGCGCCGACCGATTTCTTCTCGACGGTGAAAGGCGAAGTCGATCTCAACGATCGTATCACCGCCTATGCCGGATTCGGCTATCACGACAGCAACATCAACTACCGTTATCCGTCGCCGGTGCTCTCGAGCAACGCTGGCTTGTTGTCCGGGACTCCTGGAACGGGAAGCGAGACGTACAAGACGTACGCCGGGGAGGCTGGCCTGCGCATGACCGCCGATACCGGCCCGATCAACCATGCCGTCAATGTCGGCTACTCCATCACCGACCGCACCTATACCCAGCAGGTGGTCTCCGGCAAGATGCCCAACTGGAGCCTTTACAGCGAGCCGACCAACATCGCGTTGCCAAGCTTTCCGACGCTCCAGGCCAATCAGACCGTCGGCGCAAATCTCTGGAGCATCGGCGTCTCCGACACGATGTCGCTGCTGAACAAGCGGATTCAACTGACCGTCGGTGTGCGCAGACAAACTGCGGGAACGGAAGTCACGAATCTCGTTACTCCAGCATCGAGCCGCCCGTTCGAGGACACCTCGGTGTGGACGCCAGCCTATGCGCTCGTGGTCAAGCCCGTCGAGTTTGTGTCGCTGTATGCCAACTACATCGAAGGCCTGCAGACCCCGACCGTCGTTGCCGCCGGCTATGCCAACAGCGGCACGGTCTTCCCGCCAGGGCAGACCAAGCAGGTCGAGACCGGCATCAAGGTCGACTTCGGCCGAATCACGACCACGGTCAGCGCATTCGATATCTCACGCCCGAGCGTGATTACCACGAGTTCAGGGGGAGTGCTGACTCAAGAGCTGAATGGCCGGCAGCGAAATACGGGCGCCGAGTTCAACGTATTCGGCGAGGTCACTCCGACGCTGCGGCTGTTGGGGGGCGTGGCGTATATTCACGGCGTACAGGAGAAGACTTCGGGCGGCCTGACGGACGGCAAGCGGGCGATCGGCGTGCCCGAGCTCACAGTGAATCTCGGCGCCGAGTGGGATACACCGTTCGTGCGGGATCTGACGCTGACGGGGCGAGTCGTCTACACCGGTGCACAATATGTCGACGCGGCCAACAAACTCTCGCTGCCGGATTGGACACGCGTCGATCTGGGCGCCCGCTACACCTTCACCTCGCCCTGGAACGGCAAGCCGATCGTGCTGCGGGCGAGCGTCGAGAATGTATTCGACAAGGCGTATTGGGCGTCGGCCTATAGCGGTGTGATCACCCTGGGGGCGCCGCGCACCTATCTCGTTTCCACGACGTTCAATTTCTAGGACGTCGATACGCGTTGGCGATGATGAGGCCGCCGCACGGCCATTGTGCGGCGGCCTTGTTAGTCTGAGCGATGCGGACGGCGTTCAATTCCAATCTGATAAGGATTTGCGTAACTCATCGATCGCGTTGAGGCGTGATCATATCCGCGGTGACAACGCGATCGGGTCAGCAAATCATCTCGTTGGAGCCGATGCATCCTGATGTTGAATCGTCACCTACGTGTCACCTTGGAGAGATTAAAAACTTCGATCGGCGGTATCCTTTTGACTGTCATTATCAACTGCATTACTCGTAGTTCATCAACGTCGTTTGTTAGTAGGAGTAGCCGGGCATGATGGTCTTCGACAGAGAGGACGTCACCTTCACCGTCGTCGTGAATCACGAAGAACAATATTCGATCTGGCCGACGTTCAAGGACATCCCGAACGGGTGGACGGCCGTCGGCGTGACCGGGAGCAAGAAGGAGTGTCTGGACCATATCGAACAGGTGTGGACCGACATGCGGCCGCTCTCGCTGCGGAAATTCATGCAGGAGAACGCCCAGGCCTCTGCCGAATCCTGAAGCGAAGGAGGCTGGCTGCCATGCGGCTGATCTGTTTGCCCTATGCCGGCGGCAGCGCCATGGTCTATGCGCGCTGGAGGAGAGCTCTTCCGTCCTGGATCGAAATCGTGCCGCTGGAGCTGCCCGGACGGGGCGCGCGGATGGACGAGCCGCTGCAAACGGACGCGGCAGCATTGGCCGATCAGCTCGCGTCCGAACTGATCGGGACGCCGTTGGCGGAGCCTTACGTCCTGTTCGGGCACAGCCTCGGCGGCTTGCTCGCCTTCGAGCTGGCGCACAGGCTGCTCGCGCTCGGCGCGCCAAAGCCGCAGATGCTGCTCGTGTCCGGAACGGAGGCGCCGGCCGTGCGCGACGGCAGCCGCTGGCGCGAGCCGCTCGGTGACGACGCATTGCGCGAGGAGCTTCTCAGGCTGAACGGCACGCCGCCGGAGGCGTTGCAGAGCATGGAGATCATGCGCGGCACGCTGCCGATCCTGCGAGCCGATTTCCTGATGTGCGGAAACTACGTCTATCGGCGGCGCCGGCCCTTGCCGTGTCCGCTGCACGTGTTCGGCGGAGATCTCGACGAGACGCGTGCCGAGGCACTGGAGGCGTGGCGGGCCGAGACCTCCGGCGCGTTCGGTCGCGACATGCTGCCGGGCGACCACTTCTTCATCCATAGCCGACAGGCGGATCTGCTGAAGCTCGTTGCCGCATTGCTGGCACGTCGGGCATGGCCGGGACTCGCCGTTGCTCGCGCGGGGCCTTGAGCGGCGTGCCGAAAGCACGACCCAGCCGGAAAAGCCGGCCGGTGAAGAAACTTCGATGCTGAAATCGACGGGAGACGGGGAGAAGTCATGTTCGCAATACAATCTAAAATAGAACAAGAATCGCTACCGTTCCTTCTGCGGGCCAGCCGCACGCAGCAGCCGCTGATGGAGGCCGTCAGCGAGGTCCGCGACATGATCGAGCGCCAGCTCTATGCGTGCGGCGGAATTCTCTTCCGTGGCTTCCATCTCGACGGCGCCGAGGCGTTCAGGAGCTTCGCCGCGAGCTTCGGCCATCCGCTGCTGTCCTATGAATTCGGCTCGACGCCCCGATCGCAGGTCAGCGCCGGCGTCTACACCTCGACCGAATATCCGCCGCACCAGAGCATCCCGCTGCACAACGAGCAGGCCTATACGCGCGACTGGCCGATGAAGATCTGGTTCTATTGCGAGCAGGCGGCACAGCAGGGCGGTGAGACGCCGGTCGCCGACAGCCGGTCGATCCATCGCGACATGCCGGCCGCGATCCGTAACCGCTTCGCCGAGCGGGGCGTCATGTATGTCCGCAACTACGGCAGTGGACTCGATGTCGACTGGCGACAGGTGTTCGGCACGGAGTCGAAGGCCGAGGTCGAGGCCTATTGCGCCTCCCATGCAATCGCCTGCGAATGGAAGGATGGCGACGAGCTACGGACGCGGCAGGTCTGCCAGGGGACGGCGGTGCATCCCGTGACCGGGGACATGGTGTGGTTCAATCAGGCGCATCTGTTCCACGTCTCCAGCCTCGCGCCCGAGGTTCGGGAAAGTCTTCTCGACATCGTCGGCGATCCGCTCGAGCTGCCGCGCAATGCGTTCTACGGCGACGGCGCGCCGATCGAGGACGAGACGCTGGCCACGGTCAGAGCCGTGCTCGACCGGCACAAGATCGTCTTTCCCTGGCAGACCGGCGACGTCGTCATGCTCGACAACATGCTGACGGCGCACGCGCGCGAGCCATTCAAGGGGCCGCGCAGGGTGATCGTCGCGATGGCGCAAGCCCATCGCGTCAATTGAGCCTGCGGCATCGATCCTCACGTTGTCATCGGACCTTTGGAAAATGCCGACACAGACCCTCGTCGAACGACTCCGCGAGCATGCCGCCTCGCGCGCCGGCCATCCGGCACTGCGCTTCATCGAAGGCGACGATGTCGTCGACGAATTGACATTCGCTGCGTTGGACCGGCGCATCCGCGCGCTTGCGGCGCATCTGCAGGAGCGCGCGCGTGCCGGCGAGCGCGCCGTGATTCTGCTGCCGAACGGTCCGGACTATGCCGTCGCATTCTACGCGTGCCTCTATGCCGGGGTCATTGCCGTGCCGGCCTATCCGCCGGAGACCGGCAAGGAGCGCTACGCCAGCCGCCTCGATGGCATCCTGCGCGATGCGGCGCCACGACTCATTCTCACCCAGGCGCGGCTTCGCGACGCCGTCGTCGCTTCGGTCGGCGAGACCGATGCTCATGTTATTGCCGTCGACGAGGTGCCGGTCGATGCCGCCGCATCCTGGCGCGAGACGGACTTGCACGGCGATGCGATCGCCTTCCTCCAATATACGTCGGGTTCGACGTCGCAGCCGAAGGGAGTCTGCGTCACTCACCGGAACCTGGTCGCCAATGAGATCGCAATCGAAGCGGCGCTCGGCGGGACCAGGGACGACGTCTTCGTCAGCTGGCTGCCGCTCTATCACGACATGGGATTGATGGGCGGATTGCTGAATCCGCTGTTCACGGGCTTCACGGCGGTGCTGATGTCGCCGCGCAATTTCCTCGAGCAGCCGCGACGCTGGCTCGACGCCATCCATCGCCACGGCGGCACCTGCAGCGGCGGGCCGGACTTCGCGTTCGCGCTCTGTGCGGACCGGATCTCGGACGAAGCGATCGCGCGCCTGGACCTCAGCCGATGGCGGTTCGCGTTCTCCGGCTCGGAGTTCGTGCGCCGCGCGACGCTGGATCGATTTGCCGCGCGCTTCCGGCCGGCGGGCCTCGATCCTCGCGCGCTGACGCCGTGCTACGGCCTGGCCGAGGCGACCTTGCTGGTGACGGCGGGCGACCGCGCGAGCCGGGCGGTTTGTCACACGCTCGATCCCGCGGCGCTCGCGGGTGGCCGCGTTGCGGAGGCCGGCGAGGGCACGGACCTGATGGCGTGCGGCGCCGTGGCAGACGGCCATGCCGTGCGCATCATGAGGGTCGATGCGTCCGCCGACGCCGGGACGAACGAGGTCGGCGAAATCTGGGTCGCAGGTCCGAGCGTCGCGCAGGGCTATTGGAACAATCCCGAGGCGACGCAGCAGACATTCGTCCTTCGCGATGGCGCGCGCTGGCTGCGGACGGGCGATCTCGGCTTCGTCCGCGACGGCGATCTCGTCGTCACCGGCAGGCTCAAGGATCTGCTGATCGTCCGCGGCCAGAACATCTATCCGTTCGATCTGGAGCAGGCCGTCGAGACCGAGGTGGCCTCGGTGCGGAAGGGACGTGTCGCGGCCTTCCCGGTCGAGATCGATGGCGTCGAAGGCATCGGCGTCGCCGCCGAGTTCGGCAGGGCGGTACTGCGGCGAACGCCGGCCGACGTGCTGATCAAGGCGATCGGCGATTCGGTCATGCGGCAGACGCAGGAATATCCGGCGGTGGTCGTGCTGCTGAACCCGCAAGGCATGCCGCTGACCACCAGCGGCAAGCTGCAGCGGTCCGCCTGCCGCGCCAGGTGGGCGCAGGGCACGCTCGACAGCTTCATGGTGTTCGAACGGCGACGCGAGGCGACGGACCCCTCGCCGTCACCGGAGCTTGCGACGGCGACCGAACGCCGTCTTGCGCTGATCTGGCGGGATGTGCTGCGGCGCGCGACCGTCGACCGCAACGACGACTTTTTCATGCTCGGCGGCAATTCGGTCGCGGCCGCTCAGATCGCGGCGATGGTGCGCGAGCAGTTCGGGGTCGAGCTCGCGCTGCGCGGCTTCTTCGATGCGCCGACGCTCGTCGCGCTCGCAGCGCTCATCGATGCGGCCGGCGCGGACGCGAAAGTGCTCCCGCCGCTGCAGCCCGCACCAGCGGGGCTGCGCGAGCTGCTGTCACCCGCGCAGGAGCGGCTGTGGTTTCTCTGGAGCATGGATCCGGCCGGCACGGCCTACACCATCGCTTGCACGGTTCATTTCGACGGCCCGCTCGATCAAGCACGGCTGGTGCAGGCGCTGACCGAAATCGTCGCCCGCCACGAGACGCTGCGCACCACCTTCTCTGCCCCGGATGGCCGCGTCGTGCAGGTCATCCATGCGTCGCCGGACATTCCCGTCGCGGTCGAGGATCTGCGGCGCAGCCCGGCGGCGGAGCGCGCGTCGCGCGTCGCGGCGCGAACACGCGAGGAGCTGGCGCGGCCGTTCGATCTCGTCAATGGCCCGCTGCTGCGCGCCGTGCTGATGCAGCTCGCGGACGACCGCCACGAACTGCTGCTGTCGGCGCATCACATCGTCGCCGACGGGCTCTCGCTCGACGTGCTGCTGGCCGAGATCGCCGCGCTTTATGACGGGCTCCGGCGCGGGGCAGGGGCGCTGCCGCCGCCGTCCGCGATCCAATATGCCGACTACGCCGCATGGCAGCGGGATTGGCTCTCCGGCCCCGAGGCCGCGCAGCAGCTCTCCTACTGGCGCGAGCGGCTCGGTGATGCGGATACGCCGCTTGCATTGCCGTTCGACCGGCCGCGGCCGCCCGTACAGAGCTATCGCGGCGACACCATCCACGTGGAGATCGCGCCAGATCTGGTGCTGAGGCTCCGCGCGCTCGCCAGGGAGCATCGCGTCAGCATGTTCATGCTGCTGCTCGCCGCCTATCAGCTGCTGCTGTTCCGCTACTCCGGTCGCTCCGACCTGCGCGTCGGTGTGCCCGTCGCCGGGCGCCGCCAGGCCGAGCTGGCGTCGCTGATCGGCTGCTTCGTCAATACGCTGGTGCTGCGCGCCGACGTGACCGACGGCATGAGCTTCGCCGAGCTGCTGGCGCGGGCGAAGGAGGAGGTCATTTCCGGGCTGGCGCATCAGGATCTGCCGTTCGACCGTCTCGTCGACGCGCTGAAGCCGACTCGCTCCGGCGGCCACAATCCGCTGTTCCAGGTCAAGTTCAACTACATGGCCGCGCCTGCCGGACTTGCGCTCGGCGACGGCCTGCACGCCCAGCCGCGCATCGTCGATCTCGCCGGCTCGCATTTCGATCTCGCGCTCGACATCGTCGACGGCCCGACGGGCATGAATGCGAGCCTGAATTTCGCAACCGATCTGTTCGACGTGACGACGGTCGCGCGGATCGGGAACCAGCTCGTCGATTTCCTGCGGCAGATCGCGGCCGCCACCGACCGGCCGCTGCGCGACTTCGCGATCGCGCGCGGCGTCGAGCAGACCGTCGTGGCGGAGGCGACGAGCTTCCCCGCGACCGACATCCTCGATCTGATCGGTGTTGCGCTCGCGCGCCGCGATGATCGGATCGCGCTGCGCCAGGGACGGGACACCGTCAGCGCAGCCGAGCTCGTGCGCTGGTCGGACCACATCGCGGGTGTGCTCGTCGCGGCCGGCATCACGCGCGAGGCGCCGGTGGCGCTGTGGATCGAGCGGTCGCCGGCCTTCGTCGCGGCGCTGCTCGGCGTCCTCAAGGCGGGCGGCTCCGCAGTGCCGCTCGATCCGGCATGGCCGGTGGCGCGCGTCGATCGCATCCTTCGTGGCGGCGGCATCGGCACGCTGGTCGCAACCGGCGAGCACTTGGCTGCGGCGAGGGCGCTGGAGTGTCATACGCTCGACGGTGAACTGCGCGGCGATGCGTCCTCCGGCGCGTTCGATGCCCCGCGGCCGCATCCGGCGCAGACCGCCTACATCATCTACACGTCGGGCTCGACCGGTGCGCCCAAGGGCGTCGCCGTGTCGCACGGCGCGCTCGCCAACTACGTTCAGGCGCTGTTGTCCCGGCTGCAGCCGCGCGCCGGCGCCGGCATGGCGATGGTCTCGACGGTCGCCGCCGATCTCGGCCATACCGTGCTGTTCGGCGCGCTCGCGAGCGGCGTGACCTTGAATCTGCTGCCGGCCGATGCCGCCTTCGATGCGGATGCGTTTGCGCAAGCGATGCGCGACGGCGAGATCGGCGTCCTCAAGATCGTGCCGAGCCATCTGCGCGGCCTGTTGCGGGCGCGGCGCTCGGCCGACGTTCTGCCGCGCGACGTGCTGATCCTTGGCGGCGAGGCCTGCGATCCCGGCTTGATCGAAGAGGTCCGCCGGCTGCGGCCGCACTGCCGGATCGTCAATCACTACGGCCCGACCGAGACGACGGTCGGCGTGACGACCCATGAGTGGACGGACGCCGAAGCCAAAGGCGTGCTGCCGGTCGGATTGCCGCTTGCGAACCTGCGCGCCTACGTTCTCGACGATGCGTTGAATATCGTCCCGGCCGGAGTCGCCGGTGAACTCTATGTGGGCGGCGCCGGGCTGGCGCGCGGCTATCGCGGTGCGCCTGGACAGACGGCCGAGCGCTTCATTCCCGATCCGTTCGGACCTGCAGGCGAACGCCTCTACCGGACCGGCGATTTGGTGCGCTGTGATCGAGCGGGCCGGATCGTGTTCCTGGGCCGGCGCGATGATCAGGTGAAGCTGCGCGGCTACCGCGTCGAACCCGCCGAGATCAGCCGCGCCGTCTCCTCGTTGAACGGCGTCGCCGATGCCGCCGTCGTGGCCCGCGCCGTCGACGCCGAGCAGGAACGCCAGGAGCTCGTGGCTTATTGCGTCGCCGCGGCCGGCGTCGTGTTGCAGCCGGAGGCGCTGCGGCAGCAACTCTCGGCGATGCTGCCGGACTACATGGTGCCGTCGCGCATCGTCGTGCTCGAGCGGCTGCCGCTGACCGCCAATGGCAAGCTCGACCGCGCGGCGCTGCCGCAGCCGGACGAGGACGCCGTGCTGTCGTATGTCGCCCCGGTCGGCGCGGTGGAGCAGGCCATCGCCGCCGTCTGGCAGGACGTGCTGGGCCGCGAGCGGATCGGCCGCAATGACAATTTCTTCGAGCTCGGCGGCGACTCCATCCTCAGCCTGCAGATCATTGCACGGCTGCGCAAGCGCGGCGTCATGCTGACGCCGAAGCAGATGTTCGCGCAGCAGACGATAGCGGCGCTGGCCGGCGTGGTTGCGACCACCTCCGCGCCGGCCATGACGCCGCCGGCAGCAGCACGCAACGCAATGAACGCCTGCGCTGCGGAGCTGCTGCCGATCCAATTGCGCTTCTTTGCCGAGGAAATCTCCAACCGCGATCACTTCAACCAGGCGGTGCTGCTGATCCCGCGGGACCGGATCGACTGGAGCGTGCTGCAGCGGGCGCTCGCTGCCGTCGTGAGGCATCACGATGCGCTTCGCATGACGTATCGGCGGATCGCGGGTGAATGGCAGGCGGTGCCGGCCGACCTGCCTGCTGCGCCTGAGCTGCTTTGGCTCCGCACGGCAGTCGAGCCGGCCGACGTCAGCGCGATCGCGTCGGCGGCGCAGGCGAGCCTGTCATTGGCATCGGGATCTCTGCTGCGCGCCGTCGGATTCGACATGCGCGACGGCAGCCAGCGGCTGCTGGTCGCCATCCATCATCTCGCCGTCGATGGCGTGTCATGGCGGATCCTGCTCGAGGACATCGCGTCGGCCTACGAACAGGTGGCGGGGCAGGCGGCCGCCGTCAGCCTGCCGCCCACGAGCTCCGCGCCGTCTTCCTGGGCGCAGCGACTGCGCGCGCATGCGGCCTCCGATCGGCTCGCAGGCGGACTGCCGTTCTGGCTCGCGTCCTCCCGCGGCAGCGAGTTGCCCTGTGACGACGCTCATGGTGGCACCGACGCCGAGGCCGACGCCGAGGAGGTCGTGCTGAACCTCGAGGCGGAGCTGACTGAACGGCTGCTCGATGCCGCGCCTGCGGCCTATCGCACGCAGGTCAACGACCTGCTGCTGGCCGCGCTGGCACGCGCGCTCTGGAGCTGGAGCGGGATCGAAGGCGTCGTGATCGAGCTGGAGGGCCACGGCCGCGAGGATGTCTTCGCGGACGTCGATCTCACGCGGACGGTGGGCTGGTTCACGAGCGCATTCCCGGTGCGTCTCGACGGCGGCAGCGAGACCGATCGTGCGCTCATCACCCGCGTCAAGGAGACGCTGCGCGCCATGCCCGATCGCGGGCTCGGCTATGGCGTCCTGCGTTATCTCGGCGCGAAAGAACATCGCGACGCGCTGGCAGCGACGCCGAACCCCCGTATCGTCTTCAACTATCTCGGCCGCTTCGACGGCCAGCTCGGTGCGGCCGCGCCGTACCGGATCGCGGCGGAGAATCCGGGACCGATGCGGGCCGCCGACACGCCGTTGCGGGCCTGGCTCAGCATCAACGGCGAGGTGCGTGACGGGCGGCTGCGGCTCGGCTTCCGCTATGGAAGCCGGCGGTATCGGCGCGCGACCGTGGAACGGCTCGCCGAGCTCTATCGCGCGGCGCTGCATGGTCTCGTCGATCATTGCCTCGGCGGCGCCGGCGGTCTCACGCCGTCCGACGTTCCGCTCGCGGGGCTCGATCAGGCGGCGCTCGACCGGCTCTGCGCGACCGTCGACTGTCGCTCCGTCGAGGACATCTACCCGCTGTCGCCGATGCAGCAGGGCTTGCTGTTCCATGCGCTGCGCGATGGCGCTGATGACGTCTATGTCAACCAGCTCTCGGTCGAGCTTCGGGGCGTGACGCCGGCGCGGTTGCGTGCGGCATGGCAGACGGCGAGTGCGCGGCATGCGGTGCTGCGGACCGGGTTCGCCTGGCAACAATTGTCCGGAGCAGCCCAGCAGATCGTCTACCGGCAGCTCGACGTGCCCGTCGTCGACGAGGATTGGCGCAGCCGTATCACGGGCGGGGCTGCGGCGGCGGAGATCGATGCGGCGCTTGCGCAGGCGGCACGGCGCGAGCGCGAACTCGGCTTCGACATTACCCGGCCGCCGCTGCAGCGGCTGCGGCTGATCCGGCTCGGCGAAGACAGGCTGTGGCTGATCTGGACGCATCATCACATCGTGATCGATGGCTGGAGCTCGGCGCGGCTGCTCGCCGATGTGCTGCAGCAGATCAGCGGCGCCGCGCCGTCGGCGGCGCAAGGCGGCTACCGCGACTACATCGCCTGGCTGCAGACGCGCGACCAGGCGGCAGCCGCTGATTTCTGGCGCGAGACGCTGCGCGATTTCGAGCCCACGCCGCTCGCCGACGCCTTGCGTGCGAGCCGCGCGATCGACGCTGCGAGCGGCCATGGCCGGCTGACGCTGCGCGTGGACGGTGATCTCGCGGTTCGCCTGCGGCGGTTCGCGACGCAGCAGCGCATCACGATGAATACGCTGCTGCAGGGGACCTGGGCCCAATTGCTGCGGCAATATACCGGGCAAAGCGCGGTCTGCTTTGGCGTCACGGTCTCGGGCCGTCCGGCCGAGCTTGCCGGCGCCGAGCACATGGTCGGCCTCTTCATCAACACGCTGCCGCTGATCGATCGCGCGCATCCGCAGACCGCGACCGGCGACTGGCTGCGCGCCCTTCAGGCGCAGAGCGTCGCGGCGCGCGACTATGAGTGGCTGCCGCTGCACGAGATCCAGCGCCTGGCCGGCAGGGCCGGGCAGCCGCTGTTCGACAGCCTGATGGTATTCGAGAACTATCCGATCGATCAGTCGCTCACCGCGCGCGACGGTGCCGGGCCGCAGATCGGGCGGGTCGAACACGTGACGCCGACCAACTATCCGATCGCGGTCATCGTGTTCGATGGACCCGAGGGCCTGCGCCTCGACTTCAACTACGATCGCGCGCAACTGGACGACCATGCGGTTCGCCGGGTGAGCGCGTCGTTGCGAGACTGGCTGACGCGGATTTCGGCGGATGCCACCCGTCCGACCGGCAGCCTTCGCATGGTCGACGGAGAGGCGCTGGCGTACGTCCTGCGCTGGAGCGGAGCTGCGATCGGCGAGACGTCACCCCGACCGTTGTCGATCGGCGCGGCGCCTGGCCTCGTGGCGCAGATCGAGGCGCGGGCGAAG
The DNA here is from genome assembly GCF_051168035.1 of Bradyrhizobium sp. HKCCYLRH3059. Classification (NCBI taxonomy): domain Bacteria; kingdom Pseudomonadati; phylum Pseudomonadota; class Alphaproteobacteria; order Hyphomicrobiales; family Nitrobacteraceae; genus Bradyrhizobium; species Bradyrhizobium sp. HKCCYLRH3059. The sequence goes on along the minus strand of NZ_JBNPUF010000009.1, from coordinate 185,563 downwards.
GCCGTCCCGGACGCGGTTGCGATCGTCTGCGGCGACCGCCGGATCAGCTACGGCGAACTGAATGCGCGGGCAAACCGGCTGGCGCGGCGACTGCGCGCGCGCGCGATCGGCGCCGATGTCGTGGTTGGACTGGCGCTGGAGCGCGACGCCGAGATGATCGTGGCGCTGCTCGCCGTGCTGAAGGCCGGCGCCGCCTACCTGCCGCTCGATCCGGACTATCCGGCCGAGCGTCTTGCCCACATGCTCGGCGACAGCGGCGCAAGACTGCTGCTCACGCAAGCCGAGCTGCAAGATCGGTTCACGCCCGCGCTGGCCGACAGCGGAGCCGAAGCCTGGCTGCTCGATCGCATCGACGATGGAGGCGACGCCGGCAACCTCGACCTCGCCAGTCATCCGGAGAGCCTCGCCTACGTCATCTATACCTCGGGCTCAACCGGCCTGCCCAAGGGCGTGATGGTGCGTCACGGCGCAGTGACGAATTTTCTGGCGACGATGGCCGAGCAGCCGGGGATCGCATCGGACGACCGCGTGCTGGCATTGACCTCGCTGTCGTTCGACATCGCGGTGCTGGAGCTGTGGCTGCCGCTGACCCGGGGAGGCCGGATCGTGCTGGCCGACCGCGCCTCCGCGCAGGATCCGACGGCGCTGAAGGCGATCGTGGCCAGGCACGGCGTGACCTTGATCCAGGCGACACCGTCGAGCTGGCGCATGCTGCTCGATCATGACGGGGCCGCCGCGCTGCCTCGTCGCTGTCGCGTGCTCAGCGGCGGCGAGGCGCTGGCTCCCGATCTGGCACGGCGGCTCGTCGCGCTGAGCGGCGAGGCCTGGAACATGTATGGGCCGACAGAGACCACGGTGTGGTCTGCGCGCCACCGGCTCGATGCCAATGATCCCATGCCGGTGCTCGGCGGTCCGATCGGCAATACCACACTCTATGTGCTCGACGCCAATCTCAATCTGGCGCCGCCCGGCGTGGCCGGCGAACTGTTCATCGGCGGCGAGGGACTGGCGCGCGGCTATTGGAAGCGGCCCGGGCTCAGCGCGGAACGGTTCATTCCGGATCCGTTCGGCGGCCCCGGTGCACGGCTGTACCGGACCGGCGACCTGGCGCGTTGGCGTGCCGATGGCGCGCTCGACTATGTCGGCCGCGCCGATCACCAGGTCAAGATACGGGGGCATCGCATCGAGCTCGGCGAGATCGAGGCGCGGCTGCGCGCGCTGCCCGGCGTCCGCGACAGCGTCGTGGTCGCGCAGGATGTCGGTGGCAGTAGCAACCTGATCGGCTATGTCGGCAGTGAGTGCGCGCTCGATGGCGGCGAGCTGCGCGCGGCGCTCGCGACGGCGCTGCCGGACTACATGGTGCCGTTGCGCGTCATCGTGCTGCCGCGGCTGCCGCTGACGCCGAACGGCAAGGTCGACCGCAAGGCGCTGCCGCTGGCCTCACAAGGCGAAGCGGGGGCCGACTATCAAGCTCCGGTCGGCGAGATCGAGATCACGCTGGCCGGCATCTGGGCGGAGCTGCTCGGCCTCGACCGCGTCGGGCGGGGCGATCACTTCTTCAATCTCGGCGGCCACTCTCTGCTGGCGGTACGGCTGCTCAGCCGTGTCGCGCAGGAGTTCGGCACATCGATGCGATTGTCCGAGCTGTTCGCTCATCCGGAATTGGCGGAGTTCGCGCGCGTCCTCTCCATCAGACTGATCGAGCAGCAGTTCGCCGAAGGTGAACTCGAGGACCTGATGACAGCGGAGCTATCATGAGCGGACAATCAGGACAGCCTCTTCTGCACAACCTCGATCCGGAGGCGCTGCGCCGGTTGGCATCGCGCGCGCGACAGCGCGGCCGCAATGTCCCCAGACGCGATACAAACACGATCCCGATCGCCGATCGCGGGGGCTCGCTGCCGCTCTCCTTCGCGCAGCAGCAGCTCTGGCTGCTGGCCCAGCTCGAGAATGGAAGTACCAACTATCACATCGATGTGGCGCTGCGGCTGCGCGGCCGGCTCGACATCGGCGCATGGCGCCGCAGCCTCGACCGGCTGTTCTCCCGCCACGAGGCGCTGCGGACGGTCTTCGTCGCCGAGCAGGGCGAGCCGCGGGTCGCGCTGTTGCCGCCGGACACCAGCCTGCCGCTGGAGGTGCACGATCTTCGCGGGCGGCCGGACCGCGAAACGCGGCTGGCCGATCTGCTGAATGAGTGTACGCGCGCGCCGTTCGACCTTGCGCGGGGTCCATTGATCCGCAGCCATTTGATCGACCTGGGCGATGATGATCATGTCCTTCTGCTCAGCCAGCATCACATCATCTCCGACGGATGGTCGATGGGCGTCATCGTCCGCGAGCTCTCGGCGCTGTATGCCGCCTTCGTTGCAGGCGGCAATGATCCGTTGCCGCCGCTGGCGATTCAGTATCCGGACTATGCAGCATGGCAGCGCCATTCGCTGACGGCAGATCGGCTGCAGCGGCAGCTCGATCATTGGACCGCCGTGCTGCGCGACGCGCCGTCCTTGCTGGCACTGCCGACGGACCGGGCGCGATCTGCACCGCGATCCAACGCCGGCGCCGCGGTGCCTGTCGAGATCGACGACGGTCTTTCGGCCGATATCAGGCAATTGAGCATCGCGCTCGGCGCCACCCCGTTCGTCATCGTGCTGGCCGCCTGGGCCCTCGTGCTGTCGCGGTTGGCCGGCCAGCAGGATCTCGTCATCGGCACGCCGACCGCCAATCGGATGCGTTCGGAGCTCGAAGGCCTGGCCGGCTTCTTCGTCAACATGCTGGCGCTGCGGCTCGACCTCTCGGGCGGTCCTGCTGTGGCCGAGTTGATCGAGCGGGTGAAGACGGCCGTCCTTGCGGCGCAGGATCATCAGGACCTGCCGTTCGAGCATCTTGTCGAGGCGCTCCAGCCCCCGCGGCATCCGGAATACACGCCCGTGTTCCAGGTGGTGTTCGCATGGCAGAGCGATGATATCGGCTCATTGGCGCTGCCCGGCCTGGCGGTCGAGCGCCTTGCGACCGAGCAGCACAAGATCAAGTTCGATCTCGAGCTCGATCTCAGTGAGAGCGGTGGACGCATCTCCGGCAAGATCAACTACGCGACGGCGCTGTTCGACGCCGAGACCGTGCAGCGCTATCGCACCTATCTGCTGGCGGTGCTGCGCGCCATGGTCGCCGACACCAGCCAGCCGGTCGATCGCATCGAGCTGCTGCCAGCCGAGGAACGTGCGCTGCTGCTGGATGTCTGGAACCGCACGCGCTCGTTCACGCCGCCTGACTGCTGCATTCAGGATCTCGTTGCCGAGCAGGCGCGCCGCCGGCCGTCGGCGGTGGCGCTGGTCCATGACAAGGTCAACCTGACCTATCGCGAGCTCGAGTTGCGCGCTAATCGCCTCGCGCATCATCTCGTCGCGCTGGGCGCTGGTCCGGACCGGCTGATCGCGATCTGCCAGCAGCGCGGCATCGATGCGATCGTCAGCGTGCTCGCGGTCCTCAAAGCGGGAGCGGCCTATCTGCCGCTGGACCCCACCTATCCGCCGCAGCGGCTGCGCGAGACCGTGACCGATGCCCGGCCGACGCTGCTGCTCTGTGACGGCGCGAGCGCCAGTACGCTCGGCAGCGTGGCATGTCCGGTTGTGGATGTGGAGAGCGATGCGCCGGCCTGGAGCGGGCTGCCGGAGGGCGCACCGGATGTTGTTGCCCGTGGCCTGACGCCGCGCAGCCTCGCCTATGTCATCTATACCTCGGGCTCGACCGGACAGCCGAAGGGCGTGATGATCGAGCACCACGGCCTGGTCAATCTCGCGCAGGCCCAGATCGGGCTGTTCGACACCGGTCCGCACAGCCGGATCGCGCAATTCGCCTCCTTCAGCTTCGACGCGAGCGTGTGGGACATCGTCATGGCGCTTTGCGCCGGCGCCGAACTGCATCTGCTCGGAAGCCGCGAGCACCGCGATGCGGCGGAGCTGGTGAACTATCTCGCCGAACATCGCATCACCCATGCCACGTTGCCGCCGGCGATGCTGCAGGGCCGCTCGGACCTCGCGCGGCTCTCCGGGCTCGACGTGCTCGTTCTCGCTGGCGAGTTGCCAAAGCCGGAGCTGTTCGAGGCCCTGCCGTCGGAGATCGCGGTCTTCAACGCCTACGGCCCGACGGAAACAACCGTCTGCGCCACCGCATGGCGCCGTCCGCCCGGCTTCGCCGGCGGTGTCGTCCCAATCGGTCGCCCGATCGCCAACGCGCGGATCTATCTGCTCGACGCCCAGGGCATGCCGGTGCCGCGCGGTGCCGTCGGCGAGATCTGGATCGGCGGGGCAGGGGTTGCCCGCGGCTATCTCAACCGTCCCGATTTGTCGGCGCAGCGCTTTGCCGTGGATCCGTTCGGGCTGTCGTCCGACGCGCGGATGTATCGAACCGGTGACCTCGGCCGCCATCTCGCCGACGGCAACATCGAATTCCTGGGCCGCAACGACCATCAGGTGAAGATCCGCGGCTTCCGCATCGAGCTCGGCGAGATCGAGCATCGGCTGAATGCGCAGGCCGGAGTGCGGGACTCGGCGGTGCTGGCGCGGCGCGATGCGCAGGGCGATCTCACGCTCGTCGCCTATGTGGTGCCGGCGGACGATGCAGGTGATCCCAGCGCATGGGCTGCGCGCCTGCGCACGCATTTGCAGGCGTGTCTTCCGGACTACATGGTTCCCTCGGCGATCGTTCGCCTCGATGCGTTTCCGCTGACACCCAACGGCAAGGTCGACCGGCAGGCGCTGCCGGCGCCGGACGACGAGGCGTTCGGCCGTGGCGCCTATGATCCGCCCCACGGCGAGATCGAGCAGGTCCTCGCTGCTATCTGGCGCGAGCTGCTGGGCATCGAGCGCGTCGGTCGCAACGATCATTTCTTCGAGCTCGGCGGCCATTCGCTGCTCGTCGTCCGCATGCTGGACCGGCTGAAGCGCCATGCGCTGACGATCGATGCGCAGATGGTGTTCGCCAAGCCGGTGCTGCGCGATCTCGCGGCCAGCCTGCGGCAAAGCGAGGAGACCGCAATTCCTGACAACCCGATCACGGCGCAGAGCCCGGTCATCACGCCGGACATGCTGCCGCTGATCGCGCTGAGCCAGGGCGAGATCGACCGCGTGGTGGGCCGTGTGCCGGGCGGCGTCGCCAACGTCCAGGACATCTACGCGCTGTCGCCGTTGCAGGAGGGAATCCTGTTCCATCATCTGCTCGCGACCGAGGGCGACCCCTACGTGCTGGTCGCGCAGATGGCATTTGCGGGCCGTGATCTGCTGGATCGCTATCTTGCGGCCGTTCAGGACGTGATCGACCGGCATGACGTCCTGCGGACGTCGTTCCTCTGGGATGGGCTGTCGGTGCCGGCGCAGGTGGTCTGGCGCCAGGCACCGCTAAGCGTCACCGAAGTTGAGCTCGAAGGCAACGAGCCGGCCCAGGTCGAGCTGGCGCGCCGCTTCGATCCGAGGTCCTGCCGGCTCGACCTGACCCAGGCGCCATTGCTGCGTCTCATTGTCGCCCGCGACCCACGAAATGATCGCCTGCTGCTGCTGGTCCTGCTGCATCACATGGTCGGCGACCATACCACTCTGCAGGCGCTGCACGAGGAAGTGCAACTGATCCTGGCGGGCCGCCGCAGCGCTCTCCCTCCACCGATTCCGTTCCGTAACCTCGTGGCCGAGACCCGCAAGGCCGGCGGGCAGGATGCGCAGCAGCGCTTCTTCCGCAGCATGCTCGCCGACATCGATGCGCCGACGGCACCATTCGGATTGATGGAGGTGCGCAGCAACGGCGACGGCGCGAGCGAGGCGAGGCTGCCCGTGCCGGCTACGCTCGACGCGCGGCTGCGCGCGCAGGCGCGGCGCCTTGGCGCGAGCCTCGCCAGCCTCTGTCATGTCGCCTGGGGCCAGGTGCTGGCGCGCAGCAGCGGACGTGATCAGGTCGTGTTCGGCACCGTGCTGCTCGGCCGCATGCAGGCCGGCCACGATACCGGCCGCAGCCTGGGCCTGTTCATCAACACGCTGCCGTTGCGGCTCGATCTCGACGGCACGTCGGTTGAGGACAGCGTTCGCGCAGCGCATGGGCGGCTGGCGGAGCTGATGGCGCATGAGCATGCCTCGCTGGCAATGGCCCAGCGCTGCAGCGGCGTCGCGCCGCCGACGCCGCTGTTCTCCGCGATCCTGAACTATCGGCACGGCCGGAGGCAGGATGCGCGGACAGATGCAGAGTCCCTGCAAGGCGTCGAATGGCTCGGTGGCGAGGAGCGCACCAACTATCCGCTGATGCTGGCGGTAGACGACGACGGCCATGGGCTTCACCTGACGGTCCAGGCCGTGGCGCCGGTCGCGCCCGAGCGGGTCGGCGCGATGATGCAGCACTCGCTCGAGCAGCTGGCGCTGGCGCTGGAAGCGGCGCCGCATACGCCGGTGCGCAGGATCGACGTCGTTCCGGACGAAGATCGCGCGCGGCTGCTGCAGGCCTGGAACGCGACGGCGACCAACGATGCAAATGCGCTCTGCGTGCACCGGCAGTTCGAGGCCCATGCGGCGCGAGCTCCCGATGCGGTCGCACTGGTGCATGGGCAGGAGATGATCAGCTACGGTGCGCTCAATGCGCGGGCGAACCGGCTGGCGCGGCGGCTCCGGGATCGCGGCGTCGGGCCGGATGTGGTGGTCGGGCTGGCGCTGGAGCGCGGCGTCACGATGATGGTGGCGCTGCTCGCGGTGCTCAAGGCGGGCGCGGCCTATCTGCCGCTCGATCCGGACTATCCGTCCGAGCGTCTCGCGCACATGCTGAACGACAGCGGCGCCAAACTGCTGCTGACACAGGCCACGCTGCATGACCGGTTCGCGCCGGTGCTGGCCCGGAGCGATGCCGAGGCCTGGCTGCTCGACGTAGCGGCCGGCGATGGCCTCGGCCAGACCGATGATCTTTCCGTCGATGGGCATGCGGAGAGCCTCGCCTACGTCATCTACACTTCCGGCTCGACCGGGCTCCCCAAGGGCGTGATGGTGCGCCACGCCGCGGTGACGAACTTCCTGGCGACGATGGCCGGACAGCCGGGCATCGCGGCCGACGACCGCGTGCTGGCGCTGACCTCGTTGTCCTTCGACATCGCCGTGCTGGAGCTGTGGCTGCCGCTGGCCCATGGCGCCCGGATCGTGCTCGCCGATCGCGCCGCGGCCCATGATCCGGCGGCGCTCAAGGCGCTGGTCGCACGGCACGGCGTGACCATGATCCAGGCGACGCCGTCGAGCTGGCGCATGCTGCTCGATCACGATGCGGCCAATACCAGCGAAACCGCTCCATGGCTGCCGAAAGCCTGCCGCCTGCTGAGCGGCGGGGAGGCGCTGGCCTCGGATCTGGCGCGGCGGCTCAGCGCGCTGAGCAGCGAGGTCTGGAACCTGTATGGGCCGACCGAGACCACGGTATGGTCGGCGCGTCACCGCCTCGATGCGACGAATCCCGTGCCGTTGCTCGGCAGCCCGATCGGCAACACCCGGTTGTACGTGCTCGACGGCGATCTCAACCTTGCGCCGATGGGCGTCACTGGCGAGCTCTTCGTCGGCGGTGACGGACTCGCGCGCGGCTATTGGAAACGCGCGGCGCTGAGTGCCGAGCGCTTCATTCCGGATCCGTTCGGCAGCGACGGCGCGCGGCTGTACCGGACCGGCGACCTCGCGCGCTGGCGAGCCGACGGTGTGCTCGACTATGTCGGCCGCGCCGATCATCAGGTGAAGATCCGCGGACATCGGATCGAGCTCGGCGAGATCGAGGTGCGGCTGCGGGAGCTGCCGGGCGTGCGCGACAGCGTCGTCGTCGCGCAGGAGCTCGGCGGCGGCCGTCAGTTGGTCGGTTATGTCAGCGGCGAGGCCTCGCTCGATGGCAGTAACCTCCGCGCCGCGCTCGCAACGGCGCTGCCGGACTACATGGTGCCGTCGCGCGTGATCGTGCTGCCGGAGCTGCCGCTGACCCCGAACGGCAAGATCGACCGCAAGGCGCTGCCGCGGCCGGACGCGAAGCCGCCGGGGGCGCACAGAGTCGGCCCGCGCAATCCGACCGAGGCGGCGCTCGCGACGATCTGGGCCGAGCTGCTGCACAGGCCGGAGGTCGGCGTCACCGACAACTTCTTCGAGCTCGGCGGCGACTCGCTGGTGGCCGTCCAGCTCGTCGGCCGCATCAAGCGCGATCTTGCGCGGGAGCTGCCGCTGAAACGGTTGTTCGAGCTGACCACGGTCGAGGCCATGGCGTCCGCGCTCGCCGCGGACCCGCCGACGAGCAGGCGCAGCGACGACATCGCCGCCATGTTCGATCTGCTTGAGGAAGTCGAGTTCGCCAATGAATGATCAGTCGGGACTTCAGACCCAGCAGCTCAGCGAGATCGCGCGCCGGTTGGCGCGTCTCGATGCGCCGAAGCAGCGGGCCTTCCTCACGCAGTTGGCGGCCAAGGGCATCGATCTGTCGATTTTGCCGATCGCGCGCCAGCATCTGCAGCGCGCGCCGTTGTCGTTCGCGCAGGCCCGCCTCTGGTTCCTGTGGCGGATGGATCCGGGCGGCTCCGCCTACAACATGCCGGTCGCGATCCGCCTGCGGGGCCGTCTCGACGCCGCTGCGCTTCAGAAGGCGCTCGACGGACTCGTCATGCGCCATGCCGCGCTCCGCACCACGTTCCGGCAGGACGGCGGCGAGCCGGAGCAGATCGTAGGCCAGCCGGCGCCGGTCGCGCTTCGCCGTATCGAGATTGCGGGCGACGATCGCGAGCAGCAGGCGCGCCGGCTGCTGCGTGAGGAAGCGGCACTGCCGTTCGATCTCGAATCCGGACCGCTGCTGCGCGCGGCGCTGCTCGGTCTTGGCGAGCACGAGCATATCCTCTCGGTCACGCTGCACCACATCGTCGCCGATGGCTGGTCGATGCAGGTCCTTACCGAGGAGTTCTGGCAGCTCTATCGCGCTGCCGTCCGCGGCGAAACCGCCTCACTGCCGGCGCTCGAGATCGACTACGCCGATTTCGCCGCCTGGCAGCGACTGTGGCTCGGTGCCGTGGAGGAGGAGCGGCAGCTCCGGTACTGGACCGACCGGCTGCACGGCACGGCCATGCTGCAACTGCCGCTCGATCGCCCCCGATCGGCCCAGACCGACCAATCCGGCGATGCCATACGCCTGTCGCTCGGCGCCGAGCTTTCCGATCGTCTGCGCGGGCTCGCCCGACAGCATCACACGACGCTGTTCGTCGTGCTGCTCGCGGCGCTCAAGCTGGTGCTCTATCGCTACAGTGGGCAGGGCGACATCTGCGTCGGCGTTCCGCTCGCCAATCGCGACCGGTCGGAAACGCGGCGGCTGATCGGGCTGCTGGTCAACACCCAGGTGCTGCGCACGCGCATCGACAGCCGGAGCACGATCGCCGACGTCATTCACGCCCTGCGCGAAGCCTCGCTCGAGGCCAGGGATCACCAGGATCTTCCGTTCGAGCGGCTGCTGGACGTGCTGCAGCCGCAGCGCAGCCAGAGCCAGACGCCCCTGTTCCAGGTGCTCTACAACCATCAGCATCGGCGCGAGGCGGCACATGCGCCGGCTGCGTCCGAACTGCAGATCGAGACGATCGCGGCAGAGATCGAGACGGTGAAATTCGACCTCGCGCTCGACAGCGAGGAAGCGCCGTCGGGAGACGTCTCGGCGCTGTTCTCCTTTGCCACCGCGCTGTTCGACCGGTCGACCATCGCACGGCTCGCGGGGCATTGGCTGACGATCCTGCGGGCAACGGTCGCGGATCCCACGCAGCGGATCGCGGCGCTGGAGCTGTTGTCGGACCGGCAGCGCGACGACGTCAGGCAGTGGAATGCCTGCGCGCCCGCACTCGCGGGGTTCCAGCCGGTGCACCGGATGCTCGCGCGGCACGCAAAGGAGAGGCCGGGCGCGACAGCCCTGGTGTTCGGGGCCGAGACGATCAGCTATCAGGCGCTCGATCGCCGCGCCAATGCCATCGCGCAGCATCTGTTGGCGCTCGGCGTGCGACCCGGCGAGCTCGTCGGGCTCTCGATGCAGCGCTCGCCCGATCTCGTCGCAAGTCTTGTTGCCGTCCTGAAGGCCGGCGCGGCCTATCTGCCGCTCGATCCCGATCATCCGCCGGCGCGGCTCGCCGCCACCGTTCGGGATGCCGGCGCGCGCGTCGTGCTGGTCGATGCGGCGGGACGATCGCAATGGCCGCCGATGCCGGGCATCGCGGTCGTCGATCCCGGCGCGATGGCGGCCGAGACGACGGAGAGCGACCCGGCGGTCGATGTCCATCCCTCGAGCCTCGCCTACGTGATCTATACGTCCGGCTCCACCGGCGTGCCGAAGGGCGTCGCGGTCGCGCATGGACCGTTCGCGATGCATTGCGACGCCACCGCCGGTCTCTACGAGATGGACCGGCAGTCGCGCGAGCTGCACTTCCTCTCCTTCACCTTCGACGGCGCGCATGAGCGGTTGTGGACCGCGCTGAGCTGCGGCGCGACCTTGGTGATGCGTGACGCCGATCTCTGGTCGGCGGAGAAGACGCTCGACGTGATGGGCGCGGAGCGCGTGACCAATGCCGGCTTTCCGCCGGCCTATCTGCAGCAACTCGCCGACTTCGCGGCGTGGCGCGGCGATCCGCCGCCCGTGTCGTTGTATTCGTTCGGCGGCGAGGCCATGCCCAAATCGGGCTTCGACAAGGTCAGGCAGGCGCTGCGGCCGCGCAAGCTGATCAACGGCTATGGTCCGACGGAGACAGTGGTCACGCCGCTGGTCTGGAAGGTCGACGTCGATGCCGAGATCGACTGCGCCTATGCGCCGATCGGCCGCCCGGTCGGCCGGCGCTCGGCCTATGTTCTCGACGGCGATCTCAACATCGTTCCGGTCGGCGTCACCGGCGAGCTTCATATCGGCGGCGAGGGGCTCGCGGCCGGCTATCGGAATCGGCCGGCGTTGACGGCGGAGCGCTTCATCCCCGATCCGTTCGGCGCACCGGGCACGCGGCTGTATCGCACCGGCGATCTGGCGCGCTGGCGCGCCGATGGCGTCATCGACTATGTCGGCCGGTCCGACCACCAGCTCAAGATCCGCGGCTTCCGCATCGAGCCGGGCGAGGTCGAGGCGCGGCTGACGCGGCAGGCGGGTGTTCAGTCGGCGGTGGTGGTGGCACGCGAGATCGGCGGACGCCAGCAGCTCATCGGCTACGCCTGCGGCGAGGATGGCCTCGACGAGACCGGGCTGCGCGCGGCGTTGTCCGAGGAACTGCCGGACTACATGGTTCCGGCGCGCATCGTACTGATGTCGCGGATGCCGCTCACGGCGCATGGCAAGGTCGATCGCGACGCCTTGCCGGCGCCCGAGCAGTTGTCTGCTGAGGCCGACTACGTCGCACCGCAATCCCCGGCTGAACTGGAGCTGGCGGCGATCTGGGCTGAATTGCTCGGCCATTCGCGGGTCGGGCTGACCGACAACTTCTTCGAGCTCGGCGGCGATTCCATCATTTCATTGCAGGTGGTCGGACGTGCGCGCCAGCGCGGGCTTGCCATCGAGCCGCGCGACCTGTTCCGGCATCAGACGCTGCAAGGGCTGGCGCGGGTCGCGCGCCGCGATCGGGCGGCGGTCGTCTCCGCCGAGCCGCTCGCGCGCGATGGCGATCCGGTGCCGCTGTTGCCGATCCAGCGCCGCTTCTTTGCCGAGGACGCCGGCGAACGGCATCACTGGAATCAGGCGTTGATGCTGGTGCCGTCGGCACGGCTCGACTGGCGGGTGTTGGCGCCGGCGGTCGAGGCCGTGGTGGCGCATCACGAGTCCCTGCGACTGCAATTCCTCCAGAGCGACGGCGCGTGGCAGGCGAGATATGGCGCGATGCCGGCGAGCGCCGATCTGCTCTGGATCCGCGCTGTTCAGGATGCGGCGGAGATCACCTCGGTTGCCGCCGCCGCGCAGGCAAGCCTGTCCCTGCAGGGGCCGTTGCTGCGCTTCGTCGGCATGGACGTCGCGGACGGCAGCCAGAGGCTTCTCATCGTCGTGCATCACCTCGTCGTCGACGGCGTATCCTGGCGTGTGCTGCTCGAAGACATCATGTCGGCGCATCGACAGGCGGCGCAGGGCGCGGTTGCGATTGCGTTGCCCCCCAAGAGCCAGTCCATGGCGTCGTGGAGCCGGAGGCTTGAAGACTACGCGGCGAGCGAGGAGCTGGCCGATCAGCTCGACTATTGGAGACAGCGCAGTGCCGCCGGCGGCCTGCCATGCGACGACGATCAAGGTGAGACCGATCGTGTCGCCGATGGCGAAGACGTCGTCGTGTCGTTCGATGCCGACATGACCGGGCAGCTGCTCAAGCAGGCACCCGCTGCCTACAGGACCCAGGTCAATGATCTGCTGTTGGCGGCGCTGGCCCGCGCCGTCAACCGCTGGTGCGGACTCGATGAATGCCTGGTCGAGCTCGAAGGCCATGGCCGTGAGGATCTGTTCGAAGGCATCGACCTGTCGCGCACGGTCGGCTGGTTCACGACCGCATTTCCGCTTCGCCTCTCCGGTGGCGCGAGCGACGATGCCACGCTCATCAAGTCGATCAAGGAGGAACTAAGGGCCATCCCGGCGCGTGGGCTCGGCTATGGCGTGCTGCGCTACTGCGGAAGCCCTGAGCAGCGCGCCGCCCTGGCGGGCGGCGCCGAGCCGCGGATCGTGTTCAACTATCTCGGCCAGTTCGGCGCCGGCCCTGACCCTGCCTTCGCGCTCGCGCCGGAAGGCGCGGGTCCGTCACGCAGCGCCGGCGCACCGCTTGGCCGCTGGCTCAGCATCAACGGCCAGGTGCTCGACGGCCAGCTGAGGCTGACATTCAGCTTCGGCCGCCGACGCTATCGCCGCGCGACGATCGAGCGGCTGGCCGCGTGCTATTCCGCGGCGCTGCGCGAACTCGTCGCGCATTGCACGAGCGGCGTACATGGCCTCACGCCGTCGGACGTTCCGCTGTCGGGCCTCAGCCAGCCGGAGCTCGACCTGCTCGGAGCCTCGCGCGATTGGCGCGATATCGAGGACATCTATCCGCTGTCGCCGATGCAGCAGGGCATGCTGTTCCACGCGCTGCGCGACGGCGACAGCGGCAACTATGTCAGTCAGATCGCCGTCGACGTCAGCGGCGCCGATGCGGCGCGTTTACGCGCGGCGTGGCAGGCGGTGACCGCGAGACACGCGGTGCTGCGGACCGCGTTCGTGTGGAAAGAATTGTCGGGCGCACCGCAGCAGGTCGTCCATCGGCAGGCTCCTGTTCCCTTCGTCGAGGAGGATTGGCGCGACCGTGTGGACTCGATGGATCAGGCCGCGCGTGACGCGGCGCTGGCCGAGGTGGCGGCAGCCGAATGGCGCGCCGGTTTCGACCTGTCACGGCTGCCGCTGCAGCGGGTCCGTCTCATCGATCTCGACGGCGGCGTTTTCCGCCTGATCTGGACCCATCATCACATCCTGCTCGACGGCTGGAGCGCAGCAAGGCTCATCGGCGAGATCATGCAGCATGTCGGCGGCGCGTCGCTGGGCGCACCGCGCGGCCGCTATCGTGATTACATTGCCTGGCTGCAGCGGCAGGATCGCGAGGCGTCGGGCATGTTCTGGTCGCGCTCGCTCTCGACGCTCGGCGAGCCGAGCCTGCTGGCCGATGCGCTGGGCGGGCCGGCCGCACCTGCCGACGGCCATGCCTCGATCGATCTCGTGATCGATGCGGTGAAGACCGAGCGGCTGCAGGTCGCGGCACGGCGCGAGCGGGTGACGTTGAACACGCTTCTGCAGGGGGCGTGGGGCCAGTTGCTGCGGCGCCTGACCGGCCAGGATGTCGTCTGCTTCGGCGCCACGATCTCCGGCCGGCCGCCCGAGATCGCGGGCGTGGAAGAGGCGGTCGGCCTGTTCATCAACACCGTGCCCGTGCTCGAGGACGCGAGACCTCAAACGCCGGTCGGCGCGTGGCTGCGCAGCCTGCAGGATCGCAACGTCGACCTGCGCGAGCATGGCTGGATGCCGCTGCACGAGATCCAGCGCCTTGCCGGCCGCGCCGGCCGGCCGCTGTTCGATACCATCTTCGTGTTCGAGAATTATCCGGTCGACGCGGCGCTGCGCGTTCAGGCCGGCGAGGGACCGCGCGCCAGCCGCGCCGAGCAGATCTCGATCACCAACTATGCGCTGACGGTCGCGGTGTTCGTGACCGACGCCGGCATCCGGCTCGGCTTCCGTTACGATCGCAGCCGGTTCGACCAGGTGCAGATCGAGCGGATACAGGCGGCGTTCGCCTGCCTGCTCGGGCGCATCGCCGACGACAGCAGCCGCCCGGTCGCGGAGCTGCATGGCTTGGACGCCGCCGCTTTGCAACGGGTGCTCGGCTGGAGCTCGGGACCCGCCGCGCCGACGGTGAAAGACGGCTTCGTCGACGTCGTGACGCAGATCGAACAGCAGGTCGCACGGGCGCCTGCGGCCATGGCCTTGATCTCCGATCAGGAGGGGATCAGCTACGCGGAACTGAATGCGCAGGCGAACCGCCTGGCGCGACAGATCATGCAGGCCGGCATCGCTCTGGATGCTCCGGTCGGCTTGGCATTCGAGCGCAGCGCCGACCTGGTCGTGGCTGTGTTGGCCGTTCTGAAGGCCGGGGCCGGCTACCTGCCGCTCGATCCGGATTATCCCAGCCAGCGGCTCGCGGCGATGCTGGGCGACAGCGGCACGCGGCTGGTGCTGACGCAGCCGCAGTTGCGTGATCGGCTGATGGAGATCACGGCAGGGGCGGGCGCCGAGTTGATCGCCGTCGGCGACAGACGCGCCTCGCAGGACACGGACACCGGCAGCTTGGATCTCCAGAGTCCGACCCACGCCGAGAGCCTCGCCTATGTGATCTACACGTCCGGCTCGACCGGCGTGCCGAAGGGCGTGGCCTGCACGCGTGGTGCGCTGGCAGCGCGGCTCGCCTGGATGCAGCGGGAGTACGGGCTCGATCCCGGCGAAACGCTGTTGCAGAAGACGCCGTTCAGCTTCGACGTCGCGGTGTGGGAAATCCTGTGGCCGTTGACGGTCGGTGCGCGGCTTGCGATCGCGGCGCCGGGGGCCCATCGCGAGCCGAAGCGGCTGGTCGATGCGGTCACTGCGCATGGTGTGACCACGCTGCATTTCGTGCCGCAGATGCTCGCGCAATTCGTGGCTGAGCCGGAGGCTCAGCGATGCGTGACGTTGAAGCGCCTGTTCTCCGGTGGCGAGGCCCTGCCGGTCCTGCTGAAGGACCAAGTCTACGCGGCATTCCCAGCAATCCGGTTCGACAACCGCTATGGGCCGACCGAAGCGCTGATCAATGCCAGCTTCTGGAACTGCCGCGCGGCGAGTGGGGCACGCGTGCCGATCGGCTTTCCGATTCCAGGCACGATCCTGCGCATTCTCGACACCGACCTCAATCCGGTCGCCGAGGGCACGACGGGCGAGCTCCATATCGGCGGAGACGGGCTGGCGCGCGGCTATCTCGGGCGCGCGGCGCTGACGGCCGAGCGCTTCATTCCCGATCCGTTCGGACCTCCCGGCGCGCGGCTCTATCGAAGCGGCGATCTGGCGCGCTGGCGCAGCGACGGCGCCATCGACTATGTCGGCCGGGCCGATCACCAGGTAAAGGTTCGCGGCTTCCGCATCGAGCTCGGCGAGATCGAGGCGCGGCTGCTGCAGCAGCCATCGGTCACTGCGGCCGTCGTCATCGCGAGGGAGTTCGGGGCTGGCCGGCAACTGGTCGGCTATGTCTGCGGTGACGGCACGCTCGATGGCGAGGTGCTGCGCAACGCGCTGTCCGCGACGTTGCCGGACTACATGGTGCCGGCGCGGATCGTGGTCCTCGACCGCCTGCCGCTGATGGTGAATGGCAAGGTCGATCGCAACGCGCTGCCGGCGCCGGAGGCGCCCGCTGCAGCGATGCGGATTGCGCCGCGGACGCCGGCCGAGGCTGCGTTGGCAACCATCTGGGCCGAGCTGCTGCATCAGCCCGATGTCGGCATGACCGACAATTTCTTCGAGCTCGGCGGCGATTCGATCATCTCGCTGCAGATGGTCAGTCGTGCGCGGCGGGCCGGCCTTCTGATCGAGCCACGAGACGTCTTCAAGCATCAGACGCTGGAAGCCCTGGCGCGCGACGCGCGGCAGGTCGTCCGGTTGGAGACGACGGCGGAGCAGGGTCTCGTCTCCGGGCCACTCCCGTTGCTGCCGATTCAGCTCCGTTTCTTCGAGCAGGAGCTGGAGGCGCCCGATCACTGGAACCAGGCCTTGCTGCTGCGGCCGCAACAGCGGCTCGACTGGGACGTGCTGCGGCGCGTGGCAGTGGCCGTCGTCACTCATCACGATGCGCTGAGACTGCGCTTCGAACGCATCGACGGCATCTGGCGCGCCGAGCACGGGCCGGCGCCGGCGGTCTCCGACCTGTTTCGGTCGTGCGAGCTGGCCGATGGCGAGGCGGTCACCGCGCTCGCCGCTGAGGTCCAGGCGAGCCTTTCGCTCGCGGAGGGACGTCTGGTGCGGCTGGTCGGCATCGATCTGCCGGAGGGCGGGCAGCGCCTCCTGATCGTGATTCATCACCTCGTGACCGACGGCGTGTCGTGGCGTGTGCTGCTGGAGGATCTCGCGGCTGCCTATGAGCAGCTCATGCGTAGACAAGAGGCGACGCTGCCGCCCAAGACGCACGCCTATGCCCAATGGGGCGCAGCGCTGCGCGCGCACGCGGCCTCGGATGTGCCGGCTGCAGAGTGGGATCATTGGTCCGGTCTCCGGCAGACGGAGGACGTGCCGAGCGATTTCGATCATGCGGATCGGGATACGATTGCAGACGCCGACGACGTGCCGCTCGCGATCGACGCTGAGCTGACCGCGCGTCTGCTGGGCACGGCGCACGGGGCGTACAGAACCCAGGTCAATGATCTGCTGCTGTCGGCGCTCGCGCGTGCGCTGTGGCTGTGGTCGGGCCGGGAGATCATGGCAATCGAACTCGAGGGTCACGGCCGCGAGGATCTCGGCGGCGGGCTCGACCTGTCGCGAACCATCGGCTGGTTCACGACCGCGTTCCCGGTACGACTGGCGGCTGGATCGCAGCCGCCCGCGGTGCTGATCAAGGCGACCAAGGAGATGCTGCGGTCCGTCCCCAGCCGGGGACTTGGCTACGGTGTCCTGCGCTACCTGGGTTCTGATGCCCAGCGCGCGGCGCTGACGACGGGCGTGCAGCCGCGCATCGGGTTCAATTATCTCGGACAGGTCGATGGCAGCGCGGACGAGACGGCGCTGTTCTCGATCGCGCCCGAGAGCGCCGGCCCGTCGCGCGCCGCGTCGAGCCCGTTGCGCCACCATATCGCGATCAATGCGAGGGTGCTCGACGGTCGTCTGGAGCTGTCGTTCGGCTTCAGCGGGAAGCGTCAACGCCGCGAAACGATTGCGCGCCTGGCGGACTGTTTTGAGGCGGCGCTGCGTGAGCTGGTCGATCACTGCACGAGCGGCGTCCATGGCGTGACGCCGTCCGATGTGCCGTTGTCGAAGCTGAGCCAGGCCGAGCTCGATGCGCTGGCGCTGGATTGGCGCGAGGTCGAGGACATCTATCCGCTGTCGCCGATGCAGCAGGGCATGCTGTTCCACGCGTTGCACGACGACGGCACCGGGGTCTACGTCAACCAGGTTGCCGCCGAGACCCGCGGTCTCGACGCCGGCAAGCTGCAAGCCGCGTGGCAGGCGGTCAGCAATCGCCATACCGTGCTTCGCACCGGTTTCCTGTGGCGTGAATTGCCGGGACCACCGCAGCAGGTCGTCCATCGCAGTGCCGACGTTCCCTTCGTCGCGGAAGATTGGCGGGAACGTGCGGCGCAGCTCGCTCCGGCCGCTTTGGATGCTGCGCTCATGGCGGCGGCAGACCGCGAGCGCGCCGACGGCTTCGATCTCTCGCGGCCGCCGCTGCAGCGCGTAAGGCTGATCCGGATCGCCGACGACCGGCATTGGCTGATCTGGACTCATCATCACATTCTGATGGACGGCTGGAGCTCGGCCCGATTCATCGCCGAGGTGATGCAGCACGAGGGGCAGGGGGCGCTGCAAGGACAGCCGCCGCGCTACCGCGACTACATCGCATGGCTGCAGGCGCAGGACCACGGTGCTGCGGCCGAGTTCTGGCGAGCGGCGTTGGCCCGCCTCGACGAGCCGAGCCTGCTGTCGCGGCCTGCGGTCGACGCTCGCGTCGGCCATGGCTCGCTCACCATGGCGGTGGACGCCGATCTCAGCGAGCGGCTGCAACGCTTCGCGACCCGCGAACGGGTCACGCTGAATACGGTGGTGCAGGCGGCATGGGCGCAATTGCTCCGTCGGTTCACCGGGCAGGATACGGTCAGCTTCGGCGTGACGGTGTCGGACCGGCCCGCTGGGCTCGCTGGCGCCGAGGAGATGGTCGGCCTGTTCATCAACACCTTGCCCGTGGTCGATGCCGAGGATCCGCAGCGGCGGGTTGGTGCGTGGCTGCGCGACCTGCAGGATCGCAATCTCGCCTTGCGGGATCATGGCTGGATGCCGCTGGCCGACATTCAGCGGATCGCGGGCCAGGCAGGGCGTCCGCTGTTCGACAGCATCCTGGTGTTCGAGAACTATCCGGTGGACGAGGCCTTGAAGACCCGAGACGGCCGCGTGAGCGTCGGCCGGACGAGGATCCTCGAAACGAGCAACTACCCGCTGTTCGTGAGCGTCGGTCTCGAAGCAGAGCTGCGGCTGGTATTCAATTTCCAGCGGCAACATTTCGACGAGGCCCAGATTCGCCGGCTGCACAAGGCGTTCGTGCAACTGCTCGCGGCCATCACTGGCGATGCCGAGCAGGCGGTCGGCTGCCTTGCGGCTGATGATCCCACGGACATCGCGCTGCTGGCGCGGGTCAACGCAACGGCCGGGGCCGTGATAGCGCCGGGTGTCGTCGCTCAGTTCGAGGCCCAGGCAGGGCGCGCGCCCGATGCGATTGCGCTCGTGCACAATGAGGAGACGATCAGTTACGGAGCGCTGAATGCGCGCGCGAACCGGCTGGGCCATAGGCTCAGGGAGCACGGCGTCGGTCCCGATGTGGTGGTGGGACTGGCGCTGGAGCGCAGTGTGACGATGATGGTGGCGCTGCTCGCGGTGCTCAAGGCGGGCGGAGCCTATCTGCCGCTCGATCCGGACTATCCGGCCGAGCGTCTCGCGCACATGCTGTCCGACAGCGGCGCGAAGCTGCTGCTGACGCAGGCGACGCTCCACGACCAGCTCGCGCCTGTGCTGGCGGACGGCCACGCCCAGGCCTGGCTGCTGGACGAGGAGTTTAGAGAAGATTCGGTCGGCGTCGGCGATCTCGACGTCGCCATCCATCCAGACAACCTGGCTTACGTCATCTACACCTCCGGCTCGACCGGCCTGCCCAAGGGCGTGATGGTGCGCCATGGCGCCGTGACGAATTTCCTGGCGACGATGGCTGAGCAACCGGGCATCGCGCGCGATGACCGTGTGCTTGGCTTGACCTCGCTATCGTTCGACATCGCGGTGCTCGAGCTCTGGCTGCCGCTCATTCATGGCGCGCGGATCGTGCTGGCGGATCACGCCTCGGCCCATGATCCGGCGAGGCTGAAGGCGATCGTCGCCGATCATGGCGTGACCCTGATCCAGGCCACGCCGTCGAGCTGGCGCATGCTGCTCGATCATGACGATGGTGCGCGCGGTTGGCTGCCTCAAGGCTGCCGCTTGCTGAGCGGCGGCGAGGCGCTGGCGCCCGACCTGGCGCTTCGGCTGCTCGCGCTCGGAGGCGAGGCCTGGAACCTGTTCGGGCCGACCGAAACCACGGTGTGGTCGGCGCGCCATCGGCTCGACGCACGCGATCCCGCACCGGTCCTCGGCGGCCCGATCGGCAGCACCACGCTGCATGTGCTCGACGGCGATCTCAACCCCGCCCCCGTCGGCGTGACAGGCGAGCTCTTCATCGGCGGCGAGGGCCTGGCCCGCGGCTATTGGCGCCGAGCGGCGCTCAGCGCCGAGCGCTTCATTCCCGATCCATTCGGCGATCCCGGTGCGCGGCTGTACCGCACCGGCGATCTGGCGCGGTGGCGCGCCGACGGTTTGCTCGACTATGTCGGCCGTGCCGACCATCAGGTGAAGATCCGCGGCCACCGCATCGAGCTCGGCGAGATCGAGGCGCGGCTGCGCACGCAGCCCGGCGTGCGCGACAGCGTCGTGGTGGCGCAAGAGCTCGGCGGCGGCCGGCAGCTCGTCGGCTATGTCAGCGGCGACGATGCGCTCGACGGAGCCGAGCTGCGCGCGACTCTCGCGTCAGCGTTGCCGGACTACATGGTGCCGTCGCGCGTGATGGTGCTGCCGCGGCTGCCGCTGACACCGAACGGCAAGATCGATCGCAAGGCGTTGCCGTTGCCCGATACGCGGCTTGGGCAGGGACAGCGCGTCGTGCCACGCAATCCGACCGAGGCCGCACTCGCTGCGATCTGGGCCGAGCTGCTGCACCAGCCGGACGTCGGCGTCACCGACAATTTCTTCGAGCTCGGCGGCGACTCGATCATCTCGCTGCAGATGGTCAGTCGCGCACGCCGGGCTGGTCTCGAGCTGGAGCCGAGAGACGTGTTCCGGCTGCAGACGATCGAGCTGCTCGCGCCGGCCTGCGTGGCTGCGCGGAACGACCAGCCCGCAATCACTCGCGCGCGCGGCGCATTGTCGGGGCTGACGAGCGAGGAGCTCGCGCAGCTCGGTGTCGACTGGGACCGCATCGAGGACGTCTACCCGCTCTCGCCGATGCAGCAGGGCATGCTGTTCCATAGCCTGCGCGATGCCGGAAGTGGCGTCTATGTCAACCAAGTCAGCGTCGAGATCCGCGGGCTGGACGTCGAGCGGCTGCGCACCGCGTGGCAGGAGGTCTCTGCCTGTCATCCGATGCTGCGTACTGGATTTCTGTGGCGCGAGCTGTCCGGCGCACCGCTGCAGGCCGTCCATCGCGCGGCGAGTGTGCCGTTCGCAACGGAAGACTGGCGTGGGCAGGCCGTCGATGAGGCGCGGCTGTCGTCGGCGCTGGCCGCGGAGCGCGGCGCCGAGTTCGATCTCGCGGTGCCGCCACTGCAGCGTGTCCGCTTGTTGCAGCTCGACCACGATCGTCATCGCCTGATCTGGACCTACCATCATATCCTGATGGATGGCTGGAGCTCGGCCCGCTTCATCGGTGAAATCCTG
Organism: Bradyrhizobium sp. HKCCYLRH3059; assembly: GCF_051168035.1. Taxonomy (NCBI): domain Bacteria; kingdom Pseudomonadati; phylum Pseudomonadota; class Alphaproteobacteria; order Hyphomicrobiales; family Nitrobacteraceae; genus Bradyrhizobium; species Bradyrhizobium sp. HKCCYLRH3059. Next base: position 164,350 of record NZ_JBNPUF010000009.1, on the reverse strand, counting down.
CAGCGCTATGCCGGGCGTGCGCTCGTCTCTCAATCGGCGCACTATCGCGATTATGTTGCCTGGCTGCCGGCCCAGGACGCGCAGGCCGCCGAGCGCTTCTGGCGAGGACAACTCACGGCCTTCGACCAGCCGACGCAACTGGCCGATGCCTTCGGCGCGCGGCGCTACGACGCGCACGGACACCGGCGCTGCTACACCCGGCTCGACAAGGATGCGACCGCGGCATTGAAGGCGTTCGCCCGGCACGAGCGCATCACCCTGAACACGCTCATCCAGGGCGTCTGGGCGCTGCTGCTGCAACGCTACACCGGCCAGCAGACCGTTACATTTGGAGTCACCGTCGCCGGCCGTCCGGCGGGTCTCGACGGGGCCGAGCAGATGATCGGCCTGTTCATCAATACGCTGCCCGTGATCGAGACGCCTTCGCCGGCCGCAACGATCGGTGACTGGCTGCGCGCCATGCAGGACCGCAACGCGGCGATGCGCAACTTCGAGCAGACGCCGCTCTACGACATCCAGAGCTGGGCCGGGCGTGCCGGCGAGACCATGTTCGACAGCATCATCGTGTTCGAGAACTATCCCGTCGACCGAGGCCTGCTGCAGGGCGACGGCTCGCTTCAATTCGGCGAGCTGCGCAACGTCGACGTCACGAACTATCCGATGGACCTGTCCGTCATGGTCGAGGATACGCTACAGGTCGAATTCACCTATATGCCGAGCCACTTCACGCCGGAACAGGCGGAGCAGGTGAGGGCGCAATTCGAACATCTGCTCGCGGCCATGCTACGAGGTCCGGAAGCCAGGCTTGGCGCGATCGATGCGTCCACCGCTCAGGATGTGCAGCGCGCAGACGCCTGCAATGGCCGGGCGGCGTCTGCCGCGATGCGTCCACTCGTCCACGAGATGATCCGCGATCATGCACAGCGCGATCCGGAACGTGTCGCCCTGACGATCGGCGGCCGGAACGTGTCCTACGGTGAGCTCGATCGTCGCGCCAACCGGATCGCGCACCACCTCGTCGAGGCCGGGCTCGAGCCCGACCAGCGCGTCGGCGTCGTCGTCGAGCGCAACGAAGCGACGATGGCCGCGTTGCTTGCCGTGCTGAAGGCCGGAGGAGCCTATGTCCCGCTCGATCCCGAGCTGCCGCCGGACCGCATCGCTCATGTGATGCGCGATTCCGGGATGAGGATGCTGCTGTCCGGCGCGTGTGACATCTCCGTTATCGAAGGCGTCCAGGCGATCGATCTGGCCTCGTTCGATTTCGCCAGCGGTCCGAACCATGCGCCGGATCCACGCCTGCATCCGGAGAGTCTCGCTTATGTGATCTACACGTCCGGTTCGACCGGGCGGCCGAAAGGCGTCGCCGTCGCGCATGGACCGCTGGCGATGCATTGCCGAGCGACCGCTGCGCTCTACGAGCTCGACGAGCACGCAAGCGAGCTGCATTTCCTGTCGCTGGCCTTCGACGGCGCGCATGAGCGGTGGCTCACGGTGCTGTCGCAGGGCGCTCGGCTGGTCATGCGCGATGCGGAGCTGTGGACGCCCGAACGGACCGTCGCCGAACTTCATGCGCAGCGGATCACGCATATCGGCCTGCCGCCGGCCTATCTGCAGCAGGTCGCAGAGTGGGTGGAGCAGGCCGGCAATCCGCCGCCCGTCAGGCTGTATTCGTTCGGCGGCGAGGCGATGCCCAAGGCCGGCTTCGACAAGGTCAGGCGGACGTTGAAGCCGCAGATCCTGATCAACGGCTATGGTCCGACCGAGACCGTCGTGACACCGCTCGTGTGGAAGGTCGACGGCAACACGGCGTGCGACAAGGCCTATGCGCCGATCGGCATTCCCGTTGGCCGCCGCACCGCCTACATCCTCGATGGCTCGCTGAATCTCGTTCCGGCAGGCGCAGCCGGCGAGCTCTACATCGGCGGGTTCGGGCTCGCGCGCGGGTACCACGCCAAGCCAGGCATGACGGCGGAACGCTTCGTGCCGGATCCATTTTCGGCGGACGAGGGCGCACGTCTCTACCGCACCGGCGACCTTGCGCGATGGGATGCGAGCGGCACGATCGAATATCTCGGACGCAGCGACGATCAGGTCAAGGTCAGCGGCTTCCGGATCGAGCTTGGCGAAATCCAATCGGCTCTGCTGAGCGACCCAGCGGTCGCGCAGGCTGCCGTGCTCGCCGTGGTGGGTGCGGGAGGAAATCAGCTCGTGGCCTATGTGGCGCCACGCGCGCCAGGCGACGCGGCTGCGGCCGAGCGGCTGTCTGCAACGCTGACTGCCGCGCTGCGCCGGACTTTGCCGGCCTACATGATTCCATCCCGCATCATCGTGCTCGAGCGCCTGCCGACGCTATCGAGCGGCAAGGTCGATCGCAAGGCGTTGCCCGCGCCTGATATCGCAGCCGGGCGCGCGTTCATCGCCCCGGAAAGTCCCGCCGAGGTCGCGATGGCGAAGCTGTGGGCGGAGATCCTCGGTGTTGCGCAAGTCGGCGTCACCGACAACTTCTTCGAGCTCGGCGGCAACTCGATCCTGAGCCTCAATGTGATCGCGCGCCTTCGCCGTGCCCCGATCCTCGATGGCGAGATCAAGCTGCGGGATCTCCTTCAGAAGCCGACCATTCGCGCCTTGCTCGGCACGCCCGCAGCATCATCCATCCGACCGTCGGCGCTGCTGCCCCTGAGTTCGCCGATCGATGGCGCGCCGCCGGTGTTCTGTCTTCACGGCGGCTTCGGCACGGTGTTCGACTACGCGCCGCTGGCGCGGCGTCTGGAGGGACGGAGGCAACTGATCGGACTGCAGTGCCGGACGCTGATCGAACCGTCCTTCACCGACGAGTCGCTGACGGCAATGGCCGTGGACTATGTCGATGAGATCGCGCGGAAGCAAAGCAAGGGACCCTATCATCTGATTGGCTGGTCGCTTGGCGGACTGGTCGCGTGCCTGGTTGCTGCTGAACTTGAGCGGCGCGGTGAGCGGGTCGAGCGCCTGGCGCTGATCGACAGCTTCGTTCCGCATGGTGACGAGCAGCCGTCGCCCGGGCGGCATTGGACCGACGACTTGCTGACGCTGCTGTCGGTCGCGGCGCCGGGCGTGCAGCCTTCAGCCATTGCGTCGCAGGTGACGGCGATTCGTTCCGGCGATGCGCCGGTGACGGACGAGGTGATCCGGCGCCTGGTCGTCGATGCAATCGGCACGGCGCCGCTGCAGCCGCGCGACGGTCTTCTCGGCGTCGACGACATCGTCTCGGCCTTCAGGGTCGGGCGCCACCTCGCGCAACTGGCTCGGGCGGCCGAATGGCCGGCCGATCTCGTTGCAGCGCCCGGCTGCTGGTGGACCTCCGGCCGGCTTCGACAGCGCGATCGGCTCGCGGCGGGACTGCCGCAGGCGGCAGATTTGGGCGTGGTCGGCGACGACCACTTCTCGATCCTTGGCAACGAATCTTTCCTGGCGGCGCTCGGCGCGTGGCTGGAGCCGGACCAGGCGGCGCAGACATCACCGGCTCTGCAGCCGGAACCGGCTGAATGAGGTGACCATGGGCCTTCATCCTGATATCGCGGCACTGCTCGAGATGATCCAGCTCGGAACGGAATCGGGCGCGCGCATTCCGTTTCCGCAACTTACGCCGGCGCAGGCGCGTGCCGATTTCGACGCCTCCTCGCCGCTGCTGGATGTCGATCCGCCGCCGCTCGCCTTCGAGAGGCAGCTTGCGCTGCCGATGCGCGACGCGACGGAGATTGCCGGGCGCCTCTATGCAGCGCGGCCGTTGGACGTCGCCGATCCGATGCCCGTGCTGCTCTACATGCATGGCGGCGGCTTCGTCGTCGGCAGCCTCGACTCGCACCAGCCGTTGTGCCGGGGCCTTGCCGATGACAGCGGCGCGGCAGTGCTGTCGATCGCCTACCGGCTGGCGCCGGAGCACCGGTTTCCGACGGCATTCGAGGACTGCGTCGATGCCCTCGCTTGGATCGGGCGCGAGGGGCCTGCACTTGGCCTCGACCCGCGGCGGGTCGCGATCGGCGGCGACAGTGCGGGGGGCACGCTGGCCGCGGCGTTGGCGATCGCCGCGCGCGACGACCGGGCCTTACCGCAGCCTGTCCTTCAGGTCCTCGCCTATCCCGGGCTCAGCCCGCAGCAGGTCTCGGACTCCTACGAGAAATACGGTTCGGGTTATCTGCTCGAGCGCGAGACCGTGGACTGGTTCTTCGACCATTATCTCCGCCATGACGCCGATCGCCACGACTGGCGATTTGCGCCGCTGGCCGCGTCCGATCTCACGCGCGTCGCGCCCGCGCTGATCGTGCTCCCCGAGTTCGATCCGCTGGCGGACGAGGGGCGGGCCTATGCCGCACGCTTGCGCGCGGCCGGCGCCGCCGTGGATCTGAAGGTCTATCCCGGCATGATCCACGAGTTCCTGCGCATGGGCAACGTCGTTCCGGACGCTTTGCACGCCCGCGCCGACATCGGCGCCAAGCTCGCCGCTGTCTTCGCCACGCGAATGGGAGCCGGCAATCCATGATGACGTCATCCAATCCAGGCGTTGCCAGCGTCGGAAGCCTGCTGCGGCCCTATTGGCTGCTGCTCGCCGCAGCCATTCTGCTCGGTCTCCTCGGCGGCGCCAGCGTTGCGGGGCTGCTCGCCGTGGTGAACCGTGGCCTCTACGCAGGGGCAGGCGACGTCGGTGGCCTCGTCGCCTCGTTCGCGGGTCTCTGCATTCTGATCGTGATCGGGTCGGTCGGCTCTGACATCAGCGCGAATGTCGTCGGCCAGCGGATCGTGGCCTCGTTGCGCAAGTCACTGGCCGCCAAGATACTGATGGCGCCGATCGACCAGCTCGAATCCTATCGGTCGCACCGCCTCATCCCGGTCCTGACCAAGGATGTCGACGCCATCAGCGATTTCGCGTTCTTCTTTCCGGCCTTCCTGGTGTCGGGCGTCATCGTCGCCGGCTGCCTGATCTACTTGGCGGTGCTGTCGTGGCCGCTGTTCCTGGTAACGGCAGCCTTGATCGCGCTCGGGTCGTTCGTCCATTATCTCGCCCGCAAGCGCGGAATGATGGGCTTCACTCTCGCGCGCCAATACGAAGACGACCTGCAGAAGCATTACCGCGCGATCTCCGAAGGCGCCAAGGAGTTGCGCCTGCATCGCCCGCGCCGGCGCCACGTCCATGTCGATCTGATCGGCCGGACGGTCGACCGGATCGGCAACGTGCAGATCAAGGCCATCAATCTGCTCGTGACGGCGCGCGCGCTCGGGACGGTTCTCCTGTTCCTGGTGATCGGGACCGCTCTGGTGCTGCGTCCACTGCTGTGGCCCGACAGCCCGGCCTCGGTGTCCAGCGGCTTCGTTCTGGTGCTGCTGTTCATGCGTGGACCAATCGACCAGTTGATCGGCATGCTGCCGTCGCTCGGCCGCGCGCAGGTCGCGATGCGCCGGATCGCCGAGTTGTCGGACCGTTTCACCGCCGCAGAGGCGGAACTGCTCGATGATCCGCAGGATCGAACCGCCGACCAGATCGAATCGATCGAACTGCGCGGCGTCTCCTACGCCTTCCCCGCGCTGTCGTCCGAGCGCCCCTTCACCATCGGACCGATCGACCTTCGCGTTCGCCGCGGCGAGATCGTCTTCATCGTCGGTGAAAACGGCAGCGGCAAGACGACGCTGATCAAGCTGCTGCTCGGACTCTATGTGCCCGACCGCGGCGTGCTGCTGCGCGACGGCAGCCCGGTCGTCAACGAGACCCGCGACGATTATCGGCAGCTCTTCACCACAATATTCTCGGACTATTTCCTGTTCGACACCTTGGCGCAGCAGAGCAGTCAGCGGCCGGAGCTCGCGCAGCGCTATCTCGACCGTCTCGAGCTCGCCCACAAGGTCTCGATCGATGGCGGCGCATTCTCCACCACCGACCTGTCGACGGGCCAGCGCAAGCGGCTCGCCCTGATCAATGCCTGGATCGAGGGACGGCCGGTGCTGGTGTTCGACGAATGGGCGGCCGACCAGGACCCGGCGTTCCGTCAAATCTTCTACACCGAGCTGCTCGCCGACCTCAAACGTCTGGGCAAGACGATCATCGTGATCTCACACGACGATCGCTACTTCCACTGCGCCGATCGGATCGTGCGCCTGCGCGACGGTCGGATTGACGCCAGCGACGCCGCTGAACGCCGCGAGCCGGCACAAAGGCAACGCACGCTCACGACCGTTATGCAGGAGCCCGCTCCGTCGCTTGGAGCATCGAATCCGTGAGCCGCATCTTTGTAGTTAATCTAAAGGCAGCGCTACAGACTTTGTTGTCTTCGTCATGCCGGCCGATCTACATCCTGAGCGGGAGTGGACAGAGATGGCGCCCGTGCAGATCAATGAGAGGGAAGGAGTTCGCATGAGCGCGACTGCGAGCGTTAGGGGTAGTGTCCGGACATTCCCTGTCGCAACCGATGCGACAATGTCGGTCGTTCGCGACGATGACGGGCTCCGGGTGATCGCGGACGGCGCGCCATTGCTGTCGCTTCGGCCGGATGGCGAACTGACGCGTCTGATCGTGCACGACGGGATCGATGATTGGCGCCGGGTGTCGCGCGGAGTGGTGGCAATGGCCGAAGCGGTCTTCGGCTGGGCGCCGTCGCTCGAGAGGCTCGTCATCACGCTTGACGACAAACCGGCAGCAGCATCGGCCTTGGCGAAACACGGCGTTGCGGTCGCGACCGACGGCAGGCTGGCGCTGTATCCGGACATGGTGATGCAGCTTCGCGGGAACTGGCTGACGGACGCTGCGCGCCCGGCGTTTCCGCTGTCCTACGCGATGACCGACGGCAGGCGCCATCCGCGGCGGCCGCCCAAGCCGGTCGGCACCGTCTACGCCCGCTTCATTCCCTGGCTGTCCGACGTCGTCAGTTTTCGCGTCGTCGACATCGCTCGCGATCTCCTGCTGGTCCACCGCTGGCTCAACGATCCGCGGGTCGACTCGTTCTGGAATGAAGCGGGGGATATCGACAAGCACCGACAGTATCTGTCGCGGATCATGTCGGACCCGCACATGGTGCCGCTGATCGGCTCCTTCGGTGATCAGCCGTTCGGCTATTTCGAGCTCTATTGGGCGAAGGAAAATCGCATCGCGCCGTTCTACGATGCGGCGGACTATGATCGCGGCTGGCACGTGATCGTTGGCGAGGACGGCTTCCGGGGCCGCCGCTTCATCACGGCCTGGCTTCCCTCGCTCATGCACTACATGTTCCTCGACGATTGCCGCACCGAGCGTATCGTCGGCGAGCCGGCGGCGGCGCATTCGCAGCAGCTGCGCAACCTGGATCTGGCTGGGTTTGCCCGGCTCAAGAACTTCGAGTTCCCACACAAGCGGGCAACCCTGGTCATGTTGCTGCGCGAGCGCTTTTTCGGCGACCGGCTGTGGCAGCCGGCGACCAATGAAGCACCCACAGAAGCCTAGCGCGGACGGAGCATCACCATGTCGTATCATCCTGCCCCTGACTATGATGTCGTCGGCATTGGCTTCGGGCCATCGAACCTCGCACTGGCGATCGCGCTCGACGATTGCGCGAGACAGCAGCGCTTGAAATGCCGGTCCCTGTTCCTGGAGAAGCAGCAGGACTTCAAGTGGCATGGCGGCATGCTGCTGCCCGGCAGCAACATGCAGATCTCCTTCCTCAAGGACCTCGTATCGCTTCGCGATCCGACCAGTCCGTTCACCTTCGTCAACTACCTGCACAAATCCGGCCGGCTGCTCGACTTCACCAACTGCAAGACGTTCTATCCGAGCCGGATCGAGTTCAACGACTACCTCCGTTGGGTCGCCGGTCAGTTCAGCGGCATGGTTGCGTATGGAGAGACGGTCGAGGCTGTCGAGCCCGTGCACGCCGGCCAGTCCGTCACCGCGCTTCGCGTGCTCACGCGCATGGCTGACGGGAAAGAACGGTCACGCGTCACGCGGCACCTCGTGGCCGCCGTCGGCGGCGTGCCGCACATCCCGTCGGTATTTCGAGCGATCGCGATGGATCCGCGCGTCGTGCACACCAGCGGCTATCTCGGCTCGTTGCTTGCGGCAGGATCGGACGGCCGGTCGCCGCGGGTGGCGGTCGTCGGCGGCGGGCAAAGTGCGGCTGAAGTCACGCTCGATCTCAGCGAACGGTTTCCCGACGCCCACATCGATCTGGTCTTCCGCGGGCACGCCCTCAAGCCGGCCGATAGCAGCCCGTTCGTGAACGAGATCTTCAACCCGGACTACACCGATTATTTCCATTCGCGGTCCGACAGCCAGCGCGATAAAATCGTCCGCAGCTTCCGCAATACCAATTATGCGGTGGTCGACCCCGACCTGCTCGATCAGCTCTACCGGATGACGTACCAACAGCGTGTCGCCGGGGCTCGGAAGCTGACGCTCCATCCGCGCAGCGAGATCGTCGCAGCTCATGCCGTCCCGGAGGGGATGGAGCTCGAGTTCGTCAACAAGGACGAGGAGGTCCGCCGCCGGGCAGTGTACGATGCCGTCGTGCTCGCCACCGGCTACGAGCGATCTCCGGTCCCGGCGTGTCTCGATCCGATCAGCCGCTACATCGAGTCGGCGTCGCTCGATCGCGACTATCGTCTGCAGACAAGCCCGGCGTTTTGTCCACAAGTCTATGTCCAAGGCTGCGCCGAAACCTCGCACGGCCTGAGCGACACGCTGCTCTCGGTGTTGCCGATGCGGGCTCAGGAGATCACGAAGTCGCTCGTGTCGACAACGGGGAGAGACCAGGATGCAGCGCCGTCTCACGACCGGGCGGAGCGCGTGTACTCGTGATGGAAAGTCGAGTGCAGAGCGACGATGAGCGCGCCGCGCGCGGCGTCGTGGAATGAGGCGAAAGGATATCGTCGCGGCGACCGGGCCGTCCCTGGCGTGTCACGGTCGAATTGTCATCGGGGGGCGCCGTGCCTGCATTTGCCGGATTGCCGACCTTTCGGGTCGGCCGGTGGGCACGGTGGAGTGCAGGATTGGAAATGGGTGAGCCGCATCTGCCTGAGCGGGTCGTAACCTTGCTGGTATCGAGTGAGTACGCGCGGCTCGTCGGCCGGACCATGTCGGAGCGGCTCGACTACATCGTCGACATCGCCTCGCTGCATACGCGTGAAGAGCTGGTGCGGCGGCTGGACCTCGGCCGCGTGGTCGTGCGGCAGGTCGAGAAATGGCTCGCGTTCCACGGGCGCCGCGTGCGGCACCCGAATGAAAGCATCGATATCGTCATGTGCGGATTGGAATTCCGGAAGCGGCGCATTCGTCGCTCCCGGGTGACGGTACGATCGCGGCGACTGAACGCCAAGACGATCCCGAGGGAGCCGGGCCGAGGCAGTTGAGTTGCTCGGGCTCTGCAGCGCGGCGAGGCCGCCGACCACGCTTGCCGGGGACTGACGGGACCGCGACGTACGCGGAATGCGTTACGCCCTTATCGCGTCGCATCATGGAAAATGAGACTCGTCGTCAAGGTCGAGGCCAGGCGGGTTGCACGCGCGCTCGGCTCATCCGGTAGCCTCCGCGGTCGATGGGGACTGACCGTCGCTCGTCAGAGATGACGCGAGGCGCCGGGAAGGTCCGCTGCCAACATGGCCAGAGAAACAGTGGCCGGCACACGCTCGTGTGCCCCAGCAATGGGCGACAAGGGAGGAGTTCGATGCACATGCGAAGTGTAGGTATCGCCGTGTTCACGGCGCTTTTGCTGTCCGGCACGGCATTCGCGCAGGAAAAGATCAAGGTCGGCGTCACGGCGACGCTGGAGGGCACCTATACCGTGCTCGGTGAGGACGGGATGCGCGGACATGTCACCGCGTTGAACGTGCTCGGCAAGAAGGTCGGCGACAAGGAGCTGGAATTCGTCGTCGCGTCGACCGACGCCACGCCGGACTCGGCCGTCCGTGCCGTGCGCAAGCTGATCGAGCAGGACAAGGTACAGATTCTGCTGTCGCCGCTGTCGGGCGACGAGGGCATCGCCGTCAAGAACTTCGCCAAGACGCACCCTGAGCTGACCTTCGTGAACGCCGCGTCCGGCGCACAGGAGACGACCTATGTCGATCCCGCGCCGAACTTCTTCCGCTTCAACATGGACGGCGCCCAATGGCAGGTCGGCCTCGGCAAATATGCCTACGAGACCAAGGGCTATCGCAAGATCGCGACCGTCGGCGAAGACTATTCCTTCATCTACACCCAGGTGTTCGGCCTGGCGCTGGAGTTCTGCGGCCTGGGCGGCAAGATCACCAGCCGGCAATGGGTCCCGCTCGGCACCAAGGATTTCGCGTCGGTGATTGCGGCGCTGCCCGATGACGTCGATGCGATCTATCTCGGTCTCGGCGGCGCCGATGCCGTCAACTTCCTCAACCAGTATCAGCAGGCCGGCGGCAAGGCGCACCTGATGGGCGGCTCGATCATGATCGACCAGACCATCCTGTCGTCCAAGGGAAATGCCAAGAACGCCCTGATCGGTACGATTGCGGCGTCGGGTCAGGCCGATACCTGGGAGGATCCGCGCTGGCAGAAGTTCGTGAAGGCCTATCAGGACTCGTTCCCGCCGGAGAAGCGCTTCCCGAGCCCGTCGCTGCTTGCCACCAACTACTATGGTTCGACCATGGCGTTGATCCTGGCGCTGCGCGAGGTCAATGGCGATCTGTCGAACAACCAGGCCAAGCTCAAGGCGGCGCTGGCGAAGATCGAGATCGATGCTCCCAACGGCAAGATCAAGCTCGACGCCAACCGCCAAGCCATCGGCACCAACTTCGTCACCGAGGTCGTCGACGACGGCAAGGGCGCGCTGTTCAGCAAGGTGGTGAAGGTGATTCCCGACGTCAACCAGACGCTGGGATATGATGCCGCCACCTTCGCCAAGATCGGCCTGCCGAGCCGCACCGTGCCTGAATGTAAGAAGTACTGACCTTTCTGCAGAGGGCGACGCGGCTCGAGCGGGCTCGGGCCGCGTCGTCGCGTCCCTTGCTTTCTGCCAAGCGATGATCGACGCTGACGAACAATAAGAACCATTTCGGTGAGGAAGTGATGAGTAGGGCGCTCGCCGTCTTTCATGCTCGCTTCGGCCGTGCGACGGTTTATCAGCTCAATCGGCCATTCAATGTGCATGCCCATCGCGAGGGACATCTGATCTTTCACGTTGGCGGGACGCCGGCCGATATTGACGTCTGCGATCAGCATTATCAGATCGGCGAGAACTGGATCGTCGCGGTCAATCCGTGGGAACCGCATAATTTCCTGCCGAACGATGTCGGCAACGGCGCCATCTTCTTCGTGCTCTACGTCAATGCGGAGTGGTTCACGCCATCGGCCGCGCGCGAGCAGGGCTTGCGGTTTGGTCGTACCTGCTTCCGGCGGACCGCCGCGCTCGACCGCTGCATTCGCCGCGCCGCAGCGTTGGTATGTGGCGCGCCATCGCTCGGTTGCCTCGACGGCGAGCTGCGGCAGCTGATCGACAGTTGCTACGAGGAAAGCTGGCGCGTTTCGGAGCAGATGCCCGAGCGGCCATGCGCGGAAGTGACGGATTTTCGTGTTCGCAAGTGCATCAAGCTGATGTCGGACAGTCCGTGCGCCGAGATCGAGCTCGATCACATCGCCCGCGAATCCGGACTATCGCGGCCGCATTTCTATCGGCTGTTCCGCAGCCAGACCGGAGTGACGCCCAATCTCTATCTGAATACGCTGCTGATGGAGCGGGCGCTCGATGCCGTCGTGGCAACGGAAGCACCGATTGCCGACATCGGCTTCGATCTCGGATTCACCTCCCAGAGCGGCTTCACGCGCTTCTTCGCCGGCAATGTCGGCATGGCGCCGACCGACTATCGCCGCGCTGCAAAGGTGCTGCGCGCCTGACGTGCTGCTGCGCGTCGCGCGAAAAGAGACTGTCGATCAAGTGCGCACTCTCGTCTGCCGCTACACTCTGGGCAACGTGATCCGCAAAAGGATCCGACGAGGGAGGACGAGCGATGGCCGGCAGACCCGGCGATCTTCGGCTGAATGCACCTTTCCGCTGTGACGACGGATCCGTCCCTCTTGTCGTGAGGGCGGGCTGATGAGCCGCTTCATCGAGCGTCACCCGATCTGGTCCCTCATTGTTCTTCTCGCCTTGGCGCTGCTGGCGTGGCTGATCTTCGCCGTCTGGCCGCCGGGGCTCGAGGAGGCGATCGGCCGCAAGAAGGTGTTCCTGAGTGCGGTGTTCAATGGCATCACGCTGGGCGGACTGTATTTCCTGGTCGCGAGCGGGTTCACGTTGATCTTCGGCTTGATGCGAAACGTCAACCTTGCGCACGGCTCGCTCTATCTGCTCGGCGGCTATGTGGGCTACGGCGTGTCCGCCGCGACCGGGTCATGGATCCTCGCCTTCGTCGCCGCCTTCATCCTCGTCGCGGCCATCGGCGTTCTCCTGCAGCTGCTCGTCTTTCGTCGCATGGAGGGCCAGGACCTGCGCCAGACCATGGTGACGATCGGCCTCTCGATCGTGTTCGCCGATCTGATGCTGTGGGCGTTCGGCGGCGACTTCTATCAGATCCAGACGCCAGCCTGGCTGATCGGGCCGGTACAGCTGCCGCTGATGACGGCGATGAAATCGTCGGGCGAGGCTGTGTTCCTGCAGTATCCGCTGGTGCGGCTGGTGATCTTCTGCGGCTCCGTCGTGATCGGCGTCGCGATGTGGCTCGCGCTCAACCGCACCCGCGTCGGCATGATCGTGCGCGCCGGCGTGGATGATCGCGAGATCCTGGCGGCGACCGGTGTGCAGATTCAGCTCGTCTTCGTGCTGGTGTTCGCACTGGGCGCGGGGCTGGCCGGCATTGCCGGCGTGGTCGGCGGAACCTTCCAGTCGATCTCACCCGGCGAGGACACGCGCTTTTTGCTGGCCTCGCTGGTCGTCGTCATCGTCGGCGGCATGGGATCGATCCCGGGAGCCGCGCTCGGCGCGCTGATCATTGGGCTCGCCGAGCAGCTCGGCTCGGTCTACATCCCGACCTATGCGATCGTCGTGACCTTCCTGATCATGGTGCTGGTGCTCGCGCTGCGGCCCCAGGGCCTCCTGGCGAGGCGATGAGATGTCGCTGATCCAGGAGGCACGTGCGCGGGAGAGCATGCTGGCAGGCGGCGCCGCACGGCAGCCGGCCGCATGGTCGGCCACCGAGCAGCCCTGGGCCTGGGCGGTCTCCGCGCTGCTGCTGATCATGCCGCTGATCGCCAACGGCTTCTTCCTGATCGAGATCTTCGGCACGACCCTGATCCTCGGCACCATCGCGTTGAGCCTGATGTTCCTCGCCGGCTATGGCGGCATGGTCAGCCTGATGCAGCTGACGATCGCGGGCTTTGCCGGCTACATGGTCGCCGTGTTCGGCGTCAGCGGCAACGCCAATATCAGCCTCGGATGGCCGTGGTGGTTGGCGACGCCGATGGCCCTGGTGCTCGCGGTGCTGTTCGGCACGCTGGGCGGCGCGCTGGCGGTACGCACCGAGGGCATCTACACCATCATGATCACGCTCGCGATCGGCGCGGCGTTCTATTATTTCACCAATCAGAACTGGGCGATATTCAACGGCCACACCGGCATCAACACGATCGCCACGCCGCATTTTCTCGGCGTCGATTGGCGCATGGACGTCGCGTTCTATTACCTGACGCTGGCGGTGGCCGCACTGGGCTATTTCGCTGTGCTCTATCTGTCGCGCGCGCCGTTCGGCCTGGCGCTGCAGGGTGTGCGCGACAATCCCAGACGCATGGCCGCGCTCGGCTTCAACGTCAATGCACATCGCATCGCCGCCTATGCGTTCGCGGCCCTGATCGCCGGCATGGGTGGCGTGCTGCAGGTCTGGAACTATCGGCAGATCTCGCCCGGATCTGTCGCGGTCGAGCGCTGCATCGACATTCTCATCGTCGCCGTCGTCGGCGGCATTACCCGGCCGGTTGGGCCCTATATCGGCGCCTTCATCTTCGTCATCCTGCGCACCTTCGCGCTCGACTTCCTGGTGAAGGTCGGGCTCGACGGCAACCGGTTCCGGCTGCTGATCGGGCTCGGCTTTCTCGCTATCGTGTTCTGGTCCTCCGACGGCGTCATCGGGCTCTATGAGCGGTGGCGCCGTCGCAGCGGGGCATCGGAGCCGAGGTCGCGCCCCGGAGGTCACGGCCATGGATAGGGTCGCTGACCGGCTCTCGGCGCTCGGCTCGACTGCAGCCCTCGAATTGCGCGGTGTCACGCGGATGTTCGGTGCGCTCGCCGCGCTGACCGACATCACGATCACGGTGCGGCCCGGCGAGCGGCGCGCGGTGCTCGGCTCGAACGGCGCCGGCAAGACCACCCTGTTCAACTGCGTGACCGGCGACTTCCTGCCGACCTCAGGCACGATCCGCTTCTTCGGCGAGGACATCACCGCCTTTCCGCCCTACGAGCGGATCCGCCGCGGGCTGCGCCGCACCTACCAGATCTCGGCGCTGTTCCTCGGCCTGTCGGTGCGCGACAATGTCTATCTGGCATGCCGTGGCGTCTCGCGAGCGCGCTTCTCGATGCTGCGTCCCAGCGCCAATGACGCCCTGATGCAGGCGGCCGAGCGCCTGATCGAGGCCGTGCATCTGACGTCCGTGCGTGATCAACTGGTTTCGGAGCTCGCCCATGGCCAGCAGCGGCAGCTCGAGATCGCGCTGGCGCTGGCCGGCGCGCCCCGATTCATCCTGTTCGACGAGCCGGCGGCGGGTCTGTCGCCGACCGAGCGGCGCGAGCTGGTCGAGATCCTGACGTCGCTGCCGCCGCACATCGGTTACATCATCATCGAGCACGACATGGACGTGGCGCTGCGCGTCGTCGAGAGCGTGACGATGATGCACAACGGCCGCATCTTCAAGGAAGGCGCACCGCAGGAGATCGAATCCGATCCGGAGGTGCAGGAGCTCTATCTCGGAGGCGGCCATGAATGACGTCCGCCGCTCCGCGCCTGCGCTCGAGGTCCGCGGCCTCGACGTGTACTACGGCCATTCGCATGCGCTGCAGGGCGTCGATCTCCGGCTCGACAGCGGCGTCTTCTCGCTGGTCGGCCGCAACGGCATGGGCAAGACGACGCTGTGCAAGGCCATCATGGGCCTGCTGCGGCCGTCCGCCGGCACGGTGCGTCTGCGCGGCAATGATATCACCGGGCTCAATCCGGCGCGCATCGCGCGGCTCGGCGTCGGCTATGTGCCGCAGGGGCGGCGTCTGTGGCGCTCGCTCAGCGTCGACGAGCATCTGCGACTCGCCGCCGGCCTGCGCCGCGGCGCCTGGACCGTCGAGCGCGTCTACGAAACATTTCCGCGGCTCGCCGAGCGCCGCAACAATGGCGGCGGCCAGTTGTCGGGCGGCGAGCAGCAGATGCTGGCGATCTCGCGCGCGCTGCTGACCAATCCGCAGCTCCTGATCATGGATGAGCCGACAGAGGGCTTGGCGCCGGTCATCGTCGCCCAGGTCGAGGAGATGCTGATCCGGCTCAGCCAGGACGGCGACATGGCGGTGCTCGTGATCGAGCAGAACATCGGCGTTGCGACCGCGATCTCGTCCCGCGTCGCGATCATGGTCAATGGCCGCATCAACCGTATCATCGACTCGGCCCGGCTCGCCGCCGACCGCGAACTGCAGCAGCGCCTGCTCGGTGTCGGCCAGCATGCCGGCGACGAGACCGATCTCGGGACGGGCGAAGTTCAGGAGAGGCCCGCCGCACGTGCGGCGGCATCAACGACGCCGAAAGCTGCGCCCGTAAAGGTTTACGTCTCTAATCCCGTGCTGCCGACGCGCTGGTCGCAGCCGGTGCCGATCGCGCAGATCGAGGCCAAGGCGCGCACGCTCTCCACCAGCGTCAGCCGACTTGACGAGGCCGCGCGCCAGGGCCGTGAGCGCGCCGCGCCGATCACGTCAGGTCCGCCCGCGGTGATCGTCGCCGGCACGCTCGACACCAAGGGTGACGAACTGCGCTTCATCCGCGATCTCGTCGCGAGCCACGGGCTGCGCACCCGGCTGGTCGACGTCTCCACCAGCGGACGCCATACGAGCTGCGACGTCTCGGCCCAGGAGATCGCACTCAATCATCCGCGCGGCGGTCCCGCCGTGTTCGGTGCCGATCGCGGCGCATCCGTCACCGCGATGGCGGATGCGTTCGGGCGCTGGCTGCGCCGGCAGGACAATGTCGCAGGTATCATCTCGGCGGGCGGCTCCGGCGGAACGTCGCTGGTCGCGCCGGGCATGCGCGAGCTCCCCGTCGGTGTGCCCAAGCTGATCATCTCCTCTGTCGCATCCGGTGACGTCGGCGCCTATGTCGGGCCGGCCGACATCGCGATGATGTACTCGGTCACCGACGTTCAGGGTCTCAATTCGATTTCGCGCGCGGTGCTGAGCAATGGCGCGCATGCGCTAGCCGGCATGGTGATGGCCCGCGAGCGGCAGTCCGCTGTCGCTGACAGCACCCGACCGCAACGTCCCGCGATCGGCATCACCATGTTCGGCGTGACCACGCCGGCGGTGCAGAAGCTCACGGCCGAGCTGCGCGATGACTACGAGTGCCTCGTCTTCCACGCCACCGGCGTCGGCGGCCGTTCGATGGAGAAGCTGGTCGATTCCGGCATGCTCGCCGGCGTGATCGATCTCACCACGACCGAGGTCTGCGACCTGCTGATGGGCGGTGTGTTTCCGGCAACCGAGGATCGCTTCGGCGCGATCATCCGCAGCCGCGTGCCCTATGTCGGCTCGGTCGGCGCGCTCGACATGGTGAATTTCGGCGCGCCCGAGACCATTCCCGAGCGCTACCGCGGCCGCAAATTCCACGTGCACAATCCGCAGGTCACGCTGATGCGGACGACGGCCGCGGAGAACGCGCAGATGGGGCGCTGGATCGGCGAGCGGCTCAATCGCATGGATGGATCGGTCCGGTTTCTCCTGCCGGAAAAGGGCGTCTCCGCGCTCGATGCGCCCGGGCAGCCGTTCTTCGATCGCGAGGCGGATGAGGCGCTGTTCCGCAGTCTCGAGCAGACCGTACGGCAGACCTCGAGCCGGCGCCTGATCCGCGTGCCGCATCACATCAACGACAATGAGTTCGCAGCAGTGGTCGTCGGCGCCATCCGGCCGATGCTCGGGCGGCTGCCGGCGCGGCGCAGACAGGCGAGGTGATGGTCATGCCGAGATATGAGCGCGCACCGCTGCTGAAGAAGTTTCGCGACATGGTGCGCCGTGGCGTGCCGATCATCGGCGGCGGCGCCGGCACCGGCCTGTCGGCCAAATGCGAGGAGGCCGGCGGCATCGACCTGATCGTGATCTACAATTCCGGCCGTTATCGCATGGCCGGCCGCGGCTCGCTCGCCGGACTGATGGCCTATGGCGACGCCAATGCCATCGTGGTCGAGATGGCCAGCGAGGTGCTGCCGGTGGTGAAGTCGACCCCGGTGCTCGCGGGCGTCAACGGCACCGACCCGTTCCGCGACATGGATGTGTTCCTCGATGAGCTGAAGGCGCTCGGCTTCTCCGGTGTGCAGAACTTCCCGACCGTCGGCCTGATCGACGGCACTTTCCGCGCCAATCTCGAGGAGACGGGCATTTCCTACGCGCTGGAGATCGACATGATCGGGCGCGCGCATGACAAGGACCTGCTGACGACGCCTTACGTCTTCAATGAAGCCCAGGCCGCGGGCATGGCGATCGCGGGTGCGGACATCATCGTCTGCCATCTCGGTCTGACAACCGGCGGCTCGATCGGCGCGCAGACCGCGCCCAAGCTCGAAGACTGTCCCGGCCTGATCGACAGCTGGGCCTCGGCCGCGCTCAGTGTCAACCCCGAGATTCTAGTTCTGGCGCATGGCGGCCCGATCGCGGAGCCGTCCGACGCCGACTTCATCATGAAGCACACCAAGAACTGCCATGGCTTCTACGGCGCCTCCTCGATGGAGCGGCTGCCGGTGGAGCGCGCACTGACGGAGCAGGTACGACATTTCAAGGCAATCAGCGCGCGGCCACGCCGCGTCTGAGGCGACAACACGAGATCCGGCAGCAGCGGCGCTGAGGCGCCGCATTCGCCGGACGAGAGACTGAGGGAGAAATGATATGTCCGGGGCTCTGATCGGTGAGCTGATTCTTTGGCTGATCATTGCGATCATCGTCATCGTGGTCGCGGTCTACATCGTCAACTGGCTGTATCACCGCTCCTCGAAGGAGGTGTCCTTCGTCCGCACGGGCTTCCTCGGGGAGCGCGTCGTGATCAATGGCGGCGCCTTCGTGCTGCCCTTCATTCACGACTATACGCCGGTGAACATGAACGTGCTGCCGATGGGTATCACGCGCGCGCGGCAGGACGCCGTCATCACGCGCGACCGCATGCGGGTCGACGTCGAGGCCGACTTCTACGTTCGTGTCCAGCCGACGCGCGAGGCGGTGTCGATCGCGGCGGCGACGCTCGGCCGTCGCACCCTCGAGCCGGAGCGGCTGCATGCGCTGCTGTCCGGCAAGTTCATCTCGGCCATGCGCTCGGTTGCCGCTGAAATGACCATGGAGCAGATGCACGAGCAGCGCGGTGACTACGTGTCCCGTCTCAAGGCGGCCGCGGCCGAGGCGCTGGCCCAGAACGGCCTGGAGCTGGAATCGGTGGCGATCACCGATTTGGACCAGACAGATCTCGAATTCTTCAATCCGTCGAACCGGTTCGATGCCGAGGGCCTGACGCGGCTGATGGAGGACATCGAGAGCAAGCGCAAGCTGCGCAACGACATCGAGCAGGACTCGATGATCAAGATCCGCACCCGCAACCTCGAAGCCGAGCGCGAGGCGCTCGAAATCGAGCGCGAGAGCGAGACGGCGCGGCTGGAGCAGGAGCGCGACATCGAGATGCGCCGTGCGCTGCAGCGGACCGAAGTCGCGCGCGAACGGGCGCTGCGCGAGACCGAGGCCGAGCAGGCGCAGATCCAGGCGCGCGAGACGATCGAGAAGGCGCGCATCGCCAACGAGCTGACGATTGCCGAGGCCCGAATCGCGGCCGAGCGCGACACGCGGCAGCGCGAGATCGAGCGGACGCGTGCCGTCGAAGAGAGGGAGCTGCTGGCGCGCGAGGACATCGAGAAGGCGCGGATCGCCAACCAGCGCGCGATCGACGCCGCGCGCATCGAATCTGAGCGCGAGGTGCGCCAACGCGATATCGAGCGGACCCGCACCATCGAGGAAGCCGAGATCGCCGCGCGCGAGGCGGTGGAGAAGGCCAGGATTCAGCAGGACCGCGTCGTCTCCGATGCGCGCATCGCCAATGACGAGGAGACACGCCGCCGCGAGATCGAACGCACCCGCGCGATCGAGCAGGCGGAGATCGCCGCGCGCGAGGCGACAGAGAAGGCGCGCATCGCGCAGACCATGATCGTCAATCTGGAGCGCATCAGCTCCGACGAGCGCACCCGCGCCACCGAGATTGCCCAAGTGCGCAACATCCAGGAGGCTGAGATCGAGGCGCAGAAAGCGGTCGAGGCCGCCCGGATCGCGCGCGAGCAGGCATTGTCTGCGGAACGGATCGCCGCCGAGCACGCCACGCGCAGGCTGGAGATCGAGCGCAACCAGGGCATCGAGATCGCCGGCATCGCCGCGCGCGAGGCGACGGAGGCCAGCCGTATCGCGCAGGAGGAGCGGGTGCGTGCGCTGGAGATCGCGCGCGTCAGGACCATCGAGGAGGCCGACATCGCCTCGCGCGAGGCGATCGAAGCGGCCCGCATCGCCCAGGAGCTGGCTGTAACAGCCAAGCGGATCCAGTCGGAGAAGGAGACGCGCAGCCTGGAGATCGAGCGCACGGAGGCCGTCGAGGCCGCCGATCTCAAGCGTCGGGAGGCGGTCGAGCGGCGTCGCATCGAAGTCGAGCTGGCGCTGGAGGCCGAGCGCATTGCCTCGTCGCGGACGCGCGAGGTGCTCAACATCGACCAGAAGAAGGCGATCGAGCTCGCCGACGAAACCCGCGTCATCGAGCTCGCCGCCAAGCGAGCCGAGCGCATCGATGCGGATCGCCAGGTCAAGGAAGCCGAGATCGTCGCGCGCAGGCAGGTCGAGACCGCCGATGTCTCGCGCGAGCAGGCGCTGGAGGCCGTCCGGTTGGAGCGTCGCCGGGCGATCGAGCAGCTCGAGGTCGCGCGCGTCCAGTCGCTGCAGGAGGCCGAGATCGCGGCCCGTGAGGAGGTCGAACGCGCCCGCATCGCCTCGGATCGTGGTCTCGACGAGGCCCGCATCGGCCGCGAGCGCGAGCTGCGCAAGCTCGAAGTGAACCGCGAGAAGGACGTCGAGACGGCGCTGATGGAGAAGGCCATCGCGCTGTATCAAAAATCGCTGGAGGAATCCGCGGCCAAGGTCGCGGCCGAAGAGGCGCGCTCGCGTGCAACGGAAGCGGCGGAGAAAGTCGTCACGGCGCGCGAGAGCGAGATTGCCCGCCGCCGTAAGACGGTCGAGGTGCTGCTGGCCGAGAAGCAGGCCGAGGAGACGCGGATCGCCGCAGAGGCCGAGCGGGTTCGTGCCGCGGTCGAAGCGGAGGCGCAGAAGCTGCTCAACGAGGCCGAGAACGTCCTGACCGACCAGGCACGCTACTCGCTGTTCCGGCGCAAGCTGCTCGACCGCATCGAGGGCATCGTGCGCGAGAGCGTCAAGCCGATGGAGAAGATCGAGGGCATCCGCATCCTGCAGGTCGACGGCTTGAACGGAAATGGCGGCAACGGCAATGGCGGCCGCAGCGCGACCGACGAGGTGATCGATTCCGCGCTGCGCTACCGCGTCCAGGCGCCGCTGATCGACTCGATCCTCTCCGATATCGGCGTCGAGGGCGGCAGCCTTGCCAAGATGCCGGGCCTGATCCGCGAGGCCCGGGACATGCAGGGCATCCGGAAAGAAACCTCAGCGCGCAAGGAGACAGGCGGCGGCGCCGGATCGGGCGAGGGCAGCCCGTCCGAGCCGCCGACCGATCGCGGTCCGCGCAAGAAGGGTTGATGCGAGATGGCGAGGGTTTACGTCTCCACCGTCGTGAGTGCCCGCAACGATCGGGTGTGGGCGCGCGTCCGCGACTTCAACGGCCTGCCGAACTGGCATCCGGCGATCGCCGAAAGCCGGATCGAGGGCGGCGAGCCCGCCGACAAGATCGGCTGCGTCAGGGATTTCCGGCTTCGCAACGGCGACCGCATTCGCGAGAAGCTGCTCGGCCTGTCGGACTACGACATGTTCTGCACCTACTCGATCCTGGAATCGCCGATGGGCGTATCGAACTACGTCGCGACCCTCAGGCTGACACCGGTCACGGACGGCGACAAGACGTTTCTGGAGTGGACCGCCGAGTTCGACTGCGCGCCGGAGCGCGAGGCTGATCTGGTGGCTTCGATCGGCGGCGGCGTGTTCCAGGGCGGCTTCGATGCGCTTAAGCGCGCGTTCGGGGGCTGACGCCGTGCCGCACGTGGTCAAGAGCACCATCATCGATGCGCCGACCGAGGCCGTGTGGGAGGTGCTGCGCGACTTCAACGGTCATGATCGCTGGCACCCGGCGGTGGCGACCTCTGCGATCGAGCGTTCGCAGACGTCCGACAAGATCGGCTGTGTCAGGCGCTTTCGTCTGAAGGACGGCTCCGAGCTGCGCGAGCAGTTGCTGGCGCTGTCCGATCTCGAGCAGAGCTTCAGCTACTGTCTGCTCGATACGCCGGTCCAGCTGTTCAACTACGTCGCCCATGTCCGGCTGCTGCCGGTCACCGATGGTGATCGCACCTTCTGGCACTGGGAGAGCCGCTTCACGACGCGGCCCGAGCTGGCCGAGGCGCTGTCGCGCATGGTGGCAGAAGACATCTACCAGGCCGGCTTCGAGGCGATCCGATCGCATCTGAAGCAGGCGGCATGAGGACGAGGTGAATCGATGCCGGTCACGGTGAAGACGTTTCAGGCCGCGAGCGAAGCAGCGTCTGCGCTGTCGTCGGACCGCGCCGCGCGCTACCTGGGCGGCGGCACGCTGGTCATGCGCGATCTCAACGAGGGCGACGTCTCGATTGCGACGGTCATCCGCGCCACCGACCGGACCTTGCAGGGCATCGATGCGGCAGGCGCACGCATCAGGATCGGCGCCGGCGTCACCTTCGCCCGCGTGCTGGCCGAACGCGATCTCGCCTTCCTGCATCCGGCGGCGCGCTCGATCGGCGCCCCGGCGGTGCGCAACATGGGGACCGTCGGTGGCAATCTGTTCGCGCCGGCGCCGTTCGGCGACTTCACGGTGGCGCTGCTGGCGCTCGACGGCATCGTCTCGCTGCAGGGCGGCTTCGGCGTCAGGGACATGCCGATCGAGGAGTTCCTGCAATCGCGCGACCGCCAGGCCGGTGCGCTGGTGGTCGGCGTGTCGTGCATCCGTCCTGCGTCGGCGGATGCGTTCCGCTATCGCAAGATCGCCCGCATCAAGCCGAAGGGCGGATCGGTGATCACGCTTGCGGCGCATCTTCCACAGAGTGGCGGCCGCGTGACCGGCGCGCGGATCGCGCTGGGATCGATGGCCCCGACCGCCATCCGCGCCAAGGCGGCCGAGCGCGCGCTCGAAGGGCGGCCGTTCGACGCCGGCGCGATCAGTGCCGCCGCTGCTGCGGCAGCCGAGGGAACGGCACCCACCGACAATTCGCTTGCCAGCGCGTGGTATCGCCGCGAAGTGGTCGGCGTCCATCTGCGGCGGCTGTTGTCGGGACAGGAGAGCTAGAGCATGGCCAAGACCCCACTTCAGTTCCGGCACAATGGTCGCGATGTCGCGCTGTTCGTTGACGGCGGCACCAATCTGCTGGTCGTGCTGCGCGAGATGATCGGCGACCTCACGCCGAAATTCGGTTGCGGCCAGGGCGGCTGCGGCGCCTGCACGGTCCTCATCGATGGCGACGCGCACCTGTCTTGTCTGACGCTCGCCGAAGCCGTCGAGGGCCGCGCGGTCGAGACCCTCGACGGCATCAAGAGCGGTCCGAATTTGCATCCGCTGCAGCGCGCCTTCGCCGAGGGTTTTGCCGCGCAATGCGGCTATTGCACGCCGGGCATGCTGATGGCGGCGAAGGCGCTGCTCGACAAGATCCCGCAGCCAAGCCGCGAGCAGGTGGTAGAGGCGATTTCGGGCAACATCTGCCGGTGTACCGGCTACGAGCCGATCATCAATGCGGTGCTGGCGGCGGCCGCGTCGCTGCGCGCGAGTGCGTGAGGAGAGATCGCCATGCTGGAACTGCGCAAGGACATCTTCGCCGACGAGCGCGACGACAATCTCAACGAGGTCGGCAAGGGCACCCAACGCCAGGACATGCTCGGCCATGTCACGGGGACCTCGACCTATTTCAACGATCACAAGCTGCAGGGCATGCTGCATCTGAAGGTCGTCAGATCCACGCAGCCGCATGCGCGGCTGCGCCGCATCGAGACCAGCGAGGCCGAACGGAGCGAGGGCGTGCGGCGGATCATCCGCGGCAGCGACGTGCCGCGCAATCTCAACACGCTGCTCAGCCTGATCAATTTTGGCAAGGACGATGAGCCGACGCTTGCCGTCGACAAGGTCCGCTACAAGGGGGAGCCGATCGTTGCCGTGGTCGCGGATACGCCGCGCGCGGCGTACGAGGCGGCCGCCAAGGTGCGCGTGGACTACGAGACGTTGCCGGCGGTGTTCGACGTCGAGGAGGCGCTGAAGCCGGGCGCGCCTGTTGTCAACGAGACCTATCCGAAGAATACGTTCACCTATCACGACCGCTACGACCACCAGAAGTTGCGCTTTGGCGACGTCGAGCGCGGCTTTGCCGGCGCCGATCACGTGCTGGAGCAGCGCTACCAGATGTCGCCGATCGAGCACGCGCCGGTCGAGACCAACGGCTCGATCGCCGCGCCCGACACCAACGGCCGCTACGTGGTCTATACCTCGACCCAGGCGCTGTTCTTCTCGCTCGACACCTGCGCCAAGATCCTCGATCTGCCGTCGAACACATTCCACTTCATCGGCGGCACGGTCGGTGGCGGCTTCGGCGGCAAGGTCGACACGCTGACCGAGCCGCTCGCCATTCTCGCTGCGATGTTGACGGGGCGCCCGGTGCGCTATGTGCTCGGGCGAGAGGAGGAGATGCAGTTCGGGCCGCCCCGCGGCGCCGAGCGCATCTACATCAAGGACGGGGTCATGCGCGACGGCCGCATCGTGGCGCGCCAGATCCGCGGCTATTTCGACTCTGGTGCTTATACGCGGCTGTCGAGCTACGCGGTGGTCAAATGTGCCGCGCACCTGCCGGGGCCCTACACGATCCCGAACGTCCATGGCGACATCTACTGCATCTTCACCAACCGCACGCCGGCCACCGCAATGCGCGGCTTCGGCATCACCGGCATGGACTTCGCGCTCGAATGCCAGATGGACAAGCTCGCGCATCTGATCGGCATGGACCCGATGGAGTTTCGTATCCTCAACGCCTATCGCGACGGCGACATGAAGGCGCATCGCCGCGAGGCCAAGAACACCGCGCTGATCGAATGCGTCCAGGTCGCGGCGGAGAAAGCGAAATGGCCGATCCGCGAGGAGTTCCGCCGGATGTCGTCGCGCAGGGATGGCGGTGGCGCGCGGGCCGCGGTGCCGTCGACGCCGCGCGAGCCCTCACAGCCGCGCTCGGCGCCGGCGCAGCAACGCACCAGCTACGATCGTGGTCTCTCGGCGCCGCCACAGCCCGAGCCGCCACCACCTCCGCCAACGAGCCCGGCGCCTTCGCCGGGGCACGGCGCGACGCGGTTCTCGTCGGTGTTCGGCACGAGGAGGCGCTGAGATGACGAGGCACCGCGGCCGCGGCATGGCGGCGATCAACTATCCCATCGGCATGAATCTCGGCGGCGATCCGAGCCAGGCGCTGGTGCATTCCAATCCCAGCGGCAAGTTCACGGTGGCGCTGTCGTCGATCGATCTCGGCCAGGGCATGAAGTCGGTGACGCGGCAGATCTGCGCCGAGACGCTCGGCGTGCCGGTCGAGGACGTCTATGTCGACACCGCCGATTCCGACACCGGCCCGCATTGCATGGGCTCGTTCGCTTCGCGCGGCACGCATCGCGTCGGCAATGCCGTGATGGCGGCGGCCAAGGAGGCGCGTGGCGTCATGATGGAGGCCGCGGCCGAGGAGCTCGAGGTCAACGCCAGCGATCTCGAGACCGATGGTCGCGGCAACATTCACGTCAAGGGCGCGCCGCAGCGCTCGATCTCGGTGAAGGACGTCGCCATCGCCGCGCAGTTCCGCCAGGGCAAGACCATCTCCGGCCGTGGCATCTTCCTGGTGCCGCTGTCGGAGGTGGATCCCGAGACTGGCGAAATGTCCCCGGCGACCTGCTACGCGCATGCCTGTCTCGTCGCCGAGGTCGAGGTCGATGACGAGACCGGCGAGGTCGGTGTGGTCAGGATGGACAGCGCCTATGAGCTGGGACGCGCGCTCAATCCCCGCCTCGTCGAGCAGCAGCTGGTCGGCGGCGCCTGGATGGGCATGAGCCACGCGCTCTACGAGACGACGGAGCCGTACTACCCGGACCCGAAGCAAGGACCGCGCGACTTCGTGGAATACCTGATGCCGGGACCTGGCGACATCTGTCCGCACGACATCGCCGTGCTGGAGCGGCCGGCGCCAGACGGACCGTTCGGCGGCAAGGGCCCTGGCGAGATGTGCGCCAATCCCGTGCTTCCTGCCATCGCGAATGCGATTTTCAACGCCGTCGGCGTGCGCCTCGACGAACTGCCGATCACGCCAGAGAAAGTGCTGCGCGCGATCAAGGCCCAGGGCGGCGCCCGGCCGCAGACGCGGCGGTGACGCAGCATGGTGGTCCGCAGCAACATCGTCGGCATCGACTCGCCGCAGGCGCTGGAAAAGGCACTGCGCGCGGCGTACTATCTCGCCGATGACGGGCTCTCCACCGCGGCCTATCTCGCGCTCGCGCTGGGCAAGCCATTGCTCTTGGAAGGCGCGCCCGGCGTCGGAAAAACCGAGGCGGCGAAGGCAATCGCCGCGGTGCTCGGCCGCAAGCTGATCCGCCTGCAATGCTACGAAGGTATCGACGCTGCTGCGGCGCTCTACGAGTGGAACTATCCGCGCCAGATGCTCGCGATCCGCCAAGCCGGCGAGGAGAGCATCGACATCTATGGCGAGAGCTTTCTGATCGAGCGGCCGATGCTGGCCTGCCTGCGCGCGCCCGATGCGACCGTGCTGCTGATCGACGAGATCGATCGGGCCGACCAGGAGTTCGAGGCGTTCCTGCTCGAATTTCTCTCCGATTTCCAGATATCGATCCCCGAGCGCGGCACGGTGCGCGCCGCGGAGCGGCCGATCGTGGTGCTGACCTCGAATCGGACCCGTGACCTGCACGAAGCGCTGCGCCGACGCTGTGTCTATCATTGGATCGACTATCCCGATGCGGAGCGCGAGGCGCGCATCGTGATGATGCGGGCCTCCAGTGTTGCCGAAGCGACCGCGCGGGCCGTGGTGGCTGCAGTGGCGAAGCTGCGGCGCGAGCCGCTGAGCAAGGCGCCCGGGATTGCCGAGGCGGTCGATTGGGCGGAGGCGGCGACGCTGCTCAACCAGACCGGCGCGCGCTGGCCCGATGCGTTCAAGCGCGCGATTGGCGTCGCGCTGAAGGATGAGGAGGATCTGTCCTTCATCGCGCCGCGGCTCGACGCGCTGCTCGCGGAGGCGATGACATGAGCGAGCCCCGCCTGCCGCAGGCGACCGAGATCTTCGTGACATTCGCTGCGCTGTTGCGGCGAAACGGCTTCGCAATTGCGCCGGAGCAGACCACCGCCTTCCTCGCTGCGATCGAACTGCTGGGGCCTGTCAGCATCGAGGATATCCGTCGTGCCGGGACGGCGACCCTCGCGCCGCCTCCGGAGCGGCTCGCGACCTACAATCTGCTGTTCGACGTCCATTTTGGTGTCGCCGAGGCAACGGCCTTCAGCGAGAGCGACAGGCAGGACGATGTCGTGCGTCTCCAGGAGGAAGGGGACGGCGCTGTCGGTCCCGATCTCGCCGAGGAGCAGAACGAGTCAGGTCTGGCTGCGACGCGCGTTGAAGCGCTGGTCGCCCGCCGCTTGGCTGCGACGACGGGCGGCCATGCCCTGCAGCGCCTCGCGCGTCAGGCGCGTGCAAAACTGCCGAAACGGCGTGGCCACCGGCGCATGCGCGCGCGGCGCGGCAGCTTCGTGGACCTGCGCCGGACCCTGCGCGAGAGCATAAGGCGCGACGGTGAGGTGCTGTCGCTGCGGCGGCTGAAGCGGCGACCTCGATTGCGACGATTGCTGCTGCTGATCGACGTCTCCGGCTCGATGAAGGCGCGGACCGAGGATAACATGCGGCTCGCCCACGTGCTGGTGCAGGCCGTACCCCAGGCCGAGGTGTTCACGCTTGGCACACGGCTGACACGCGTGACGCGGCCCTTGCGGCTGAAGCGGCGCGAACAGGCGCTGCTCGCTGCCTCGCATCTCGTCAGCGACTGGGACGGTGGCACGCGCATCGGCGAGGCGCTGCAGGCCTTCCTCGCGGTGCCGCGGTTCTCGACCTACGCGCGGGGCGCCGTCGTGCTGGTCATCTCGGATGGGCTCGAGCGTGGTGACCATCATGTGCTCCGTGACGCCGTGTGGAGGCTGTCGCTGCGCGCCTGGCGCCTGAGCTGGCTGACGCCGCTCGCGACGGGGCCCGGCTTCAAGCCGCAGACCGAGGCGTTGCAGGCGATCGCGCCATTCGTCGACGACATCGCAGCCGGCGGGTCGGACGAGACCATCGTCGCGCATGTTCTGTCGCTGGCACAGAGGAGGGCGGCATGACCGGTTATGTCGATGCGCATCACCACATCTGGCGTCAGGCCGATCTGCCCTGGCTGGTCGGGCCGATGCAGCCGCGGATTTTCGGCCCCTATGAGCCGATCAGGCGCGACTACACGATCGAGGAGTATCTCGACGACATCGCCGGCAGCGGCGTCACGCAATCGGTCTACGTCCAGACCAACTGGGCCAAGGACGGCTTCGAGGACGAAGCCGCCTGGGTGCAGCGAACTTCTGAGCAGCACGGCTTTCCGCACGCGATCGTCGCCTATGCCGATCTGAGCGTCGAAGATGCGCGGCCGCAGTTCAACCGGCTGGCGCGCTATCCCCTGCTGCGCGGGGTCCGGATGCAGCTGCACTGGCATGAGAACCCGCTCTATCGTTTCGCTTCGTCCCCAGACCTTTGCAGAGATACCCATATCCGCGCCAACATCGCGCGGCTCGCCGACTACGGCTGGTCCTTCGACCTGCAGGTCTTCGGGCCGCAGATGGCGGGCGCCGCAGCGCTCGCCGAGAGCTGTCCGTCCGTGACCTTCATCCTCCAGCATGCCGGCATGCTGGAGGATCTGTCCACGCGCGGTCGCGATCGATGGCGAGCCGGCATGCAGCGGCTGGCGAGCTGCAGCAATGTCGTCAGCAAGCTCTCGGGCCTCGGCACCTTCATTCGCCGCAACGATCCGGCGCATGTCGCCGACGTGGTGCGGGAGACGGTCGGAATGTTCGGCCCCGAGCGCTGCCTGTTCGGCTCGAACTTTCCGATCGAGAAGCTCTGGACCGACTACCGCGTACTGGTGGGGGCCTATGAGGCTGCCATCCGGGACCTCGACGAGCATGCGCGCGCGCAGGTCATGGGAGGGACGGCGCAGCGCGTCTATCGGCTGGGATGATACCGCCTGCAACGACAACAAAAGCAACAGGGAACGCTCATGGCGCTGGAAATCAAGGTTCTCGACTATGGTGACATCGAATTGGAATCGAGCTTCCTTGTGCTCGGCCGTGATTGCGGCCGCACCCGCCGGGTGCTGACGCTCGGCTTCCTGATCCTGGGCGGGCCGTATCCGGTCGTGGTCGATACCGGCTACCGCTCCAACCAGATCATGGAGACGCTGGGCATGCGCGGGCTGCAGTACCATGAGAACATGATCGAGAACCAATTGGCGCGGCACGGCGTGCGCATGGGCGATGTCCGCTACGTCTGCCACACCCATCTGCACATCGATCACGCCGGGAAGGACGATCTGTTCCCGATGAACACGACGGTCGTGCTCAACCGCCGCGAGCTCGAATACTCGGTTTCCGGGCTGATGCATCCGCAATATCCGGCGCCCGACATCAAGCATCTGATCGACCGGCTGCACACCAAGAGTGCGCTGCGTTTCCTCGACCTCGAGCTCACCGGCCCGGTCGAGCTGATGCCGGGCGTCTATTGCGACGCTGCGAATGCCCATACCGAAGGCTCGATGAACATCCACGTCCACACTGCCGATGGCATCGCTACCATCTGCGGCGACGTCATCTACGACTTCAACGACCAGATCGTGACGCCGTTCAACGAGATTCAGGATGGCGAGCCGCGCACCACCGGCAATCACGGCACGACAAAACGCGCCGAGAAGGCAGCGATCAAGAAGCTGCTGTCGAGTTCGCGCTATCTGCTGCCGGTGCACGATCGTCCCGCCAAGATCGAAGGCGGTGTGGTGGTGGGACGGCTGCACGACCAAGTGCCGGGGCCGCTGGTGCAGTCGCTGCCGCAGCGGCACTGGTTTCCGGCGTGAGCAGCACAAGGTGCCCCCATGACCCACGTGACGTTGCGCACTGAGTTCGAAACTCTGATCGATCCGTATGCGCCGGTGGCGCAGGTCGCGACCGGCTTCGAGTTCACCGAGGGGCCGATCTGGCATCCCGTCGAGCAGTTCCTGCTGTTCTCCGACATGCCGGCTGATGTCCGCCGCCGCTGGGACGCGAAGCGCGGCGTGGTGGAGATGCGGCGGCCGTCGAACAAGTGCAACGGCATGACCTATGATGCCGAGCTCAATCTGATCGTCTGCGAACACGCGACGTCGTCGCTGGTGCGCGAGCGTCCCGACGGCCGCCGCGAGATCCTGGCATCGCATTTCGAGAACCAGGAGCTGAACAGCCCCAACGACGTGTGCGTCCACTCCAGCGGGGCGATCTACTTCTCCGACCCGTGGTATGGCCGCATGCCGGTCTATGGCGTGGAGCGGCCGCGCCAGCTCGGCTTCCAGGGCGTGTACCGGGTGCCGCCGGGCGGCGGTCCGCCGCGGCTGCTGGTTGACCGCCATCTGTTCGACCAGCCCAACGGGCTGTGCTTTTCCCCGGACGAGAAGCTGCTTTACGTCAACGATACGGTGCAGGCGGTGATCCGCGTGTTCGACGTCGGCGGCGATGGTGCGCTGGCGAACGGGCGCGTCTTTGCCAGCGGCATCCGCTCCGAGCTCGAGCCAGGCGTGCCCGACGGCATGAAATGCGACCAGCGCGGCAATGTCTGGGTCACCGCACCCGGCGGCGTCTGGGTCTATGCGCCTACGGGCGAACTGCTCGGCAAGGTGCGCGTGCCGGAGCTCGTCGCCAATCTCGCCTGGGGCGGTCCCGAGTTTCGCACGCTCTATCTCACCGCGACCCATTCGGTCTATGCGATCGCGACCAAGGTCGGTCCGCGCCACGAGCCGTATATGAGCGCGCGAAGTCGAGGGGCGTCAACGGCAGGTCTGGCGATGTCCAGCGCGACGTCCGCGCCATCGGCGCCGCAGCTGGCATCTGGCGACATGCAGCTCGATCCGCGCCGCTGCGCGATGATCATCCAGGATCTGCAGAACGACGTCATCATGGACGGTGGCGCCTTCGCGGATTCCGGCGCGCCCGGTCATGCCAAGCAGCAGCGCGTGGTCGACAATGTCCGGCGGCTCGCCGAGGTCGCGCGTGCGCGCGGCGTCGTCATCATTCATGTCTGGTTCGTGGTCGAGCCGGGTGCGCCCGGCGTGACCTTGAACGCACCGCTGTTCGAGGGGCTGGTCGACAGCAAGGCGATGGTGCGCGGCAGCTGGGGCGCGGCGCCTGTCGCCGGCCTGGAGCCGCGCAGCGGCGACTTCGTGGTCGAGAAGATGCGCATGAGCGCGTGGGAAGGCACGCGGCTCGAGACGATTCTCAAGGCCACCGGGCGCGACGTCCTCATCAATACCGGCGCCTGGACGAACATGTCGGTGGAGCACACCGCGCGCACCGGGGCCGACAAGGGCTATTTCATCGTGGTGCCGGAGGATTGCTGCTCGACCATGAACGCGGACTGGCACAATGCGTCGATCAACTTCGCCATGCAGAATGTTGCTGTCGTGACCACGGCCGACGCGGTGATCAGGGCGCTGGGGTGAGGCATGCCAAAGCTGCTGCATCTCGTCGCCTCGCCGCGGGCAGATTCGGAACTCAGCGCCGGCGCGCGCGCCTTCCTGGACCGCTTCAGGCAGGCGCGGCCGGGTTGGGACGTCGACGAGATGAATCTGTGGCGCGAGAGTCTGCCCGAGTTCGACGGCGAGATCCTGCAGGCGAAATATGCCCGCATGGGCGGCCGCGCCTTCACCGACGGCCAGCGCCGGGCGTTCGCTGTGGCCGAGCGCATGGCGGTGCGGCTCGATCTGGCCGAGCGCGTCGTGATCTCGACGCCGATGTGGAATTTCGGCATTCCCTACAAACTCAAGCACTGGCTCGACATCATCAATCAGCCGGGCCTCACCTTTCGCTTCGATCCGTCGCGTGGCTACCTGCCGCTTCTGAAGGATCGTCCGACGCTGGTGATCCTCGCCAGCGGCGGCGACTTCACCACCGGCATCAGCCGGGGGCGTACCGACCTCGCGACGCCCTATCTGCGCGAGGCGCTGCGCTTCATGGGCCTTCGCGACCTGCACTTCGTGGCGATCGGGCCGACCAGCGGGCCGGCGGCGCACACCGGCGTGGCGCGTGAGCGGGCGCACAGGCGGCTCGTCGAGATGGCCGCGCGATTTTGACGAGGCAGCCGCGCGGCGCGCATCAGGTCCTAGCAGCAAGCGGTGCGGCCTTCGACCGGCGACCGTTATCCTCTAGCCGCGCTCTCGACTGATTCGGCCGCGAATTCAAGCGACAAGCTCGACTGTCGCTCCGGTCGCGTCGATCAGGTGGACACGTTCGATCTCGGTGCGGGGCAGCAGGGCGCGAATCTCAGGCTCCGACATCAGGCTGAAGGCGGTCGAGAGCGCGTCTGCCGCCGTTGCATTGCCGGCGACCGTGGTCACGCTGCGATAGCGCTGCGCACAGCCGCCGTCGTGCGGATCGAACAGATGATTGAAGCGGCCTCGCGGATCGAAGCGGAAGCCATAGGCGCCCGATGTCGATACGGCGCGATCGATGATCGGAAGCAGTGCAGCGGTCCGGTCGGGAATGTCCGGATCGGCGATTGCGATCTCCCAGGGCCGTGCATCCGGCCGTGCGCCGATGGCGCGGGCTTCGCCCATGTCGACCAGGCTGTGCTGCACGCCCTCGCTGCGCAGGAGCTCGACGATCCGGTCCGTGACATAGCCCTGCGCGATGCCATTGAGGGTGAGCGCCATGCCGCGCGGCATGACGATGCGATCGCGGCTGACGCTCAGCCGCTGATGGCCGACCCGCGCCAGCGCCTCTTGCACGGCCGCTTGCGGCGGCCCGTCGGGATTGGCATGCGGGCGCGAAAAATGATCGGCATAGAGCGTCCACAGCGGTTGCACCGTCGGGTCGAAGCGGCCGTCGGTCATCGCGGCGTAGCGCTGCGAGCGTGTGAGGATGTCGACCAGCTCGGGCGCGGGGTCCACCAGCACGCCGGTGCGGTTCAGCGTCACCAGCGCCGATTGCTCCAGATACAGGCTGAACAGGCGCTCGAGCCGCCGGGCTTCGCCGATTGACACCGTGATCAGCCGTTCGGCTTCCTGCCGGTCGCGGTGATGAAGCTTGATCGTGGCGACGGCGCCGAGCAGCGTGCCGCGCCATTCGACCGACCCGCTTGTGCTGTCGGCCGCCTGCGCCCAGGAAGGAGCAACCGCGAGGCCCGCCAATGCGGCGCTGATGCGGATGAAGCGCCGGCGCGAGAGGTGAAGTGTCATCGCTGGACTCCCGTGGTTTGCTTCGAACCCGGCTCGGCCAGACCGGCGTTGTCGTCGGCGGAGCTCAGCACGTAGTCGCGGGGCACCTCGGTGAAGCCGACGATGCGGCCGCCGTGCTCGGCAGCGAACCGCTCGGCCGCGGTCCGATCCGAGAACGGCACCGCCTCGTCGCTGCCCATGCCGCTCCTGACCCGGCTGCCGATCACGAACACCGCCTTGCGCGCCTCGACCCAATTGTCGGCGCCCGGATTGTCCCAGCTCGCGGCTTTGCCCATGTCGGAGACGTAGATCGCCTGGATGTCCTTGGGCTCGTCGGGCAGCATCGTGAAGGCGATGGCGTCACGCGCGGAGGAGAACCACACCGGTTCGATCAGGCTGGCGGCGAAGATCTGTCCCTTGGGGCCAGAATGCTCGAGCAGATTCATGCCGCAATAATGCCCGATCGCCTCCGCCGTCAGCTTGATCGGCGGCGGCGGCGCGGCCGCCTGCCTGTCGTTGCAGGCGGCAAGCGCAAAGGCGGCGATGAGCAAGCCGGCGAAAGCGAGGCGTTTCATAGCTCCCTCCGGGAGAAGGCCAGCGCGGCGCCGGCGAGCGGCACCAACGTCCAAAGCACCAGCGCTGTGAGCAACACCTGCACCGACAGCGTGCTGCTGCCGGCGAGCCCGGCCATGCCGGAGAACAGGCTGACATTGGCGAAGCCGGTCAGGTTGAACAGCCGGTAGGCGTCGGTCGGGTTGAGCAGCAGCAGCGCGCTGAGCACGCCGCTGGAAACGTTGCGGCCCTGATCGATCACGAGAAGGCCGAGCAGCGCCATGTCGTAGATCAGGACGAGCACGAGCCACAGACCGATGCTGACCCCCGCTGCGGTGCCGCGGTCGCGCACCACTGCGCTGACGAGATAGCCGATCGCGACGAACACCGCGCCAAGCAGAACGGAGGAGCCGATCATCGCGGCGAAGGCCGCGAGCCCGTCACTGTCGAAGTGACTGCCGGCGATCAGCAGCGCTACGGCAGCGGCGCCATAGCCGAGGCAGGTCGCGAAGGCGAGCACCGCGAGATGACCGAGGAACTTGCCGAGCAGCACCTGCCAGCGCGCCACGGGATAGCTGAGCAGCAGCAGCATGGTGCCGCGCTCCATGTCTCCGACGATGGCGTCGTGCGAGATCAGAAGCGCGATCAGCGGGATCAGGAAGATCGTCAGGCTCGACAGGCTGACGATGACGACGTCGAGCGCGCGCGCGCCCACGGTGCCGGTCGGTGCGCTGCCGAGAAAGGTCAGCGACAGCGCGAGCCCTGCCAGCAGCAGGGTCGACGCCAGCACCCAGCGGTTGCGGATCGCCTGCTGGATTTCCTTCGCGGCGATGGTGATCACGGCATTCATTGCGAACGCTCCGCGTGGCGCAGGAAATGCGCGTAGAGCTCGTCGAGACTGGGTGGAATGAGCTCGAGATCCTGCACGGCGGTGCCGTCGGCCGTCGCACGGCGCAGCAGAGCGATCTTCTCGTCCGGCGCTGCGTCGATCTCGACGATGTGGCCATTGACCCGACGATAGGAGGTCGCCTCCGGCAGCCAGGAGGGCCGGCCGGATGGCGGCAGCTCAGCGACCTTGACCCGGATCCGGGTCGGCAGTCGCGCGAGGCGGCGCAACTCGTCGAGCGTGCCGTCGGCGACCTTGAGTCCCTTGTTCATGATGATGACACGGCCGGCCCGCTCCTCCAGCTCGGTCAGCGCATGCGATGACAGCAGCACCGTCGTGCCCTCGGCGGCGAGCTTCTGGATCACCTCGTAGAACGTCTGGCGCAGCTCGGGATCGAGACCGGTGGTCGGCTCGTCCAGCAGCAGCACGCGTGGCCGGCCGATCAGCGCCTGTGCCAAGCCGAGGCGCTGGCGCATGCCCTTCGAGTAGGTATTGACGCGGCGTCCGGCAGCGTCGCCCAGCCCGACGACATCGAGCAGCGCCAGCGCGCCCTTCACAGGCTCGCGCTTGAGGCGGGCGTAGAAGCTCTGCGTCTCGCGGCCGGTGAGCGCGGCATCGAAGGCGACGTTCTCCGGCAGATAGCCGAGCCGACGCCGCGAGGAGAACTCGCCCGCGGCCGGGTTTTCGCCGAGCAGCGCGATCGCGCCCTTGGTCGGTCGGATCAGGCCGAGCATCATCTTCATCAGCGTGGTCTTGCCGGCGCCGTTGTGGCCGATCAGGGCCACCATCTCCCCGGCCGCGAGATCGAACGACACGCCCTTGACGGCTTCGACCTTGCCGTAGTGCTTGATCACGTCGGCGATATGGACGGTCGCGCTCATCGGGCGCTGCTCCTAGCGGCAGTGCGGCGCGCCGGCGGTGGCGACATCAGCGGATGGCTGTCGACCACGCCGCCGGGCAGGATCGCCGGGAACTGCGCCTGCGCCCAGCGGATCACCTGCACGGCCGGGCTGTTGATCAGGACCTTGGCGGCCGGCGCGGTCCA
Organism: Bradyrhizobium sp. HKCCYLRH3059; assembly: GCF_051168035.1. Taxonomy (NCBI): domain Bacteria; kingdom Pseudomonadati; phylum Pseudomonadota; class Alphaproteobacteria; order Hyphomicrobiales; family Nitrobacteraceae; genus Bradyrhizobium; species Bradyrhizobium sp. HKCCYLRH3059. The sequence continues at coordinate 128,979 of NZ_JBNPUF010000009.1, read as the reverse complement.
CAATACGCGGTCGATCAGATCATTCGGCCGATAGGCGGTGTCGGCAATGCCGTCGCCGTTGAGGTCGAAGCCCGGGTTGTCGCTCCAATAATTGCCGCGGCCGTCTTTCGACCAGTCGAGATGGCGGGTGCCGACATACTTGATCTGGCTAGCATTGTTGACGAAGGCATTGCCCCTGATGTCGTTGCCCTCGGAGCCGGCGGTAAAGTGAACGCCGATCTCGCACCCTTCGAACCAGTTGTCGGTGATATGGTTGTTGTTGGTGTTGTAGATGAACACGCATTTCTCGGGACCGGGACGGGCGCCGGCGGTCGGCGTGGCCGTGCTCGCATCGGCCTGCGGCACGCCTTCGTCGGTGCCGCGGTTCTCCGCGGTGGCCCAGCGCTCCGCCGGCTGCAACCCGCCGATCACGCTGTTGCCGGCGATCTGCGAGCCGTTGGCCGCGTTGAACAGCAAGCCGCGGTCGCGGTCGTGATCCGAGACGTTATCCCTCACGACGAGCGCCTTGGAGAACATCATCGCATAGCCGATGATGTTGCGGGTCGAGACGTTTCCGGAGATTTCGCTGTCGTTGGTGTACATGAAGTGGACCGCGAAGCGCAGGTCGCTGAAGCGATTGCCGCTGAAGACGTTGTTGCGGCTGGTGATGGCGAACACGCCATCGCGGCCGTACCGGAATTGGTTGTCGATCACCTTGGCGCCCGGCGCGTTCCAGACCGAGACGCCGTTGCCGGTGACGCCGCCGCGCGTCGCGCGCAGGCCGATGATGCTGTTGTGACGGACCATGGCGTTGGCTGATCCGTGCAGATAGACGCCGAACAGATTGCCCTCGATGCGGTTGTTCTCGATCACTGCGTCGTGCGCGGCCTGCTCGACGAAGATGCCGGAATCCATCTTCTCCAGCGCGCGGCCGGATCCGTCGATGGCGAGGCCGCGAATGACGGTGCCCGGCGCCGCCACGGTGATGACGCTGCCCTCGCCACCACCGCTGATCACGGCGCCCGGAGCCCCAGCCAGCGTCAAGCGGTGGCTGATCCGTAGCGGTCCGCGATAGGTGCCGGTGGCGAGCGCGATCTCGTCGCCGTCGGCGGCGCGGTCGAGCAGGGCCTGCAGGTCGGTGGTGTCAGTTCCGACCTGCAGAGTCGCCGCCTGGGCGCGGAAGGGCAGGCCGGCGACGACGAGCGCCGCCAGCCCCAGAGTCTTGATATGGCGCATGCGCCGCATCGCTCACGCGTTCCGCGGCGAGACCAGCATGCGTCCGCGCATTTCCATGTGCATGGCGTGGCAGAACCATGTGCAGAAATACCAGTACACGCCGGGCTTGTCGGCGATGAACGTCACCGACGAGGTCTGCTGCGGATCGATCTCCATGTTGACGCCGTAGTTGACGATGCAGAAGCCGTGCACCAGATCCTCGACGTCGTCGATGTTGGTGACATAGACCGTCACCTCGTCGCCCTGCTTGACCTCGAACTTTTCGAGCGCGTAGGCGGGCGCGCTGGACCACATGTAGACGCGCACCTTGTTGCCATCGCGGATCACCTTGGCGTCGCTCTCCAGCGTGACGCCGTCGGCTGCGGCCTGCTTGCGGGCGTCGGCGAAGAACGGGTCGTCGCGTTTCCAGATCGAGGTCACGCGGCCCTCGAGCTTGGAGCGGTGCACGATCACGGCGTCATGCGGCTCAGCGAAGCTCGGGCCGTCATGCACCAGCTCCATCTTGTCGCCGGAGATGTCGATCAGCTGGTCGTTCTCCGGCTTGAGCGGGCCGACATTCAGGAAGCGATCCTTGGAGAACTTGTTCAGCGACAGCAGCCATTTGCCGTCGGCTTCCTTGGTCTCGCCCATCGAGGCGTGGTTGTGGCCCGGCTGATAGTGGACGTCGAGCTTCTGGATGATGGGGTTGACCTTCTCGCCCTTGAAGGCGCGCTTGGCGAGATCGAGGCTCCATTTGCAGACCTGGCTGTCAAGGAACAGCGTAGTGTAGGCGTTGCCCCGGCCGTCGAAGGCGGTGTGCAGCGGCCCGAGGCCGAGCTCCGGCTCGGCCACGACGACGTCGCGCGGCTTGATCTTGTCGTCGAACAGGTTGTCGATCAGGCGGACGTCGATCACCGTGACCGTCGGCGCCAGCTTGCCATTGGCGACGACGTGGATGCCATCGGGGGCCGTGTTGAGGCCATGCGGACTGTTGGAGACCGGCACGTAGCGCGTGTAAGGCGATCCTTTGCGGCCGTCGATCACGGGAACGCCGTTCATCTCCTTGAAGTCGCCCTTCTTGACGGCCTCCTCGATGCGCTTGATGTTGAAGATCGTGACCCAGTCCTGTTCGCTTGCCGTCATCTCGGCCAAGGTGACGCCCTTCTCCGAGTTGTAGCAGGTCGAGAACGCATATTTGCCCTGGTAGTCGCAGTCGGTGTTGTCGAGATTGCCGTCGACGATCACCTGCCAGGCGACCTTCATGGTGTCGCCGTCGACGGCCGAGAACATCGACCAGTATTTCGACTTGTCGTCGAGCACCTTGCCGTCGTTCGGCAGCGGCACCTCATATTCGCCGTTGCAGAAAACGTAACCGGTGCGCGGGAACTTCTGCGGACGCATGCCGTGGATGGTGTACTGGTTCGGCAGCTCGATGATCTTGTCGCATTTCATCACGTCGGTGCGAATGCGGGCGAGGCGGGTGTTGGCCTTGTCGTTGATGAAGATGTAGCGGCCGTCATATGTGCCGTTGGTGAACGACATGTGCGGATGGTGGCAGTCGCCGTTCATCCAGATGCCGAGCCGGTCCTTGAGCCGTTCGCGCGTCTCGGGCAGCAGCCCCTCGGTCATGATCTTGCGGCTCTCGTTGGTTTGGCCCCAGCCGGTGGCGCTGCACCGGTTGAAGACCGGAATGCGCATGAGCTCGCGCATCGAGGGCATGCCCACGATCCGCAACTCGCCGGTCTGGCCGCTGGAGAAGAAGACATAGTACTCGTCGAGCTGGCCGGGCGCGACCTCCGCCTTGCCGGCGCCTTGCGCCGGTCGCGACTGTGCGGCGGCCGGCGTGGTCTCGACGCTCTTGCCGAGGCCGATGCTGCCGGCAACGCCGGCCGCGCCGAGCGCGGCGGTGCCGACGATTTGTCGGCGGCTGAGTTTCGTCTGGTCGTCGTCGTGCGCCATCGTCGTCTCCTTATGATGGATGAGTGAGATCGTTGGATTGAGCCGGCGCCGTCGTCGGCCGACCGGCATGGGTGATCACGGTCTTCGGACCGGATTTGGCGGCGCGCATCGACGGCGATGACATCGCCTCGAACTTCTCGCGCTTGAGCCGGACCTGGATCATGTGCGGACAGCGCTGATCGTCGTAGTAGAGCTCCTGGCAATGCATGCAGTAGATGCATTCATTGACATTGATGTGTCCCTCGGGATGGATCGACTGCACCGGACATTCCTTGGCGCAGCGCTGGCAGGGCGAGCCGCACTCCTTCCAGCGACGCAGCCATTCGAAGGTGCGGATGCGTCCGGGAATCGCCAGCGCGGCGCCCAGCGGGCAGAGATAGCGGCAGAAGAAGCGTTCGATGAACAGGCCGATGCCGAGCAGCGCCGCGGCATACAGCACGAACGGCCAGCTGCGCGAGAATTTCAGGATGATCGCGGTCTTGAACGGCTCGACCTCCGCGACCTGCTCGGCGAGCGCGACCGAATACAGCGACAGCCCGAACAGGCCGAGGAAGATGATGTATTTGATCGGCCACAGCCGCTCATGCAGCCCCCAGGGCACCGTGATCTGCGGCACCTTGAGCCATTTTGCCACTGTGTTGGTCAGCTCCTGCAGCGCGCCGAACGGACAGAGCCAGCCGCAGAACGGCCCGCGGCCCCAGAACAGCAGTCCAGCCGCCGTTGCCGCCCACAGGATGAAGATCAAGGGCGCCGCGAGGAAGAACTCCCAATGGAAGCCGGTCAGCAGCGCGTTGACGAAGGTGACGACGTTGACGACCGAGAGCTGGGCGTTGGCGTACCAGCCGAGCCAGACCAGCACGAACAGCAGATAGGCGCGGCGCACCCAGGTGTAGAGCCGGGGACGGCGCACCAGAACGTTCTGGAAGAAGAAGATCCCTGTGAGCGCGGCCAGCGCCAGCGCGGTGATGCCGATGGAGACCGTCTGCGAGCGCCAGATGCGCATCCATAACGGCTCCTCGGTGTCGTCGGCGACCGGTTGCGCCGTGGTCGGGGCGGGACGCGCGGACGTCGCCTTCGCTGCCGACACAGCGGGGCGCGTCTGCTGCTTCAAGTAGGCGTCGGGCACCGTGTAGTCGACATCGAATGTCAGGAACGCCTTGTCGTGGCTGCCTGTGCTTCGTTGCACCAGGAGCTGGAGCTGCCATGGCTCGGTCGGGTCGAGCGTGAATTCGGGCGGCGTGATGAACAGTCCGATCTCGCGCAGGGCAGGGGCGCCGGCGGCGGTCAGCGCACCGAGTCGCATGTGGTTCTTGTCGCGGAACCGTGTGCTTCCGCCCTCCTGCAGCACCTCGATACGGTCGAAGATGCCGCCTCGGACATAAGCGGAGCCCTTGAACGAGTAGACGCCGTCGCCGGCGACGACGATCGCCTGCTGTCCGGGCTGCAATCGCTGCTTGAGTCGCTGATAGCCCTCGTCGCCGAGCAGGCTGCGGCCGATCGTGGGCACGCTGGCCATGGCCACATAGAGATCGATGAAGGTGTCGCCGGCATCGCCGGGCTCCGGATTCTGCGCGGCCGCCGCATTGCCCGACTTGGCGAACGCGTCGTTGACGTCGCCGATGCTGAGATGCAGGCGCCGCACCGAGCCGTCGCCGAGCAGACTGCTCCAGTCGCGGATCTCGCTCTTGTCGGGATCGACCGTCTTGGTCACGCCGGGCTGCGCTGCGGCGGCGGTCGCCGCTGAGCCGGCGCCGATGCGGCCGCTGCGGATCAGGCGCGTGGCGGCGCGCACGATGCTGTCGTGCATCACCAGCACGGTGACCGTGGCACCTGAGACGATGTCGGCCTGCGGCGCATGTTCCGCGCCTTGCGCAATCGGCATCATGTCCTTGCCGAGCAGGCCGTTGAGTGCGGCAACGATGCGTGGCTGGGGAATGCCGATCAGCACGATGGGCTCTTTGTGATCGACCAGCTTCAGCCCGGTGATGACGCCCTTGGGATCGATGCCGACGAGGATGTGGATCGGCTTGCCCGAATAGCCGACGGAATTGGCGAAATCGGAGTTGAGATAGACGTAACCCTTGAGCTGATCGCCGCGATACACCGGCATGATCGGCGGCTCGCCTTGCGGCTCGCCGAAACGATCCGCATCCGGGAACAGCTCACCCGGCGTGATCTTCGAGAGGTAGGTTGCGAGATCGCCGGCCGCATGTGCTGCGCGCGGGGCCGCGATCGCGCAGAACCCGATGAGGATTGCTACCAGGATAGCAGGCATGCGCCACCGATTGGTGGCGACATCACTCGCAACCATGATCACCTCAAGCGGAACGGACGGCCCGCGAAGGGGCCGTATTCCAGTCAGGACTGTTTCGGGGAAGGAAGGATCGTCGCCATTGACAATCCCTGAGCAAATAGAGTCGGGTTAAATTGACTCCTTATCGTGCCGGTTGTCTAGTGGGTCGCAATCCGACGGACGTTGCGCTGGATCAAACAAGCCAGGACAATCAGGCGGACCATCATATGTTGTTGACACGCACGCTCTCGCTCAAGTCGGAACCGGCCGGGAACCTGCATTCGATCGACGAGCTGTTCGCGCTCGCCAATGCGATGGAGCAGGAGGCGGCCGATCGCTACGACGAGCTGTCCGGAGAGATGCAGCGTCAAGGCCGGCTCGATCTGGCCGCTGTCTTCGCGAGGCTGGCCGCGGCCGAGCGCGAGCATGTCGACAGTGTCGCGCAATGGTCGCAAGCGCGAACGGGGCGTGCCCCCGATGCGTCGCTGGTGCGCTGGCAACCACCGGAGACCTTTGAGCCCGGCGTGGCACGCGAAATCCAGGACTCGCGGCTGATGACGCCGTACCGCGCGCTGTCGATGGCGGTGCGCAACGAGGAGCGGGCCTTTGCGTTCTGGTCCTATCTTGCGGCATTTGCCGATGATCCCGAGGTCAAGAGGGCGTCCGAGGCGATGGCGCGAGAGGAACTCGGTCATGTCGCGACGCTGCGCAAGGAGCGGCGCCGTGCCTATCATCTTGAGACCGACGCCAGGCGCGCGGCGTCGGTGGCGTCGGACGCCGGCACGATCGACGCCGGCCGGCTGGAGCGTCGACTCGCCGAGTTGCTCGACGCGATGGCTGTGCGCGCCGCTGGCCGCCCGGCGGATCGCGTGCGCGAGCTTGCGCAGGAAGCCGCGGCAATGGCATCGGAGGTTGCGGACCTGTTGCGCCTGCCGGCTGGGCTCGCGCAAGCCGATGCGGCCGTGCTGGCGGAGGCGCTCGCGGACGCGTATCTGGAGCATGCGGAGCGAGCGACCGAACCGGACCGGCTCGATCTGATGCAGCGGCTGGCGTCGCAGGCGATCGCCCGGCTGGCCTGGCTGCGGTCGCTCGGTTGAGTCCGACTCCAGAACTCCGCGAAAGAGGCGAAAGACAAGGGTCGCCCAGCCAAGCTGGATGACCCGATCATCATGAGGCTCAGTTGCGGGTCGGCGCCGGCACGGCGGTGCGGTTCGCTGGCACCGTGACGGGCTGGAAGGAGAACACGTCGCGACTGCGCGGATCGACGGTCACCTTGAGCCAGCGCACGTCGTTGTTGCCGTTGCCCTGATTGTCGCCGAACGTTTCGACGCGAACGAAGTTCTCAAGCCGCTGGCCGGCACTGTTGAGGAAGGGCTGGTCGATCCGGAAGTAATGGGAATCGCCGTGGACGTAGGCGACCGGCTTGCGGAACGCCTCGACTTCGGTGCGCAAGGCGGTCAGAAAGCTGACGAAGCCATCGGGCTGCCCGTCGGCTTCGGCGAGCGTCCTGGGATCGCGCAGCGGCGCGCGCGTCGGATCGGCCTGGTCCCAGCCCGGGTTGCCCTGGGTGATGAACATCACCGCGGCGGAGTTGCGCCTCTTGGCTTCCGCGAAGGTCTGTTGCATCCACAGAATCACGGCCGCGTTGCGCGCGTTGTATTCGTCCGGATCGGGATTTGTGTCGCAGAGATTGTTGCAGGATCCCTGGATGTTGAGGGTCGCGTAGGTGACCCGGCCAACGGTCCAGCGGCGATTCTCGACGCAGCCGACCTTGGTGCCGTTGGCGCTCAGACACAGCGGATCGGTCTGCACCTCCTGGCGCAGCTTGCGCTGGCCGAGCGAAAACGACGTCGAGAAGAACACCTTGCGCTCGTAATCGAGCCGGTCGCGCGAGTTGAAGCCGCCATTCGAGGGGCGATCGCAATCGACCCAGTCATTGTCGCCCGGGGTGAACATCGCGGGCGCCTCGAGGCTGTTGAAGTAGGCGAGCGCCTGGGCGTAGAGGCCGGCGTCGCAGGCGGAATTGGAGCCCTGCTTCAGGTCGCCATCGTGCGCCGTGAATTTCAGCCGATGGGCGTTCATGTCGGCGATCAGGTTGGGGACGCCGACGGTGGCCTGCAGCGTGGAGTAGGGCAGGTCGCCCCACAGGCCGATGGCGTAGCTGTCGTCATCGTCGTCGAAGCCATGGTCGTGCGCAAGGCTCGGCGCGGCAGCGGACAACGCCAGCAAAGACGCCGTGACGGACAATGTGAGCAATTCATGAAAGGCAGATTTGAACGATGATCGAAGTGACATTCTGCAAGATCCCCCAAGACCTCGGTTGCAACGCGCCGCTTCGTTCAAGCGGCGGCGGGACGATGCGGAGGCTCGATAACGGGGGCGTGACGATCGGCTGACAATCCGCTGACGGCGTCACGATGTTGCAAATCGGTGCACGATCAATCTCGTCGCCGCGCACAATGCGCAGATGGCCCGCCGCAACGTGTGCGGCGGGCTGTTCTTGACAGCGGCAGACTCCCGGTCGATCAGCGGTCGTCGCCGTATCCGTGCTCACCGTGGTCGTGATGATGCCAGCCGCCGTCGTGATCGTGATCGCCATCGTTATCGCCGAAGGCGAACAGATTCATCAGGTCGCCGATCGCAGGACGGTTCTTCGGCACATAGCGGTTGTCGTCCCGGTCATGGATCGGATTGGGGAGTCGGTCGCGGCTGACGGCGGAGATCGTGGGCAGCCGCCAGTTGCGCTCGATGAATTTCAGCAGCGAGACGTGATCGTAATAGGTGTGGTCGACATGACCCTTCTTGGCCAGCGGCGAGACCAGGATGAAGGGAATGCGGGTGCCGTCGCCGAGGAAGTCCACCGGCTGGACATAGCCGGAGTCATAGTAGCCACCGCCCTCGTCCGTCGTGATGAAGATCGCGGTCTTGGCCCAGAGCTGCGGGTTGGCCTTGACGCGATTGATCAGGGCCTCGAGGAATTTTTCGTAGAGGTCGGTGGTCGAATCGGCGGGATGCCCGGCGAGCGCCTCGAACGGACGCACGAATGACACTGCGGGCAGCGTGTTGTTCTGCACGTCCTTCACGAAGGCGCCGTAGTTCTGCAGCTTGGCTTCCTCGGCGGGGTTCTTCATGATGTTGTTGAAGCCGGTGAGCGGGTCGCAGATGCCGCAATAGGAGTGGAACAGCAGCGGCACGCCGTCGACGCTCTTGGCGAAGGTGGTGGCATCGTCACCGCGGTCGGCGCTGTAGTATTTCCAGGACACGCCTTTTGCGGTCATCACGTCGGCGATGGTCGGCGCGCTCTGCGGCGGCAGCACGAACTTGTCCGAGCCGAGGGCATTCGGCTTGGCGCTGGTCTGGTTCCAGAACATGCTGTAGTTGTTGACGAGATAATAGTGGTTCGGCGCGCAGTTGTTGCTATAGACGCCGTTCTTGAAAAGCTGCTCGTTGACGGCGGCGACGCCGGGCGCGCTGGGGTCCGAGCAATTGACGTAGGAGCCGCCGCTGTAACCGTCCTGCTTGTAGTAGTTGTTGGTGCCGGGAACCGGATCCGGGTTCTCGATCTGGTTGGCGTAGGGCACGGCGGGGGCGCCGTTCAGCGTCTCGGGATTGGTGAAGAACGCGGCGTGGCCGGTCACGAGCGCCTGGAAGTTGGCTCCGGTGCCGCCCATGATCGCCTGATGATAGTTGTCGCTGATCGCATACTCGTCGGCGAGCTGCTTGAAGAACGCTGCGTCACCGGGCTGGGCCTTGCCGGCGGCGTCGGTGAACGGGTTCATATTGTAGAAGCCCATCGAGATGGCGCCTTCCATCGGGTTGAACCCGCCGGCCGGATAGGGCTGACCGTTCGAGCCGGTGCCGATGGTCTGCTCGACCCACACGAATTTGTCGTGCTTGCCGCCGTCGATGTCCTGCCACATCTGGAAGAAGCGGTGCACCGGATCTCCGGTGTAGGCGGCATAGGAGACGTATTTCGAAATCTGGTACGGGCCGTTGGGAAGATTGGCCGGGAAGCGGGTGTCGAGGACGTTCTGCGGCAGGCCGATCCCGTAGGTGGTGTAGGGCTGCGGAAGTGTCGCATAGGCGCCGGTGGACGCGGTCTCGGCAGTGTAGCGAACCTCGTCGCGGCCGATCCGTTGCTCCGCTTTCTTGAAATGCCGGCCCGGCGTGCCGTCTTCGTTGACGATTCCCTTGCTGAGCAGATTGTCGATCGTCTGACCCGCCTTCGGCTTGTAGGTGCCGAACAGATTGTCGAAGGTGTGGTTCTCGCCGACGATGATGATGACGTGCTCGATCGGGGTGCTGGTCGCCGCCCCGGCGAAGGCTGGTGCGACGCTGGTCGCCGTGAAAACGGCGGTGGTCGCAAGGGCGAGCGCCTTGGACCGAGTGACTGTTCTGGTCATGAGATCTCCGGACGGAGGAGGGTGGTGGCGCGCATGCTGATGGCCGCTTGCCTGCGACGATCTATCGCGGCAACAAATTGCAACGTGGTGTCGGTCTTGCTTCGGTTTTGTGAAATGCGCGGAGCAGCGCGGATACTGGACACGCACGTCACAGCGCCAGCTTGGCAGTGCGTGTGCCGCCGGGGGCTTGACTCCATTGCTGTCGGGAGCCAGCGCTCGCCGGGCTATGGACCGGTGATACTGGTCAGAGCTGGCCGGGCACCCAGCTCAGCGCGAGGGCTTGGCCTTGCGCGATCTGGCTGGCCGACATCTTGGATGCGACGGCGTTGCGAAGCCGCAGGAAGTAGCTGCGCTGGGTCGACTTGGCATGTCCGGCAGCAAGGTTCAGCCATTTGTAGGCGAGCACGACGTCCTGTGGAACGCCATGACCCTTGTCGTACATCAGGCCGAGCATCGCTTGGCCGAACGGATTGCCGGCTGCGGCGGCCTGACAATAGAGATCGCTCGCGACCTCGTAGGCCTGCGGGGTTCCAAAGCCGTTTTCATACATGAAGCCGAGCATCGCCTGAGCGCGTGGATCGCCGCGCAGGGCAGGCGGGGTCAGCACGCGCACGGCGCGGACGAAGTCGCCGCGCGCATAGGCGATGCGTGCGGTGCTGACCGAATCGGCGCGAACGGGCGAGGCGAGTGCTCCGAGCAGCAGGATGGCTGCGGTGCAGGCGATGGTGAGGCGCCCCATCGTCGGCCGGATCACTTGGCTGGGGTCAACGGGTGGTGCGGACACGCAAATCATCCGTAATGCTCGCTCCAACCGATCCGCGGAGCTTGGAACGGAGTTCTTCGGCCACCTGATGGGCATCGCTGCCGTCGCGAATGATCTGTGGCCGGATGAAGATGATCAGTTCGGTTCGCGTGCCCTTCTTGCCCTGATGCGAGAACGCATCGCCAAGCACCGGGATCTCGTCGAAGCCGGGAATGCCGTTGCGACTGCCGTTCTGCTGCTCGCTGATCAGGCCGGCCAGCAGCACCGTCTGGCCGTTGGCGACCGAGACGGCGCTCTTGACCTTGCGCTGCGACACCGTCGGCGTGAGACTCGCCGCCGTCTGCGCGGCGACGTTGCTGATCTCCTGCTCGATCTCGAGCCGGACGTTGCCGTTGGCGGCGATCCGCGGCACGACGCGCAAGATGATGCCGGTGTTGCGATAGTCGATGGTGTTGACCACCGTGTTGCTCGATGACAGCACGGTGGCGCTGCCGGTCGAGACCGGCACGACGTCGCCGACCTGCAGGGTGGCGGTCTGGTTGTTGATCACGACCAGCGAGGGATTGGAGAGCACCTTGACGCTGGTGACGGTATGGAGTGCGTCGAGGATCATGTTGGGCGAGGCGTCGTGTCCGATCAGGAAGTTGAAGCCGGGCAGAGCGCGGTTGATCAAGGCCGTCGTCGCCGCGGATGTCGTCGCTGTGGCGACCGACGTGGCTTGCGTATTGGTGATCGATCCTTTGTCGGTCCCGAGGCCGAGCACCTTGCTCGAAAGATAGGCCTGCACGCCGTAGGACAGCTCGTTGGTGAGCGTCACTTCGGCAATCGTGGCGTCGATCCCGACCTGCAGCACCGGCTGGTCGAGCTGCTGCAGCGTGCTGGAGATGATGCGGTAGTTCTCGCGGTCGGCATAGATGAGCAGCGAGTTGTTCACCGTGTCCGGGGTGATCCGGACATTCGGCATGATGGCCTGGCCTCCGCCAGCACCACTGCTGCGTGGCTCCAGCCCGGTCGAGGACGGCGTACTGCTGGAGGACGATGTGCTCGAAGATGACATGCTCGAGAGACCACCGGCTTGGGACCGGCTCGTCGGATTGGCGCTCGAACCCGATGATCCCGCTGCATTTGTGTTGAAGGAGAGCCGATCGGCGACCGATGTCGTCGTGCCGTCGGACCCCGGCGCGGTCTGGCCGTCGGCGCCGTCGGTGGAGGACGAGCCGGCGCCGCCGAACATGTCGGTGAGCACCTTGGCGAGCTGGCGCGCGTCGCCGTAGCGGACCCGGTAGACGTGGACGCTGGTGCGCCCGGAGTCGGCCTGATCGAGCCGGCGGATCCAGGTTGCCGCGCTCTGCAGCAGCGCTGGCTTGCGCGTCACGACCATGATCGCGTTGAGGCGATTGACGACCTGCAGCTTGACGAGATTCTGGCTCAATCCGTTCTCACCGGAGTCCATGATCTTCTCCAGCTCCGCCATCAAAGGCTCTGGCGCCGAATTGCTGACCGGGAAGATGCCGACGGACTGGCCGCGCATCCAGTCGACGTCGAAGCTCATCACCGTTTCGATCGCGGAGCGTCGCTCGGCTCCTGTGCCCTGGATCAGAAGCAAGTTCCGGGTAGTGTCGGCGCGCACGCTGCCGGCGCGGGTCGCGAAGCTGTCCATCAGCTTGAGGATCGTCTGCGCACCGACATATTGCAGCGGCACGACGGAGACGCCGTAGCCGGGCTCGGCGCGGCCGGCCTCGCCGTCGACGCGTCCGGCGCCGATGGCGTCGCCGAGCGGGGTCAGCTTGTAGCCGCCGCCTTCGCGGACCAGCACGACGCCGGACAGGCGCAGCGCGCTCTCCAGCACGAACAGGATGTCGGATTTCGGCACCGGCCGCGCCGACACCAGGCTGACGCTGCCCTGCACGCGGGGATCGATCGAGTAGCCCGCGCCGAGGATGTCGCCGATCACGACCTTCGCAACCACCGCGATCGGCGTGTTCTCGAAATTGAGGTCATAGCCCTTGCCATCGGCCGCCGGAAGCGGCCTGACCTCGGCGACCTCCTGAACCGTGGTCCCCTGATATGTCCGCGCGCTCGCGCGCTCGACCTCGGGGCGTCCCTGGATCGATGCGACCGGTCCACTGTCGCGCGGCAGGATATCGAGCGAGCGCACCTTGTCGATGACGTCGACATCGGCCGGCGCGCTGGCCTGGGAATTGAGCGTTGCCATGTTGCAGGAGGCGAGCAGCACCGCAATCGCCAGCAGCGAGGCAGGTCTGACAACCGCAGCGGACTGGCTTCGATTGCCGATACGAAACATGGACTTACCGATCTACTCGTGTTGACCGGCCGAAACGCAGCTGCGCCTCGTTTAGACCGCGCAGCCTGCATAGCGGTCCAATATGACACTTATGTATAATTGGCGGCTGCCGCCCGACCTTTGCGCCGCATGTGTGTCGGAAATGTCGGCGCCTCCGGCATTCGTACAGCCGTCATGTTCGCGATCAATAACGTGGGTCACCAGTAGCGGCGTGCCGAGACGTTGGGGCCGGCACGGGCGCCACCCGGATCACGCCATGAGCGGTACACTGTCGACCCAATTTCATGCCTATCTTCGCGAGCGCCATCCCCAGGCGGCGGGCGAAGGCGGAGCTGCGGGCGAAACGCAGATCGCGCTCTGGGACAGGTTCGGCCTGACCGCCGACGTTTTCGCGGAGGAGGTCGCCGGCTTCACCGGACTGCAGCGCGTCGCGCTGCGCGAACTGATGGCGGCACTGCCCGCGGTGAGCGAGTTCTCGGACCGCTTCCTCCGCGAGGTGCTCGGCTATCCATACAAAGATTCTGACGGCGCCGCCGTGTTCGCGATGGCCGATCCGACCGATCAGGCCGTGCGCCGGGCCGCCGAACTGGTGCTCGGCCCGCAGACTCTCTTCAAGGTCGCCTCGCATGAGGATATCGCCGTCGTCCTCGACCAGCGGCTTGGCGATTCCGACGACGCCGAGATCTCGCCGGCACAGGAGATCCGTGACGACGACATCGAAAGTCTGCGCGATCTCGCCAGCGGCGCGCCGGTCGTCCGCGCGGTGAACGATCTGATCGAGAAGGCGGTGGAGATGCGCGCCAGCGACATCCACATCGAGCCGTTCTCGACCGGCCTCGTGGTCAGGTTGCGTGTCGACGGCCTGTTGCGTCCGATCGCAGCGCCCTCAGGCGTGCTGCCGCAGGCAGTGATCTCGCGCATCAAGATCGTCGCCGGTCTGAACATCGCCGAGCGGCGCCTGCCGCAGGACGGCGCGGCGCGGATTCGCGCCGGCCGGGCTGAGATCGACGTCCGCGTCGCGGTCATGCCGACCCAGCACGGGGAATCGGCGGTGCTGCGCATCCTGCCGAAGGATCGCTCGCAGCTGGTTGCGAGCCGCCTCGGCCTCGCGACCCGCGACGACGCTGCACTCCGGCGCCTGATCACGCTGCCGCACGGCATGATCGTGATCACGGGGCCCACCGGCAGCGGCAAGACCACGACCCTGGCGACGATTCTGTCCATGCTCAACACGCCGGAGCGCAAGATCCTCACTGTCGAGGATCCGGTGGAATATGAGATCCCCGGCATCAATCAGTCGCAGATCAAGCCGGCGATCGGGCTGACATTTGCGAGCGCGCTGCGCTCCTTCGTGCGCCAGGACCCCGACGTCATCATGGTCGGCGAAATCCGAGACAGCGAGACGGCGCATGTCGCCGTCCATGCTGCGCTGACCGGCCATTTGGTGCTGACGACGCTGCACACGGAAACCGCCGCGGCGGCGGTGCCGCGCCTGCTCGACCTCGGCGTCGAAGGCTTCTTGTTGCGGTCGACCCTGCGCGCGGTGATCGCGCAGCGGTTGGTGCGCCAGCTCTGCGATCACTGCAAGACGCCGAAGCCGCTCGATGACGAGGCGTGTCGCGATGACCCGCGCTTCGGTCATCTCGGCCTCGTGCCCGGCGACATCACTTGGTATCCGACGGGATGCGAGCGATGCGGCCAGAGCGGCTATCGCGGCCGGGTCGGCGTATTCGAGCTGCTCGAGCTGACAAGCAGCCTGCGCGAGCTGATCGCTGACAGTGCCGACGGTCTCACGATCGATCGGCTGGCGATCCGGGAAGGCATGACGACGATGCTTGACGACGGCGTCGCCAAGTGCCGCGCCGGCGTCACCTCGGCCTCCGAGCTGCTTCGTGTCCTCGTGGCGCGGTGAGGTGGATCGTGCCGAGCTACCGCTATCGCGCCCTGACGCAGTCCGGTGAGATCGTCGTCGGCTCCCTCGTCGCGCCGTCGCGCGGCGAGGTCGAGCGGCGCATCTCCTATCTGCAACTGCTGCCGATCGAAACCGTGGAGGAGAAGGAGCGGACGGGGGCTGCGTCCGGGCTCTCGTTCGGCGCTCCGTCCGCGGCTGAAGTGACCACTTTCACGCGCGACCTGGCCCTGCTGCTCAAGGCCGGCGCGCGGCTCGACGACGCGCTCGACCTGCTGTCCGGCGACTCCGACATCGGCCGCCTCCGTCCCGTGGTGGCGCGGCTGCGCGCGGCGATCATGGCCGGCGAAAGCTTCGCGGACGCGGCGGCTGCCCAGCCGCGGCTGTTCTCGCCGATGTATGTCGCGCTGATGCGCGTCGGCGAAGCGTCGGGAACGCTCGACCACGTGCTGACTGCGCTGGCCGGCGAACGCGAGCGTTCCGAGGCGACGCGACGCAAACTGACCGACGCGATGCAATACCCCGCCTTCGTCTTCCTCGCGGCGATCGGCGTGATGCTGTTCTTTCTCGTGGCCGTGCTGCCGAACTTCTCCGCCGTGCTGCGCGACTTCGGCGGCCGTGCCGATACCGCGCTCGGCTTCTTCATGACGATGTCGGATCTGCTGCGCGCCAATGCAGTTGCGATCACGTTCGGCTGTGCGGCGCTGCTTGCGGCAGGCTGGTGGCTGTTGCGTCAGCCCGCGGTTCGCGCCGGCCTGACCAGTGTGCTGGCGGTGACGCCCGGCATCGGCAGCCTCCTGCTGTTCTATCGGACCAGCCTGTTCTGTCGCAATCTCGGCCTGCTGCTCGGCTGCGGCGTCAATCTGAGCGCGGCCCTGCGCATCCTCGTTGACGTGATGGCGGTGACGTCGTCGCGCGCGCCATGGTCGGCGGCGGCGGATCGCGTCCGTCACGGTGGCAAGCTGTCCCAGGCGCTGTCGGCCGACAACATGCTGCCGCCGATGGCGCTGCGCATGCTGCGGCTCGGCGAGGAGACCGGCCAGTTGCCGACGCTGTCGACCCGGATCGCCGAATTCTACGAAGCCAAGCTGCAGCGGGGACTCGACCGTGTCGTCGGCATCGTCGGTCCCGCCGCCATTCTGCTGATCAGCGTGGTCGTCGGTGGCCTGATCGTCTCGATCATGACGGCCCTGCTTTCGGTGACGCAACTGGTCGGCTGACCGACATCAAGGAGAACGACATGAGATCAGATACGCAGATCGAGCCGGCCACGAGGGCCGGGTGCGAACAGGAGCGCGGCTTCACGCTGGTCGAGATGCTGGTCGTGATCACGATCATCGGACTGATCATGGGGCTGATCGGTCCGCGCGTGCTGAACTATCTCAGCGAATCCAAGACCAAGGCAGCGCGGATCCAACTGCAGAGCTTCTCGGCGGCGCTCGATCTGTTCTATCTCGATGCCGGCCGCTACCCCTCGACCTCGGAAGGTCTCGCGGCGCTGGCGCAACGGCCGGCCGGATTGAGCGCCTGGAACGGCCCCTATCTCAAGGGCGGTGCCGTGCCGAAGGATCCGTGGAATACGGCCTATGTCTACCGCGCGCCGGGCGACCACGGCCCGTATGACATCCTGTCCTACGGTGCCGATGGCCAGGAGGGCGGCAGCGGAACGGCGGCGGACATCGTCCTGGGAACGCCGACGCAGACGAGCGCGCGCAGTGAGTGACGACGGCCAGCGCGGTTTCACGCTGCTCGAGATGGTCTGCGTGCTCGCGATCGTCGCGCTGCTGGCGTCGGTCGCGCTGCCTTATCTGCCGCGGCAGACGTCGCGACCGCGGCTGCAGGCCTATGCGCTGCAGGCGGCGACGCTGTTGAAGTCGGATCGTGCCTCATCGATGCGGACGGGTACGCGCGTCGACACTGAGATCGACACGTCGCGCCGCTTGATCCGCTCCGGCAGCGGCGCGGCTGCGTTGAAGCTGCCCGACGACGTCGCGTTCCTGGCGACGTTGCCGCGCAGCTGCCAGCATCGGCCGGTGCTGGCGACGATCAGCTTCTTTCCTGACGGCCTGTCCTGCGGCGGCGCGATTACCTTGTCGCGCGCCGATCTGAGCCTGGAGATCAGGGTGAACTGGCTGACGGGGAGGATCGACATTGTCTCGCGCGCGCTTGCCAATGGTTGATATAGGCGACCGGAGTGACGCAGGCTTCACGCTGATCGAGGTGCTCGTCGCGCTCGCGATCGTCAGCGTGTCGATCATCGCCATCGGCGCCGTGGTGTCGCGCAACGCGGCCAGTGTTCGCAAGCTCGAGCAGCATGTCACACTGGTCACCGACATGAGGCTGGCATTGGCAACGGTGCTGGCTGATCGCGGCCGGCTGCAGCCGGGCAGCATCGATCAGCGCTCCGGCTCCGGGTCGGTGGTGCTGCAGGTCAGGCCGCTCGGTGGCGATTGGAATGAGCCGGCCGGGCAGACCGGGTGGATTCCGGAGGCAGTGACCTTGCGTGTGAAGACCGGCTCGGGCGCCGTCGCCGATGTGCAGACGGTTCGCCTCGCGCGAGGAGCGCGCTGATGCGCGTCCCACCCGATCGACCGAAACAGCAGGGCTTTGCGCTGATCGAGGCGCTGGGCGCGCTCGCGATTGCCGGGATCGT
This sequence comes from Bradyrhizobium sp. HKCCYLRH3059, assembly GCF_051168035.1. Lineage (NCBI taxonomy): Bacteria > Pseudomonadati > Pseudomonadota > Alphaproteobacteria > Hyphomicrobiales > Nitrobacteraceae > Bradyrhizobium > Bradyrhizobium sp. HKCCYLRH3059. The sequence goes on along the minus strand of NZ_JBNPUF010000009.1, from coordinate 111,500 downwards.
GTTGTCGGCGCTGGCTGCGGTGACGTCGCAATGGCTGCCGGCATGGAAGCGCGGATTGGATCGCGTGCAGCGCGCCGAGATGGTGGCCGCCGCGCTGCGGCGGGTCGGCGATGATTTCGTTGCCGTGCAGTTTGTTTCGGCCAATCGCGAGCAGAAGGGACCGCTGTTCGTGGGCGACGAGGTCTCGGCGGTGTTCGTGCGCGCCGAGTTTGGTCCGAATGCGGGACATGGCCTCGATGTCGTGCGCATCGGCGAGGAAGGGAGCAGGGGCGAGCGCGCTCTGCGGCGATCGCGTGCCGCGTTCGAGCCCGTGTCGGTCGGCCAGCCCGTGACCGAGCATTTCAAATTCGTCGATCCCGTGGTGCTGCTGTCGGCGCCGTTCCGGATGTCGTTCGCGTATGCCGACAGGACGATGGCCTGGACGACGGAATGGCGCGATGCGACCAAGCTGCCGTCCGCCGTCCGCATGACGATCTACGACGACAGCCGTGGCGGCGCGGCCGTACTCGTCAGCGCAGTCCGTATTCAGGTCGATGCGCCGGGGGGCGGTTTTGCCGATACGGGAGCGGGCGGCACCGCGAACCAGCCAGCCGTGGCCGAGCCGGCCCAACCGAACAAGAGCGAGCCGGTCGACTGATGCCCGTTCGCTTCTTCAGCTATGGCTCTGCCGACAGGCGCGGCGCGCAGGATGGCTTCATCCTGATCGCTGCGCTGTGGATGCTCGCGGCGCTGGCGGCCCTCGTCGTGGTCGTCTCGCAGCAGCTGGGCAGCTCGGCGCGGTTGCTGCGGCTCGAAGACGAGGCGGTCGAGGCCGATGCGCTGATCTCGGCGGCCATCGAACTGTCGGCCTATCGTCTGCTGCTGTCCAAGGATGAGGAGCGGCCGCGGCAGGGCGGTTTCCGCCTGGCCCTTGCAGGCAACGACATCGCAGTCTCGTTCGTCAACGAAGCGGCGCGGATCGATCTCAACACGGCCTCGAAGGACATGCTCGAAAACCTCTTCGTCACGCTGGGCGTCGACCGGGATGCTGCCAAGGATCATGCTGAGCGGGTGGTCGCGTGGCGCTCCAAGCCGTCCGATGCAGCCAGGGCCCAGGCGGAGGAGGCGCGCTATGCGGCGGCCGGTCTCAAGCGTGTCCCGCGCCTGGCGCCGTTCGCGCATGTCGGCGAGCTGTCGCTCGTCCTCGGCATTCCCGCATCGCTCGTCGATCGGGTCCTTCCGCTGGTGACCGTCTTCAACGGCTCTCCCGGAATCGATCCGACGATCGCTGCGCCGGAGGTCGTTGCAGCGTTGCCGGGAATGACGCCGCTGATCTTGAAGGATTTCCTCAACGCAAGGGCGTCGCTGTCACAGGATGCCGATACGCTGGCCCAGACGCTCGGTCCTGTTGCGAAGGAGGCCGCCAAGGGCAAGAGCAAGGCCTATCGGCTGCGCATCGTCGTCAGTCCGGCGGGCGGGCTTCGTCATGCGGCGACGGCGGTGATCGTTCCCGGCGAAGGCGAGGAGCCTTATCGGCTGCTGGCGCGCCAGGACGAGGGGCCGCAACCGAGGGGAGCGCTTCAGGCGCGGAGAATGCCATGAAGCTGACCGAAGCGATCGAGCGCGGACTGACGGTGTGGACGGCGAGCGTCGCGACGGCGATCGAAGCCGTGGCCGATCGGCTGCTCAGACGTCCGCAGGTCCTGGTCCGCCATGACCGAACAGAAAGCGTCGTCTTGACGATTCAGGCGCAACCGAAGGCGAAGGTGAAGCCGATGCCGGCGCCGGCAAGGGTGAATCCGGCGGCCGGCGCTGCGCAGGCCGGGCTCTCGCCGGAGTGGCTGCGAACGTTGCGCGGCGCCGCGCTGGAAATCCATCTGGCCGCCGAGAGCGTCCTGGTCCGCCCGCTCGACTTTCCGAGGCAGGCCGAGCCGTTTCTCGATGGCATGATCCGGACTCAGATCGGCAGGTTGACGCCGTGGAATCTCGATCAGGTCCTCTACGGTTGCAGCGCCCCGCGCGCAGCCGGGGATCGGATCGCGCTGACGCTCGCGGCGACGCCGCGTGCTCTGGTCCAGCCCTTGCGTGACTTGGCCGATGAGGTCGGCGCCGCCAGGCTCGTCATCACCGCCGATGTCGGCTCAGCCGATGGCGGCCAGATCCAGATCTTCAAGACGTCGCTGCGCTCGTCGCTTGCCGGCGGGCGCGATCTCGGGCGCGTGCTCAAGCTCGGCTGGCTGTCGGTTGCTGCGACCACGGCCGTGCTGCTGATCGCGACGACATTGATCGGCGGATATCTCGATGGCGAGCTCGAAGATGCGCAGGCGCAGGTCACGCGGCTGCGCGCGGCGCTGCGGCCCGCGATGGGCGCCACCGCCGCCGACGGGCTGCTCGCCAAGCGCAAGCAGACCAGTCCCGCCAGCGTCATCGTGCTCGACACGCTGTCGAAGATTCTGCCCGACGGGACGTATGTCGTCGAGATGCATGTCGAGAACGATCGGCTGCAGATCTCCGGCCTGACCCAGGACGCCCCCGCGCTGATCCGGCTGATCGAGCAGTCGCCGCAGTTCAGCCGCGCCACCTTCTATGCGCCGACGACGCGCACCGCCGGGGAAGCGGGCGAGCGTTTCCATATCGAGGCGCGCATCAACGCCTATTTCGGGGACCGGGCATGAACTGGTCGACATCGCTGCGCCGGATCTTCGTGAACTCGCCGGCCGCTTCTGCGATCCTCTATGCGACGACCATCGTCGCGCTGCTCTGGCTTGGTGCTGCAGCGGTCGCCGATCTCGTCGCCAAGCGCGACCAGCTCAATGACACCAACGCGCAACTGGCGCAGTTTTCGGGACGCAAACGGCCGGCCAGCAGTTCCTCCTCGGACAGCGCGACGGCTCCGGGCGGATCGGTGTTCGTCGAGGGACGAACGGTCACCATCGCGGGCGCGGCGCTGGTGCAGCGCCTCACGGAGGCGATCAGCAAGGCCGGCGGCAGCGTGCTGTCGACCCAGGTCGAGCTACCGGCGGCGCGCGGCAACGAGAACCTGATCAGCGTCGTCGCCAGCTGCGAGCTCGAACAGCCGGCGCTGCAGCAGTTGCTCTATGATCTCGAAGCGGGATTGCCGTTTCTCTTCGTCGATCAGCTGCACGTGCAGCAACCGCTGGCGGCCGCGGCCGGCGGTGTGGGGCGGCTGACGGTGCTGGTCACCGTGTCGGGCCAATGGCAGGGAAAAATGTGATGCGATCGTTCGTCGGTTCAGGTCTCGTCACCGTTGCGACCGTATGCGTGCTTGCAGCTTCGCTCGGCCGTGCCTGGGGTGAGACGGCGGATGGTCTCGAGCCCGCTGCGCCCGCGCAGGCCGCGCCCGGCGCCTCCGACCCACCGGCCGTTTCCGAGGCGCCCAGCGCGCAAGTCCCGGGGCGCAGGAGTGCCAACCCGCTGTGGGATGTTCCGATCAGTGCTCTCTCGGCGACGCGCGACCGTCCGATCTTCTCGGCCTCGCGCCGGCCGCCACCGGTTGCCGCACCCGTCATGGTCATGCGAGCGCCGCCGCCTCCGCCGCAGCAAGAGCCGGAACGACCAAACCTGCAGCTCGTCGGCACGGTGATCGGCGACGAGGAGAGCTTCGGCATCTTCGTCGATGCCTCGTCGCAGGCGTCGCTGCGCTTGCGGGTCGGCGCCTCGCATGAGGGATGGGTGCTGCAGTCGCTGCGACCGCGTGAGGCCTCGCTGCTGAAGGCGCCGGAGACCGTCACGCTGCAAATGCCGCAGCTCGGCACAGCCGGCAGCGGCGACGTGCAGGCGGGACCGATGACCCCGCCTGCGCCGCCGGGCGGACGCGAGCGGATGGCGCGGCGGGCGCGTTGAGGTCACTGCTTACCGCATTCAGAAGGTCACGAGCAATTCGCTCCCGGTGGCCTGCAGAGCGAGTACGGCAAGCAGGCCGAGGACGAGGAACGGGCCGAACGGCAGCGCCGTTTGGCCTGTCAGCCGGCGGCCCATGATGAAGAGGACGAGCGCTGCGGCGAGTGCCGTCGTCGCGGCGATGAGCAGCAGGATCGGCATATTTGGCAGGCCGGCCCAAAGCGTCGCAGCCATCAGAAACTTGACGTCGCCGAGGCCCAATCCTTGGCGGCCGCGGGCCATTGCGTAGAGCAGCCGCAGCAGCAGCAGCGCCGAGCCGAGGGCGAGGGCTGCGGCGCAATTCCACAGTGCCTCGGGGAGATCGACAAGCGTCGCCAGTCTTGCGAAGCCGCTGGCGGCGACCAGTGCATTCATCCAGTCCGGCAGCAGCCCGCTGCGCAGATCTGTCCAGATCAGTCCGGCGCAGGTCAGGAGCAGCACGACGATCGTAACGATGTTGATGGCGTCGGTCACGCAGCCCTGGAATTCGCGGGGTCGGATCGCCCGAGCATAGGCCAGCTCAGGCTGCGAGCGATAGTCCCGCCATCATCAGGCCGATTGCGGCGACCCAGCCACCGACTGCGCGCACCGCGATCCCGCGCCAGCTCGATGCCGGCTCGGTCTCGGGACGCCTGAAGGTGACCGCCAGCGCCATCACGAGGGTGATGGTGACGTAGCCCGCACTGGCGAGACCGGCGGCGTAGAGGAGGCGGTCGGTCTGCGGCACGAGCTCGCCGGCATTGGCGGCGCCGCGCATCACGCCGAGCACGAATGCAATCACGCTCAGCAGGACCACGGGAATGCGCAAGGCCGCCGCCAGCAGCAGCCCGAGAATCAGAATGGTCGCGGCATCGCCGAGTGGAGACACCGCCGTTGCGCCAGAGCCGGCGGCGAGTGCAAGCCCCGTGCACAAGCCGAGCGGGAACACCACGACGAGCCAGCGTCCGCTCGCCGTACCGAGCGAGCCGGCCAGCAACCCGAGGGCGACCCAGACCACGACGTCCTGCAGCGCGAGCAGCGGGTGCAGGGCGCCGGCGTAGAAGTCGCCGAGCCGGGCCGACACGATATGGGCATCAGCGAGCTGCGCTTGCGTCAGCAGCAGCGCCGATGCGAGCAGGGCGGTCCGGCGGTACGTGCTCATGCCGCGACTCCGAGGCTCGCGACCAGGAAGTAGCCGCCGAGCGCGGCGATGGCTGCTCCGACGCCTTGGATGATGCGCTCGCCGCCGGGCCAGCGCGCGAGCGCGCCGATGGTGATGCCGCAGGCGTGGAGAAGACCGGTCGCGACCACGAAGCCGCAGCCATAGGCCAGGGGATTTGCCGCCGTCGGAAGCTCGACGCCGTGCGCGTGGCCGTGAAAGATGGCGAAGATCGCAACGATGATGGCCGCAACTGCAAACGGGACACGGATGCGGATCGCGACCGCGAGCCCGAGCACCAGCGCCGACAGCGCGATGATGAGCTCCGGGACGGGCAATCCGACCTTGAGGATTCCCAGGATGGCCCCGAACGCCATCACCAGCGGGAAGACGACCGGCAGGATCCAGATCGCCGCGCCGCCGAGCTGCGCGCCCCAGATGCCGACTGCAACCATCGCGACCAGATGATCCAGCCCCGTCAAGGGATGCAGCAGGCCGCTGGCCAGCCCGCCGCCGACGCCCGTCTGCTCGTGGGCAAGGCTCGGATTCGCTGTCAGCAGCGAGAGCAGCGCCGCACCCAACACGGCGTGCAGGAGTTTGCGCGCGATCATGTTCGTCCCATTCGTCATCATGCGGCCGCCAGAACCCGCACCAGGCGGCCCAGGAACCAGAACATCGATACCGAGCCGATTGCATAGGCCGGCAGCTCGGCGCCCCAGCGCGGCAGCGCCGCGCCGAGGCGGCGATGTGCCCAGATCAGCGCCAGCACCAGCAGCACGAACAGGACCTGTCCGATCTCGACGCCGACATTGAAGAAGAGCAATGCCGCAGGCAGGATCCGTCGTTCGAGCCCGAGGCCTGCGAGCGCACTGGCGAAGCCGATGCCGTGCACCAGACCGAAGCTGAAAGCGACGGCCCATGGGTAGCGGGCGGTCAGCCCGATCTCGCCGCGCTGCTGTTTGACGATCTCGACGCCGACAAACACGATGCTGAGCGCGATGCAGGCGTTGAGCGGCCCTTCGGCGACACCGATCCATCCGAACGCCGTTGCGGCCAGCGAGGCGCTATGGCCGATCGTGAAAGCCGTGATCGTCTTGAGCAGGCGCCAGCCGCCTTGGACGATCCAGATCAGCCCGAGCACGAACAGCAGATGATCGGCGCCGAGCAGGATGTGGTCAATGCCGAGATTGACGTATGTCTTGGCGAGCTCGAGCCAGGTGTCGAGCGTCGGCGCATCGGTGCCCAGCACGGTCACGACCGGATTGGCCGCAGAGATCGTGTAGCTGCGCGTCTCTCCAGCGAGCGACGTCACGCGGATGATGGCGGCCGACATGTCCTCGCCGAGATTGGCGATCGTCATCTGCCCGACGAGGCCCTTGTCGCCGCAATTGAGCTCCGGCAGGCGCAGGTAGCAATGCGGGGGCATCTTGAGATCGATGCGGTTGACGCCATCCTTCGGCAAGGTCGTCCATCGCCCGATATACGCGCCGGGGCGCATCTCGCGAAACTCGAGCACGGCGATCGTCGCCTGATGCGCAGCCGCCGGCCGCCCGGGCAGCAGCGCTGCGAGCGCGAGCACGATGGCGATCAGGGCGCGCGCGCCGGTCACGGCTCGTACCTGATCGTGTAGTTGGCCTTGAGCCGGCTCACCGCCTCCCAGGCCCGTTTCCGTGTCTCTTCGGTGTGCCAGATCTTGGCCGCCTCGGCGCGGATGTCCTCGAGCTTCGCCGGAGCGCCCGGCTTCCGGGCGTCGAGACGAACCACGTGCCACCCGTCCTTCGACTGCAGCAGGGTCCATTCCTGGAGGGGCGCCTTGAGCAGGCCGTCGTTGAAGCCGTCGCCGAAGCCGGCGGCCAGGCTCGGCACCGGTCGGTCGAGAATCGCGCGCGTCTGATCGCGCAGCTCCTCGGATTCGCGCTGCTCGCGAATGTCGTCCAGATAGCGCCGCGCCGTCGCCTCGTCGCTGGGTGGCGTCATGAAGAAGCTGACACGCTCGGGCTCGTCGAACCGGGCATGATTGTCGGCGAACCAGGCGCGCAACTGCTCCTCGCTCGGCTGTGGCACGCGCACCTGATCGAAGATCAGATATTGCAGCTTGAACGCGACACGGTCGCGGATCATCTCGTCGCCGCGGTCGACGCCGAGCGTCTTGCCTTCCCGATAGAGGATTTCGCTGGCGACCCAGGCCTCGACCATCTTCTGCAGCTCGGCCTCGCTCGGGGTCCGCTGCTTGTCCTCGTCGAACGTGTCGATGAAGGACTGGCGCAGGGCCTTGGTCACGGTGATGACCTTCTCGTCCTTCGCCGGCGGGTGGATGATGGCATCGGCCGCGAAGATCAGGCCACCGAGAACGAGGAAGTGCAGGAGTGGCTCCCTGCTGAGCCCGCGCAGGGCGGTCACGGATGATGATCGCGCAGGGGAAGAGCTGTTGCCATCTTGCTGATTGGAGCGTGCAGAGGCGCTCTCGAAGGTCTGCGCCGCATTCGACATGGCAGGGGCTGACATACGTTCTTTACAACTCGGACCGCGCTCGTTGCGCGGCGCGTATATGCAACGGCACACTTGCCGTTGTCACCGGGCAAACGTCAGTGTCACAAAAATTTCGCAACGACGGCGGACCGCGATGTTCGTGGGGAGGACGCCAGCAAAAATAAATCCTTCAACAAACTGTCTCCGAGTTTTGGTTTGGTCGCGCCGCGAATGACGACGGCGCATCGGTCGCGTTGTCATCTCGGTTTGGAGATCGATCGAATTCTTTAGGGGCGACGATAATGGTTCCATCTACCAAGACAATCCTGCTGACAGCGGCCTCGGTCTCGCTGGCCCTGTCACAGAGCGCCGACGCTGGGGAGCGTTGGGGGGAAACGACCAAGAACAATCCGTATGTCGCGGGCGACATGCACAACCACAACACCTGCACCGACGGTTCGGTTGCTGCCGGCTATGCGATCGACCGCTCGGTCGGCAAAGGCACCGCGGCGGCTGGCGGCAACAATTTCGATCTCGACTGGTTCACGCTCGGCAACCACGGCGGTTCGGGCAACCGCGATTGCCGCTTCAGCGATGCGAGCGCCAACATCCCGGGCGACAATACGACGACGTATTGGAGCCAGACGCTCGGGAAGACCATCGACGGCATTACGATCACCAGTCTGAAGGGCACGCCGAACGGCACCGATACCGGCGCCAAGATGTGGCGCTGGCAGTCGATCAAAGAGATCGAGTACCCAACCATCGTCAATCGCACCGCGACCTACAACAAGGTGCTGGTCGAGGGCCTGGAGTGGATCCTGCCCGGTCACGAGCATGGCGACGTCGCCGTGATCGCCGGCCAGAGCCCGCGCGGTTACGGCAATGCCGACAAGATGGCCGAGTTCGAATATCGCTTCGACCGCGCCGACACCGACGCCATCGGTCCGGTCGATGCCAGCAACAACCCGGTCTGGGCCGGCAAGGACAATGTCAACAATTCCGGCACGGCCGGTCACCAGAAGGCCGTCGCCGGCATCGCCTGGCTGCAGGCGAACCACCCGCTGCAATCCTATGCTGTGCCGACCCATACCGAGCGGCAGGGACCGTTCAATCCGAACGGCTCGGCCGGCTACAACATCGAGCACTTCCGTGACTTCAACAACGCCGGCCCGACGGTCGCGTTCGGCATCGAAGCCCCGGGTCATATGGCCGAGGGCGGCGTGAACGGCGGCTCGGGCTCCTATGGCTCGGGCGCAGTCGGCGGCGGCACCTACGGCATGCAGGGCGTCTACACCGCCAAGGTCGGCGGGCTGTGGGACGGTCTGCTCGGCGAAGGCCGCAACTTCTTCCTGTTCCAGAGTTCGGACTGGCACAGCCGCGGCGTCTATGGCGCGCGCGATCCCGGCACGACGGCGGACTTCATCCCCGGCGAGTACACCAGGCTGTACGTGCCGAACGAGCGGCGCTTCTCCCAGCAGTCGATCATCGACGGCATGCGCTCGGGTAATTCCTACTCGGTCAACGCCGACATCATCGGCTCCGACATGGAGTTCCGTGCGAAGGGTGAGTGGGACGACGACTGGAAGACGATGGGCGAGACGCTCGTCGTGCGCCCGGGCGAGAAGGTCACGCTCGAGATGGAGATGACCGTTCCGGCCTCCAACAACAGCCCGTACGGCTTCAACAACCCGCTGCTGCTGCCGGTCGGCATCAAGCAGCCGTTGAACAAGCCCTATCTCGACCACGTCGATCTGATTACCGGCGACATCACCGGTCCGATCGCGCCGGGCGCCCCTGGCTATGCGGTGGCCAATGCCAAGGGTGTCGATGGTGCGGCCATCGTCTACAACCCGTCGGCCAAGATCGCGAAGCAGATCCAGGCGACTAAGATGCGGAGCCACAAGCTGCGCGACGGTTCGACCCGCCTCAGCTTCACGACCACCTTCATCGCCGGCCAGACACCGTTCTACATCCGCGCCCGCGGCACCAACATCCCGCCGGCGACTCCGAACGTGTCCGACAGCGCCGGCAATCCGCTGCTCGATGCCAACAACGCCACCGTCAGTTGCACAGATCCGGCATGTCCCTCGCACCTCGGCACGGTCGGCGGCGTCAAGAAGGTGACCAACGACGTGCAGGCCTGGTCGAACGTCTGGTTCTACGCGAACCCGATCTTCGTCCGAACCTACAGCACGCCCAAGCTGCTGGTCGAAAAGAATCAGGAGCTGGCCCGCAAGCTGGCTCACGAGCATCACCACTGGCACGATTGGGACCACTGGGGTCACTGGGGCCACTGGGGTCGCTGGGCGTTCAACCGCGACTGATTGATCGGCACCAATCCGGCGGGACATATCGTCCCGTCGGATCCTGCTCACTCCGAGCGCCAGTTTGCGAACCGGCGCTTCGTCTTTGAAACCTGCTTTTCCCTGGGGTTCGTCGAGGTGATGTCGCGTCTGTCCGCCGTGAGTCTCGCCGTTCTAGTCCTCACGATCGCAGTCGCATCGGCGCATGACGAGGAGCCGACGCAGGAGGTCTGCGACGCCGCAGTGGCGGAGGCCCGCGCACAGGCGGCGACCCTGCCGGCGGACGACGTGTCGCGTTATTTCGCCGAGCGGGACATTCAGCAGGCGCTGGTCGAGGCCGGCAATGGCGAGTTCGATGATTGTGTCGAGAAGGCCGAGAGGGCCGTGCTGGAAGTGCGCGACCGGCCCCACAGCCTGAGGCCCGGCGAGCGGCTCAACATTCTCAGTGCCGACGAAATGCCGACGCGCTGACGGGCGCGCACCGCGTCTCCACTCTCGTCATCCGGCTGTCATGCAAGTCGGCAAATTGTCGGTCCCGTTGCGGCGCGTGCAAGGCCTTGAGACATGGACCAGATCGAAGCTCTTTTTCCGATACCGTTGTTGCGTTCGCCTGGGCTCTTGAGCGCCGAGCTCAAGGACGCGGCGGTGGCAGCCATCCGCAATTCGAAGATCGAGAACAACCTGCGATCCGGACAACTGTTCCACACCGAGGTCGCCGATCCCCGCGCCAATAATCTGTTTCAGACCATCGCCGAGCTCGCCGTGCCCAAGCTGATCGATTTCGGCGAGCTGCTGTTCGGCGAGAAGCTGCGCTGGACGGTCAAGGAGATGTGGACGAACATGCTGGAGACCGGCGGCAACCAGACCCTGCACGCCCACGCCAACAGCTTCATCTCCGGCATCTTCTATCTGACGCCGTCTCACCCCGGCAGCCGCACCGTGTTCGTGCGGCCGCCCGGCGGCAGCGACTTCTCGTTCCGCCATCATACGCGCAGCGCCGCGGTCGGCCCGTTCAATGCCGGCAAATACGTGCTGCCGGAGGCGGAGCCCGGCGATCTCGTGCTGTTCCCAAGCTATCTCTACCACGAGGTGCCGCGCAATCAGGGCGACCAACGTATCACGATCGCTTTCAACGCGATTCCTGATCATCTGGATTGCTGGGGCTACCGCGTCAGCTTCGCGTCCTGACGCTCTATCGTTCGAACTCGCGCGACAGCAGGTCGCGCGCTTCGCGTCGCGACGGCGCGGCGGAGTCGATTGCCCGAAGCAGGCGTTCAGCAGCCGCGCGATCCGATGCAAGCAGCGCTTTTGCCATGCTCATCAGCGGCGCATAGGCCGGCTCGAACTCGGCGCTGGCGCGAATGGAATCGAGGAGACCGGGCGCGGCGGCTGCGATGAGCGCCGGCCCGCGTGGTTCGCCGGTCAGCGCCGCGCCGACCTGGATGAATTGGTTGCGGGCCCGCCAATAGGCGCCGAGTCGTTGCTCCCACATTCCGCGTTTCGAGTCTTCCAGCAAATCGGCCGCGTCGGTCTTTGTCTGGCTCAGGACCGTCAGCAGCAATTGCCATGGGGCCGCCGAGAGAGCGTGGACGTTGCTGCGCGCGTCGAACGTGACGAATGGGAAATCGTCGGTGTTGCGCGGTCCCGGACCGGCGAAGCTCGTGAGCGCTTTCGCGCCGGCGACATACTGGCCCAGAAGGTCGATCGGCTGATCGAAGCCGAGCGGTTGAATGATCGGGTGAAGCTTCCGGTCGGAGAACCGTGCGGCGACGAGTTCGGGGTCGATCGGGCTCGGGGTGCCTGATCCGATCAGAGCCAGCATCGGCGTGCGCACGCTGTAATGGTTCAGCCAGGCGGACCCTTGTGGAAAGACTGCGAGAAAGCTCCTGATGATCGCACGCAGCGACGGCGCATCGAGCTGATAGAGCGGCAGCCACTGGCAGAACACGCCCTCGGCCGCCAGTCGCCGCTTGACGGCCGCGAAATGTTCGACCGTGTACAGCGCGCCGCTGCCATCGAGCGCCGGGTGGAACAGGTCGGCCACGATCACGTCGTAGCGTCCGTCATCGGCGATGACGAAGCGCCGGGCATCGGCAACGGAGATCGGCGGCCTTTCCTTCTCGGCCGCGGGGTTGTCGAACCAGGGCAGCAGCGCGACGACTTCGGAAGAGAGTTCGACCGCGCGCACGTCGAGATCCGGCATCTGCGCTGCGCCGAGCACGGTCGCGCCGGTGCCGACACCGAGGAAGAGGGCCTTGCGCGGCGCTGGATGCAAGAGCAACGGCAGCATGGCTTGGCGGAAATCGGATCGGACCGAACTGGTGCCGCCCATGCGGAAGTGGCCGTTCACCTCGAGATAGCGTGCTCCTGAGGCGTCGTCGACGACGCTCGCGGTCGCCATCGGTCCCTCGCGCACGGCCAGAAGCTTGCCGCCCGGCGGGACCCTGATGAGCAGCGGGGCGGGAAGCCACAACAGCGCGAGTGCAAGCAGAGCGGGCGCCGCCGCCCAGCGCAGCGCAGCGCGTCGGGGCTGCAGCAGCAGAAGATATCCGACGGCAACGAGGACCAATGCTCTCCAAGTGCCGAAAGCGGGAATCAGCAGCTGTGCCGCGACCAGCGGCGCAATGGCTGCGCCGAGGCTGTTGATGCCGACGGCCCAGCCGACCGATCCCCTGACGTTGCGGACATCCTGCATGAGCTGGCCGAACAAGGCGCCCATCGCCATCGCAGGCAACAGGAACAGCGCCAGCGCAATGCCGAGCTCGCCGACGACGCCGAGGCTTGCAGCGCTGTCAGCGAGGCCGCCCAGCAAGGGCGTCACGAGCGCCGTGCCGAGGCAGACGAGCGCGGTGCCGCTGATCAACGCGGTTCTGCCGAGCGCAACCCTCGGCCCGACGCGCTGCCAGATCATGCCGCCCATCGCGGTGCCCAGCAGGTAGGCCGCCAGCAGACAGGCGAAGCTGTAGACCGTGTCCTGCATCATCTGTGCGGCCAGGCGCACGACCAGGACTTCGAACGCGATGCCGAGCAGGCCGGTGACGAACAGGGTTCCTGTCAGGCGGAGGCCGGCGACAGCACGCCTGCGATCGTCGCGCGCGCGAGCGTCGACCTGCGGGGCTCGGCCGAGGCGAAGCGCTGCGAGCGCGCAGGCCGCGTTGACGGCTGCCAGGCAAAGCAGCGTCGCCGACAATCCGAGCGCGGGGATCAGCACGAAGGTGGACAGCAGCGTGCCGGCGACGGCGCCGGCGGTGTTCGCGGCGTAGACGCCGGCGCTGACGGGCCGCGTGCCATGCGCCGCGGACGTCATGCGTTCCAGCGCGGTCAGCGTCCCGCCCATCGCCACCGTCGCCGGCAACAGCACCAGCGTCGGCAGCAGGAAGCTCGCGCTCCACAACAAGACGGGGGAAGGCGCCGTGCCGAGCAGCGGCGCGAGGGCGCGCGCGCACGCGGGAAGCAGCCAGACCGCACACAGCCCCCACAGGCCGATGACCGTTTCGAGGACGGCATACACCCGGTGCGGATTGGCGGCGCGGCGGATCCGGCCATCGAGGATGAAGGCGCCCACCGCCAGCCCGGCAAAAAATCCTGCGATGGCGCCGAGCACGGCCATCATCTCCGTGCCCAGGGCGAGGGCGAGCTGGCGCGTCCAGACGATCTCATAGCCCAGCCCGGCGAGGCCGGATGCTGCAATCAGCAGCTTCAGCGTTCTCAGCCGAGCCATGCTCTGGCGGGCGACGAGATCGACGCCGGAAGACCGGACGCCTTGCTTCTCCGCGACCAGATCATTGTCGCGCGGGTCTGCGTGGCGTGCCTCGGTCAAGATCTGGTACCTGCAATTCCCGTGATCGGTCTTCGGATGCAGCGCGCCGTGCGGGATACTGCTCCGGGCGCGGGATCAAGCTCGGCTGCATGGGCCGCCAAGGTCGAGATCGTTTCCTTGTGTTCGTGTTTCGTGACGGTGGTTTGACAGAAGCTGTGGGAGCACGCGGCTCGGCGCAGATGGTTGTATCGCATGAGACCCGTCAGGGAGCGATGACCAGACGCAGCCGCGATCTGCGGAACGTTGTGGTTGAATTCGGGAAACCATCGATCCTCTCCGATCTGGCATTGTTGTGCTGCGCACGAAAAACGGGTCGAAATCGGTGGAAACCAGTGTAAATGCGCGGTGATCGGGTGGCTCTGGTACACTTCTAATGGCTGATGTCTCGAATAAAACAGTGGAATCAACGTCTTGGCGCTTCTCCGTCGCGCCGATGATGGATTGGACCGATCGGCATTGCCGGGTGTTCCATCGGCTGCTGTCGCGCCGGGCGCTGCTCTATACCGAGATGGTCACGACCGGTGCCGTGATACATGGCGACCGCCAGCGGCTGCTCGGCTTCGATCGAAGCGAGCATCCGGTGGCGCTGCAGCTCGGCGGCTCCGATCCCGGCGATCTCGCGACGTCAGCCAAGATCGGCGAGGAGTTCGGCTACGATGAGATCAATCTCAATGTCGGCTGCCCGTCGGACCGGGTGAAGGACGGCCGCTTCGGGGCCTGTTTGATGGCCGAGCCTGCGCTCGTCGCCGCCTGCGTCGCCGCGATGAAGCACGCCGTTCGCATTCCCGTCACGGTGAAGTGCCGCATCGGCATCGACGATCAGGATCCGGAAATCGCACTCGATATGCTGGCGGACGCGGTCGTCGACAGCGGCGCAGACGCGCTGATCGTGCACGCGCGCAAGGCGTGGCTGGACGGCTTGTCGCCGAAGGAGAACCGTGACGTCCCGCCGCTCGACTACGACAGGGTGTACCGGCTGAAGGCGAGGCTGCCGCACGTGCCCGTCATCATCAATGGTGGCATCGGCAGCATCGAAGCTGCGCAAGGTCATCTCGCGCATGTCGATGGCGTGATGCTCGGGCGAGCGGCCTATCAGGAGCCGTGGCGGCTGCTCGATGTCGATCCCGTCCTGTTCGGCGACGTCGCGCCGCATCGAACCATGAAGGGCGCATTGGCGGCGTTCGAGCCGTACATCGCGCGCCAGCTCGGGCAGGGCACGCGGCTGCACGCGATCACGCGGCATCTCGTCGGCGCCTATCACGCGGTGCCCGGCGCACGCGCGTTCCGCCGCCATCTCGCCGAGCGCGGCGTCAAGCCGGGCGCCGGCATCGAGGTGCTGCGCGAGGCGGTCGCGATGGTCGAGGAGCGCCCTGCGGTTGCTGCGCTGGCCTGAGCGGCTCAGGCCAGCGGCGGCAGTTCGACAACGGCCTGTCGCGCGACCGGATTGCAGGCTGCCACGAGGCTCAGCCCCTCAGCTGCGATCGGGAAAGCCGTGCAGCATCAGCCGGTCGGAGCGCACTTCCCAGCGCTCCAGCCGGTCGAGGAAGCTCATGCCGAGCAAGTTGGTCTTCATCTGGCCGTGCGGTACCACCAGCGCCGGAACCGAGCGTTCCACCAGTTTGCCGATCGCGAGCCGGTCCAAGGTCAATCGCGCCGCCTTGGTGTGGCCGCCAGCGGTCTCGACGTCGACGTCGTAGGCGAGCAGTTCGAGCGGCAGGCCTGCGGCCTTGGCGGTCTCGTAGGTCAGAACCACCGATGTGGCGCCGGTGTCGACCACCATCGGCGCGGTGACGCCGTTGATCTTGGCGCGCAACGCGAACTCGCCGCCTCTGGTGCGCTCGATCTCGACCGCGTTGGTCGGAGGACTCGCCTTGGCCCTGAGCGCGCGGCTGCGCAGAACCTCCGACACTGTGTCGCTCGCGAGCGCCGCCTGCTCGGGATCCTTGTAGACGATCACGGCGCCCGCGGTGAGCACCATGGTGACGAAAACGAGCACGACCTTGTTCATGCCGCGCCTCCCGTCGGCACGGAGGCGCTCAGTCGCGCCGACGCGCCAGCGCGGGCAGGCCGGCGTCGTGCATGCGGGACGGCAGCCCGTCCATCAGCGCCAGCCGCTCGTCGGTCGACATGCGGCCCCAGCGGGCGATCTCCGGCAGCGTGCGTCCGCAGCCGAAGCAGAGTTTCGTCTTGGGGTCGATCATGCAGACGGCGATGCAGGGCGTATCCTGGCTCATGGCGCGAGTTTGAAAGGTTCTGCCACTGTCGTGCAAGTGCAATCATCTCACAGTCCCGTTCCGGCATTCATGATCGGCTTGCGCACCCGGCGCTTCTCCTGAGCGGGGGCGATCGCATGCTCCGGCTGCAATGGCGGTGCCTCGTCCGACAGCGGAGCGAGCGCCGACATCACCCGCTCCGGCGGGAAGGTGACGATCACCTCGGTGCCGATGCGGACCTTCGATTTCAGCGTGAACGTGCCACCATGCATCTCGATCAGATTCTTGGCGATGGGCAAGCCTAGTCCCGCGCCCTGTTCGGCCGACTTGATCGAGTTGGAGCCCTGGCCGAACGACGCGAGCACGATCGGAATCTCGTTCTCGGGGATGCCCGAGCCGGTGTCCTTGACGCTGAGATATTGTCCGCCCGAGGCCGTCCAGCCAGCCTTCAGCCAGATGTCGCCACCCTGCGGCGTGAACTTGATGGCGTTGGAGAGCAGGTTGAGCACGACCTGGCGGATCGCGCGCTCGTCGGCCCACAGCCGCGGCATCTTCTGCTCGAACACCTCGTGAATGGTGATGCCGCGGCTCGTTGCGCGCAGCTTCAGCAAATGGTGGCAGTCGGCGATCACGTGCACCAGCGCCACGGCTTCCTCGTTCAGCTCGTAGCGGCCGGCCTCGATGCGCGAGAGATCGAGGATCTCGTTGATGAGGTTGAGCAGGTGGACGCCCGAATTGTGGATGTCGGCCGAATATTCCTTGTAGACCGGCACCGCATGGACGCCGAAGATCTCGCTCTTCATCACCTCGGAAAAGCCGAGGATGGCGTTCAGCGGCGTCCGCAGCTCATGGCTCATCTGCGCAAGGAAGCGCGACTTGGCGACGTTGGCGGCCTCCGCGCGGTAGCGTGCCTCGTCGGAGATCGCCTTGGCCTGCTCGAGTTCGCCGATCAAGGCGTCCTTCTCGGCGCGCGCTTCGAGCGTGGCCAGCGTCGTCGCATGCAGCTGATGGGCGAGCAGCACGAAGTAGCCTTCGGCGGCGACGGCGAACCCGGCGAGCAGGTAGTTGTCGAACGTGCCCGACAGCGCGAGGCTGAGGGTGATGGCGACCGTCATCGGTGCGGTGACGGCGACGGCGGCGACGGGCAGGTTGGCGGCGAGCATGCTCGAGACCGCGATCACCAGCAGCATCAGGAACATCATCAGCGTGCCCGACACCGCCGCGAGCGCCGGATGGATCAGGATCGCCATCCAGCAAACGCCGTAGAGCAAGTCGAGCAGCACGAAGCGCGTGCGCCAGCGCCGCGTCGCCGCCAGCGACGGCTGGTCGGCGAGGAAGTTCGAGCAGTTGCGCACGATCGCGGCATGAATGCAGAGCACGCCGAGCGTCCATGCGCCAGCCGCGATCGTATGCAGCCAGACGCTGAGCATCAGGCCGGTTGCGACCACCAGCAGCACGACGATGTAGGAGGCGGAGATGCGGGTCTGTGCGTATTGGCGCAGCAGCTCGCGATCGAAGGCCGGACGTGTTCCCGACGTCGACGTTAACCGGTCGCGCGCCTCGCGCACCCGCTGCTGCGCGGCCCGGCGCTGGCTTGCTGGTGCAAGCGCCGGCGGATCTGCCGGAAGCTCGACGACCTCAGGCTTTTCAGCGGGTTTACTCATCAAACAACACAAATCCTGCCCGCGAGGTACGGGCTGCTTTCTGCATTGTCTATAACTGGGCCCAAATCCTTAAGACGGATTATAGACAACGAAAAATTTGCGTTAACCGCGCGTTAAATTAACGATTGTGGCGAGGCTCAGCGGAGCTGCATTCGCAGGCGGCGCCAGCCGATCACCACGCCCGTGATGCTGAAGACGAGGCCGATCGCGCAGAGGCCGACGATGAGAACCGTGCGCAGCGCCGCATGGGCGAGCAGGGCCGGAAAGTCGAGCGTGTGCAGCGCCTGATAGAGCCACCGATAGGCGCGTCGGGACGGATCGAGCTTCTCGAGCACCGCGCCGGACGCGGCGTCGACATGATACCAGGTGTCGCCGCAGATCACGCGATGGACCGGCGCGCCCGGCACATCGGAGACGAACGGATAGTCGTCGCCCGGCTCGACTTCGGTCGAGCGCCCGCAATCGCCGCGCAGGCGCGACACCGCGGCATTGACGTCGGCCGGCTGCAGGAAACGGCCGACGATGCGTGCTGATGCGCCGTCCAGCACCGAAATCTGCTGCTGGCTCGGCGCGCGCCGGGTGCGCTGATAGAGGCGGCCGCCGAAGGCGAACCACTCGATCTCGCGGACCTCGCCATGCACCGCCGCGAGCGCCGCCGTCGCCAGGCCGGTCCAATCCGGTGCGCCGACGAGAATGGCTTGCTCGGACGGCGTCAGATGGCCGGTCGCAAATAGCCTGCCATGGTCCATCGACAGCCAGCCGCTGACCATCCAGGTCAGCACGAACTGCATGCAGATCAGGCCGGCCCAATGATGCCAGAGGTGCCAGCCGTGGTAGCGCGAGCACAGCCGCGCCTTCCGATATCTCAGCCGCATCGGGCCGAGCAGCGCGCCGCTCACGGCGGCGATGACCGCCGCGAGCGACAGCCACCACACGACGGCGTTCCAGGCCGCCCAGTCCTTGCGCAGGACGGTCGGATAGATCCAATGGACGACGCTGCCGACGTAGTTCCAGGCGCGTTCGGACCGTGTCGTGTCGAGCACGACCTCGCCGGTGATCGAGGACACGTAGAGTTCGGTGCCATTGGGATCGTTGAGCGCGATCCGGTGCAGCGGACGATGCACGTCGAAACGGTTCGGCACCGTCCATTGGTCGTAGTGCTCCAGTGAGGCGATGGTGGCGCCATCGGCCTCGAGCCCGCGCCGCCGGGCTGCCGTGCGCGCGATCGACAGCACGAGGTCGGGGGCGCTCACATCGGCCGCGGCCAGCGTGTCTGCACGAATGGCCGCGCTGCGGCCGGCGGCCGAGATGACATAGACCGGACCATCCACGCGCTGCATCAGCCGGATGCGGTCGGGATGATCGATGCCACCTGCGACGAGGGCCTCCGCGGGACCGTGCAGCGACAGGGCGGTGTCGAGCACGGGCAGCGCGGCGAAGCGCTCGCTCTCGGTCTGCGCCGGGAACGGCACGTAGTGCATCACGATCCCGGTCGCGAACCACAGCACGAACAGCGGACCCAGCGGGATGCTCAGCCAGCGGTGCGTGAGGATCAGCGCCCGGATCATGCGGCCATCAGAACTTGAACGAGGCTTCGACCTCGTAGGTGCGGGGCGCGCCGAGGAAGATCTGGTCGGGATAGAACGGATCGCTCCAAGCCGCATAACGTTTGTCGGCAACGTTGCGGACGCGGAAGGCGAGCCGCGTGCTGGTCGCGGTGGCGAACAGCGGCACCCTCGGCAGGTCGACGAACGCGAACAGATCGGCGGTGGTGTAGGCGAGCAGTTTCACCGTGTTGGCATCGGTGCTCCAGCGATCGCCCACGTGGCGCACGGAGAAACCAAGCTCGACCGGCCACCAGCCGGGATTGAGGAAGCGGTAGGAGCCGCCGCCATTGACGATGACGGCGGGAATGTTGGGCGGCGTGTTGCCCGAGAACGAGCCGCCGCCGGCGAGATCATAATCGGCATAGCGGGCGCGGACATAGGCGACGTTGCCCCAGAGCCTGCTCTCGGGTGTCGGCCGCACGGCGGCTGCGACCTCGATGCCCTGAGATTTCACCTTGCCGGCCAGGTTGAGCTGCTGGCCGGCCTGGGCGCTGTAGACGTTTTTGCGTTCGATGTCGAAGGCGGAGAAGGTCCACTCCGCACGGCCGTTCCACGCGAGCTGCTTGACGCCGGTCTCATAGCTGCGGGAGTCCGAGAGCGTGAGGTTCTGGGTCGGACTCAGCAGGAAGATGCTGTCGGCGGAGATGTCGGTGGCGGTCGCATATTGGCTGTAGAAGGTGGTGCCCGGGAACACTTCCCAGGTGTAGCCGATGCGGCCCGTGACCGGCTGCCAGCTCTTCGAGTAGGGGAAGCTGCTCTTCACGACGCCGTTCTTGTCGATCGAGTTGCGGTCGAGCGAGAACGGGTTGTAGCGCAGGCCGCCGACCAGCGCGAAATTGTTGGTGAGCTTCAGCCGGTCTTCGAGATTGAGTGCCACGCTGTCGATGGTGGCGGTCTGCAACTGCGTTCCGAGCGGGCCGTAGACGCCTCGGTCGAAGCCGGTCAGCGGAATGCTGTCACCCGGGAAGATCGCCGCGCCAGGCCGCGTGAAGTCGGTATGCGAGCTTTCCACCGCTGTCACGAGCCGGTTGGCCAGACCGAACAGGTTGGCGTTCCAGGTGAGGTCGGTGGTGTTGCCGACCATGTTGTGGTTGTGGTGGACGAAGAACCGCTCGCGATCGACGGTGTTGGTGGTCGCGTTGAACGCCGAGACCTCGTTGTTGTACCAGTCGCGGCTGGCGTTGTAGTTGTAGACTTGGCTCCGCAGCCTGACGTCGTTGCTCAGGTCCCATTCGAACCCGCTGCGGACCCACGATTCCTTGATCGTCTTGTGGCCGTCGACCACGTTGTAGTTGGTCGACAGCGTGCGGCCGTCGATCGTGACGGCGCCGAGATCGGTGCCGTTGTAGGCCGACACCTTGGTGCCTGAGACGATGCCGCTGGTCGCGTTGGCGCCGCTGAAGGTGACCGGCACCAGCGGCGTGCCCTCATAGGGCTTGGCCTTGTAGTCCTTGAACTCGGCGGCAAAGAAGGTCTTGAAGCTGTCGGACAGCCGGTAGTCGAGCTGGCCTGAGACATGGATATTCTTGAACTCGGTGTCGTCGATGAAGCCGACCTCCCTGGTCCGGCTGATGTCGAAGCGATAGTCCAGGCCCTTGACGGTCGTGCTGCCGCCCGAGCCGAAGCCGCTGCGGAACGTGCCGCGCTGGTCGAAGCCGACGAAGGCTTCGCTCTCGATCGGGCCGGTGTGCGGGGTCTTGGTCACGAAATTGACGGTGCCGCCGACCGCGCCCTGGCCCGAGATCAGCGAGGAGGGGCCCTTGAGAAACTCGACCCGGTCGAGGTTGAACGTCTCCATCGTCAGCGCGGTGAAGCCGGTCGGGCCGATGTTGATGCCGTTGTAGAGCACGTTGACCTGATTGCCCTGGAAGCCGCGCATCGCGAAGCCGACATCGTTCGGGGCATCACCCGCGCTGACGCCGGCGGCGCCTTTCACCGCGTCGACGGTCGTGTGGTAGCCCTGCTCACGCAGCGTCTCGGCGCCGACCACCTCGATCGAGGCCGGCAGCTCGCGTACGGTGAGGCCGAGCCGGCTCCCGCTCGCGGGCGTCGCATTGCCGTTGAGCGGCGTGGTGGCCGCCGTGTTGGACGAAGGCCGCGTCGGCGCTGCTGCGGGCGTGGGCGCGGCCATGCGCCGGGACGCCGGAGGTGTGGTCCGACGGGCGGCTTGGGTCGAGGAGGGCGCGCGGCCGGCCGCCGGGCGCTGCCGCGGCGCATCGACCGTCACGTCCGGCAGCAGGGTGTCTGCGGCGGCCTGCCTCCCGTCCGGAGGGGAGGTCTGTTGGGCATAAGCCGCCGGCACCGCCGACCAGCCTGCCACCAGCAGCCCCGCAAGCGATATCGGACCCCAGACGTCGCGCGCGCTCATTCCGCTCCCCATCGCAGCAGCCGGCTTCCGGCCATCTGCGCCCCCAGCCAACGTTCATGATCACCACGACGAGAGTTAGCCCAGCCCAATGGATATCTAATGTTATAACATTACATATCCATCTTTCTCTGAGTGGGTGTCTCGATCGGGCAACACATGCGAACGATTAGCGATTGCAAGGGGTATCAGCGAGTCGCAGATGGCGCAATGGCGCCCGTCCGCGGCGGACGTATCCCGCCGCGTGTCTGCGGCAATACATGGGGGAAGGCAGATGAGCCGGGGCCTGCCAAGGTCCCGGATCGGAAATCTGCCGCCGCAGCACACGCGCAGCGGCAGATCGATCAGTCGGAGAGCGGCGGGATCACTTCTCCAGGCGGGCCAGCAGGCTCGACGTGTCCCAGCGCTTGCCGCCGAGCTTCTCGACCTCGGAATAGAACTGGTCGACCAGCGCGGTCACCGGCAGATGGGCGCCGTTGCGGCGCGCTTCGCTGAGGCAGATCGACAGGTCCTTGCGCATCCATTCCACCGCAAAACCAAAGTCGTATTTGCCGTCGTTCATGGTCTTGTAGCGGTTCTCCATCTGCCAGGACTGGGCGGCGCCCTTGGAGATGGTCTCGATGACAGCGGGAACGTCGAGGCCGGACTTCTTCGCGAAATGGATACCCTCGGACAGGCCCTGCACGAGGCCGGCGATGCAGATCTGGTTGACCATCTTGGTCAGCTGGCCGCTGCCGGCCGGTCCCAGCAGCTTGCACATCCGGGCATAGGCCGCGATCACCGGCTCGGCGCCGGCATAGGCGTCGGCGGTGCCGCCGCACATCACCGTCAGCACGCCGTTCTCGGCGCCGGCCTGGCCGCCGGACACTGGCGCGTCGATGAATTTGAAGCCGGCCTTGGTGGCTGCGGCGTCGAGCTCACGTGCCACTTCAGCCGAGGCGGTGGTGTGGTCGACGAAGGTCGCGCCCTTCGCCATGCCGGCAAATGCGCCGTCCGGGCCGATCGTGACCGCGCGCAGGTCGTTGTCGTTGCCGACGCAGCACATCACGAAGTCCTGGCCTTCCGCGGCCTGCTTCGGCGTGGGGGCTGCCTTGCCGCCGAACTTGTCGGCCCATTCCTTCGCCTTGGCCGCGGTACGGTTGTAGACCGTGACCTCGTGACCGCCCTTCTTCACGAGATGTCCTGCCATGGGGAAACCCATGACGCCGAGACCGATGAAAGCGACTTTAGCCATATGAGCTACCTTGACCTTGGGGTTCTGCCGACAGCCTTGAGAGGGCCGGGCTGTTCTTGAAAGGAACACATCAGCATCCGGCGCGGGTCGCGGCGGTGCTGGACGCCGCACCATAACGGCTTGAGAGGCGGGGGCAACGGCTTCGTGACGGATGCGAAAGCGGCGCCGCGTGCTAAAGAGGCATCATCATGACGGCTTGCAAAGCCGTCATCGCGCAACGAAATCCAGTCAACCAACGAACCAGCCAGGGGAGTGTCTCGCATGGGCGTCAGCGTCGGCGTGCTCGATCATTTCAACATCCGGACCCGCAACCTCGCCGAGACGGTCCGCTTCTATGAAGACGTGCTCGGGCTGGAGAACGGCGCCCGGCCGAACTTCGCCTTTCCTGGCGCCTGGATGTACAGCGAGGGCCGCCCGGTGGTGCACCTCGTCGACATCTCGCCGACCTCAGAGGCACAGAAGCCGGACTCCGGCGTCGTCCACCACGTCGCCTTCGTCAGCCGCGGCTTCGCCGGCATGAAGGCGCGGCTCGCCGCCAAGGGCATGCCGTTCGAGGCGCGGCAGGTGCCGGGCGGGGAGCTGTGGCAGATCTTCGTGCGCGACCCCAACGGCGTGATGATCGAGCTCAATTACGAGGCAGCGAAGGAGCGGGCCGAGGATGCGCCGGTCGAGACCGCCTCCGACATCGGAACCATGGTGGCGTTTTGAGCCGGTCGGCCTTATGAAGCAGCGCAACGCAGGGCCGGAGCGGTACCGTCGCAGACGACGGAAGATCATGTCCGGCCAACAGGATAGGGCGCGACGATGTGGCGCGTTCTGAACTTCTTCAGGAGACGCGCCGTGAGCGTGACGCAGCAGCAGGTTATCGAGGCACTCAAGCGGGTCCGCTCGCCACGTGGCGTGGCGCTGCCGGACGCCGGCGTGCTGTCGCCGATCACGGCCAATGACGGCAAGGTGTTCTTCTCGATCAATGTCGAGGCCAGCGAGGCCCGCGCCTGGGAAGACACCCGCGCGAAAGCCGAAGCCGCCGTGCGCGCCATACCCGGCGTGACCATGGCGATGATCGCGCTGACCGCGGAGCGCAAGGCGGGCGCTGCCGCCCCGCCGCCGCGACAGGGCGGCGTGCAGCCGGTCGCGGCGCATCGTCCGCATCAGCACCAGCATCCGGCGGACTCGCCGATGTCCCGGCAGGCCGCGATCCCGGGTATCGCGGCCGTCATCGCGGTGGCCTCGGGCAAGGGCGGTGTCGGCAAGTCGACCACCGCGATCAATCTCGCGCTGGGCTTGCGCGATCTCGGCCTCAAGGTCGGGCTGCTCGACGCCGACATCTACGGCCCGTCGGTGCCGCGGCTGACCGGGCTGCAGGAAAAGCCCAAGCTCACCGACGACAAGAAGATGATTCCGCTGTCGCGGTTCGGCCTGTCGATCATGTCCATCGGCTTTCTCGTCGACGAGGACAGCCCGATGATCTGGCGCGGCCCGATGGTGATGTCGGCGATCAACCAGATGCTGCGCGACGTCGCGTGGGGCACGCTCGACGTGCTCGTCGTCGACATGCCGCCGGGCACCGGCGACGCCCAGCTGACCCTGGCGCAGAACGTGCCGCTGAAGGGCGCCGTGATCGTGTCGACGCCGCAGGACCTGTCGCTGATCGACGCCCGCCGCGGGCTTGCGATGTTCCGCAAGGTCAACGTGCCCGTGCTCGGCATCATCGAGAACATGAGCTACTTCCAGTGCCCGGAATGCGGCACCCGGTCCGACATCTTCGGCCATGGCGGCGCGCGCCACGAGGCCGAGCGGCTCGGCGTGCCGTTCCTTGGTGAAATCCCGCTGCACATGGACATCCGCTCGACGTCGGACGCCGGCAACCCGGTGGTCGAGAGCGAGCCGAAGGGTCCGCATGCCGCGATCTACCGGGCCATCGCCGCGTCGGTGCGGGATCAGCTCAAGGACGCGATCGCCGCTGCTTGATGCACTGCAGCGAAGCGTGTGCGACTATTGGACCGTTTGTCATTCCAACGTCGCGTTTTCGCTTAACCGGTTCCGTGCTAAAGCCCGGCCCGGATCGCCTTCGACCGTGTGCGGCCAATCGCATCGGCGGATAAATGCTTTTTCAACGGGAAAACGCCCCCAACAAGGAGATGCCTTAATATGAAGCGTCGTGATTTTCTGAAGGTCTCGGCCGCCGGTGCCGCCGCGTCGGCAGCGGTGGCCTCGCCTGCGATCGCGCAGTCGATGCCCGAGATCAAATGGCGGTTGACCTCCAGCTTCCCGAAGTCGCTCGACACGATCTATGGCGGCGCCGAATATATGGCGAAGCAGGTTGCCGAGATGACCGACAACAAGTTCCAGATCCAGGTCTTCCAGGCTGGTGAGCTGGTGCCGGGCCTGCAGGCGCTCGACGCGACCTCCAAGAACACCGTCGAGATGTGCCATACGGTGTCGTATTATTACGTCGGCAAGGACCCGACCTTCGCGATCTTCGCCTCGGTGCCGTTCGGCCTGAACGCCCGGCAGCAGAACTCCTGGCTATATCAGGGCGGCGGCAACGAGCTCGCCAACGAGTTCTTCAAGAAGGCCGCCAACGTCATTGGCTTCCCCTGCGGCAACACCGGCACCCAGATGGGCGGCTGGTTCCGCAAGGAGATCAAGACCGTCGCCGACCTTTCGGGCTTGAAGTTCCGCATCGGTGGCATCGCCGGCCAGGTGCTGCAGAAGCTCGGCGTCGTGCCGCAGCAGCTCGCGGGCGGCGACATCTACCCGTCGCTCGAGAAGGGCACCATCGACGCCGCCGAGTGGGTCGGTCCGTATGACGACGAGAAGCTCGGCTTCCAGAAGGTGGCGAAGTACTACTACTACCCGGGCTTCTGGGAGGGCGGTCCGACCGTCCACGCCTTCGCCAATCTCGACAAGTGGAACGAGCTGCCGAAGCACTATCAGTCGATCCTCGCCAACGCGACGGTCAATGCCAACACCTGGATGGCCGCGCGCTACGACCAGGTGAACCCGGCGGCGCTGAAGCGCCTGGTCGCCGGCGGCACGCAGCTGCGGCCGTTCACCAACGAGGTGCTCGAGGCCTGCCTCAAGGCGACCAACGAGCTGTGGGGCGAGATCTCGGCCAAGAACGCCGACTTCAAGAAGGTCATCGACGCGATGCAGGCCTACCGCTCGGATGAATATCTGTGGTGGCAGGTTGCCGAGTATACCTACGACAGCTTCATGATCCGCTCGCGTACCCGCGGCTGATCGCAAACTTCAGATCGGCGGATCGACGTCAGCCCGGCCTCGCGAGAGGCCGGGCTTTTGCGTTGCGACAACGTTTCGCAATGGCACTCCGACGCACTTTGATCCACACTGGAACTGAAGCCTCACAAAGAAGGCTGCTCAGGAAACGAACACAATGACCCCCAGGGAGGGAAGAACTATGAAGCGGAGAGACTTCATCAAGGTGACCGGGCTTGGCGCCGCTGGCGCGGCCGCGATCGCAGCGCCGGCCATCGCACAATCGATGCCGGAGCTGAAATGGCGCATGCCGACGAGCTGGCCGAAATCGCTCGACACCTTGTATGGCGGCGCCGAGATCATGGCCAAGGTGGTCGGTGAGGCCACCGACAACAAATTCCAGATCCAGCCCTTCGCCGCCGGCGAAATCGTGCCCGGCCTGCAGGTCCTCGACGCCGTGCAGAACGGCACCGTCGAAATCGGCCACACTGCGTCGTACTACTATTTCGGCAAGGACCCGACGTTCACCTTCGGCTCGTCGGTCCCGTTCGGGCCGAACATGCGCATCAACCAGGCCTGGTACATGCTCGGCGGAGGACGTGAGATCCTCAACGAGTTCTACGCGAAGTACAATGTCGTCTCGCTGCTTGCCGGCAACACCGGTTGCCAGATGGGCGGCTGGTTCCGCAAGGAGCTCACCGGCGTCAACGATCTCAAGGGGCTGAAATTCCGCGTCGGGGGCTTTGCCGGCCGCGTGCTGCAGAAGCTCGGCGCGGTGCCGCAGCAGATCGCCGGCGGCGACATCTATCCGGCGTTGGAGAAGGGCACGATCGATGCGGCCGAGTGGGTCGGACCCTACGACGACGAGAAGCTCGGCTTCGTCAAGGTCGCGCCCCACTACTACTATCCGGGCTGGTGGGAGGGCGGACCGATACTGCTTTCCTTCGTCAACCAGGATCGTTGGAATGCGCTGCCCAAGAACTATCAGAAGATCCTCGAGCATGCCGGCCATTATGCCAACAACTGGATGATGGCGAAGTACGACCAGAGCAATCCGGCGGCGCTGCGCCGGCTGCTCGCCGCCGGTGCCAAGCTGCATGCGTTCTCGCCGGAGATCATGCAGGCCTGCCTGAAGGCTGCCCGCGAGCTGCACAACGAGGTCGCGGCCACCAACCCCGACTTCAAGAAGACCTATGAGTCGCTGTCGGCCTTCGCCGGCAATGGCTACTCCTGGTTCCAGGTCGCCGAGATCGGCTACGACGCCTTCATGGCGCGCAATCCGCTGAGCTGAGACCGGCGCCGTATCGCGTCAGGAGCCAGCGACAAAACAAAACCCCGGCGCGTTGCGCCGGGGTTTTTCGTGGGCGGAGCGATTGCGCGTCGCGGCCATCACTGCTTCGGCGGTCCGACATCGATCTGAGGCGGGCCGAAATCGAGCGGCGGCGCGTCGATCTGCGGGATCTCGATCTTGATCGAGTTCGGATCAACGGTGGAGAGCGAGCCCTTGTAGTGCATGACCATCGAGGGGAACAGGATCACCAGCATCACCATGATCAACTGGATCACCACGAACGGCACCGCGCCCCAGTAGATCTGTCCCGTGGTCACCGGCTCCATCCTCTTGCCGGTGACACGGTCGAGATAGGACTCCTTCGGTGCCACTGATCGCAAATAGAACAAGGCAAAGCCGAACGGCGGATGCATGAACGAGGTCTGCATGTTGACGCCGAGGATGACGCCGAACCAGATCAGGTCGATGCCGAGCTTTTCGGCCGCGGGTCCGAGCAGCGGGATGATGATGAAGGCGAGCTCGAAGAAGTCGAGGAAGAACGCCAGCACGAACACGAAGGCGTTGACGAAGATCAGGAAGCCGACCTGACCGCCGGGCAGCGAAGTCAGCAGGTGCTCGACCCAGACATGGCCGTTGACGCCGTAGAAGGTCAGCGAGAACACGCGCGCGCCGACCAGGATGAAGACCACGAAGGCCGACAGCTTGGCGGTGGACTCCACGGCCTGCCGGACCAGGTCGAAGCTCAGTCGCCGCTTGATCGCACCAAGGATGATCGCGCCGGCGGCGCCCATCGCGCCGCCTTCCGTCGGCGTCGCGAGCCCGATGAAGATCGTACCGAGCACCAGGAAGATCAGGAACAGCGGCGGCACCATCACGAAGGTGGTCTGCTGCGCCATGCGGGACAGGAAGCGGTATCCGGTGGTGCGCTCCAGCACCCAGTTCACGACGGCGACGGCGAAGGCGAACACGATGCCGTAGAACATGCTCAGCACGACGAAGTCGGCGCCGTGATATTCCGAGCCGCGCATCATGAACCAGCCGAACACACAGCTCGCCAGAAACAGCACGCCCAGCGATTTCAGGCCGCGGTCGCCTGAGTCCTCCCGAAAGCCGATCGCATCGGCCGGCAGGCCGGGGGCCGATTTCGGGAAGATCATGCTGGTGAGGAAGGCATAGGCTGCATAGATCGCCGACAGCACGAGGCCAGGGATGAAGGCGCCTTCGTACATGTCGCCGACGGACTTGCCGAGCTGGTCGGCCATGACGATCAGGACCAGCGACGGCGGGATGATCTGCGCAAGCGTGCCGGAGGCGGCGATGATGCCCGAGGCAAGCCGGCGGTCGTAGCCGTAGCGCAGCATGATCGGCAGAGAGATCAGGCCCATCGAGATCACCGAGGCGGCGACCACGCCGGTGGTGGCCGCGAGCAGCGCGCCGACGAACACGACCGCATAAGCGAGGCCGCCGCGGATGGTGCCGAACAGCTGTCCGATGGTGTCGAGCAGATCCTCGGCCATGCCGGATCGTTCCAGCACCAGGCCCATGAAGGTGAAGAACGGAATCGCCAGCAGCGTGTCGTTGTTCATCACGCCGTAGACGCGTTCCGGTAGCGCCTGCAGGAAGTCCGGCCGGAATTCGCCGAGCCCGATGCCGACGAGGGCGTAGAACAGGCCGACGGCGCCGAGCGAGAACGCTGCCGGATAGCCGAGCAGCAGCATCACGACCAGCGACCCGAACATGATCGGCGCCATATTGGCGATCAGAAACGCTTCCATTGGATGATCCCCCAGCCCGCCGCTTACTTCTTCTCGATCGCTTCGACGAGGTGCTCGACCTCGGCCTCGATGCCGTGGGGCTTCGAAGCGTGGGGATCCGGGATCAGCCCGCGCATGACCGCGATGCGCTTGATCAGCTCGGACACGCCCTGCGCCAGCAGGAAGGCGAAGCCGAGCATGATGAGGGACTTCGCCGGCCATTGCGGCAGGCCGCCAGCGTTGCTCGATTGCTCGTTGATCTCGATGGAGCGCAGAAAGAAGGGCACGCTGGTGATGATCATCACGATGCAGAGCGGGATGAGGAAGAGCACGTGACCGACGACGTCGATGGTGTCACGCAGCCATTTGGGCATCATGGCGTTGACGATGTCGATGCGGATGTGCTCGTTGTCGAGCAGGGTCCAGGGGGAGCACAGCAGGAAGACGGCTGAGAACAGCACCCATTGCAGCTCAAGCCAGGAATTCGACGAGGTGTCGAGCGTCTTGCGGACGATGGCGTTGATCGTCGAGATGATGACAGCGAGCAGGATCAGCCACGCCAGCCGCTTGCCGGTCCAGGTCGTGAACGCATCGATCCCACGGCTCAATTTCAGCAACGCTTGCAACGCAATCCTCCCCCAAATGTCTTGCGACGTCCCATGGCCCGTTCTGGCTGCGCAGCACATGGCGCAACGGCCTATCCGGCCCGGCAGGCTCAAAAACGGGGGCACCATTTCAGCGCCTCGTGTTGCCGTCAATCGGAAAAATGGGCAAAAATGAGCGTTGCCGCAACATGTTGCAGGAGTGGCGACGCCGCGCCACAGCTGTCGCGGGTCGCCGGGGCCTGGCGATCGCCGGCCGGCGAATGAAGGTCAACGGGCCGAGCGTGAGGGCGGGGGACTCTCGGGTGCGGCCGACGGACCACGTCCGGTGCGCAGCGGTCTTACAGCACCACCACGCCGGAATGCTTGGCCTTGTTTTCGGGTTCGACGTGGATGGTGATCCAGCTGTGCTCGTCGTCCTCGCGCAAGGCTGCCTCGATCCGGTCGCAGATTTCGTGCGCCTGGTTGACCGACATCTCGCCAGGCACCACGAGGTGGAACTCGATGAAGGTCAGCTTGCCGGCATGGCGGGTCCGGACATCATGCGCCTCCAGCGCGCCGCCGGCATGCTGACTGATGATCAGGCGAATGCGCGCCAGCGTGGCGTCCGGGACCGCTTCATCCATCAGCCCGCTGGTGGATTCCTTCAGCACCTGCCATCCCGACCACAGGATGTTCACGGCGACCAGCACGGCCAGTGCCGGATCGAGGATCGGCAGCTGCAACATCACCGCGAGGCCGAGGCCGACCACGACGCCGCCCGAGGACACGACGTCCGTCAGCAGGTGCCGGCCGTCTGCCACCAGCGCCGGCGACCGCAACCGCTTGCCCCGCGTGATCAACAGCCAGCACCAGACCGCATTGATCGCGCTCGCCAGCGCATTCACCGCGAGCCCCTCGACGGGTGCGGAAAACGCCCGCGGATCGAAGAAATTCCCGTAGGCCTCGTGGATGATGAGCAGCGCCGCCACGACGATCATGACGCCCTCGATCACCGCGCTGAAATACTCGACCTTGTGGTGACCGAACGGATGGTTGGCATCCGCGGGCTTGGCGGCGATGCGCACCGCGACGAGCGCGACCACGGCGGTGACGACGTTGACGATGCTCTCGACGGCATCGGAGTAGAGCGCGACCGAGCCGGTGATCCAATAGGCGAGATACTTCAGGCCGAGCACGATCGTTCCGACCACGAGGCTGCCGATGGCGAGCTTGAGCGATTGCGAGGCCATGATGTCCTGATCCGATCCCGCGCTGGGGTACCCAACGCTGCGGCGGAACGCAACCAGGGTGGACGCGGTTCGGTGTCGGGAAGGGACTGATAACCCCGGTTTTCTGTGGCCGCCACGACTGCGTCTATCGGCGGCGTGGCCCCGATCGAAAACTGATCTGTGGACAACAGAAAGTCGCGCCCACGGACATGGGCGCGACCGTGTCGCGGCAAGCGCCGATCGCAATGACGCCGCCGACTACTTCTCTTTGATGACCGTGGTGGTGCTGGTCGAGCTGCCGACCGTGCCTTCGTCCTCACAGACCTTGGTCTGGCGGATGCGGTCCTCGGCTTCCACGCGGCTGGTGAACGCCATCGGTCCGATTTGCGTGACGACCTCGCGGTCGGCGGGGCGCGTGGTGGTGATGGTGCAGCGATGGCTCGGTCCCTGCACGATGTAGTATTCGTCAGCGAGCACTGGCGCGACCGATCCGATGATCACTGCGCCGGCAAGAAGAAGGGTTGCTTTCATCGTCGCCTCTCTTTTCAAGAACAGCCAAAAGGGGAGCGGGATTGATGAGGAGTTTTCTGCCTCGTCGTTCGATGCTCCGTGTTTGCAACTCGGCCGGATGGTCGCAGTTCCGGCGGTTCAAGCGGAGCCTGTATTGACGCGGTGCGGTGTCGGCGGCGATGGACGCGAGATCTCGTCAGGGCGCAGCGACACGCGCGCGGTGGCGCGCTTGCCACTGCCCCAAGCGGTCGCGCCGCGGTTGGCAGGCGAACCGTCGATCATGACCTCGTCTCCGCCTGGTGGCGTCGGCGGTTCAGAGCAGCCTGACGGTCACCTTCGCCTTGCCGGCGTTGTTCGGATAGAATGCATCGTACACCCAGGGCAGCCCGATCACCGCGTCATTGACATAGAGGAACAGCTCACCGCCGCGCTCGGCCTTGAAGCGCGCTTTGTAGGCTTGAGGTGTCGTGTTGGGGGCGGGAACGGGGTCGAGGAAATATTCGTCGACGCCGGTCTCGCCGACCCTGGCGATCAGCCGATACCAGGGACGGAAGAGAACGCGGCGCAGCAGGATGCCTGCGCGGAACGTCCAGCGGGCGTAGCCCCGGACCGTCGAGGTGCGATAGCCGGCGGGGGTGACCGGACGCCCGGCATCCTCCCACGGGTCGGTCATGGTGACGACGATCTCGTAGGAGAAGCCGGGACGGACGCTCAACCCGGTGGGAGCGCAAACCGCATCGGTCGAGAAATCCCTGGCATCCTGCGGAATGCCCTTGTCGACCGCGACGAGCTCGCGGGCAGGGGTGCCATGGCAAAAGGCGCCCATCGAATCCGCGGCGTTGAACAGGAAATGGCTGATCAGCGTGGCTGCGAGCCAGACGGTGCCGATAGCGAGCAAGAACGGGCCGACATGCCGCTTGCCGTTCCTGATGGCAAACTGATAGGCGCGATTGGTCCGGAGCGCGTAGATGGCCCGATGCAGCGGGCCGGACGGCATCGGGGGCGATGCCCGTTCGCGCCAGATCACGCGCATCCGGTCGCCGATGCGGTCGCTGAGGAATGTCCCGAGCGCGGTCAGCATGACAAGGATGATGATCCCGCCGGCGAACCATTCGGGGTTGGCGGCGTACCAGTCCGTCCACCAGTGCAGCGATGTCGGCAGGAACGATTCGATCAGCCTGACTGCTTCGGAGACCATCCTGATGCGCGAGTCGTATTCGTGCGTGCGATCGAGGTCGTGGAACAGCCAGAAGGCCGCGAGGTGCAGCGAGGCCGCCAGGGTTGCGAAATAGGCGAGGCGCCTGAACCACACCAGATTCCACAGCTTCTCCTGGGCCGCGAACCGGGCGGCCGCGCCGGCCGGCGTTTCGAACGTGGTCGGCCCGAGCGGCGTCAGCGTGCCGTCGTAGTGGACGATCATGTAGTTGTCGGGCAGCCCGATGGGCGCATAGGCATTGCAGCCGCTGTCGATGCGGTCGAAGACGCTTTCGTGAATCTTCGGCATCGACACCTGGACGCCCGCCGCCGGGTCGTTGCAGAGCTCCGACACCTTGCGCGGGCCGTATCGATAATAGGACCCGAGCCCGGAGCGCGAGTTGTAGAGGCGTCCGTCCTTGTCCTGCGATGTGACGATCGACTTGATCGCATCCGGATCGGCCTCGGGCTCGGTCTTGAAGATCAAGCCCCGTTTGACGGCCTCGCCGACGAGCCAGGTCAGGGGGACGTAGGAGACGGAATCGTCCGGATAGCCGCCGCCGACATTGGCGTGCATGCCGACGAACCAGACCTGCACCAGCCTCTCGTCATCGATCGTCCTGGCATCCTGCGGCTTGGTCTCGCCCGCCTCGGTCCAGAGCACCGGGTGGAAGGTCGTCCTCTCGTCGTCGAGCGCGAGCGCGTGGCGCGCGCATGTCACCCGCGGACTGAGCACGCGATTGGGAAGCTCGAGCGGCCACACCCAGTTGGAGATGCCCCGCGTCATCTCGTCGATCGGTAGCCCATAGGCTGCGACGGTGTCCCACAGCCCGATGAACTCGATCGCCGGGAGGCTTTTTCGCTCGATGAGGTCGAGAGATTTACGGCCCATGATGCGGTCGATCACCGGCACCAGCACATGATCGCGAATCCAGCGGAGCGGCACTTCGATCCGCCAGATCGAATGGTACCCCTTGGCGCGATAGGCGCGATAGGCCTTCACGGCGCCGTCGTGCAGCTCAGCCTCGGTGTCGGCAACGATCAGCCCCTGATCGAGCATCAGCGCGGCGAGCACCCGCACGGTGAACGCGCCGCGGCTGAAGCCGAACAGATAGATCTTCGAGCCGTTCGCGTGGTCGTAG
Source organism: Bradyrhizobium sp. HKCCYLRH3059 (assembly GCF_051168035.1). Classification (NCBI taxonomy): domain Bacteria; kingdom Pseudomonadati; phylum Pseudomonadota; class Alphaproteobacteria; order Hyphomicrobiales; family Nitrobacteraceae; genus Bradyrhizobium; species Bradyrhizobium sp. HKCCYLRH3059. Next base: position 77,879 of record NZ_JBNPUF010000009.1, on the reverse strand, counting down.
TTGCGGCAGACGAACTTATAGGCATCCAGGATGTTGCGCTTGAGGCCGAAGCCGAACGCGCCGCCGAGCAGGGCGAGCGGAACGAACGACGATGTGCCGACGCCGTCGTCATACTTGGCCGCCTGGGCGTTGCCCTGCAGGTCGAGCGCCTGGAACATGCGCCAGACGTTGGTTCGCCACACGCTCGAGGCGGCGTTGCCGGTCCCGTCGGACAGGATGATGATCTTGGGACTCGCCATGCAAAGGACCCCGCTCGACATTGAGAGCCGAGGAGCGGAAGGGTAAACTGAAGGAGAGAGAAATCAACCTGAGATGGTGTGAGGCTTTCGGCGGCGTGGCCGGATGATGCGGAGGGCGCCGCTGCAGCGACGCGGCGACTCGAGGACGAGAAATGCACTGTCCTGCTACCGAAATGCCGCCGTCACCGAAATGCGGTTGCCGTGGCCGTTCGTCGCCCTTCAGGCCGAGTTGATGCGCTCGACGAGATGCGCGCGCGAGGGCGCTGGGTCGAAGCGATCGCCGAAATATTGGGTCTCGTGCGCTACTCCGCCGTCCCGGAATTCCATGACGCTCACCACGTAAGACGGCACGCCATCATAGGTCAGGACCAGTTCGGTCACCCACAGATCGCCGCTCCCGATGATTCGGCGCACTGCGAAGCGCTTCCTGCTGGGCTGCACGAAGCGGCTCTCCTGAATGTTGCGCCGGCCCTGGATGCGTTCGCCCGATTGCGGATAATCCAGCACGGCATCGTCGCGATAGATGTCGTGCACGGCTTCGAAATCATTCACGTCCGATGCATCCCAATGGTGCTGCAAGGCAGCGCGCTTCGCTCTGTCATCCATGGCAATTCTCCCATTCAGGGGCGCGCCCTCATTGCATAGCGTGCCCCTGGCCACTACGGTCTACAAGCCGGAGAATGGAGCATCCCTCGTCGCCGCCGACGCATCATAGGACGAGGTCCGACGCGTCACTACGCTGATCCAAACGGGCGTGGAGAATATCAGCGCTGGTAGTACAGCCGGTGGAGAAAGTTCTCAGGACAGAGAGCTCCGCGCGCGACGAGGCGCAATCACGCCGGCCGCGTCGCGATCCAGATCACGTGACGGGAGCCGCCGCCGCGGCCGGTGGCGCGGATGTTGATCTCCTCGGCGGCGAAGCCGGCCTTGCGCAGGCGCGGGGCAAAGCGATCGTCGGGGTGGGACGACCACACCGCCAGAACGCCGCCGGGGCGCAGGGCGGTGAAGGCGGTGCGCAAACCCGAGGGGTCATACAGCGCGTCGTTGGATTGCCGCGTCAGTCCCTGCGGACCGTTGTCGACATCGAGCAGGATCGCATCATAGGTGCCGCGCCCTGCGGCGATCAGCTTCACGACGTCGCCCTCGTGGATGTCGACGCGCGGATCGGAAAGGCTTGCGCCGGACAATTCGGCCATCGGCCCGCGCGCCCAGGCGATCACCGCCGGCACCAGCTCGGCGACGGTGACACGGGCCTGCGGACCCAGCACCGTCAGTGCCGCCCGCAAGGTGAAGCCCATGCCGAGGCCGCCGATCAGCAGCCTCGGAGCCGGCTCGGCCTTGATGCGGGCGCAGCTCAGGGTCGCCAGCGCCTCCTCGGATCCGTGCAGCCGGCTGTTCATCAGCTCGTTCGAACCGAGCTTGATCGAAAACTCCTTGCCGCGCTGCATCAGCCGCAGCGGTTCACCGCCGCCGGGCACGTCTGCGGTGTCGATCAGCTTCCAGGGAATCACGGGCGTCTCGCGTCAGTTCGGTTGCGGCATTCCACGCGACGGAGTCGCCACGCTGGAGCCTGCTTACCATGTTGCCCGCATCCCATGCCAAGGGGCAGCCGCCACTCTCGCGACGACCTGCATCGCGTCGTTGCGCGTCATTGCGGTAGGGACACCAGCATCCAGGCGCCCGCGGCACTGCAAGCAATGCCGGCCGCGCGCGCGACCCATCGTCCGACCGGAGTCAGTTTCTCAAACAGCACGAGCAGGGTCAGAATGGCAATCCACATCACGCTCATCACCCCGCCGACGAACAGCAGCGCCATCAGAGCCCAGCAGCAGCCCACGCAATAGCCGCCGTGTCGAAGCCCCAGCAGCACGCAGCCCTGCAGGTCGCCGCGAAAGCCGCCGTGACGCATCAGGAACAGAAGCGGCGACTGGCATTGGGCAAGGCAGGCGCTCTTCAGCGGCGTCCACTGATAGATGCCTGCCGCGATCAGCACGATGGCGCCGAGCAGATGGTTGTCGATCGCCATCCGCGAATCCAGCAGCGCAGTCCGCTCCACACCCCATTGCAGGCCGGTCGCCACGAGCGAAAAGCCGCTCCAGGCGAGCAGATAGCCGGCCGCAAACCAGCCGGTCGCAGCGAACGGCTGGCCCTGCGCTCGGCCCTGCCGACCCACGCGGGCGTACATCAGGATCATGGGCGCGGCCGAAGGCGCCATCATCCCGACCATCATCACCGCCCACATCAGGAACACATAGGCGAACTCGATCGCGCGCCACGGCTCGCCGGCCGGCAACATGATTCCGATGCCGGCCGGGATCATGCGGAAGCCGGTCATGTCCATGCCGCCCATGTCCATGTCGTTGGCAAGCCAGAGAACATAGGCCCACGACAGGGCGACCATGATCGCGATCGCGCCGCCGACGATCCAGCGATCGCGCCGCAGCACGGCTTCCAGGGCGCTGCCGGTCATCTGCAAGGCGGGTTGCCGGCCTTGCGCCACGTCGAATTAGGCCTGGTTGGACCAACTGATCGACGCGTACAGGCCGTTCTTGCCGGAATTGTCCCAACGCATGCCGTGATCGTTGTAGGTGTTGCCCGCCGCGCCGACGGCGAGCGCCATCCTGTCCGGGCTGACGGGATGGCCGATGTTTACCCACATCTCTCCGCTCGGGTGCATGGTCGGCAGCGGCTCGACGGACATGTGCAGAATGTCGGTGATGTCGGCGGATCGCGTCTTGCCGTCGATCCGGAAGTTGATGGCGACCTTGCGCACGCCGAGATTGGTGCTGATCAGCGGCGTGAACGCAGCCATCGGGCCGCCGGCAGCCCCGGTGAAGATCGCGGCCATCGCCTCAGTCTGCGGATCGTCGGCGCGCTGATCGACATAGGCGGCGATCGACCAGTCTCCATCCGCCATCACGCCGGGCGCATGCAGCATCACCGCCGCGTTGAGGCCATCGAGCGCGACATCGCCATAGCGGCCGGTTTCGATGTGGAACAGCAATGGTACGTTGCAGAACCCCTCGGTCGGTTGCGCGGTCAGGGGAGGGGCGGCCGACATGAGGCACGGACACAGCAGGCTGCAGCTGCAATTCTCGAAATAGTCACCGGACAGGTGCCATGCGACTGGGTCTGCCATCGCTGTCTCCCGCTAGGCCGAACCGACAAATTGCTTTCGAATGCGCGATCTGCAGCTGAAAGCTATGCCGCATGGGGACGTGCCGCAAGCCGATAAATGATCAGTCTCCGCGTCGTGACTGCGCCTCGGGCCGATCCGCTCATACGGTATGCGTGATCGTCGGCTGAATGGCCGGCCAACAGGCCGGCTCCGATTGCGATTGATCGCAGGGCCCGATGGTTATGGACTCCGACTACCCGCCCGTCACGCTCATGTGCCGGCTGACGCTCGGACGGTTGTGGCGGCGGTCGATGATGAAGTCGTGGCCCTTCGGCTTGAGGCCGATGGCGCGGTCGATCGCGGCGCTGAGCTCCTCGTCGCTGGCAGAGGCACGCAGCGGCTTGCGCAGGTCGGAGGCGTCCTCGTGGCCGAGGCAGGTGTGCAGGGTGCCGGTGCAGGTGACGCGGACGCGATTGCAGCTCTCGCAGAAATTATGCGTCATCGGCGTGATGAAGCCGATCGTGCCGCCGGTCTCGGCGACGCGGACGTAGCGGGCCGGGCCGCCGGTGGTCTCGTCGAGGTCGGTCATGGTGTAGGTCTGCGCCAGACGCGCGCGCAGCAGCGACAACGGCAGATACTGGTCGATGCGGCCCTCGCCGATCTCGCCCATCGGCATCACCTCGATCAAGGTCAACGCCATGCCCTTGCCGTGCGCCCAGTCGATCAGCGAGGGGATCTCGTCCTCGTTCATGTTCTTCAGCGCGACGGCGTTGATCTTCACGGCGAGACCTGCGGCGCGCGCCGCCTCGATGCCGGCCAGCACGCGCTCGAGATCGCCCCAGCGGGTGATGGCGCGGAACTTGTCCGGGTCGAGCGTGTCGAGCGAGACGTTGATGCGACGGACGCCGCAATCGGCGAGCTCGGCGGCATATTTGGCGAGCTGCGTCGCGTTGGTCGTCATCGTCAGCTCGTTGAGCGCGCCGCTCTTCAGATGTCGCGACAGCGAGCGGACCAGGCCCATCACGTTGCGCCGGACCAGCGGCTCCCCGCCGGTGAGCCTGAGCTTCTTGACGCCCTTGTGGATGAACGCCGAGCACAGCCGGTCGAGCTCTTCGAGCGTCAGCAGGTCGGCCTTAGGCAGGAAGGTCATGTCCTCGGACATGCAGTAGAAGCAGCGCAAGTCGCAGCGGTCGGTCACCGAGACGCGCAGATAGCTGATGCGGCGACCGAACGGGTCGGTCATCGGGCGCGTCAGGGCGGTGTCACTCAACGTCTCTGCGGTCATGGAAAGCCTTGGCTGGTGGCGGCCCAGGTGGCGGCGATGCCACGCGGCGGCCGCGCAAGCGCGGCCGGATGTCGGTCTCACGACAATCTAATCATGATCGCCGCGCCCCACAATCATCGACGTGGATCCGTCGATGCTGCAATGCAGCTTCGCCTTGGCAAGGGGACGCGCGGGACGACGGTCCGCTATTGGCGTCCCGGCGCGGGGGCGGGGAAGGCGGACCCGGTGGCCGCTGGTGCGTCCGGCGCAGCGGCGGACTTCTGCGGCTTCGGCTTCTTCGGACGCATGCGCTTGACGGCCTTCGGCGGCGCGCCGGGCATCGGCTGCAGCTCGGCGACGACCGGGCTCGGGTCCATCACCACCGGCGGCGAGGTGTTGAAATCGCCGGAGTTGCGGATCACCTGCACCGGGATGGTCGCGGGCTGGTACTTGTCCATCGTGAAGGTGACGCTGAAGCCCGCATCGGGCGCCGGCACCGAGACGGTGCACGGCGTCTTGCAGCCCGGTCCGAGCGAGGTCTTGGCGTCGGCGCCCGGCGGCACGGAGTCGAGCTGCACCGGAACCTCGGGCGCTGCCATCTTGAAGCTGTCCATGGAGAAGGACGAGCAACCGGCCAAGCCGGCTCCCGCAACCGCAATTGCGATGACACGCCGCATCATGATGTCCGCCCCACAACCCTGCGGCCATCGGCCGCAATCCCAGGGCGACCATAGGAGCGTCAGAACAGCGGCGCAACTGCGGTCAACCCTATTCTCAACAGAACGTTAACGCACCGCAAGGTGCGGATTCAGGTCGACAGGGCAGTGGGTTAGGGTGCGATGCGGCAGTGGAATCGCAAGTTGGCTCAGGCGATCCTGAGCGATGGGCTGAGGGCGGCAACGGCGGCTGGCAGCTCGCGCATGTGGTCGATCAGGTGGTCCGGATTGAGCTCCGCGATCGGTACGTCGGTATAGCCGAAGGTGCAGCCGATCACCGGCACGCCGGCGCGGCGGGCGGCGCCGACGTCGGTGCCGGCATCGCCGACCATGATCGCGGCCCCGACCTCGCCGCCGGCCTGCGCGATGGTCTGGCGCAGGATCGCCGGATCCGGCTTGGCGACCCCGAACGTGTCGGCACCGCAGATCGCGGCGAAGCGGGAGGACAGGCCGAGCTGGTCGAGCAGCCGCTTCGACAGCCATTCCAGCTTGTTGGTGCACACCGCGAACTGGCAGCCGCGGCCGGCAAGCTCGTCGAGCGCCGCCTCCAGCCCCTCGAAGGGGCGCGATTCGATGGCGATGTTCTCAGCGTAGAAATCGATGAAATCGGTGGTGAGGCGGCCGATGTCATCGGTGCTGGCGAAGCGACCCTCCGCCTCCAGACCGCGCTCGATCAGCTTGCGGGCGCCGTGGCCGATCATCTTGCGGGCCGAGGCCAGCGGCACCGGCCGCAGACCCTCGCGCTGCAGGACGTGGTTGAGCGCACTGATGAGATCCGGCGCCGTGTCGACCAGGGTGCCGTCGAGATCGAAGACGATGGTGCTGGAGATGGGCATCGGTATCCGCTAGCGGCCGGCTCATGTCCTTGCAAGAGGCCCGCAATGGCATTTTGTCCGATTTCGTGGCCGGCGAGAGCTAGGCCCCGCGTCAAAACATCGCTAGATATGCGCCGGCTTTCGGCCCCCGTCCGTGGGGGTCTCGGGGTGTGAAGGGCGGGTTCCTTGGTCGACATGGATGCATTGAAGCGGCAGGCAGCGGCGCGTGCGCTGGAGGAGGTCGAGAGCGGCATGAAGCTCGGTCTCGGCACCGGATCGACTGCCAAGCATTTCGTCGATCTGCTCGGAGAAAAGGTGCGCGCCGGGCTCAAGATCGTGGGCGTGCCGACCTCGGAGGCGACAAGGGCGCAGGCGCAAGCGTGCGGCGTGCCGCTGACCACGCTCGATGAGATCGACCGGCTCGACATCACCATCGACGGCGCAGACGAGATCAATCCGGCGCTCGACCTGATCAAGGGCGGCGGCGGCGCGCTGCTGCGCGAGAAGATCGTCGCCAGCGCTTCGGATCGCATGATCGTGATCGCCGACGACAGTAAATGGGTGGCGCAGCTCGGCCGCTACCCGCTGCCGGTCGAGGTGGTTCCGTTCGGCCTCGCCGCGACTCAGCGCGAGATGAGTGACGCCTTCGCCACGGCCGGCGTGTCCGGGCCGATGAGCCTGCGCAAGTCCGCAGACGGCCACGTTTTCGTCACCGATGGCGGCCACTGGATTATCGACGTCCGCCTTGGGGAGATCATGGATCCCCCGCGCCTGGCGGGTCTTTTGAGCGCAATTCCGGGCGTGGTCGAGCATGGGCTGTTCATCGGCCTCGGCAGCACGGCGATCCTGGCAGGCGCACAGGGAATTCGCGTTATCCAGCGGCCCTGAGCGCGGCACGAGGCTGCGCTCATGGCGGCAACTCACAGGAGACTTGGAATGAAGAGCGTGTTCAGAATCTTGCCGGCCGCCGGAATCGTGCTGGCCTTGGCCGCGGCAAGCCCGGTTGCGGCGCAGGGCCAGGCACCGGCGCTGAAGCCGGCCTCGCCCGCCTGCATGGCCGGCGCGCGCGAGATTCTGGGAATGAAGAACGCGGCTGCGATGTACGCCAATGCCGTCCCCGGCATCGTGCAGCAGACCAAGCAGGCGCTGCTGCAGTCCAATCTCAACTACCAGAAGGACCTCGACGAGGTCGCCGTGGTGGTCGCGCAGACCTACGCCGGCAAGGAGAAGGAGATCGGCGAGAAGATGGCGCAGATCTACTGCAACGAGTTCTCCGACCAGGAGATCGCCAACCTCGTCGCCTTCTACAAGTCTGCCATCGGCCAGAAGCTGCTTGCGGCGGAGCCGAAGGCGATCCAGATGAGCATGCAGGCGATGAACCTGTGGGCGGCGGAATTTTCCGACACTGTCACCGCGCAGTTCCGCGCCGAGATGCGCAAACGCAACAAGCCGATCTGAGGCTTGCGGCCGAAAGGCCAGGTCGGGGGAGAGATGGCTGAATTCGACGTCGACCTGTTCGTGATCGGTGGCGGCTCGGGCGGCGTGCGCGCCGCCCGCATCGCGAGCGGCTATGGCGCCCGCGTGATGGTCGCCGAGGAATACCGCATGGGCGGCACCTGCGTGATCCGCGGCTGTGTCCCTAAGAAGCTGTTCGTGATCGGCTCGCATGTCCGTCAGGAGATCGCCGATGCCGCCGGCTTCGGCTGGACCATCCCGACCGCGACCTTCGACTGGCCGACGCTGATCAGGAACAAGGACAAGGAGATCGCCCGGCTCGAGGCGGCCTACACCAGCAACGTCGAGAAGTCTGGCGCCAGGATCGTCAAGACCCGCGCGGTGCTCGAGGACGCCCACACCGTGCGGCTGACGACCGGCGAGACCGTCCGCGCCAAATACATTCTCATCGCGACCGGCGGCGCGCCCAACCACGGCACGCCGATTCCCGGCATCGAGCACGTCATCTCCTCCAACGAGGCGTTTCATCTCGACGAGCTGCCGCGCCGCATCGTGATCCAGGGCGGCGGCTACATCGCGCTCGAATTCGCCTGCATCTTCGCCAATTTCGGCTCCGACGTGACCGTCGTCTATCGCGGCGACAACATCCTGCGCGGTTTCGACGAGGACGTCCGCAAACATGTCCGCTCCGAGATGGAGAAGGAAGGCATCACCATCCTGACCGGCTGCACGGTCACCAGCGTCGACAGGCACGGCCAGGACTACACCACGCATCTGTCGAACGGCTCCAGCATCGCCTCCGACAAGGTGATGTTCGCGATCGGCCGCCATCCGGCGGTGGCCAATCTCGGCCTGGAGAAGGCCGGGGTCGCCATCAATCCAAGGAACGGCGGCATCGCGGTGGACGCGTTCTCGCAGAGCTCGGTGCCGAGCATCTACGCGATCGGCGACGTCACCCATCGCTTCAACCTGACGCCGGTCGCGATCCGCGAGGGCCACGCCTTTGCCGACACCGTGTTCGGCGGCAAGACCGTGCGCGTCGACCACGCGGACATTCCGACGGCCGTGTTCTGCCAGCCTGAAGTGGGCACCGTCGGTCTCACCGAGACGCAGGCGCGCGAGCTGTACGACCGCGTCGACATCTACAAGACGAATTTCCGCCCGATCAAGGCGACGATGTCCGGCCGCGACACCCGGGTGCTGATGAAGCTCGTCGTCGATGGCGCCAGCGATCGCGTCCTCGGCTGCCACATCGTCGGCGACATGGCCGCCGAAATCACCCAGGCCGTGGCGATCGCCATCAAGATGAAGGCGACCAAGGCTGATTTCGACGCCACCATCGCGCTGCATCCCTCCGCCGCCGAGGAGCTGGTGACGATGCGCACGGTGACCGAGCGCCACGTGCGGCAGGCGGCGGAGTAGGGGCGCCATCTGCGTCTTGGCGCTCGTGCGCGGCTGGCGTCCGTAGCGACTGCGGTGGGCCAGTGCTCACGGTCTGACGACGGTCCACACCGTGGCCGATCGGACTTGCTGCCGTTGAAACCGTTCAGCGGTTGGAGAGCGACCAGCATGTCCCAAGATGATTGCCTTGCGACCTATCCGCCGCTCAACACCCTGAAGCCCGTTGCCGAGAACATCTGGATCGTCGACGGGCCCGTGATCCGCTTCGGCATTCCCGGGCTGAAATTTCCGTTTCCCACCCGCATGACCGTGGTGCGCTGCGCTTCCGGCGATCTGTTCATCCACTCGCCCACGCCGTTGACGCCGGCGCTGCGGGCCGAGATCGACCGGGAAGGCCGCGTGCGCGACATCATCGGTCCGAATCGTATCCATTATTGGTGGATCCCCGACTGGCAGGCGGCCTTTCCCGACGCGGCGATCTATCTGGCGCCGGGCATTCGCGCGCGGGCGAAGGGCCGCATCGAGTTCGAGGGCAGGCCACTGGATCGCAGCGGTGGCTATCCCTGGGATGATGAGATCGCGACCCTGCCTGTCCTCGGCAGCTATATGACGGAGGTCGTGTTCTTCCATCGCCCTTCGTGCACGCTGATCCTGACCGATCTGATGGAGAATTTCGAGCCGGCCAAGATCGGTGCCGGCTTGGCGCGCTACCTGAGCTGGATCGGGGGCGTCGGTCCGCCGCATGGCGGCCTGCCGCGCGATCTCCGGCTGACATTTACCTGGCGGCACCGACCCGAGTTGCGGGCCGCGGTCGAGACCATGCTGGCGTGGCACCCCGAGCGGATCGTGATCGCCCATGGCGCCTGGCACCGGACGAACGGCACTGAGATCCTGCGCGAGGCATTCTGCTGGTTGCTGCGGCCTTGAACCGGCGGCAGGGCTTCACGAGACCGGCCTTCGTGATGCCGTGCTTTTCTCTTCCCGCGACGGACGTATAAGCTCGTGCGATTGAGGTTGGCGCCAGGCATCCCTCGGCCGCGGAGGAGCTGGTGACGATGCGCACGGTGACCGAGCGCCACATGCGGCGGTCGGCGGAGTAGGTGGACGACCGCGACGCGCGGCCGGGTCAGGGGCCGGCTCGCCGGTAAAGCGCAAGGGCGCCGGCAAGGCTCAGCAGCGCGCCGCCGCAGATGCGATCGAGCCAGAGGGCACCGGAGCGCTTGAGGAAACGCATCGCTTGCGAGCCCGCGCTCGCGTAGGCGAGCATGATCAGGACATCGAGCATCGCGAAGGTGAGGGCCAGCGTGAGATATTGCGGCAGCTGCGGCGCGGACGGCACCACGAACTGCGGCAGGAATGCCGAGAAGAACAGATAGCCCTTTGGATTGGTGATCGCGACGAGGAAGCTTTTCAGAAACAGCGCGTGCGGCTGTCGTGACCCGTCCTTGCCGTCTGCGGACGCCGCAAGGTCGATCGACCCGCTGGACCGCAGCAGCATCAGCCCGAGATAGGCGAGGTAGGCCACGCCGATCCACTTCACGACCGAGAACCAGAATTCTGAAGCGGCCAGCAGCGCGCCCAGACCGACCGCGACGGCGCCGATGAGGATGAAGTCCGAAGCCACCGCGCCGGCGATGCCGGCCCAGGCGCGGCGTACACCGACACGCGAGCCGTTGGTGAGGGCCAGCAGCACCGTCGGACCGGGGGTCGCGATCCCGATGAAGGCGACGATGGCGAAGCTGAAGAGCGTAAGAGCGTTCACGTCAGAATAGCCTCGTTGGCGGAAGACGCGCCAGTAGGGCGCGGTTCGGCCGCGAACGCAAGACGGTCTTTGGAGGCGGCCAGCGATCGTCTTCGCTGACGCACGCTCGACCTGCCGGATCGCCAAGAGGCTTGACTCCCTCCAAGAAAACGCCGCTGGGCGCGATTGCCCGTTCAGCGCTCCACCCGCGAGGCGGTCAACTTCGTCGCGACGTAGGGCAGCGCGAACAGATACAGCCCCGTGCCGAGCAGCACGATGAGCGGAATCAGCGCCAGCAGGCCGACCCACAGCGGGGCTTGCGTCTGCGTCATCGCGGCGATGTTGACGATGACGGCGACCGTGAAGGCGATCGATACCCAGCGATGGACCTGCCGGACGGTGTTGTTCCAGTTCAAGTGCTTCTCCCCTGATGACGTCGTGATGCGCACGCCTCAGCCGAGGCGCGCGACGCTCTGTTCGAGCGCATCGAAGAATTTCGGCCAGCCGTAGCGTGCGCCCTGATAGGCGCGGGTCTGGTCGGCTGCGAAGCCGGTCTGCTCCATGCGCAGGTGCGTGCCCAAGGCGGTCGGCGTCAGCGTCCAGGTCACGACGCTGTCGAGGCCGGCCGCCGCCCAGGTGTAGGACAACGTCTTGTGCGGCTCGATGGTCACGACCTGGCAGTCGACGACGCCCCAGTCGGCCTTCAGCTTGAAGCGATGATCGACCGACGGCGCAAAGTCGTTGGTCATCAGCCACTCCGCGATCAGATGCGGCTGCGTCAGCGCGCGCCAGAGTTTTTCGGGCGGATGCGCGAATTCGCGCTCGACGACGACGGTGCGGGTTTCTGGCGCGGGTGAGCTCATTGATCCATCCTGTTGAGCAGAGTGTCGAGCTGGTCGAACCGGCTCTCCCAGAACGCAGCCATCCGGCTCGTCCAGTCGAGCAGCGGCGCCAGCGCCTTGGGTTGCGCGCGGTAATGCGTCTGGCGGCCTTCGTGACGCTCCCGCACCAGGCCCGCCTGCTTGAGCAGGCCGAGATGCTTCGACACCGCCGGCTGCGATACGCCGGCCTTGGCCGTCAGCGCCCCGACGGTCTGCTCGCCATGCCGGCACAGGCCTTCGAAGATGGCGCGCCGCGTCGGGTCGGCAAGCGTTCGGAACAGCATGTCGGGAGAGCGCGGCATTCGATCCATAACTCATTGGTTATGGATTGACGCATAACCGGTTGGTTATGGATTAGTCAAGCGGAATCCTTCGCCGGTCAGGCGCGATGGCGTAGCGCCTCGCACAGAACCGCGAAGGCGGGTGTGGTCTGCCCGACGAGCTCGCTTTCGATCTTCTCGGACCGCGGCCCGATCCGGTGCAGCAGACGCTCGCCGGCCTCGGTGGGAGCGACCGATCGCGTCGTGCGCGACAGCAGCCGCACGGCGAGCAAACAAGACTCCGCCGCCGAACACGCCTTCGTGACGAGCTCCGGGATCACGGCACAAGGGACGGCCAGGGGACGTCGCGGTGCTACCAGCCTGACAGCAGTAGCTGGAGGTGACGGAGATGCAGGCCAACGAGACCCCGCCGCGGCGCAAGCTGTCGATCACGCCGCAGGCGGCGCTGGCGGCGAGCGTCCTCGCCATCTTTCTGCTCCTGCACGTTGTCGCCGGTGCGATCCTGCGAGGTGCTGCCATGCGGGACGGCACGCAGGCGAAGCCGGTTTCGACGCTCCCATCCCACGATTGAAGCTCGCTCATTTCAGCCCTCATCAGCCGGAGATATTCATGCCCGGGCTCGCCTCTTTCTTGTTGCTCAGCGCCGCCGTGTTCTCTGGCGCCTTCGTTTCCGGATTGGCCGGATTTGCCTTCTCGGCCGTGGCCGGCGCGATCCTGCTGCATGGTCTGCAACCGCTGGAGGCGGTGCCGCTGATGATGGCGTGCAGCGTCGGCGTGCAGGCGACGAATCTGTGGGCGTTGCGCAACAGCATCCGGTGGAAGGACAGCCTGGTCCTGATCCTGGGCGGGCTGCTCGGCGTGCCCTTGGCGCTCTGGCTGCTGCACAACGCGGACGCCCGGCTGTTTCAGCAGGTGTTCGGAGCGACGATTGCGATCTACGCCGCCACCATGCTGTTCAAGCCCGGCCTCGGCAGCGTTCGACGCATGAGCAGACATCGCACGGCGATCGTCGGATTCGGCGGCGGTCTGATCGGTGGCCTGACCGCGATGCCCGGAGCACTGCCGACCATCTGGTGCGAGATGCACGGCCTGCCGAAAACCGACCAGCGCGGCCTAGTGCAGCCCTTCATTGCCGTGATGCAGATCGCCTCGCTGGGGATGATGCTGGCCCGGCAGGACCTGTCGTCGAGGGTGATCGTCGATCTCGCGCTGAGCATTCCGGCTCTGCTCGCCGGCACGGCGCTCGGCATCTTCGCCTTCCGCAGGGTCAACGACACCTTGTTCAGGAGGCTCATCCTGAGCATTCTGCTGCTGTCCGGTGTGCTGCTTGTTGTCTGACCCCCGGCCGGCTCAATCGCGCCGGCGCCAACACGCCCTGCGATGAGGGCCGGCGACGGCCGTCACCCGACCCAGCCGGTCGCGATGGCATTCGCCCAGTCGTGCATGCCCTTGCGTCGTGCGAGTGCCGCCATCCGCGCGGGATCGTACGGCACATAGCGGATTGTCAGCGACCACCGTCCAAGCCGTTGCTCCGCGATCGCATAGCAGGCATCGGGCGTCCCGGTCTCGACGTGGTAGCCGCGCGGAGGGCGGCCGCGATAGCCGGGTAGCCCGACGCTGCCGGGATTGACGACGAGCCGGCCATCGCTGAGCCGGACAATGCGCGGAATGTGGCTGTGTCCGCACAGGATCAGCGAGGCATCGATGCCGGCGGCCCGTGCTTCGATACGCGCAAGGGGGCTCTGACGCAGCGTGCCATAGGCGGTGACCTCATCGAGCCAGAACACGGCGTCGTCGTCCGGCGCGGCATGGCACAGGAAGACGTCGTCGTGATAGATCAGCGTCGCCGGCTGCGCCGCCAACCAGCCGACATGCACCTGATCGAGGGCGCGGACGTCGCTGCGCCCCGTGTCTCCCGCACGATAGAGATCGATCATGTGCCGGTCCTGATCGCCCCGGATCGACGGAAAGTCGCGTGCCATCAGCATCTCCGCCGTTCGAACCGGTTCGAGCGGGCCGCTGAGATGATCACCGAGATTGACGACCTCATCGATGCCGAGCGCCGCAATGTCCTTCAGGACCGCGGCCAGCGCGTCGGAATTTCCGTGAATGTCGGCAATGGCCGCAAACCGCATGGGAGCCTCCGTTCAGAGAACGGCCGGCAGGGATTTTCCATGCGGGACCCGTTCGCTTTAGCTGCATTTTGAGACGCGCCCGCAAGCTGATGGTCAAATCGGCGCTTGACGGTGTTGATAGCATGGGCCGTCGGGGGCGAACAACCTGTAGGCAGCAGTCGTGCAGCTCGAGCCGTGTTGCCGCTGATCTCTGAAACGCTATTCTCCGGCGCCGCCCTTGTTGTCGTGCGGTAGCGACCGCAAAGCGGTTTGGAATATCTCGGCTGCTTCGTTGGAGCGGTTCAGCAAGCACCATTCCAGCCCAAAGATTTCTCTTTACGAATATCAGAAATCATGCTCTATTGTGCGTATCCCGCCTCGGTACGGAGGGGCGTAGCGCGCGATCGTCACGACACGCGGGGCGGGGAGCGATGGCCGTGGTTTTGCCGCAGCGTGTCCCTGGATGCGCGGACGAACGGCGAGGCCGCGGACGCGAAGTCGCAGCGTGCTGGCACCCCGACGCTGGTGCTACGTTCGCGACGGCGCTTGCGCGCCGCGCGGGCAATGGTGGCCAACAAGCCCGGCGCACCAGGCAGACTGCGTATAAGCGTTAAGACCATCGCGCAGGGAAGGCCGGGCGTTCTCGGCTGCACCTGTGGTACCTGCCGCCTGCATTTTTTCTCGCAGGCGGGCCGCAGGCGTCAGCCGACGCCTGGCCTTCCCTGCGCCCTCCGACTTGACGAGGGTGAACGAGATGAGCATGACCCGGGCAGTGTCTGTCGCGGGATTGCGATGGTGTGGCTTGTGCGAGAATCCCACCACGCACTCCGCTGTCATCGCCCGGCTTGAACCGGGCGATCCAGTACGCCGCGGCGTCTCGATCCAATCATTGCGATCCCTGGACGACGGGACGTCCGGTCAGCCGGAGGATGACAGCGTGGGCGCTGTCGCGTGCAACATCGAAATATGTCGCTTGGGTGCGACCATCTCCACCCTGCGGAATATTTTCCACGCTTGCCAAGCTCTATCCAACGGTCCAAAAAATCTCCAACCACCTGGGACGAAACGACAGGAAGCGGAGACGGAGTTGACCATCAAGGGCAAGGCCTACATTGCCGGGATCTATGAGCATCCGACCCGGCATGCACCCGACAAATCCACCGCGCAGCTGCATGCCGAGGTCGCCAAGGGCGCGCTCGAGGATGCGGGTCTCAGCGCGAAGGATGTCGACGGCTATTTCTGCGCCGGCGACGCGCCGGGCGGCGCGTGGCCGATGGTCGACTATCTCGGGCTGAAGGTCCGGCACATCGACTCCACCGAGACCGGCGGCTGCTCCTATCTCATCCATGTTGGCCATGCCGCCGAGGCCATCGCCGCCGGCAAATGCTCGATCGCGCTGATCACCTTGGCCGGCAAGCCGCGCACCGGGCCGATGCCGCCGCGTGCCGCTGGCGCCGAGGCCGATTTCGAGATGGCCTATGGCGCCACCACCCACAACGCCTATGGCATGTGCGCGATGCGCCACATGCACGATTACGGCACCACGTCGGAGCAGCTCGCCTGGATCAAGGTCGCGGCCTCGCATCATGCGCAGTACAATCCGCATGCGATGCTGAAGGAGGTCGTCACGGTCGAGGACGTGATCAACTCGCCGATGATCTCCGATCCGCTGCACCGCATGGATTGCTGCGTCGTCACCGACGGCGGCGGCGCGCTGATCGTGACCACGCCGGAGATCGCCAGGAGTCTGAAGAAGCCGCTGGTGCGTCTCATCGGCCATGGCGAGGCGATGAAGGGGCCGCGCGGCGGCAAGGACCTCGATCTCACTTATTCCGCCGGTGTGTGGTCCGGCCCGCGCGCCTTCGCGGAAGCGGGCGTGACCCCCAAGGACATCAAATACGCCTCGATCTATGACAGCTTCACCATCACCGTGCTGATGCAGCTCGAGGATCTCGGCTTCTGCAAGAAGGGTGAGGGCGGCAAGTTCGTCGCCGACGGCAATCTCATCTCCGGTGTCGGCAAGCTGCCGTTCAACACCGATGGCGGCGGCCTCTGCAGCAACCATCCCGTCAACCGCGGCGGCATGACCAAGGTGATCGAGGCCGTGCGCCAGCTGCGCGGCGAAGCCCATCCCAAGGTGCAGGTGCAAAACTGCGATCTCGCCATCGCCCATGGCACCGGTGGCCTGCTCGGCGTGCGCCACGCCGCCTCGACCTGCATTCTGGAGCGCGTCTGATGTCCGAAGCGAAGAAACTGCCGGCCCCCATCACCAATCCCGAGACCAAGGCGTTCTGGGATGCCGCCGCCGAGGGCAAGTTCATGATCAAGCGCTGCACGGCCTGTGGCGAGGCGCATTATTTTCCGCGCTCGATCTGTCCGTTCTGCTTCTCGGACCAGACGGTGTGGGAGCAGAGCGCGGGCGAGGGGGAAATCTACACGTTCTCGATCATGCGGAAGTCGCCGACCGGCCCTTACGCGATCGGCTACGTCACCTTGAAGGAGGGCCCGTCGCTGCAGACCAATTTCGTCGATTGCGATTTCGACGCGTTGAAGATCGGCCAGAAGGTGAAGGTGGTGTTCAAGCCGACCGACGGCGCCCCGCTGCCGTTCTTCACGCCGGTTTAGGAGAGGGAGCAAAGATGCATCCACGCGTCATTGCGAGGAGCGAAGCGACGAAGCAATCCAGAGTCCTTGCGCAGCCCTGGATTGCTTCGCTCCGCTCGCAATGACGGATGCGGAACGAGCGGTGTGCTCCACGACGAGTGCGTAGGGTGGGCAAAGGTGCAGAGCGCCGTGCCCACCGTTCTACCAAGAAAGGCGGTGGGCACGCTTCGCTTTTCCCACCCTACAAAGAACGAGGTTTGGGGAGGCAACATGCCGATCAACTACGATGAGCTGATGGCGATGAAGGCGATCGGGCAGAACTACGCCTACACCGATCGCGAGGTGATGCTCTACGCCTACGGCATCGGCATGGGGGCCGATCCGATGGACGAGAAGGAGCTTGCCTTCGTCAACGAGGCCACGGCCGGGCCGCGTCCACTGAAGGTGGTGCCGACCTTTGCCTCCGTCGCCGCCTGGGGCGCAGGCCCCGGCGACATGAAGCTGAACCGCGTGCTGGTCGTCGACGGCGAGCGCGACATCACCTTTCACAAGCCGCTGGCGGTGGCGGCGAAGATCACCGCGGATTCCTCCGTGCTCGCGGTGTCCGACAAGGGCAAGGACAAGGGTGCCGTGATCCGCCACCAGACCATCCTGCGCGACGAGAGCGGCGCGCCGCTGGCGACCCTGGTGGCCTCGCGCTTCGCCCGCGGCGACGGCGGCTTCGGCGGTCCCTCCGGCGGCATCCCCGACCCGCATCCGGTGCCGTCGCGTGCACCCGACCGCAGCGTCGAGATTTCGACGCGGCCCGACCAGGCGCTGATCTACCGCCTCTGCGGCGACCGCAACCCGCTACACTCGGATCCCGAATTCGCGCGCCGCGCCGGCTTCCCGCGGCCGATTCTGCACGGCATGTGCACCTACGGCCTGACCTGCCGCGCCGTGCTGCAGACCTACGCCGACTACGATGCGTCAGCCTTCCGCCAGCACGCCGCGCGATTCTCCTCGCCGGTGTTTCCCGGCGAGACCGTGACGGTCGATCTGTGGAAGGACGGCGACGTGATCTCGTTCGAGGCGCGGGTGAAGGAGCGGAACGTCACCGTGATCAAGAACGGCAAGACCGTGCTGGGTTGATTATTGCCATGTGAGGCACGTCTGTTAGTTGCCGTCATGGCCGGCCATGACGGGCAACAAAAGACACGGCGCAGGAGGAGACATCCATGGGACTGCTCGACGGCAAGGTGGCGCTGATCACCGGCGCAGGTGGCGGTCTCGGCGAGGCCTACGCCAAACTGTTTGCACGCGAGGGCGCGGCGGTGGTCGTGAACGATCTCGGTGGCCCGCGCGACGGCTCCGGCTCGGACCTGTCGATGGCCGAGCAGGTGGTGGCGGCCATCACCGCTGAAGGCGGCCGCGCCGTCGCCAACGGCGCCGACATCTCGACCATGGCCGGCGGCCAGTCGGTGTTCGACGATGCCATCCGCCATTTCGGCCGCGCCGACATCCTGGTCAACAATGCCGGCATCCTGCGCGACCAGACCTTCGCCAAGTCGAGCGAGGCCGACTGGGACAAGGTGATCCAGGTGCACCTCAAGGGCACCTTCTGCTGCACGCTTCCCGTGTTCCGCTGGATGCGCGACAATGGCGGCGGCGTCATCGTCAACACCTCCTCGACCTCGGGCCTGATCGGCAACTTCGGCCAATCCAATTACGGGGCCGCGAAGGGCGGTATCTGGGGCCTGTCGAACGTGCTGGCGATCGAGGGCCGCAAGTACAACATCCGGGTGTGGACGCTCGCGCCGGGCGCGCTGACCCGCATGACCGCGGACCTGCCGCGCTACAAGGAAAACCCGGGCGCGGCGCTGACGCCCGAGGGCATCGCGCCAGCCGTGCTCTACATGGTCAGCAGACTCTCGGGGGATCAGACCGGCAAAGTGCTCGGCGTGTCCGGTCCGCGCGGCGTGCGCGAGTTGCGTATGATGGAAATGGACGGCTGGAAACCGCCGTCGTCGGCGTGGAAAGCGGAGGACATCGCCGCCCATGCAGAGGAGATATTCTTTTCGGAGGCCGATATAGCCAAGTCCGCACGGCGGTTTTGATGTATTCAGGTCGTCATTCCGGGCCTGCGCCTGGCGCGTCCGGAATGACGCCAGAGAGATTGGAGACCAGACGAGATGAAGCTCACCGCCGCCGCCAAAGGCACCTTCGCGATCGCGCCGACGCCGTTCCATGATGACGGTCGCATCGACGAGGCCTCGATCGACCGACTGGTCGATTTCTATGCCGAGGCCGGCTGCGACGGCATCACCGTGCTGGGCATCATGGGCGAGGCGCCGAAACTGGACGCCGCTGAATCCGAGCAGGTTGCAGTGCGCTTTGCCAAGCGGGCCAAGAACCTGCAGATCATCGTCGGTGTCTCCGCGCCGGGTTTTGCCACCATGCGCGCGCTGGCGCGCGCCTCGATGGATGCGGGCGCTGCCGGCGTGATGATCGCGCCGCCGCCGAGCCTGCGCACCGATGATCAGATCACGGGCTATTTCAAGCAGGCCCAGGAGGCCATCGGCGAGGACATTCCGTGGGTGCTGCAGGACTACCCGCTGACGCTGAGCGTCCAGTTCACGCCGGCCGTCATCCGCAAGATCGTCATGGACAGCCCCTCCTGCGTGATGCTCAAGCATGAGGACTGGCCGGGCCTGGAGAAGATCTCGACGCTGCGCGCGTTCCAGAAGGACGGCTCGCTGCGGCCGCTGTCGATCCTGTGCGGCAATGGCGGCCTGTTCCTCGACTTCGAGATGGAGCGCGGCGCCGACGGTGCCATGACCGGCTACGCCTTCCCTGAAATGCTGGTCGACGTGGTCAAGCTGTCGCAGGCGGGCAAGCGCGACGCCGCGCATGACCTGTTCGACGCGCATCTGCCGCTGGTGCGCTACGAGCAGCAGCCGGGGGCAGGGCTGGCCGTGCGCAAATACGTGCTGCAGAAGCGCGGCGCGATCGCCTCCAGCGCGCAGCGCAGGCCGGCCTCCGCGATCACGGCCGCGGCCAGGGCCGAGGTCGACTATCTCTTGTCGCGCGTGGCGCGTTACGACGCGCGTGCCAATCTGCAACCTCGTGCCACCGCCGCGGAGTGACCATGGCTGACGCTGCCGCCGTCCGTCCCGCCTCGACCGTGCTGCTGCTGCGCGACAGCGCAGTCGCGCGCGAGATCGAGGTGTTCATGATGGTGCGTCACCATCAGATCGAGTTCAACTCGGGCGCCCTGGTGTTTCCCGGCGGTAGCGTCGACAGAGGCGATCAGGAGATCGCCGGCAGGCCGGAGCTCTATGCCGGCGACGAGGGTCTTGAAGCCGAGGCGCTCGGCTTCCGCATCGCCGGGGTGCGCGAGACCTTCGAGGAGAGCGGCATCCTGCTGGCGCGGCTGCGCCGATCGGACGCGCTGATCGATGCCGCTGCCGCTCGCGACATCGAGGCGGCGCATCGTCTGGCACTGTGCGAGGGCAAGATCAGCTTTCTCCAGGTTCTGGAAGCTCACGGTCTGGTGCTGGCGCTCGATGCGCTCGTTCCCTACGCCCATTGGATCACGCCCGAGGGCATGCCGAAACGCTTCGACACCTGGTTCTTTCTGGCGGCGGCGCCGCCGGACCAACTCGGCGCCCATGACGGCCGGGAATCGACCGACTCCGTCTGGGTCTCGCCGCGCGAGGCGCTGGCCGGCGGCGAGGACGGCCGGTTCAAGCTGCCGTTCCCGACCACGCGCAACCTGATCCGGCTCGGCAAGCAGCCCGCGGTGGCCGACGCCCTGGCGGCGGCGCGGGACATGGACATCGTCACCGTGATGCCGGTCATGACCAAGACCGCCGAGGGCGGTCGCCAGCTGCGCATTCCGCGCGAGGCGGGCTATGATGGGGAGGTGTTCGAGTTCGGTGCGGCCGGTTAACCGCACAGGCTATTTTTCGTCCGGCGGATGATGCGCGGACGAAAATTGTTCTCTATATGTTCATTTGGCCGCCCAGCGGCTCGTATATAGTGCGGTTCCGACCATCGGATCCCATGAGTAGATTACCGGACCTCGACACGGCCTGCAGCAGCCTCCGATCGATGACGATCGGGCGGATGATCTTTGGCAGCTTTTTGCTGCTGCTTGCCGTCATCACCGCGACCAGCATGGCGAGCGTGATCGCCATTCGGCATATCGATTCGACCTTTGCCGAGTTGCAGCGGCTGCAGGGCGTCGGCGATCTCGCCGAGGAGATCGACCAGCGCATGAACGAGCTGCGGCTCGCGGCGCGCGATTTCGTCACCGATCCCGGCTCGCGCTCCGACCGTGCCATGGAGGCGGCGACGGAGCTCAGCGCGCTCCTGAAGAAGACGCGCCTGCAGCTCGCACCGGAGCAGCAGGCGACCATCGACGGCGTTGCCCAGCGGCTCGCCAATTACCGCGAAGGCATCGACCGCATCAGCGCGCTGATCGCGCGGCGTGCCGAGCTGCTGTCGGGTTTGCCGACGGCGCGCGAGAGCTTCGAGGACGCCATCGCCGGCCTGACTGATCGCGCCACGGCGCGGGCCTTGTTCCAGGTGCAGAATCAGGTCGGCGCGGCGCTGCTGGCGCGCGACCCGGCCGGCGCCGAGCAGGCCGCCCGCAGCATGCGCGCAATGCCGATCGAGGACAGCGCGCTTCGTGCGGCCGCCGACCGCTATGCCGAGGCGATCATCGCCATTGCCGGCACCGAGGACGAGATCGCGCGCCTCGACAAGGAGGTGCTGGGCATCGAGGGGCGGCTGATCGGCCGGGTCACCGAGTTGCTGCGCGCCCTGAGCGCAAGCCAGGGCAAGGTGCTGTCGCGCGACTTCGCCCGCACCTTGGCGGAGACGAAATGGCAAAGCATCATCTTCGGCACGGCGGGCGTTCTGATCGGCATCTTCGCTGCGTCCTTCGTGGTCCGGCGCACCGTGCGGCCGCTGGCCTCGATCGCGCGCTCGATCAGGGCGCTGGCGGCGGGCGAAAAGGCGGCGTCGATCCCGCAGACCGACGTTCAGAACGAGATCGGCGACATCGCGCGGGCGGCGGAAGTCTTCCGGCAGACTTTGCAGGATGCCGACGCGGCGCGTGAGGCGGCGGTCCGCGCGCTGGCCGAGCAGCGGCTGGCCGAGGAGAGCTATCGCAAGCTGTTCGAAGCTTCGATCGACGGCATCTATGTGACCACACCGAGTGGTCTCGTGCTCAATGCCAATCCGGCGCTCGCGCGCATCATGGGCTACGAATCCGCGAGCGAGCTGATCCAGAGCGTGAACGACATCGCGGATACGATCTATGTCCATCCCCTGGCGCGCGAACGCTATCAGCGGCTGATGCGGCGCGACGGCATGGTGCGCGAGTTCGAATACCAGGTGCGGCGGCGCACCGGCGAGATCCGCTGGCTTTCCGACAGCGGCACGGTGGTGCGGGATGAGAACGGCGAGGTGGTTCGCTACGAAGGCGTGGTCCGCGACATCACGGATCAGAAGCGCGCCGAGGACGCGATCGCTGAAGGCCGGCGATTGCTGCAGCAGGTCATCGACACGGTGCCGGCGGTGATCAACGTCAAGGATCGCGAGCTGCGCTATGTCCTGATGAACCGCTACATGGCCGGCATCTTCAACGTCGAGCCCGAGGATGCGCTCGGCCGCACCACGGGCGAGCTGATGTCGCGCTACGGCGCGAACAAGACGGACTCGAACGACAAGCGCGTGCTGGCGACGAAGGCCGGCCTCGGGTTCTACGAGGAGGAATACCTCGATTCATGCAACGTCATGCGGCAATGGCTGGTCAACAAGCTGCCGCTTCTCGACGCCGACGGCGAGGTCGACAAGATCGTCACGGTGGCGCTCGACATCGGCGAGCGCAAGAAGAGCGAACTGGAGATGCGCAAGGCCAAGGAGGCCGCCGAGACGGCGCTCCGGAACCTGCGCGACACCCAGGCCTCGCTGATCGAAGCCGAGAAGCTCGCGGCGCTCGGGCGGATGGTCGCCGGCGTTGCCCACGAGGTCAACAACCCCGTCGGCATCAGCCTGACGGTCGCTTCCGCGCTCGAGCGCAAGACCGAGCGCTTCAGCGAGGCGGTCACGCGGGGTGAGCTGCGGCGGTCGAGCCTCAACGAGTTCATCGAGATGAGCCGCAGCGCCGCGGGGCAGCTCGTCGCCAACCTCAATCGCGCGGCCGAACTGATCCAGTCGTTCAAGCAGGTCGCAGCGGACCGCAACTACTCCGATCAGCGCACCTTCGATCTCGCCGATCTCACCGAGCAGGTGGTGATGAGCCTGCGCCCGGGTGTGCGCAGACAGAACCTGACGGTGAACGTGGATTGCCAGCCCGATCTGGTGATGAACAGCTACCCCGGGCCTTACGGGCAGGTCCTGACCAATCTGTTCCTCAATGCGGTCGCGCACGCGTTTCCGGACGGCAGGAGCGGTGTGATCGAAATCAGGGCGCGGGAGTCCGGCCGCGACAATGTCGAGATCGTCTTTTCCGACAATGGCTGCGGCATGTCGCTCGACGTCCGCCGCCGCGCCTTCGATCCTTTCTTCACGACGCGCCGCGACCAGGGCGGCACCGGCCTGGGCCTTCACATCGTCTACAGCATCGTGACCAGCCGGCTTGGCGGGCGGCTCGATCTGGACTCCGAGCCTGGCGCGGGCACGCGCATCCAGATCATTCTGCCGCGGGTCGCACCTCTCGAGCAGGCGGCCGAGTAGGGAGATCTGCGTAACCCCCCGGATTGACTCTCACGAAGCCGAGATCGAATCGAAATCTGGCCCGGTTGATGCATTTCCATCCCGCGCACCCTGGGGTGGTGCAGGAGCCAGATGGACCAGATGGAAATGAGCAAATGGATCGTGTCCCGCGGCCATGGGCCGCATCGCGCTGATCGTGCCGACATCAGCAACACGGGTTCGAGGCGGCAGGCGGTGGCGCGATGGAAGCCGCCTGTCCAAGTCAGCAGTGCGGCGCTGTTGATCGCACTCGCCGCGCCACCGTCACTGGCGCGTGATCGCGGCCAGTATGCGAACTCGTCGCCGGAGATCAAGGCATGGTTCGACGGTCTGCGCAGCGGCAAGGGCCCATGCTGCTCTGACGCCGACGGCAGCGCCGTCAGCGATGTCGACTGGGAGAGCAGGGGCGGTCACTACCGCGTCCGTATCGAGGGGGAATGGCTCGATGTTCCCGACGACGCGGTCATCACCGAGCCCAACCGTGTCGGCCGCACCATGGTATGGCCGATGCGCGGCTATCAGGGCCTCCAGATTCGCTGCTTCATGCCGGGCAGCATGACGTAGCCGTGCGGGGCGGCGGTCAGACGTATTTCTTGTCGCGCTCCAGGAGCTCGATGGAAATGCCCTGCGGCCCGCGGATGAAGCAGATGCGAACACCGGGGCGGATCGTGGTCGGCTCGGTCGTGAAGGTGACGCCCTTGGCCTTGAGCTCGGCGGCCGCGGCGTCGATGTCCTTCACGGTGAGGCCGAAATGATCGAGGCCCTGGTGCGGCGTCACCGGCGGCGCGTTGACGCCGTCGGCCGGCTCGACCTTGGCGATGAACACGCTGGCACCGCCGAGCCGGACGTCGATGCGGCCGGGATTGCGGATGATCTCGCCGCCGAGAATGTCGTGAAGCCAGCTCGCGGTGGCTTCCGGGTCCGGACTGCGGAGATGGATGTGGTCCCACGTGACATTCAACATCGTCGAGATCTTTCGAAAGAGTGAACCGCCCGCGGCGCGGCGGCGTTTCTTGAGGTGTCGCAAAGTGTGCGGATGTCTACCGCTCTGTCAGCGGCCGCGCCAGCCCGGCCGACCGACCGGTATCCGGGCCTGCCCTCCAATTGTCGGCTTTGCATGCAACCCTATCGATGTTTGCCGATTGAAGCTTCCAGATGCCCCCGCCGGGCAGCCGATGGTGCAGACATGAGCGCGGGTCTCTTTCGTTTGCTGGGACGCAAGCCCGATGCCGCGGCGTCGCTGGCCATGCGCCGAAGCGACGGAGCGTCCATCCCTTTGGGAGCCGCCGTGTCGGGGTTGGCGATCTTCGCGCTGGTCATGTTCAGCACAGTCGGGTGGCTGATCATGTCGGTCGAAGAGGAGGAGGTGGCCGACCCCAGCCTCACGCGGGTCGGATCGGCCCCCCCGAGCAGCGGCTACGAAGGAGACGAAGACGGGACTGAGACGTCGCGTCGGCTCTCGCCCGTGGTGCCCGGTCTGGCGGATGCATCCAATCCGCACCCCGATTCGTCCCCCGTGGTCGGCGCCGGCCGGAACGTCATGGACGCGAATGCCAGCCTGTCGCCGACGATGCCGCCTGCGTCATCCCCTGCGCTCGACCCGGCGGCTCTGTCCGGCCTGCGGATCAGTTCCCAGTCCTGGCGGCGCGGCGGTCTTGGATCGAAGGCGCTGGTGACCTTCACGCTACGGAATGCCAACAGTTTCGCAATCAAGGACATCGAAATCACCTGCGCCTTCAGCCGGCGGGACGGTGGTCACGTCACCGACCGCCGACGGATCGTGCCCGGCCAAGTCGGGTCGCGCAGCCGGAAGACCTTCGTGGCGGTCCATGTCGGATTCGTCAACGTTAACGTCAGCGCGGCCAAATGCGCGCTGGTTGCAGCGACGAAAATCTAATTATGTCGCGCTAGTCTCCCGCGGTCTTTGAACCCGAGCGTTCGACGCGGGAACATACTGTCATGATCCTCCGTTAGGTGGATGTCGGCGCAGGTGCCGACGGAGCGGTAAATTATGCCCATTCTGCGTTACTTTATGTTCGTCGGTGGAACTCTGCTGGCGCTGCTCGTCCTGGCGGATGCCGTGCTTCCCAGCGTGCCATTGCCTGCAAGCCTGTCGTCTGCGTCGGATCTTCCCCCGGTGCGCATTCAGTCCACGAGAAAGTGGCCGGAGCGGATCGTGATGGACACCTCGATCGCCACGCCAGCTCCGGTGAAGCTCGCGAAGGCGGAGCAGCCTGCAGCAGAAGTCGCCAAGAGCAGTCCCCGCGACGCCTTCGCGCAGATGAGCGCCGTCGAGGCCAACCCGCAGGTTGCGGCAGTGAAGGCCGCCGAGAAGCCTCGCGCGACGCGGATTGCCGACACAGGCAAGCCGGCTGCAGAGGTGAAGAAGCGAAGGACCGCAAGAGCTCATCCGGGCAGACCGATGATCCTGGTCGCGCAGCAGCCGCGTGTCGGCTCTTTCGATTGGACCTGGTAGTATCGATCGCCCGCAGCCCCTGGTCGATCCAAGCAGTCCCGCTGCAATCGCGCCACGGGGCGGTTGAACTCGCGCGGGCTGTTGCGCCGTTTTTCACGCCGCCACGCTGCCTTGATCTTGCGCAAAGTGCGCTCCTTCCGGAACGCCTAGCGTCTCTGCATGGGACCTGGGAGCGTTTGCCCGGGGACCCAGGAGACGCTGAATGACGACTACCACGCCCACCCTCTCAATCTCGCCGGAGAAGGTCGCCTTCGTCGTGACCAAGATCCACAAGCACGAAATGGAAGCGACCGAACCCGAATTGCTGGCAGATTTGGCAGATGACGACGCGGCGCCCGGTACCGCTGGGCGGGGCCTGAACACGGACAGGTCGGAGCTCGTCAGCTTCATCAGGGGCCTCAATGTCGACGAACAGATCGATCTGGTCACGCTGATGTGGCTGGGCCGGGGCGACGGCTCGCTGGACAATTGGGATGAGCTTCGTGCGCAGGCCGCTCAGGCGCACAACAATCGCACCGCGACGTACCTGATCGAAACTCCGATGCTCGGCGACTATCTGGAGGAGGCTCTCTCGGAGTTCGGCCTTTCCTTGGAAGATTTCGAAGAAGGCATATAGCTGGGGGCAGTTTCTCCCGATGGGCTCGCCAGCACATTCTTCGCTGCAATTCGGATGATGGAGTAATCTCATGGACAAGATGAAGGTCGGAACCGGTGATTGGATCGTCGTGTGCGACGGGCGCAAGGCGCTGATCCTCGAGAACGTCGGTGACAGCATGTTTCCGAACCTGCACACCAAAGAGGTCCGTGAGCAGGAGAACGACCGCACGAGCGCTCAGGGCACCGACGCTCCCGGCTCGGTGCAGCAGTCATTCGGCAATGCTCGGAGTTCAGTGGATCAGACGGATTGGCATGATCAGGCTGAGCGCGCCTTTCTCAAGCAGCTTGCTGATCGCCTGCATCATGCTGTCATTTCAGGCGAAACCAAAGCCGTCACGATGGTGGCGTCGCCGCGCGCGCTCGGGATCATCCGCGCCGACTATTCCGACGCGGTACGAAAGGCGCTGCATGGCGAGGTCCACAAGGATCTGGTCAAGCTTCCGGTCTACGAAATCGAAAAACAACTGCTCGCCTGAGTCGGGCTTTCTCATGCCAATGACTGTCCGGAGACCCTGTTCGCGGTCTCGGTGACCGCGACGGGATCAATGTGTGCTTTCATGCGACGGTGTCGATTCCGGCGCAGCAGGCACCAAGCTTGCGCCCAGGTGCGCAGCTCCTTTTTCGACGATCTCGTAGCCGCAATCATCCAGCCAAGCGATCAGGCGATCGGCCATGGCGTAATCCCAGGTCGGGTAGGAGCGTGCGATGACCTGGCGTGGTGTGAGCTTGCGAGACATTGGTGATCCTTCCCTGATCTCATGGTGCTCGATGAAACGTCGAGCGTTGGTCTTGTCATCTTGAACCCCAGAACGGGATGCGCAGTTCCTGCGCCGCCCGAGCGCTGCCACTTGAGGAGCGCCGATCGTTCACAGCGCCCCGGCGGAAGGGGCTCCATTCATCGAGCGCCGATCAGGTGTGGCCGCGCGTCATCGGTCACGAGAGCCGCGGTGCGCTCCGGCTTCTTCTCCACGATCTCGTAACCGCAATGATCGAGCCATGCGATCAACCGGTCCGCCATGGCATAGTCCCAACTGGGATAGGATCTGGCGATGACTTCGCGGACTGAAAGCTTTCGTGTCATGATGTCGATCTATCGCTCCCTGCATTCGCCACGGCCCGTCCGGCACGCATCCGGACGATCCAAGGCTGGCCGGCAGTTCGTGCCGCCGGCTCCTGATGTTGTTTGGCTCGTCACGTTTCTAAGCGCGCGCGCCCCAACGCCTTGATCAACTGGCGTGGAGAGGTGACTTTTTCGCTTCCGGCTCGCCCAGGCTGCGCAATCATCGCCCAACATGGTGAAAACCTTCTCGCTACATGGTTTCCCATTCCCGTGCACGGATATGGCGCAGTCGTGCGCGTAGTAGGGCTGGAGTGTGGTGGCGGCGCGGTGTTTCGTCACAGGCTGGCGGCGACGATCTCCGACGAAATCTCAGCCCGAGCAGGCGGGGACAGTCGGAGGAACGGTTTGGCACCTTCATGGTTTCCGCTGGGGCGCGGTCGCAGGGGCTCGTCGCCTCAGAGCCAATGGAGCGAAGCGATGAGGCTGATGTTTTGGGTTGTGCTGCTGACCGGCCTTGCGGCAGGGGCGGGCCGGTTGGTCGCCAATGAGTCCTGCGGCCCTGGGTGCCACGTCGCGCCGAATGGCGGCTGCGTCGTGAATGGTTGGGAGGTAGGAGCGCCGGTGTGGAACGAATGCCCTGCGGGCGCTCGGCCAAGGCCGCCGTGCGGAACCGCGTTCAAATGGAGCAAACAGGCGAAGGCCTGTGTCAGCAGGTGAACATACGATGGCTGATCATCGGCGCGGGGGCGTGGATCGGACTGCCGGCTGCCGCGAGCCTTGCCGTGCCTTGTATCAGGAGGCAGACGAAGCTGCTGCCGTTGGCGACACGGGCGAGACGTCCAAAGTGAACAGGCGCTGATCCCCAGCGGTCTCCGAATGCGCCAGCACCTGTTCGAGCAAGGCGATGACCGCGACCGCCCGCGCCCGTTCGTTGGTATCGTCGTAGCTCGTTGTCGCAAGGACGGTCCCGTTGGCTTCGCACATCGCCTTGATCTCAACAATCATCGTTGCATCCCTTGCCGTTCCGGAGGCCTGAGATTGGCGGCAATCATGTTAAATTCGTGCAAAATGGTCCGAATAAACCGCTGGTAGAAGGGCACCGCGAAGCAACGGGCCGGCCGATGACCCGGCGCGCTCAGACCGGGCTATGGATCACGTCGCGCGGTGCGCTGGTGCCGAAGGCTCTCCGTAACCATGTTCGCGAGGGCGCCTCGATGAGCATGTAGGTGACCCAGGCCATCGCCGTCGCAATCGCAACGAACAGACCGAGCCGCAGCGCGAGCTCAAGAGCGCCAGGAGCATCTGACTTTCCGATCATCGCAAGCCGAATGAGAAAGGGATGCAGCAGATAGATCGAATAGCTGCATTCGCCACCAATGATCAGGGCTCTGGACGACAGCCAAGCGGCATGACCGTACCGACTGGCTGCGACGAAGACGATCGAAAATCCTGAGATCTCGATGAGACGTACGGCAAGTTCGATCGCGAACGACCAGCCGGGCAGACGAGGCTGCAGAAACAGCAGCACAGGCGCACAGATGAGGCTCGCCAGCGAAAGCCAGAACAGGAGCCTCACGCAGCGTCGCTCCCGATCACCGACGCCGGCATCCGCGCGGTTCCTGTAGATCATGGCGGCAAGGCAGCCGGCCAGGAACTGAGCGATGTGAAGATAGGGAGAGTAGTAGGTCAGCCACTGCATCCCGTTTTGCGTAAGGCTCGGCGCGGCGGCCCGTAGCAACGCATCGCCGAAGGTGAAGGCGGCCGCGATCGTCAGCGCGAACGTCACGATGTTCGCCAGCGCGATCCAGATGATCGTGGGCAGCCGGACGACGGCTGCAAACAGCAGGCAGACGAATGGAAACAGCAGGTAGAAGAACAGCTCCACGCTGATGGACCAGAGGTGCTGCAGCGACGGCACGACTGCGACCAGCATGGTGCCGTTCTGCACGGGAAACCAGGCTTGCGTCATCGTGAGGATGAAGCCGAGCGACGGGGCCGAGAGACCTCGCGCGATCGCGACGTATGCGACGACTGCGAGCGTAATCACGGCGTACATGGGGTAGAGCCGGGCGAAGCGCGCGATGGCAAATTCGCGAAGAGCGCTTCCGAGCGGTTGCGACTGGAAGCGCGCGGCATAGTTGAGCCACAGGACGAATCCGCTCAGCACGAAGAACATTGTCATTCCGATGCTGCTGACTTGTGCGATGAGCTCGGGCAGCAGGCCTTGCGCCAACGACGGGGCGCCATGGCCGACGGCGACCGTTGCGGCCGCGACGAAGCGTAAGCCGGTCAGCGAGCCGATGAAGCGTTGCTCGTTCACTTTGAGGGATGGTCCTGATGCTTGGGAGGCGCTCCGGCTGTTGTAGAAACAGCAGGGCCTGGAGGCAACCCGACGCCGGCCGGAGACGGGATTGCCGCCCGCTCGAGCGACGATCTGGCGTTCAGGCCAGAGATGACTCTGCACCGTGATCGCTCCGACGTCCGCCGTGGCGGCGTTGCACTTGCTGTCAACGAACTGAAAAATAAAGAAAAAATAGCCTTGGCATCGGCGGCCAACGGTCGAGGCGTTTCCCGGCGCGGCACGCGATCGGCGAGAGGGCTGGGCAACAGGCCGACAGAGTTTGAAGAAATCCGGGTAGAGCAGCTCCTGCAGCGGATCGTGCCTGTTGCGAAAAGCCGCCGGGACTCCTCGATCCGCGGGAGGTGACGGCCAGGGCCATGGTCGCACCTGCGTGGGATGCGGAGCCCCCGTCCGGGCGGGGGCCGGGACCGGATTGCAAATGGACTCGCAAACCGGCGGCGGCTAGTTATTTGTCACCCTCCGGCTGGTCATTTTGCATGACGCTGAGCGCTTGAACGAGGACGGAAGCCGCCTTGCCCGCTGCGCCATCTCAGCTCACCGATCAAACCGTCAACACCCAGCTGACGACGAATTGCAATGCGCAGGTGGCTGCAACGTTCGACACGAATGACAGCACCTGGGTGACCTTCTTTTTCAACGGTACGATCCCGTGCTGGAGAGCGCTGGTGTCGATTGGCGAAGTAGAGGTCGAACTGACCGAGGACATTGCAATTGCAGGCATTGTCCTGCGCAAGGGGCTGACGGTGACCATGCACCCGATGGGTCGCTACTACACGGTCACGATGAGCGGGGAGATTGTCGATTCCGGAAAGGAGAGCAGCTTTACCGGATTCGTGCTCGGCTCGTTCATCCGGTCCGCAGCGATGAAGCGTGCGATGCAGATGCTTCGGAAACAAGTCAGCCGCTGAGCGGCGCCCGGCTTCGCCTGAAATGTAAACACCAGAATGTGACCGGGCGTTGGGGGAAGACTGTGATCTGGCCCGATTGACCACCGTCGCGAACCCTGTTACACGCCACAACCTCTGATAGATTTCAATCATTGGTAGCTTATTCGATTTTCCATTCGTTTCAGCCGTGCCGGCAGTTGCGTACTGCGGGTTTTGATCTGTGTTTTATAAAAGGAGATAGCCATGGCTCATCATGAAGGCGTTCGTTTTTCGGCTCCTGCTGTCGTTACCACTCCCACAAGCCCCAACACGGAGGTCGTCGCGACGCCGACGGGCGATCAAAACAACACGACGCAGCTCGTGTTCGAGTATCAGGGGCGCATTCCGGTCTGGACGCCGGTGGTCTCGCAGGCACAACCTCAGGTCGTTTTGGCGGCTGACATCACGATCGGCGCAACGACTTGGCGCAAGGGCATTACGATCCAGTATGCTGCGCTGGGATCGACCCAGTACACCGTGACCATCATCTCGGGCGAGATCGTGGACGATCGTGGGCTCTACTTGCTCCAGGGCGTGACGCTCGGCATCTTCCCGATCGGTTTGGATGTCAAGGCAGCGCCATCCGCGACCGCACGGACCGAGGAATATCCGCGCGCGGCCTTCACGGCGCTGCCGACGGTGAACACCCCGACCAGCCCGAACAGCAACGTGGTGACGACGCCGAGCGGCGACACCAACAACACGACCTACGTCTCATTCCAGTACCAGGGACGAATTCCGGTCTGGACGCCGATCGTCTCGCAGTCCCAGATCACTGCGGTCCTCGCCGCTGATATCACGATCGGCGCGACGACGTGGAAGGCGGGCATCACGGTGCAATATGCTGCGCTGGGCTCGGCGCAATATACGGTGACCATCATCAAGGGCGACATCATCGACGATCGCGCCCTCTATTCACTGGCGGGCACCTTGCTCGGCATTTTCCCGATCGGGTGATACGAGCATGGACGCGTCTGCGTCAGCGCAGTTCGAGCAGGTCGGCTCCTCTGCGATTTACGAGACCAGGGTTGCCGGCTCGGTTGGCTGGGCCGGCTACCTTCTCGGCACGGGCTCGTCTCTGCCACCGTTCATCAATTACGACGACTCGCTGAAGAAGTACGGTGGCAGTTATCTGTTTGCGACACAGCGGCCCGCCGATCTCGATCGGGATCCCGGCGGGTTCGCCGGGCGTGTCCGGGCCTATATCAGCAAGGCGACGCGCAATCGTGCTGTCGTCTGGCTCGCGTCGGCCAACCCGGTCGCGTTCGGCGACTTCGAGCGCTATGGCGTCTCCTTCATCAATCTGCCGCCGGTCTACCAGGTCTCGGGCAACCTGAACCTGTGGTTTGCCAGCAACGCCAAATTCTACATCCTCGACCAGAGCCGGATCGATATCGAGGGTGGGGCGCTGCGCCTGTCGGGCTCGGCGCTGAGTTCACCTCCGTTCATCGGCTTTTCGGGCAAGGGCGACAACCCGCTCGGCATTCGGCTTGCGCCGACCTCCAACAATCGCATCTACGCCTATGTGCCGTTCGGCGGCGCCAACACCGGTTGCGTAACCTTCGATGGGCTGCTCGATTCGAAGCAGGCGTTCGTCAGCCAGGGCTTGGAGCAGGGCATCCGCTACGTCATCAACAACAGCGCGACGACGTCGCTGCAAGCTGCGCAATATGCAGCCATGACGGTGGCGGCGTTGCCGTCGCAGCTTTCGATCGCAGGTGCCTTCGACCTCGGCGATCCGGCCAACCGCGTGATCGGCCGAGAGCAGCTCGAGCAGGGGTATCTGCGTTCGGGGTTCGCCATCAAGGGGGCGCCTGCGCTGACGAGCGAATTCCGCACGACCGGCGGGCGTGTCGTGCAACTGACGCCGCTCGGGGCTAGCAGCACGGATACGGCGCCGGCGCTCGGAGCAGGGGGCTTCGCCTTTGCGACCAGCGCCGCGAAGACGGCCGCGGTCGACACTGGCACGACCTATCTCAGCCTGGCCGGCCACTATGCGCTCGGCGCCGATGGCAGTTCGGCGGGGCAGCTTGCGAAGCTGATGGGTGGACTATTCGGATCGGAGGCGCTCAGCTTCAAGGCGTACGACGCCAGCCAGCCCGCAGCGCAGAACGATCGTCTCAACGCCGTTCCCTCGAAGCCCGGCTACGCGCCGGTGTTCCCATTCGAGACGGCGGATCTCAACCGTCCCGCGAGCGGTGCCGTTGCGCCGCGCCTGACCGACGACCACCAGACCTCCTGGGTGACCATCGTCGCCGGTAGCGGGACCGTCGACTATCTGGCCGAGCCCGAGGGCAGCGCGATCTACGGTGCGGCCGCGGCCGGCGCCGCGAATGCGGAGATACTCCAATCCGCGCCGCCGTTCATGCCGCTCGCCCAGGGCAGCGACAAGACGTTCCCGCTGGCGCCTTATGGAGCTGCTGCGAGTAGCGGCCTCGATGGCGCGACGCTCGTCCAGTTCGAGAGCCAGATCGTGGCCGCAACCCGCAAGTCGCTGATCTCGAGCTATGGCAGCAAGACGTGGTCGGCGCGCGTGCAGGCGGCGCGGGCTCACGCGTTGCGCGGCACGCTGCCGGACGGCCCGAGCACCGATGGGACGACGCCGCAGGGCTTCATCATCGAGCGAGATCCGACGACGGGGGCCTATCTGAAGGTCAGCATGGCGCAGTCGATCGACCGCGACGGCAACACCCTGCCATTCGCGCTATCCGCTCCCTCCCAGGCGATGCAGGACGCCTTGCAGACCAACCAGCTCTTTCTGGTCGCCGTCAATCCGGAGCCGTTCGGCACAGGCGCCCAGTTCGCCAACACCGTCAATATTGCGGGCTGGACCATGACCGCGGCGGTCGGCGCCGGCGCCTCGGCCACCGCCTACCGCAACGTGATGATCATGAAGTTCTGCTCTGGCTCGTTGCTGGAGCGGGTCACGAATGCCAATCGCTGGACGTCCGCGGAGCAGTTCTCTTTGTTGCCCGGCACACCGCCGGTGACCGCTGCGCTGTCCTACACCGGCCTGTCGCAATGGCTACAGGACTACATCGCGGACGCCATCGCACGCTCGAAGGGAGCGTCCGGCCCATTCTACGAGAATTTCGCGCGCATCGCCCAGGACCCGAACTGGACCGGCGTCATCGTGCTCGCGGCCGACCTCGGCCAGCGCGACATGCCGCCGGAGATTGCGGGGCTTGCCGCCGGCATCGACTTCACCCGCTTCAACGCCCATCATTTCGGCTTCACCGTCAGCCGCGTCACGGTCGACGGCCGGAGCGGTCGGATCACGATGCCCCAGGGCAATTCGAGCCTGTTCGGGCTGATCGACTACGAAGATCCGCGCTATGCGATGAACATCTCCAACGGCGTTGCGCCTGACGTGCCGGTGGCGGTGCAGATGAGCGGCGAGTTCGATTTCACCGTGCTGCAGCTGCAGTCGTTGTTCGAGAACGCCAGGCTGACGCGGTTCGACAGCCACGTCCAGCTCTCGGTCGCGGCGCTGTTCGGCGCGCCGGTGTCGCGGCTGTACTCGCGCGGCAAGCCGCAGCCCTTCACGGGAATCGTGCTCAAGGGCAGCTATGTCGATCAGGGCGGCCGCGGCGCCTATGTCTTCGAGCAGAACACGACCAACGTGCTGACCAGCCCGTCGAACGTGCTGCCGGCCGTGGCCTTCGACCGGGTGCAGTTCAACACGATTGGCATCCAGGACCAGGGCGCCACGGTGGCGAGCAACTTCCTCGTCTGGGGGCAGCTCGATTTCACGGCGCTTCAGAGCACCATCGGAGAGACGCTCGACCTGCTGTCGTTCGGCAGTCCGCCGGATACGCCCGAGGAAGCGCTCGGGGTCGGGCTCGCCTTCTCCGGCCTCGTCATCGGCATGACCTATCCGCAGGCGACGCCCGGAGCCAAAAGGTTTGGGGTCGCGACCGGCAACCTGGCCTGGAATCTCAACGGCTCGACGATGCGCGACACCAGCCTGTTCCGCGGCTTCGCGCTGCAACTGAAGAGCTTCGTCAACGCGACCGGTGATCAGAAGCCGTCCGATCTCGGCTTCCTGCCGGTGACGTCGCAGCTCAACCTCACCGAACTCGAGGGGCCCTGGTTCGGCGTCGTCTACGACATCACACTCGGCGGTCCGGGGGCGCTCGCCTCTGGCGTCGGCTTCCAGTCGCAGCTGCTCGCGGCATGGTCGCCGGTCACCACCGGATCGGATGCGCAGCATGCGGTCTTCATCGGCATGAGCCTGCCGGGCGCGGCGCCCGGCGCCAGCCTGTTCAGCATCCAGGGCGTCATCAAGGTTGCGGTCGGGGCGATCTCGATCCTGCGCCAGCCGGTGCCGACCGCATCGGGACGCAAGCTGTCGGATGACGGTCCGAAGTGGTTCTACTGCCTGCGGATCGACGATATCGCCATCAAGATATTCGGCATCGCCAAGCTGCCGCCGTCCGCCAACATCCAGTTCTTCCTGTTCGGCGATCCCGACAACACCGGCAGCCTCGGCTGGTACGCCGCCTATGTCGCCGACGACAATCCGGGCTGCGAGCAGTCGCTCGCATTCGCCGCACGCAAGCCCGAGCTTCAGGAGCCGTCATCATGACGCGGATCCTGTTCTGGAATATCGAGAAATTCTCGATCAACAAGATCTTTTCGGCCTCGATCAAGCGGCAACGCGGGCATGGCGGTCTCAACGACATGCAGAGCGCGATCCAGCGCCGCGCGGTGATCAATGCCGTGCTGGCGGCCGTGCAGCCGGACATCATCGTCATCATCGAGGTGAGCTCGGGCGACAATGCGCCCAACGCTCTGGCGAGCCAGACCGGCGGCATCAATGCGCTCGCCATGGTGCAGTTCGGGCTCAACAACCCCGCCACGATGGTGGCGGGCGGATGGAACGCCGTGCCGCCGCTCTACACCGGGGTCGGTGGGCGCTCAGAGACGGTTGGCATTCTCTATCGCCGCACCAACACCGCTGGCACCCTCAACCGCTACTTCACCGGGCCCAACATCTGGACCGGCGGGCATGGCGGCGTGTCGGTGCCGCCGGGCGGCGGCGTCGCCACGCCGTACAATGGCATGGTGGTGCCCCTCGGTGCCGTCAACGTCAATGGAATGCTGGTGCCTCCGGGCCTGGGCGGGGTGCGCCAGATCCCTGCGGGTGCCCAGCACAATGGCGGCCTCAACGAGGACGTCGTCGCGGCGCGGATCGCCTTCACGACCACGCTCGGCGCTCCTGTTGCCTTTGCCGGACTGCGCGAGCCGTTCATGGCGACGTTCACCGAGGCCGATAATCTCGGCGTCGTGCAGCGAGACCTCACCATCTTCGGCATCCATTCCCCGCCGAACAATCCGGCGGCGGCGAACTACATCACCACGCTGTCGACGATCAACGACGTCGTCGGCGCTCTGGGCGTAAACGAGACGCGGGTGATCGGCGGCGATTTCAACGTCAACCTGTTCGCCGTCAATGGTACCGCCTCGGGCCTCTATAATCCGCTCACCGGCGGTCCCGGTGCCTACACGCTGCTCGTCAGTCCGACGGCGGTGGGCGTTCCTGTCAATCTCGACCAGTACAAGGGTTATTTCTCCACCCATATCCGCGGCAAGGACAAGACGGCGGCGTCCAAGTTCCTCTGGTCCAACGGCGGCGGGCCGGGACAGAGCTTCTATCCCGGCTACGGCTATGTCGGCTCGAACTTCGTCGCCGCGCCGTTCTACTCGATCGACAACGTCCTGGTCTGGCCGCACAACGGCATGCACAACTATCAGACCACGATCATGAACACGGTGACCGGCACGCCGATGAACGGGGTCATGGCGCCGCCGGACAATCCTCCCCCCGGTGCGATCGCTTTGGCCAACCAGTTCACCGCGCCGCCGATGGGGTGGCCGGGCGCACCGACGGCGGCGAACTATCCGGGGATCGGCGGTGCCGGAAATCTGACCGGCTGGAGCAACTACGGACGCGTTCGCAACACCAGCGATCACTTCGGCATCTCTGCCGACATCTGAGGGAGCGCCGGCTGATGAGCGCTATCGA
Organism: Bradyrhizobium sp. HKCCYLRH3059; assembly: GCF_051168035.1. NCBI lineage: Bacteria > Pseudomonadati > Pseudomonadota > Alphaproteobacteria > Hyphomicrobiales > Nitrobacteraceae > Bradyrhizobium > Bradyrhizobium sp. HKCCYLRH3059. Next base: position 40,997 of record NZ_JBNPUF010000009.1, on the reverse strand, counting down.
CAATCTCCGCGCCGCTGTCGAAGCCGCCGCCGGCGACACCGCCTTCGCGCTCGATGCCGCCTTCCTGACGGCGGGCCTCGCCGATCCCGCCGTGAAGGTCCCCGCCGACTACGACGCCTGGCTGAGCCAGGCCTTCTTCCTCAAGGCCGCGGCCGACTTCAAGGTGACGGTGGCAAAATCCGATGTCGGGCCCGTCGAAGGGACGGCGTTCACGGTGCAGTCGGCGACGATCCCGTTCATCGGCGCCGCGACCCCGCTGGCCGCGAAGGCCACGCTTGTGTTCACCGTGGACGGCGACCAACTGATCGTGCAGGCCGAGGCGACGCCGTCGAACTGGACCTGGACCAGCAGCTTCGCCTTCATGGGCGGCTTCCCGTTCAATCAGTTCGGCACCCTGAAGAACGTCAGCTTCGTGTTCTCGACGGCGACCGGCACCTACCCGTATGGTGACTCCGCAGGGCGTGCCGTGAGCGGCGGCGCGGTGCAGAATTTCGTTGCCAAGGTCGCTCTGCCGGATGTCGCCAAGCCGTTCCTGCTGCTGTTTCCAGGCCTCACCGCGCCGACCGGCGATCTGCTGCTGAGCGGCGCGCTCAACATGGACATCTTCAACGGCGAGACCGTGCTGTTCCCGCCGGGGCAGCTGCGGGCCGCGATCCAGGACGGCACGTTCAAGCTCGCGTCGCAGTTCACGGTCAGGGATCCGAGCCTCGCTCTGACCATTCCCGCGCCCGATGGCGCCGATGAGGTCGACGGCGTGCTGGTGCTGGCCGATCCCGCCGATCCGGATGCCGGAGATCAGGCGCCGACGCTCGCGATCTCCTCGCAGTTCGACGTCGGCAGCACCGGCTCCTATCAGCTCGACGTCGAGATCACACCCGGCGCCGATGCCAACTATTCGGTGGCACTTGCCGTCGTCGAAGGCGGCGCGCCGCTGACGCCGGCCACGGTGATCGAGGTGATGGGCGGCAATGGCGGCTATCTCGCCGCGACTCCCGATGTGCTGCAGCAGTTCCTCGCCTTTGTCGGTCTCAACGGCTTCTCGATCGCCGGCACGCTCGGCCGCTCGCCGACGATCACGGCGGTCTCGATCGAGATCGGCAGCTCGAAGGATACGAGCTGGCAAATCCTGCCGCCGACCGGGGTGCTCGACTTCAAGATCACGAGCTTCGCGCTGCAATGGTCGATGGCCTATCCGTTCGACGGCACCAAGCGGCAACAGACCTACGACTTCACGACCGAATTCGTACTGGCGCCGAGCGTCTTCAAGGGGCCCGACGGCGAGGGCGACGGCGTGTTCACCGTCCAGTTCACCTCCGCGAAGCAGTTCTTCGCATCCTTCGCCGGGACCGCGAAGCTGAGCGACTTCCTGACGGCACTGTCCGGCGGTGCCGTCGTGCTCGACGTCGAGAATGTCGGCGATTTCGAACTTGGCGACATCGCGGTCGCGGTCGACTACGGCGCGCAGAGCTTTCAGTTCGACGCCGGCTTCAGCCTCACGCTCAATCTGCTCAAGATCAACAACCAGCCGATCCTTGCCGTGCGAGAGGGGACGGTCTCGATCGCGGCGCAGACTCCGACGCAGACGCCAGACGGGGGCAATGCGACGACGCTGCTGCGGGCGGCGCCGCTGCCGATGCTCCGGACCTCGCGAGGGGGCGCGCTGCAAACCGCCTCGCAGACGCAATGGAAGTCGAGCGTCGGAGGCTTCCTCGATGTCGGCCCGTTGCACACCAAGGTCAGCGTGACCTATGACGGGTTCGAAACGCCGAAGCGGTGGGACCTCGCCGCCTCGCTGGAGGAACCGCTCGAGGTCTCGGACCTGATCAACCAGTTCTTTTCGCCCGGCAGCGCCTACGGTTTCCCGAGCTTCCTGCCCGGCGACCTCATCATCTCCGAATTCGCGATCACCGCGACCATTCCGGCCGAGCAGGGCGAGCTGAAGACGAGCTACGACATCACCGTCGGCTTCAGCTGGACGTTCGCCTTCGGCGATCAGACCGTCGGCATCGATCCGGCGCGGCTCGGCGTCAGCTATGACGGCCAGAAGCCGGCCCAGCAGCAGTTCTCCGGCTTCGCGCAAGGCACCTGGATCTACTCGGCGATCAACCTCAAGCTCACGATGGGCTATGAGTTCAGGACGACGGAGGCGGGCTCCAACAACATTCTGTTCGTCGAGTGGGAGGGTTTTCGAGCGGATTGGGAGAGCGGCAAGGAGCTGGTCACGTTCAGCCTCAAGGGCTGGAGCATCGGCTCGCTGGTGCAGGCGCTGGTGCGTACGCTCGGCAATCCTTACTTCACGCTGGATTCGCCATGGGACCTGCTCAACCAGATCTCGCTCGATGCGCTGCGTGTCAACGTCTCGCTCAAGAGCGGCGAGAGCTTCTCGCAGCGCCTGTCGGCCAGCTACGAGCTGTCGAGCCCGATCAATCTCGGCTTCATCAGCATCACCGCGCTGACCTTCCGTCGCGGCACCGACGGCAAGGTGACGCTCGCCATCGAGGGCTCGAGCCCGCTCGTCGCCGATGATCCGGCATTCAAGAATCTGCTCGATCCCGCCAAGGGGCAGGACGTGCAGAACCTGCCGTCGGTGCCCGGCCGGGGCGAGGAATGGTTCAAGCTGTTCCTGCTGGTGCTTGGGCAGCGCATCGGCATCACCGGCCATTCCAGCTTCAACAGTACCAAGGAAGTGATCTGCGCACTGCAGTCTGTCCCCAGCACGACGGGCAAGATGAATCCGGTCGATCCCAATGCGGACGACGGCGGGACGCCCGGACTGCCCTATTACGACCAGTCCAACAACTGGCTCATTGCCGGGCATCTCGGCCTGATGAAGGTGGCCGGCGCCTGGTCGATCGATGCCATGCTGGTGTTCAATGACCCGAATCTCTACGGCCTGCGGCTGGCACTCGCCGGCGAGAAGATGGGCGGGCTCGCCAACCTCGTCGTCGACATCCTCTACAAGAAGATCACCGACGACATCGGCGTCTACCAGATCGACTTCACCTTCCCGGACATCATCCGCAACCTCAATTTCGGTGCGGTGTCGATCACGCTGCCGCAGCTCGGGATCAAGGTCTACACCAACGGCGATTTCTTCATCGACATCGGCTTCCCGTACAATCTCGATTTCCGCCGCTCCTTCTCGATCTCGGTGATCGTGTACGGCGTGCCGGTGCTGGGCGCGGGCGGCTTCTACATCGGCAAACTGTCTAACGCGACCTCGACCAAGATCCCGAAGACCAACCTCGGCACTTTCGATCCCGTCATCGAGTTCGGCATAGGGCTGCAGCTCGGCCTGGGCTACAATTTCGAGAAGGGGCCTCTGAAGGCGGGCTTTGCGCTCACCGTCTTCGGCATCGTCGAAGGCGTCGTGGCGCCGTGGCATCCATATGACCCCGCGCGCACGCTGGCATCGCGCGCCAGCAGCGGCGCGCTGCAGAGCGACTATTATTTCAAGCTGTCGGGAACGGTCGGCATCATCGGCCTGCTGTATGGCAGCGTCGACTTCGCGATCATTTCAGCCTCGGTCAATGTCAAGATCGTGCTGTCGATCCAGCTCACCTATGAGAGCTATCGCGAGATTCCGGTGGTCGCCAACGCGAGCGTGACGATCAGCCTCAAGGTCAAGATCAATCTCGGCCTGTTCTCGATCTCCATCAGCCTGTCGTTCTCGGCCCAGGTCTCTGCGACCTTCGTGATCGGACAGACCAGCACGGCGCCATGGGAGGTTCAGGGGGCACGCGCCGACGCGCTGCTGATGCAGCGGGCTCACGCGCGCGGACCGGACGCGGCCATGCGGCTGGCGCGCAGCTTGAAGCCGCGACCGAAGCGGCTCGGGCCCGCTAGCGCCCGCCGGATGGGCCTTGCCGCCGCAGATGGCAACAAGCCGAAGCTGTCGCTGATGGCGGGCGCGCAGTACACCGTGCTTGCTCCGGAGGCAGCCACAGACGCAGCCTCGAACCAGGGGGCATTCGTGCTCCTGCTCGCAATGGACGCGCCGGATGCCGCGGCGAGCGCGCCGTCCGCCACCAAGACGTCCTTCGACGTGCTGGCCGAGGTCTACTTCCCCTGGATCATCGACGCACTGGGAAACGAGAGCGGGGATGCGGCCGAGCTCGCCGAGACGCTGGCCATGTCGGTGACGCTCACCCAGCTCGAGGCCTATGTCGCGCGTCTCGCCGACACGGCCGATCCGTTCCTGTCGATCAAGGGCCTGCTGCAGTTCCTGGCCGACGGTTTCACGCTCGACATCTTCAATCCGGCGACGGCGCAATCGTCGGGGCTGAAGACCAAGCTCGATGCCGGTTCGGTGCTGTTTCCGGTGTTCGACGGATTGAAGCTGCAGGTCCCCGGCATGTCCGGTGGCGAGACCGCGCCGATTGCGTTCGAGACCTACACCACGGCCACGCCCGGCTACGCGACCGCGGTCAGCAAGATATTCGCGCAGGTCGCCGCGAACATCGAGGCCCAGAACAAGGAAACGCGCCGGCTTGCCGCGGAGACCGATACGAGCTCGGCGGAGTCGATGGCGGCCCTGGTTTTCGTCGATACCTTCACGCTGATCGCGCGCCAACTGCTCCAGGCCGCGGCCGACGCGCTGCAGAGCTATGCCTATCCGCTGACGCCGACGAGCAGCATCGGTGCCATTCTCGATGAGCTCAACGGGATCGCCGGCAATGCCTTGACGATTGCGGATATCGTACAGCCCAATGTCGACCATGCCTTGGGGGCCGGGCTGTCGCTGCATATCGACGGCCTCGAATATGTGGTGCAGAGCGGGGACACCCTGCAAGGCATCGCCGGCCGCTATTCCGATGCGGCGTTGCCGCCGCGCTGGATCACGACGCCGGACCGCCTGATCGTGGCCAACCGGGCCCGTCACATGCTGCAGGGCGGCGTCGTCCTGCTGCTCACCAACAGCCACGGCCAGGAGCAGATCTGTGTGACGCGGCAGGGCGACAGCTTCGACGACATCGCGCTGCAGCTCGGCGCGATCTCGATCGACGCGCTCGCTGCACAGAGCGTGCTCTACGGCGTCGCCGGCCTGCTGCAGCCGACCTTGCCGCTCGCGATCTGGCCGATCGCCTACAGGACCGCAGGGACCTCCGGCCCGTCATCCGATACCTTGTCGACGGTCGCGAGCCTGTTCCAGACCACTGCGGTTGCAGTGGCGGACGCCAATCGCGGCGTCGCCGGCCTGTTCTCGGTGCAGGCGGAGCGCGGCCTGCTCACGGTCGGCAGTCTTCAGGCCCTGTCGGTCGGCGCGTTGTGGTCGGCCATCGCGGCCACGGGCCAGGTCGGGCAGACCGCCGGCATGGTTTCGCGCTTCCTGGTCTATGGGTTGCGGCTGCCGGTCCGGGATGGACTGACCCTGTCGCCTGCGTTCCTCTATCCGAGGACGCAATCGGGCTACGGCGTCTATCAGCTCACCGGCCAGCAATTCCCGACGCCCAGTTCTGCGACGAGCTACAAGGTCGGCTTCGCACGCGAGACTCAGAGCCACGGCGTCCCGCTCGATTTCATCTTGCTGAACGACACCACCGACCTCAGCATGGACGTCGATCTGAGTCAGGCCTATGCCGCGCTGAACGTCGTCGTCAGCTGGGCCAGGGCGCCGGGCAATTTCGTCCCGAGCCCGACGTTTGCGGCGCTGCCGCTCGCCGAGCGTCAGCCGCGGCCGTTTACCGCCAGCGGCTACGCGCGCTGGTCGAGCGGATCCGTCGCGAGCCTGTTGGCTCTGACGAACCGCAGCGGCGTGGCCGCGGCGGCCGATGCCGGCGCGCAGGTGCAGCCGACGCTATGGAGCCTGCCGCCGGCGCAGACCAATCTGGTCGCCACGCGGGAGCAGTCGATCCGCGCGGTCATGCCGGATCTCCGCTCGACCTTCGCGCTGCTGCCGAAGTTCCAGCCGCAGACCGGGCGCAGCAATCCCGCGACCGGACGCACCGACTATGCGGACCTGGGGCGCTGGGCCTGGTGCACGCGGCTCGATATTGAGATCAAGCGTCTGCCGGACACAACGGCGCTGGCTGCTCAGGGCACCGGCGCAGGCGATCTGCCGAGCGGTCCGGCATCGGCGCCGTCGCTGCCGTTCGTCTATGAGCTCGTCGGACCCAGCTCGGAGGACGCGGTGCGGCTGCAGCGCATCCTGACCGCCATGGATGCGCTGGGCGAAGGCATCGCCTCCGCCGTCTTCCTGCTCTACAACCAGTCCGGACCCGGCGCGCCGATGCTGGTGACGCCTGCGGACGCCGACTTCCTCGCCTTTATCACCCAGACCAACCTGTCGACCGAGACCAATCCTGCGGCGGCGCTGCGCCTGATGCTGAGCGCCGAGGACGCTCCGCCGCGCGGCATTGCCAATTCGCCGGCGCAGTTCATCCGCCTGATGTGGGAGCTCAGCACGGTCCGCAGCGGCGGCTACTATCTCTACTACGAGAACGTCGAAAGCGAGGAAGGCCTGCCGGCGGCCGTCTTCGATTCCTCCGGCTCTGGCATCGTGACAATGGTCGTGACGTTCGCGGCGCAGGGCAGCGAGTCCTTCGGCACCACGCTTCCCGACTTCGTCAACGCCTTCGTGACGACCGACGCTGTCGATCCGCAGAGCGATCTGGTACAGACGGTGTCGCTCGCCTCGACCGCCCAGACGGCACCGGTTGCGGCGGGAGCATCGCTCGATGCGCTCGCGGCGATCTACGGCCCCGGGCCCGGGCGGATCGCCGAGGTCAACGCGACCAAGCCGCTCGCCGCGGGCGCGCTGGTGCCGATCGTGGGCGCGGTGCGCCAACTGACCGACGCGGATCTGGTTCGCGGCACCGGGGCGGCCATCGACGCGCAGGCCACGCTCGACAAGCTCGCCAGACTGTTCTCAGCCGGTGCAGTCCATCCGATCACCGGCCAGGACATCGCCACATTCAATCCACAAGTCGCTGTTGCGCTGGCCGCCGTGTTCTACATCCCGCCGCTGGCCTATCAGGTCAGTTCCTCGGCCGCGCCCGGGATGAGCTTTGCCAGCATGGCCTCCTATTACGGGTTGGATGTCGACCTGATCGCCCGTGGCGCCAGCGCAGCGCCCGGGCTGTTCCCGGTCAATGCCGTGCTCGATCTCGATCCGCAGCTGTTCTCCCTGCGCGACCAGTTGCCACCGCAGAACATCGGGTTCTCGTTGACGCGCGACAATCTCGGCCTGCCGCCGGACGATCCAGCGGCGCCGGACTTTGCCAAGAAGACGATGTATCAGCTCTACACCTCGCTGGCCGCGGGACTCGCGGGCAACGTCTTCTACAAGGCTACTCCGCTGGGCATGCCGTTCGGTCCCCAAGACCATGACGACGATGAGTCCAGCGCGTTCGAGAGCCATGCGCGCTCGGCGCGGACGCGCGGCGACCGCCTGGCGCAGGTCGCGATCGCCGATCTCGACTATCGCCAGTCCATCGGCATTGGGGCGCAGTTCGCGCTGGTCAACGCCGCGCCGGACCCGTCTGATCCGGATCTGCCGCCGAAGGCGGCCAATCCCTATCTCGGCGTCGGCACCATGGCGCAGGTCGCGCTGCAATGGCGCGATATCTTCGGCAACACCACGGTGACACCGTTCGAGGCGCCGCCGCAAGGGTACCGCGGCGCGCTCAACGGGGCTGCGGTGTCGATGCTGTACCGCGATGAGCTGATCGGGCTGGGGTCCTGGATCAATACCAATGCCAGCTACAGCTATGACGCGGCGGGCGGTGCCGCGTTCAAGCTCGCATTATCCCTCAACGCCGCCGCCTATGCCGGACCGGACGGAGCGGCGCGGGCCGCCGACGATCTCTCGCTCTACACCCGAATCTACTATCAGCTGCATCAGGATTATTCCGCCGATGTCGCCGTCCCCGTGCCGGGTGTCTCCGGTAACGCGGTGGCGATGCGGCTGTCGAATTCGCTGATGGCAAAGCCCGATGTGGATCTTGGCGATGCGCAGGCGGACATCATTCGCGGCTATGTGCGCGCGTGCGTGCTGTATCTGAAGCTCGTGACGCGCGGCCAGGCGCCCGCAGCCCCGGCTGTGACCTTGTCGCTTCCGGTCGACGTCAATGCGATCGCCGCCGGCAACATCCTCGAGCTCGATGTCACGCTCACACTCAGCCGCAATCCGCTGCTGGTCGACCCGGCGGTGGCGGCGTTGCAGGGCGGCACCGGCGTGGCCGCGGCGATCCTGCCGCGTGCCGACGGCGACGGCAATGTATCCTACACGGAGTTCAGCAAGATCGTCGAAACGGTCTTCGTCACCGCCGACTGGTATCTCAAGGTCGGGCAGGGCCTGTCCCGCGACGGTGAGGATGCGGCCGACGGCGCTCAGCAGCTCTGGGCCGTCCGCTTCGGCAAGGCGGCCGGGCAGGGCATCCATTTCAAGCTGGGCACGTCACCGAGCTATTTCGCGCCGAAGCCGATCGCCAAGGCGCTTGCCAGCGGCGATGCGACGATCACGCGCTATGACAGCGGCGACACCGACACGCTGCATCTCGACGGTGTCGATCTGAACCAGTGGTTCCAGAGCGCGCTGGATGCCATCGATCAGTTCCTGTCGGCCGACTACGCGCCGCACGCGTTCATCCTCGACCGGATCGACGGGGTGACCGATCCGCTCAAGGACGGTTCGCTGGGAAGCGTGCTGTCGACCAAGGAATCGCTGGCCGATACGATCAGCCTGAAGACGCTACCGGTGCTGTCGACCAGCGCGGGCGATCCTCCAACCGGATTCGCCGCCAGCGAGAAGCTGCGCCAGCAGCTGCTCAATCAGCTTGGCGCAGCCTATCGGGCCGGTGCGGCCGTCGTTTTCGGAGTGACCGAGGTGACCGGCGGAGGCGATAGCAACCCGGCCGGTCCGCCGAACCTCTACGGTCAGCCGGGCGGCAGCATCAAGGGCGCCGCGGACAATCAGAATTTCACGCTGACGCCGACGCGCGTCCCGCTCGGCGAAGTCTACGATCCCGCCAGCAAGACCTGGTACGATCCGCGGCTGGCCTTCGTGTTCGCCACCAAGAACGTCGTCGACCAGGCCTATGTGCCGCTCGAGCTCACGCTCTCGCTCACTCATCTCGAATTCGAGCGGCGTACCGTCCCCGGAATCGACGGCTATGTCGATTCGCGATGGCTCGCCTTCGTCAACGGGCCGTTCAGCTATCCGCTGGGGACGCAGGTCACCAACATTCCCGTGGTCAACCGCGATCTGCCGACGCCGCCGACGGTCTCCGCGCAGCAGGCGCGGCAGCTCACCGGCGAGGGCACGACCGATCCATCGAAGCTGAATGCCTGGGGTTATTCGTTCGACTACCTCTATCAGCAGGCGGCAGCCGACGCAGTGTCCTGCACGATGGAGTTCAACCGGCCGACCGAGCCGACGCTGCGCGGCTCGGCCAGGTTGAGCGGCGAGCCCGACCTGTTCACCGCGCTCGCTCAATTCGTCACCAACTATCCGGCGATCCTGCGCGACCTCAACCAGTATCTGGTCGGCATCGATGGCGCTGAGCCGGATCCGGCAAAACTGGCCGCCGCGCGCAAGGCGACCGCCGCCTTTGCGCTGGAGACCAGGCAGATCGCGGATGCCTATGTGCGGGAGACGGTTGGAGCCGCCAAGCTCGCGACGGCGCCCGCGCATGTGATCGTGAAGTTTCTGTCGACGCTCGACAGCACCAGCGACGGGCACGCGCGCACCAATCTCGTCAACATCACCATCGATGGAACGGCGGCGAGCTGGAATGCGGCGGCCAACACGATCTCGAACGGCACCACCACGCTTCCGGCGCCTGCGATCGCGATTGCACCCGAGCTCTATACGCCCCAGGCCGTGCCTCCGGCAGAGCTGCCCGTCGGCGTGCAGATCGCCTACGTCTATGCGCGTCAGGTCGACGGCAAGACGGTTTATCTTGGCGAAGAGGAGGCACGTGGGTTGCCGGCCCGAACCGTTTCGATCGCTCCGCTCGATGTGCTGCTATACCAGAGCGGCTGGGCGTCGGTGTTCGTGCAGCGCAATCTCGCGCTGTTCCCGCTGGCAGATCTCAAGACCACCAGCACCAACCCGGCGTTCCTGTTCCAGACGCCGGAGGTGCGGTTTGCGTCCACGGTGGTTCCGCAGCTGAACTACACGGCGTTCTCGCTCGACGCGATGTCGGGGGCGACCGGTGACCTCGATGCGCGCCTGACGACGTTCTTCGCGGGGCTCTATGCCGGCGGCAATGGCGGCACCAGCGACGAGGTCGCGATGCAGGGCATGTACAGCTATGAGATCGTGGCCGGCCAGCCGTCGATCCCGCGCGTACGGCTGCCGATCAACCTGCTGACGCCGACCCCGTCAGCGGTCGATCCGGGCGTGAAGCCGCCCTTCGTGGCCCCGTTCGCGCAGATGATCGATACGTGGCGGGCGACGACGAAGCCAACGACGTCGGGCCGGCCCCGCGTCGAGATCGAGCTGAAGGTCTTCGGTGGCGTCGGCGATGCGACGCAGCCGTTGATCCAGGTCGGCCGGCTCACTCACGAGGTCACGAGCGCCTGAAGGCCGCCGGTCCCGGCATCGAAACTGCGGCGGTCGTGGGAGATGCTCTCGACATGCCGCCCGCAGCGTCAGAACGTACTGGCTCAAGGGGCAGGAGGTGGGTTGGTTGATGGCTCTGGCGCGCCACGGTCAATGAAGATGGGCACTACTGTTTCGCCGTGGCGCTATGATATCGGAGCAGGCTGCGCAATCCCGCCGTATATTCGGTGACAGACTACGATCTCGCGCGACGCCTCATGGGTGGCTGGTTCGGTTCCCCTTTGATGGCGGCCCTTTCGATCGATGGCAAGATCGACGTGGAGCCCCGGGGCAATCGACGTCGAGCCATTTGAGATGCGCTGCCGTAGGCGGAAGATCGATGGCAGCCGCATGCATCTGAGGATCGACGTGCGCGCCTTGCAGTCGCGTGAATGGCGCAGCGCCAATGCGGCTCATGTGCTCGCTTGGCCTTCCCTGTCCTTCCGCAGAAGCATCGCGCTCAGGCCGATCGCGATCCAGATGGCGTTGAACATCGGAAAGCCGGACAAAGAGAGGGGCACGACGCCCGTCGCGGTGTAATAGGCGCCGACGCCAAGATCAATCGTCTGGATCAGCACCATCAGCGCGATCCAGGGCCGGTGCGCGTTAGGCGTGCGGCTGACCCACAAGAAGCCGACGCCGTACGCGATGAACCGAGCGGCCAGCATGCCGAGCGGATAGAGAAGATCGGCTGCCGGCGCGCTGTGTCCAATCAGCCGGAGAAATTCCGCCGGGACGAAGAGATAGGCCAGCCCGAGAACGATCTGGATCATGCCAACGATCCGTAAGAGAGCTGAAAACATGCTGCATATCCTGTCGACGATGATGTCGTGACAAGACCTATGAGGCGCACTATCTTTTGTGAAGTAGTTACCAAAAGTGAAGTCATGAAATCTGCAGATCTCATTGTCGCCGCACCAGACGATCCCTGTGGTCCGGAATGCCCGGTTCAGCGCACGGTCGAGATTCTGGATGGAAAGTGGACGATGCTCGTCCTGCGTGATCTGCTGTCGGGCAAGAAGCGCTACAGCGAATTGCAGCGAAGCCTCAAAGGGATTTCGCCGCGGCTGTTGACGCTGCGGTTGCGCACGCTCGAACACCAGGGCCTGCTGGTTCGCCGCGTGTTTCCCACCAATCCGCCGACGACCGAATACGAGCTGACCCCACGCGGCGAAAGCCTTCGCGACATTTTCGCCGCGATGGCGCAATTCGGCGCCGCTAGATGATCGCATCCTTCGTCGCGATGCCTGCAGGCATGAGCCGATGCCGTGGGGATTGCCACTTCGTGCGCCACAGTTGGATTACTCGCCGATCACAAGAGGCCCCTTAAGAAGCGGGCGGGATCGCGGCGACGCGCTGGTTCTGATAGCGTCGAAAAAGGTGGCCGCAGGCTATGACGTCGTGCTCTGGCGTAGACTGGCGCGGAGAGATTCGAATTGCAAAGCTAAGATCCTCATACATCGCCAATTTCTTTCATTTCTGAGGTACGAGGGACATATCGAGGGTGAAACCGGACGGTGTCTGCTCTCGCAACTATTTCCCGGTTCAAATCGCTTGCGCGACGATGTCAGCGCTGGTCGAGCCGCCGAGCTCGCACCTAAGCTGGGGTACCTCTGCTGCGGCGAGTTCGATGAGTCTTGCTGATCTCATGCTTTGCGCGGCAGAACGGCCATCTAGTGCAAATTCTAACCGGCGCAATTGGCTGCCACCGGCTTTTCCCGGCACCGGCTCACCCATTTGCGAGCGCGACGACAGGCTTTGGGCGACCGGCTGCAAGGAGCGGCCGCTGGACCAATCGAGAACAGACTGTTCCCGGAGGAGTTAGCTGCCAAAGGGGAGGGGTGGTATGCAAAGGCCCCCTCCTAAACGAGACAGCCCGTCACCAATCTAGAGCACTACGCCGATCCATGAGATCGCGATCACGTGCAGACCGAGCCAGGCCGTTCGGCCGCCGTCATAGTGTGTCGTGGCGCTCGGTGGTCCCGCCGTAACGATCGCTATGGAATAGCCGTTCGCCAGCGACGGGTTTCGATCCTACCTTTCGCCGTTGCCGATCGAAAGGATCGCGATAAACGACAGTGCGGCACCGGCGCCATTCGTCGGCAGGTCTTCGATCGCCTCGATCGAACAGACTGGCCTCGTGGCGAGCATATTGAGGCGACATGTTCGGCGGGATCTTTCTTGGGCAAGTTCACGCGGTGCCCGGCCGGCGGTGAGCACGGAGACTCCTCAAGCTCGACTTTCCGTCCGCGCCTAGACCGCCAAGCTGAACTCGCCCTTTTTCCGACGGCTCACATTGATGTTGCAATCGTCCGCGTAGCGCACGAAGCCGGTTAAGGTTCGTGCGGATCAAAATCGGCCCCAGTGCAACCGCGGCGCTATCATTCATTACTGCAATATGTGGGCGGTCTCTGCTCGCAAATGTGGAGTCAGATTTGGAGCGCATAATCAGGAGTTGTGCTATCCGCTTTGTCATCTTTATGTTGTGAATAGATTGCAATGTTCGTTGATCGCCAGATACGAATGACGTCTGTTTATGCTTCGGAATGTACAGAGACTGCGGGGACAGGAATGATCCGTATTTCGACTCAGGCTGGCCGGGGCAATGTCGCGCGCGGATCAATAAAAAGAGCTGGGAGGATCGACCCAGACGCTCTCTTTTGGCCTCATTTTCTACTTTAAGTAGTTGTTGTGCTTCTCTTGCATTTCATCTGCGGCCGGTGGCGCTCTCCCGAGCGGTAATCTCTATCAGGGGTAGAGTTCAGATGCGTCTTCTTGCTTGTCTTCTTGCGCTTTGGTTGCTTCCGGTTAGGGCAGATGCCCGCACCACGGCAACTTCATTTACCTGGTACGTGGCAACAAACGGCTCCGATACGGGGCGTACCGGCCAGGGAGGGTGCGGTAGTGGGACCGAATTTGCGACGCCGTATGGAGCGATCCGATACATCGCAGCTAATATTGACCTGGCAGGTAATCAACCGACGGTACAGTTGTGTAATGGTTACTACTCAATCGATAGCACGCAGAACTTCTTCGGTTCGCCGGTTGGAAGCTGGTTGTACATTCTGCAGGGCGATTGCTCCAACGTGCCTGCCACAGAAGTGAACGTAGTCTTGCGCTACACAGGGGCACCTGGTGGAACGTTGATTCAGTCTCGTGACCTCGGCATTGGCGTATTGCAGTGTCTCACCGTGGACACCATCAATCCAGGGACGGATACCGCTTTCTACGCCGCTCAGTTCAGTGTGCTCGATGTCAACAGTGTGCGTGTTGGCGCGTTCAGATACGTCTTTATGGCTGATGCCCTCGGCGCATACAACATCGCACAGTACGGAGCTGTCGGCGCGAGCAATCCGGGAATAACTCTCGGTGGGCAGATCGGCGAATTTGTTTTTACTAATTCCTTTAGCAAGTTTTCAGTGGGCACATTTATCGACATGAATGGCGTCTCGCCCTCCTTGCAGTTCATGGAGCTTCATGGCGGGTACGCAAACTTCACGGGTGGATTCCTCAATGTTCCGGGAGGCGGCCGCGGCGGCCTTTGCGACAGCTACGCGGTGCTCGTTATGAACGGCCTGACCCCGCCGGGCGGACTTCCCGCGGGTTCGGCGTCCTGTAGCATCAGGTAGTTGATCTGCCGTTGATCGAGGGCGGAGCTCCTGGCTCATCGACAAATGAAGCGGCGCGCTACCGGCTTATTGCGCGCGCTTTCCCTCCGTATGAAGAGTGCGGTTGATGCGGTACGCTTTCAATCCTTGCTCCTCACAAAAGTATCTGACCGGAACAGGAGTCGGGGCGCGCTGTCATTCTTGCATTGAGCGGAAGGCGTGATGGAAGAATCAATTTCAGAGTGCGCTTCGATAACTAATCGCTCTCCTGTTGTGGATAAGTTTTGAAGCATATTGATCGTCGGACGCAAATACCTTTTGCTGTGTCCAGTGCTTTACACATGCTGCGGGGGCAGGGATGTTGGCTATTTCGACTCGGGCCTGTCGAGGGGGCTTCGCACGGGGCGGCATAAGAGGGGCTGCAAGTGTCGGTCTTGCCGTTATTTTTTGTGCGTTGAATTCAACTTTAAGTAGTGCAGGTGGGATGTCGCTGCCTGGGAGCTTCTCGGTCAACCAGGGTGGCGCGGCAGCCTATTCGATTCCGATTGCCATTCCTCCTGGAACGGCTGGCGTCGTGCCCTCGCTCTCGCTTGATTATAGTAGCTCCGGGGCCAACGGCATCATGGGTATCGGTTGGTCTCTCGGTGGACTGCCTTCCGTTGGTCGTTGTCCACGGACAATGGTGCAGGACGGCGTCATCGGGACTGTGAATTTCGACGGCAATGATCGGTTCTGCCTCGATGGCCAGCGGCTTATTCTGGTGAGCGGGTCATATGGCGCTGATGGAGCCGAGTATCGCACCGAGATCGACGTCTACTCGAAAATTGTTTCTCACGGAACGGCTGGTAGCGGGCCTGCGTGGTTCGAGGTGCGCACCAAGGCGGGCCAAGTCATGGAGTTTGGTCACACGGCCGATTCTCAGATGTTGGTCGTCGGAAAAGCCATGGCGCGGGCTTGGGGAGTAAACAAGGTCAGCGACACCAAGGGTAACTATTTCTCGGTCACCTACGTAACCAATGCATCGACTGGCCAGTCCGTCCCAAGTTGGATTGTCTATACCGGCAATGCTTCCGCCGGTGTGGCGCCCTATAACTCTGTGGCGTTTGTGTATGCCCAGCGGCCGGATGTCATTCAGCACTATCATGCTGGTTCGCTGGTCCAGACGACCGATCGGCTAACAAACATCAAGACCTTTGCCGGGGCGACTCTGGTCGCTGATTATCGTCTTTCCTATCAGCAGAGTCCGACGAGCGGCGTCTCCGAGGTGACATCCATTGCCGCCTGTGGGGGTGACGGATCGTGCCTTCCGGCGTCGACGTTCCAGTGGGCCAGCGGAGGGGGAGACTCTTTTTCGGCGGCGGTGATGGCGGTTCCGAATGGTGCGAATTTTGGCTCGCCATCCTCGACCACCAGCGGTGCCGGCCGAGGCCATGTCTTGCAAGGCGCAATCGGGTTTACGCCGATCTATAGTGACTTCGATGGCGACGGAAGGACTGACTTCCTGATGCTGTATGGCCCGAATCTCTTCGCCTTCCTTAGCAAGGGGGACGGGACCTACACGTTCGTCAATTCGAGTGCGCCGAACGGCTGGAATTTCGGCAACGACCCGTTCTCTAGCTACGCCCTGATTTCTGGCGATTTCAACGGTGACGGCAAGTCCGAATTTGCGATGCTGAGCGGAGGCGTCGTGTACACATTTCTGAGCAATGGGGACGGAACGTTCCGGGGTGTGGCGACGCCGTGTCCTAACGGCTGGAACTTCGGTGCTCCGCCGCAGGCGACCTATACAACGATCGCCGGTGACTTCAATTCCGACGGTAGGTCAGATTTTCTGCTGATGAGCGGCCAGTTCATGTACGAGTTTCTCAGCAACGGAGATGGCACGTTCAGTGGCAACACGATCAACATCGGTCCCACCAATTTTGGAAATCGTCCCTCAGATAACTATACGCCGATCTCAGGTGACTTCAACGGAGATGGGAAAGCCGATTTCATCATGATGGGTGGCGCCTATCTGTACGAGTTTTTCGGCAATGGAGATGGCACGTTCGCGTACAGCGCGCTGCAGATCTCGAACGGCTGGAACTTCGGCAGTCCGCCTGACAACTCTTTCGTGCCCATCAGTGGCGACTTCAATGGTGATGGCAAGACCGACTGGGTGATGCTGCAGGGCACCTATCTCTACGAATTCCAGAGTAAAGGTGATGGGACATTTAACTACATCACGATCCCCATCCCGAGCTCGGTCGGCTGGAATTTTGGAACGCAACCGGCTGCTTTGTTCAGTCCTCTCTCCGGTGATTTCAATGCGGATGGAAAATCGGACTTTGCGTTCATAGGCGGCAACAGCTCGTTCATCTATCAATTCCTGAGCAACGGCGATGCCACGTTCAGCTACCATTTGCTTCCGATGCCGAACAGTTGGAACTTCGGCGCGCCGGTGACTGCCAGCTACTGGTTGTTTGGCGGTGACTTCAAGGGCGATGGCAAAGCAGGATTTACTCTGCTTGACGCGACGCATGTGTATTCGGTCATGGCCAACGGAGGAGCGGGCGACTATATCGTCGGTTTCACGACCGGTCTGGGCGTGACGACCGCGGTGACGTACAAGCCGATCACGAGCAGTGCGGTCTACACCAAGGACACCACCGCCACCTATCCTTACGTTGATCTGCAGTCTGCTTCATTTGTCGTCTCGCGTGTCGACGTGTCGAACGGGGTGGGCGGGACGTACAGCTCGACGTATGCGTATGCGGGAGCCAAGGCAGACATCACCGGGCGCGGGATGTTGGGTTTCCGCCAGATGACGGTCAATGATCTGCAGACCGGGATCTCGGACGTCACGACCTTCCGGCAAGACTTTCCCTATATCGGCATGGTCGCGTCGACGGTGCGGACGCTGGGCAGCCAGACGTTGGGGCAGTCGACCAACACCTACCAGTTCACCAACGCAGCCGGCACGACGACGATCAGTCCGTCGAGCGCGCCGTATCGGGTGTCGCTGGCCCAGAACGTTGCGAGCGGGTCGGACCTCGACGGTTCGGTGCTGCCGACGGTGACCACCGCGAACCAGTATGACGCCTACGGCAATGCGACGCGGGTCACCGTGTCCACACCTGACGGCTACAGCAAGACGACGGTCAACACCTACAGCAACGATCCGTCGCTCTGGTATCTCGGCCGTCTCACGAGAGCTTCCGTCACGAGCGTCGCGCCATAGCGGCACGGCATCACGAAGGTTCGTGGCGTGGGTTGGCCCACGCCACCGGGGAAATTGTGTCCTGCGTTGCGCCGGTCAGGGGCTGACCGGTCAGTCTCAGCAGCTTCATTCGGCGACTTGGGGGCTTGGCGCCATGACGATCTCGATCAGAACTGTGTTGCCGCAGGTCGCGGCGGTGATTGCTCTGGCGCTGGCGGGGCCAGCCTGGGCCTCGAGCAGCATCACGCGAACCTCGTCGTTCGCTTACGACGCCGCTTCGGGCCTTCTCACCCAAGAGGTGGTGGAGCCGGATACGCCGGCGCTGCGGCTGCAGACCGACTATGTCTATGATGCGTTCGGGCATAAGCAGTCAGTGACCGTGAGTGGCGCCGACATCGTCAGCCGCTCGAGCTCAAGCACCTATGACGCGCGGGGAGAGTTCGCGACCTCCAACAGCAACGCGCTGGGGCAGAGCGAGAGCTTCCAATATGACGCACGCTTCGGCCAGCCGACTAGCCACACCGGACCGAACGGGCTGACCACGACCTGGAGCTACGATTCGTTCGGCCGAAAGATCCAGGAGGTGCGGCCCGATGGCACGATCACGCGCTGGCTGTATCAGTTCTGCAGCGGCGTCAACGGCGGCGCAGCCACCTGCCTCTCGGGCGCGAGCTACCTGGTCCAGGAGACATCATATGCCGCCGACGGCACCACGGTAATCGCGCCTCCGGCGACGCTGTTCTATGATTCGCTCGAGCGCGAGATCGGGCGCCAGACCCAGGGCTTTGATGGCAGCGTCATCCAGGCGACGAAAACCTATGACGCGCTCGGGCGGGTGACGCAGACCAGCCGGCCATACTTCCTGAACGGCGGCACGCCGCGCTACACGACCTTCACTTACGATACGTTGGGACGTGCAGTAACGACCACGCAGCCGGACGGCAGCGTGTCGCAGATGGCCTATCACGGCCTGACCACGGTCGAGACTAACCCGCTGGGCCAGACGCGGACGACGACCAAGAACAGCCAGAGCCAGATCGTGTCCGTGACCGACGCGATGGGCAAGACGCTGACCGCCGCCTATGACGCGGTCGGCAACATGGTGCAGACCACCGATCCCGTCGGCAACGTCGTCACTGCGACCTACGACCTGCGCGGCCGCAAGATCGCCAGCGCCGATCCGGATCTCGGTAACTGGAGCTACAGCTACAACACGCTAGGGCAGCTGACGACGCAGACCGACGCCAAGGGGCAGGTCGTCAGCCTGAGCTACGACATTCTGGGCCGCATGGTGCAGCGGATCGAGCCGGACATGACCTCGGTGTGGGTCTACGACACCGCCGCCAACGGCATCGGTAAGCTGGCCTCGACCGGCATCACCTCAGGCTCCGGTAACGGCTTTGCCCGCAGCGTCAGCTATGACAGCCTCGGCCGCCCGTTGCAGGTCGCGACCACGGTCGATGGCGCGACCTATACGATGGGCGCGGTCTACGACGCCAACAGCCGGCTGACCAAGGTCAGCTATCCCTCCGGCTTCACCGCCCGCTACGGCTACAACAATCTCGGCTTCGCCAACCAGCTTCAGGACGACGCCTCCAGCCAGTCGTACTGGGCGGCCTATGCGATGGATGCCGAGGGGCACATCACCCAGCAGACCGCCGGCAACGGCCTCAGCACCATCAGAGGCTTCGACCCGCTCACGGGCCGCCTGACCAGCATCGCCACCGGCGTCAACAATGCCGTGCAAAACCAGAGTTTCGGCTATGACCGCCTCGGCAATCTGACTTCGCGCAGCGACGCCAACACAAGTGTCAGCGAGATCTTCGTCTATGACGCACTCAGCCGGCTGACGACCTCGACCACCAATGTCGACACGACACCGCTGGTCAAGACGTTCTCCTACAGCCCGATCGGCAACATCCTGTCGAAATCGGACGTTGGCACCTACACCTATCCCGCTGCCGGTCAGCCGCTGCCGCATGCCGTGACCGGCGTCTCCGGCACGATCAGCGCTACGTTCACCTATGACGCCAACGGCAACCAGACCTCCGGCCTCGGCCGCAGCATCGTCTACACCTCCTACAACAAGCCGGCGAGCATCACGCAGGGCAGTCGGACGATCTCCTTCGTCGACGACACCGACCACCAGCGCTTCAAGCAGGTGACCCCGGAGGGCACGACGCTCTATATCGCCGCGTTCGGCGTGGCGGCCGAGGTGCAGAACCCAGGCACGATCACGCAGAAGTGGACCGACTATCTCCTGGTCGGCAATGCCAGGGTCGGCATGCGGGTGGCGCAGACATCGGGCAGCGGCACCACCGTCACCACGCGCTACTTCCACACCGACCATCTCGGCTCGATCTCGGCGATCTCGGACCAGAACGGGCTTGTGGTCGAGCGTCTCAGCTACGACGCCTGGGGCAAGCGCCGCAATATCAATGGCACGGATGATACCACCGGCAGCATCACCAGCCAGACCACCCGCGGCTTCACCGACCATGAAGAGCTGTCTGTCGCCGGCCTCGTGCATATGAACGGCCGGGTCTACGACCCCTTGCTCGCGCGCTTTACCAGTCCTGACACGATCACGGAGAGTCCGTTCAGTACCCAGGGCTGGAATCGCTACTCATATGTCGGTAATGATCCGCTGACCTTCACCGATCCCTCCGGCCACTGTTTCCTCGGCTGCTTCTGGAATGCGATTGGTAAGGCCGTGAGCGGCGCCTGGAAGTCGGTCACGCACTTCTTCCAGACGAACGCCATCGCTAGGTCAATCCTGCAGATCGGCGCGACGATCCTGCTCAGTATTGCGCTTCCCGGACTTGGTTTTGCTGCAAATTCCTTGGCGCTCGCCGTCGCATCCGCCGCCGGCGGCGCGATGATCGCGACAGGGCTGTCCGGAGGCAACATTGGGCAAGTTCTCAAGTCAGGTCTCATAGCTGCGGTAACGGCGGCAGCTTTCTATGGGATTGGCGATATCACGCCGGGCGCCGCCAAGCCCATCGGAGCGGGCTTTAATCCGGTTCAATATGCCGAAAACGTCGTTGGACACGCACTCGTCGGTTGCGCTTCGTCCGCGGCTTCGGAAGGAGACTGCAAGTCCGGCGCGTTGTCGGGAGCAGTTGGATCGGCGCTGTCGCCGCTCACAAACAGCGCATTCCCCCATCCGGATCAAGATTTTGGACAGCTCGCGGGTGGAACTGCAGTCTCCGCGGTCGCTGGTGGTCTCGCCTCTGTTGCTGGCGGCGGAAAGTTCGCAAACGGCGCGGTAACAGCGGCGTTTGGATACATGTTCAATAACGGGATGCATATCACACCGGAGTCGCTGGCGCGCGCCGACGCGGCCGGGTGGAAAGCCATGTCGTTCATCGTACAGGCAGGCCTGTTTGTCTTCGGTGGAGAGATTGTCGAAGGGCTGACCTACGCCTATGACTTGCTAAACGCAGAGAGAGGCGTCAATCTAGCGCTCACTTACAAACCAGGTTGGACAGCTGCCCAAATGGCGCAGGCTGATGCGAAGGTAGCAATCCTCAATGAGGCCGAAACCGTTGTGACAGCAGTGAATCGGTCGAGTACATCAGCGGCTAGCCGATATTCCAGGGCCGGGGGTGATCTGGTCCCAGGTTCAGATATTGACCATATGGTCGATCTTCAATTGGGTGGATCTGACACGGTTTCCAATATGTGGCCGCTCAATTCGAGTGTAAACAGGAGCCTCGGGGCTCAAATCCAGCAGGCGATCAAAAATCTGCCTGTAGGCACGGCTATCAACAGGGTTACGATTGGTCCTAGATGATGTTCGAGACCTTCAAGAGACATTTTCGTCGGGACGCAGGCCCAACACCGACAGGTCCATCAGGTGATATGGGCTTGCCGTCTGAAACGGCAAAACTGTTTGTCGAATTTGGTGGAAGCTCCTTCAACGGCGGGCTGTATAGAGTGGTACAGGTCAGCAGCCTCGATACATGGGCCGACCGCGTTGGATATGCGTTTCCCGAATTCAAAGGGCGCATCACGTGCTTTGGGTATGATTGGCTCGGTAGGGCATTCGCGATTGATGAAAGGCGCCTTGAAGGTGGAAAGCCCGGCGTGGTCATGTTTGAGCCAGGCACAGGGCAAGCTCTGAAGATTCCCGCGAACATCGAAACCTTCCACGATGACGAGCTAGTCAATTTTGGTGAGGCTGCCCTTGCGCTTGAGTTTTTTCAACGCTGGCAGAAATTTGCTCGTACGAAATTAAAATACGATCAGTGTGCCGGATATAAGAAGCCGCTCTTCCTTGGGGGAGGGGATGATGTAGGTAATTTGCAGATTTCTGACATCGACGTATATTGGCATATATCTGGCCAGTTCATTCTGAAGGCTAAAGGGCTTCCCATCGGGACACCGATCCGCATCAGTCGTCCGTGAAGATTGATGACTTCGGGATAACGCGATCCGGCGAGGCAATCAGGGGAATCGCCGGGCTCTCGTGTATTACGGTGACAGTGCTGGACTGCACACTTAATCACTTGATTGGGTGCGTCGTGCCGCGACGCTCCTGGTTGATCGGACGAGCAGGCGAAGTCTGGTTGTAATCGCGTTTAGGGCATTGGAACGCATGGTTGTGATGTGATTTCGCTCCACGTCGGTGCATCAAAGCATGTGCATGACTCACTTGCGTGTCCTACTGGCAATATCTCTCGCTCTTGAAACCCTCTAGACTCCGCCTGTTAGTTGTTAATCAGCTTGGCTGCTTCGGGTTGAGGTGAACGGCAGTGCGGGGCGAGGGTTACAGGCGCGGGTGGATGGCGCTTCCGATGGTGCTGGCGCTGTCGGCGTGTCAGACCGTGGAGGAGGGCACGTCGTCGTTCGCCTGGAGCACGAGTGCTGCGGAGGCGGGATCGCAGGCGCAGGCGGCAATGCGGTCGCCCGGGGGTAGTGCTCGGGCCGGCCGGATCTCGGGCTCACCGCTGCTTGATGACAACAAGGGCGGTCCTGCCACGATGGTCGAAGGCACCGGGCGGTTCGTCGGGGAGCCGCCGACCGGGGCCGTGCCGCGCGGGACGGAGGATGTCGCTGACGGCGTCACCATCAATCTCGCCGGGGTGCCGGTGCTGCAGTCGGCGAAGATGGTGCTTGGGGATATTCTCGGGGTCAAGTACACGGTCGATCCTGGGATCGAGGGGCGGATCACGATCCAGACACCGAAGCCGGTGGCGCGGGCCGCGGTGATCGATCTGTTCCAGGCGGCGCTGCGGGCCAACAATGCGGCTGTCGTCAACAACCGCGGCATCTATCGCATCGTGGCGGCGGACCAGACGGCGGTGTCGTCGGCTTATCGCACCGATGACGTGGCTGACACCGGCGAGATGGTCGGCAATGGGCTGCAGGTGGTGCAGCTGAAATATGTCTCGGCCTCCGAGATCCGGCGCGTCGTCGAGCCGATCGCGCCGCGCGGCGGGGTGGTGCGGGTCGACGATGCGCGCAACCTGATTACGCTCTCGGGCAATCGCCAGGAGATCGCGGCGATGAAGGATGCGATCGCGCTGTTCGACGTCGACACCATGAAGGGCATGTCGTTCGCGCTGATCCCGGTCAAGACCTCGGCGCCCGACGCGATCGCCACCGAGCTGAAGAGCGTATTCGCCTCCGACCGCGACGGGCCGATGGCCGGCATGGTGCAGTTCGTGCCCAACAAGCGGCTGCGCTCGATCCTGGTGATCTCGCCGCAGGTTCAGTATCTGCGCCGAGCCGAGAGCTGGATCCGCAAGCTCGACGCGCAGGCGCAAGGGTCCGAGAAGCAGCTCTTCACCTACGCGGTGCAGAACCGGCGCGCGCAGGAGCTGGTCGAAGTGCTGCAGTCGATGTTCCCGACCGACACGCAGGCATCGTCCGCGCGGCGCACGGTAGCGCCGAACTATCAGGAGGCGACGGTGCAGTCGCAGCCGTCGTCGTCCAGCGGCGGCTTCTCCGGATCATCGTCATCGGGCTTCACCGGCGGCCTCGGCTCGTCCAGCGGCGGGATGGGGGGATTGCGGACCTCGGCGCCGGCCACGTCCGCGCCCAGCGTCACTCCGGCGGCGGCAGCGGCCGCGCCGTCGGGCCGTGATAGCGATGCCGATGGGCCGCGGTTGCGCATCGTCGCCGACGAGGCCAAGAACGCGATCCTGATCGAGGCGGCCTCGGCCGACTACAAGCGCGTGCTGCAGGTGATCGAACGGCTCGACCAGATGCCGAACCAGGTGCTGATCGAGGCGACCATCGCCGAGGTCACTTTGAACGACGATCTGCGCTTCGGTGTGCAATGGTACATGCAGAAGCACAGCTCGAAATTCACGCTGACGGAGGCGGCCTCCGGCGCGGTCAGCTCGGTGTTCCCCGGCTTCTCTTATGCGCTGACCGCGGCCAACATCGCCGCCACGATCGACACGCTGAACCAGATCACCAACGTCAACATCGTGTCCTCGCCGTCGCTGGCGGTGATGGACAACAAGGCGGCGGTGCTGCAGATCGGCGACCAGGTGCCGATCACGACGCAGTCGGCGACCGGCACGTTGACGCCCGGCGCGCCGATCGTCAATTCCGTGAGCTACAAGGACACCGGCGTGATCCTGTCGATCATCCCGCGCATCAATGAAAGTGGCCGCGTGCTGCTCGACATCGAGCAGGAGGTGTCGAGTGTGGCGCCGACCACGTCGTCGAACATCGATTCGCCGACCATCCGGCAGCGCAAGATCAGGACATCTGTGGTCGTGAACGACAACGACGCGCTGGTGCTGGGCGGGCTGATCCAGGAGGGCCGCACCAGCGGTCGGAGCCAGCTGCCGATCATCGGCGACATCCCGTTCATCGGCAATTTCGCCGGCAGCCGCGACAACGTCATCGGCAAGACCGAGCTGATCATCCTGATCCGGCCGCATGTGATGCGCAGCCTCGACGAGGCGCGCAGCGTGACCGAGGAGTACCGCCACTTCATGGCGATCGAGGGCCCGCATCGCCGTCCGCCGGCGCGGCGCCGCGTCGAGGACACCGGACGCAGGATCCTCGACTGATGCCGCGCTTCCGCTACCGCGCCTACGGCACCGACGGCTCCTTTGCGGAGGGCACGATCGACGCTGTGTCAGCCGCGGCCGCGGATGCCGCGCTATGGGCGCAGGGATTGTCGCCGTTCCAGATGACGGTTGCTGACAGCGGCGGCACGACATGGTGGAATCGCGAGATCACGCTCGGCGGTGGCTCCGACCGCGGCGATCTGCTGGCGTTCACCCGCGAATTCTCGACGCTGTGCGCGGCCGACATCCCGATGGACGATGCCTTGCGCATCGTGCAGACGCAGGCGTCCGCGCAACGGCTGCGCAGCCTGATCGAGGCGCTGCTCGCCGAAATCCTCAACGGCCGGCCGCTGTCGGAGGCAATGCAGGCGCAGCCGCGTGTGTTTCCCGCCGACTATGTCGCGGTCATCAGAGCCGGCGAGTCCGGCGGCCGGTTGGCGCAGGTGCTGACCGAACTCGCCGAGCTGCTGGAGCGGCGGGCGGAGATCCGTGCCCGCGTCCAGTCGGCGCTGATCTATCCGTCGATGCTGATCGTGCTGAGCCTCGTCACGCTGGCAATCATCATCGGCGGCGTGATCCCGTCGATGGCGCCGATCTTCACCCAGAGCGGCAAGCCGGTGCCGCTGACCATCCAGCTGATGCTGGCGCTCAACGAGCACTGGCTCGAGATCGTGGTCGGCGGCCTTGCGGCCGTTGTGCTCCTCGTCGCCGTCGTGGCATTCACCATGGCCGATGCCGGCCGCCGCCGGCGCCTCGACCGGCTCGTGCTGCGGCTGCCGCTGCTCGGCGGCTTCCTGCTGCAGCAGGACACGGCACGCTTTGCGCGCACCCTCGGCACGATGCTGATGGCCGGCGTGCCGCTAATATCCGCCACGAAATCGGCGAGCGACGTCGTCGGCAACCGCCATCTCCGCGCGGGCATGGACCAGGCGATCGAGAAGGTTCAGCAGGGCACGGCGCTGCACCGCGCGCTGCGCACCGAGGTCGTGCTGCCTGCGGTCGCGCTGCAGATGATCGCGGTCGGCGAGGAGGCGGGCAAGCTCGACCGCATGCTGCTGCGCGTCGCGCAGATGCTAGAGAAGCAGCTCCAGACGAATGTCGATCGCTTCATGGCGGCGTTGACGCCGGCAATGACGGTCGGCATCGCGCTCATTATCGGCGCGCTGATCACGCCCGTCATGACGGCCGTCCTCAGCATCAACGATCTGGCCGGCCGATGAGCGCGCTGACGAGCGAGTGGCAGGACGGAACGAGCGCGGGCTTCACGCTGGTCGAGATGCTGGCCGTGCTGGTCATCCTCGCGCTGGCTGCGGTCGCCGCGGTGCCGATGCTGTCGCGCGGTACCGGCACTGTGAGCCTCGACGCCGCGACCGGCGAACTTGCGTCAGCACTGCGCGCCACGCGCGCCGCAGCGATCGTGCAGAACCGGGTGATGACGCTCAGCGTGGATGTCGACCGCCGCACGTTCGGCTCCGAGGTGGTCTCGTCGCGCTCGTTTGCGCCGCAGATCCAGGCGAAGCTGACCTATGCGGCCGCCACGCAATCGGAGCCGGCGGTGGGCGGCTTCCGCTTCTTTCCGGACGGCTCGTCGACCGGCGGCGATCTCAGCCTGGAGCTTGGCGGACGCGAGGTGCGGCTCTGCGTCGGGTGGCTGACGGGGACGGTGCGCACGGCGGCCGCATGTTGAGGGGAGGGAGGCATTGATGCTGAAATGTCAGGCAATGAGTGACGTCATGAGGCGGCGTGTTGTGGCGTGGCGCGGTCTCCGCCAGGCCCGCTCGCGCAGGGGCGCCGAGAGCGAGGCGGGGTTCACCCTGGTCGAAATGCTGGTCGTCATCACGATCATTGGCCTCATCATGGGGTTGGTGGGACCGCGGGTGCTGAGCTATCTCTCCGACTCCAAGCTCAAGACGGCGCGGATCCAGATCCGCAGCCTGTCGTCGGCGCTCGATCTCTATCATCTCGACAATGGCCGCTATCCGACCTCGGCCGAAGGGCTCGGCGCGCTCGTGCAGAAGCCGGCCACCGCGGCCACCTGGAACGGGCCCTATCTCAGTGGCACCTTGGTTCCGAACGATCCGTGGGGGCGGCCCTATGTCTACAAATTCCCAGGGCAGCACGGTGCCTACGACATCGTCTCGCTCGGGCCCGACGGCCGCGAGGACGAGACCTCCGCCAATGCCAATGTGACGAGCTGGCAGCCATGACGTCCATCGGGACAGCGATGACATCAGCGGTTGACGACGGCGAGGCCGGCTTCACTCTGGTGGAGGTCATCGTAGCGCTCGCCATGCTGTCGCTCGGCCTGACCCTGGTGATGAGCCTATTCTCGACTGGGCTTTTGCGAACGGGAATGGCCGAACGTCTGGCAGGGGCTGTGTCGCTGGCGCAATCCATGTTGGCACAGGTCGGCCCCGTGATTCCGCTGCGCACCGAGGCGCTCGCCGGCACGAAGGCGAATGGCTATCAGTGGCGCCTCGAAATGCAGCCCTATCGTCCGGTGCAGGGCGGAGACGTGCGCACAGTCGAACTGTATCAGGTCTCCGTCCAGGTCGGCTGGCTGGAAGGGCAGGACCCGCGCTCTTTCGCGCTCTCGACGCTGCGTCTCGGACCCAGAGCCACCAAGTCCCCGTGAGCCATGCTGATGACGTCGTCGGAAGCCGCAGGACTGGATGATTGTGACGCAGGCTTCACCCTGGTCGAAGTCCTGGTCGCGCTCGCGCTGTTCAGCCTGCTCGCCGTTCTGCTGTTCGACAACGTCAAGTTCGGCCTGCAGGCTTGGCGCAGCGGCAGCGCTCGAGCGGAAGCGTTCCAGCGCGAACTTGCGGCCCAGGATGTTATGCGGCGGCTGATCGGGAATCTCTATCCGATGATGCTCGGAGAAGATGCCGCACAGCGCCGGATCGATTTCGACGGCCAGGCTGAGAGCCTCGAATTTCTCGGCGACGCGCCGGCTGTGGCCGGCGGCGCGGGCCACTTCCGGTTCAAGCTTTTCGCCGACCGCAAGCCGGACCGGGTCGATCTCGTCCTGCAATCACGCCCCGAACTGGCGTTGAAGCAGGACTCCGAGCGGACGCTGCTGGTCTCCAATATCGATCGGGTGGAGTTCAGCTATGCCGGACGAGGGACAGGGGCCGACAACGCGGGCTGGCGCACCAGCTGGCAGGAGCAGACCGACATCCCGGCTCTTATCCGTCTTCGGGTCCTCATGCGTCCCGGCGACGGACAAACCTGGCCTGAGCTCGTGATCGCGCCGCGCGTGCAGGCAGATGTGAGTTGCGTCTATGACGCGCTCACGATGCGCTGTCGCGGGCGGTAGCGGGGAGGATAGCGCCATGCCGGTCATATCCGTTCTCTGGGGACTCATGCTGCTGACGGCGGTGTCGCTGTCGCTATCATGGTCGAGCAGCGTGTCGTACAGTCTGGCTCATAACGGCATCGAGCAGGCCGGTCTGAATGCGCTCGTCGAAGCCGGCGTCAACGCGGCGATCGACGGGCTGCTCGATCCAAAGGCAGAGCGCCGCTGGCGCGCCGACGGCAGGCTTTACAAGCTCGATTTCAACGGGACGCTGATCGGCATCAGGGTTCAGGACGAACTGGGGAGGATCGACCTCAACCAGACCGACGAGGCCATGCTGAACAACCTACTGCAATCCGTAGGGCTGGACGCACAGGTCGCGAGTAGCCTGACCGACAAGATCGTCGATTGGCGGACGACGACCGCGCTGAAGCACCTGAACGGCGCCAAGGACCGGGACTATGCCTCGCGCAGCGCCGCTTATCATCCCCGCAACGGTCCGTTCCAGAGCGTCGATGAGCTGCTGTTGGTCATGGATATGACGCCCGCGATCTTTGCGCGGATTGCGCCTGCGCTCACGGTCTATTCGGGGCGGCAATTTGTCGATCCGCAGCTTGCGCCCCGCGAGGTGCTGCGCGCTTTGCCCAACATGAGCACAGAGAGCGCCGAGGCGACTGTGGCTGCGCGCGAGACCGCCGAAGCCAGATCCGTGCTGTTCGCAGATGATCCCGCGATCGTATTGCGCGGTCGCGCCTTCGCGATAAGGACCGAATTCTCTTACGCCTCGCGCACGGTCTCGGCCGATGTCGCGGTTCGCCTGACGGAGAACCCGCGGCAGCCGTATTGGGTGCTGAGCTGGAAAACGAAATGACGGATGTAGGATGATCGTGACGCTCCAGAGTGGTGCTTCGGCTGAATGTGCTCGCGCGCCGCGCGCTGTGCACCTGCACTCCGTGCATGAAATCGACAGGGCCGAGCTACTGCAACGGTTCGGCGCCTTTCTGCTAGCGGAAAACGTCGTTGACCGCATGAGCCTCGATCGTGCGGTTCGGGCGGCGCAGACGACCGGCGACCGGCTCGACACGGTGCTGACCAAGCTCGGTCTCGTGTCGGAGATGGGCTTGGTTGCAGCGCTCGCGAAGTTCCTGGCTCTTGGTCTGGTACGTCCAGACGAGGTTCCGATCGAGCCTGTCTTGCCAGAGCTGGTCGAAGCGGAGTTCGTGTGGCACAATCGGGTGCTGCCGCTCCAGAGCACAGACGGCCGGCTAATACTTGGCGTGACGGATCCGTTCAACCACGATCCTGTCAGGGCGCTCGCATTCCTGACGGGACTGTCTGTCGATATGCGCCTGTTTACGGCTGCTGATTTCGACCAGGTCTGCGGCGCGCTCTATCCGATCCGTTCGAGCCACGACGCTACGCATGTGGTCGTCGGTGTCGAGGCCAATGAAGCAGACGTTCAGCGGCTGCGTGACCTGGCGAGCGAGGCGCCGATCATCCGTTTGGTGAACCAGATCATTGCCAACGCCGTCGAGGCGCGCGCATCGGACATCCACATCGAGCCGAACGTCGACCAGGTGCTCGTCCGCTATCGGATCGACGGCGTGTTGCGCTCGGCGCAGGTTCTCTCAGCGGATCTTCGCGCGGCGATCACGTCGCGCGTAAAGATCATGTCGAAACTTGACATTGCGGAGCGCCGGCTACCTCAGGACGGACGCATCAAGATCGCGGTTCGCGGCATCGACATCGATTTCCGCGTCTCGACGATACCGACGGCCTTCGGCGAAAGCGTGGTGCTGCGCGTGCTGGACCGCAATCGCGTGAGCCTGGACTTTGCCGAGCTCGGATTCTCAGACGAGCATATCGCCACGCTCCATGCGCTCCTGCAACAACCCAACGGCATCATCCTGGTCACGGGGCCGACCGGCAGCGGCAAGACGACGACTTTGTATACCGCGCTGAAAGCGCTGAACAACAGCGAGCGTAAGATCTTCTCGGTGGAGGATCCGATCGAGTACCAGATGTCTGGTATCAACCAGGTGCAGGTCCAATCGGACATCGGACTGACGTTCCCGCACGCGCTGCGATCGATGCTCCGGCAGGATCCGGACATCATCATGATCGGCGAGATCCGCGATCTCGAAACGGCACGCATCGCCATTCAGGCCTCGCTGACGGGGCATCTCGTCCTTTCGACGCTGCATACCAACAACGCGGCATCCGCGATCACGCGCCTTATCGATATCGGCGTCGAGAACTATCTGCTGGCGTCGACGCTGAAGGGCGTGATCGCGCAACGTCTCGTGCGCAAGCTCTGCCGGTGCTGTTCTTGTGGTCATCCGCAAGTGAGCTATTGGGCCGAGAGCTTCGAACGGTCCGTTACGCAGGTTCGTGCGCTTGGTGAACCAGATATCCGCCAGCCGCAGGGCTGTGCGGATTGCGGCCAAGTCGGATTCTCCGGCCGTTCGACGATCGCAGAGATGCTGGTTGTCGATGACGAATGTCAAAGTCTGATCCTGGCCAAGGCCGCGGATACGGCGATCGAGCGCGCGGCCCGCGAGCGGGGGATGCAGAGCATGTACGAGATGGGCGTTCGAAAGGTCTGGCGCGGCGAAACCACGATCGACGA
Organism: Bradyrhizobium sp. HKCCYLRH3059; assembly: GCF_051168035.1. Lineage (NCBI taxonomy): Bacteria > Pseudomonadati > Pseudomonadota > Alphaproteobacteria > Hyphomicrobiales > Nitrobacteraceae > Bradyrhizobium > Bradyrhizobium sp. HKCCYLRH3059. Next base: position 10,683 of record NZ_JBNPUF010000009.1, on the reverse strand, counting down.
CGTCCTGCGCGCGACCCGTATGGGATGAGGACAGCGAGTGCGGCAATGCTGGAGGGCAGGGACATGGGAACGCTGCTAACGACGGTCCGTGCGGCTGGTCCGCGCGAGCTGGCGCGGTTGGCTGTCAATTGGTGGTGCGGGGAATTCGTCAATCTGCTGCCGCAACGGATGGCGGCCTCGCTGACCTCCGGCGGCAGACCGAGGATCGTGGTCGACGGCTGCGCTTCGGGTGTCACGCTTCGGCTGATCGATCCGGGATCTGGGATCGACGTCTCGGAGACCTCGGATGAAGAAGGGGTGATGGCTGCGATGGAGGCCATCATGAAGCGTTACGGCTTTGACCGGCGCGACGTCGATCTCGGCTTGCGATTGCCTGAACAGGACGTCTTTCGCCGCGACCTCGTGCTCCCGGCCGAAGCCCGCGATTCGATCAATACCATCGTGCCGCAGGATCTGCTGCGCCGGACTCCCTTCAAGGTACAGGACATCTATTCCGACCATGTAGCGGGCGCATCTCCGGACGGCCGCATTGCCGTTCGGCAATGGGTCACCCGACGAGGGCGTGTCCAGCAGGCCGCCGATGAGCTCGGGCTTCCGCTCGAGCAGATCACGTTCGTCGTCTTCGGCGACGATGAAGGGGCACCTTCGATCCGCCTGGCCCACAAGGCTGACGTTCGCAATTCGTACCGGATCGCAATCGCGGCGCTCTGTTGCACGACCATTCTACTCGGGGCGGGCCTCGCGGGCATGACCTATGACCGGCAACAGACTGCGCTGGATCGGTTAGAGACCGATATCGCGATCGCGCGCCGGAACGCAGAGCGCGTCCGTTCGGTGGTCGATCAATTGCGGGAGCGGCAAACAGCGCTGGTGCGGCTTCGCCTGCAGCGGAGCGAGTCGCCGGGGCTGATCGACGTCTGGGACGAAACCACACGGCTTCTGCCAAAACACTCCTGGCTGACCGAGTTGCGGCTTATCGAGGGGGGCGGCTCCCGCAGCGCGACGGTCGCATTGACGGGGTTCTCCGCTGCCGCGCCTAGCCTCGTCAGCATTCTCGACAGGTCGAAATTCTTCATCAACGCCACGCTGACATCACCGGTCGCAATGGATCCAATCGAAGGCCGGGAGCGCTTTTCGCTTCAGGTCAAGATTCGGCTGCCTGACGCAATCAAGGAGGCGACACGATGAAGGTCTCTTTTAAGTTCGATGCTCAGCTCGCACGTCGCAGCCTGTTCGTCCTCGGAAATTTTGCCATGCTGAGCCTTGCGATTTGGGTGATCGTCGTGCCGATCGATAAGATGTTTGCCGAGCGCGAGGGCCGCATTGAGGATCAACGGCTTTTGCTGGGAAGGCTGAGGGCGATCGCGGCGCAGGCATCGGCTGTCGAGGCGCTCTCAGCCGAAACGGAGTTGCAGTTTCAGGGCGGGGAGTTTCTGACGGGCGCCAATGACAACGTGATCTCGGCCGATCTGCAGACGAAGTTGAAGACGATCTTGGGTAGTTCGGGTGCCCAGTCCCGCGCCATCCAATCCTTGCCCAGCCGGACGGTGGATCGGATCAGGTATAGTGGAGTGCGGGTCGATCTTTCGGGGGCGTTGCGATCGGTGATGCACGTGGTCCATGCCGTCGAGAGCGCGAAGCCCTACTTGTTCATATTCAGCGCGACGCTGAAGAGTGGACCCGCCCTGCGGCAGGGTGCGGCCGAAGAGCCGATGCTTCAGGCGCAGCTCGATGTCTATGGTGCGATCCAATGAGGCTACCGGCGAGATGGCGCGTAACTTCGCCGGTCGGAGTGCTGGCGGTTCTGGGCACGATCAATCTGGTGCTCGGAGCGAAATTGGCGATACTGGGATTGGGAGAAGAAACGGTGGGCTCGCAGCGCGTAGCATGGAACGCTGAGCTACCGCGCTCGATGGCGGGCTATGCGGAACGACCGCGCGCGGATGCCTACACAGAGATCGTCGCTCGCCCGGTCTTCTCCAAGTCGCGCGAGCCCTTCGTTCCGCCTCCACCCGCACCGCCTCTCCCTGTCGCTCCCCAGCAGGCAGTGACCGCGGACCCCGGCCTCATTGTTGGTGGTATTATGATAACGACTCGGGAGAGTAAGGCCTACCTGCTGAACAAGGCTGGTGGCGGAGTCGGCTCCTGGGTTGATGAAGAAGGGATGTTCCAGGGCTGGAAGGTGAAAACCATTGATGCGTCAGGTGTCCGGATCGAGCAGGTCGGCCGTGTGATCGAGCTACAGCTCTATCCGCGGAATTGAATAACGATCGAGGCCCCGAGATCGACGGCGGTTAGGTAGCCGCCTGCAGAACAGGATAGATTAGCCTGCTCAATCGGGCCGCCCGTTCTCTTGCGAAGCGATGGCGATCAAAAGGCCCAACTGCGGACATGTGCCCACTCACGCAAAGAGTGGAGGCGTCGGCAACTCGTGCCACGACATAAATCCATCGCAAAAAGCCAAACGGCAGCGACCACGACTATGGCCCCCGCAAGCGAGTTAAGTCCTCCCAAGGCCCACAATCGAATGGTTGTGTCTGACGTTCAAGACGGCTAGAGGATAAGTCACTGTAAAGTGCGCCTCAGGGGGGAATGAACGCACGATGCACAACTCGGACTATTTTGTCCTTTTTCTTGCAGCTCTCGCGGCGATTGCGATCGCACTCAGGCTAACAAGGAGCCTTGAGACACGCCGCGCGATCGTTGCGTTCGGATCAACGGTTATTTACTACGAACTGGACCCGCAAGGGCTGCCAGTCTGTCTCGGTCTCGTCGCTATCAATTGGGGACTGGGGCGGGCGTTCGTTCTGTCGCCAAATCATCGCAAGACGACAATCTTGGTCTTTGGACTGACGCTCAATCTTGGTCTGCTTGCCGCCTACAAATATCTCGGTACGCTCGTCGCCGGGTTGGGCCCGACCTATTCTGTCGAGCTTGGGCTCGGCTTCCCGATCGGACTTTCCTTCATCGTCTTCCGTCTGGTGTCGTATCTCATCGACGCCCACGGTGGCGGCAAGGTCGCGCACTCTCCGGTGGACTTACTGAGCTATGTCTTGTTCTTCCCTGCAATTCTTTGTGGTCCACTGATCCGCTATGACGCGATGACGAGCCAGGATCGGCTTGGCCGCACGACCAGCGTTGACTGGTCCGTCGGCTTGGCGCTGATCGGAGCCGGGATGTTCAAGAACCTCGTGATCTCGCCGGCGGTGGCGCTCGTGGCGGATAAGGTCATGATTCCGTGGCTCGCCAAGCAGCCGATCCCAACCGCCGCCGCCTGGGTCGGCATGATTGCCTATGGATTTCAGGTCTATTTCGACTTCTCGGGCTACAGTGATGCGGCCATCGGTGTCGCACGATTGCTCGGAGTGGAACTGCCGGCTAATTTCCACTCGCCCTTCAAGGCGCGCAGTATGGTGGATTTCTGGCAGCGCTGGCATGTTTCCTTGACTCGTTTCCTGACGATCTACGTCTACAACACAGTCACGCTCGACATGGCGCGCCGGATCGGCGCCAAGGCGAGCGCAGCCAGGCAGTTCGTCTGGCGCATTGCCTACCCCACCACGCTGGTGATGTTTCTGATGGGAATCTGGCATGGCAATCATCTGACATTCGCCATGTTTGGCTTGTATCATGGTGCCTTGCTGGTAGTGAATCACCTTTGGCGGAGCTTTGGCGGGTACTATCGCAAGGTGGCCCTTGCTACCAGTTGGTGGCCTATGGTGGCGTTGGGACTGACCTTCTTGTCGGTTGCAGCGGGGTGGGCGATCTTCCGCGCGAGCAATCCTGGTGGGGCGTTCGCAATGCTAGGTACGCTGCTGGGACGCTCCGAGTGGACCGGCGCCACGCTGCTGACCGGCGCGTGGCCAACCCGGCTGGCGGACCCTGTTCTCTCCACAGGTGGCACGATGCCACTCACGGTCGCCGACCTAGCGATTCTGCTCCTGCTCTTCTTGATCGTCTGGGGGCTGCCGAACAGCAACCAAATCCTGTCCCGTTTCAATCCAGTCCTCGAAGGCGGCGGCTACCCCAAGATCGCTCCTTCGGCTGATGCGCTCAAATTGTCTTTTTCTCCGGTCTGGGCAGTCTCGGTGTCCTGCCTACTCGTCTGGTCGGCCCTGGCGTATCTGAGCAATGATCGCGCCGCGCTGCTCTATTTCCATTTCTGACCCGAGTGAACATTGGCCATGTCCGTCCAACCGATGAGCTCAGCAGAATCAGCCATGCAATTGTCCGTTTCGCCCAACTCGGAAGAGCGGACGGCGGGGGTCCGGGGCCGTCGTTTCGTGGCTTGGGTGGTGGTGTGCGCGCTAATCCAGATCGCGCTGATGGAGTATCTGGGGTGGGCTACACTTGAGGGACGTCCACCCGCGGCCGCTGCTCGCCTGCAGCAGGGCAACATGCCCGTGGTGTTTTTTCCGACCGACGCGCGCAACTGGGCCTCCTTCAAGCTGCAGCGGATCGCCGACGAACAGCCTGAGATCATCGCTATCGGAAATTCGCGCTGCAGTCAGCTGCGGTCGGCGATGTTCATGCCTTACAAGTTCTATAACGCCTGTCTGACAGCCTGGACGGTATCGCAGTTGCGCGACTTCCTCAACAGGATCACCGAGGTCTCGTATCCCCGCGTGGTCATCTTCTCGATGGATTACTTCCAGCTCTCAAACTCCTACCAGAGGATGGAGGGTAAGCGGGCGGGGACGTTCCGCTACGGTGTCGAGGAACATATCGGAGGCATCGGCTCCTTGATTGGGCAGACGATTGATTCCAGCGGTCGCGGTTTAGAAGCAGCATGGGAGTGTCTTGCGGGCCGCTATCCGAAGCATCCGCGGGAGGATCTGACCATGGTTGGAGTCACGGCTGCACGAACCGGCGCCGGCTTTCGTTGGGATGGATCGTTGATCTATCAGCTAGCGCAATATGACGCCGCCAAGCAGGTCATGCTTGATTTCAGAAACGGCTTGGTTAATGCCATTCCTGGCGCTCCCAAAGCCGACGAGGAGCAACTCGCTCAATTGGCGGGAATGGCCGCGGATGCCGAGGCCAAGGGGATCCTGCTGGTCGGAATCCAGTTTCCAATCTTTGCGCCGACAGTCGATTTCCTGGATCACAACGAAGAATACCGACCCTACGCGGGCGCTTGGCGCGATTTCGAGAGCGAGACAATGAAAAGAAGATTCACCGAGATGGGAATCATCCACGTCGATCTGAGCCGTGCGGCCATGTCGAAGGATCCCGAAAATTTCGTCGACACGTCTCATCCATCAGAGGCCGGAATGGTTGCCGCCCTGATCGAGGCGAGCGGCAATGCCGCTTTCAATGCCGCGCTGCCGCGGCTGGATATCACCGGTCTGCGGGGTGACCTCAAGCGTGCCAGCGACTATGTCAATCACTATCATCTCTACAGATCGACTTTCGTGAAGTAATTGCCTTTAGGGCGGAGTGCAGAAATGACGGCTGAGATCTACGAGCGCTTGAACAAGGTTTTCATCGAGACCTTCGGCGATGAGACCATCAGGATCTTCCCCGAGATGACGGCCGACGACCTCGATGAGTGGGATTCCGTGACTCACATCTCGCTGGTGCTGGCGGTCGAGGAAGAGTTTGGCCAACGCCTCAACGCTTCGGAAATCGGCAATCTCGAGAATGTCGCGGCGATGGTGTCGTTGCTCGAGAGGAAGATGGCACGCTAGTTGCTGGCGCAAGTCTGTCTATCATTGGAAGAAGCCGGGATCGAACGGTTTGCGTTTCGAATTGCGGCCGGGCGGCTATGTCTTTTTGAGTGCATTGGCTGAACGCGATTGGGGGCGGGGGTTGTCATCGGCGGCTGTCTGGGTGTCGATGGCGCCACAGTCCGCGACCCCTGCGAGTAAGTGGCGTTCGTTTCTTCTCGACCGGCTGGTCGGAAGCAGGTAATTTGGCAAACGTTAGGGGTGTGCTCGGCCCCATTCTAAGCCGTGCCGAGCACTTTGATACTGCTGATGGACAGGACAGGGGATGGCTCAATTTGCCGGCGGCGCGAGCGCGGTTCTGTGCCTGAGACCGGAGGATATCTTCGTCGGCTTGACGGCGGAGATCGAACAGCTCGTCGAACGCCATCATGTCGACCAGTTTGCCGCGCTTACCGGCGACGTGTCCCCGATCCACATGGACGATGGTGTGGCCAGGGAGCGTGGTTTCGAAGCGCGTGTCGTCCACGGCATGCTGATCGCCGGTTTCGTCTCACGGCTGTTCGGGCTTCGGCTGCCGGGTCTCGACTGCATCCTGCAATCGATCAACCTTCGATGGATTGAGCCGCTCTATATCGGTGACACGATCCGTGTTCAGGCGACGGTTGCGCAATGGTCGAGCGCAGCCGAGGTTTTCGTTGCCAATGTTGATGTCATTCGCCAGCGTACTCAGATGAGCGTTGCCAAGGGCAAGGTCCAAGTTGGATTTACCAGGAGCCGACCATGACGGATTGGGATTTTATATTGATCTGCCAATCGAACGTCGTTGAGTACGACGCGTATTCGGCTCTGCCAATCGATCGGCTGGATCTGTTCCGGTCACTGGTCTACCCACGAATGGTTCGGCACGAGGGCAAGTTCGTTGGCCATCTTGATTTCATCAACGCGATCTCGGGACGCCCGAACTATTTCGAGTCCGACTATCCCGGCCGCCGGCAGTCGCTGAATATCTGGAACCTCCCATCCGCAAGCGGACTGCATGTTGCGAATTACCTACTGTCGTTCGGCATTCGTACCAAGATCATCAACAACATCGACAGCGACTGGGATCTGTTCGAGGAGGCCTATCGGAGCAGCGGCGGCAAGATCCCCGTCGGTATCTCATCGACCTTCTTTCTGACCTTCAAGGAGATCGGGCGCATCTGCAAACGCCTCAAGAAGCTCGATCCCGACATGGAGATCATCGTCGGTGGCGCATTCGCGAATTCCTACATCATCAACGGTTCGCCGGCCGATCTCGCGGAGCCGATGCGCAAGTACGGCATCAAGCACATGTTGCATGCCTTCAATTCGGAGTTCGACCTGAGGGATCTGCTCCTGGCCCGAGGCAAGGGCGGGGGATTTGACGAGGTCAAGAACCTCTGCACCTTAGAACGCGGCAGCTTTTCTGCCGGTCCGGTGCAATGGAACACGCCACTTCTCGACGACTGCCCGGCCTTGTGGGACCAGCTGGACGCGCCGTTCCTGAACCGCACCGTCCAGATCAGGACGGCGTCGGGATGCCCATTCTCCTGCGCCTTCTGCTCCTATCCGACGACGGCTGGTGGCTGGAAGACACTCGCGGGCGACAAGGTCAGGATGCATCTCGACGCGGTGAAGCGCATTGGCGGCATAGACCGGATCATCTTCATCGACGACACCTTCAACGTGCCGCCGCACCGTTTCAAGGCGCTGCTCAAGATATTCCAGGAGTATGATTTCGAGTGGTTTTCGTTCCTGCGTGTGCAGTATGTCGACGAAGAGATCGTACGCGCGATGAAGGACTCGGGATGCAAGGGGGTCTATCTCGGCGTTGAATCCGCCAATGACACCGTGCTCGAAAACATGAACAAGAAGGCGCGGCGCGCCGATTTCCGGCGTGGGATCGAGCTGTTGAACAAATACGATATCAACTCGCTATCCGCCTTCGTACTTGGCTTCCCCGGCGAGACCGATGAGACCATTCGTGACAACATGGACTTCATCGAGAATTGCGGCGTCCAGTTCTACTCGCTGAAGGAATTCTATTACATGGAGCACACCGATATTCACAACAGGCGAGAGGAGTTCGGGCTGACTGGAATGGGCGCCAATTGGAAGCACAACACGATGTCTTCTGAGGACGCCGGTCGCATCAAGCTCGAAATGTTCCAATCGATCAAGAACGCCTGCTTCGTCGATCCCGACACCAGCCTCTGGTACATGGCCTATCTGTACGATCAGGGCTACGACTTCCGCGAGATCAGGCAATTGCAGGAAGGCATCAACACCATCATGAAGAGGCAATTGGCAGGCGACTTTGGCGACAACTACGACGTCATCGCCTCGCTGAAGCGGCTTCATGAGAACCGGTCGCCGGGACGGGTACAGGTGATCAACCGCCCCGAACTCGTCAGCAGCGTCTTCGGGCCGTGAGGACCCGATCGGACGGTGCAGCGGCCTTGGTCGCGGATCCGTTGCGGGAGCGCCGGATCTAAGGGAGCGGCGCCAGATTTGGCGTTGGGATCAACCGGCTTACTGGTCCAATGAATTGCCAAGTTTCGGGGCTTGCCGCGGAAGCGCTACCGCGACATGGCGGCGAACTGGGACATGAGACCAGACGTTTGCGATGAGCGGATCTGAAATGAACAGCACGCGATCGAACGACCGTTTCGCCAGCTTCTGTGCGCAGGCGCGGCGTGGGGATATCCACGAGGCCTTTGCGACCTTGCGAAGCGCCATTGATCCAAATGACAGCTTTGTCACCTTGCGCAAATATCTCAAGGTGTTCGACACGATGGATCGCGACGCGCTCGGCCTGAAGCCGATCAGAATCGCGATTCTATCGAGCGCCACGGTCGACCATGTCTCGGAGATGGTCCGCCTGTGGCTGGCAAGCGAAGGCTTTGCCGCACAGTTCTACATCGCTCCGTTCGATACCATCGTTCCGACCATCCTTGACAAGGATGGCGAGCTGTACGCGTTTGAGCCCGAGATCGTCTGGATCTTCACGACCGGTCGCGATTTGCGGATCGACATGCCACCCGGTAGCGCCGTCGACCTCGTCGAGGACGCGGTGGCCGCTGAGGTAGACATGGTGGAGGGCCTCTGGGCGGAGGTGCGTAAGAATTGCCCGGCCCTTGTCATCCAGAACAACGCTGACACGCCCGCCATCGATATCTTCGGCAATTTCGAGGGATCGGTCGGGTGGAGCCGGCGCTCGGTCATTCGCAAGTTCAACAGCCGGCTCGCCGACCGCGCCTCAGGGGGCGTCGTCATTTTCGATTATGATCACCTGTCGGCACTCTACGGCCAGGCGCGTTGGTTCGAATATCGGCACTGGCATCACTCCAAGCAGCCGATGACGTTTGATGCTATGGGTCTGGTCGGCTTTACTTTTGCGCGGCTGGTTGCGGCGATCAAGGGCCAGGCCAAGAAATGCGTCGTACTAGACCTCGATAATACGTTGTGGGGTGGGGTGATCGGTGACGACGGGCTGGGGGGGATCAAACTTGGCAACGGCGCGACCGGCGAGGCGTTCAGCCAAATTCAGAACTACTTCAAGAGCCTCAAGCAGCGCGGTGTTATCCTCGCCGTCTGTAGCAAGAACGATGTCGCCAATGCCAGAGAGCCGTTCGAGCAGCATCCAGATATGCGCCTGAGACTCGACGACGTCGCGGAGTTCATGGCCAATTGGAGCAACAAGGCTGACAACATCCGCACAATCGCCGAGAACTTGAATATCGGCCTCGATTCGATGGTGTTCGTGGACGATAATCCGGTGGAGCGTGACTTGGTGCGCCAGTATCTGCCGATGGTCACCGTCCCCGAATTGTCGGACGACCCTGCGGAATATGTCGGGCTCGTGCATCGGCAACGCTATTTCGAGACGGTCGCCTATTCGCAGGAGGACGCGGTGCGCACCGACTATTATCGCGCCAACGCGCAACGTCGCGAACTTCAGGGATCGTTCACCGACCAGGCCCAATTCCAGAAGAGCCTGCTGATGGAGGCCGAAGTCGGTTGTGCCGACGGAATGTATCTCGCGCGCTCGACGCAATTGATCAACAAGAGCAACCAATTCCATCTGACCGGCACGCGCTACAGCGAAGCCGAGGTGAGGGCGTTTCAGGCCGACAGCAACTGGACCTGCCGTCATTTCACCCTGCGCGACCGTTTCGGCGACAACGGCCTGATCTCGGTGGTGCTGATGCGGCAAGACGGCCTTGCGCTCGTCATTGATACATGGGTCATGAGCTGCCGCGTGCTGGGCCGGGCGATGGAGGAGTTTATTGCCAACGAGATCGCACGCGTCGCCCTCGCGCGCGGCTGCGAGGTGATCCGCGGGCGTTACGTGCCGAGCAAGAAGAACAAGCTCGTGGCGCAACTCTACCAGCGACTCGGTTTCGAGAAGGTTGGCGATGTGGAGGGCGCGACTGATTGGGTTCGTTCGGCCGATCCGCCAATTTATCTTGAGACAACGATCAAGCGGGTCGCAGATGCGCACCCCGATAGTTGCTTGCAGGCATTGCATTTTGCGCAGAAGCTCGATCAATAGCGGGCTGTGAGGTCGAGACGCCTGAACGATCAATTGTATCCAGGGAAGCACAGGTCTCTGACTCTAGGCGACGAAAGCTCATTCGCGGCTAGCTAAGTGAGCCGCTCAGCGGCCGCTTAGAGCAGCAATTAAGGTGGCTGCTCGTCGCCGCGACAACTATCGCCGAAGGGCTCTGGGAGTTTCGCGGCGTGCTTCCTTTGCCCCGGCGTTACGTTGTCCGGCACGGTACCCTGCTCTTCATGAAGCGGGCTCGATTGAGCCGCGCTTGCCGCTCGGCGGAGCAAGATGCGCTCGACGAGGCTACGAAGAGCCTGGGCGAGCACGGCTCTGTCTTCCGAACGGTTGAACCGTCGGTCAGCTGGGCTGACCTTGCCCCTGGGGCTTAATCCAGTTTGAAGTTCGTTCTGGCCCAACGAGGACCAGAGCATGAAGCGCAGCCGC
>NZ_JBNPUF010000008.1:0-410899 GCF_051168035.1 Bradyrhizobium sp. HKCCYLRH3059 | reverse complement strand
GACCCCAAAACTGTCAACTATGTCCCCGAACAGGTGTAAGCTATGTCTCCGGGCTGAACACTTCGCTCGCAATGACGCAGAGAGAGGAGCTGCAAACTCGGTGTCATTCCGGGGCGCGGCTCGCGCAAGCCCCGGAATGACGCGGAGGAGAGCGTTGGCTCTACAGCTCCCTTGCATTGCTGAACGCGAACGAGCTGACGCGCCGCGTCGTCTCATCCAGGATCAGCGTGCGCGTGATCGGCGGCTCGGCGCGCTGGGCGCAGTTTTCGCGTTCGCAGAGCCGGCAGTTGACGCCGATCGGAGTGCCCTCGGTTTTCTCCAGATCCATGCCGGCGGCGTAGACGAGGCGCGACGCATGCCTGATCTCGCAGCCGAGGCCAATGGCGAAGCGTGGCTGCGGCAGCGGATGCGGCGCGACCGGGCGGCGGACCATCTGGGCGATCGAGAAATAGCGCGAACCATCGGGCAGCTCGATGATCTGCTTAAGGAGGCGGTCGGGCGTGTCGAAGGTCGAATGCACGTTCCACAGCGGGCAGGTGCCGCCGAACTTGGAGAACGGGAAGGTACCCGACGAGAAGCGCTTGGAGACGTTGCCGGCATTGTCGACGCGCAGCATGAAGAACGGGATGCCGCGGGCGTTCGGGCGCGACAGGGTCGTGAGGCGGTGGCAGACCTGTTCGAAGCCGGTGTTGAAGCGCTGCGCCAGCACGTTGATGTCGTAGCTCAGCGCCTCCGCAGCAGTGAGGAACGGCGCATAGGGCATCATGACGGCGGCGGCGAAGTAGCTCGCGAGCGTCATGCGGTAGAGCCGGCGCGCGGTGTCGTCGATGGCGCCGGCGCGGCCGATGATGAGTTCGAACTGCGGCAGGCATTCGGCCATGCCGAGCTGCACCGCGAGCTGGAAGGTGCGTCCGGGCCCGTCGACCAGTTCGGAGATCAGGAGCTGGCGGCGATGGCGGTCGTAACGGCGCAAGGTCTCGCGCATGACGTCGACCGGCATGACCCGCGTCTGCACCGAATGCTTTTCGCGCAGACGGGCGGCGAGCGCCGCATAGAGCCCTTCGGCCGGCACGTCGAGCGCGTCGCGCAGGCTTTCGGCCTGCTGCTCGAGCTCGGCGAAATAGTTGCGGTTGGCTTCGATCAGGTCGCGCACCCGCTCGATCGGGTTGGCCTCGAAACGGGCGCCCTCGTTGCGGTCGGCCATCTGCGCCGCCACCAGCGTCTCGCCGCGGCGCGCCTCGGTGTAGGCCGCGTACAGCCGCTGCAGCGCGTGGGTGACGCCGGGGCAGAGCTCGGCGAGATCGCGCAGCTCCTGCTTGGGCAGCTCGATCTGGCGGAAAAGCGGATCGGAGAAGATCTCGTTGAGCTCGGCGAAGAAGCGGTCCTCGTCGGCGCTGGCGAGGTCGCGCAGGTCGAGGTCGTAGGTTTCGGCCAGCCGCAGCAGGATCTGGGCAGAGACCGGGCGCTGGTTGCGCTCGATCAGGTTGACATAGCTCGGCGAGATGCCGAGGCCCTCGGCGAGCTGGGTCTGCGACAGCCCCAATTGCTGGCGGATGCGCCGGAAGCGCGGGCCGACGAACAGCTTCTTTCCGGATTCGCCGGGCATCTTGATCTCCTTGGGGGTAGCCAGCCCTGGATTGTGACAAATTTTACAAAATGACATTTATGACAAGTGATGATGTTACATGACATCACCATTCGAAAACAAGGGCTCTATACGAAACAGCCGGATTCGCGTTTATCTCCTGTCACGCAATTCGCAATGCACTGTCAAAGTTGTGACGGTTCAAGGAGAGTCTCATGAGCAGCAATTTCTGGGTGATCGGCGGCGAGTTCGGCTCGATGAATTTCCACAAGCTGGTGGAAGGCTCGGCCCAGGTGAAGGGTCCGTTCAAGTCGCGCAAGGAAGCCGAGGATTGCTGGCGCGAGGTGTCCGAGGAGAACCGCCACAAGGCTGGCGTCCGCTTCTCGATCGTCGAGGAGCCGCAGCGCGCTCCGGCGGCCTGACCGCCGATAAGGAATGCATTGCCGGGTATCTGAATAAGCTCGAGGAAGAGCCCAAGGACGGGGCGGTCTCAGCCGGGTCACATCGGCGGGGGCCGCCCACGTCCGTTTCGTGGTTACGACGGCGTGCTTATAACCCATTGAAGATGAAAGGGGATTGCAGAATACTGGGTTACTGCTAGGTTAACACGGTGGGAACCTGGCGAAACCAGGGCCGAACCGTGAAAGCGTGAGCGATGTCCGAGGCCGCCGATAGCAGCACAGACTCCCGCCCCGTGCGCCTGCGCGAAGCGCTGCGCCAGGCCCGGATCGAGGCCGCAGACCGAACAGGCGTGGTGGTCGACCTGCGCGACGCCGAGGTGGCGCGGCTGGAGATCCTCAACGATGCGCTCGACCCGCTGTTCGCGGAGATCCCGGGTCAGCTCGATCTGTTCGATCGCGGCATCAGCCAGGGTGAGACGCCGCGGCTGTGGATCGACGTCGTCGCCCATGTCGTGATGGGGCGCGACAAGCGGCAGTACCGCTTTGTGCAGGACACCCGCAACGGCCGCATCGTGCTCGCCGAGTCGCACGACATCGCTGCGATCGTGAAAGCCGTCACCGACTACGTCGCCCGCCGCATGGTCGAGCGCGAGCGCGCCTTCAGCGTCGCGCGGGCTCAGGCGAGGACGATCGCCGAGGCGCCGCGCCGGCGCGGTGGGATCTGGCCGTTCGTGCTCGGCTTCGTGCTCGGCGCGCTGTCGCTGTTCGGGGTCGCATTCTATGCGAGCCTGCAGCAGATCTGACGGCCTGGCCGCGCCTCAAAGCAGGCGGACCTCGCGGATCTCGCGCACGCGCAGCGCCTCGTTGACTGCGCGCACGGTCATGTCGCAGCGCCAGTGATTGCCGTCGCTGCTGATGGCAAACATGTTGTAGGCCGCGGCCGGATAGTGGCCATGCGCGATCGAGGAGGCCGAGGGCACGCCGACGACAGGGATCTTGCGCTCCGGGCCGTCGATCCAGAGCGTCGAATGCACGTGGTCGTGGCCGTGCAGGATCAGCTCGACGCCGTGGCGGGCGAGCAGCGCGATCAGCTTCTTCGCGTCGGTCAGCCGCTTCATCCGGTGGGCCGAGCGCAGCGGATGATGCACCAGCAGCACGCGGAACAGCTGCTCGTGCGCCAGCGATTCGAGCATCTGCTCCAGCGCAGCGAGCTGTGCGCGGCCGAGCCGTCCCGTCGCCATGAACGGCGCCGAAGGCACGGCAGAGGACAGGCTGATCAGCGCGAGCGGCCCGCGCCGGCGCAGCGACGGAAACGTGGCCGGTCCCTCGGCATCGCCGCCGAAATAGTCGGCAAAGCTCTCGGCGAAGCGCAGCCGCGTCGAGCGCACATAGGCGTCGTGATTGCCGGGAATCGCGGTGACCCTGTCCGGCGGCCCCACGGTCCGGAGCCAGGCCTGGGCGATGGGAAATTCGGATTCCAGCGCGAAATTGACCAGATCGCCGGTGACGGCGATCTGGTCCGGAATCTGCGTGTGCAGGTCGGAGATCAGCAGATCGAGGATGTCGCGGCGATGGTATTTGTAGCGATTGCGCGTCCAGTTGAGATAGCCGAGCGCGCGCTTGCCGGCGAGCTCCGACAGGCGCGGCTTGTGCTGTGGCGCGAGATGCGGGTCGGACAGATGGGCGAGCGTGAAGGCAGCCATTATGCCCCTCGGTGCCGATGGCGGATGCAAGCGCGCCCAGATGTCATCTCGTGCTATCCCTCGTGGTGCCCGGCTCTCATGACAAGCCCTGCCAGCGAGCGCAAGAACAACCAGGACGACGACAGCGATGACGACATATCTGAGCCGGCTGCGGATCCGGCTCGAGCCCGCGCTCCGGCGCGGCTTCCACCTCTATTGGCGCTTCGCCCGCGGCATGACGCTCGGCGTCCGCGGCGTGGTTCTGGATGCCGAGAACCGCGTGTTCCTGGTCCGGCACGGCTATGTCTCGGGTTGGCACCTGCCGGGCGGCGGCGTCGAGGTCGGCGAGACGTTCATCGAGGCGCTGACGCGGGAGCTGTTCGAGGAGGGCCGGATCGCGCTGGAAGGCGAGCCAGAGCTGCACGGCATCTTCCTCAACGGTCACGTCTCGCCGCGCGACCACGTCGCCGTCTTCGTTATCAAAAGGTTCACGCAGGACCGGCCGCCGGAGCCGAACCTCGAGATCGTGGAGACCGGCTTCTTCGCCCGCGACGCGCTGCCGGAGGGAACCACGCTCGGCACGCTGTCCCGCCTGCGCGAGGTGCTAGACGGCGTTAAGATCATTCCCACCTGGCGGCCGGAACAGCACGTTGCCGCCGGATCATTATGAATTTCTGCACCGAATGAGGGCAGTCTCCCGTCCCGTGGGAGAGGGGTCGATGATATCACCTTCGATGCGGATCGCCGTGCTGGTGCCCTGCTACAATGAGGAGGCCGCGGTCGCCACCGTGGTCCGCGATTTCAAGCAGGCGCTGCCGACGGCCACCGTCTACGTCTATGACAACAATTCCAAGGACCGCACCATCGAGGTCGCGCGCGCGGCCGGCGCCGAGGTGCGCTCTGAGCGGCGGCAGGGCAAGGGTCACGTCGTCCGGCGCATGTTCGCCGATGTCGATGCTGACATCTACGTGCTGGTCGATGGTGACGCGACCTATGACGCGCCGAGCGCGCCCGGCATGGTTGCGCGTCTCGTGAGCGAGCGGCTCGACATGGTGGTGGGTCTGCGCGTCGACCAGGAGCAGGCCGCCTACCGCATGGGCCATCGCACCGGCAACTGGATGCTGACGAGCTTCCTCGCCGAGGTGTTCGGCCAGGCCTTCAAGGACATCCTGTCCGGCTACCGCGTATTCTCGCGCCGTTTCGTCAAATCCTTCCCGGTGCTCTCCGACGGCTTCGAGATCGAGACCGAGCTGACCGTGCATGCGCTGGAGCTGGCGCTGCCGGTCGCCGAGCTCGCGACGCCATACTACGCGCGGCCCGAAGGGTCCGTCTCCAAGCTCAACACCTGGCGCGACGGCTTCCGCATCCTCGGCACGATCCTGAAGCTCTATCGTTCGGAAAAGCCGCTGCGCTTCTTCAGCGCGATCGGCATCTTCCTCGCGCTGGTCTCGATCGGCTTCGCGATTCCCATCTTCGTCACCTATATCGAGACTGGACTGGTGCCGAGGCTGCCGACCGCCGTGTTGTCGATGGGCCTGATGATCATGGCGTTGCTTTCGGCCTCGTCGGGCCTGGTGCTCGACACCGTCACCCGCGGCCGCCGCGAGATGAAGCTGCTGGCCTACCTGTCACACGCCCCGATCGAGGGCTGATGCAGGCGGAAGCTTGTGTCCGTCCGCCGTTCCGGTCATGGTTCGGGCGTCAATGTCCTGAACGAGAACACCGCCTCCATGCCCATCCTCAACAGCATCGCCGCGCTCGCCGACGACATGGCCGCCTGGCGCCATGATTTCCATGAACATCCGGAGTTGATGTACGAGGTGCACCGCACCGCCGGCATCGTCGCCGAGCGCTTGCGCGAATTCGGTTGTGACGAGGTGGTGACGGGCATCGGGCGCACCGGCGTGGTCGGTGTCATCCGCGGCCGTCGGACCAGTTCAGGTCGCACCATCGGCCTGCGCGCCGACATGGACGCGCTGCCGATCGAGGAAGCCTCGGGCGTGCCCTATGCGTCGAAGACGCCGGGCCTGATGCATGCCTGCGGCCATGACGGCCATACCGCGATGCTGCTGGGTGCCGCCAAGCATCTCGCCGACACGCGCAATTTCGACGGCACCGCGATCGTGATCTTCCAGCCCGCCGAGGAGGGCGGCGCCGGCGGCAAGGCGATGGTCGACGATGGATTGATGACCCGCTGGGGCATCCAGGAGGTCTACGGTCTGCACAATGCGCCGGGCGTGCCCGAAGGCGTGTTCGCGCTGCGGCCGGGTCCGATGCTGGCATCATCGGACCAGCTCGAGATCACCGTCCGCGGCAAGGGCGGTCATGCCGGCGCCGGCGTTCACAAGGCGGTCGACAGCGTGCTGATCGCCGCGCACATCATCACGGCGCTGCAGTCGATCGTGTCGCGCAACGTCGATCCGATCAAGTCGGCGGTCATCTCGATCTGCGTCGTCGAGGCCGGCAAGGCGATGAACGTCATTCCGGAGACCGTCGAATTGAAGGGCACCGTGCGCACGCTCGATCCCGAGGTGCAGGACCTGGTGGAGCGCCGCATTGCCGAGGTCGCCGACGGCATCGCCCGCACCTATGGCGGTGAGGCGACGACGAAATACACGCGGCTCTACCCGATCACGATGAACCATGCGCGCGAGACCGGCGTCGCCGCTGACGTCGCTCGCGACGTTGTCGGCGCGGAGCGGGTGGTCGACAATGCGCCGCCGCTGATGGGGGCCGAGGATTTCGCCTTCATGCTGCAGGCCCGTCCCGGCGCCTTCGTCTTCCTCGGCATGGGCGACGGCAAGGATTGCCACCACCCGGCCTATCGCTTCAACGACAACATTCTCGGCCACGGCGCGTCCTATTGGGTGCGGCTGGTCGAGAAGACGATGCCGGCCGATTGATGCCGGCGGCGTGGCGCTAGCTGCGAGCGGTCGCCTGCAATGACCGTTGGCGCCACTGCCGCGGGCTGCAGCCGCTCCAGCGCGAGAACGCACGGGAGAATGCGGACGCCTCGGAATAGCCGAGCAGGAAGGCGACGTCGCCGAGCGGCAGATGCGCTTGGCGCAGATAGTGGCGGGCGAGGTCGAGCCGCGTCACCTCGACGAGGTCGGAGAAGGTGGCGCCGAACTCGGCAAGCCGGCGCTGCAACGTCCACGACGTGGTCGACAGCGCCTCGGCGACCTCCTCGAGATGAAGCGCGCCGGCCGACAACCGCCGCCGGATTTCGCCACGGACCAGATCGAGGAACGCGGGCGTGCCGCAGGAGCCGGCGACACCGGCAAGATCTGTCGTCAGCCGCTGCAGGCGAGACAGATTGGCCTGGGGCATGGCGCGGTCCAGGCCGCGGTCGCGAAACACCAGCGCATTCGTGCCTTGTGACCAGCCGACGTCGGCATCGAAGGCTGCCTCATGATCGCGCCAGGCAGCCGGCCGGGCATGTTCGAACAGCACCATGTCGGGCGCCCAGCCCGATGGCAGGCAGGCGCGGAAGACGTTCGCGAACATGCCCATGGTCAATTCGGCGTCCTGCCGGCGATCGACGATCGAGCCGTCGAGAATGCGATATTCCAGCCGGAGCAAACCGTCATGGCGCGTGAGACGGGTTTCGGTCGCCTGCTGATGCCAGGGAAACCACAGCGCAAGATGCTCGATCGCAGAGCCCAGCGTCGGCGCCGCGAGTGCGATCTCGCCGATCAGGCCGAGCATCTGCGGCTGGTAGCGCTGGCCGAACCACAGTCCGAAATTGTCGTTACCGGTCTCCTGCGCGGCATCTTCCATCATCGCGACGTAGTCGGCGAGGTCGAGCGCGCGGCGGGTCTGGCCGAGGCATTCGGCATCGATGCCCACCCGTTCGAACACCGCCTCGGGGCGGCCTCCCGTCAGGGCGATGAAATCGGCGACACCGGTCGCAGCAGCGGCCAGAATGTTCCGGCTGCGGTCGCGCGGATGCTGGTGTTCGGCTGCGGGAGGCTGTGCCATGAAATCCTCGCCTTTGAGGACGTACGCCGTCGGTTGACACCTCGTAGTTATGCAAGTCACGTGCCTGCCGAAGCGGGCTATCGAT
This sequence comes from Bradyrhizobium sp. HKCCYLRH3059, assembly GCF_051168035.1. Classification (NCBI taxonomy): domain Bacteria; kingdom Pseudomonadati; phylum Pseudomonadota; class Alphaproteobacteria; order Hyphomicrobiales; family Nitrobacteraceae; genus Bradyrhizobium; species Bradyrhizobium sp. HKCCYLRH3059. The sequence continues at coordinate 403,165 of NZ_JBNPUF010000008.1, read as the reverse complement.
AGAGCCCCCCGCGCAGGGACGCGGAGGGCTTGCCTTGATCCTGGATCTCGCGAGTCCTCGCGGATCAGTCGGCCATGGCGCGGGCCTCGGTCAAGGCGATGTCGAGCAGGTTGTCACTCGCCGCGTTGCCGCGCTTGCCGGCCGTCAGACGATAGAGCAGCAGACCGACGGCGAACAGCACCACGAAGGCCGCGAACACCTGCAGGTTGAACCAAATCATCGTGAGCAGCGAGAGCGTCGCACACACCAGCGCCACGGCCGGAAGCACGGGATAGAGCGGCGCCTTGAACGGCCTGATGAGGTTGGGCTCGGTGGCGCGCAGGCGGAACAGCGCGGCCATGCTCATGATGTACATCACGAGCGCGCCGAACACGCTCATGGTGACGATGTTCGCCGTCAGCGTCTGCCCGGCGAACTGGATGAGCTCGTCGGAGTAGATCGCGGCGATCCCGATCACGCCGCCGGCCAAGATCGCCCAATGCGGCGTGCGGCAGGTCGGGTGCAGCGCGGCGAGCTTGGCCGGCAGGAAGCCGGCGCGCGACAGCGCGAAGATCTGCCGCGAGTAGCCCATGATGATGCCGTGGAACGAGGCGATCAGTCCGAACAGGCCGATCCACACCAGCATGTGCAGCCAGCCGGAGTTTTCGCCGACCACGATCTTCATCGCCTGCGGCAGCGGATCGTTGATGTTGGCGAGCTTCGACCAGTCGCCGACGCCGCCGGCCATGATCATGGTGCCGAAGGCGAGCACGACGAGCGTCAGAATCCCGGCGATGTAGGCGAGCGGAATCGTCTTGGTCGGATTCTTGGTCTCCTCCGCGGCCATGGCCGCACCTTCGATCGCCAGGAAGAACCAGATTGCGAACGGGATCGCCGCGACGATGCCGCCGATGCTCGTCAGCGAGAACGAATTCTCACCGGCCCAGCCGTTGGCGGCGAAGTTGGCGAAGGAGAAACCGGGCGACACGACGCCCATGAACACCAGGAGTTCGGCAATCGCCAGGACCGTGACGAACAGCTCGAACGTCGCGGCGATCGATACGCCGGCGATGTTGAGGGCCATGAACACCAGATAGGCGCCGAGCGCGGCGGTCTTGGGCGACAGCGCCGGAAACTGGACGTTGAGATAGGCGCCGATGGCGAGCGCGATGGCAGGCGGAGCGAACACGAACTCGATCAGCGTCGCGAAGCCGGCGACGAAGCCGCCGAGCGGGCCGAAGGCACGGTAGGAATAGGCGAAAGGACCTCCGGCATGCGGGATCGCGGTGGTGAGCTCGGTGAAGGAGAAGATGAAGGTCGTATACATCACCGCGATGAAGATCGTGGTGACGAGGAAGCCGAGCGTGCCGGCCTTGTCCCAGCCATAGCTCCAGCCGAAATATTCGCCGGAGATCACCAGCCCGACCGCGATGCCCCACAGATGGAGTCCGGTCAGGCTCTTCGAAAGGGTCGGTTTGGCCTCGTCACTCATGTCCAGTCGCTCCTGTCTGCTTGTGATGGGTGATTTGGGATGACGATGTGGTCGTCTCGATCGCGGCATCCGGCGCCGCCTCCTTGAGGCCGATGCCGGTGACGCCGATCCGCAGCGCCTCGCGCACCAGCCAGGCCAGCTTGTCGGCGGCGCGCTCGGCCGAGAGCCCGTGGTCGTGAATGTTGGAAATGCAGTTGCGGGCGCTGTCGCGCAGGCCCGGGGCCGGGTGCAGCGTCAGATACACTCCGAGGGAGTCTGCGGCCGACAGACCCGGACGCTCGCCGATCAGGACCGCCACCAGCCGTGCGCGCATCGCGGCGCCGACATCGTCACCCAGCGCCACGCGCGCCTGCGAAGCCAGCACGATCGGGCCGATGGACAGGCCCGTCAGACGCGCCTCGGTGGCGATCACGACAGCGGCGGCATGGCTTTCGACGGCATCCGCCGACAGCCCGTCGGCAATGATGAAGACGAGATCGTACGGACCGGATGTCAGCCTGGCGGCTTCCTTCGCGGCGAGGCGGCGCCCGAGGTCGGGCCGGCGCAGATAGCTGGCGCGGTCCGGTGCTGCACTCGCGACCTTGATCACCTCCCGCGGCGCGAGCGCGTCGGCGATGCCGTCGAAATTGACCTTGCCCCATACGGCATCGCGCGCGAGCGCATGTGCCATCTGGAATTCCAGCTTCGCGGCCGTCGGAAGCCCATCGCCGGAGCGGCCGAGTGCGACGCGGGCGCGCGTCATCCGGCGCAGCAGGTCGAACGGATCGTCCCTCATGCCCGCGCTCCCTGGCCGATCAGCCGGACTACGGAAGGCGCGCTGCCCGGCAATGGCGGCACGCGGCCGCTTTGGTCGAGCAGGCCCATCCGCGCCAGCCAGGCCTCGAACTCCGGCGCCGGACGGCGGCCGAGCAGATGCCGCAGCCGCATCACGTCGTGATGCGACAGGCTCTGATAGTTGAGCATGATGTCGTCGGCGCCCGGCACGGCGATCAGGAAGTTGACGTTGGCCGCCGCGAGCAGCAGCGCCAGATCGTCCATGTCGTCCTGATCGGCCTCGGCGTGGTTGGTGTAGCAGACATCGCAGCCCATGGGCACGCCGAGCAGCTTGGCGCAGAAATGATCCTCCAGCCCGGCGCGGATGATCTCCTTCGCGTCGTAGAGATATTCGGGACCGATGAAGCCGACCACGGTGTTGACCAGCAGCGGTGAAAACACGCGCGCGACGGCATAGGCGCGGGCCTCGACGGTCTGCTGATCGAGGCCGTGATGGGCGTCGGCCGACAGCGCCGCGCCCTGGCCGGTCTCGAAATACATCACGTTGTTGCCGACCGTGCCGCGCTTCAGCGACAAGGCTGCGTCCTGCGCCTCGGCGAGCAGCTTCAGGGTCACGCCGAAGCCGCCATTGGCAGCCTCGGTGCCGGCGATCGACTGGAAGACGAGATCGAGCGGCGCGCCTTTCTCGATCGCCCGGATCGAGGTCGTGACGTGGCTCAGCACGCAGGACTGCGTCGGCACCTCGAATTTGAGCCTGAGATCATCGAGCATCGTGAGCAGGCGGATGCAGGCCTCGACATTGTCGGTCGCGGGATTGATGCCGATCACCGCATCGCCCATGCCGAACAGCAAGCCATCGAGCGTGCCTGCGGCGATCGCCTGGGGATCGTCGGTCGGATCATTCGGCTGCAGCCGCGACGACAGCCGCCCCTCCAGGCCGATGGTGGAGCGGAAGCGGGTCACGACCCGGCATTTGGCGGCGACGGCGACGAGATCGCCATTGCCGCAGAGCTTGGAGACCGCGGCCACCATCTCCGGCGTCAGGCCCGGCGCGAGGGCGGCCAGCCGGTTGGCATCCGCCTCCCAGGACATCAGCCATTCGCGCAATTCTCCGACGGTCAGCGACGCGACGGGCGCGAATGCGGCGGCATCGTGGCTGTCGAGGATGAGGCGCGTGACCTCGTCGCTCTCGTAGGGAATCAGCGGCTCGTCGAGGAAACGCCGCAGCGGCACGTCGGCGAGCGCCATCCGCGCCGCCACCCGCCGCGCGGCGCTGTCGGCTGCTATGCCAGCCAGCTCATCGCCAGAGCGGCGCGGCGAGGCGCAGGCCAGCAGCGTCTTGAGATCGTCGAACACATGAGTTTCGCCGCGATGGCGCGACCGGAACGCACCCGTCATCTTCGACCTGCCGCTCGTGCTGCGTCAGAGCGGTCCAAGCGGCCGCGATGGCGACCACAACGCTCATGAGCTGGGGCAGGTTAAGCGAGGGCGGCTCCGGAAACTTGACATCTTAGCACAATCTTCGGTCACGCCGCGCGAATGCTCAGAAAACTGGCATCGGTGACCCTCGGGGGCGGGCGAATGCTGTCAACACGTGGACGGCCCGCCATGGACCGCGCCGCTCCAGAATGCTATCTCGCCACCCCACATGAGTGACCTGTCCATTACGATCTCCGCCGAAAAGCCGGGCGACGCGCAGGCGATCGAGCGGCTGCATGAGCGCACCTTCGGCCCCGGCCGCTTCGTGCTGAGCGCCTACCGCTTGCGCGAGCATGTCGATCATCTGCTCGCGCTGTCGTTCACCGCCCATATCGGCACTTTGCTGGTCGGCTCGGTGCGGCAACTGCCGATCTGCGTCGGCGACACCAAGGCGCTGATGCTCGGGCCGCTGACGGTCGAGCCGCCGTTCCGCAAGCACGGCATCGGCCGCATGCTGATGGAGCGCTCGGTCGTGGACGCGCGGGCGCAGGGCCACCGCTTGATACTGCTGGTGGGTGACGCGGCCTACTACGCGCGCGTCGGCTTCAAGCCGGTGCCGAAGGGCAGGGCGATCATGCCGGGACCGGTGGATTACAACCGGCTGCTGGTGAACGAACTGATCGAGGGCGCGTTCGAGGGCGTCGAGGGTGCGATCCGGCCCGATTGGGATTACGCGAAGTAATCTCGGTCTCTCCGTCATTGCGAGCGAAGCGAAGCAATCCAGAGTTCCGCCCACGTCTCTGGATTGCTTCGTCGCTTCGCTCCTCGCAATGACGAAGGAGGGGGCGCAGATTGGTCGCGTTCTGCGCCCTCCTCGAATCAGAATTTGAGGTTGGCAAAGATCCGCACGCCGATGCCGGGCAGCAGCACCTCGTCCTTGGTGTAGGACACGGAATTACGGATCTTCTCGTTGAGCAGATTGTTGCCGACGAGGCCGACCAGCATCTCGCGCGCGCCGAACATGTTCGCATCGAGTTTGGTCCGGTAGCTGACCTCCGCCTTGAGCAGGTTGTAGCCCGGCGTCGGAGTCTCCGCGATCGGCGCGATGTCGTTCTGCGCGAAGGCGTGCAGCAGGTTGATGCGGGTCAGCCAGTTGGCATCGCGCCAGAACAGGCCGCCGCCGACGCGCATCGGCGGAATCCGCGGCACGTTGGTGCCGTCCGCGAAGGTGGCGCGGGCGACGTCGAACTGGTTCTCGATGCCCCAGATGCCGCTGCCGAGCGGAGCAACATCGAATTGGCTCTGGAACTCGAAGCCGCGGAACAGCGCGTTGCGCTGCGAGTAGACCGCCTGATTCAGCTCGGTGCCGGTGGTGCCGCAGGAGGCAAAATCGTCGCCGCACATCACGCCGGTCAGCCGGCGATAGATGAAGTTGCTGAACTGCGTGTAGTAGGCCGTGGCTTCGAAGCGGAACGGGCCGGTGGCCTTGCGCAGCCCGGCCTCGACGGTCTTGGCGGTTTCGATGGTCAGGTTCGGATTGCCGATGTCGAAGGTTGCGGTCGCATCATGGCCGCCGCGCGAGAACAGCTCGGCTGGCTTCGGCGCGCGCTCGACATATTGCGCGGTCACGCTCGCCACCAGATCGCCCGGCAGGTTCTGCAACAGGCCGACGCTCGCGCTCTTCGGCGTGTATGACGGATTTCGGGCGATGTTGGCCTGCGGCGTGCCGTCCGGCAGATAGTCGACCGGGAAGTTCGGCGTGGAGCCGTTCAGCGCGATGTGCTCGATCCGGCCGGCGACCTGCGCCTTGGTCGAGGGCGAGAAGGCGAACTCGTTGAAGACATAGCCGGCGACGCGGTTGTTGGTGTTGGGGCCGAACAGGCCGTTGAACACCGAGCCGGGATTGTCGGGGCTCGGCGCATTCAGCTCCTGGTGCCCGGCCTGCACGCCATAGGCGGTCGTCAGGGTGGCGAAGCGCAGATTGACGGGCATCATCTGCATCTCGACGCGCGCTTCCTGCTCGCGATTGGTGAAGGTCTGGCGCACGCCATCGGTGGTCGGGTCGGTGACGGCTGCAAGGCCGAGCTCATTGTGCCGATAGTCTGTCGCGCCGGCCCAGAACCGGATCGCGTCGATTGCCGCGGAGTCCGGGCGATACTCGCCCTTCGCGGTGATCTTGGTCTGGTGCGCATCGATCCGGGTCCGGCTGTCGGCGCCGCCAATGCCGGGGATGTGGTAGAGCGCATCGGTCTGCGTGATCGCGGCGCCGACGAAGCCGCCTGAGAAGAAGTAGCTGCCGCCGATCGAGGCGCCATCGTTCTGCGCGGCGGAGTTCGGTTGTCGGCCGTTCACCGGGCGGGTCTGGTCGAACAGATAGGGATAGCCGGGAATGGAGTAGTCGCCGGTCTTGCGGCCGTAGGCATCGGCATGAAGCGCGAAATTGCCGCCGCCGGCATCGAGCAGCACGCCGCCCTCGACGCCGCGGTCGACCGAGCTGAACGAGCTGCGCGTTTCCGCGGTAACGCAGGGCGCGCTGCCCGCGGCCGGAGCGCTCGCCGGCAGGCCATAGGTCTGGAACGGCGCGGTCGAACAGGTCGGCAGGGCCTGCGGAATGCGGTTGTTGGTGGCGCTGACGACGCCGCCGATCGAGGTCGAGCCGTAGCGTAGCGCCGCGGGGCCGCGGACCACCTCGATCTGGTCGCTGGTGAGCGGATCGATCGGCACGAAATGGTCCTCGCCGAGATCCGAGGCGCCGCCGCCGCCGAGCCCGTTCTCGACGATGCCGACGCGGTTGACGTCGAGGCCGCGAATGATCGGCCGGCTCGATGCGCCCGGCGCGAAGCTCGATCCGGTGATGCCGGGTTTCGAATTGAGAAGGTCGCCGAGCGTGGCGGCGCCGGAGCGGCGCAGTTCCTCGTTCGGCACCACGGTGACGGTCGCGAACTGGTCGGTGACGACAGGCAGCACGCCCTGTTGCGGCGGGGGCGGCGCGGTCTGTGCCTCGCGCGCGGGCGCCGGCGTGTGTGGGCCGCTCCGGGCCACGCGCGGGGCGGGATTGGGCCGCGGCACCACCGGCTTGCGGGCACGGATCGGGCTCGGTGCGGTCACTGTGACCTCGGGCAGTTCGGCCGCCGGCTTCGCAGGATCGTCAGCGCGCGCGGGCGCACCCAAAGCGCACAACATGGCTGCGGCGCTGCAGCCCGACATCAAGGCTCTCGACAACATCTTTCACTTCCTGATCCTGATCAGGCGTCCCACGTCTTTCGTTGCCGGCGGGATGCGCCTGCCGTCGTCGTGCGACGGACCATTCCTTCACGCGGCCGCCGTGCGCTCGCGCGCAGGGCAGCGTTTCGAGCAGCTCAGATCAGGCGGTGGGAGGAGCGCGCGGCTGGAAGGCGGTGTCGACGACGACAGCCGCGACAGTGGCGGTGATCGCATCGGGCAGACGGAATGCGACCGCTTCAGGAGGCGTCAGAACTGGCGCCGGTGACAGCAGGATCGACTGCGCCATCGCCGTGACGGCGCAGATGGCACAGCCATCCGGCGACGGCTGTTGATCGGGATCTTGGTCAGCGGGAGAGGGACCAGTGTGCCGCTCGGCGATGGAGATGCCGCCGCCGTCCCGGGCTTGTCCGGCGAGCCAATGCACATGGCCGAAGGCGAGCGCGAATTGCAGCACCAGCGCCAGCAGCGCGAGCCGCGAGACATCCTTGATGTTCGCGCGAAACCAGCTCATCGCCAGCTCTGGCTCATATGAATAGGCCACCCCGTTCGGCTGAGAGGCTCAGCCTTTGTTACAATATAACATCGCAAGGGAGCTTCACAGCTGTCAATCAGTGCACTGCAACGGTGGTCGGAATCCCCGTCGCTGTGCCCTTCGCGCCACGTGGCGCGTCGCGGTGGTGCGTGCTTGTGTCTTCGTGTCAGCGTCCCTCGCGCACCCAGGTCGCGGCGAGCGCGCCGAGCAGCAGCAAGAGGCCGACCACGCCGGCGAACATCGGCAGCACGCCGACGCCCTTGACCACGCTGGCATCGCGCATGCGCACGCCCATCCAGCCGTCGCCGCTGAACAAGGTCGATGACCTCACCGGGACGATGCGCGGCATGTCGATGCCCGAGCCGTCGCCGATGCGGCGGGCATCGCCGCCCGTCGCCTGTGCCAGCGGCTTCAGGGTTTCGGTGGTCGAGGTGACCTCCGAGAATTCCTTGGGATTGGTCGGGCCGACATTGATCAGCGCCTTCAAGGTGCCGTCGGTCGCCTGCCACAGGCCGAGCTCGTTGGCGGGAAGGGTCGCGCGCCATTCGCCGGGATCGCCCTGGCTCAGAGTGAGCTCACGCGTCTGGCCCGACGGCGAGGTCACGGTCACCGGCGGGACGCTGTCGCCCATCGTCTGCCGGATGACGGCGAGATCCTTGCCTTGAATCTGTAGCCGCAGCGCTTCCTCGTCGAGATCCGGCTGCTGCATCAGCCAGTGCGACATGCGCCGGAGCAGGTCGAGATGCGGTCCGCCGCCCTCGTAGCCGCGTGCCCACAGCCAGATGTGGTCGGACAGCAGCAGCGCGACGCGGCCGGCGCCGAAGCGCGACAGCAGCAGCAGCGGCTTGCCGTCGGCGCCGGTCATGACCGGCGGACTGACCGCATTGCGCGTCTCCACGGTGCGGAAGAAGCGGCTCCAGTGCGGCGGCTCAGAGCCCGAGCCTTCGAGGCCGCGCGTCACCGGATGGCGTTTGCCGGCGTCGGATAGATGCGCATAGAACGGCTTCTCGGTGACGCCGACCGGTTCGGCGGGCAGCACCGAGTCGAGCGGTGTGCGCCAGATGCTGGTGTTGGAGGCGTAGTCCGGGCCGGCCGAGACCAGCACCGCGCCGCCATTCCTGACATAGCGCGCGATGTTGTCGAAATAGGCGATCGGCAACACGCCCTGGCGGGCATAGCGGTCGAAGATGATCAGCTGGAATTCGTTGATCTTCTGCTGGAACAGCTCGCGGGTCGGAAAAGCGATCAGCGACAGCTCGTTGATCGGGGTTCCGTCCTGCTTCTCCGGCGGCCGCAGGATCGTGAAGTGGACGAGATCGATGCTGGCGTCCGACTTCAACAGGTTGCGCCAGGTCCGCTCGCCCGAATGCGGCTCGCCCGACACCAAGAGCACGCGCAGCTTGTCGCGGACGCCATCGATCGAGACCACCGCGCGGTTGTTGACGAGGGTCAGCTCGTTGTCGAGCGGCGAGGCTTCGATCTCGACGATGTTCTGGCCTTCGTGCTTGACGTCGACGTCGACATTGGCGGCCTGGCCGCTGGTCAAGGTGCGCTCGCTGATGACCTCGCCGTCGCGGCGGATCACGACCTTCGCGCTGGCGCCGCTGACGCCCTGGTCGTCGAGCCGGAAGCTGATGGTCTGCGGCTGGCCGACGATGCCGAAGCGCGGCGCGGCGGTGATCGCGATGCGGCGGTCGCGCTCGGCCTTCTGGCCCGTGATCAGGGCCTGCAGCGGAGCCTGGAAGCCGAGTGCGGCCACGTTGCCGGGAATGTCGTGGACGCGGCCGTCGGTGATCACGAAGGCGCCCGCGACCCGATCGACGGGGACGTCCGACAGCGCCGAGGTCAGCGCGCTGAACAGATGCGTGCCGTCGGTCTCGCCGTCGGCCTGGCCGGCATCGACGACGCGGACCTCGAGGCCCTTGATCTTCTTCAAGCTGTCGACCAGCGACTCCTGGGCCGCCTGGGTCTGCTTGTTGCGGTCACCGAAATTCTGGCTCGGGCTCTTGTCGACCACGACGGCGGCGACCGAGCTCAGCGGCTCGCGGTCCTCGCGCGTGAACTGCGGATTGGCCAGCGCGAGCGCGATCAAAGCCAGCGCGGTGACGCGGATCCAGGCCGAACGCGAGCGGCCGAGCAACAGGAGCGCGGCGATGACGACGATTGCGCCGATCGCAAGCCACAGCACGATCGGCGGAACCAGAGGTGTGAACGCGATGCCGTAGTTCATGAGGCAAACTCGCAGTTGTCGTCATGCCCGGGCTCGTGCCGGGCATCCACGTCGCGCAGCGTGCGTCGCTGCTCGTGGATCGCCGGGTCAAGCCCGGCCATGACAACCATTGTTGTTGCGATATCGAGAGCGACGACGCGCATTGTCACTGCCCGAGCCGTTCGATCAGCGCCGGCGCGTGCACCTGGTCGGCCTTGTAGTTGCCGGTCAGCGTGTACATCACGATGTTGACGCCGGCGCGGAAGGCGAATTCGCGCTGCCGCGGCTCGCCGGGAACCATCGGCAGCATGGCCTGGCCGTCGGGGCGGATGGCCCAGGCGCCGGCGAGATCGTTGGAGGTGATGATGATCGGTGAGACACCGTCGCCGCCACGCGCCGGACGGGAGGCGCTGTCCTCGTCCTCATCTTTCGGCAGCGCCTCGACCCAGGTCTGGCCCGCGGTGAAGCGGCCGGGGAAGTCGCGCAGCAGGTAGAACGTCTTGGTCAGCACGTGCTCGCGCGGCACCGGCTCGAGCTCGGGCACATCGAGCGACGACAGGATCTCGCGCAGCGACTGCATGCCCGGGGTCTGCTGCGCGCCGTTCTCGCCCGGAGGAGCCTCGACGGCGTCGCGGGTATCGAAGATCACCGTGCCGCCCTGCTTCATGTAGGCGTCGATCTTGTTGATCGCGTCCTGCGGCGGCTTCGGCACGCCCGGCACGATCGGCCAGTAGATCAGCGGGAAGAAGGCAAGCTCGTCATGGGCGGGATCGACGCCGACGGGATCGCCGGCTTCAAGCGCGGTCCGCTGCGCCAGGAACAAGGTCAGCCCGGTCAGCCCGGCCTTGACGATGGAATCGACGTCGGCATTGCCGGTCACGACATAGGCAAGCCGCGTCTGTGACACTGCGCGCATCGCGAAATCATCGCTGGCGGCGTCGGCGCGTGCGGGCGCCGGCATCGCGACCGCGAGCAGGGCGCCGGTTGCCAGCACCGCAAGCGCGATGGCCGCGGGGGCCGCACGCCGTCGTCTTGCCAACGCGGCCAGCACGCCGCCGAGCAGGGCGACAATGACGGCGTCGATCAGGAACAGCAGCAGTGCGGTCGACAGCAGGATGCCCCGGAGATCGCGCGGCTCGGCGGTGGTGTAGCTGGCGCGGTTGGCGCGCAGCGCTGCCGTGTCGAGCTGCAGAATGCGATCGGCGGGGCTGAGCGTGTTCACTGCGGTAGGTCCCTCGGCTGGGCCATAGAATCCGGGCGGATGATCCAGCGAAGCCCGGTCGTTGAAATCGGCCGGTAGCGGCTTGGCGGTCGAAGGCGGCGGTCCGAAGGCGCCGAAGCCGTCGAGGATGTGCAGCGGCGCCAGCGTGGCCTTGGCGGTCTCACCCGCGGGACCTGGGCCCGGCGTCGAGGTGTAGCCGGACATGTCGACGATGCGGCGGAGCATCTCGACCATGGCGCCGGACATCGGCAGATCGGACCAGCGCATGTCGGCGCTGACGTGGAACAGCGCGATCAGGCCTTTGCCGCGATGCTCACCAGTGACGAGCGGCGTGCCGTCCTCCAGCGACGCCCAGCTCTTGGTCGCCAGCACGGCGTCGGGCTCGGCGAGAACCTGGCGGTTGACGGTGACGTCCTTCGGGACAGTGATGCCGGCGAACGGGCCGTCGGCGGCGAACGCGGCCAGGTGCTGCGGCTTCTCCCATGTCAGGCTGCCGCCCAGGGTGCGGCCGCCGCGGCGCAGCTTCACTGGCACGAGGTCGTCGTCGCCCTGCGCCAAGCGCGGGCCGGCGAAGCGCACCAGCACGCCGCCATTCTCGATCCAGCCGTTGAGACGGTCGCGCAGCTCCGGCGACAGCGTGCCGACGTCGGCCATCACGATCATCGGCACCTTCTGGTCGAGGAACTGCGTGATGACCTGCTGCGGGGCGCCGCGATCGCCCAGCCTGAGATCGGCGAATGGCGACAGCGCGCGGGTGAGATAGAAGGTCGGTGCGAGCAGCGGCTGCGCGGTGTCGCTGGTGGCGCCGGAGACGATGCCGACGGCGCGGCGGCGCCAGCGCTTGTCGAGCAACTGCACGGCGCCGGCCGAGCGCTCGCCCGCAATCTCGAGCCGGGTGATGTCGTTGCGCAGCTCGACCGGCAGGTCGAAGCTCGCCTCGGCGTCGTGCGCGCCGGCGGCAAAGCTGAACTGTGCCTCGCCGAGCGGCGAGCCCTTGGCATCGAGCGCGCGCACGATGCCGCCCGGAACGGAGAGATCCGCCCGCAGCACCTTCACCGTCATCTTGGCGGCCGCGTTCTCGGCGCCGGCGAGCGCCAGCGGCGAGGGCGTGCCGCCTTCGAACACGGTCAGGCTGCGGTCGCCGATCGTCTTGGCGAGACCCCCCACGAACTCGCTGCCGCGGCCGGGATCGACGCCGTCGGAGAACCACATGATCTCGGCATCGCCGGTCGCTTTCAGGAAGCGATCGAGCTGCGGCAGCGCATCGGCGCGCTCGGTCGTGTAGGCCTTGGGCGCGATCTGGCGCAGCGCGACGCGCGCAGCACCGGCCGGCATCAAGGTGAGGTCACGCGCGGGCTCCGACAGCGGCAGCAGCGCGACGCCGCGGCGGTCGGCATCGGCGTTGGCGATGATCTCGTCGGCGGCCCTGATGCGCGTGTCCCAGCTTGCGGCCGCGCTCCAACTGTCGTCGAGTAGCAGCACCAGCGGCGCCTTGCTGCCGACGGCTTCGGTGCGCGGATTCCAGATCGGACCGGCTGCGGCGAAGATCACCAGCGCCGCCGCCACCAGCCGCAGCAGGGTGAGCCACCAGGGCGAGCGCGACGGCGTCTCTTCCTTGGGTGTGATGTCGAACAACAGCCGGGTCGGCGGAAACTCGATGCGGCGCGGCCGCGGCGGCATCACCCGCAGCAGCCACCACAGCACCGGCAGGCTGACGAGACCGGTCAGCAGCAGCGGTTCGGCGAACGACAGCGGCAGGCCCATCATGCGCCGAGCCCTCCGGGGCCAGCGCCCACTTTGACACCGCTGCGCGCGCTACCTTTGGCCGTGGTCATGCCGGCATGCAGGAACAGCAGCAGCTCGGCGGCCGAGCGGCTGGTGGTGTGGGTTGTGAACAGCCAGTCGAGCCTGCCAGTCTCGGCGCGGATCTGGTCGCGATGCAGCGCCACGCGGGCGACGTAGTCCTGCGCCCAGCTCTCGGCGCGGCCGGCCGTGATCACCTCGCCGCCTTCCGGCTCGACGAACTCGACGCGGCCCGAATAGGGGAAGGTCTCCTCGGCCGGATCGACCACCTGCACCATCGTGCCGTGTGCACCGGACGCGGACAGGCCGGCCAGCATGGTGCTGATCTCGGAGATCGGCGACCAGAAATCCGACAGCACGACGATCTCGGCGAGCGCCGAGGGGACGAAGGACGGCGGCAGGCTCGGCCTGACAGCTTCGTCATGCAGCATCGCCTGCGCGATGCGGTCGATCACGTTGCGGCTTCCGGTCGGATTGATCAGGCCGGGAATGCCGACGCGTTCGCCGCCGGCGACCAGCAACTCGGCCAGGGCGAAGGTCACGATCAGGGCGCGCTCGAGCTTGCTGTCGCGCGCGCCCTTCGACGCGAAGGCCATCGACGGCGAGCGGTCCGGCCAGATCCACACCGTGTGCGCGGCCTCCCATTCCTGCTCGCGGACATAGAGATGGTCATCGCGCGCGGAGCGGCGCCAGTCGACGCGCTGCGACGGCTCACCGGAGACGAAGCGGCGGTACTGCCAGAAGCTTTCGCCGGAGCCGGCGCGGCGCCTTCCATGCAGGCCATGAATGACGTTGGCGGCAATCTGCCGGGCTTCCAGCACCAGCCGCGGCAGCGACGATGCCAGCGTCCGGCTTTCGCCATCGGCACGCCGTATCGCGAGAATCTCCTTGTCGGCGTGCCCTGTCGCTGCGGCCATCAGCCAATCCGGCTCTTCAGTTGCCGGATCACGTCCGGAATGGTGCGTCCCTCGGCGCGCGCCGGGAAGGTCAGCGCCATGCGGTGCTTGAGCACGGGCTCGGCGAGATCGAGCACGTCGTCGATCGAGGGCGCGAGCCGGCCGTCGAGCAGCGCGCGGGCGCGCACCGCGAGCATCAGCGACTGGCTGGCGCGGGGACCGGGGCCCCAGGCGATCAGCTTGCCGGCCTCTCCAGCCTCGGGACCGGGACGCGCCGAGCGCACCAGCGACAGGATCGCCTCGACCACGGAATCGCCGACCGGCAGCCGCCGCACCAGGCGCTGGGCCGCGATCAACGCATCGGCCGTCATCGCGCCCTTGGCGGCACTCTCCTCGGCGCCGGTGGTCTCGAACAGGATGCGGCGCTCGGCATCGCGATCCGGATAGTCGACGTCGATCTCCATCAGGAAGCGGTCGAGCTGAGCCTCGGGAAGCGGATAGGTTCCTTCCTGCTCCAGCGGATTCTGGGTCGCGAGCACGTGGAAGGGCTTCGGCAGGTCATGGCGGGCGCCTGCAACCGTGATGTGCTGCTCCTGCATGGCTTGCAGCAGCGCCGACTGCGTGCGCGGGCTGGCGCGGTTGATCTCGTCGGCCATCAGGAGTTGCGCAAACACCGGGCCGGCGATGAAGCGGAACGAGCGCTTGCCGCCGGCGCTTTCGTCCAGCACCTCAGCGCCCAGAATGTCCGACGGCATCAGGTCCGGCGTGAACTGGATGCGCTTCGCATCGAGGCCGAGCGTCACGCCCAAGGTCTCGACCAGCTTGGTCTTGGCGAGGCCGGGGACGCCGATCAGCAGCGCGTGGCCGCCGGACAGGATGGTCACCAACGTGTTTTCCACCACGCGGTCCTGGCCGAAGATGACGCCGGAGATCGCATCCTTTGCCGCTCGGATCTGGCCGGAGACCTGTTCGGCCGACCGGACGATCGCATCCTCGAGCTTCTCGGCACTCTCAGCCATTTCCGTCGCTCCTTCTGCCCCGCATCTTGAACTTTCGGACGGACGTTCCGCTCCAGTTTGCCGGGAAGCGGATGCCAACCTATGCGAAGGCGCTGTATTCGTTGAGTTAAACTATCCCCATATTATCGGCATTACGGGGTATTGACGGCATCACGTTATGGCGACCTTACATGACCTGCAGGGCCGCCAGGAACTTTTGCACAGACGACGGCGATGGAATCTTGCACCAATCGTGCCAAGGTGGACGCAAACTCAAGGCAAACCATGGCGAAGCAAGGGCAGACCACCGACAACGGACTCGATCGGCTGACGTCGGCGGCAACGCAGGCTGGCACATCGGCAAAGGGGCTGCCGCCGGTGCATTTGTGGAATCCGCCATTCTGCGGCGATCTCGACATGCGAATCGCCGGTGATGGTAGCTGGTACTACATGGGCACGCCAATCGGGCGGCCGGCGCTGGTGCGGCTGTTCTCAACGATCCTCAAGCGCGAGGGTGACCGCTATTTTCTGGTCACGCCGGTGGAGAAGGTCGGCATCCGCGTCGATGATGCCCCCTTCACGGCCGTAGAAATGCGGACGGAGAGCGATGCGCGCGGGCCGCTGCTGCATTTCCGCACCAATGTCGACGACTGGGTCGCGTGCGATGCCGAGCACCGGCTGCGCTTCGAGCCCGGCGAGAGCGGCGGCCTGACGCCCTATCTGCATGTGCGAGCCGATCTTTGGGCCAAGGTGACGCGGGCGCTGTACTACGAGCTTGTTGACATGGGTGAGGAGCGGATGATCGATGGTCGTGTGATGTTCGGCGTGGGGTCGGGCGGCGCGTTCTTCCCCATGGCCGACGCAGAAGAGGTGAGGGCGGCGCTTTGAACCAGCCCATGGTGAGGAACAGGACCGCTGAACTCAGTTCGGCCGATTTCTTCGCGCGGGGCCGCGCGCGGCTGCGCTTCGATGTTCCGCAGGCCCTGCTGGATCCGGACGTCATTCCGGCCAGTGGAGATTCCGGCACCGACCGCATGCTCGAGATCATCTCCCGCGAGCAGCCGATCCGCCCCGCGGCGGTGCTGATCCCGGTGGTCGACCACCCCGAGCCGACCGTCCTCCTGACCCAGCGCTCGCCGAACCTCTCGAGCCATGCCGGACAGATCGCCTTTCCCGGCGGCAAGATCGACGTCACCGATGCCTCTCCGCTCGATGCCGCTCTGCGCGAAGCCGAAGAGGAGATCGGGCTCGACCGCAGCTTCGTCGACCCGATCGGCTATCTCGACGTCTACGGCACCGCCTTCGGCTTCCGCATCCTGCCCACGGTGGCGCGGGTGCGGCCGGGATTCACGCTCAAGATCAACGAGGGCGAGGTCGACGACGCCTTCGAGGTGCCGCTGGCCTTCCTGATGGACCCCGCCAATCACCAGCTGCATTCCAAGGAGTTTCGCGGCATGGAGCGCTCATATTACGCGATGCCGTTCGCCGAGCGCTACATATGGGGCGCGACAGCGGGCATCCTTCGGGTGTTGTACGAGCGGATCGGTCGGCCATGATCCGTGGCGTGTTGACGGAAATCGGAATTTTCCTCATTCCTTTTGCGGTTTATGTGTTGTTCTTGCTCGCGACCAAATCGGGGCTGTTGGTGCCGGCCAACTGGCCCTTTCATCTGACCACAAAATTGACGGTGGCGGCGCTGGTGCTGGTGATTGCAAGTCTGGTCCTGCTCGCCGAGTTCTCCGGCGCGCCGCCGCGTTCGACCTACGTCCCCGCTCATGTCGAGAACGGCAGGCTCGTTCCAGGGGTCGAGAAATGATCGACGCGCGGGTGCTGCACGCGCCCTGGCTCTCGTCCGGTCCCGCCGCGCGCGTGCTCGCGCTGCTCAATTGCGATGGCGAGGAAGCACGGGTGGTCGGCGGCGCCGTGCGCAATGCGTTGCTCGGCATCGCCATCGGCGACATCGACATCGCGACCACGGCGCTGCCGGCGGAGGTGCTCCGGCGTGCCAAGGCGGCGTCGATCAAGAGCGTGCCGACCGGCATCGACCACGGCACCGTGACGCTGGTGCTGGACGGCCATCCGTTCGAGGTCACGACCCTGCGCGAGGACACCGAGACCTTCGGCCGCAAGGCCAAGGTCGAGTTCGGCCGCGACTGGGTCGGCGACGCGCACCGGCGCGACTTCACCATCAATGCGCTCTCCGTCGGGCCGGACGGCGTGGTGCATGATCACGTCGGCGGCCTCGCCGACATCGCCCAGCGCCGCGTGCGCTTCATCGGCGACCCCGCCCAGCGCATCGCCGAGGACTATCTGCGCATCCTGCGCTTCTTCCGCATCCATTCGGCGTTCGGTCACGGCGCCCCCGATTGCGAGGGCTATCAGGCCTGCATCGCCGGCCGTGCCGGGCTCGCCACGCTGTCAGCCGAGCGCGTGCGCATGGAGATGCTGAAGCTGCTCGTCACCGACGGCGCGGTCGGCGCGGTCACGGCGATGGCGGATGGCGGGTTGCTGACGGCGATCCTCGGCGGCGTCGCCTATCTCGGTCCGTTCGCCGCGATGATCGGCATCGAGCGCGAGCTGGAGCTTTCGCCGAGCCCGGTCCGCCGTCTCGCGGCGCTCGCGGTCGCCGTGACCGAGGATGCGCGCCGTCTCGGCGTCAGGCTGAAGCTCTCCAACGCCGAGACCAAGGCGCTCGACGGCATGGGCCATCGCTGGTGGCGGTTCGCTTCCGCCGACGAGGCGCGAGTCCGGCGTCTGCTGTATCGTCTCGGCGAGACCGTCTATCGCGACCGCCTGATGCTCGGCTGGGCGCGGGCGCGCGATCGCGACGACCGGCGCTGGCGCGAGCGTGCGCTGTTGCCGCAGCGCTTCACGCCGCCGAAATTGCCGTTGAAGGCGGCCGATTTCATCGCGCGCGGGGTTGCGGAAGGGCCGCTTCTCGGTCATGTGCTCACCCTCGCAGAGGATGCCTGGTTAGCCGCGGACTTCCCGCTCGACGAGGCATCGCTGAACGCGATCGCCGATCAGGCGGCGGCGCGCGTCAACCGCGACGGACGTTCATGAATTTTCTGGCGGGCTTTGCCGACATCTCGCTCCTGCAACTCCTGCTCGTCGCTGCCGTCGCTCTGTTCGCTTCGATCATCGGTGGTCTCGCCGGCTACGGCACCGGCGCTCTCATGCCGCTCGTGCTGGTGCCGATGGTCGGGGCCGAGCCGGTCGTGCCGATCATCGCGATCTCGGCGATCCTCACCAATCTCAGCCGCGTCGTCGCCTATATCAGCCATGCCGACCGTACGCGCGCCGGAATCGTCATCGCGGCAGCCGCGCTCACGACGGCGCTCGGCGCCTACGGCTACACGCGGCTGACCAATGCCGGCGCGGCGTTCGTGATCGGCACCATGCTCATCATGAGCGTTCCGCTGCGGCGGATCCTGCGCAAGCGCGAGGTCAGGATCGGCAATGGCGGGCTTGCTGCCGGCGCCGTGGGCTATGGCGTGCTGGTCGGCGGCACCTCCGGCTCCGGCGTGATCCTGCTGTCGCTGCTGATGGCCGCCGGACTCGAAGGCGCCGCGGTCATCGCTACCGACGCGATGATCTCGGTGGCCACGGGTGTCATCAAGATCTCGGTGTTTGGTTTGGCCGGCGTGGTCACCGTGCAGGTCCTGGCGTTCGCACTGCTGATCGGCGCGGTCGCGGTGCCCGGCGCGTTCCTCGCCAAGGCCTTCGTCGCCCGCATGCCGGTGCACATCCACGCCGCCATCCTCGACGCCGCCGTCATCACCGGCGGCGGCGTGATGATCGCACCGGCGGTGCGGCATCTGCTGCCGGCGGCGTAGCCTTCCGGCGTCAAGCCACCTGCTGGTCCGTGTCCCGATCGGATGGCGTGATGGTGCCGGTCTCGGCGCGTGCCACGATGGCATCGAGCGCGGCGACGGCCCGGTTCGTCACCTCGTCGAGCGGCGGCACCATGCGGCCGGAGGCGAGCTCGACACGGTTGCGGCCCTTGTGCTTGGCACGGTACAGCGCGCCGTCGGCGACGCGCAGGATCTCCGTCAGATCGAGGCCGGCCTCGGGATAGGCGGCGACGCCGACCGAGATCGTCACCCGCGGCAGCATGCCCACGCCATAGCTGATGTTGAGCGCCTCGACGCGGGCGCGCAGCTCCTCCGCGCGCATCGACGCGCTGCTCGACCTCGTCGAGAGCCGCCTGATCAAATGGCGTCCCAACGTCGCCGAGCGCCCGGCCTGAGGCACGACGCGGCCATCCACGAAAGGCCGAAGCGCCGGTCCTGACGGGCCGGCGCTTCTGTCATGTCAGCCTGATGTGGCCGCGGCCTGCATCAGCCCCACTTCATCTCGCCCTTCGCCACCTTGGCGCCGATGTCGAGGGCCACGCCCATGCCGAGGCCGGGGAACTTCGCCTCCATTGCGGCCTTCAGGGCTGCGGCGTCCTTGGCCTTGGCGAGCTCCTCCTCGAACGCGATGAGATAGGACTTGGTGTGCCGAACACCCGACAGGTCGGTGGCGGCGTCCGCCACGGCATGGCCGGCGACCACCACCGTCGGAGCGCGTGCAGCGATCTTGTCGAGGGTCGCGATCCAGGCTGCGCGCTGCTCCTTGCTCTGGGTGTCGGCCGTCCAGACATGGACACCCGAGAAGATCATGACGCCGCCGAATACGGCTGCGAGCGAGGGCACCCAGAGATAGCGCCGATTGGCCAGCCCCTCGGCGGCGACGATCTCGATCGTCTCTCCATCGACCGACAGCGACGGGCCATCGAACGGTTCGGGCAGAACGATGTCGGCCATCGTCTGCGGGCCGTTCTCCTTCAGCTGCGGGCCCCAGACGGCGAGCTTCTTCTCGACATTGCCCTTGATCGCCTCGATGGTCGCCGTGGCGGCGATCACCTTCACGCCGGGAAAGGCCTCGCGGATCGGCTTGAGGCTGAAGTAGTAGTCCGGGTCCGACTGGCTGATGTAGATGGCCGTCAGCGTCTTGCCGCTCGCCTTGATTGCGGCCGCCACCGCGCGGCCGTCCGGATAGTTGAAGCCACCGTCGATCAGCAGTGCTTCGGTGGGGCCCCTCAGCAGCACGGGCGCGCGGAAGAAGCCGTTCGGGCCGGCGGGAAAGTGTGTCCAGACCAGCTTGCTGCCAGCGGCACGGCCGCTGTCCGATGCACCGAGAATGGCTGCGGCGGTCCCTGCAATCGCTGTCGTCATGATCTGTCTCCGTGTCGGCATGTCAGTCTCTTCCTTGGAGTGATAAAACGATGAGGCCGGGCAGCAGGCGGCGCTCCGGCCGTGTGCGACGGCTGGGTGGATTGTGCCAGGCATCGAGTACGGAGCGGCTCAGGCTGCTCCGAGTTGTGCGAGCAGGCCGTCGAGCGGTTCGTACAAGGCGTTGCCCGGCAGCGGCCTCTGCCGCTCGCCGTCACCCGCCAGCAGGGCCGGGACACCGGACAAGCCGTAGCGTCGCATCAAGCTATGCGCGGTCTGGAGCCGGCGGCCATAGGCCTCGACCAGCGCGTGATCCCGGGCCAGCATCCGCTCGGCGGCGCTCGCAAGGCCCAGCGCTCGAAGGACTTCGCCGACGCCCGCGACGCTCACGATGTCCTGCCCGTGTACGTAGCGCGCAAGCTGCAGCTCCTTGAGGACCGTGAGCTCACGGCCGGGGTCGGTGACGTGGACCGCCGTCAGGCCGAGCGATGCGGCTGTCGAATCGAAGGCGCCGCCCGCGCCGAGAATGCGGGTGCGGTACGCGTCGGTGAAACGCTGGCCGGTCTGCTTGGCGATGCGCTGGTCGTTGCTCCAGGCATATTCGGAGAATTGCGCATCCATCCTGCCGGCGCCACGGCCGGCGAACAGGCCAGTGGGCAGCAGCTCGAGCGTGATGGCGTCGTGGGCGGCGAGCGTCTCGACCGCCGGGCCGGCGCCGTAGCACCATCCGCAGAGCGGGTCGAACAGATAGGTCAGTCGCATTTCCGGAACCCTGTCTTGGAGCGGCATGGCGCCGAGATAGCGGGTTCTCGTTTGTCCATAAATACAGCATAATGAGACAGACTGTATGCTGTTAATGGACAATAGAAGGAGCCGCCGGCATGGAGGCGATCAATCTCAACCGCCTCGTCTATTTCGCGGCCGTGGTGGACGCAGCGTCCTTTACCCGCGCGGCCGATCGGCTCGGGATCACCAAAGCCGTGGTCAGCCAGCAGGTCGCCCAGCTCGAGCGCGAGCTCAGGACCGACCTGCTGGTGCGGACCACGCGCAGGGTCGAGCCGACGGAAGCCGGTCGCCTGCTGCATGCCCGCTGTGCTGCCATCCTGCGCGAGGCCGAGAGCGCATTGGCCGAGCTGGCGCAGAGCAACGCCGAGCCGATGGGACTGTTGCGCATCGCCGCGCCGAACGACTACGGCACCTGCACGCTCGCCGCGATCGCAACCGAGTTCTCGCGGACCTATCCGGCCTGCCGGGTCGAGCTGATCCTCGCCGACAGCAAGATCGACCTCGTCGCCAGCCAGATCGATCTCTCGATCCGCGTGGGATGGCTCGACGATTCCGCCCTGCAGACCCGCCGGGTCGGCAGCTTCCGGCAGCTGCTGGTGGCCGCGCCGAACGTGGTCAGGCGCGTCGCGCATCCGCGCGACCTCGCCGCGTTGCCGTTCATTGCGAATGCCGCGCTGAGGGAGCCGCTCACTTGGCAGTTCATGAAAGGCGACGTCGAGCGCGAGAGCGTCGAGATGAGCCAGACGCTTACCATCAACACCACGCCGGCGGTGCTCGCCGCGACGCTGGCCGGCGGCGGCCTGGCGGTGCTGCCCGATTTCCTGATCAGGGACGATCTCGCGGCCGGCCGCCTCGTGGCCATCCTGCCGTCCTGGACACTGCCGTCCGGAGGCATCCACGCCGTGTTCCCAGCGGCGCGCTTTCGTCCACCGAAGGTGACGGCCTTCGTGGCGATGCTGATGGAGGCGCACAAGCGCGCAGTCGCCGGAGGTCCGCGGCGCGCGAAGTGACGCCGGCGCCGCGCGGGCCTAGCCCGCCGGCACCAGCTCGGTCAACGAGCGGATGATGCGGTCGGGCTTGACGTCGGTGCCTTCCGGCAGGCCGTCGCCATGGACGTCGATCCAGATCGAATAGATGCCGAGCCGCTGCGGCGCGACGATCTCCCATTCGAGATTGTCGCCGATCATCCAGGTGTCTTCCGGGCCGACGCCGAGCCGCTCCATCGCGTGCCAATAGGCGCGCTCCTCGGGCTTGCCGAAGCCGTGCTCGCCCTCGATCTGGATGTGGTCGAAGCGGTGCGCCAGCGCGAAGCGCTCGATCTTGGCGCGCTGCTGGCCGGCCTCGCCGTTGGTGACGAGCGCCAGCCTGACGCCGCGCGCCTTGAATGCGTCGATCGCCTCGTGCGCGCCGGGAAAGATGAACATCTGCTCGTCGCGATAGGCGGTGAAGCGGTCGGCGATGCGGATCGCAAGCTCGATCGGCAGCGCCGGGCCTGCGGCGGTCAACGCCGCGAAGCCGTCCTTCACCACCTCCTGCCGCGCCTGGATCAGCTTCATCCGCCATTCGGCGCCGGCGACCGACCAGAAGCTGCGTGCCGAGGCCAGGATCGCGGCGGCCACCGCCTGCGGCGTATGCGGCGCGAGTTCGTCGGCAAACTCGGTGGCGACGATATTCCAGGCGATCTCGGGACGGCCATAGGCCGACAGGATGGTGTCGTCCATGTCGATCAGCATGGCGCGGGGCAGGGCGGCGGTCATGATCAATCTACGCGGTTCAACAAATCGAGTTTCAGGGCCATTTCACCTCGGGCGGCATCGAGGACAGAATGCTGTCGACATTGCCGCCGGTTTTAAGCCCAAATGTGGTGCCGCGGTCGTAAAGCAGGTTGAATTCGACGTAGCGGCCGCGGCGGATGAGCTGCTCCTCGCGGTCGGCGGCGGTCCAGGGGCTGCTGAAATTGCTCCGGACAAGCTCGGGATAGACCTTCAGGAAGGCGCGGCCAACATCCTGGGTGAAGGCGAGGTCGGCCTCCCAGTCGCCGGAATCGTGATGGTCGTAGAAGATGCCGCCGATGCCGCGCGGCTCCTTGCGGTGCGGCAGATAGAAGTACTCGTCGCACCAGCGCTTGTACTTGTCGTACGAGGCCACCGCGGCATGGGCGTCGCAGGCGCCCTTCATGGCGGCGTGGAAGGCCAGCGTATCCGCGTCCTCCTGGGTGCGGCGGCGGTCCAGCACCGGCGTCAGGTCGGCGCCGCCGCCGAACCAGGCTTTCGTCGTGACGACGAAGCGCGTGTTCATGTGCACCGCCGGCACGTGCGGCGACCACAGATGCGCGATCAGCGAGATGCCCGAGGCCCAGAACCGCGGGTCTTCCGAGGCGCCGGGAATCTGGCTGCGGAATTCCGGGGCGAACTCGCCATGCACGGTCGAGCAGTGCACGCCGACCTTCTCGAACAGCCGGCCGTGCATCATGCTCATGACGCCGCCGCCGCCCGGGCCGCCGGCATGGTCGGTGCGCTCCCACGGCGTTCGGACGAACCGGCTCGGTGTGCGCGGATAAAGGTCAGCCGGCGCCTCGTCCTCGAGCCGCTCGAACGCCGCGCAGATCTGGTCGCGCAGGCTCTCGAACCAGGCGCGGGCGCGGGCCTTGCGATCCTCGATGGCGGCGGTGGTCATGGACGTTCCCCTGGCACATTGGCGCTCACCCTGCCGTCAAGCGTCCATGACAGCCGGAGGTGACAGCGCTGTTGTCGCTACGGTTCGGTCCTACCACAATCGATCAGCCCTGCGGACCGAAATAGGTGCAGGTCTCGCGGCAGCTGTCGCGGTGGACGCTGACCTTGGTGACATGGCCGATCGAGCGGACGCGCTCATAGATGAAGCGCGACAGGTTCTCGAGCGTCGGCAGCCCGATCGCCTCGATCTTGTTCAGGAACTTGTGGTCGAGCATGGCCTGGATCTCGCTCAGCCGCTGCGTCAGCACGCCGAAATCCACCACCATGCCGGTCTCGGGATGGGTCGCATCGCCGCGCACCGTCACCTCGGCGCGGAAGGAGTGGCCATGGATCTCCTGGCTGGCTTCGCCGAGCGTCGTGATCGGCAGCGTATGCGCGGCCTCGAAGGTGAACGACTTGGTCAATTCCCACATCGTGTCAGTCACAATCCCTACCTGATGCCGATCATCTTGTGCGTCTGCAGACTGAGCCGCCATTCCGGATGATGCTGGCAGTAATCAATGGCGCGCGCCGTGTTCGCGGCCGCTTCGGGCCCGTCCATCGGCTGCAGCGAGAAGCGCTCGAAGGCAAGCCCCGCGAACGTCTCCGGCTCGGCCCCGTGTTGCGGGTAGACCAGCTTCAGCTCGTGGCCCTGCCGCAGCTTCAGCTCGGCGCCGGCCTTCGGGCTGACGCAGATCCAGTCGATCCCGTCGGGCGGAATGAGCGTGCCGTTGGTTTCGACCCCGACCGCGAAGCCGCGGGCGTGGAGCGCCTCGATCAGGTCGGCATCGACCTGCAGCAGCGGCTCCCCGCCGGTGAGGATCGTATAGCGGTCGGCGGCCCCGCCTGTCCATTGCCCGCCGATGGCCTCGGCCAGCGCTGCGGCGGTCTCATAACGGCCGCCCAGCGTGCCGTCGGTGCCGACGAAGTCGGTGTCACAGAACCGGCACGTCGCGGTTGCGCGATCGGCCTCGCGGCCGCTCCACAGGTTACAGCCGGCGAAGCGGCAGAACACGGCAGCGCGGCCCGCCTGGGCGCCTTCGCCCTGCAGGGTCATGAAGATTTCCTTCACCGCGTAGCTCACCCTCCGGCTCCTTGTGCGGATTGCAATTGGACGAATTGTCCGGTCTGGCGCAGCGCCTCGCCGGCGGCCATCGCCGCGGCCATCGCCACGTTCAGCGAGCGCAGCCCCGGCTGCAGCGGAATCCGCAGCCGCGCATCGGCGACCGCCGCCACGCCGTCCGGCACGCCGGCGCTCTCGCGCCCGAGCAGCAGGATGTCGTCCGCGCCGTAGCTGAAGTCGAGATAGCAGGTCGCGGCCCTGGTCGTCAGCAGCAGCAGGCGATGGCCCTCTGCGGACCGCCAGGCCTCGAACGCGCTCCAGGAATCGTGCCGCCGCCAATTCAGTTGGTCCAGATAGTCCATGCCGGCGCGGCGGAACTGCCGGTCGGACACAGGAAAGCCCGCCGGTTCGATGATGTGGGCCGCGAGCCCGAGGCAGGCGCACAGGCGCAGAATCGTTCCGGTGTTCTGCGGAATGTCGGGCTGATAGAGCGCGATCTGCATGCGAATTGGTCTTAGGACTGAGGCGGAAAGTCCGCTTCCGAAGCGGGAATTGGTGCATGGCGTGCTGCAGGGCCGATAGCGGGCTTGCGCTCGTATCGCAAGGGTGCCAATAGAACGATTCTGGACGGCTTGTTCCCCAGGGGCGGTGGAGCGAGCCGTTTTCTGCCGCCGCGGGGGACGCGGGCGCCGGCAGGATCTCCCGGTCACGTGATCTCCAAGGTCGAGATCGTAAGACGTCGAGCGGGGCGGTTCCACCGGCTGCAACGAAGAAAGGGTTGGAATCGTGACAGCGTCTACTGCGGATCATCCGACACGCCGGGATTTTCTTTTCGTCGCCACGGGCGCTACCGCGGCTGTCGGTGCTGTGGCCGCCCTGTGGCCCTTCATCTCCCAGATGAATCCCGATGCCTCGACCATCGCGGCCGGTGCGCCGATCGAGGTCGATCTCGCGCCCGTCGCCGAAGGACAGGACATCAAGGTGTTCTGGCGCGGCAAGCCGATCTACATCTCCCACCGCACCAAGAAGCAGGTCGAGGAGGTTCGCGCGGTGCCGGTGTCGAGCCTGCCGGATCCGGCGACCGACCAGTCCCGCACCAAGGACGGCCACGAGCAGTGGCTGGTCGTGATCGGCATCTGCACCCATCTCGGCTGCATCCCGATCGCCCATGAAGGCAATTACGACGGCTTCTTCTGCCCGTGCCACGGCTCGCAGTACGACGCCTCCGGTCGCGTCCGCCAGGGGCCGGCGCCGCTCAATCTTCCCGTCCCGCCCTATCAGTTCGTTTCCGACACCAAGATCCAGATCGGCTGAGCAGACGTTCGTCTTGAGCTCACGCTCGATCGTGCAAGATAATTTCTTCAGGAACGCATCATGAGTGGACCTTCTGACTACCAGCCGAGCCACCCCGCCTTGAAGTGGCTCGAGCAACGACTTCCGATCATCGGCCTGGTCCACTCGTCCTTCATTGCCTACCCGACGCCGCGGAACCTGAACTATTGGTGGACGTTCGGCGCCATCCTCTCGATGATGCTCGGCATCCAGATCGTGACCGGCGTCGTCCTGGCGATGCACTACACGCCGCATGCCGACCTCGCCTTCAAGTCGGTCGAACTGATCGTCCGCGACGTGAACTACGGCTGGCTGCTGCGCAACATGCATGCCTGCGGCGCGTCGATGTTCTTCCTCGCCGTCTACATCCACATGTTCCGCGGCCTGTATTACGGGTCATACAAGGCGCCGCGCGAGGTGCTCTGGATCCTCGGCGTCATCATCTACCTCCTGATGATGGCGACGGGCTTCATGGGCTACGTGCTGCCGTGGGGCCAGATGAGCTTCTGGGGCGCGACCGTCATCACCAATTTGTTCTCGGCCGTGCCGTATTTCGGCGAGAGCATCGTGACCCTGCTGTGGGGCGGCTACTCCGTCGGTAATCCCACGCTGAACCGCTTCTTCGCGCTCCATTATTTGCTGCCGTTCCTGATCGCCGGCGTGGTCGTGCTGCACGTCTGGGCGCTGCACGTCACTGGCCAGAACAACCCGGCCGGCGTCGAGCCGAAGACCGAGAAGGACAT
Organism: Bradyrhizobium sp. HKCCYLRH3059; assembly: GCF_051168035.1. NCBI lineage: Bacteria > Pseudomonadati > Pseudomonadota > Alphaproteobacteria > Hyphomicrobiales > Nitrobacteraceae > Bradyrhizobium > Bradyrhizobium sp. HKCCYLRH3059. Next base: position 376,762 of record NZ_JBNPUF010000008.1, on the reverse strand, counting down.
GGTGCCGTTCACGCCCTACGCGACGATCAAGGACTTCTTCGGCGTCGCCTGCTTCCTGATCTTCTATTCCTGGTTCATCTTCTACATGCCGAACTATCTCGGCGAGGCCGACAACTACATCCCGGCCAACCCGGCGGTGACGCCGGCGCACATCGTGCCCGAATGGTACTACCTGCCATTCTACGCGATCCTGCGCTCGATCCCGAACAAGCTCGCCGGCGTGATCGCGATGTTCGCGGCCATCATCGTGCTGGTGTTCCTGCCCTGGCTCGACTCGGCCAAGACCCGCTCCAACAAGTACCGTCCGCTCGGCAAGCAGTTCTTCTGGATCTTCGTCGTCGTCTGCATCGGCCTCGGCTATCTCGGCGCGCAGCCGCCGGAGGGTGTCTATGTCGTGCTCGGCCGCATCCTGACGGTGCTGTACTTCGCCTACTTCCTGATCGTGCTGCCGCTGCTCGCGCGCATCGAGCGGCCGCGCCCGCTGCCGAACTCGATCGCTGACGACGTGCTGGCCAGGTCCGGCCGCAAGGCGGCGCCGATGGTCTCGACCGTGATCGCGCTGGTCGCCGCGGTGTCGCTGCTCGCCGGCAGCATGGGCGACGCCCGTGCCAGCGAAGGCCAGGAGAACCCGCCTTCGGCGAAGTGGTCGTTTGCCGGTCCGTTCGGCACCTTCGATCGCGGCGCCGTGCAGCGCGGCCTCAAGGTCTATAAGGAAGTCTGCTCGAACTGCCATTCGCTGCAATATGTGGCGTTCCGCAATCTCGCCGAGCCCGGCGGCCCGGGCTACTCGCCGGCGCAGGCGGCCGCCTTCGCGGCCGAGTACAAGATCAAGGACGGTCCCAACGACGCCGGCGAGATGTTCGAGCGTCCGGGCCGGCCGGCCGACTACTTCCCGTCGCCGTTCCCGAACGAGCAGGCCGCACGGGCCGCCAATGGCGGCGCGGCCCCGCCGGACCTGTCGCTGATGGCCAAGGCGCGCTCCTACAAGCGCGGCTTCCCCTGGTTCCTGATCGACTTCTTCACCCAGTTCCAGGAGCAGGGCCCGAACTACATCAACGCGCTGCTGCAGGGCTATGAAGAAACCCCGCCGCACGGCGTCACCATTCCGGACGGCTCGTACTACAATAAGTACTTCCCCGGGCATGCGATCAAGATGCCGCCGCCGCTGTCCGACGGCCAGGTGACGTTCGACGACGGCTCGCCGGCCACCGTGAAGCAGTATGCCCACGACGTCGCGACCTTCCTGATGTGGACCGCCGAGCCGCACATGGAAGCGCGCAAGCGCCTCGGCTATCAGGTGTTCATCTTCCTGATCATCTTCGCCGGCCTGATGTACTTCACCAAGAAGCGGGTCTGGGCCGCCGCGCATTGAGCGGTGATCGGAAACGTCTGATGAAAACGAAAAGCCCCTCCGGGGGCTTTTTTGTTGTCCCTGTGTTAGTTGGGCTCGGGCCAGGGGAGGCCTTGTCCGCGGCGCAGCCGGGAAAACGGAGTTCGCCCATGCCGTCACTTCTCGCCTTCGCCGGCGCCGCCGTGCTGGAGATCGGCGGCTGCTTCGCGTTCTGGGCTTGGCTGCGGCTCGGGCAGTCGCCGCTATGGCTGTTGCCCGGCATGGTCGCGCTCGCCGGCTTCGCGACGCTTCTCACCGTGGCCGACAGCCCGCTCGCCGGCCGCGCCTACGCCGCCTATGGCGGCATCTATATCACCGCGGCGCTGCTATGGGGCTGGCTGGTCGAGGGCCATCGCCCCGATCCGTGGGACGCCGCCGGCGCCCTGATCTGCCTCGCCGGCATGGCCGTGATCCTGTTCGCGCCGCGCGCGATGCCGGTCTAGCGCCCGTAGCCCGGATGAGCGCAGCGACATCCTGGATCGCAACAGTGCCGGCGAGGACCCCGGATGTCGCTGCGCTCATCCGGGCTACGAATCCTCTCACGTTGCAGCGAACCCGATCGCCTCCCGTCGCGCCGGACGCGCATTTGCGGTAAACCCCGCTCCTCAGCTTCCAACAAAACCTGCGGAGGAACACATGGGCACACTGATCAGCTTCAAGCGCCCCGATGGCCAGGAGGCCAAGGGCTATCTCGCCAAGGCCGCGCAGGCCGATGCGCCGGGCGTCGTCGTCATCCAGGAATGGTGGGGCCTGCAGGACCAGATCAAGGGGATGTGCGATCGTTTCGCGCTCGCCGGCTTCAACGCGCTGGCGCCCGATCTCTACAAGGGCACGGTGGTGCCCTATCACGATACGGATGCGGCGGGCCGGGAGATGAACTCGCTCGACTTCATGGACGCGACCACGCAGACCGTGCGCGGGGCCGCGCAATTTCTGGCGCGCAACGGCGCCAAGGTCGGCCTCACCGGCTTCTGCCTCGGTGGCGCGGTGACGATCATCGGCGCGACCAAGATCGACGAGCTCGCCGCCGGCGTCGTGTTCTACGGCATTCCGCCTGAGCAGGCGGCGAAGCCGGCCGACGTCAAGATCCCGCTGCAGGCCCACTTTGCCAACAAGGATGATTGGTGCACGCCGGCGCTGGTGGACGGCTTCGAGAAGGCGATGAAGGCCGCCGGCAAGTCGCTCGAGCTCTATCGCTACGATGCCGAGCATGCCTTCGTAAACGAGCAGCGCATGACCGTGCACGATCGCAGGGCCGCCGAGCTCGCCTGGGGCCGCGCCACGGCGTTTTTCCACAAGCACCTCGGCTGAGCTGAGGGCCGGCGCGTCGGTTCCAAACCGCGCCGTGCGGACTCAAACCGCGCGGGCGGTCTTGGTTTCGGCCGAGGGCGCTTCGGCCTCACCAAGAGTCGGAGCGTCGTCTGAAGGAGCCAAGGGGTCGGCGCTGGTCACTGCGTCGGCGGAGCGCCGTCGACGCTTCGTCCGCTTTGCCTGCGCTTCGAGGAAGCAATCGAGCAGCGTCGGCTGCTTCGGGAGCGCATGCGACACTGAAGGCTGTTTGCCGCGGGCCATGTTAACCAAGGTAATTCAATATGGTTAACCAATCATTGCCACACTATTGCAGATAGACAACAGTGTTGCCCTCGCGCACAGCCAAGTTATGTAACTTTTTTGGGTTGCGACAATCATGGGTCGATACCCGAGGCGGCGTGCACGCGCGCAACATGAGGTTGTGAGGCACCACACAGCCGCCGGCTGCAGCTTTTCGTCGCTTGGCGCCGTCACGTTTCGGCGAATCACCGGGATCCCGCGGAGATCTGAGCATTGATCATGTTCGAAGCGCGTCGCTTCGTTCGATGTTCGAATTCGCCGCGTCTCGCCGTCGGTTGCGTCGCCGAAACAATCTGAGGTAGCGTTCTCCGGTCCCTCTGCTGATGGAGAAAGCCGTGCGAGTGGCCTTTGCGCTGGCCGGGCTGGGCGGCTTGAACGCCCATGGCGCCGGCTTCCTCGACACTGCCCGCGCCTGGGGCGTGACGCCGGATCTCGTCACCGCGACGTCCGGCCAGATCCTGGTGCTGTCGGCGTGGCTTCAGGGTCTCGATCTGCGCAACGAGCTGATGTCCTCCGACCGCCACCGGGATCCGGCGTCGCAGTTGCGCACGGTGATGTTCGGCTATCCCGGGGTGTTTCGTCCCGCCTATGCCGAGGCGCTGGCGCGCTTCGTCTCCTGGCCGGATTGGCGTGACGGCCCGTTCAACGCCCTCGCCGACCGGCTGTGGCCGGCGCAGCAATATGTCCCGGTGCGGAGCGAGGCCGACTTCGCGCACGCGGCGGAGACGCTCAACGCCACGTCGGTCGGCGTCGTGTTCAACACCTATGATCCCGAGACCGGCACCGGCTATCTCTACGGCAACGAGGCGGCGCGGGCGCTGCTGCCGGCGGAGAAGTCGGTTCCCAACGCCCATGCCGTCAAGGCGCGGCAATCGGCGGCCAAGCGCGACCTGCGCTACGCCTCCGAGGTGCTGGCCGAGCGCGCCATCCGCCCGATCACGCCGGAGGCGGTCAAGGCCGCGCTGTGGCTGTCGCTCTACGGCTTCACCAAGCTGCCCCAGGGACAGATGGACGGCGCTTATCACCGCGCCAGCATCATCTCCGAGCTGCACGGTTTCGACCGCGTCTTTGCCGTCCGCCCGCTCGCCGAGGGGTGGCAGGGCCAGGCGCCGGCCAACTGGTTCGAGGTGCAGGACTGGACCACGGAGATGTGGTTCTCGGTCGGCTACAAGGCCGAGGTCGACGCGCTCAAGCGCATCAACGACCTGATCGCGAGCGGCGTGATCACCGATCCGAAATACAAGACCGTGGAGCTGGTCGAGATCCAGCCGGAGACGCCGGCCGGCTACTTCAACTACTTCGTCGAGCGCGGCGAGGTGTATGAGAACGCGGTGGTGGCGACGGAGATGAAGTTCGCCGAGCTGGGGCTGGTGAAGCCGGGGACGTGAGCGGTCGGCATTCAATCACGGCCGCCGCCGCGCAATGCGGTAGCGGCCGTGACGACCGTGGTCATCCTGCGGTGATGGCCCCCACGAGCGCGTCGTTGGTCATCGGCCTGCCGTCGAGATTCCAGGTGCCGTCCACGGCGTGGACGCCGTTGGACCAGATCCGGTCCCTGGCAAGCGCCCCGCCGGAGAGGTCATGCAGGATGTCGGTGGCTTCGCCGAAGAACGCCGTCTGGACCTCGTGACTGGCGAGCGCGAATGACGGCGTCTTGGTCTCGATCCAGGCGCCATCGACCGGCGTGCCGCCGGCGAAGGTATGGCCCTTCGGCAGGATGTTCAGATGGGCCGTGACGTTCGCCGCCATGATCCTGTTGCCCGCCAGACCATGGTGTCTCAGGAACGATTCCGTGATCCGCGCAACGGCGATCGGCGCCTGGTCGGCAGCGATGACGCCTTCGGTGAGTGTGAGACTGATCGGCATGACTCCTCCTGTGCTCGCCCTAGGGCGGTTGTCCCGGGGAACGGCGGTCATTATATAACGACCGTGATCCACCAATAGAATAACGATCGTTATCAGTCAAGCATGAAATAACGATCGCTATGGAAGGCGCCAGATGCGGTACCACGCCGAGCATAAGCAGGAAGCAAAGACGAAGTTGTTGGAGGCCGCGGGGCGCGGCTTTCGCCGGCTTGGCTATGGCGGCATCGGCGTCGACGGCCTCGCCAAGGAAGCCGGGGTCACGTCCGGCGCGTTCTACGGTCACTTCAAGTCGAAGGACGCCGCGTTCGAAGCCGCCGCGTTGGCCGGGCTGGACGATCTCAGGACGGGCATTGCGAGTCTTCAGCAGCAGATGGGAGCGCGCTGGGCCGAGGCGTTCATCGCATTCTATCTCGGAGAACGTCTCCATTGCATCCTGGACTCGAGCTGCGGACTGCAGAGCCTGACGCCGGACGTGACGCGCGCCAGCGAGGAAACGAAGGCCGCCTATGGCACCGCGCTCGAAAGGGTCGCGCAGCAGATCGCAAAGGGGCTGCAGGGGAGCACCGATGAAGCTCGGCTGCAAAAGGCCTGGTCGCTGATGGCGATCCTCTCGGGAGGGGTGACGATGGCGCGCAGCGTCGGCTCACGCGAAGCCCGCGATGCCATCGCCGCCCACCTCAAACAAGCCGCGCTGGCGCTGCTGTAGAGCCGCTGCCGCGCGAGCGCTCGGCTTCGCAAGTTGTGAGGTGCCGCTCGCCCCAACGCCAGTGAGCTCCCCTGTCCGCAAGGGGGAGGGGAGCGCACCGCCAGTTTGGCGGCATGTCGAATCCAACGACGTTTCGATATCTGCTAGCATGGCCTATCAGATGATCCTGGATCCCGCATGAGCACCGAGCCGATCACGTTCGTCGACAAGTCGTCCGGCGACGACGCATGCGTGCTGGTTCGCGTCGTCGGCAGCAGCGTTGGATTGTCGCTGTCGTTGAGGACGGACGGCGACATCGAGGTCTTCATGGCGGCCGAAGAGCTCGATCGAGTCATCGGTGCGCTTCAGCAAGCTCGCGCGGCGATGGGGCGCGAGGGAAGCGTCATCGTGACTCGCCCCACGTGAACGCACGTCTGGCAAGGGAGATAACAATTCCCCACGCGATCCTTCATGTCGTCTTCAACATGTCCGCTGCAGGCACGTTGCGCGCTGCGCTCCAGCAGGCTGGGCGCAGCGACCGCGTGATTGGCTTTGCCGACAGCCTGAGCTTTGGTCCGATCAATCCACCCGACCCGGAGCTGCGAACCGCCTGGATGGACCAGGAATTGCAAGTGTCAGGCTGGGAAGAGGTGGGCGGCCAGGCAACATCGTTCTGGGACGAGGCACTCTCGAGCAACAACCGACGGATCGCCTGGTTCACGCGGCGATCGACCCAGGAATATGCCGGCTTCCTCGAACTCCTGTGGCGGCTCGGCGATGAGCCGATCGAGATCGTCGATCTCACCGACACAGTCGTGCGGGCAGGGGAGACAGGGCCGAAGGCGCCACGGCTGGCCGTCAGCCTGGGTTTAGTGTCGCCGGAGACAATTCGCGACAATGCACTGTGGGATCTGCGGACCGTTCTGTCGCCAAGCCGGCGTGATGCCTGCCGAGAACGTTGGGCGCGCCTCAAAGCGGAGAACGCGCCGTTGCGCGTCATTCGCGACGGCGAATTGGTGTCAGCGCCGATCTCGTTCTTCGATTCGGTGCTGCTGTCATTTGCCACGGCCGACTGGCAGAAGGCGGCGAGCATTATCGGGGAGGCGCTTTGCGAAACCGGGACGATTGTGCTGCAGACGGGCGATATCGAGTTGTTCGCGCGCGCCCGTGCGCTCGTAGCAGCAGGTTGCCTCGAGTCTCGTGGCGACCTGTTCGATATGCATCGCAGTGAGTTGCGGTTAGCGGGCGGCTGCGCATGACGCGTCAGGAATAGCCGGGTTGGCCGGACCCAGCGCCGCGTCCGCATCAGCCGCGGACCCGTCTAACGTTCCGGGGCCGGCATTGCAGCCCCGCGGCTCTTCTTCAGCTCGCGAACCGCATCCCGGTTGCCTTGGGCCTCGGAGAAATCCGGCGCCAGGGCGATGGCCGCGTCGAAGTCGGCGATCGCGCGATCGTAGTCCGCCTTCTCCTTGTAGGCGAGGCCGCGATTGTTGTAGGCATCGGCATAGCTCGGATCGAGCCTGATGGCCTGATCGAAGTCGACGATGGCCCGGTCGTGATCCCCTTTGTCGTCGTAGGCGATACCGCGACGGTTGAAGGCCTCTGCAAGCTTGCCATTAAGCCTCAGAGCCTCGTCAAAATCGGCGATGGCGCGATCATGATCGCCTTTCTTGTCGTAGGCCGCGCCGCGGTTCATGTATGCTTTCGCGTGTTGCGGCTCGAGCTTGATCGCCACGCCGAAATCTATGATGGCACGGTCGTGATCGCCCTTATCGTCATATGCAATGCCGCGATTGACATGGGCAAGAACGTGACCCGGATCGCGCCTGATCGTTTCGTCGAAATCGGCGATGGCGTGATCGATGTCACCTGTTTCGAAATACGCGATCCCTCGGTTGAAATGGGCGTTAAGGGCTTTCGCGGGCGTCAGGCCGAATTTGATTGCAGCGCTGTAGTCGGCGATGGCGCGGTCGAACTGCTTCTTGTGTTTATGCACGGCGGCGCGAAGGGTGTATGCGGTGGCGTCAGTCGGGTCGCGTCGGATCGCCTCGTCTATATCTGCGAGACCGCGATCGAAGTCGTTCCTCAGAACATGGACTGCGCCGCGATCAACGTAGGGCTTGGCTTGCTCGGGGTCCAGCGCCAACGTTCGATTGAAGTCCGTGAGCGCCCGATCATAATTTTCTTTCGAGAAGTAGGCCAAGCCGCGATTGTAGTAGTAGAGCGGCTTCTTCGAATCGAGCTTGATCGCCTCGTCATAATCTGCAATCGCCCGATCGTAGTCGCCTTTGCCTGCGTAGGCGAACCCACGATTGTTGCGGGCCGCCGGGTAGGAGGGATCGAGCCTGATCGCTTCGGTGAAATCGGCTATGGCGCGGTCGTACTCCTGTTTCTCATAGTACGCATTGCCACGATTGAAATAGCCGTGGATCTGATCTTGTCCGGACCATCGATCGGACTGCAATGCGAAGGTGCAGCTCTCGATCCGCTGGTCGGCCGGGAAACGGCGGTCCAGGCACCAGGCCAGTGGCGGCTCGCCCTGCGCAACAACGTCGGGCGCCGTCGCCGCGGCAAAGAGGAGCATGGCGGGCAAGGCCAGGGGATGGCGTCGCAAAGGACGAATGCCTTCAGCAAGGGAGACGATGCAGCATAGACCGGGCACTGCATGCCCGGCAATTCGGATATTCGCTCTGCCGATGATCTCCGTGCCGGGCTGGTCGATCATGCGCCGCCCCGCGAAATTCATCAGCCGCCTCAAGCTGATTTGCCCTGTCCAGTCCTTCGCCAAAAAACATTCTTGTTTCTATTTTTCGGAATTCGTGCTCTGATATCTCCGTCCCACCCCGGCACGAGGGGCGTATCGCGATCGTCACGACACGCGGGGTGGAGATGCGGTGGGCGTGTCACGTCGCAGCATGGCAGACGTCGTGCGGACGAACGGCGGGCGCGCACGGTGAAGTCGCATGGTCCTGGCCTCCCGACGCTGAGGCCGCGCCGGTGGTGATGATGATCCGCCGGTCACGGGGGCAAGACAGCCCGGTCCCCGGGGAGAGTGCGTATAAGCCGTCAGACCATCGCGCAGGGAAGGCCGGTCGTCCGGCTGACCTGTGGTGACTGCCGCCTGCTTTTTTTGCTGCAGGCGGGCCACGGGCATCAGCCGATGCCCGGCCTTTCCTGCGCCCTCGACTTGGAGGGCGGAATTGATGATCATCACTCGGGCATCATGTGTCGCGAGAATGCTGCTGCATATTCCTTTGTCATTCTCGTCGGCGCCAGTGCCTTCCGCTCGCCGGTGCGTATTATTGCGCCCTCGCCCCTTACGGGAGAGGGCATGTAGGACAGAGCGGCATGCTCGGTTGGGTGAGGGGTATGCCTCTGCAAGCGCCGCTGCGGAGAGAGACCCCTCACCCAACCGCGTTAGCGGATGGGCCGCACATGCCCTCTCCCACAAGGGGACCCACAAGGGGCGAGGGCGCTGTATCGGGCAGCCGGCCCGCGGCGCCTCTGTTGATCGGCTGAGGCATCACACCCCCATTTGTGGCCCCGCCGCCCTTGACCCCGGCTGCCCGCCGTGGTCAGTTCCGCCCCATGAGCACCCTTGTCCGCCCAGCCCGTCTCTGGTGGCGCACCTTGTAAAAGGTGGCCGGTGCGATTTGTTTGACATGAGATCGCAGAGGGGCCGCCACGCAGCGGCGGCTTCCGGTTGGTCCTGTGTGGCGTTTCCTCGGCAAATTCCGTAAGAGGACGCCCAAGAGGACCCCATGAACAGGACCGTTTTCGCCCTTCCGGCCCGCAGCGACTACCGCACCTCCAGCGGGCTCGCGATCACGCGCGCCGTCGAGCAGTTTTCCGGTGGCGCCAGCCGGCTCGATGACCTGATCAACCTGCTCGACCGCCGCCGTGGCGTGGTGCTGTCCTCGGGCACGACCGTGCCCGGCCGCTACGAGAGTTTCGACCTCGGCTTCGCCGATCCGCCGCTGGTGCTGGAGACCAAGGGCACTGACTTCACCCTGCAGGCGCTGAACCGCCGCGGCGAGGTGCTGATCGCGTTCCTGAAGGACACGCTGCGCGAGCCCTGTGTGGTCATCACCGAAGCTTCGCCGGCGCGGCTCGCTGGACACATCGTCCGCGGCCCGGCCCCGGTCGAGGAGGACCAGCGCACGCGGCGCGCCAGCGTGATGTCGCTGGTGCGGGCGATGATCGCGGCGCTCTCGGCCAATGACGACCCGCTGCTCGGCCTGTTCGGCGCCTTCGCCTACGACCTCGTGTTCCAGATCGAGGACCTCCAGCAGAAGCGGCCGCGCGAGAAGGACCAGCGCGACATCGTGCTCTACGTGCCGGATCGCCTCTTGGCCTACGACCGCGCCACCGGCCGCGGCGTCGTGCTGTCTTATGATTTTTCCTGGAACGGACAGTCGACGGAAGGCCTGTCGCGCGACACCGACGCCAGCATCTATCTCAAGGAGCCGCGCCAGGGGTTTGCCGATCACGCGCCCGGCGAGTACCAGGCGACGGTCGAGAAGGCCCGCGCCGCGTTTGCCCGCGGCGACCTGTTCGAGGCGGTGCCCGGCCAACTCTTTGCCGAGCCGTGCGAGCGCTCGCCGGCGGAAGTGTTCCAGCGGCTCTGCCGGATCAATCCGTCGCCCTATGGCGCGCTGATGAATCTCGGCGACGGCGAGTTCCTGGTCTCGGCCTCACCCGAGATGTTCGTCCGCTCCGACGGCCGTCGCGTCGAGACCTGTCCGATCTCCGGCACCATCGCCCGCGGCCGCGACGCCATCGGCGATGCCGAGCAGATCCGCCAGCTCCTGAACTCGGAGAAGGACGAGTTCGAGCTCAACATGTGCACCGACGTCGACCGCAACGACAAGGCGCGCATCTGCGTGCCCGGCACCATCAAGGTGCTGGCGCGCCGGCAGATCGAGACCTACTCGAAACTGTTCCACACGGTGGATCACGTCGAGGGCATGCTGCGGCCGGGCTTCGACGCGCTCGATGCCTTCCTGACCCACGCCTGGGCCGTGACCGTGACCGGCGCGCCAAAACTGTGGGCGATGCAGTTCGTCGAGGACAATGAGCGCTCGCCGCGGCGCTGGTATGCCGGCGCCATCGGCGCGGTGAATTTCGACGGCTCGATCAACACCGGCCTGACGATCCGCACCATCCGCATGAAGGACGGGCTCGCCGAGGTCCGTGTCGGCGCCACCTGTTTGTTCGATTCCGATCCCGCAGCCGAGGATCGTGAGTGCCAGGTCAAGGCGGCGGCGCTGTTCCAGGCGCTGCGCGGCGATCCGCCGAAGCCGCTGTCGTCGACCGCGCCGGATGCCACCGGCTCCGGCAAGAACGTGCTGCTGATCGATCACGACGACAGCTTCGTTCACATGCTGGCCGACTATTTCCGCCAGGTCGGCGCCAACGTCACCGTGGTGCGTTATGTCCACGCGCTGAAGATGCTCGCCGAACGAAGCTGGGATCTGATCGTGCTGTCGCCGGGGCCAGGCCGCCCCGAGGACTTCAAGATCTCGACGACGATCGACGCTGCGCTCGCGAAGAAGCTGCCGATCTTCGGCGTGTGCCTCGGCGTGCAGGCGATGGGCGAGTATTTCGGCGGCCAGCTCGGCCAGCTTGCCCAGCCGGCGCATGGAAGGCCCTCGCGGGTCCAGGTGCGCGGCGGCCGCCTGATGCAGGGCCTGCCGAACGAGATCGTCATCGGCCGCTATCATTCGCTGTTCGTCGAGCGCGACAGCATGCCGGAGGTGCTGACCGTCACGGCGGCAACCGAGGACGGCGTGGCGATGGCGATCGAGCACAAGACGCTGCCGGTCGGCGGCGTGCAGTTCCATCCGGAATCGCTGATGTCACTCGGCGATGCCGTGGGTTTGAGGATCGTGGAGAATGCGTTCCGGCTCAATCAGCCGGGGTGAGAGGTGGTTGCCGTCATCGCGAGGAGCGTGAGCGACGAAGCGATCCAGAGTTGTTTTCGCGGCCCTGGATTGCTTCGCTTCGCTCGCAATGATGAATTCCTCGCGGTCACGGCCAAACGAGGCAATGAGAGCACGATGACGTTCGATCTGGACATCAAGAACACCGTCCGCACCATTCCGGACTATCCGAAGCCGGGCATCCTGTTCCGGGACATCACGACCCTGCTGGCGGACGCGCGCGCGTTCCGCCGCGCGGTCGACGAATTGGTGCATCCCTGGGCCGGCTCCAAGATCGACAAGGTCGCGGGCATCGAGGCCCGCGGCTTCATCCTCGGAGGCGCAGTGGCGCATCAGGTGTCGGCCGGGTTCGTGCCGATCCGCAAGAAAGGCAAGCTGCCGCACAAGACGGTCAGCATGTCCTATGCGCTGGAATACGGCACCGACGAGATGGAGATGCATGTCGACGCGGTGCAGCCCGGCGAGCGCGTGATCCTGGTCGACGACCTCATCGCCACCGGCGGCACGGCCGAGGGCGCGGTGAAGCTGTTGCGCCAGATCGGCGCGACCGTGGTGGCGGCCTGCTTCATCATCGACCTGCCGGATCTCGGCGGCGCCGCCAAGCTGCGCGCGCTCGACGTGCCCGTGCGCACGCTGATCTCCTTCGAAGGGCACTGAGAAGCGCGCGGCGGCGTCAGGACCGCTGCATCAGAAGCTCGTTCTCGATCTCGCGCAGCGCATAGTAGTTGCGCCGGATCCATTGATAGAGCTCGGTGGAGGGGTCCTTCTCCTGGCGCAGGTAGCCGGTGAAGGAGAACGAAAAACGTTCGATATAGGTTCTGAGGAACGCGGGCAGGGCGGCAATGTGCAGATGCTTGCTGCGGCTGTAGAGGTCGGGGAGCTCCTCGCGAAGGACGTGGTCGTTTTCGACCACGATCAGCTGGGGCTTCGGGATCTGGCGCCGCAGGGCATCGTAGGCGCGCATCGAGACCCGGTCGCCTTCGGCGCAGAACAGAATGATCGGGACCACGTTCCGCCGCGCGGCCTCCTTCAAAAAGCCGATCTGTTCGGACATCTTGAAGAACTCGTCGAACGAGTAGTAGCCGAGGTCGATCACCTTGGGGATGCCGTCGTTGAGGATCACCCGGTCCATCAGCTGGATCTTGCCGTAGGTGTCCTCGATCGTCGCGGTCTCCGTGATCTGCGGCAGGAAGTCGAGCAGCGACGGCTCGCGCAAGGTGACGTCGAAGGCGAGCACTTGGCCGTTCTTCAGCAGTAGGAACTCGCTCAGCACCCGCGCAAGCAGCGTCTTCCCGGATTGCGGCCGGGGCGAGCAGACGATGTAGACAGGCGTCGCGGGCATCCGACCTATATCAGGTCAAATGCGGTTGCGATAAAGTCCCATCCTTCACGGAGCTGCTATTTTTCCCCGGCCGGCCGCGGCGCCGCCGCCTTGGTCGAGCCGACGATGTCGGTCAGCTTGATGCGGTCGTACTCGCTCCAGACGTTGGCGAGCCAATGCCGGACATAGCCGCGCAGCACGAAGGAGTAGTTGGCGGCCTCGTCGCGGGGACCCTTGTTGGCGACGAATTTGAGGAACGGCACCGAGGCGACCTCGACCTGCTCGAACGCCATTTCGTTGAGCTTCGGGATGGTCAGCTCGGTCGCGTCCTTGATGCGGTGGAAGTAGGAATTGTAGGTCGACTGGTCCCACTCGAAGAAGCTGGTGTTGTTGATGAAGTTCTTCACCAGGAAATATTTCGCGCCGATCATGTAGCTCGCCGTCTCGGCGATCTCGTCGAGCGAGGCGATCGACGAGCCCAGGATGTGGAACACCGCGAAGGTGATCTGGCCGGAGCGGGCGGCGTCGAGGAATCCGATGTCGCGCAGCGCGGCGAGCGTCGGCGACATCAGGCCGGCGCGGACGTCGATCACGGTCACCGACGGCGCCACCGCGCTCAGGGTGTCGAAGATCTTCATCTGGTCCGGCGTCGAATTCATGTCGACGATCTCGGTGATCTCCGGGTGGAAGCGCTTCAAGGTGCCGCGCGGATGCTCGGTGTCGAACGCCCGGGTGGGGACGTTGTTGGCGCTGAAATAATCGAGCAACGTCCGCGACACCGTGGTCTTGCCGACCCCGCCCTTGTCCGCACCCACCACAACCACTGCCGGTTTCGCCATGGAAAGTCCTTCAGCCCTGAGGCCGGCCAGGGGGCCGGCGCATTGCATTCTGCTTTGGGCGCGAACATGGCAGAAACGCTGGAGAATTCAAATTCATTGCAGCACGGGACCGGGGAAATTTGCGCCTTCGCCGCAACAGGCTGGAGCAATCGGAGGCATTCCGGCCCGGGCGTTCGAGCCGGCGAGGAAGCACTTGCAAGCGAATGGCAGGACAATTGCCCGTCGCACGGGATTGGCGGCTGAATTCCGCGGCGAAGGCGGCGACTAGTGCCGGCCCCAGGGACCGGTCGCGGGGGTGGTCCACGGTCCCTGGGGAGCGGCTTGACCCTGGCCAGATGGCGGGGCCGGGCCATCGGCCTGGCCCCAGGGACCACCGGACGGCAACGGTGGCGGAGCGTCGCTTTCGGTCGCGTTGGCGCCGGTGTCGTCCGGCTGTGCCTCGTCCGTGGGCAGCGCCATCGGGCCCGGATCATGGCCGCCGGCGAACCTGATCAGCGCCTGGACCCGGGCATCGACCGAGGGATGGGTGGCGAACAGGTCGGCAAAGCCCTCGCGCGGATTGTCGACGCACAATTCCATGACGGCGGAGGTGGCGCCGGGCAGTTCGCCGCGCCCTTCGATCTTGCGCAGGGCGGTGATCATGGCGTCCGGATTCTTGGTCAGCTCGACCGACCCGGCATCGGCAAGGTATTCGCGGGTGCGCGACAGCGCCAGCTTGACCACCTGGGACAGCAGCCAGGCCACCACGATCAGCACCACCGCGATGATCACGACGATGATGGCCCCGCCGCCGGAGCCCTTGCGGTCGGAGTCGGACGAGGAGGACGACGACGACGAGCGACCCCAGCCGCCGCCCCAGCTCATGTTGGTGAACAGGCGGAAGAACAGTTCACCGAAGAAGCCGACCACGCCGGCGATGATGACGGCCACGACCATCAGCTGGACGTCGCCGTTGCGGATATGGGTCAGCTCGTGGCCGAGCACCGCCTCGATCTCCTGGTCATCGAGCGCGTCGAGCAGGCCGGTCGTGACGGTGACCGCGTATTGCCGCGGGTTCAGGCCGGTCGCGAAGGCGTTCAGAGCCGGGCTGTCCATGATCTTCAGCTGCGGCATGGTGATGCCGCGCGAGATGCAGAGGTTTTCGAGCAGATTGTACAGCCGCGGCTGCTCCTGACGCGTCACCGCGGTCCCGCCGGTGACCGCGTCGATCATCTTCTGATGGAAGAAATAGGCGATCACGATCCAGGCCGCCGCGCCCAGCGTGGCCCAGGGCAGCGCCCTGATCAGGTCGCGGGTGGCCGCGTTCATGTAATAGGCGACACTGCCATTGCCGTTGATCATGACCTCCGCGATCAGCGCGCCGGCGAACACCAGCACGTAGATCAGCAGGAACAGGCCGCCGAGCAGCAGCACCGAACGAGTCTTGTTCGATGCGATGTGGGTGTAGAGACCGTAGGCGGCCATGGCGTCGGACCCTTCAGCGCGGAGGGCGCGGGATCAGAACTTGACGCTCGGCGCGGCCTCGACTTCGGTCCGGCTGGCGCCGAGATCGAAGAACTCCTTGCGCGTGAAGCCGAAGGTCGCGGCGAACAGTGCGGCGGGCATCTGCTGGATGCCGGTATTATACTCTTGGACCGCGTTGTTGAAGAAGCGGCGGCTGGCGGCGATCTTGTTCTCGATGTCGGAGAGCTCGCCGGCGAGCTGCTGGAAGTTGGCGTTGGCCTTGAGGTCCGGATAGGCCTCGGACAGCGCGATCAGGCGACCGAGTGCGCCGGAAAGTTGGCCTTCGGCGGCCGAGACCTGGGCCGGGCCCTGCGCCGACATCGCCGCATTGCGAGCCTTGATGACCTCGTCGAGGGTGCCGCGCTCATGCGCAGCGTAGCCCTTCACGGTCTCGACCAGATTCGGAATCAGGTCGTGGCGCAGCTTGAGCTGGACGTCGATGTCGGCAAAGGCCTGGCCGACCCGCTGGCTGAGGGCGACCAGCCGGTTGTAGGCGCCAAGGGCGAACAGCACGAGAATGACGATGATGCCGAGGACGATCCAGCCGGACATGACGGGCTCCGAGGGAGAGGGCGGGAGAACGAGGCGGCCGACACGCGACGGCGCCGCCGGTCCGCAGGTGGACCGGCGTGCATTGGTCGCATCACGGGGGGTGCCCGTTCAAGTCGCTTGAGCCTGGCCGGTCCGTTCGATGGACGCCCAGGCGACCGAATTGGCGTCGGAGGCAACGATGCGCAGGGCTCAATAGGGACGGGCGACCCGCCATTGCTGCGTGGGGTCGTTGCCCTTGATATCGCCGGGGACGCTGTCGAGCTGCGAGGTGTAGAGCGGCCGGTAGCGGTAGGCCCACATCTTCTTGCCGTCGCTGCGGGTGATGACGGTGAAGTCGCCGCTGGCGGTCGCGTTGTCGGGGGCGATCAGCGGCGGCCGCTTCTCGGCACAGGCACCGTCGCAGGTCGACTTGTTCCCGGTGTTGTCGCGCTCGGTATAGTAGAGCGTCATCCCTTTTGGGTCGACCAGGACGGGACCGTTCTTGCCGACGATGGCCTTGGCCGGCGGGCCCTCCTGTTTCGGTGGGGGCGGTGCCGAGGATCCACCACCGTGGCCGTTTGCCAGGGCCGTTCCTGCCGAAGCCAGCAGCGCGGCGGTGATCATCATCGTCCTGAACATCGAAACGCGTTCCCGTGTGAGCAGCGCATCCAGCGCCTGTTGCAGCTCACCGTAGCAAGCAGCGATTTCTCTCGGGTTTCGCGAAATCGCGAAAATGAGAGACTAACACGACCTGTCGTTAACCATCTGCGGCCGCGACGGTATCTACGGCCGTGGCGGCCGCTCCACGCCGTCGCCCCAGTCCCACCGGCGGGCGGCGGCAAAGGCGGGCTTGTCGCGGCGGGGAACGCTGATGACGCCAGCGGCACCATCCGCCTGGCACAGCTTCGCGGTTGCCCCGACCTTGGTGACCGCCGGCGGCGCCAGCACGCGCGCGGCGGGCCGATGCGTTGCTGGCTTGCGGGTGAGGGCAACGAAGCTGAACTTCTCGTCCTCGAACGGGACGTCAGCCCCTTTCAGTTCGCGATGTGCCCGCGACCGCGCCAGCCGCTGCGCGAAGTGGCACCAGTCCGGTGCCACGAGGGGACACGGCGCTGCGTGCGGGCAGGGCGCCGCGACATGAGCCCCGGCTGCGATCAGGCGGTCACGCGCGGCGATGATGCGCTGATAGCCAGCGGGCGTGCCGGGCTCGACGATCAGCAGCGCATCGCCGGTCCTGGCCCACAGCGCGTCGACGGTCGCAGAGCGCTCGGCATCCGTCAGCTCACCGATCATGTAGCTGGCGATGACGAGATCGGCCCTTCCGGCACGATCGAGCAGCGCTCGCGCCGGTCCCAGCGCATAAGAGAGGTCGCGGAGGCGCATCGTGTCGTCAGCGAGCGTCAGCGCCAGCCCGCGCAACGCTGGATTGGAATCGACGGCGTTGAACGAGGTCAGCAGCGGAAACGCTTCCGCCGCAGCGAAGCTCGCGGTCGCTGGTCCGGCACCGACATCCAGCAGCGAGGCCGGAGCGAAGTCCGGGCTCGCCTGCATCACGGCATTGAGGCTGGCAACGACCGCCGCGTAGGTCCCCGGCATTCGCACCGTGGCATAGGCAATGGCGTCGGCGTCGCTCGTGATCGTTCCGGAATTGCCGCCGCTGCGGTAGGCGGCCGAGATGCGGGCCGCCCGGGCGGCTGCATCCTGCCGCGACTGCCCGTGCAGCATGGCTTCGAGGGACGCCTTCAGCGCGGCGGGCAGATCAGGAGAGATCATCGGTCCTCTCCACGCGTCAGTCCGGCCGCCGCGCGGGCGGGCGATCCGGAATGACGGAGCAAGATCAAGCCACCTGCTGGTCGAGGATCTTCACGGCCTCGTCGAGCGCGACCGAGACGAGCTGCGACACGCCGCGCTCGGCCATGGTGACGCCGAACAGCCGGTTCATGCGCGCCATGGTGATCGGGTTGTGGGTGATGATGATGAAGCGGGTCTCGGTCGAGCCCTTCATCTCGTGCAGCAGGTTGCAGAAGCGTTCGACGTTGTGGTCGTCGAGCGGCGCGTCGACCTCGTCCAGCACGCAGATCGGCGAAGGGTTGGTGAGGAACACCGCGAAGATCAGCGCCATCGCCGTCAGCGCCTGCTCGCCGCCCGACAGCAGCGACAGCGTCTGCGGCTTCTTGCCCGGCGGCTTGGCGATGATCTCGAGACCGGCCTCGAGCGGATCGTCGCTCTCGATCAGATGCAGCGCCGCTTCGCCGCCGCCGAACAGCTCGGTGAACAGCCGCTTGAAGTGGTCGTTGACGGTCTCGAACGAGGATTGCAGACGCTCGCGCGCCTCCTTGTTGAGGCTCTGGATGCCCTGGCGCAGCCGCTTGATGGCCTCGACCAGGTCGTCGCGCTCGGTGGTCAGCGCGGTGTGCGAGCCCTCGACCTCGGTGAGTTCTTCCTCGGCGCGCAGGTTGACGGCGCCAAGCCGCTCGCGGTCGCGGCGCAGCTTCTCCAAGGTTTCTTCGATCTCGTGCAGCGGCGGCAGTTGCGTGTCCGGACCGATCTCGGCCATCGCCGCGACCGCCTGCGGCTCGCATTCGAGCATGTCGTGGATCTCGCGCTCGACGTCGCCGACGCGGCGCTTGGCGCTCTCCAGCCGCTCCTCGGCGCGGGCGGCCGCTTCGCGCGACTTGGACAGCGCTTCCAGCGACGCTTTCGCAGCGCGGTCGGTGTCGCCCATCGCAGTCTCGGCCTCGGCGAGCGCGTCGGCCGCGACCTGGCGCTCCTCCTCGGCGATGGCGAGCTCGTCGATCAGCGCGCTGCGCTTCTCGGCGAAGATCTCCGGCGCGTTGTCGAGCTCGGCGCGCTCGTCCTTCACCTCGGCGATGCGCGCCTCGATGGTGGCGATCTGCGAGCCGGCGCCGCGGATGCGGTTGAACCAGTCGTTGCGCTCGCTGATGATCGCCTGCACGCGGCGGTCGGCGAGCTCGGCCTCGCGGGCCAATGCCTGAGCTTCAGCGCGCACCTGCGCCGCGGCGCGGCGCTTGGCCTCGATCTCGGCGCGCACGGCCGCCAGCCGGCCATCGGCTTCGGTGGTCGCCGGCAGCTCCTCGATCGCCTCCAGCGCATTCTGGTGCAGCTCGGCGATCTCGGCGCGGTCATGGGCGAGGCGGGTCGAGGCCTCGACCAGCGCCGATTTGCGCGCCGAATGGCGATTGATTTCGCGCTCGGCATTGGCGTGGCGCTCGCGCGCCGCGTTCACCTCGCGCTGCGCGGCGCGCCAGGCTTCGCGCGCGGCGCTCTCGGCGGCGGTCGCGGCCCTCACCTCGGCCTCGGCGCTCTCCAGCGCCTGGCGCTTGTTGGCGGCATCGATGCGCGCCTGCTCGAGCTCGGCCTCGATATCGATCAGGCGAGCACGCTCGGCCAAGCGCCGGGCCGCGCCGGTCGGCGCATGCGCGGCGGCGATGAAGCCGTCCCAGCGCCAGACGTCGCCTTCCGGCGACACCAGCCGCTGGCCGGTCCTGAGTTGAGAAACGAGTTGAGCGCCGCGGTCGCGCGACACCACGCCGATCTGGGCCAGGCGGCGCGACAGCTCCGGCGGCGCCTGCACATAGGCCGCGAGCGGCTCGACGCCATCGGGCAGCGCGGGGTCGGTGACCTCGGCGCCGGCGACGGTCCAGTGCATCGGCGCGGACGCGTCGACCGGCGCATCGAGGTCGTCGCCGAGCACGGCGCCGAGCGCCTTCTCATAACCCTTGGCCACGGTGACGCCGTCGATGATCGGCGGCCACAGATTCTTGGTCTCGCTGTTCACCATCTTGGAGATGGTGCGCGCCTCGGTCTCCAGCCGCTGCACCCGCTTCTCGGCCTCGGCGAGCGGGGCGCGCGAGGCTTCGAGCTTCTGCCGCGCATTGGCCTGCGCCGACTCGTTGGTCTGCACCGCGGCCTCGGCCTGCGCCTCGGATTCCTCGGCCGCTTCGAGCGACGCCGCTAGCGTGTCGAGATCACCGAGATGCGCGGTCTCCTGCGCCAGTCGCTCCTCGTCGGCGCGGACATTGGCGATGTCCTGGTCGAGCCGGGCCAGACGCTCGCGGTGGCTGCGGACGTTGGCCTCGAGCTGGTTGCGGCGTGCGGTGAGATCGGCGAGCTGCGTCGTCAGCTCCGTGAACTGCCGCTCGGTCTCAGCGAGAAGAGCCTCGGCCTCGGCGACGCGCTCGTCGACGCCGCTGCGCATCTCGACGCGCGCCTTGATCTCTTCCTTCAGCTCCGCGTCTTCGGTCTCCAGGCGCTGCAGCGCGACCTGCGCGTCCTGGTTCTGCTGCTGCTCGCGCGCGACGTCGGCGGTGAGCTGCATCAGGCGGCGATCGAGCTCGCTAACGCGCTCCTTGGCGCGCACCTCCTCGCGGTCGAGCAGATCGCGGGCATTCTTCAGCCGCTGCATCGTCGCGGCGGCGCGGGCCTCGGCCTCGCGCAGCGCCGGCAGATGCGACGAGCGGATCGCCTGGATGCGGGCCGATTCGGCCTGCTCGCGGGTCCGCTCCGCCATCTCGCGCACGGCGACATCGTGCACATGCGCGGCGTCGTTGAGGTCGGCATGCGCGCCCATCCAGCGCAGATGATAGAGCGTCGCTTCGGCCTTGCGCACCTTGGCCGCGACCTCGCGGTAGCGGATCGCCTGCCGCGCCTGCTTGCGCAGGCCTTCCATCTGGCCGGAGAGCTGGCCGATGACGTCCTCGACGCGCAGCAGATTCGTCTCCGCCGCCTTCAGCCGCAACTCGGCCTCGTGGCGGCGCGCATGCAGGCCGGCGACGCCGGCGGCGTCTTCCAGCACGCGGCGGCGCTGCTCAGGTTTCGCTTGAATGATCTCGCCGATCTTGCCCTGGTGGACCAGCGCCGGCGAACGCGCGCCGGTGGCGGCGTCGGCGAACAGGATCTGCACGTCGCGGGCGCGCACGTCGCGGCCGTTGATGCGATACACCGAGCCCGCCTCGCGCTCGATGCGGCGCGAGATCTCGAGAATGTCGCGGTCGTTCACGGCCGCCGGCGCGGTGCGATCGCTGTTGTCGATCGTCATCACCACTTCGGCGTGGTTGCGCGACGGCCGCGTGTTCGAGCCGGAGAAAATGACAGCGTCCATGTCGGCGGCGCGCAGCGATTTGTGCGAGGTCTCGCCCATCGCCCAGCGCAGCGCCTCGACCAGATTCGACTTGCCGCAACCGTTCGGACCGACGACGCCGGTGAGGCCGGGTTCGATCACGAAGTCAGTCGGTTCGACGAACGTCTTGAAACCGTGAAGACGAAGACGCGTGAGTTTCATGCACAGATTCTCTGTTGGCGGGAGACGAATCTCCCAGCCCCGACAATACCATGGAAGGCAATGTCAATGTGGACTGAGTCGCCCTGGCGCCTCATTCTGAGGGCGGGACAATGGCGAGGGCTGGTCCCCAGGGCAACCCGCCGGGCCTGCTTTTCCAAGGCTTTCTCGTGGCGAACGGCCCACGAAACAGAAGCGGCCCATTGAGGGGCCGCGCTGTGTCTTTGATGACTCAGTGATTCGAATCAGCTCTTCAGAAGCGGGTTGATCTTCTTCTGAAACTCCTCGATCGAAGCCTCGCCCTTGATCTTCTCGCCGTTGATGAAAAAGGTCGGCGTCGAATCGACTTTAAGAATGTCGCTCGCATATTTCTGGTCGGCGGCGATCTTGTCGAGCAACGCCTGGTCCTTGAGGCAGGCCTCGACCTGCTGCTGGCTGAGACCGGCCTGCTTGCCGATCCGCGTCAGCGTCTCCGTCGTGTTCTTCACCACCCAGTCGTTCTGCGAGCGGAACAGCATGTCGGTGACCGCGAAATACTTCTGCGCGTCGTCCTTGGCGATGCAGCGCGTCAGCATCGAGCCCGCGGCGGCTTTGATGTCGAGCGGGAACTCGCGGAAGATGTAGCGGATCTTGCCGGTATCGATGTATTCGGCCTTCAGCTTCGGGAACACGGTGGCGTTGAACGCCGCGCAGTGCGGGCAGGTCATGGAGGCATATTCGGTGATGGTCACCGCAGCGTCCGCCGGTCCGATCGCCATGTCGGGCAACGACTGAGGCTTGGCGACATCGGCGGCGCTCTGCGCCATCGCGTCCGAGATCAGCCGCAGCGGGGAGAAGCCGGCCAGAGCGGCGAGGCCGGTCAGCGACAGGGCAGCGGTGAAGGCGCGGCGGGTGATGATCAAGGCTCTGCTCCGAAATGGGCGCATCTCGCGCCTGAAACGCTCGTAACTCGGCTTTTCGCTAGCTTGAAACCCACCCGGAGGCAATGCCGGGCGGCAAATGGGGATCAAAGCGTCAGCGTCAATTTCGCTTGATGGCGGCGCCCAGGCGGGCCAGCGCGTCGCGCAGGGCGTCGTCCTCGATCGCGGTCAGGGTCTGCGCGACCTTCGCGACCGTCTTCGGATCGGGCGGCACCGGGCGGCGCTTCACTGGGGGGCGCAACAGCGGCCCCTGGCGCAGCGCCAGCTTGCCGACCGCGTGCCAGCCGAAGAAGCGGTTGACCCGCTCCAGGATCACGTCCGACGAATGCTGGATCTCCAGCGCCATCGGCCCCTCGACGCGCAAAATCAGCGTCGCCGGCTCCTGCGGCTGGCCCTCGACCGGCCGCGGCCATTGCATCTTCAGCGGCTGGGCGTGCTCGGCGATCTCGCGCCCCGCGATCTCCGGCCAGCGCGTCACCAGCTCGCGCGCGGCAAAGCCCTGCTTGGCATAGGCGGCCGTCAGCACGTCGCCCATCATGAGCGACAGCGGTTTTGCGGTGAGGCGGCCGGGCTTTGCCATCGATGCAGGCTTCTCGTGGTCTGCCGCCCGTCCGAGCCGCCTGGGCTCGAAGAAAGCCGTGGATGCCGCAGACGAGACGGCGGTCCAGCGGGCGACGATCGCTCCTGACGTACTAGATTAAGCCAATGGTGTCATCAGCCCTTCCTTCCAAGCGCAAGAGCCGACCAGAGAATCGCGGCTCCGCCGAGCGCCCCGCACAACTGCTCGCCTGGTACGACCGCCACCGCCGGCGGCTGCCGTGGCGCGCGCCGGCCGGGCAGCGCTCCGATCCGTATCGCGTCTGGCTGTCGGAAATCATGCTGCAGCAGACCACGGTGAAGGCGGTCGGGCCGTATTTCGAGAAGTTTTTGGCGCGCTGGCCGGATGTCTCCGCGCTCGGCAGCGCCGAGCTCGACGACGTGCTCCGGATGTGGGCCGGCCTCGGCTATTATTCGCGGGCGCGCAACCTGCATGCCTGTGCCGTCACCGTGCTGCGCGAGCATGGCGGCGTGTTCCCGGACACCGAGGAGGGGCTGCGCGCGCTGCCCGGCATCGGTCCGTACACCGCGGCGGCCATTGCCGCGATCGCGTTCGATCGGCTGACCATGCCGGTCGACGGCAACATCGAGCGCGTCGTCTCGCGGCTGTTCGTGGTGGAGGAGGCGTTGCCGCAGGCCAAGCCGCAGATCCAGGCGCTGGCGGCGACGCTGCTCGGGCCGTCGCGCGCCGGCGACAGCGCGCAGGCGCTGATGGATCTCGGCGCCACCATCTGCACGCCGAAGAAGCCGGCCTGCGCGCTGTGTCCCTTGAGCGAGGACTGCGCCGCACGCGAGCGCGGCGACCAGGAGACGTTCCCGCGCAAGGCCGCCAAGAAGACCGGCACGCTCCGTCGCGGCGCCGCCTTCGTCGTCATCCGAGGCGACGAGCTGCTGGTGCGCTCCCGCCCCGCAAAGGGCCTGCTCGGCGGCATGACCGAGGTTCCCGGCTCGGAATGGCTCGCTGGCCAGGACGATGCCGACGCGCTCGCCCAGGCGCCGGAGCTGGCCGGCGTGAAACGCTGGCACCGCAGGCTCGGCGTCGTCACCCACGTCTTCACGCATTTCCCGCTGGAGCTCGTGGTCTATACCGCGCGGGTCCCGGCGCGGACACGCGCCCCGGAGGGCATGCGCTGGGTCCCGATCGCGACGCTGGACGGCGAGGCGCTGCCCAACGTGATGCGCAAGGTCGTCGCGCACGGGCTTGGGGATTGAAGCTACGCGTGTGATGGAGGCTGAAGGCCCTCCGTGAGCTGTGTGGCGTAGGGCGGGCAAAGGCGCGCCCTACGCCACACAGCTCATGCAGAGCTGTCGTGCGGGCCCCCTAGCCTCCACACCCTAGCCTCCAATTTCCTCACGATCGTAAAGCTCGAAATGCGATCTTTCCTGATAGCCCACTTTCAAAAGCGCGAAGAGGCCCGAAGAGCCTATCGGCTCGATCGAAAAAAGCGCCTACCGCGTCCGCCGACCGCGTTGTTGTGGTGATGCGTGTGCGACTTCGAAGATGGATTTCGGACCACCTTTGGAAAGCGTCTATCGCGGCGCCAACGACCGATTGCCGTTCGAGACCGCGATACCGATTTCCTGGGCTTGGTGCGAGAGCAACGCGACGTTGGCGCCTCCGGGCTTGAACGCGGGCCCGAATGTGATCAGAAGATCATGGGTCCGCGTACGGTTCAGAGATCCGAGCGTGGACCCGTCGCCGGCGGAAAACCGGACGAGTTTCCAGACCGGGTTGATCGTGCCGGAAGAGATCACCACGAACTTGACGTGATAGGACAGCACGTCTTGCTTGAACGTGTCGCCGGCGTCCTTGGGCAATGCCGAGGACGGGAGCGCTAGTTCGGATTGCAGCCGGTCGCGCAGCCATTCCGAGATGCCCAATTGGCTCTCGAGGAGGAAGGACGAACCGTGAAATGATGGACGGTCTTGAGCGCACGTGCCGCCGGGAAAATTCCGAAGCTTGTCGAGATTCCAGTAGTTTCCAAATTTGTCTTCGCGCGTACCTTGGGAAGAGAGCGTACCGCCGAGGCCGAGCGAACGTGATTGACTGTCCGCGAGAGGTTCGATGAAGGAAATTCCGGGGTTCAGGGCGCCGGTCTCGTCCACCTGAAGATCCACCGTTGTCTGCACACCCCATCGACTAGGCAGCAGTGAATCGTTGTCGTGCACTGCTTGAACGATATCGCAGTAGATTTTCTCGCGAATTTTAAATTCAAGATCGCCGCCTGCGGTAAGCACGGGCGTACGCGAAGTTTCCCAAGCCTCCTGCATTTGCGGTATGTAAGTTCCGCAGCCGGCCAAGCTCATGGACAATGCTGCCGCCACCACAGCGGTCATGCTCGTTCGCTTCATGATGTCTGCTCCGCGTCACTGCTGTTGCTGCGACTTCTTCAGTGCATCAAGGAGCGATTGAAGAGGGACACCGTTGATACTGAAATTATCGAAGCGCGCAGCGCAAGTCCAAAGACACGACGTACGGCCGTTGTCGGAGTTTTTGGCGACATTGCAGAATGACCGTTCGCAGTTCATCTCTTGAGCGGGAAGAATGTCTTGGCAGGTCGGCTCCTTTTGCCGGGGACAGAGGATCGTGTCGCTACGAGCCGAATTTGAAAGGCTACACATCAGAACGGCAGTAATGACTAAGGAACGAAACATTTTAGACCCCCATCTAAAAATACAATTGAAAATTGCCGCACATCGGCGTAACAATCAAGCTGCCAATAGTCGCGATCAGCGCCGAAATTTTTCTCTGCGCTCGTCGGCGGCCAATCGATTCCTGTCGGACGCCGCGATGGCGTCTTCGTTCGACGAAAACTCCCAAACATTCCTTAGCGGAGGGAAGCCGGTCCAAACGTCCGTCTATCGGATGTTTCCCGGGTCGAAATCGGTCGTAACGGGTACGGATGAGGACGGAGATGTTGCGGATTTGAACAAGTCCATGACGTCGCTGTTCGTGCAAAATGCTCCCAACGACCCGCGACGCAATTATCGGCTCGTGGGCGCGATCTGGATGGATAAGCCCAAGCTCCTGACTGCGAACATGCCGATTGCAAATCCGGCTGGTATGGATACGGACGATCCCGCCGCAATCGTCGCGGGCGAAGACGGGCTCTCCAGCATGGCCATGGAGTCGTTCACGCAGAATAGCTTCGTCAACTGCTTTAGCTGTCACGATACGTAGGCGGTGACGGATGCCGCCGACAATGTCGTTCTGCGACCAAAGAAGCTGAACCTCAGCCACATATTTTCGAAGTTTGTCATCGATTCGAAATGACGAAAGGAGGCAAAAATGGGCTTTGAACAAGTCAAAGACATTCTTGAGCAAGGCATGGCGACCTGGGTGCAGGCCAAAGGCAGACCGGCCCATCTGAAGGGCCACGGCGCGACCTTCAAATGGGACACCAAGGCGAACCTTCTCGCGGCATCGGGTCACGGAAAGCATCTCATTCAACCGGAAGTCATCGGTCAAAACGGAGCCGCCGCGAATCTGGTGGTCGACCTCCGGACAGGCATCGACAGTCCTGCGTTACGCATGCCGAAAGGAGGCCCTTTCATACCGGATGATCAGATCCAGATCATCGAGGATTGGATCACTCAAGGGGGCCCCGACTGACTTTCCCAACTCCAGGATTACGCAGTATTACGGTGACCGTGCATAAAATCTTCGGTAGCGAGCAGCACCGACGAGAGGCTGCGTCGTGCAGGTCGGTGCTGATCGCATCAACGCGCAGAATGTGCTGACCTTGCCCGCCATTCCCGATGCCGTTTCGTCCCGTCCCAAGGCTCGACTTCCGTTTTTCAGAATATTTCTTGACTCCACCCCCAAATCAGGTGTCTTATCCATGCCGTTCCGTCCCGGCAGGAGGGGCGTACGCGTCGTCACGACACGCGGGGCGGGATGCGGTGGCTGCGACGGCGTCGTCAGGACGAGCGACGTCGACCGGCCTCGTGCAGAGCTGCGGCGGCTTGCCGTCGTGGTTCGGGTGCGGGGCCTTTCGCGGACGTTGAAATCGTGTGGTCCTGGCATCCCGATGCTGATGCCAAGCGGGCGGTGATGATGATCCGCCGGTGACGGGGGCAAGACAGCCGGTCCCCGGGGAGATCACGTATAAAACGGAAGCCCATCGCGCAGGGAATGCCGGATGACCGGCTGGACCTGTGGTGACTGCCGCCTGCTTATCTTTCTGCAGGCGGGCCATGGGTTGCGGCCAGCGCCCGGCATTCCCTGCGCCCTCCTCATTTGCGAGGGTCCTTCTCGGCAACACCTCGGGCGCGGCGCGCCGCGAGAGGGTGAGCTCATGTCCTTCATCGGGATGTCTGTCGTCGCATCGCCATCGATCGGCATGGGTCGTGTCCGGATCCGCGCGGGTCGAGCACGCGGCCCGCAGAATGCAGATCGCCCATGACGGCGCACGCGGGCGGCCAGGGGTGGACGGTCCGGACCGGTGCAGATAGGGTCGGATATCATCTGTCAGGGATCACCATGCTCAAGCTCTATGTCGCGCCGGGCACCTGCGCGCTCGCTTCACACATCGCGCTGGCCGAGACCGGCGCCGACTACGTCGCCGAGAAGCTCAGCTTCAAGACCAACCAGCAGAACAGCCCGGACTATCTCGCGATCAATCCCAAGGGGCGCGTGCCGGCGCTGGTGACGGAGCAGGGCGTCCTGACCGAGACGCCGGCGATGCTCGCCTATATCGCGCAGCGCTTTCCGGAAGCGCGGCTTGCGCCGCTCGACGACGTCTTCGCCTTTGCCGAGGTGCAGTCCTTCAACAGCTATCTCTGCTCGACGGTCCACATCGCCCACGCGCACAAGATGCGGGGCTATCGCTGGGCCACCGAAGAGTCCTCCTTCGCCGACATGAAGAAGAAGGTGCCGGAGACGATGGGCGCCTGCTTCGCGCTGATCGAGCAGAAGATGCTGCGCGGCCCGTGGGTGATGGGCGAGCAGTACACGATCTGCGATCCCTATCTTTTCACGATCGCGCAATGGCTCGAAGGCGACGGCGTCGACATCAACGCCTTCCCGAAGGTCGCCGACCATTTTGGCCGCATGTCCGGGCGGCCGGCCGTCAAGAAGGCGCTGGCCGAGCTGGCGGGCTGACGGCCATCCTCGAGGCCATGGCGTCGGAACAGCGCCCGCCAGCATGGCGCATCGGGAGAGCGGAAAAAATAGCCGCGCGAAGCTGGAACCCAAATCCGGCCATCGACGTTGCAGGAAGCCGTGGCGCGCCTGCGACCGATCTCCTTTTCTGGGACCCCTTGATGTTGCCGGCTGCCGTTTCAGATGACCGTTTGCGCGTGACCGGCACCGAGAGCATCCGCGAGAGACTGAAGGCGGCGACGGCCTCGGCGCACCGCGCGCTGGATGAGGGGCTCGTTCATTTCGATCTCACCACGACGGCTCATTATCGCCGGTTCCTGCAGGCCAGCGCAGCCGCGCTGCTGCCGTTGGAGGCGGCGCTCGATCAGGCCGGGGTGGATGATCTGATCGAGGACTGGCCGCAGCGCCGACGATCGCAGGCGATCGCCAGCGATCTCGCGGATTTCGGTGCCGTGCCGATTCCGATGGACCTTCCCGCACTCTCGCTCGACCGTGCGGGCGTATTCGGCACGCTCTACGTACTCGAGGGATCTCGGCTCGGCGCAGCCTATCTGCTGCGCATGGTCGCGGCCTCCGCCGATCCGCGGGTGAGACGCGCGACGCGCTATCTCGGCCATGGCGCGCGGCAGGGCTTGTGGAGCAGCTTCCTGTCGCAACTCGCGCAGGCGCGGACGACGGCCGACGAGGAAGTCAGGATGATCGTGAGTGCACGCGAAGCGTTCGCGATGTTTGCGAAGGCGATGGCAGCAGCATGAACGAGCCGGTCAACCTCACCAATTGCGATCGCGAGCCTATCCATGTTCCCGGGACGGTTCAGCCGTTTGGCTTCCTGCTGGCGCTGGTGTCGGACTTCACCATATGCATGGCCTCGGAGAACGCGCCGGATTTTCTCGGCGGCGATATCGGCTGGCTGCTGCAGCGGCCGCTCGACGCCGTGCTCTCGGAGGCGGCCGCGGCCGCGATCCGCGCCAGGGTCGACTATCTCAGCGGCCCCGATGCGGTCGAGCGCGTGTTCGGCGTCGATCTGCAGGGCCGTGGCAAGCTTTTCGATCTCGCCATCCACTTTTCCGGTGCGTATCTCGTCGTCGAGGCCGAGCCCAGTCTGATCGAGCCCGGCGTCAATTCCGGCGAGCTGGTGCGGTTGATGCTCGGCCGCATCCGCAAGACGGCGGGGATGATGGACCTGGCGCAGGAGGCGGCGCGCCAGCTCAAGCTGCTGACCGGCTTCGATCGGGTGATGGTGTATCGGTTTCATCCCGACGGCTCGGGTGAGGTGATCGCCGAGGTCGCGGGCTCCGGCCTGGAGCCGTTCCTCGGGCTGCATTATCCGGCCTCGGACATTCCCAAGCAGGCGCGGCAGCTCTATCAGCGCAACTGGCTGCGGATCATCGCCGACATCAACGCGGCGCCGGCGCCGCTGCTGTCGACGCCGACGCACAATGCCGGACTGCTCGACCTGTCGATGAGCGTGCTGCGCGCGGTCTCCCCCATTCACATCGAGTATCTCCGCAACATGGGCGTCGCCGCGTCGATGTCGGTCTCGATTCTGCGCGAAGGCAAACTGTGGGGCCTGTTCGCCTGCCATCATTATGCGCCGCATCACCTGTCGTTCGAGAAGCGCACTGCGGCCGAGCTGTTCGGTCAGATGTACTCCTGGCTGCTCGAGGCGCGCGAGCGCGAGACCGACATCGCCTACGAGACGCGCGCGCATCAGATCCAGGAGCGGCTGATCGAGCGCGCGGCCGCGCAGGCCCACAGCAAGCGCGCGATCCTGGAGTTCGTCGCCGACTATCGCCAGATGATCGAGTGCGACGGCATCGCCGTGTGGTCCGATGACGAGATCACGCTCGACGGCGAGACGCCGACCGAAGAGGAGGTGCAGGACCTCATCGGCTTCATCAACCGGACCTCCCCCGGCCGCATCTGCGCCAGCGCCGAGATTGCCAAGGTCTACGCGGCGGGCGAGGCATTTCGCGATCGCGCCGCCGGCTTCCTCGCCATTCCGATCTCGCGCACGCCGCGCGACTGCCTGATCTTCTTCCGCCGCGAGGTGCTGCGCGCGGTCAACTGGGCGGGCGATCCGAATAAGAGCTATGCCGAGGGCCCGAACGGTTCCCGCCTGACGCCGCGCAAGAGCTTCGAGCTGTGGCAGCAGACGGTGGCCGGCCAGTCGAAGCCGTGGACGGCGGCGGATTTGCGCATCGCCGAGAGCCTGCGCGTCACGCTGCTCGAAGTGATCCTGCAACTCTCCGAGCTCGCCGCGCGCGAGCGCCGCGGCGCGCAGGAGCGGCAGGAGCTGATGATCGCCGAGCTCAATCATCGCGTCCGCAACATCCTCAGTCTCGTGCGTGGCCTCGTCGCGCAGAGCAAGGACACGGCGACCTCGGTGGAGGAGTTCGCGTCCGTGCTCGGCGGCCGCATCCAGGCGTTGGCGCGGGCGCACGACCAGATCACCAACCTGAATTGGGCCCCCGTCGCGCTCCGCCATCTGCTCGAATCGGAGGCTGGCGCCTATCTCGGCTCAAGGGCCGGACGGGTGCGCATGGAAGGTCCAGAGGTCGCGCTCGACCCCAAGGCGTTCGCAACGCTCGCGCTCGTCGTGCACGAGATGATGACCAACTCAGCGAAATACGGCGCGCTCGCCGACTCCACAGGGCAGGTGCAGGTGATCTGGCGGCTCGATCCCGGGGCGAGCCTGGTCATCGACTGGAAGGAGAGCGGCGGGCCGCCGGTGCAGCCGCCGTCGCGGCGCGGCTTCGGCACCACCATCATCGAGCGTTCGGTGCCGTTCGACCTCAAGGGCGACGCCGAGATCCGCTTCGACCTGCTCGGCGTGCAGGCGCGCTTCGTGATCCCTGCCAATTTCGTCCAGATGGTGCCGGCGATGACGGGGGCACCCTCCAGGCACCAGCGCAAGGAAGAGGACACGCCGCGCCTGTCCGGTACGGTGCTGATCGTCGAGGACAATCTGATCATCGCGATGGGCGCCGAAGTGATTCTGCTCGAGCTGGGAGCGCGGCACATCGACACCGCGGCGTCGGTCAGTCAGGCGCTGAAGTCGATCGAGCGCGCGGTGCCGAGCTTCGCACTGCTCGACATCAACCTCGGCGCGGAAAGCAGCCTGCCTGTCGGGCACCGGCTGAAGGAACTCGGTGTGCCCTTCTTGTTCGCGACCGGCTATGGCGAGCGTGCGCCGATTCCGGCGGAGCTGTCCGACATGCCGGTGATTCAGAAGCCGTACACGCGCGAAGTCGTCGAGAAGGCATTGACGAAGATCAAATGAGTCGCACGCGCATCAAGGTCGGCTTTGCGCGTCGCGGTGATTGGCATTTATGATTGCAGTCTTGGGTTTTCTCACATCCGCGTGTTGCACATGAGCGCGACAACGCACGACGGGAGACAGATCATCGACTATTCCCACTGTTGCTGCGACAAAACAGCCCAAAAATATTAGAACGCATCCAAAGGACACCGCTGTTCTAACATTGTTTCGACAAATGGAACCTCCGCAGCCTTATTCCGAACGAAGTCATCGCCGAAACGGCGCAGCGGGGGCGCGTTGAATCGTCGGAGGTCTGATGACGAATCGAACGACGAGTTTGTTGCCGTGCGTTGCTGTCGCCGTGCTGGCGGGAGCGGCTGCGACGACAATCGAGTTTACACCGGCATCGGCTGCAGACGAATGCCTTGCAAAGCCTGCGGGGACGCCGGCGGGGAAGCACTGGTTCTATCGCATCGATCGCGCGACCAAGAAGCAGTGCTGGTATCTGCGCGACGACGATCGCGAAGCGAAGGGCGCGTCGCTGGTCACGCGCAAGCTCGCCTCGCAGAAGGAACGGGCTCAGCTCTCGTCGACCGCGGCAAATGCACGTGCCGAGATCCAATCGTCGTCCAAGGACGCCGCCGATGAGGTGAAGGTCGTGTCCTCGACACCGACCGTGGCGGCGACGTCTGCCTTTCCGTCGGCTGCTGCATTTCCGGCCGCGCCTGCACCGGTCGTCGCGCCGGCGCCCGTGGCGTCAGCGCCGGCGGCGGCTGCGCCCGACCCGGTCGGCGCGGCTGTGAACGAATCTGCTGTTGCGACGCGTTGGCCCGACCAGTCCGGCACGCTGCAGGCAGCGGCGCAGCCCGCCGCGCCCCGCGCGTCCTCCTACACGCTCGCGGCCGCCAGCGACACCAGCGCCGCGGAAGCGGCTGCTCCCGCGACGCCGGCGCTGGCCGCTGCGGATGCGTCGCCGGCCGTGACGATCGGCATGTCCGGGGATGATGCGTCCAAGACGCGGATGTTTGCTTTCCTGGGCGCAGTCGCGATCGCGGGCTTCTCGATCAGCGTGCTGTTTGCGCGCGCCCGGAGCAGGCGGCAGCTTCGCATCGAGCCGGTGGCCGCCCGGCGCGTCACGCGTTGGCCGACGGAGCCCGAGCTCGATCGCATGCACCTGCCGCCGGTGGACAGCTACTATCCGGCCCTGGCGGGACGCAGGGGTAAATCGTCGCAGTCGACAGCGCAGGTCTCGGTCGTGCCGCGCGACGACGCTCGCTACGATGAGCAGTACGAGGTCGAAGACCTGCTGGCGCGCTATTCCGGACAGGAACGCCGGAATTCCTGAGCGTCAGGCGGCGGACATCTCGGAGCGGATCTCGGCGCGCAATTCGTCGATCAGCCTGAGGCCGCCCTTGGTCTCGACATGCCAGAAGGTCCAGCCGTTACAGGCCGGCAGGCCTTGCGCCACCGCGCCGATGCGGTGGATCGAGCCGACCTTGTCACCCAGCATGATGGCCCCATCGGCGCGCACCAGTGCGCCGTGGCGGCGCTTGGAGTCGACGAGCTTGGTGCCGGGCGCGATCATGCCGCGTTCGATCAGCTCCGAGAAGGCGACGCGCGGCGCTTCGCGCGCCGTCATGAACGGTGCGAGCGTTGCCTCCGGCAGCGGCTCGACCGCGGCGATGCGCCGCTCTGCCGCCTTCGCATAGACCTTGTCGCGCTCGAAGCCGATGTAGCGGCGGCCGAGGCGTTTTGCCACGGCTCCGGTCGTGCCGGTGCCGTTGAACGGATCGATCACCAGATCGCCGGGTTTCGAGGATGACAGCAGCACCCGCGCCAGCAGGCCTTCCGGCTTCTGCGTCGGATGGATCTTCTTGCCGTCGCCGTCCTTCAGCCGTTCCTCGCCCGTGCACAGCGGAATCAGCCAGTCCGAGCGCGCCTGGACGTCCTCGTTGGCGGCCTTCAGCACTTCGTAGTTGAACGTGTAGCCCTTCGCCTTCTCGTCCCGCGCGGCCCAGATCATGGTCTCGTGCGCGTTGGTGAAGCGGCGGCCGCGGAAGTTCGGCATCGGGTTGGACTTGCGCCAGACGATGTCGTTGAGGATCCAGAAGCCGAGATCCTGCATGATCGCGCCGACGCGGAAGATGTTGTGATAGGAGCCGATCACCCAGATCGTCGCGCTCGGCTTCATCAGGCGGCGCGCGGCGAGCAGCCAGGCGCGCGTGAAGTCGTCATAGGCGGAGAACGAGGAGAACTTGTCCCAATCGTCGTCGACCGCATCGACCTGCGATTCGTCGGGACGCTTGAGCTCACCCTTGAGCTGCAGATTGTACGGAGGATCTGCAAACACCAGGTCGACCGATGCGCCTGGCAGTTTCGACATCTCGGCGACGCAGTCGCCGACGATGATTCGTTGCTCTTCGAGGGTCTGAAATTTAGTGCGGGGCGCCCTTGCAGACGCCCCGCGACGCGACTCTACCATGACTCAAGAACTCTGACTCAGGCGACGCTGTCGGCGACGCGGGACCTAACAACCGACTGCCCACACATTGACCCGGCAAAGTAAAAATGGACTTAACCCGGAAAATTATTCGCATCGATGCGCACGCATTCATCACGCGCACCGGCGACGAATTCCGTTCGTCGATACACGATGGTCTCTGCGCAAGACGCCGATTGCGATGGGTTTTTCGCGCCGGTCGCGCGCGAGTGCAGCCGATCGAGGTTCGGCGCGGCCCAGTTTTTTCGGCGGCGCTAGGCAAAATTTGCCGGCCGGGTTATTGATTAACACAGTGGAAATTTTACCTGTTTGCCGCGTTAGGCATTTCGCGCAGAGCCGCGCAAGAATCGTGAGGAAAGGCCGCCCATGCGTTACGATGATTTCCGTCGCAGCGACGACATCGATGACCGTCGCGACGAAGGCGGCGGGATGGGCGGTGGTATGGGTCTGCCGATCGGCGGCGGCGGGCTGGGCATCGGCACCATCATCGTTCTCGGCCTGATCGGCTACGCCTTCGGCATCGATCCGCGCATCCTGATCGGCGGCGCTGAGATGCTCAGCCACGGCGGCGCACCGACCCAGCAGGCCGATCGGCGCTCGCCCGGCAAGACCGGCGCGCCGAAGGACGAGATGGGCGACATGATCGCCGGCGTGCTCGGCGAGATCGACGACCGCTGGAGCGAGATCTTCCAGGCCAGCGGCCAGAATTACACCGGGCCCAAGATCGTGCTGTTTCGCAACAGCACCAATGGCGGCCGCTGCGGCATGGCGCAGTCGGCGATGGGGCCGTTCTACTGTCCGCCGGACCGGCAGATCTTCCTCGACACCAACTTCTTCCGCGAGGTCGAGACGCGCTTCCGGGGCTGCTCGGGCAGCGCCTGCAAGTTCACCGCGGCCTACATCATTGCGCACGAGGCCGGGCACCACATCCAGAACCTGCTCGGCATCCTGCCGCGCGTGACGCGGATGCAGCAGCAGTCGGACAACAAGGCCGAAGCCAACGCGCTGCAGGTCAAGGTCGAACTGCAGGCCGACTGCCTGTCCGGGGTCTGGGTCAATCGCGAGGCCAAGAAGCGTCCGGGCTTCCTCGAGGAGGGCGACATCGACGCCGCGCTGACGACGGCCTCGGCGATCGGCGACGACACCTTGCAGCGGAAGGCGACCGGACGCGTGGTGCCGGATTCGTTCACCCATGGCTCCGCCGCGCAGCGCAAACGCTGGTTCATGATCGGCTACCAGCAGGGCACGGTGCAGGCCTGCAATACGTTCAGCGCCAGTTCGCTGTAGGGAGACGCGATGATGGCGATCGACGAGAGCAAGAGCTTCATTCCCCTCAACATCGCCGTGCTGACGGTGTCCGACACGCGTTCGCTTGCCGACGACAAGTCCGGTACCACCCTGAGTGACCGCCTGACCGCTGCCGGCCACAGGCTCGCGGCGCGCGAGATCGTCACCGACGACGTCGAGAAGATTCGCGCGGTGGTGAAGTCGTGGATCGCCGATCCCGGCGTCGACGTCGTCATCACCACCGGCGGCACCGGCTTCACCGGCCGTGACGTCACGCCGGAAGCGATCGAGCCGCTGTTCGAGAAGCGCATGGACGGCTTCTCGATCGCCTTCCACATGCTGAGCCACGCCAAGATCGGGACGTCGACGATCCAGAGCCGGGCCACGGCCGGCGTCGCCGGCGCGACATACATCTTCTGCCTGCCGGGATCACCGGGGGCCTGCCGTGACGGCTGGGACGGCATCCTCGCCGCCCAGCTCGACTACCGCACGCGACCCTGCAACTTCGTCGAGATCATGCCGCGGCTCGACGAGCATCTGCGCCGGCCCAAGGCGCAGGGCGCGACGGCATAGGGCCACGGGACGACGACGCGGCGCGCGTCCATCGCGCGTCTCACTTCGTGGGTACGATCTCGAAAGCGCCGCCGCCTTCGATGGCCGCGCCAATGAGGCCGCCCATCATGCTGGCCGCGAAATTCTGGCCGCGCGGTCCCACGACCATCCGGTAGGTCTTGCCAGGCACGGCGGTGAAACGAATGTTCGACGAGCCCGGCGAGGACCATGTCGACACTGTGATCGTGGTGGCGCCGGGCGCAATCGAGCCGCTGTAGCTCTCGCCGCGGCCAAGGCTCGCCACCTTGGCGCCGTTGATCTCGATCGCCGCTGGAGCCGCCAGATAGAGGAAGTCCGTCGTGCGCGTAATCGCGACCGTTGCGCGCCCTTTGGGCGCGGCGCGAGCCGCCGTCCCGGCCTCGACCCCAAACAGGCCCGCGAGCGCGACAAGCGCCGCAAGCTTCGATCGCACCATCGATTCCATCACTGCTCCCGCCCTGTTTGGCGGGATAGTACCGGCGCGCGGGAACTTCGCAATCGGCATGCGCAGCCTGTTGTGGAGGTGATCTCGGCCTACCGGCGGTTGCTGCACGAGCTGCCCGGCTACAACTCGAGCCGCCATGTCTCGCCGGTCAGCGGGACGCCGAACATGGCGTGCGGCTCCTCGGCGATCTTGCGAAACCCGGCGCGGGCATAGATGTCGCGCGCGGCGGTGAGAATACTTTGCGTCCACAGCTCGATCATCCTGTAGTTCTTCTCGCGCGCGAAGCGGATGCATTGTTCGGTCAGGGCCCGGCCGACGCCGAGACCGCGGGCCTTCTTCTCGACCAGCAGCAGCCGCAGCTTGGCGACCTCGTCGCTGCCCTTGACCAGGAAGATCGAGCCGACCGGCTCGCCCGCAAGCTCGGCGATCCAGCAGTGCTCGCGCGCCGGGTCGTAGCTCCTGATGAACTGTGCGCCGATCTCGGCGACCAACGCCTCGAACGAGACGTCCCAACCATATTCCTCGGCGTAGACGGCGCCGTGCCGTGAAACCACCCAGCCGATGTCGCCCGGGCGATGGCTGCGCAGCAGCACTGGGGAGCGGCCCGGCTGCTGCGGCTCCAGGGCGGTCTCGATCGTCGTCATTGCACCGACCAGCCGGTCGCGCACGGATGGCGCCAGCGGCGCCAGCATGGCCGCGATCTCCTTCTGCGAGCTGCGGTCGAGCTTGGCATAGGCCTGCCGGCCTCTTGCGGTCAGGCCGAGCTGCTGCTGCCTGCGATCGGTTGGCAAAGGCGTGCGGGTGATCAGCCCCTGCTCGTCGAAGCTCTGGACGATGCGGCTGAGATAGCCGGCATCGAGGCCGAGCGAGAGACCGATCTCCTTGGCCGAGATGGCGTCGTACTGTGCGAGTTCATAGAGCACACGCGCCTCGGCCAGAGAAAACGGACTGTCGAGCAGATGCTGGTCCAGCGCGCCGAGCTTCCTGGTGTAGAAACGGTTGAACGCGCGGATGGCGGCGACCTGGCCGTCGGCTGGGGCGGAATTCATGGGGCACCTCCAATATTTGCCATTGTCAACCAATTGATTGACTTTGGCAAGTATTGTCGTGCCGCTACACCATCACGATCCGGCTGCGCAGCATCGTCCGCGAGGAACGGCCGAGCTGACGCAGCAGCCGCGTTTCGGCGCGCTTGTGGTCGGGCTTGTATCCGCCGAGCTGCCGGTAGTGATCCCTGGCGATCAAGAGACCCTGGTCGCCGAGCGGCCCGACCAGGACCCGCGCAACCGCGCGCAGCCGGTCGCGCAGGCTGATTGCGGCATAGGGAGACCGGGCATAGCGGAAGACGCCAGCGCGCGGCCGGCCGGCGGTGGCGACGCTCTGGACGAACTGCATGGTTTCATCGATCCAGCCGGGATCGAGCATCGCGCCGGCGGGCAGAAACATCAGCCAGGGCGCACGCGCGCTGGCGGCCCCTGCAGCCAGGGCCGCGGCCTGGGAGCCCTCGAACTTCATGAAGTGGCAGCCAGCGACGTCCGCGACCCGCTCGATCACGCTGGAATCGGGCGAGCGATCGACCAGCAGCACCTCGGTGACGACACCGGCCGCGGCGCCCGGCACCAGCGCGGACAGGGTGGCCACGGCGGTCTGCTCGACACCTTCGGTCGGAATGATCACGCTCAGCATGAAACTGGCATCGCTATCTGTCGCGCCTCCGGCTTGACTGTTATCATCTTGTCATAGCCAAATCAGCCCGCTGCGCTGCGGAATTTTGCAGCACGCACCTGGCCGCGCCGTTCGGGGCCGCGCCCGAACGGTGCTATTTCAAGGTGCCGTGTTGCTGAAGCTCGCGCTTGACTGGCTCAGTCGCCTGCCTGCGTCGGCGTGGTGCCGCCGGCGCTGTTCGGCCACACCCAGTCGCGGATCGCCGGCATGTCCTCGCCATGCGCGCGGATGTAGCGGGCATGCTCGATCAGCGCATCGCGGAATTTCTGCTTCACATGGGCCGCCGACACGCTGAGGCCGGGCACGCGTTCGATCGCCTCGATGGCGAGGTGGAAACGGTCGAGCTCGTTGAGCACGACCATGTCGAACGGAGTCGTCGTGGTGCCTTCCTCGATGAAGCCGCGCACATGCATGCCGGCATGGTTGGTGCGGCTGTAGGTGAGGCGATGGATCAGATACGGATAGCCGTGATAGGCGAAGATCACCGGCTTGTTGGTGGTGAACAGGCTGTCGAAGTCGCGGTCGCTGAGGCCGTGCGGATGGTCCTGCTTCGGCTGCAGGGTCATGAGGTCGACGACGTTGACCACACGGATCTTCAGGTCGGGCAATTCCTTGCGCAGCAGGTCGACGGCTGCGAGCGTCTCCAGGGTCGGGACATCTCCGGCGCAGGCCATCACCACGTCGGGCTCCTCGTCGGCGGGCTCGGTGCCGGCCCAAGACCAGATGCCGATGCCGGCGTCGCAATGCGTCGCCGCCTCCTGCATCGACAGCCATTGCGGCGCCGGCTGCTTGCCGGCAACGATGACGTTGATGCGGTCGTAGGTGCGCAGGCAGTGGTCCGCGATCCACAACAGCGTATTGGCGTCCGGCGGGAAGTAGATGCGGACGATGTCCGCCTTCTTGTTGGCAACGAGGTCGACGAAGCCGGGGTCCTGATGGCTGAAGCCGTTATGGTCCTGCCGCCAGACATGCGAGGTCAGGAGATAGTTCAGCGACGCGATCGGGCGCCGCCACGGCAGCTCGCGTGACACCTTCAGCCATTTGGCGTGCTGGTTGAACATCGAATCGACGATGTGGATGAACGCCTCGTAGCAGGAGAACAGGCCGTGGCGGCCGGTGAGCAGATAGCCCTCCAGCCAGCCCTGGCAAAGATGCTCGCTCAGCACCTCCATCACGCGGCCGTCATGGGCGAGGTGGACATCGTAGGGCTCGATGCCTTCCATCCACACCCGCTCGGTGACCTCGAATACGGCATCGAGCCGGTTCGAGGCGGTCTCGTCCGGGCCCATGATGCGGAAGTTGCGTGTCTCTGCATTCAGCGTGATCACGTCGCGCAGGAACTTGCCGAGCTCGCGCGTGGCTTCAGCCATGGTCTGGCCCGGAGAGGACACCTCGACCGCAAAATGCTGGTAGTCTGGGAGCCTGAGCTCGCGCTTGAGCAGACCGCCATTGGCATGCGGGTTGGCGCCCATGCGCCGCGTGCCCTTCGGCGCCAGTGCCTGCAGCTCCGGCACGAGCCGGCCGTGGCCGTCGAACAGCGTTTCCGGCTCGTAGCTTTTCATCCACGCTTCGAGCAGCGCGAGATGCTCGGGCTTGCCGCGCGGATTGGTGATCGGCACCTGATGGGCGCGCCAGAAGCCTTCGACCTTGAGGCCGTCGACCTCCTTCGGCCCGGTCCAGCCCTTCGGGCTGCGCAGCACGATCATCGGCCAGCGCGGCCGTTGGATCGTTGCATCCGACTGACGCGCATTCTGCTGGATCGAGCGGATGCTCGCGAGCGCGACATCGAGCGCGTCCGCCATCTGGCGATGCATCGCCTTCGGCTCCGCGCCTTCGACGAACAGCGGCTCGTAGCCGTAACCTTCGAACAGGCATTTGATCTCGGCATCGCCCATGCGGCCGAGCACGGTCGGATTGGCGATCTTGTAGCCGTTGAGATGCAAAATCGGCAGCACCGCGCCGTCATGGGCCGGGTTCAGGAACTTGTTCGAATGCCAGGATGCGGCGAGGGGCCCGGTCTCGGCTTCGCCGTCGCCGACCACGCAGGCCACGATCAGATCGGGATTGTCGAACGCCGCACCATAGGCGTGCACCAGCGCGTAGCCGAGCTCGCCGCCTTCGTGGATCGAGCCCGGCGTCTCGGGCGCGGCATGGCTCGGGATGCCGCCAGGGAAGGAGAACTGCCGGAACAGCTTGCGCAGGCCATCGGCATCGCGCGTGATGTCCGGATAGATCTCGCTGTAGCTGCCTTCGAGATAGGTGTTGGCGACCATGCCGGGGCCGCCATGGCCGGGACCGCACACG
This sequence comes from Bradyrhizobium sp. HKCCYLRH3059, assembly GCF_051168035.1. Taxonomy (NCBI): domain Bacteria; kingdom Pseudomonadati; phylum Pseudomonadota; class Alphaproteobacteria; order Hyphomicrobiales; family Nitrobacteraceae; genus Bradyrhizobium; species Bradyrhizobium sp. HKCCYLRH3059. The sequence continues at coordinate 337,040 of NZ_JBNPUF010000008.1, read as the reverse complement.
TAGATGACGTCGAGATCCTGCGCCTGGATGGCGCGATTGAGATGGGCGTAGATGAAATTCAGTCCGGGCGTCGTCCCCCAGTGGCCGAGCAGGCGCGGCTTGACGTGCTCCGCTTTCAACGGCTCGCGCAGCAGCGGGTTGTCCAGCAGATAGATCTGCCCGACCGAGAGATAGTTCGCCGCGCGCCAATAGCGATCGAGCAGGTCGAGATCGTCGGCCGTTTTGGTCTGATGGGAAGACGTGATGTTCATGGAACCTCGCTTGCCGTCCGCTTCGCGCTTGCGGGAAGTGCATTAGAGTAACGCCGCACCATTCCGTTCCAGTGCGCTGCGAAGGATAGAACGGGAATGTGATGGTTGGCCTTGGTTGGCTCCAGAACCGTTCCGAGACATTGTTCTCTTTTGTTCTTGTATTGTTCTTTTTGTGTGCTATGTCTTGGCCATGAGCCGAGCATCTTCACATGCCCTCAAGCGCCCGCCGGTCCCGGTGCCCTCCGAGCCGGTGGGCGCGCCTTCATCTGGCCCGGAAAACGACTTCCCCGAACTCGCGGTCGCCATCGAACGGGGCCGGCGCCGCGGCCGGGGTGCACAATCCAATGCGAGCGGCCGCTACGAAGCGGAGGCTCGCGTCGTCTTCGACGATGGCTGGCAGAGTCTCGAGGATTTGCCGCCATTCAAGACCATGGTCGCGACCGATACCTCGCGCAAGGTCATCACCCGCAACGACTCGCCGGACATCGGTTTCGATCGCTCGATCAACCCGTATCGCGGCTGCGAGCACGGCTGTGTCTACTGCTTCGCGCGGCCGACCCATGCGTTTCTCGGGCTGTCGCCTGGTCTTGATTTTGAATCCAAGCTGTTCGTGAAGCCGGATGCGCCCGCGCTCCTGGAAAAGGAGCTCGCGGCCAGCGGCTACGAGCCGCGGATGATCGCGATCGGAACCAACACCGATCCCTATCAGCCGATCGAGCGCGAGCGGAAGATCATGCGCGGCATCCTCGAGGTGCTGGAAAAGGTTGGCCATCCCGTCGGGATCGTGACCAAGTCGGCGCTGGTGATGGGTGATGCCGACATCCTGGCGCGGATGGCCAAGAGGAACCTGGCGAAGGTCGCGATCTCCGTGACCACGCTGGATCCGAAGCTGGCGCGCACCATGGAGCCGCGGGCCTCGACGCCGTCGAAACGGCTGGAGGCGCTGCAGGCGCTGTCCAGGGCCGGCATTCCGACCACGGTGATGGTGGCGCCGGTGATCCCGGCGCTGAACGACAGCGAGATCGAGCGCATCCTCGATGCCGCCGCCCATGCCGGCGTCAAGGAGGCGGCCTATGTGCTGCTGCGCCTTCCGCTGGAGGTGCGCGACCTGTTCCGCGAATGGCTGCTCGAGCATTATCCCGACCGCTACCGCCACGTCTTCACCCTGATCCGCGACATGCGCGGCGGCCGCGATTACGACTCGCAATGGGGCACGCGAATGAAGGGGACAGGCCCGATGGCCTGGATGATCGGCCGCCGCTTCGAGATCGCCTGCGAAAAGCTCGGCCTGAACAAGCGCCGGACCAAGTTGACGACCGATCATTTCGTCCGGCCGAAGGGCGGCGGGCAGCAACTCAGCCTGTTCTGAAGCGTGCGGAGAGCAGTTGATGAGCGCACAAGCGAGCGTTCCGCGGTTCACCGTCATCACACTCGGTGTATCCGAGATGCGGCGGAGCATCGCCTTCTATACGTCGCTCGGCTTCGCCCGAAAATTCCGCGCGACCGGAGAGGCCGTGGCATTCTTCGAGACCGGCGGGACGGTGCTGGCGCTGTACCCGTGGGGCGCGCTCGCCGATGATGCGGGCGTGCCGGACGCACCGCGCCCCCAGGCGTTCCGCGGCGTGACGCTGGCATGGAACTGCCGCTCGGAGGCCGAGGTCGATGCGGCGCTCGCGTCGGCGGTGGAGAAAGGCGCGATGCTGCTGAAGCCGGCGCAACGAACCGACTATGGCGGTTACAGCGGCTATTTCTCCGATCCGGACGGTCATGTCTGGGAAGTGGTGATCGCGCCGGGGATTGATGTCGGCGAGGATGATCGAGTGCATCTGCCGTCGTAGTCGGTCGCCGGCGAGGGGCGAATAGCGGGGAATGAGGTCCGTTCGGGGTTGCGCCGCCGCAGGCCGTTCCGCACCATGCCGGCCATGATTCGCGATCAGTCAAAAAAGCCGGGCAGGGCGAAGGCGACGAACGGTGCCGTGGCGAAGAGCGCACCTGCAAAGGCCGGAACCAAGCCTGTCGCCCCGAATGCTGCCGGCAGGTCGGCCGCCAAGCTCGGCAAGGGCGTCATCGCGGTGGCGCCGCCGAGCTTCCGGCGGGAGCGAGCGCTGCTCAAGCAGGGCATCTGGCCGGTCGCCGGTTGCGACGAGGCGGGACGGGGGCCGCTGGCCGGTCCGGTGGTCGCCGCGGCCGTGATTCTCGATCCCGCGCGCATCCCGAAAGGCCTCGATGACTCCAAGCGGCTGAGCGCGGAGCAGCGCGAGGCGCTGTTCGACAAGATCTGCAAGACGTCGGCGTTCGCGGTGGCTGTCGCCTCGCCGGCGCGAATCGATCGCGACAACATCCTGCGGGCCTCGCTGTGGGCGCTGTCGCGCGCCGTGAGGGCGTTGCCCGAGGCGCCGAAGCACGTCTTCGTCGACGGCCGCGACCGCATCGACGTCGATTGCGGCTGCGAGGCGGTGATCGGCGGCGATGGCCTGGTGATGTCGATTGCGGCCGCCTCGATCGTCGCCAAGGTCACGCGCGACCGGCTGATGTGCGCGCTGGCGCAGGATTGCCCCGGCTACGGCTTCGAGCAGCACAAGGGGTATGCCGTGCCGGAGCACCTCGCTGCGCTGGACCGGCTCGGACCGTCGGTGCATCATCGCAGCCTGTTCGCACCCGTCGTGGCCGCCCGGCGCAAGCATCAGCCGTGGACCGACGTCCCGGAGCCGGATTTGTTTGCCGAGGTGACCGTGGTGACATCCACTGAAATCTCGGTCGGGGTCTGATGCAGGTTGCCTCGCGGTCGCCGCGGTCTTAATAGTTTTGGTTAGCCAGCCAGCACGAAGTGTCACTCCTCGCAGCAGGGGCGGTGTTGTGCGCCCCGATCGTGCGGTATCGATTGCGGGCGTCGGACAGCGAGGCTGCTGCGGATGAGCGACGGTCCTGCCGGCCTCCTCGACGTCCTCAGCGATTCAGCCAAGCGATCCAGCCGTTCATGCGTTTCACGTCCCTGGTTGTCGAACTGATCCGCGCAAGGCCGCGGCTGGTCGTCGTCATCGTGGTGCTGTGCCAGGCCCTGATGTGGCTCGGCGTGGCCATGCTGTTCTATCGCAGCCCGCCCGGCCAGCTTGCCACCACCATCGCGTTCGGACGCGAGTACCAGGTCGGCACCGATCTCGGGCCGCCGCTGTCGTTCTGGCTGTCGGACGTCGCCTATCGCCTTGCCGGCAATCATCTGCTCGGCGTCTACGTGCTGGCCGTGCTGTGCTCGGCGCTCAGTCTGTGGGTGATGTATCTCCTGGCGGCGGCGATCGTCGGCGGCCAGCAGGCGGTGCTTGCCGTGCTGCTGACCATGACCATCACCGCGTTCGGTGCGCCCACGCTGGAATTCGGTCCGGAGGTGCTGGCGCGTCCGCTCTGGGCGCTGCTGCTGCTGCATAGCTGGCGGATTCTCGGCGAGGGCCGGCGCAACGCCTGGTTTGCCTGGTCGATCGAGGCCGGCCTGCTGCTGCTGACCACGCCGGCCGCCGCCGGCCTGCTGCTGCTGATCGCGGGCTTCGTGGTCTCGACCGCGCAGGGCCGCCGCGTTCTGCGCTCGTTCGATCCGCTGTTCGCGCTGCTCGTGGTGGTGGCGCTGGCGCTGCCTTATCTCATCTTCGTGCTGCGTTCCGACAGTGTAGGCTTACCGGCGCTGCCCGTTCTCGCCGAGCTCTCGGCGCGCGCCTGGCATTGGCTCGCGCTGGCGGGGGGGCTGCTGCTGGCGATCTCGGCCGTGCTGCTGCTGGTGCTGCTCGACGCCGGCTGGATCAATCGCGGCGAGACCGATGCGCCGATCATCTATCGCCGCTCGGTGCCGCCGCTCGCGCGCGACTTCGTCTATTGCTTCGCGATTGCACCGGCGCTGGCCGGCAGTCTGATCGCCGGCCTGTTCGGCCTCTCGACCGTGTTCGGCGGCACTGCCGTGACCCTGACCATGGTCGGCCTTGCCCTGGTGGTCGCGTCGGGTGATCTGATCTATCTGCGGCGGCAGCGGCTGCTGCGCCTGGTCTGGGCGGTTGCGATCGCCGCGCCCGCCATCCTCGCGGCGGGCAGCGCTGTGGTGCTGCCGTTGCTCGGCGACCGCGAGGTCGCGACGGCGATGCCGGCCCGCGACATCTCCCGTTTCTTCGTCGAGAGTTTTGAGCGCCGTACCAACCAGCCGCTGCAGGCGGTCGCCGGCGATCCGCAACTCGCCAGCCTGGTCGCGCTCGGCCGCCGCCGCGCGCATCTGTTCCTCGATGCCACCCCGCAGCGGACGCCCTGGGTCATGCCGGCCAAATTCGCCGAGAGTGGCGGCGTCGTGGTATGGCGCGCCTCCGACACGGTCGGCACCCCACCGCCGGAGATCGCCCAGCGCTTTCCTGGGCTGGTGCCGGAGGTGCCGCGCAGCTTCGACTGGCTGATCAATGGCCGCCAGCCGGTGCTGCGCATCGGCTGGGCCATCGTGCGGCCGAAGGGACCGTAGCGCTTTCCATAAGCCGTCATTGCGCGGAGCGAAGCGACGAAGCAATCCAGAGGCTTGGGCGGGATTCTGGATTGCTTCGCTTCGCTCGCAATGACGCGGAGAGAGTTCGGCTCAGACCGCCATCACCTTCGCGATCGCGCGCAGGTCCTGCCAGGACAGCCGCTTGTAGGACGGCGAGCGCAACAGATAGGCCGGGTGGAAGGTGGCGATCGCGCGGATGGTGCGCTTGCCGGTGTCGTAGTCGCGCCATTTGCCGCGCGTGCGCATGATGCCCTCGGTGGTGCCGAGCAGCGCCTGGGTCGACGGGTTGCCGAGCGTCACCAGCACGTCCGGATCGACCAGCTCGATCTGGCGGCGGATGAACGGCAGGCAGATCTGCGTCTCCTGCGGCGTCGGCGTACGGTTGCCGGGTGGGCGCCAGGGAATGACGTTGGCGATGTAGACCTTGCTGCGGTCGAGCCCGATCGCGCCGATCATGCGGTCGAGCAGCTTGCCGGAGCGGCCGACGAATGGCAGGCCCTCGATGTCCTCGTCGCGGCCGGGCGCCTCGCCGACCAGCATGATGCGCGCCTGCGGATTGCCGTCGGCGAACACCAGTCGCGACGCCGTCTGCTTCAGTGCGCAACCGTCGAAAGTCTCCAGGAGCTCGCGCAGCGCCTCCAGGGTCGGCGCTGTCAGCGCCGCCTCGCGGGCCGAGGCGACGGCCGCTTCCGGCGGAGGCGGCGGTTCGCCGCGCGGCGCAATGATCGCCGGCGCGGATAGCCGGCCGGCTTGCGGCGCCGCCGCCGGACGGGCGGCAGGAGCGGCAGGGGATGCGGCCTCAGGCTCCACCAGCCGGTTGATCGGCTCGTCGGCCAAGGCGCAATCGACCCCGGCCTCCAGATAGAAGGCGAGCAGTTGGCGGACGTCGGGGAGGGGCTCGGGGGTCATCATGATCGATCGTGGCAACAATGTACGCCGCCTCGGCGCATGGCGGAATGCATTTCGGTGGTTGTCCTGCCCCGAAAAATCGGAAACAAGAGCTTGGAATAACCCAAAAAAGGGACGGAACGCCCTAGTGTTCCGGCGCCAGCGTTCGCTCCCCCTCAGGACCAGCCCATCAGCGAACCGCCGGCGCCTCCAGGAACCCTAGTTAAGTCATTGTTGCTGTTGCAGCTCCGGGTTTGACCTTTGCACGCGCCAGGGGGATGCAAAGGTCAAATCCACTGCACCGGCCGGGCCTGAGATTGAGAGACATGAGCACCGAAGAGTTACCTCCGCGCGAATCCATGGAGTTCGACGTCGTCATCGTCGGCGCCGGCCCGTCGGGCCTGACTGCCGCGATCCGGCTGAAGCAGCTCAATGCCGACCTCAACATCGTCGTGGTCGAGAAGGGCTCCGAGGTCGGCGCGCACATTTTGTCTGGGGCGGTGATCGATCCGGCGGCGTTGGACAAGCTCATCCCCGACTGGCGGTCGGACGAGGATTGCCCGCTGAAGACCCAGGTCAAGGTCGACAAGTTCTTCTGGATGACCGAGAGCAGCGCGATCTCGCTGCCGGGCTTCGCGATGCCGCCCTTGATGGACAACCATCATTGCTACATCGGCTCGCTCGGAAATGTCTGCCGCTGGCTGTCGCGCAAGGCCGAGGCGCTCGGCGTCGAGATCTATCCGGGCTTCGCGGCCACCGAGGTGCTGTATGACGAGCAGGGCGCGGTGCGCGGCATCGCCACCGGCGACATGGGCATCGGCAAGGACGGCAAGCCGAAAGCCTCGTTTACGCGCGGCATGGAGCTGCTCGGCAAGTACACGCTGTTCGCCGAGGGCGCGCGCGGCAGCCTGTCCAAGCAGCTGATTTCGAAGTTCGCATTGGACGCCAAGAGCGAGCCGGCGAAGTTCGGCATCGGCCTCAAGGAAGTCTGGCAGATCGATCCGGCCAAGCACCAGAAGGGCCTGATCCAGCACTCGTTCGGCTGGCCGCTCGACATGAAGACCGGCGGCGGCTCGTTCCTGTATCACTACGACGACAACCTCGTTGCGGTCGGCTTCGTCGTCCACCTGAACTACGATGATCCTTATCTGTCGCCGTTCGAGGAATTCCAGCGCTTCAAGACCCATCCCTCGATCCGCGGCGTGTTAGAGGGTGGCAAGCGGCTAGCCTACGGCGCGCGCGCGATCACCGAGGGCGGCTACCAGTCGGTGCCGCGGCTGTCGTTCGCCGGCGGCGCGCTGATCGGCTGCGCCGCGGGCTTCGTCAACGTGCCGCGCATCAAGGGCGTGCACAACGCGATGGGCAGCGCGATGCTCGCGGCCGAGCACGTCAATGCCGCGCTCGCATCCGGCCGTGCCAATGACGAGCTGGTCAGTTACGAGAACGCCTGGCGCGGCTCGCCAGTCGGCGAGGATCTGTTCAAGGTTCGCAACGTCAAGCCGCTATGGTCGAAGTTCGGCACGGTGCTCGGCGTCGCGCTCGGCGGCTTCGACATGTGGTGCAACACGCTCGGTTTCTCGTTGTTTGGCACCCAGTCGCACGTCAAGCCCGATCGCGCCACGCTCGATCCCGCCAAGGCGCACAAGCCGAAGCCGGCGATGAAGCCGGACGGTAAGTTGACCTTCGACCGGCTGTCCTCGGTGTTCCTGTCGAACACCAATCACGAGGAAGACCAGCCGGTGCATCTGAAGGTCGCCGACATGGCGCTGCAGAAGAGCTCCGAGCACGACGTCTATGCCGGGCCGTCCAACCGCTATTGCCCGGCGGGCGTCTACGAATGGGTCGAGGAGGGCACCAGCCCGCGCTTCGTGATCAACGCGCAGAACTGCGTCCACTGCAAGACCTGCGACGTCAAGGATCCCAACGGCAACATCACCTGGGTTCCTCCGGAAGGCGGCGGTGGGCCGAACTACGAGGCGATGTAGCCTCGTATAACGCACGATTGCGTGAGTCGGCTGCTCCGGGGAGGGCAGCCGGCCACGATACGGCCATACTGGCGCGGTTTGACGCAGGTCACCTTCGCCAAAGGGGCTCCCGGCTGACCCGAATATCCTGCAGATCCTTGCGGTTGGCCGCCAAACGCGGCATTGTCGGCGCCTTGAAGAGCTGCCGATCGGGTTCGTGTCCGTACCGATCCGTCATTTCCAACAACCAGAGCGCACCGTGATGTTGTCAATTCGCAATCGCTGGACCGCAATTGCCGTTTCTGCCTTGCTGATCCCCGGTGCCGTCCTGGCCCAGACGCCGGATCATCCTGCGGACAACGCCGCAAAATTTCCGACCGGCGTCGATCTGAAGTCGCTCACCACGTCGGGCAGCTATCTGGCGGCCCGCCACGCCAGCGTCGAGCGCGACGCGGCCTCGGCGGCGGCGTTCTACCGCTCGGCGCTACGCAGCGACCCGAAGAACAACGAGCTGCTCGACCGCGCCTTCATCTCCTCGGTCGCCGATGGCGATATCGACGAGGCCGTGAAGCTGGCCGAGCGCGTGCTCACGATCGACAAGTCCAACCGCATCGCGCGTCTCGTGGTCGGCGTGCAGGACATCAAGCAGAAGAAATACGCTGCCGCCCAGACCAACATCAACCAGTCGGTGCGCGGGCCGATCACCGATCTCGTCGCCACCCTGCTGTCGGCGTGGGCCGCGGCGGGCGCGGGCGATTCGAAGGCCGCCGTCGCCAATATCGACAAGCTGACCGGTCCCGAATGGTATCCGCTGTTCAAGGATCTTCATGCCGGCATGATCCTGGAGCTGGCCGGCAAGGAGAAGGACGCCGGCACGCGGTTCGAGCGCGCCTACAAGCTCGACGATTCGATGCTGCGCATCACCGAGGCCTATGCGCATTGGCTGTCGCGCAACAAGGATGCGGCGGCGGCGACCGCGATCTATGAAGCCTTCGACAAGAAGCTCGCGCGCCATCCGCTGGTGCAGGAGGGGCTGCGCGACACCAAGGCCGGCAAGAAGCTGCCCTCGCTGGTCGATTCGCCGCAGGCTGGCGCCGCCGAGGCGCTGTACGGCATCGGCGCGACGCTGAGCCGCCGCGGCGGCGAGGATCTGGCGCTGGTCTATCTACAGCTCGCGCTGCACCTGCAGCCGAGTCATCCGCTGGCGCTGCTGTCGCTCGCCGATCTCTATGAGACGGTGAAGAAGCCGCAGATGGCGATCAAGGTCTATGAGCGGGTGCCGGCGAGCTCGCCGCTGAAGCGCAATGCGCAGATCCAGTTGGCGACCGATCTCGACAGCGCCGACCGCAGCGACGAGGCGATCAAGATCCTCAAGGACGTGATTGCACAGGATCCGAAGGACCTGGAGGCGATCATGGCGCTCGGCAACATCGAGCGCGGCCGCAAGAAGTTCGCCGATTGCGCCAAGACCTATTCGCTCGGCGTCGATTCGCTGCCCGCCAACAACGACAAGGCCAACAGCGTCTATTACTATTATCGCGGCATCTGTCTCGAGCGCTCCAAGCAGTGGCCGAAGGCCGAGGCCGACATGCGCAAGGCGCTCGAGCTGCAGCCCGACCAGCCGCACGTGCTGAACTATCTCGGCTATTCGTGGATCGACCAGGGCGTCAATCTCGACGAAGGCATGAAGATGATCAAGCGCGCGGTCGAACAGCGCCCGGACGACGGCTACATCGTCGATTCGCTCGGGTGGGCCTATTTCCGCATCGGCAACTACGAAGAGGCGGTGAAGAACCTCGAGCGCGCGATCGATCTGAAGCCCGAGGATCCGACCATCAACGACCATCTCGGCGACGCCTATTGGAAGATCGGCCGCAAGCTGGAAGCCAAGTTCCAGTGGGCTCATGCCCGCGACCTGAAGCCCGAGGCCGAGGAGTTGCCGAAGATCGAGGCCAAGATCCAGAACGGCCTGACCGACGATCCAGCGCCGGCCGCGGCGAGCAACGACAGCAAGGACACGCCGTCCGACGCCAAGAAGGACGACGGCAAGGGCGGCTAGGTCGCCCTGATCACGAGGTGAGAGCCATCACGGGCTCCTCGGCTTGCCGGGGAGCCCGGATGATTTTGATGAAGCGTGTGGCGGTGCCGGCCACGTTCGTTTCGGCCGCTGGCCGAGCGCGATACCGGATCCGCCACCGAACATGCTGGGGGCATTGCGCCGATGTTGGCGTCCACGGTCACCGGTGCGCTGCAGGAGCAGGGGCGCGCCAAGGTCAATCTGACCCTGCGGGTCGTCGGCCGCAGGGTCGACGGCTACCATGATCTCGAAAGCGTCGTTGCTTTCGCCGACTGCGCGGACCAGCTTACGCTGGTGCCGGGCCCGGAGCTGAGGCTGACGACAACCGGGCCGCTCGCGGAGGCCTGCGGCGAGACCACGGACAATCTGGTGCTGAAGGCGGCGCGGCTGCTTGCGGAGGCCGTTCCGGGCCTGAAGCTTGGCGCCTTCACGCTGGAGAAGGTGCTGCCGGTCGCCGCCGGCATCGGCGGCGGCTCGGCCGATGCCGCAGCGGCGCTGCGGCTGCTGGCGAAGCTGAATGGCCTGTCGCTGGACGACCCGCGCCTCACTGCGGTAGCCTTGAAGACCGGCGCCGACGTGCCGGTTTGCGTGCCCTCGCGCGCCTGCACCATGACCGGCGTCGGCGAGAACCTGCAGCCGCTCGCGCTTCCCGTCCTGCCCTGCGTGATGATCAATCCGCGCGTGCCGGTGGCGACCAAGGACGTGTTCCAGGCGCTCGGCCTCAAGCCGGGCGATCTGCTGGTCGGCGTGACGGATGTTCTCACGGCGCCGTCCTGGCCGAAGGCCGGTGCCACCATCGCCCATTGGGGCGCCGCGCTCGACCAGGTGAAGAACGATCTCGAGCCGCCAGCCTTGAAGGTGCAGCCGATCATCGGCACCGTGCTCGACGCTCTCCGTGCGAGCTCAGGCGTGCTGCTGGCACGCATGTCCGGCTCTGGCGCCACATGCTTTGCGATCTACGGCAGCGAGGTCGAGGCGAAGGCCGCCGGCGCAGAGATCGCCGTCGCGCACCCCGAATGGTGGGTGCATGCGGGGACGTTGAGTTAGTCGTAATTACTTACTAGCGGCGAGCGGCTTCCCGATACAGCGCCCTCTTCCCTTGTGGGAGAGGGCATCGCCGGCTCATCCACGTACTGGGTTGGGTGAGGGGCATCTGTCCGCGGACGCCGCGCTTGCTGAGGCATACCCCTCACCCAAGCGAGCTTGTTGCTCTGTCCTGCATGCCCTCTCCCACAAGGGGCGAGGGCGCATTAACGCACACCGCCTGCGCCGGGGCATGACATCACGAAGGGCAGGCCCAGGTTCGCCAACTAATGCGACCTGGCCAAACAGAACGCCACCACCTGCTCGAGCGCGGTCTTCATCGGTGACGCCGGAAACAGCGCCAGCGCGTCGACGGCCATGGCGCCGTAGTGATGCGCGCGGCTGATCGTGTCCTCCAAGGCGCGATGCTTGTTCATCAGCCCGATCGCATGGTCGAGATCGTGATCGCTGATCTCGCCGCGCTCCAGCGCCTTGATCCAGAAGGCACGCTCGCTGTCGCTGCCGCGGCGGAACGCCAGCACCACCGGCAGCGTGATCTTGCCCTCGCGGAAATCGTCGCCGACATTCTTTCCGAGCTTGGCGGCCTTGCCGCCATAGTCGAGCACGTCGTCGACGAGCTGGAAGGCGATGCCGAGATTCATGCCGAAGGACCGCGAGGCGGTCTGCTCGGCCTTGGGCCGATCGGCGAGCACCGGCCCGACCTCGCAGGCCGCGGCGAACAGCTCGGCGGTCTTGCCGCGGATCACGGCGAGATATTCGTCCTCGGTGGTTGCAGTGTTCTTGGCGGCGGCAAGCTGCATCACCTCGCCCTCGGCAATCGTGGCGGCGGCGGCCGAGAGAATGTCGAGCGCACGCAGCGAGCCGACCTCGACCATCATGCGGAACGCCTGGCCGAGCAGGAAGTCACCGACCAGCACGCTGGCCTCGTTGCCCCACAGCATGCGCGCCGACAATTTGCCGCGGCGCATTTCGCTCTCGTCAACCACGTCGTCATGGAGCAGCGTCGCCGTGTGCATGAACTCGACGGCCGCGGCCAGCTTGACGTGACCGTCGCCGGTGTAGTCGGTGAGATGCGCCATCGCCAGCGTCAGCATCGGCCGCAACCGCTTGCCGCCGGAGGAGATCAGGTGGTTTGCGACCTCCGGGATCATCGTGACGTCCGAGCCGGTGCGCGACAAAATCGTAGCGTTGACCCGTTCCATGTCGGCTGCGACCAGCGCGACCAGCCCATCGATGGAGGCTCCCGATGGACTCTCGAAAGGTACGATAACCGCCACTCTGGTCTCCGATTTTGCTATGCTCGAAACGACAATAGAAACTGCGGCCGCAGGCGGCAAGGGCAGACACGGAACCTTGACCCAAGCCTGGTTGACCGAAGCCCTTCTTGACCCAAGCCCTTCTTGACCCAAGCCCGCATGGAGACATAACGATTGAAGGAATTGGTTCGGACCAATGATATCGTGCTGGTTTCGGCGATCGGGGCGCTGCTCGATGGCGCCGACATCCATCACCTCGTCCTCGATCAGAACATGAGCATCATCGAGGGCTCGCTCGGCATCCTGCCGCGCCGGATCCTCGTGCATGAGGACGACAATCTCCAGGCCCGGCGGCTTCTCACCGACGCCGGGCTGGCGCATGAGCTGCGCCCTGATGAGTGACGCTGTCGACATCTCCGAGGACGCCGTGCTCGGCGGCCAATTGCGGCTGCGGCAGCCCACGACGGGCCATCGCGCCGGCCACGACGCAATCCTGCTGGCGGCGGCGACGGCCGCGCGTTCGGGCGAGCGGGTGGTCGATCTCGGTGCCGGCGTGGGGACGGCCGGGCTGGCCTTGGCCCGGCGCGTGGGCGGTCTCGGCTTGACGCTGGTCGAGCGCGAGCCGGATCTGGCGCGCCTCGCGCGCGACAACGCACGCGCCAATGCCTTGCCCGCGGAGGTCGTGGTGCTGGACGTCGCCGCGGACGCGGCTGCTTTCGCGGCCGCAGGGCTCGGGCCCGACAGTGTCGACGTCGTGCTGATGAATCCGCCGTTCCACGATGCCGCGCGTCACCGTGCCTCGCCCGACGCCGCGCGCGCGACCGCGCACATGGCAACGGCGACGACGTTGGAGATCTGGACGCATGCCGCGCGGCGGATGCTGAAATCCGGTGGCGTGCTGACCTTGATCTGGCGGGCCGATGGTTTGAGCGGGGTTGTCGCGGCGCTGGCGCGCGGCTTCGGCAGTCTTGCCGTTCAACCGGTTCACGGCCAAGCGGGCAAGCCGGCGATCCGTATCCTGGTCAGGGCCGTTAAGGGAGGGCGGGCGCCGACCCAGCTTCTCGCCGGAGTGGTGCTGAATGAGGCGGCAGGCGTGCCGAATGACGAGGCCGTGCGGGTGCTGTCGGGGCAGGGGGCGCTGGCCTTGAGCACCCCCTGAACGGTTGGTCGTGGTCGGGCGTTATTGCGTCTGAGCTTCGGACTGGCGTTCGGTTACCGTCGTGAACCGGATCGCAGTCAATAGAGTACCGATCAGCAGCATCAACAGGTAGACCTTCATGGATTCCTCCGCCGCACTCTGCACCTTGGCTCGCCGTGCGATTGCCCAGGAGATTGCAAGGCTCGTTCCAGCCCTTTGAATGGCAGCGGCGCGATAAAAAGTGGTTAATCCGAGGTAACAGGATGGTGGACAATTTGACACAACCCAGCGATGCAGCCGGGCTCTTCGATCGGCTGAAGGCGCTGCTTCCGGCGCGGCTGCGCGGCGTACCGGTGGTACCGGTCGTCCGCCTGTCCGGCGTGATCGGCGCGGTGACGCCGCTGCGGCCGGGCCTGACGCTTGCGGGCGTCGCCAAGGTGCTGGAGCGCGCCTTCTCCATGCGCAACGCCAAGGCGGTGGCGCTGGTGATCAATTCGCCCGGCGGCTCGCCGGTGCAGTCGCGCCAGATCTACTTGCGCATCCGTCAGCTCGCGGCGGAGAAGAAGCTGCCGGTGCTCGTGTTCGTCGAGGATGTCGCGGCCTCCGGCGGCTACATGATCGCCTGCGCCGGCGACGAGATCTTCTGCGATCCGTCCTCGATCCTCGGTTCGATCGGCGTGGTCGGCGGCTCGTTCGGGCTGCAGGACCTGATCAAGAAGATCGGCATCGAGCGCCGGCTGTATACGGCCGGCGAGCACAAGGCGATGCTCGATCCGTTCCTGCCGGAGAATCCCGACGACGTGGCGCGGCTGAAGAAGATCCAGCGCGAGATCCACGCGCTGTTCATCTCGCTGGTCAAGGAGAGCCGCGCGACCCGGCTGAAGGGCGCCGACGATGTGCTGTTCACCGGCGAGTACTGGGCCGGCGACAGCGCCGTCACGCTGGGGCTGGCGGACGCCATCGGCGACCTCCGCGCCGTCCTGCGCACCCGCTTCGGCGACAAGGTTGCAACGCCTGTCGTGGCGCCGGCGTCCGGCCTGTTGTCGGGTCTGCTCGGCCGCCGCGCCGCGGGCGCCGGCAGCCTGGGATTCGGCTGGACGGGGTTGGCCGAGGAGGTGATCTCCGCGGCCGAAACCCGGGCGATCTGGGCCCGCTTTGGGTTCTAGACTGGGGGCGCGCCATTTCGCCCCTCGCAATCCGGATTGCGGGGGGAACCGGGATCGGCGACAATGGGATTCGGGGTGGCTCTGTTCATGAACGAGGATCGACCAATGCCGCCGTTCGTTGCTTTCGCGGGTATGCTGGGCGGGCTTGCCGTGGTTCGCTGGGCCTACAAGGCCGCGCAGAAGATCAACCGCGAGCTCGAAGAGGCGCGGCTGTCGCGCGTCGCCGAGGCCGCACAGGCTGCCGAGATCAAGACTCTGCGCCGCGATCCCGTCACGGGCGCCTACCGGCCGGGCTGACGCGAGCCGCTGATCTTCGAACGACGGCACGTCGCCGCCGTTCGGAGACCCTATTGCCTTGATTCCTGATGGTCCCGCCGATACGGTCCGCGCGCTTTTCCGACGCCTGCGAAAGACCGATATCGACGATGGACTCGCTGCCTCCGCACATGCGCCCCGAACGTTCGTTCCAGGGCTTCATCCTGGCCCTGCAACGGTTCTGGGCCGAGCAGGGCTGCGTGATCCTGCAGCCCTACGACATGGAGATGGGGGCAGGCACCTTCCACCCGGCGACGACCTTGCGCGCGCTCGGGCCGAAACCGTGGAATGCCGCCTACGTGCAGCCGTCGCGGCGGCCGAAGGACGGCCGCTACGGCGAGAACCCCAACCGGATGCAGCACTACTACCAGTTCCAGGTGATCATGAAGCCATCGCCGCCGAACCTTCAGGAGCTGTACCTGAAGTCGCTCGGCGCGATCGGCATCGACGCCGCCGTGCACGACATCCGTTTCGTCGAGGACGATTGGGAGAGCCCGACGCTGGGCGCGTGGGGGCTCGGCTGGGAGTGCTGGTGCGACGGCATGGAGGTGTCGCAGTTCACCTATTTCCAGCAGGTCGCGGGCTTCGAATGCGCGCCGGTCGCGGGCGAGCTCACCTACGGCCTCGAGCGCCTGGCGATGTACGTGCAGGGCGTCGACCGCGTCTATGACCTCAACTTCAACGGCCGCGACGGCGACACCAAGGTCACCTATGGCGACGTCTTCCTGCAGGCCGAGCAGGAATATTCGCGGCACAATTTCGAGCATGCCGACACCGACATGCTGTTCGAGCAGTTCAAGATGGCCGAGGGCGCGTGCCGCAAATATCTCGCCGCAGGCTGGCAAGAAAATGCAAAGCTGGGTAACCGCCGGGAGCATCAGATGGCGTTGCCGGCCTACGACCAGTGCATCAAGGCCAGCCACGTCTTCAACCTGCTCGACGCCCGCGGCGTCATCTCGGTCACCGAGCGCCAGAGCTACATCCTGCGCGTCCGCGAGCTCGCCAAGGCCTGCGGCGAGGCCTGGCTGCATACGGAAGCGGGCGGGGCGGGAGTTTGAGTCAATATCGACGCGGGAAGTGACTCTTCACCCTCCCCTGGAGGAGGAGGGTCGGCACGCGATCGAGCGAAGCGAGATGCGTGCCGGGGTGGGGTGATCTCTCGGCTCGGGCACTGTTGATGATGGATAGACTGTCACCCCACCCCGATTGCTCATGCTTGCGCATGAGCAATCGACCCTCCCCCTCCAGGGGAGGGTGGCACTGCGCTGGTGGGTGGAAGATGTGATCACCCTCACTTGGTGGAGGATTGATCGCAGGCGAGCGGAGTGGGGTGAAGGTGCCAGATGGGCAAACGGCCGATCAGCGACTTCAAACGCCGAACCGCGAAACGGCTGCGCGAAAACACGACGGCGGCCGAAGACATTCTGTGGCGTCACCTGCGGCGCCTCGAGATCGAAGGGACCCATTTCAGATGACAGGTCGTCATCGGTCCCTACGTTGCAGATTTTGCCTGCCTGGCCCGTCGCCTCATCATCGAGGTGGACGGCTCGCAGCACGGAGAGGATGCGAACATCCAGCGCGACCAGGCCCGGACGCGCTGGCTCAACTCGGAAGGCTATCGCGTTTTGCGATTTTGGAACAACGACGTTATGACCAGGACTGAGGCGGTGCTCGAAGCCATTCACACGGAGATCGCGGTCACCCCACCCCGCCTGCCCTTGGCAGGCGACCCTCCCCCTCCAGGGGAGGGTGGTTCTTCGTGCAGAGAGACTTGAGATATGCCTGATCTTCTCCTCGAACTGTTCTCCGAAGAAATCCCCGCGCGCATGCAGGCCAAGGCGGCCGACGATCTGCGCCGCATGGTGACCGACAAGCTCGTCGCCGAGGGCCTCGTCTATGAGGGGGCCAAGGCGTTCGCGACGCCGCGGCGGCTGGCGCTGACCGTGCACGGCATCCCGGCGCGGCAGGCTGATCTCAAGGAGGAGCGCAAGGGCCCGCGCGTCGGCGGCGCCGATGCCGCGATCCAAGGCTTCCTCAAGGCCACCGGCCTGTCCTCGATCGAGGAGGCCACGATCCAGCGCGATCCGAAGAAGGGCGACTTCTACGTCGCGCTGATCGAGAAGCCCGGCCGCGCCACGCTCGACGTGCTCGCCGAGATGCTGCCGGTGATCGTCAGGACCTTCCCCTGGCCGAAATCGATGCGCTGGGGCAAGCGCTCGGAAAAGCCGGGCGCGCTGAACTGGGTGCGCCCGCTGCACGCGATCACGGCGACCTTCGGCCTGGAAACCGAGGAGCCCGATGTCGTCAGCTTCGCCGTCGACGGTATCGAGGCGGGCCAGACAACATTCGGCCACCGCTTCATGTCGCCGTCGCCGATTTCGGTGCGCCGCCTCGAGGACTATGAGGCCAAGCTGCTCGACGCCAAGGTCGTGCTCGATCCTGACCGGCGCAAGGACACCATCGTTACCGACGCCAAGCAGCTCGCTTTTGCGCAAGGCTATGAGCTGGTCGAGGACCCCGTGCTGCTCGACGAAGTCGCGGGCCTGGTCGAATGGCCGGTGGTGCTGATGGGCTCGTTCGATCCGGAGTATCTGAAGGTCCCCGGCGAGGTGATCCGCGCCACCATCCGCAACAACCAGAAATGCTTCGTGGTGCGCGACCCCAAGACCGGCGGGCTGGCGCCAAAGTTCATCCTGACCGCGAACATCGAGGCGACCGACGGCGGCAAGACCATCATCGCCGGCAACGAGCGCGTCATCCGCGCCCGGCTGTCGGACGCGAAGTTCTTCTATGAGACGGATCTGAAGACGAGGCTCGAGGACCGCCTGCCGAAGTTCGAGCAGATCGTGTTCCACGAGAAGCTCGGCACACAGGCCGAACGCATCGCCCGCATCGAGAAGCTCGCCGCTGAGATCGCGCCGCTGGTCGGCGCCGATGCTGCGAAGACCGCGCGCGCCGCCAAGCTCGCCAAGGCCGACCTGCTCACCGAGGTCGTCGGTGAGTTCCCGGAAGTGCAGGGGCTGATGGGCAAGTACTACGCGCTGGCCCAGGGCGAGGACGCCTCCGTCGCCGCAGCCTGCGAGGAGCACTACAAGCCGCAGGGACCTGGTGATCGCGTGCCGACCGATCCGGTATCGGTGGCCGTGGCGCTCGCCGACAAGCTCGACACGCTGGTCGGATTCTGGGCGATCAAAGAAAAGCCGACGGGATCGAAGGACCCGTATGCGCTGCGTCGCGCGGCTTTAGGTGTGATCCGGATCATCTTGGAAAATAATCTCCGACTTCACCTCGCTAGTATCTGCGGGCCTTGGTTTTTCCAACTGGCTACGGCAATTCGCGCGCGCGAAGTGGGGAACGAAGTGAAGCAGGTGGAGAGTAGTGAGAAGCCTGGGTTCACTACGTTTGTTGTGCGGGTGGATGCGCAAACGTTTGGTAGACGCAGCGTCCCAGTGGCAGTTGTCGATCTCATCTCATTCTTCGCCGACCGTCTGAAAGTGCAACTTCGTGAGCAAGGCGCCCGGCACGATCTTGTCGATGCCGTTTTCGCGACATCACCTTCCCCTTGGTGGCGGTCGGATGCCGTGAGAAGTGGTGCAGCCAAACTCGATCTCATCGAAGCAGCCGGCAGCCAGGAGGCCCTGGATCGTGAGCCTCCGCCGGAAGAGGAGATGAAGGATGACCTGCTGATGGTCGTGCGCCGCGTCGAGGCGCTCGGAAAATTCCTCGAGACGGACGACGGCAAGAACCTGCTCGCCGGCACCAAGCGCGCGTCCAACATCCTCGCCATCGAGGAGAAGAAGGACAAGCGCAAGTTCGACGGAGCGCCCGATGCCGCGCTCTACAAGCTCGACGAGGAGAAGGCGCTGGCGAAGGCGATCGGCGAGGTCTCTGCGGAAGCGGGTGCAGCCGTCGCCAAGGAGGATTTCGCCGCAGCGATGCGCGCGATGGCGAAGCTGCGGCCGGCGGTCGATGCGTTCTTCGACAAGGTCAAGGTCAATGACGACGACGCCAAGAGCCGCGAAAACCGGCTGAAGCTCCTGAACGAAATCCGCAGCGCCACGCGCGCCGTTGCCGACTTCTCCAAGATCGAGGGCTGAGGATGGATCGTGTGACGCTCGCCGCCTATGATCATGGGGCGGCGGCGTTTGCCGCCGACTGGCACGCGCAGCCGGCACCGGCCGATCTGCACGACATCATCCTCCGCTTCTTCATCGCCGGTGGCCGCACCGCCGACGTCGGTTGCGGCAGCGGCCGCGAGGTCGGCTGGCTGAATGCCAACGGGTATCCTGCGGAAGGTTTCGACGCGTCGGAGGGACTGTTGGCTGAAGCGCGCACGCGCTATCCGAACGCGTCGTTCACGCGTGCCGAACTGCCCGCTCTCGCCAACATCGCAGATGCAAGCTTCGACAACGTGCTGTGCGAGACCGTGCTGATGCATCTCGATCGCAGCGACGTGGTGCCGTCAGTGCGGCGGATGCGCGCGATCACGAAGCCCGGTGGCGTCCTGTATCTGAGCTGGCGGGTGACGGAGCGGGCCGATCAGCGCGATGCCCACGGCCGGCTCTATGCGGTGGTCGACCTCGCAACCATCCGCGCACTCTTTGAAGCTGATACGAGCCTGCTCGACGAGGATGTGGTCAGCGCCTCCTCGGGCAAGGTCATCCATCGCCTGGTGGTGAAGACGGCTGCCTGAGCGCAAACTGCGCCCTGGCTCACAGCACGCGGCGTCGGTCGCCCTGGATCGCGTCGCGACGCTTGCGATGACGGCGAAAAAAGTAAGCCCCACCCGGCGGGGGGAACCGGGCAGGGCCTTTCACATCTGGCCGCTTGCGGGGGCGTTGGCGACCAAATGCAGCTCTATAACTACTCAACAACCTGAATGATCCGCCGGGATCGCGGTTCGACCAGAACAGTTTCGCCGTTGACCACGGTGTAACGGTAAGGTGTCGCACCGAAGCGCTGCGGGACGTCGTAATATGTAACACCGGACTCTGGCAGCACGGTGCCAACAACGACGCGATCGGGGATCACATAGTTGGGAACACGCTCGCGGACGACATATTCGCGAAACTCCGGCCGTCGCTCGACCGTGATCACTGGAGCGTCCTCCTCGACCACGACGCTGCGGCCGACGCCCGTGGTGTAGGATTGCGCCTGTGCGGCCGCCGGAATCACGAGTGCGGCCACGAGGGCGGCAAGGGTGAGATGGGTTCGCATGGACGGGACTCCTGAGCTGTTGATCGCTGAGAGAGACCGGCGCGCGCCGGCATCTGCTCCCAATGCCGGCAACAGGTCATCGTTCCGCGCAACGCCACGTGGAACCGGCGGCATTTTTGCGGCAGATCCAGCGGTGGGGGAACCGGAACTCGTGCCGTGCGTCTCCTATTCCGCCACGATGGGCCAGGATAAAGTCCGGCCAAATCGAATCGCCCCAGCCTCGTCCTTCAATCATTCAGAGCTCGTCGATGACCCTGACCGTTGCCCATATCTCGCCGATCATGTCCGTGATCGCCGGCGTCCTGATCCTTATCATGCCGCGCCTCTTGAACCTGATCGTCGCGATCTTCCTCATCCTGAACGGCCTGATCGGCATGGGCCTGCTGAAGTGGCTCCACTTCTAGTCCCAGGTTCTAGTCCCAAGGTCGGGAACCCCCGAGCTTGCGCCGCAGCGCCCAAAGTGGTGTAAGGCGCGCGATTTCTCCTCCCATTTGCGGATCGAAGCACCTCATGGCCAAAGCGGTAGCGAAGTCTAAGAAAGTTACAGCGAAATCAAAGCCTTCCAAGCCCGGCAAGGCCAAGACCGCAGCACTCGCTCCACCGCGCAAGGCGCTCAAGACGGCGTCGAAGCCCGTGGCCAAGGCCCCGGCCAAGGTCGCGCCCAGGTCTGCACCGAAAGCGCCAGTGAAAACCGCTCCGAAGAAGCCGGCCAAAACGGCTGCCAAGCCGGTCGCCAAGGCCGCGAAGGCGTCGGCCGCCAAGGCCCCGGCCAAGAGCGCGGTCACCGCGATCAAGCCGAACAAGTGGGTCTACACCTTCGGTGACGGCAAGGCCGAAGGTAAGGCCGGCCTGCGCGACCTGCTCGGCGGCAAGGGCGCCAATCTGGCCGAGATGGCCAATCTCGGCCTGCCGGTGCCTCCGGGCTTCACCATCCCGACCTCGGTCTGCACCTACTTCTACGCCAACGACAAGACCTACCCGAAGGAGCTGCAGTCGCAGGTCGACAAGGCGCTCGACTACATCGGCAAATTGACCGGCAAGAAATTCGGCGATCCGGAGAACCCGCTGCTGGTCTCGGTGCGCTCCGGCGCCCGCGCCTCGATGCCGGGCATGATGGACACCGTGCTCAATCTCGGCCTCAACGACCAGACGGTGGAAGCGCTGGCACAGCTGTCCGGCGACCGCCGCTTCGCCTTCGACAGCTATCGCCGTTTCATCACGATGTATTCGGATGTCGTGCTCGGCTTCGAGCACCATCATTTCGAGGACATCCTCGACAGCTTCAAGGACACCCAGGGCTATCAGCTCGACACCGACCTCTCCTCCGAGGACTGGGAGATGCTGGTCGGCAAGTACAAGGACGCCGTCGCCCACGAGACCGGCAAGGACTTCCCGCAGGACCCGCACGACCAGCTGTGGGGTGCCATCGGCGCGGTGTTCTCATCCTGGATGAACGCGCGCGCGGTGACCTATCGCAAGCTGCACGACATCCCGGAATCCTGGGGCACCGCCGTCAACGTCCAGGCCATGGTGTTCGGCAACATGGGCGACACCTCGGCCACCGGCGTCGCCTTCACCCGCAATCCCTCGACCGGCGAGAGCAAGCTCTACGGCGAGTTCCTGATCAACGCGCAGGGCGAGGACGTCGTCGCCGGCATCCGCACCCCGCAGGACATCACCGAGGACGCCCGCGTCGAGTCCGGCTCCGACAAGCCGTCGATGGAAGTCGCGATGCCCGACGCGTTCAAGGAGCTGACGCGGATCTACACGCTGCTCGAGAAGCACTACCGTGACATGCAGGACATGGAGTTCACGGTCGAGCGCGGCAAGCTGTGGATGCTGCAGACCCGCAGCGGCAAGCGCACCGCCAAGGCGGCGCTGCGCATCGCGGTCGAACTCGCCAATGAGGGCCTGATCTCGGAGAACGACGCCGTGCTCCGCGTCGACCCGGCCTCGCTCGATCAGCTCCTGCACCCGACCATCGATCCCGCCGCCAAGCGCGATGTGGTCGCGACCGGCCTGCCGGCCTCGCCCGGTGCGGCATCGGGCGAGATCGTGTTCTCCTCGGACGAGGCCACCAAGCTGCAGGCCGACGGTCGCAAGGTGATCCTGGTCCGCATCGAGACTTCGCCGGAGGACATCCACGGCATGCATGCTGCCGAGGGCATCCTGACCACGCGCGGCGGCATGACCTCGCACGCCGCCGTGGTCGCGCGCGGCATGGGCAAGCCCTGCGTCTCCGGCTGCGGCACCATCCGCGTCGACTACGGCCGTGGCACGATGAGCATCGGCGGGCGCACCTTCAAGACCGGCGACGTCATCACCATCGACGGCTCCGTCGGCCAGGTGCTGGCCGGCCGCATGCCGATGATCGAGCCGGAGCTGTCCGGTGAGTTCGGCACCCTGATGGGCTGGGCGGACGCCGTGCGCGAGACCGGCGTGCGCGTCAACGCCGACACGCCGGAGGATGCGCGCACCGCCATCAAGTTCGGCGCCGAGGGCATCGGCCTGTGCCGCACCGAGCACATGTTCTTCGAGGAGACCCGCATCCGCACTGTGCGTGAGATGATTCTCTCCGAGGATGAGCAGGAGCGTCGCGCCGCGCTCGCCAAGCTCTTGCCGATGCAGCGCGCCGACTTCGTCGAGCTGTTTGAGATCATGAAGGGGCTTCCCGTCACGATCCGTCTGCTCGATCCGCCGCTGCACGAGTTCCTGCCGCACACCCAGGCCGAGGTCGAGGAAGTCGCGCGCGCGATGAACACCGATCCGCGCCGCCTGGCCGATCGCGCCCGCGAGCTGTCGGAGTTCAACCCGATGCTCGGCTTCCGCGGCTGCCGTCTCGCGATCGCCTATCCGGAGATCGCCGAGATGCAGGCGCGCGCGATCTTCGAGGCGGCGGTCGAGGCCGAGAAGCGCACCGGCGAGGCCGTCGGCCTCGAGGTGATGGTGCCGCTGATCGCGACCAAGGCCGAGTTCGACCTGGTCAAGGCGCGCATCGACGCGATGGCGCAGGCCGTGATCCGCGAGACCGGCGCCAAGCTGGAGTACCAGGTCGGCACCATGATCGAGCTGCCGCGCGCAGCCCTGATGGCCGGCCAGATCGCCGAGGCCGCCGAGTTCTTCTCGTTCGGCACCAACGATCTGACGCAGACGACCTACGGTATCAGCCGCGACGACGCCGGCAGCTTCCTCGGCGCTTACGTCGCCAAGGGCATCCTCGAGATCGATCCGTTCATCTCGATCGACCGCGAGGGCGTTGGCGAGCTGGTCAAGATCGGCGTCGAGCGCGGCCGTGCCACCCGACCCAACCTCAAGGTCGGTATCTGCGGCGAGCATGGCGGCGATCCCGCCTCGGTGGCGTTCTGCCACAAGGTCGGCATGAACTATGTGTCGTGCTCGCCCTACCGCGTGCCGATCGCCCGCCTGGCCGCTGCGCAATCCGCGCTCGGCAAGGAGATCGCGAGCCAAGCCTGATCCTGCTGCGATCGATCTGATCTGACGAAGGCCGGCACATGTTGCCGGCCTTTTTCATTGGTGAGGGTTCGTCGCGATGCGGCGCGCACGTGACGCAAGGTGCACTTCTTCTCCACCACTGCCGTCATTCCGGGGGCGCTCCGGAATGACGAGTGGAGAGAGCGAACGTCGCAGGCCGATGGAACACTCCGCCTCATGATGTGCAGATGATTTTCATTCACCGCATCTGTTGACTGAATGTTCACCCGTTCTCGTCGGTGCGCCGTTTACCAAGCATCTCGATCGCTCGGCGCTCTGCAACTTCCCCGCTTGCCTGTTTCACAATTGCAACGCGGATTAACTCCTCGGCAACCTAAACCCGATACGAAGAGAGAAGATCGAATTGCACGGAAGCACTGTCGTTCGGTCGATCCAGTAAGCGTTGCGTTGAGCGTATCGATGTTAGTTCTGCGTCCCGATCCGAAGGGCGCGCGATTTGCGTCCTTCGGACTCGGTCTCTGCGTCTTCGCTCTGATGCCGACAGAGACCGGGTATCAAGACATCGCTTCTCTGCTCGCCCGCCAGCCGGGCGTCGCCGAACGCTGGCAGAAGCGTGTGTTCTCGGCTGCGGCCTCCATTCAGCTCGCCACCTATAGTTTCAGTCGTCCGATCGGAACCTCGGCGCCGCAGGCGGTGAGCATCCGCCTCGCAAGCCTCGATGGGCGCGATCTCGACATCACCGGATCGACGCCGCGCAATCCGGCGCTGCAGGTTCCGCCGCGCTATCAGGCCTCCGACTTTCCCAAGGTCGATCGCACACTGAAGGGCGATCGTCTCGTCGTGCGTCCCCCGACGCCGTCGGCGCAGCCGACCGAATCGGCCGCGCCCGTCGAGCCGGCGCCCTCCGAGCCCGCACCCACGCCATCGACACAACCGGATTCGAATTCCTCGGTGTTCGGCGCCAAGACGACGGAAGCGCCGCCGCAGGCGCCGCTCTCGCAGCGTTCTGCACTCGATCCCGAATTGCAGGAGGCGCTGAGCGCGCCGCCGCTCGTGCAGTACGACGCGGCGAAGTCCGAGATCCAGCCATCGGGCGAACTGAAGCCTGCAGCCGATCAAATCCGGGTGGACGGCGCCGTCAGCTATGACGGCCTCAACATCAAGACGTCCAACCTCTATTTCGGCACGTCGTCGCTGGGCGGTGCTGCCGGCACCATGGAGACATGGCTGCCGGGCGAGGCGCCGCTGATCGTGATGCCGGATCCGGACCTCAAGCCGATGGCGGTGCTGTCATCGCCGGCGGACGATGCGGCCAAGGCCGGCAATGGCGGCGAGAGCATCGCGCCGAAAGGCGAGGTCAACGCCGACAATCAGCGCGACAGGACTCCGGCCGAACGGTTGGGGCTCACGGACGAGAAGGCGCGCTTCAAGTCCGAGAAGTGCCTTGCCGAAGCGATCTATTTCGAATCCCGCGGCGAGGCGGTGCGCGGCCAGATGGCCGTGGCGCAGGTCGTGCTGAACCGGGCGTTCTCCGGCTATTATCCGACGACGGTGTGCGGCGTCGTCTACCAGAACAAATACCGCCACTTCGCCTGCCAGTTCACCTTCGCCTGCGACAACAATCCGGATGTGATCCGCGAGCCCGAGATGTGGGATCGCGCCAGGAAGATCGCGAAGGCCATGCTGGACGGGCTGATCTGGCTGCCGGAAGTCGGCAAATCGACCCACTATCATGCCTATTGGGTGCGGCCGTCCTGGGTCGCCGAGATGAAGCGCATGTACAAGTTCGGCGTTCACACCTTCTATCGGCCGAAGAAGTGGGGCGACGGCAGCGATGCGCCGAGCTGGGGAACGCCGCAGCAGACCGCGGCCATTTCGGCCGAGCTCACCGAGGCCGCCAAGAGCGAGGCCGAGAGCAATCCGAACTGGACGCGGCGCTAATCATCTAGCGACGCGTCGCATTCCACTCGAGAAAGCGGCGATACAACTCGGTCTGGCGCGCCTGGTCCGGCGGCGTTGCGGCCGCCGGCTTTGCCGTGACAGGAATGCGCGGGGACGGTGCGGCGGCCGCGACCGGCTTCGACGGTTTAACGGTGGCCGTAGTGGCGGCCGGAATCCGTGTCGTCCCATCGAGCCATTCCTGCGCGGCCCGGAACCTGGTCCAGCCGGCGACCGGCGCGCGCGGCGCCATCTCCTGCCATTTCGGATGGAAGGGAGGCCGCTGCAGCTGCGACATGCGCGAGAACAGCGACTCGACCAGCAGCGACAGCCGGCGATCGCGGTCGCTTCCCGGCTGCCAATTATACGACGCCAGGATTGCCTCTGCTGCGATCGTTTCCACCGACTCGGAATTGGAGATCAGGTTGGGGTAGTCGTCCGCGGTGAGCTTGGATGGAAGGTAATCCTCGCGCAAGGTCTTGTCGTAGCCGACCGGGACGAGATGCAGATTGGCATCCGTGATCTGGCTGAGCCAGGGCACCGGCTTGCCGTCGACCGCAATCATCGCGTCGATCTCCCCCTTGCGCAACATTTCGAGCGCGATGCGCGGCTCGATATAGAGCAGATGCGGCTTGATCGCGAGCCGCTCGAACACGTTGATCGCGGTCACGAAGGTGCTGCCGTCCGGCAGGTCGACCGCAACGGTCTTGCCGTCGAGCTCCCGCATGGTGCGGATCGATCGCGGTGCCAGAACATGCATTTCCTCGTTGAACATCTTGGTGACGTAGACGAGCTGATTGCGGATGTTGCTCGCGAAGTCCTTGCGTTCGAGATAGGACAGCGTGTCCTTGCGCACGATTCCCACGTCAACGCCCTTGAGCATGAGGATGTCGGCCACCGCCTGAACCGAGCCGCTGCCGAGGACCGGCATGACCCGCAGGTTGATGCCGTCATTGAGGACCGAGGCGACGTCGGCGCCCATCTGGGAATAGGTGCTGCCATACGAGCCCGTCATCAGGCTCACCGTATTGGCGTTGAGCTGGCTCGCGAGATCGCGCTTGGCCGAGGCATAGCGGAAGATCGCCTTGAAGGAATCGCTGACCGCACCCGGGTCGATTCCGCTGCGCACAGGCCCGAACCGTTCCCAATGGCCATCGACGAAACGCTTCATCTGCATCTGCTCGATCGGCGCGTGGTCGCTGGCGCTGGTATTGGCGACGATCCCGGGAATCAACATGGGAATTGGCGTCCCCTTCAAGGAACGCGCCTGCCTCATGATGTTGTCGCGGGAGAAGTCGTCGCCGCAATTGCGCAGGACCGCAACCATCAGGTTGGCAAGCGCGTAGCCCACGATTCCCAAGCTGTTGTTCTTGCTGATCGCAGGCGCGTAGCGATCCATGAACGCGGACCACTCGGCGAAGCCGGGATCGCCGCCCTGCACACCGCCCTCGTACAGGATGGTGGCGGAAAGCAGTCCTTCCGCGTTCTGCAGGCCTGCAGGCTGCAGCACGGTGGCAACCGAATCCGAAACCGTGGGGATGATGTGCTCGGGTCTCCAGCCGAGCTCGGCGAGGCGGCGGATCGCGAGCACCGTGAATTTCGGGGTGCTGACGTCGACCAGGATGTTGGCTCCGGCGGTCTTCAGCTTCGCGATCTGCTGATTGATGTCGGCATCGGTGACCGCGTAAGCCGCTTCCGCGACGATCGGCAGCTTGCCGCCGAGCCCGTCCTTCAAACCCTTCAGATAGTCCTTGCCGAACTCGTCGTCTTGATAAAGCACACCGATGCGCGCGCCACCGGCATGTTGCTCGAGCAGATATTGCGCGTGAATATGAGCTTCAATCTGGTAGCTGGGTTGCGCTCCCATGGTCCAAGGATAGTCGCGAGGCTGATCCCAGATCGAGGCGCCGGAGCCGACGAACAATTGCGGTATCCTGTTCGCGTTGAGATAAGGCCGCACCGCCGCGCTGGTCGCTGTTCCAACGCTCGCAAAGATGACGTCGACCTTGTCTTCCTCCACCAGCCGTCGTGTCAGCTCCATCGTCTTCTGCGGATTATAGCCGTCGTCATAGGAGATGTAGGTGATCTTGCGGCCCCTGATCCCGCCCTCGTCATTCACCTTCTGGAAATAGGCGGAGATGACCTTGCTCACGCTGCCGTAGGCGGCCGCCGGCCCGCTGTAGGGCGTGGTATTGCCGATCCGGATCTCGCCCTCGGCAGCACGCGCCAGGCCTGGCACGGCGGCAAGCACGAGGAGCAACGCCACGGTCGGAGAACCCGGCGCGCCAAGCAGCCGAGGACCACGGGGCGCTGACGACAAGGCCGGTTGCAACAGACGATCAAACATTCCCATCATGGACCTCATCACGCAACACAACACTTTGCGGGGACGCGCGTCGCCCGCACGACACCATCGACCAGGATCCGGCGGTCCGCGCCCCGCCGCAATTCCTGCGCAGCGACCGGCGTGAGACCGCGCTGGATCACCCGGTTTCGAAGCCCGGGTCACTCGAGCCGCCGTCGAGCCTCGAGTGACCCGAGTTCGGCGGCTCTCGCGTACCAGGCGCGGGCCTTGGCCGGATCGGGCGCGACGCCAACGGCTTTCAGGCTGGACAAGATCGCGGGGTCATAGGTGCCGGCCAGCGTCAGTGATGCTTCGGCGTCCGCTTCCGCGACATGCGCCAGGATCAGGCGGGCACTCGCAACGTCGCCCGCGCCGATGAGATCGCGTCCGCGCTTCAGCATTTCGCTGATCTCGTTCTTGGTCAGCGCAGACGCGGCCGCCGGTGCAGGGCTCCTGGTCGCGATGGTCCGAGATGCTTTCGGCGGAATTGACTGCGGGGTCTCGCCTCCGCCCGGAGCCGGCTTGACGATCGGGACCGACGCCACGATCGAATCGGCCCGTCCGATCGTGTGCGCCGCGGCGTCCAGCGATGCTTGGCCGTCATCGGATTTCGATTTCCCCGCCGTCCCGAAGTTTCGGGGAGACGATGAAGCGGTCGCTTCAGACTTCGTAACTGTTTCAATGTTCGGAGCCTCCATGATGCGCACCGCAAAGAACGCGAGGCACGCAAGCGCGGCCGCTGCGGCACCGAACCGGAAAACAGAATCGAATTCGAGCCGTTCGGGCGGAGGTGGAGGCATCACGACGGGATCGAGTGAAGGGATCTGCCAGGATCGGTCCGCTTCTGCTGGCGCCATTGGCATCGGCGCATCGTCAACCGCTGAAGCGGTTTGCCACCACGGCCGGGAGAGATCGGTGGCCGCATCCTCATCAGGCTCAGACGTCGCATGCGCGAGGCTGTTGGACAAAGCGGCAGGCTTTGCCGGGCGCCAACGTTCGCTCTGCGCATCACCCACGGTGATCCGCGATCCGCTACTCCGCAATAAGGAACTCATCCTCAACTACTCCTGCGGACACGCGCCATCGCGTCGCCCCGCAACACTCCCTGGACCGTTTGGCGCCTTTCTGCTCGGCGACTCAGCTTCCAAACCGGCGGCGAGACCGATGACCGAATCTATGGCCATGCCAAGCGGTGAATCGGCGATCTGGCAGCCGTGAATTCCCATTTCCTCGTCAGCAGGACGGACAAAACGCGCGCTACTACTTGAGCACCGCTAAATTTCGACCATCTCTTTTTCTTATTTGTACAGGTTCCGCGGTTCTTTTGCCGAAATCATGGCGAACCTGTCCAGCCATTTAGTTGGTGCTGGTAAATGCCGTCGGCGCCGGGGCGCACGAGATAGTGCGGCGGCGTCTGGCCGAGAACGATCTGAAACCATGGCGCAGGAGCATGTGGCGTATACCCACAGATCGATGCGAATTAGTCGCGCGCGTAGAGGATGTGCTCGATCCGTGCGGCGAGTCGCATCAGCGTCAGCCGGTGATCTGCTTCGACGAAAGGCCTCGTCCAACTCATTGGCGAGGGCCGCTCAGATCGTGCGCGTGATGACTACGAGCACCAGCGCAACGGTACGGCCGATTTGTTCGTCCAGCGCCCGCGGATCAAGGGATGCACGCGGCCGACACGGCACGCACTAATTACATCGTGCCTGCCCCCAAATACCGGCGAGGCAGCAAATAACAACGAGTCGTAATATCTGTATTGGGCGACGATGGCTGCTTCGTCATGAACACCGTTATTCCGGGACAAGGCCGCAGGCCCTGAACCCGGAATGACGGTGATCACGAATGACGGTGAAAACGCGACTGCCGAGCTCCGTCGTGACGCAGTCGGATCAGCTCTTGCTACGCGCTCAACGGCCGCGACTGCCGCGCCGTCGGCCGTGCCGCGAGCTCGTCGGCGATCTCGCGGGCAACGGCCAATGTGGTCATCGTCCGCTGCGCGAAACTCGGATTCTCCGCGGGGCAGTCGGCGCGGCAATGCGCGCCGCGGCTCTCGCGCCGGCTCCAGGCCGCGGTGGCGATCAGCAGCGCGGCGCTCGCCATGTTGCGCAGCCTCGGGCTGCCGGCGTCGCGCTCCATCCTGGCAATCGCGGCGATGGCCTCGGCGAGCCTCTCCTCGTCGCGGATGACACCGAGCTGGCTCGTCATCATCTCGCGCAGCGACACCTTCGCTGCGCCCGCGCAGGATCCGGCCGGATCGGCGAATGCAACGTGCTGCAGGGTGGAGGACGCGGTCAACGTCCGGCCGGAGATGTCGTCGGCAATCCGCCGGGCGAACACCAGCGCCGCGAGCAGCGCGTTGCCGGCGATGTGGTTGGCGCCATCCGTTGCCGTCGCGGCGACTTCACCTGCCGCCCAGAGCCCCTCGATCGAGCTGCGGCCCTGCGCGTCGACCGCGATCCCGCCCATGTGGAAATGCGCCGCCGGCGCCACTGGAATCGGCTGGCGGGTCGGATCGAGCCCCGCGGCGACGCAGGCCCGATGCAGCATCGGATAGCGCTCGGCGACGTCGTCATCGAGCACGTCGCGCGCATCGAGAAAAGCGCCGCGTCCAGCGATGATCTCGGCCATGACGCCGCGGGCCACCGTGTCGCGCGGGGCAAGATCGACCAGCGGATGGCGCGGCAGCATGAAACGCTGGCCGCGCCGGTTGATCAGGATCGCGCCGGCGCCGCGCAGACTCTCGCTCACAACCGGCGCCGGATCGTGACCGGTCATCATCGCGGTCGGATGAAACTGCACGAACTCCGGATCGGCAATCACCGCGCCAGCGCGCGCGGCGATGGCGAGGCCGATGCCGGTGGCGTGCGGCGGATTCGTGGTCGCCGCGAACAGCCGGCCGATGCCGCCGGTGGCCAGCACGATTGCCGGCGCCGCGATCAGCATCGGCGCGGCCGCGTCGTCATCGGTCGGCCGCAGTTGCAGGCCACGCACCGCGCCGTCTTCCGTCAGCAGCGCGTCGGCGACATGGCCCTCGATGATGCGGATCGAGGGCGTAGCGCGCACGGCTTGCGACAGCGCGGTGATGATCGCCTGTCCGGTGAAGTCCCCGCGAACGCTGAGAATCCGTCGCGCGGCGTGCGCAGCCGCACGAGACGTCGCGAGCCTGCCGCCGTGATCACGATCGAATGCCACGCCGAGACGGACCAGGTCCTCGATTGCAGCCGAGGCATCGCGCGCGAGCGCCAGCGCCGCCGTCGCGTCGACCAGGCCGCCACCCGCAGCGATCATGTCGGCGGCATGGGTATCGGGGCTGTCGCCGGATGACACCGCTGCGGCGATGTCGGCCTGCATCGTCGTGCCGAACGAGGCCTCACCCAATGAGGTCGCGGAGATCAACGTGACCGGCTGCGGGGCGAGCTTCAGCGCGCAGAACAGTCCGGCAACTCCGGCACCGACGATCACGACGTGGCCGGATGTCTCGATCTGATCGTGGTCCATGTGCTGTCCAAATTCCACATTCCGTGCGCATGTGTACCGCGGTACCTGTTAGTTCTTCTTCAGAGACTTCCTTCGCTGTTTATCGGTGTTTGGCGACAAATAGCGGCCGTTCTGAAGATCGCTCCCGCACAGGATGAATCGTCGTTTGCGACTCGCGCATCAGGACGTTTTCGCGCGGGGACAAAGACGCATGAGCGAGTTCCGCTGCCGGAACTCGCTTCGGATGACACCTGCTCATGGCTGGCCGCCGCATCGAAATTTTTCATGACTGGGTTCCGCTTTTGAGCTTGGGAGTTCAATGCAAATGCATTAACCGGAGAGGCGCGGCGGACGGCGACCGCGGCAGGGGAGGACACTGATGTCGGTACAGGCAGGCGATCTCGGTACGGTGTCCCGCAATCAGGGCTGGCGCACACCGGTGGTCATCATCGTGTGCGGCTGCGCCATTGCGCTGCTGAGCTTCGGTCCGCGCTCCAGCCTCGGCTTCTTCGTGCAGCCGATGAGCCGTGAATTCGCCTGGGGACGCGACGTGTTCGCCCTCGCGGTGGCGGTGCAGAACCTGTTGTGGGGACTCGGTCAGCCGCTCGCCGGCGCGATCGCCGATCGTTTCGGCGTGATGCGCGTCATCTGTGTCGGCGCGCTGCTCTATGCCGGCGGCCTGCTGATGATGCGCTATTCCAGCTCGCCGCTGTCGCTGAACATCGGCGCCGGCGTGCTGGTCGGCTTCGGCCTGTCGGGCTGCTCGTTCAATCTCATCCTGTCGGCTTTCAGCAAGCTGCTGCCGCCGGAGCGCCGGGGCGTCGCGCTCGGCGCCGGCACCGCGGCCGGCTCGCTCGGCCAGTTCCTGTTCGCTCCGTTCGGCGTCGCGCTGATCGACCAGTTCGGCTGGCAGAGCGCGCTGATGGTGTTCGCAACGCTGATGCTGTTCATCGTGCCGTTGTCGCTCGCCGTGGCGACGCCGCCGGCAGCCGAGGCCAAGCCGTCGGAGGCCGAGCAGCAGTCGTTCACGACCGCGCTGATGGAGGCGTTCGGCCACCGCTCCTACGTGCTGCTGGTGCTCGGATTCTTCACCTGCGGCTTCCAGCTCGCCTTCATCACCGTGCACCTGCCGGCGTTCCTGGTCGATCGCGGCCTTTCGGCGCAGGTTGGCGGCTGGGTGATCGCGGCGATCGGCCTGTTCAACATCATCGGCTCGCTCAGTGTCGGCTGGCTGCAGAGCCGGCTGCCGAAGCGCTACATCCTGTCCTTCATCTATTTCACCCGTGCGCTGGCGACGCTCGCCTTCATCTCGTTCCCGGTCACGGCGGCTTCCGCGATCGCCTTCGGCGCGGTTTCCGGGCTCGCCTGGCTCTCCACGGTGCCGCCGACCTCGTCGCTGGTCGCGATCATGTTCGGCACACGCTGGCTCGCCACGCTCTATGGCTTCGCCTTCGTTAGCCACCAGGTGGGTGGCTTCCTCGGCGTCTGGCTCGGCGGCCTCGTGTTCGAGCGCTATGGCTCATATACCCCGATCTGGTGGCTCTCCATCCTGTTCGGCGTGCTGTCGGCGCTGATCAACCTGCCGATCGTCGAGAAGCCGGTGGCGCGCGCCGTTCCCGCGACGTGAGTTGCGCGGCCGATCCGATCGGCTAAACATGGCGCGAGACGAAGAAAGTGCAGGGAGTGCGGCTGTGGGAACGTTCAAGGCGATCCGGATCGACAAGGCGGACAAGGGAACGACTGCGACGCTGACGCAGTTCGATGAAGCCGAACTGATGGACGGCGACGTCACCGTGAAGGTCGAGTGGTCGGCGCTGAATTACAAGGATGGGCTGGCGCTGACCGGCAAGGCGCCGGTGGTGCGCCGCTTCCCGATGATCGCGGGGATCGATTTCGCCGGCACGGTCGAGCAGTCCAGCCATCCCGATTGGAAGCCGGGAGATGCCGTGATCTGCACCGGCTGGGGCATGGGCGAGACCCATCTCGGCGCCTATGCCGAGAGGGCGCGGGTCAAGGGCGACTGGCTGGTCGGCCTGCCGCAGGGGCTGTCGGCCCGGGACGCGATGGCGATCGGCACCGCCGGCTTCACCGCGATGCTTGCGGTGCTCGCCCTGGAGAAGCACGGGCTGACGCCGGCGAGCGGGCCGGTGGTGGTGACGGGCGCGGCCGGCGGCGTCGGCTCGGTGGCGACGGCTGTGCTCGCCAAGCTCGGCTACCATGTGATCGCCTCGACCGGCCGCTTGGCCGAGGCTGACTATCTCAAGTCGCTCGGTGCCGCCGAGATCATCGACCGCAACGAGCTGTCCGGACCGGCGAAGCCGCTGGCGAAGGAGCGCTGGGCGGGCGGCATCGACAGCGTCGGCTCCAATACGCTCGCCAATCTGCTGGCGATGACCAAATATGGCGGCGCCATCGCCGCCTGCGGCCTCGCTTCCGGCATGGATTTGCCAACGTCGGTGGCGCCGTTCATTTTGCGCGGCGTGTGCCTCCTCGGCGTCGATTCGGTGATGTGCCCGCTGCCGGCGCGCAAGGCGGCCTGGCAGCGCCTCGCGACCGATCTGGATCGCGCAAAACTAGCTGAAATCACTCACGAAATCGCCTTGGACCAGGTGGCGTCGCTGGGGCCGCAGATCCTCGCCGGCCAGGTCCGCGGCCGTACGGTGGTAAGAATATCCTGAGGACGTTCAGACTTTTCAAACCATGCTGCTCCATTGTTGCCATGGTTGGTATGGTAAGCATGGGGTAAAGATACCGCCTTACCCGCTGCGTGGGGTTAAGTGGGAGTTTGATGCATGCTCGCGCGTATATTGCTGGGGACCGTGACTGCCGGTGCCGTGATTGGTCCTGCGATGGCGGGGTCGATGACAGCCGACGAGGCCCGCAAATTCGTCGCCGGAAAGGTGTTCGCCTTCACCTGCGTCGACGGCACCCGTGGCGCGGGCCGCATTCTTGACGACATGGGCGCGGCCGGTGCGGTGCAGTTCTCCGGCTCGGGGCCGGTGCGTCACATCCGCCTGCCGGGCAATACCCTGCAGATTCGCGGCCAGAATGTCTGCGCTGCCATCAAGGGCATGCCGTTCGAACCGTGCTTCAACCTCGACAAGAAGGACGATCGCAGCTTCCGCGGTTCGGTCTCCGGGCTCGGCGCCTTCGCCTATTGC
This sequence comes from Bradyrhizobium sp. HKCCYLRH3059, assembly GCF_051168035.1. Classification (NCBI taxonomy): domain Bacteria; kingdom Pseudomonadati; phylum Pseudomonadota; class Alphaproteobacteria; order Hyphomicrobiales; family Nitrobacteraceae; genus Bradyrhizobium; species Bradyrhizobium sp. HKCCYLRH3059. Next base: position 302,838 of record NZ_JBNPUF010000008.1, on the reverse strand, counting down.
GACTTCCAGCACCAGGGCGGAGCCACCATGCTGATGGCGCGCGCCGTGGCGCGGCCGCGCGCCGCACGCGCTGCTGGACCCGCGGCTGACGGCTCCCACACCGAAGTTGCGGTACGGGTCGAGACCCCGCGGGTGGAACGCAGCAAGGTGGACCCCTTGAAGGCAGATGCTGCGAAGGCCGCCAGGGCGGAAAGTTCCAAGACGGAGAACATGAAGGCCGAAAACGCGAAGACTGAAATTACCAAATCCGATAACGCGAAGTCGGATGCGGCGCCGGAGCTGCGTCGCTCGACCGATTAGTTGTTAGTTCACCGATCATTGAAAAACCGGTTCCCTATTATCATAGAGTAATATTTTGAGCTGACCGCACGTTAGTGGTCATTGCGCCGTAGTCGTACGGAATCTCAAATTCATGCCTCGGTAGCGACTCGTGTGCAGTTTGCAACCAGGGGGGTGGCCCACGAGAAAGGGTCGTTATGTCGCTTTATTTCTTCCGGATCAGCCAGGGCCGCTATTCTGGCGCGGCTGATCAGCCTTATGAGTTCGCCAACCGGGAAACCGCCTGGAACGAGCTGACGGCTGTCTGCTCCGACCTGATCGGCGGGATCTCGAGGTCGTTGCAGCAGGGGGCCGAGTGGCAGATGGAGCTGCTCGACGAAGCCAAGCAGCCGGTGTTCCGGATTCGCCTGGTGTCCGAAGCGGTCGGCTGAGGTCTAGCTGTCCGGGGGGATTGCGCCGCTGGCCGTCGGATTCGAGTCCGGTTTGCCGTGGCGGCAATCTTCTGCGCGCAGGCGCCTTTTGATGAAGTCTGCGTCCGCCTCGGGCACGTCAGTCGGGATTGATGGAGTTCGGCCTAGGCTCCGCGTCGTGCCCCGGCGCCGCCGATCTCCGTCACGCTTCTCGTGCTCAGTCGCTTGTGATGCTGCCGAACGTCGGTCCTGGCCCGGCCCACCTCATCTCCGGATTCATCCGCGCGGTGATCAGCGTCTTCCGGTGCTGCCGCCTGCCGGCGCAGGTCGTGGCGGCAATCGTCCTTTGCCCCGTGCGCGCTCCAAAGGTCTTGCTTCGACGCGATCCTTCAGCGGTATCGGGAGACCAGGTGTGGCGGTGGCCGGTTTCACGGTACCGTGTCATCCCTGCGCGCCATCATTTTATGGGCATTGTCAGTAATCTTACGGTTCCAGCATTAACCTCTGATAAGCCTGTTTCGCGCCCAATGAGGTCGGCAGAGACGACATGCGGGTTCGGATTTTTCGGAGCCCTCTGATCCTCTGACCTCGACCGCGCAGCGCAGCGCAGACCTGGATGTTCGGGCCGTCTTTGGCGCTGGCAGAACGCGGCCGAACCACGCAGTCAGCTGGGGTCCTCCGTGTCAAAGATGTCCATCCGTACGAAGATCATATCGGTCATCGCCTTCATGCTCGTCACCATGTGCGGGCTCGGCGTGCTCGCCGTCACCAGCATGCAGTCGATCAATGCCAACACGGTCGACATCGCCACCAATTGGCTGCCGAGCGTGCGCGCGATCGGCGAGCTGCGCGCCGACATCAATCTGCTGCGCATCGCCTTGCGCGCGCATGTGATGTCGGAGACGGCCGAGGCCAAGCAGGGCGCGGAGAAGCGCGTCAACGGAATCCTTGAGACGATCAACAAGGACCGCAAGACCTACGAGCCGATGATCACCTCGGCCGAGGAACGGGCGATCTACAACAACTGGGTGCAGTCCTGGGAGAAGTATGTCGTCGCGGTCAAGCAGGTGATGGACGAATCCAACAAGAGCGTCGGAAAGATCCCGCGCGAAGCCACCGAAATGCTGGAAAAATCGGCCGCGGCGATCGCGCGCGACGCCGACAAGTATTTCATCCAGGACATCGAGTTCAACAACAAGGGTGCCGACAACGCGACGCGGCAGGCAGCCGAGAGCTTCACGCGTGCGATCTGGCTGGTGGTGTCGATCATTGTCGCGGCCGTCATTGCCGGCGTCGCCGTCGGTTTCTATCTCGTGCAGAACGTCTCGTCCGGCATTGCGTCGATCATCAAGCCGATGCAGGAGCTCGCCAAGGGCGATCTCGGCGCGGAGGTGACGCATCGCGGCGAGCCGACCGAGATCGGCGCCATGGCCGATACGCTGCAGGTGTTCAAGGAGGCGCTGATCGCCAAGAAGGAGGCCGACGAGCTTGCGGCACACGATGCCGAGGTCAAGATCGAACGCGGCCGGCGCGTCGACAATATCACCCGCCAGTTCGAGGCGACGATCGGCGAGATCGTGCAGACGGTGTCGTCGGCCTCGACCGAGCTCGAGCATTCCGCCGGCGCGCTGTCATCCACCGCGACGCGCTCGCAGGAGATCTCGACCGCGGTTGCGGCTGCTTCGGAGGAGGCTTCGACCAACGTACAGTCGGTCGCGTCCGCGACGGAGGAGCTATCGTCGTCGATCACCGAGATCAGCCGCCAGGTGCAGGAATCCGCCCGCATGGCCACCGAGGCCGTCGACCAAGCGCGCATGACCAATGATCGCGTGAGCGAACTGAGCAAGGCGGCGGCGCGCATCGGCGACGTGGTCGAGCTGATCAACACGATCGCCGGCCAGACCAACCTGCTGGCGCTGAATGCGACCATCGAGGCGGCGCGCGCCGGCGAAGCCGGCCGCGGCTTTGCGGTCGTCGCCTCCGAGGTGAAGGCGCTGGCCGAGCAGACCGCCAAGGCGACCGACGAGATCGGCCAGCAGGTGTCCGGCATCCAGGCCGCGACGCAGGAATCGGTCGGCGCCATCCGGGCGATCTCCACGACCATCGAGCGGCTGTCGGAAATCTCGTCGGCGATCGCGGCGGCCGTGGAGGAGCAGGGCGCCGCCACGCAGGAGATCTCGCGCAACGTCCAGCAGGCATCGGAGGGCACGCAGCAGGTTTCCGTGAACGTCGTCGACGTGCAGCGCGGCGCGACCGAGACTGGTACGGCTTCCACGCACGTGCTGGCCGCGGCGCAATCGCTGGCCTCGGACAGCGACCGGCTGAAGCGTGAAGTGGCGTCGTTCCTGGAGTCGGTGCGCGCAGCCTAATCCGACGTGGCGCTACGCCGCCGGCTGAGCCGGCGGCGCCTGCTGCTGCCGTCGGAACAGCACCTTCTGGTACAGCCAGCCGATCGCGACCAGCACCAGCCCGAGGCCGATGAACGACAGGGCGCGCCACACGCCGGTCAGCGCCGACATGTCGACCAGGAAGGCCTTCAGGATCGTCAGCGCGATCACGATGGCGGATGCCAGGCGCGCGCGCTGCGACTGCACGATGATTCCGATCCCGAGCAGCATCACGCCGAAGGCGAGCCAGGCGATCGAATAGGTGTACTGCTCGGCGGCGCTGGTCGGTCCTGCCGTCAGATCGGGGCCGTGATAGATGCGGCGGATCTCGAGGCTGACATAGGACAGCGCCAGGATCAGTGCGCCCGCGGCCAGCGTATTGCCATAGGCCGGCGGACGGCGGCCTGCGACCGCGTAGGACAACAGCAGCATCAGTACCGCCGGGAACGCATAGGCCAGGATCAGGATGTTGAGCAGGCCGCCCTTGATCGCGACGTCCGAGATCATCGGGTTTTCGAATAGCAGCAGGCCGAGCACGGTGGCGCCGCCGGCGAATCCGGTGAGGATCACGGCGCTGATGTTGTGCACGATGCTGCCGCTGCGCTCCCGCAGCCGCTCCAGCCCGATCGCCAGCGCCAGGGCCACGCAGACGTCGAGTCCCACTTCGGCGAGCGACGGCACCGCCAGCATGTCGCCGTTATTGACGGCGTGGCGGATCTCCAGGAAGGCGAGCAGGGTCGTGAACAGGATCGCCGCGGCCTCCACCGCGCGCAGCGGCGCGTCGTCGCCATGGCGGCGCATCAGATAGCTCGCGCCCCAGAACGACGCCGCCGGCACGCCATAGCCCCACAGCAGCCAGTTGACGATCGGCGTGGTGCCGACATCGGCGCCGACGATGCGCGGATCATGGCCGATGCGCAGCACCACGAGCCCGGCAAAGACGGCCGCGAGCGTGCGCAGGAACGGGATCGGCCGGCTCTCGAAGATCCAGGCGGTGCCGAGCGACATCAGCGCCAGCGCGATCGTCAGCCAGCCCTTCTCAAGCGCGAAGGTCAGCGCCAGCGCCAGCGCGGCCAGCGTGCCGGTCGCGAACAGCGCGATCGAGGCACTGAGGCCGGGACGTTCCTCGCGCCGCGTCAGCGCCTCGGTGGCGACGGCAAAGCCGGCGGCGAGCACGACGGCGAGGATCGCGAACGGGATCGAGCGGTCGAGATGGGCGATGCGCGCATAGAGCGCGACCAGCAGCGCCAGCGGCGTGAACACGCCGGCCGCCGACCACACCACCGGCACGACGGCGTTGTGCGCGCGGCCCTGCGCCAGGAAGCCGGCGCCGCCGAAGCCCAGCGCGAAGATCGCGGCCGTCACCAGATGCGACGTGACCGACGCGCCGAGCGGGTTCGGCCCCATCCCGGGCAGCGCGCCGCCGGGCAGCACCAGCAGGTCCGGATTGTCGCGCAGCGCCCATTCGGCGAACACGAGGAACACGGTCGCAGCGGCGGCGGCCACCGCGCCGACGGCGCTCGGCGCGCGCCAGGCGACCGCCAGCGTCGCCGCGACCAGCACCGTGAAACCGATCAGCGCCAGGCCGTCATGGAAGCTCGCCAGCACGACCAGCATGGCGCCGAGCAGATAAAACGCCAGGCCGACGGATGAGATCGGCTCGACCTCGTCGTTCTCGGCGGCGGGTCCGAACATGAAGCCGCAGACCACGATCAGCGCGGCGAGCGCGAAACCAGCCGCGACGTGGAAGACATGCGGCGCCACCGTCTCGACGCCCGCGTCGAGTCCGGGCAAGGTCCACAGGAACGACAGCCCGATCGTGGTCATCGCGAGCCAGCGCCACAGCCGCACGCGTGCCAGCGCGAACGCGGCGGCGGTGACGATGGCGAGGTAGATGTACAGCGCCCAGTAGTTCGGCTCGCCGGTCGACACCAGCACCGGCGTCGTGAACGCCGCGACGAGGCCGAGCCCGGCGAGCGCCGGGCCGTGCAGCAGCGCCGCCGCCAGCGTGCCCAGCGCGACGATGCCGAGCAGCACGAAGGCGATCGCGGGCGGCAGGAAGTCGTACAGCGCGTAGGCCGCGTAGATGGTGGCGAAGGCGACCGCCGTGCCGGCCGCGGTGAGCATCGCCGGAATGTTGGCGATCGGCAGCGCCGCGATCTGCGAGATGCTCTCCTTGCGCCGTGTCCATTCGCCGGCCGCGAGCAGCGCGGCGGCGAACAGCGCGCCGAGCGCGACGCGCACCTCGGGGCCGACGAGGCCGGCCTCGATCGAGTAGCGCACCATGAAGAAGCCGCCGAGCGCCAGGGTCAGCCCGCCGATCCACACCACCCAGCGGGTGCCGATGCGCTCCTCGAAGCCGGCCGCGGGCTGCGGCACGGGTGGCGGCGACGCGAGCGGCGGCTGTTCGGCCGCTGCATCGCTCGCCATCGCCGCCGGCTGCAGGGTAGCCTCGGTCACCTCCGGCAATGGGGGCGGCATTGGCGGGGCTTCAGCGGGCTCCTGAAGCGGGCTGAGCGGCGGCGCGACCACCGGCGCGACCGCGATCGGGCGTGTCGCCTCGAGCTTGGCCAGCCGTGCCTGCACCTCGGCCAATCGGTCGGAGGTCCGGCGCGCGAAGGCGAGCGCCGCGAACGCCACCAGCAGGGCGATCCAATCCAGGGGCCAATCGAACATCACGCGGGAATCCTGAAATCGATGCCGCCGGGAGGCGTCACGGGTGGAGGGAAGCTGCGAGCCCTTGCGGACCCCGGCGAATCGGCCAACCGCTCCGGCGGGCCGCACGATGGCCGTCGTTCCCTCTGTGTCAAACCGTGGAACATAAGTTCAAAGCGCACCGGTACGCGGCTACGCAGCGCCGCAACTCAGTCCAGATCAATCCGGAACGGCGCGCTGTCGACCATCATGGCGCCGGGCCCGATCGCGTCCAGCGCGCGCACCATGCGCCCCTGGCGGCCCAGTGCCCTGTCGGCCAGGCTGACGATCAGCCGGTTCGGAGAGGCGATCGGCGAGGCCTGGCGGATCGCCCAGGCGATATCGAGCTCGTCGCGATTGGGGTTGAGCGCGCAGGCCGCGGCGAAGGCGCTCGCCGTGGAGCGGCTGATGCCGGCATAGCAGTGGATCACCAGCGGCGCCGCACGATCCCAGCCGCGCACGAACTCCAGCACCTGGGCGACGTGATCCTCGCTCGGCGCCATGAAGCCAGGAAGCTGCTCGGTGATGTCGTCGACCGAGACCCGCAGATGGTTCTCGGGGCGGATCGTCTCCGGTCGCCGCACCTGCTCGACATTGGCCATGATGGTCAGCACGTGGCTGGCGCCGGTCAGGCGCACGGTCTCGGGCAGGGCGGCGAGTGAGCAGACGTGGATCATGGCGAGCCTTTGAGCGCCCGATTATACGAATGGGGGCACAAGGGCAAAAGCGCGTTTTGGATGTCAGCCGTCGGGCTGGCGCATGTGTGCGCCGACAGCCCTCAGCGCGTGTTCTTGAGCTGCCGCAGCTCCTGGCGGACCAGATGGGCCTTGCCCTCGATCTCCGCGTTGAGCCGTTCGAGATGATCGAGCACCCGCTCACGGTTCTGGGGGGCGATCTCGACCGGTTTCTCGGACCAGGGACGGCGCACGAACAGGGCCACGATGGCGACGGCCAAGGCGGTCAGGAGCGGAAAGCTCAGGGCAACGAGCTGGTGCGTGGTCATCGAAGACCTCCCAGGATCCACTGACCGAGCAAATGTATGAGCACTCCGGTGATAATGCAAACGCCCCCCGACCCGTAGATCAGGCCCGAGGGGGTGCTGGGCGGCAGCACTCCATAGACGAACTGGGCAAGCGGCACGAACGTCCCGGCAGTGACGATGGCCGTCGCCAGCGTGTTGACCCAGTTGGCGGCCAGCTTCAGCCGTTCATTGCGGCGCTCGTCCGGCGTCAGCGGCATCTCAGCATGCCCCCAGCACCGCGTTGAAGCGGGTCAGGAACTGCTTCTCGGCCTTGGCCGCGCTCCAGGGCGTCAGATAGTCCGTCACGGTGGCGTCCGGCAGGCCGGGGTCGCGACCGAACAGCTTCTTCGCCTCGCTCTCCGAGAAGCCGGCCAGCCGGGTCGCCTCCAGAAAGGCGGCGCCGCGGTCGGCCGCCTTGATCTGGCGCTCGATCTCCGGAGCAATCTCCGCCGGCAGCCCGAAGCGGATGTGGATCGCCCCGAGCAGCCGCTTCTCGACTGATTTGTAGCCGTCGCCGAGCACCGCCTTGAACGGCGAGATCATGTCGCCGATGACGTATTCCGGTGCATCGTGCAGCAACGCGGCGAGCCGCAGCTTCGCATCGATGTTGGGCTTGCGCGCGCGCATCACCGTCTCGACCAGCAGCGTGTGCTGCGCGACCGAGAAGATGTGCGCGCCGGTGGTCTGGCCATTCCAGCGCGCGACACGCGCGAGCCCGTGGGCGATGTCGGCGATCTCGACATCGAGCGGCGAGGGATCGATGAGGTTGAGCCGCCGGCCGGACAGCATGCGCTGCCAGACGCGGTCGTGCCCGCTCGGGGCCTTGTCAGTCGTCATTTGGGAGGCTTGAGGCGCGGGGCGCGGCGCTTGCCGCTGCAGGTCTCGTGGCAGAAGCAGGTGACGAGATGGTCGTTGACCATGCCGGTCGCCTGCATGAAGGCATAGACGATCGTGGGACCGACGAACTTGAAGCCGCGCGCGGCCAGCTCTTTCGAGATCTTGATCGACAGCGGCGTCGAGGCCGGCACGCTCGCGGTGGTCTTGAACTGATTGACCTTGGGCGCGCCGTCCATGAAGTCCCACAGCAGCTTGGAGAAGCCGGGACCCTTGTCCTGGATGTCGAGCCAGGATTTCGCGCTGAGAATAGTCCCTTCGATCTTGGCGCGGTTGCGCACGATGCCGGCATCGTTCATCAGCGCGTGGATCTTCTTGTCGCCGTAGCGCGCGATCTTCTCCGGCTGGAAATCATCGAAGGCGCGGCGGAAATTGTCACGCTTGCGCAGGATCGTGATCCACGACAGCCCGGCCTGGAAGCCGTCGAGGATCAGCTTCTCGAACAGCGCGCGGTCGTCATATTCCGGCACGCCCCACTCGGTGTCGTGATAGGCGACATAGAGCGGATCGCTGCCCGGCCAGGGGCAGCGCGTCAGGCCATCGGGATGGACGACAGCAGCGCGACCCATGAGACCGGCTCAGGCGACCGTCTGTTTCGGCGCGCCCTGCAGCGCGTCGGGATCAGCGATGCGCAGAACGAGGCCGCCGGCGGTGAGCGGCGTTCCCGCCTCCAACGCCTCGGCGGCGCGGTCGATGCGCAGCAGCGCCATGCCCTTCTGCGCGGCGGCCGAGCCCATGGTGCCGACCGACTTGTCGCCGGCCAGAATCGGCGTGCCCGGCTCGGGACTCGGCCCGTCGAGCAGCACCTTCGCCGCGCGCGTGCGCGTGGTGCCGCGATGATGCATGCGGCTCACGACCTCCTGGCCGACATAGCAGCCCTTGCCGACGTCGACGCCGTGCAGCCGGTCCATGTTGGTCTCGTGCGGGAAGGCGTCGCCATACATGAAGTCGAGCCCGCCGCGCGGCACGCTGCAGTCGATACGATGCGCCTCATAGGCGTCGGAATCGACGATCTCGGCGCCGAGCCGTGCGGCGATCTCCGCGAGCGCCTCCTGCGGCGCAATGACGCGCGCGCCGAGGCGCTCATGACGCGGATCGACGAAGCTCGGCTCCGGCGTGGCGCCGATGGCACCATCCCAGACCGCGATCACGCCGAGCTCTCCGGAGCGATTGCTGACCGCGACCTTGGCCCTGAGCTTGTAGAGGTTGAGCTTGTCGGTGAGCGCCTGCGCCAGCGCGCGCGGACAGTCGAGCAGCAAGCGCTCGCCGGCGTCCGTCGCCGGCACCTGCGCCACCAGGAAATCAACGATGATCTTGCCTTGCGGCGTCAGCAGCGCGCCGAACCGGGCCTCGCCAGGCGTGAGCTTGGTGACGTCGGTGGTGAAGAGACCGTTGAGGAACTTGCGTGCATCGTCGCCGCTGACCTGGACCACGCCCCGGTCGTCGAGAAACGTCGCCTTCATCCGAAAAACCTCTTGCGACAGGCCGCACTGAAACGTAAGCCGCCCTGGCATAAACCACAAGGCTGAAACGCCGCCGCGCGGTGGCTTCATTCTAAAGATCGAGACTCGCGTGCCACCGGAGGCCAGCAAATGGGCAGGCGCGCAGCATGATCGATCTGTCTTGGGGCGGTCAGGAGAATGAAATCCTATGAGGGCTTCATGAGCGCGCGCTTCGACGTCATTCTGAAATCCGGCACCGTGGTCAATCAGGACGGCGAGGGCGTCCGCGACATCGGCATGTCAGGCGGACGCATTGTCGAGATCGGCGATCTCGGCGCCGCCTCGGCCGCCGAGATCATCGACTGCAAGGGACTGCACGTGCTGCCCGGCGTGATCGACACCCAGGTGCATTTCCGCGAGCCTGGTCTCACTCACAAGGAGGACCTTGAAACCGGCTCGCGCAGCGCCGTGATGGGCGGCGTCACCGCCGTGTTCGAGATGCCCAACACCAATCCGCTGACGGTGACCGAGGAGGCGTTCACCGCCAAGGTCGCTGCCGGCCGCCATCGCATGCATTGCGATTTCGCCTTCTTCATCGGCGGCACCCGCGAGAATGTCGAGCAGCTCCCGGTGTTGGAGCGCGCCGAGGGCTGCGCCGGCGTCAAGGTGTTCGTCGGCTCGTCCACCGGCTCGCTGCTGGTCGAGGACGACGACAGCCTGCGCCGCATCTTCCAGGTGATCCGCCGCCGTGCCGCGTTCCACGCCGAGGACGAGTACCGCCTCAACGAGCGCAAGGACCTGCGCGTCGAGAACGATCCGCGCTCACACCCGGTGTGGCGCGACGAGGAGGCTGCGCTGCGCGCCACGCAACGTCTCGTGACCCTCGCGCACGAGACCGGCAAGCGCATCCACGTGCTGCACATCTCCACCAAGGAGGAGATCGTGTATCTGCGCGACCACAAGGACGTCGCCACCGTCGAGGCGACGCCGCATCATCTCACCTTGGCGGCGCCGGAGTGCTACGAGCGGCTCGGCACCTACGCGCAGATGAATCCGCCGGTGCGATCGGCCGATCATCGCGACGTCATCTGGTGGGGCGTCCACCAGGGCATCGTCGACATCTTAGGCTCCGACCACGCGCCGCACACCGCGGAGGAGAAGTCCAAGACCTATCCGGCCTCGCCCTCCGGCATGACCGGCGTGCAGACGCTGGTGCCGATCATGCTCGACCACGTCAATGCCGGCCGGCTGTCGCTGCAACGTTTCGTCGACCTCACCAGCGCCGGCCCCGCCCGCATCTACAACATCGCCCGCAAGGGCCGCATCGCCGCCGGCTACGACGCCGACCTCACCATCGTGGACCTCAAGCGCAGCGAGACCATCACCAACGAATGGGTCGCTTCGAAAGCCGGCTGGACGCCCTATGATGGCCTACGCGTCACCGGCTGGCCGGTCGGCACGTTCGTCCGCGGCCAGCGCGTGATGTGGCAGGGCGAGCTGCTGACGCCAGCGACCGGCGAGCCGGTGCGGTTCATGGAGACGCTGCGGCCGTAACGGCGCTGCGCGTGAGTTTGCTCCGTCATTGCGAGCGCAGTGTTCAGCCCGGGGACATAGCTGACGGGTGTTCGGGGAGATGGTTGACACTTCAAAATCGGCTCGATTCGTCAAGCAGAGGGGCGAGCGATGCCGTGGCGAGAGGTGTCTGTCATGGACCAGCGACGAGAGTTTGTGATGCTTGCCAAGCAGGAAGGGGCGAACCGGCGGGAGCTGTGTCGGCGGTTCGGCATCAGCCCTCAGACGGGCTACAAATGGATCCAGCGGCATGACGCTGGGGACACGGCGCTGGCGGATCGGTCGCGGCGGCCTCATCGAAGTCCGGAGCGCACCGCGGCTGCGACCGAGCAGCAGATTGTCGCATTGCGCGATGCTCACCCGGCCTGGGGCGCGCGCAAGCTCGCACGGTGTCTTGAGCGTGATGGTCAAGCTGTCCCGGCGATATCCACCGTGCACACCATCCTGCGCCGCTACGATCGAGTGGTCGAGCCTGCAGGCGCGCCCGGACAGCCCTACACGCGGTTCGAGAAGGATGCGCCCAATCAGCTGTGGCAGGTGGACTTCAAGGGGCACAGTGCGCTGGAGAACGGTGTGTCCTGTCATCCGCTGACAGCGTTGGACGATCACTCCCGCTTCTCGTTGTGCCTGGCGGCTTGTGACAACGAGCGCGGCTCTACGGTCAAAGGACATTTGGAGACGACGTTCCGCCGTTATGGACTGCCGGATGCGATGTTCGTCGACAATGGTGGCCCCTGGGGATTTACCCTCGAAGACCCCTGGACCGCGTTGACGGTCTGGCTTCTGAAGCTCGGCGTTCGAACGATCCACAGCCGGCCCTACCATCCTCAGAGCCGCGGCAAGAACGAACGCTTCCACCGTAGTCTGAAGGCCGAGGTGTTTGCCTTCAGGCGCTACCGTGATCTTCCCGATGTCCAGCGGGCACTCGACGGATGGCGCTCCATCTACAATCTCGACCGGCCGCACGAGGCCTTGAACTTCGACGTGCCGGCAAGCCGCTATCAACCGAGCCAACGTGCGATGCCAGACCGGCTTCCGATCGTCGAATACGACGAGGGTGAGAGCATCCGTTCCGTGTCGAGCACGAAGGCCTACGTCAGTTTCGAGGGGCGGCTCTGGAAAGTCCCGCAAGCCTTCCGAGGTGAGCGGCTGGCTATCCGGCCACTCAGTGCCGACGGAAAGTTCGGAATTTTCTTTGCCGCACATCAGATCGCATCGATTGATCTGCGCGACCCCAAAACTGTCAACTATGTCCCCGAACAGGTGTAAGCTATGTCTCCGGGCTGAACAGCAGCGACGCAGTCCAGAGTCCTTAGCGCGGCCCTGGATTGCTTCGTCGCTCTGCTCCTCGCAATGACGCGGAGCGGGCATCACGCCTGGCCGTCGTTCACGCGAACAGTTTGTCGATGTCGTCCTGGGAAATCGCCACGCCCGGCCGCTTCGGGCCCTCCATCAAGTCCGGGGCGCTTGGGGCAGCAAGCTCGGTGGCCAGCCGCGCCAGCTCCTCTTTTCCCCAGATGCGGACGAGCTTGTTGATGTGGTCCTCCATGAACTGCAGCGACTTGACCACGCGCGTGATCCGCTGCCCTGTGAGGTCCTGAAACGCGCACGCCTCGAACACCTTGTTCGTGCTGTCGACGATCTCGTCGCAGACCGCTGCGGCAGTCGGGTCTTTGACTTTCTGCAACTTCGCGACGCTGGCGCCGATCGCCTCCATGCTTTCGAGGATCGCGTTCCCGGCCGTCTCCGTATTCTCGACGATAGCGTCGAGGGTGTCGGTCATCGTCGCGAAACTGCCCTTGCCGTCGCCTTGAAGAGCGGCGAGTTCGCGCCGCATGCTGCTGATCTGGCCGAACATCTCGACCAGGTACGTCTTCAGCAATCTCTCTTCTTCCGGCGCAATCATCAGAAATCCCCGAATTTTCCTTAACGTTTCCTTACCAATTCTTCACGCGGCAGTTGCAAACCCCGGCCTGCTCTTCTGTGAAGGCATTTCGGATTTCGCTTCGGCGGTGACCGGCTCGCGACGCGGCTATCGAGATTTCACGTCAGCTCGAAACGGTACTGTGGTCAGGTAGGTGAAGATCAGCGACCTATTTTTGCCGGTTTTCGTTAAGGGCGCATGTTCATTCACGTCAAAGCCTTCAAATTGCTTCGTGAAGAGTTTCCGAGCCGACGTGGCTGCCGGGGGAGGCCATTGGGCAGAGCTCGGTCTGCTGTCGGTTTCCGCGACGCGGGGACAGCGCTTGGAGCCTGGATGAGCGGGCGGGCGTCACGACAGGAGGCAGGCGGCGCGCGGCCGGCCAAAATGAATGCGAATGTCCGCTGCCAGGGACGACGCGGACGTGGGGGAGAAATTCCAGTACGCCGCCTCTTGACCCAGAGCGCTCCACCTGACCGCCATCAGTCGACCGACTTGCGTTTTGCCGAGCAACATTCTTGCCGGCACCCGACGGTTCCGCTCTCGGGGACGACCTGGCCTCTGCAATCCCAGGAATCGATGGGCCGCCTGTGACCCCGATCATCGTTCGGTTCACGGCCAGGCGCGCGGCATCGGCGCGGCGCTGACGAAGCCGGATATTTCGACTATCCTGCCATGTGGACCATCAAGGCGGGGCAGGACGGGGGTCCAGGAGGGGACATCGATGAGCACAGTAAGAAGCGCGCTGGCGCAGAAGAGTGGCGCCGTGATCCATGTTCGTTCCGACGACATGGTCGTCGAAGCCTTGCGCCAGATGCGCGACAACCGGGTCCGGTCGGTGCTCGTCATCGACGACGGCGCGCTGGTCGGCATCGTGACGCAGGGGGACTGCGCCATCAAAGTGCTGCTGCCCGGGCTCGACGCCAAGCAGACGCCGGTGGGCCAGGTGATGACGGGCAACCCGGTGACGGTCAAGCCGGACCACCGGCTGGACAGTTGCATGGCCATGATGTCTCAGCGTGGTTTTCGCCATCTGCCGGTGCTGGACGCGGGCAAGGTCGTGGGCGTGATCTCGATCGGAGACGTCGTCAAGAACATCATCCGGGATCTGGAGCACAACGTCGACGACCTGATGGGCTACATCATGAAGGACGGCCCCGGGGGCTGACGGACGAACGTGGTGCCGTCGCCCTCCGCCTATGTCTGCTTTTGTGAAGGGTTTCGGATGCCGGCCGCATGATTGATGGCGCGGCATATTCGGGCGGCCGTCGTCCGAAAGCCTCCAAGGGAGGAAACCGCGCTTGGTGGGCAGGACTGGTGCGGCAGGCTCTATGGGGATTTGATGGACGGCAGGTGTGGCAGCACGTCTGCGAGGCTACCGCTACGCAGTACCAGAGCGGCATCGACTTCCATTTCGACTGGGGCGTATCGCAATTCCTGTCGAAGCAGGTCTTTGTCGGCTTCGTCGGCTACGCCTACCAGCAGACTACCGATGATTTCAGTCAGCCCGCCGTGCTCGGCGGTTTCCGTTCGCGCGTGCTCGGCTAAACAAAAGCGGCCCACTCCGGTTGGAAGTGGGCCTTTGTCTATCGGCGAAAAAGGAAGTCCTATTGAACCGTCGCGTTCATGGTGATCACCGACGTTCCGGAGGCAGTCGGTCCCTTGCCAGTTGCCGTCACGGCGAAGCTGTCGGGGCCCTTGTAGCCTGCTTTCGCCGTGTACTGGAATGTCGAAATATTTAGCTTCTTCAGGGTGCCGTGAGCCGGCTTCTGTGAAATGCTCGAGCTTTTCATCACGCCCGCTATCCGAATTGGAAACAGGCAGCTTCCACCAGAAGCGACGTTGAAGTAGCCGGTCGAATTGATACCCCAGTCCGATAAGCTTCCGGAAGCTGGACACTCCGAAGCTGCGCGCGCTGGCGAGAGCGACGCCGAGATGGGCGCGGCGGCAACGAGGGCTAAAAGAACTGCTGTCGAACATCGCATGAAAGCCTCCCTTGTTTTTGAGTAACAATAGGATCGCGCTCCCAGCGTTTCCAATATTGACCAGGATCAACATACACCGCCCACTTGGCTGAAATGCGTGCCAAGGTGTGACCCTTGGCGAAAATTCGCAACTCCTGTGGCACCCAAGACTGCTCAGACAGCTATATGTCCGCTCCAAAGCGGTCATTAGACCGGAGACTTGATTCCTCGCCGGAGCCGTCGGTGTATTTGAGCTACGCAGAGTCTCACAAGTATGCGAGGTACGAACTTATCCAGACGAGAATCGACGTGATCATTCCGATTGGGCCGGCGTTTGCGGCGATGGCCCATGCGCTGCCGGGCATCCCGAGGCGCAGCCGCGTCTTGTCAAGATTATCTGGCAACGAGATCGTCGCCGGGTAGCCCTGAGCGCCACCGATCGAACCGACGCGTGCTAATTGGCCGGAAACCGCGATCTGGCCCTGACCGATGCCGCGAGGGATTTCGAGTATTCGCGCCCCGAATATCTCGCCGGGATTATCGTCGAAGACCAGCTTTACGGTTGCTCCGGGCTTCACTGTTTGGAAGGCGTTCGGTTTGAACGTCGCGAGAATGGTGATGTCGTTGGTGAGGATGAATGACATCTCGGAACGCGTCTGCAATGCCCGAGCGCCAACCGCCAGTGCCAGGCTGCTGACGTAGCCGTCGCCCGTTGCCCGAATGGTGGTCTGATCCAGCTCCCACCGGGCGTTTTCGAGCTGAGCCTGGAGTTGTGCAACGTTGGTATTCTCGCCTCCGATCTCGGATTCCATTGCGAGCCGGGCGTTCTCTACTGCGGCTTCCGCTGCGAGCAATTGGTATTGCACGGTGTCGTACTGCACCTGCGTGTCCTGCAGACGAAACTCAGCCTGAGAGCCGGTTGCGACGAGCTTCCGAATGTCGGCCAACCTTTGGGTCTGGTAGACGAGCTGTTGCTTCAAGGCATCGGCGTTCGCCTTGGCTTGATCATAGCTGGCCTTGAGTTGTTTGACTTGCTGCTGCGCCTGAGCGAGCGAGGCCTCCAATTGGCTGACCTTGTATTTGTAAGGTGCCGGATCGATCTGGAACAAGATGGCGCCGGCCTTCACCGGGGCGTTGACTTGGACGGGGATGCTTACGACCTGGCCCGAGACGTTGGGTGTGACCTCGACCACCCTAGAGATCACGACAAAGCGGCCGGCGGGCGTGAGCGAGTTGAACAGGCCAAGGAAGACCATCAAGATGAAAGCGCCGATGACAACGGTGATGGTGCCGGCCCCCCATCCCCACTTCACAAGCTTCAGCTTCGAGAACAGGAGCCAGACCATGACGATGTAGAGTACCATCACGAGGACCATGGCGCTTCGCTCCTTCGTATGCCGCGAGACAGCCGAAAATTGAGCCGGCCGCATTACGGCGGTTTGCCAAGGACGATTCGGCTTCTCGCAAACAGCATCTGCAACATTCTCATCCAAATTATTCTGAGTTGGCCTGTTGATCTGGATCAACGCGAAGATCGTTTCTAATGAAACTATTCGTCTTTGGCGGAGGAGGCGAAAATGAAGCTCTCAATCGCAATAGCGACTACGCTGCTGATAACCGGGT
Organism: Bradyrhizobium sp. HKCCYLRH3059; assembly: GCF_051168035.1. Lineage (NCBI taxonomy): Bacteria > Pseudomonadati > Pseudomonadota > Alphaproteobacteria > Hyphomicrobiales > Nitrobacteraceae > Bradyrhizobium > Bradyrhizobium sp. HKCCYLRH3059. The sequence goes on along the minus strand of NZ_JBNPUF010000008.1, from coordinate 286,631 downwards.
TCGTAGCCGCGAGCACTGAGAAAGCCAGCGCTGTGGTGTACTGCACATACGTTGGCTATCCAGCCAATTGCGTCGTACGGCCGGGCGTAGTTCTGAGGCCGCGACCCGTTGCACGACAGGCGGTGGTGGGTGCTGGGACGGTAAATCGCGGTGGCCCGGTCAATCGCGCTGGCAGACGTTGATTGGTCATTCTGCGAGCTGCGAGATTTGTAGCCCTGCACGAAGTCCCGATAATCATGGGACTTACGAAGAGATGCTTTATGAATTCAACATCTGACAAGAAGGGCCGTATCATGAAATTAGCGGCATCAGTAGTTTCTGCGTTGTCTCTTGTGGCGCTCTCGGCAATTCCGCTCAACGCTCAGCAATACAAAATGCAAACGCCGATACCGCCGGGCGTTGCAATCCCGGACAAGGTAGAGACCCGCCTTGGGACGCTGAACTTCTTCGACGGCTTTCCCGACGATGCGACCGTTGAAAGGCTCTACGACAATCTGGATTTTCAACACGCCGTCCAAGCTTACCTGTTGGCCTTAGCTCCAGTGAACCAATTGGCAAATCGAAAGGGAATGGCGGAGCTGGGTCCATTCAATCTGACGGTGCCGATCTTCGAGGATAGGATGGACTCGAAGTCGCTTTTTCTCACCCCGAACAACAACACGCCGTACACTTGGTTTTGGCTCGACCTGCGTGACGGGCCTCTGGTGCTCGAAGTGCCACCCAATGTGCTCGGCCTCATCAACGACATGTGGTATAATTTTGTCACTGATGTTGGACTCGTCGGTCCGGACAAGGGTCAGGGCGGCAAGTACCTGATCTTGCCGCCCGGCTACAACGGCGAGGTGCCGACCGGCTTCTTTGTCGTGAAGCCGGCGACGTTCAGCGTCTGGGTTCCGTGGCGCTCGTTCTTGGTCAATGGCGATCCGAAGCCCGGCGTCGACGTGGTCGAAGAGCACACGAAAATCTATCACCTGAAAGATGCTGCGAATCCGCCGAAACTCAATTTCGTGCATGTTTCCGGCAAAGCATTTAGCACGCTGGCTCCGGGAGATTATCCCTTCTGGGAGTATCTGAATCAGGTTGTGCAGGAGGAGCCGACCGATACAGTCGACCCGGTCACACTCGGCCTCTACGCATCGGTCGGCATCCGCAAGGGTAAGCCCTTCGCGCCCGATACACGGATGAAAAAAATTCTGACCGAAGCCGCCCTGGTAGGCGATGCGACCGCCCGTGCGATCAATGGCCGGTTGCGGATCAAGGAAAGCTACTATTACCCCAACAGCGCGTGGCGAACGGGCTTCTTCGGCGGCTACAAGTTCGAGGAAAACGGCGCGCGTATTCTCGATGCCTACTCGGCATTCTTCTTCTACGCGACCGGCGTGACACCAGCGATGGATTCCAAGTCGGTTGGCGAGGGATCGCAGTACATGGCCGCGTTCGTCGACAGCCAAAACAAGCCATTCGACGGCGGAAAGAACTACAAGCTGCACTTGCCGCCCAATATTCCAGTCAAGCAGTTCTGGTCGGTCATCCTCTACGACAATCAGACCCGCTCCATGCTGCAGACCGACCAGCGTTGGCCAGCCGCAACCAGCCAGAACCCGAAACTCATGGTCAACGCGGACGGGTCAGTGGACGTCTATTTCGGGCCCAAGGCTCCGGCTGGGAAGGAGAACAACTGGGTGCAGACCATCCCCGGCAAAGGATGGAACACGCTCCTGCGCCTCTACGGCCCGCTTCAGCCGTGGTTCGACAAAACTTGGCGTCCCGGCGAGATTGAGCCGATATAGCAAGAAGGAGGTCCGAGCTCGCCTCTTCATTTCCGCTTATGGCCCCGAAGCGGTCATTGCGGATGCCCCGGTAGCTCCTGCCGAATACCTGCGAAACATTCCAGCCCCAGGGACAAGTCGAGGTCCACAAGCCGCGCGAGGGTCCCGGTAGGTAATTCATCCGCGAGAAAACCATCCATGAATTGGATGACGATACTTGCCTTTCCGCCGGCTGATTTGACGTCACCAAAGAAGGTTTTGTGAGCCTGCAGCTTATCGATCAGCCTCGATACTTCAGACGCAAACCATTGATCTTCAATGACATGTTCCGTGCTATGTCGCCATCGCGTGTCAGCATAAGTCCCGGAAAGAGGCGTGCCCTTTGGTGTTCTTCGAAGAGCACCGACGCAGTGAGCGACGTCAGCCTCCATTCCAAGGGCTTTACTGATTTCTTCCGGAGTCAAAGTTGGATGCACAATGAATAGTCCCAGAAAGAATCGGTAGTTTGGGAGGTTGGATGATTGGTCGGCCACGGCAAGCTCCACGGGCAGTGCGGCCTGCATAGTCGTATGTAGCTGGAAGTGTCAATTTCCGCTTCGGCCCATAACGGATCTGGTCGCCGGCTTCGCGTGAAGGTCTGCTTCTGATGCTCAACCGGAAGCAGGGGCCCGGGAACAGCGCTCCGACTCGGCTGTATTTTGCTGTCTTCTTAGGGTTGAGGAAACCGGTTCGCGCTATTCGCCTGTGACCTTCAAGACGGTAAGGTTGGCCCCAAGGACAATGTCCGGTGTACTTCATCGCCTTTATGATCGTGGTCGTCTTGACTGCCGTAGTGTCGCTTCGCCGATCCATGACTCTATCACGGAACGCTCGGGGGGCTGGCCCGGCCCAGCGGCTGGCAGCGCGGCGGCGGGCGCTTTGGCCTGTATTCTGCGCGGCAATTTTTGAGCTTGGGTTGATTGGACTCAGTCATGTTCAAGACAACCAGGAACTTGGTCCCTCCGCGACGATCCATCTCATGGCGCTTACGGCTGCTTTTATCGGCGGCTGGTTTCTTGGCGTCATTGGCGGAATGGATTGGGACTGAAGCGCCGCAAGAAACGCCAAGCAAGAAAGCCCGTCGGGCGAATCAGTCGCGCGATCTTGTCTGCAACGCCGTCGTTCTGGCTCGCCGCAACTACACGAAACGCCTGTGCCGAAACGGCAATTTTGCGTATTGTCTCAACGTGATCGCGCCCGCAGCCTCTTCCGGGCGAAAGATTTCACTTTCGTTTTTCCAGAATACGTGTCTATCCTCCACCCATCCCGCCTCAACGAGAGGGGCGTACGCGCGGTCGTCACGAGACGCGAGGCGGGCAGGCGGTGGACGCGTCGGGTTGCAGCGTGGCTTTGGCTGCGCGGACGAACAATCCCGATGCGGACGTGAAGTCGCGTGGTCCTGGCCTCCCGATGCCGAGGTCAAGCCTGAGCGTGATGCGAGAGCATCGGCGCAGGCGATGGGGGCAATCAAGCCGGTCCCCAGGGAGAGCGCGAAAGAAGCGTTAAAACCATCGCGCAGGGAAGGCTGGGCTCATCCGGCTGCACCTGTGGTTCCTGCCCCGTGCACTTTTGTTCGCACGGGGGCCATGGGCGTCAGCCGACGCCCAGCCTTCCCTGCGCCCTCGATTGAATGAGGGCCGAACGTCGGTCATCGCTCGGACGCATCGCGCCGCGAGGACGATGAGGCGTGTCTCGATGCTGTTTGAGATGTGGAGACGGATCTCGGCCCGATGGGCGCTCTCCGTTTTGGCTCCGTCATTGCGCTCGCAATGACGCGGAGTTTGTCGACGTAGTTGTCGTAGCCTGGACGAGCGCAGCGATATCCGGGTTCAACGAGGCTGCGGATGAGACCCCGGATGTCGCTGCGCGCATCCGGGCTACGCGCGAGGAGCGGGAGACCCTACTGCGTCGCGCGCGACAGCGAGAACTCGCCGTTGCGGACGCGCTCCGGCAGGCCTTCGACGAAGGTCGCCACCGCGTCCTCGCCATAGGTGGTGACGAGTTCGGCCAGCGCCGCGAACAGGCTGGCCTGCGCCAGGCAGTCGCCGTCGACGCCGTCATGGCGCGCTTCCGCCCAGGCTTCGTTGAGGTAGCTGAGCGCGGCCTGCTTCTGCTCGTGGTCGGGCAGGACGGCGGGGAGGGCGCTGAAAGTGACGGGAAAGCTCATTGAATTCAGTCTGGCGAGGCCGCGAGGCGCGTTGAATTCCGAACGCGGACGCGCCGGACCAGTGAGGTTTACCACGCAGGCGGCAGACGCCTAGGCCAGTTCTTTAGGAAAGGTTAACAAGGTTAACGCAAACGTGGATAACGCCCGCGCGCCGTCAACCATTGGCCGTCAGTTGGCGTAGCGCGCCGTGAGGTCGCGCGAGATCTTCGAGCCCTCGTCGATGTAGCGGCGGATCGCCACCATCGCCGCCGGCGTGCAGGTCCGGTAGGTCTGCTGAAAGCCGTTATAGCCGCGGTTGAAGCCGGCGATCATCCGGGCGCGGCGTTCGCCCGACGGCGTCTCGGCATCGATCAGAGCCTGCATCTGGTTGCGCCATTTGGCGCCTTCATTGCTGCCGCAGATGCCGCGGAGGTAATGCAGGGTTCCAAGGATCTCGGCCAGCCGCTGCAGATCGCCATCGAACGGCGCGGCCGCATCCTGCGCGCGCGCGGGCACAATGGCGCAGGCGGCAACGAGCATGAGGGCGGCCAGGAGGCGCTTGGGGATCATGGGGAACACCGACGTCATATGCCTTTGCCGGACGGCGGACGCAAGGCGCCTACACCAGGGTCCGTGCGGCGGCGATGATCTCCGGCAGTCCGTCAGTCAGCGTGAGGCCCTCGAGCGCATCGGGGAGGCGCCACTGAAAGTCGTCCAGTTCCGGGTTGAGCCGGGGCTCTCCGGCCTGCCAGCGGGCCGCAAAGGGAAGGATCACATAGTGGCCGCCGCCGCCCTGGGCCGGCAGGACCTCGCGCCAGCCGGCCAGCCCGACAATTGCGATCGAGAGTGCGGTTTCCTCCATGACCTCGCGCGCGACGGCCTCGTGCAGGGTCTCGCCGAGCTCCACCCGGCCGCCGGGCAGCGTGTAGACGCCCTTGGCAGGGGAACGCGCCCGGCGCACCAGCAGGAGCTTGCCGTCGCGGAAGATGGCGGCGCTGACGGCGAGTTGGGGGTGGCGGGGCGGCGTCGGGGCGGTCATGCCAATGGCTCCAGGCGTGGTCTGCGCCGTAGCGTGAAGACGACCGGGCCGGTAGCCCGTGCTGCTCAGAAGCTTGCCATGATGGCATCGACGGTGTCGACCTCGTCGACCGGGTCAGGGTCGACCTCGATGTCGCCATTGATGATGCCGCCGGCCTGCGTCACCAGCGGCTTGACCCACGCCGCAGCCTGCTCGGCGAGCTTGGCCTTGGTGGCGTCCTGCTTGGCAGCGCGCATCGCGCTGCCGACCGCGAGCAGGATGTCGGTCATGGTCTTCGTGAGATGATCGAACTTGTCGCGAATCGCCGGGTCGGCCTGCTCATAGGCCTCGATGACGAGATCGCGGGCCTTGAAATTGGTGTGCGTGAAATGTTCTGGATAGGTCAGCGGCGACCACGCCAGAAAATCCTCGGCGCATTCCGGAATATCGGGAATCATTTCGAGCAGCATCACGGCTTCGTTGAAATGATTCAGATAGTCGGTGGCGAGCCCGGTGCGCGGATTGATGTTGGCGGCGCGCAGCATCGCGGCCCGCGCCGGGTCAATGGCGCTGCCCGCCGGTCGTTGGGTCGTGCGATCGGTAGGCACGGAATGGGTCGCCGCTGCGGTCATCCGCTGCAGTGTTGGCAACCCAAGTTAAAAGGTGCTGAACACACGACGATTTGAGTGAGATTATGTGTGGACGCTTCGTGATCACTTCACCACCCGCGGCTCTCAGGCAGATTTTCGGCTACGAGGAACAGCCGAACTTTCCGCCGCGGCACAATATTGCTCCGACGCAGCCGATTCCCGTAGTTCTTCTGGATCAGGACATCAGGCATTTTCGGCTCATGCGCTGGGGATTCATTCCGGCCTGGGTCAAGGATCCCCGTAATTTCACGCTGCTGATCAATGCGCGTTCGGAGACCGTACGCGAGAAGCCGGCGTTCAAGAATGCGATCCGGCGGCGCCGCGTGCTGGTGCCCGCTGATGGATATTACGAGTGGCAGGTGATCGATGGTCGCAAGCGGCCGTTCTTCATCCACCGCAGTGACGGCGCGCCGCTCGGCTTCGCGGCCCTCGCCGAGACCTGGTGCGGGCCGAACGGCGAGGAGGTCGATACGGTGGCGATCGTCACCGCGGCTGCGAGCCGCGATCTCGCCACGCTGCATCATCGTGTTCCCGTGACGATCAGGCCGGATGATTTCGCGCTGTGGCTCGACTGCCGTTCCGATGATCCTGACGAGGCCATGAGGCTGCTGGTCGCGCCTCGCGAGGGCGAGTTCGCGTGGTATGAGGTGTCCACGCGCGTCAACACGGTGGCCAACGACGACGAACAGCTGCTGCTGCCGATGACCGCGGAGCTGCGTGCCGCCGAGGACGCGCAGCGCAAGCCGGCGAAGAAGGTTGCATCCCGCAAAGTTTCGCCTGCGCCTGTGGATGACGGGCAGGGGAGTTTGTTCTGAGGCGGGATATCTCGACAGAGAAGATCGTCAGTACCGCGAAAGCGGGATCCAGTGCGCCGGGGCCTCTCGTGCCGAAACGGCTGCTGGTGGAATACTGGGTCCCCCGCCTTCGCGGAGGACGACAGAGGAGCAAGACCCGCGACCGAGCGTTGGCCGCGCTCAGGCAAAGATCCTCAGCGCGGCGTGCTGCAGCAGCATGATGGTCTTGGCGTCCTGGATGCGGCCGTCGGCGATCATCGCGAGCGCGTCGTCGATCGAGAGTTCCAGCACCTCGATCTCCTCGCCCTCATGTGCGAGCCCGCCGCCGGCGCCGACGCGCATGTGAGGCTCGTATTCGGCGACGAAGAAATGGATCTTCTCGGTGACGACGCCCGGGCTCATGAACGCCTCGAACACGAACTTGACGTCGTGCAGCCGGAACCCGGTCTCCTCCTCGGCTTCGAGCCGGATGCGCTCCTCCGGCGAGGCGTCGTCGAGCAGGCCGGCCGCGGCCTCGATCAGCAGATCGTCATGGCCGTTGACGAACGCGGGATAGCGGAACTGCTTGACCAGGATGACGCTGCGCTGGGCGAGGTTGTAGGGCAGGATCGCCGCCGCGTTGTCGCGGTCGAACACGTCGCGGCTCTGCATCTGCCACGTGCCGTCGTCGCGCCGCCACTCGAACTTCGTCGAGGTCAGCGTCCCGTAATGGTCGGAGAGCACGCGCGTCTCGTGGACGCGGATGCGGTCGGAGATGCTCATCGCTCGCCTCTATTTCATGCCGGGCGTCGGCGGGCGCCCGTCGAGCCATTTCGAGAACACGACGCTGTCCTGCACGGCATAGTCGAGCGCCTGGTAGAATTCCTGCACCTTGGTGTTGTCGCCGCGCACCATCAGCATCAGCTTGGCGATGCCGCGCGCCCGCAGCCAGTCTTCGGCGGCGGCCATGATGCCGCGGCCATGGTCGCGGCCGCGATGCTCGGGATCGACGCTGACATAGTAGACCCAGCCGCGATGGCCGTCATGGCCCACCATGACGGAGGCTGCGATGGCGCCGCCGCTGCGGCCGACCAGCACGGTGGAGCTGTCGCCGCGGCGGGCGAGCGCGATGTCGGCGGCCGGATCGTTCCAGGGCCGCGTCAGGCCGCAGCGCTGCCACAGCGAAATGATCGCGGGCACGTCGGCATCGGTGATGTCGGAAATGGCGAGAGCGGGAGCAGAATCCATGGGAGCGTCGGCAGCCTAGAGCACCTTGCCGGGATTCATGATCCCGAGCGGATCGAATTGTGCCTTGATCGCGCGCATCAGCGCGATGGCGGTCGGATCCTTGACGTCAGGCAGCTCGTCGCGCTTGAGCACGCCGATGCCGTGCTCGGCCGAGATCGACCCACCCATGCGCAGCACGATCTCGAACACGACCGCGTTGACCTCGTGCCAGCGCGCGAGATAGTCGGCGGTGTTGGCGCCGATCGGCTGGCTGACGTTGTAGTGGATGTTGCCGTCGCCGAGATGGCCGAACGGCACCGGACGCGCGCCGGGCATCAGCTTCACCACGGCGGCATTGGCCTCGGCAATGAAGGCGGGCACTGCGGCGACCGGCACCGAGATGTCGTGCTTGATCGAGCCACCCTCCGGCTTCTGCGCCGCAGAGATGTCCTCGCGCAGCTTCCAGAACGCCATGCGCTGGGCGAGGCTGCCGGCGATCGCGGCATCGTCGACGATGCCGTCCTCGAGGCCTTTCTCCAGGATCGTCTCCAGCGTGGCGCGGGCATCGTCGCGCGACGACGACAATTCCATCAGCACGAACCAGGGATGGGCGCCCGACAGCGGCGCGCGGTTGCCGGCGGCGTGGCGGATCGAGAAGTCGAGCGCGATCGCGGCGATCAGCTCGAAGCTCGTGAGGCTGCCGGCGGCCTCGCGCTGCGCGATCGCCAGCAGCTTGAGCGCGTCCTCCGGCGACTTGAGGCCGACGAAGGCGGTCTCGATCGCGCGCGGTTTCGGGAACAGCTTCAGGCTCGCCGCGGTGATGATGCCGAGCGTGCCCTCGGCGCCGATGAACAGGTTGCGCAGGTCGTAGCCGGTGTTGTCTTTCTTGAGCTTGGACAGCGCATTGAGCACCCGCCCGTCGGCCAGCACCACCTCGACCCCCAACGCCATCTCACGCGCCACGCCATAGGCGAGCGCGGCGGTGCCGCCGGCGTTGGTCGAGAGATTGCCGCCGATGGTGCAACTGCCCTCGGCGCCGAGCGACAGCGGAAACAGGCGGTCGACCTCGGCAGCCTTCTGCTGCGCCACCTGCAGCACGACGCCGGCCTCGGCGATCATCGTGTTGGAGGCGGTGTCGACGTCGCGGATCTTGTCCATGCGCCTCAGCGACACCACCACCTCGCCATTGTGCGGCGTCTGGCCGCCGACGAGGCCGGTGTTGCCGCCTTGCGGCACCAGCGCGATGCGATGCTGGCTGGCAAGCTTGCAGATTGCGGCGACCTCGGCCGTCGAGCCTGGGCGCAGCACCAGCGGCGAGCGGCCGTGGAACAGGTTGCGCTCCTCGGTGACGTAAGGCGCGACGTCGGTCTCCGCGGTCAGCGCCTGGCGCTCGCCGACGATGGCAGCGAATTGCGCGATCAAATCGGGCGGCAGCGGCGGCAGGGCAGGCTGGCTGATGTTCATGCTTAGTCGCTTCCAGTGTTATCTCGGCGCGGCGGCGCGGCGCAGCCGGTCGTTGATGGCCTCGCCCAGTCCGTCGTTCGGGATCGGCATCACCGCGATGCTGCGCGCTCCCTTGGCATCGAGGCTGCGAAGATAGCCGAAAAGATGCGTCGCCGCCTCTGCCGGATCGCCGGAGGGCGACAGGTTCAGGATCGCGGCGGCCTCGTGGGCTCCGGGCAAGGTGGTGGGTCCGAAGGCGAGCAGCGCCTCGCCGGGCGCGACCTCGCTGGCGTCGAGGCGTACGCGGGCGCACGGGGCATAGTGGGAGGCCAGCATGCCCGGTGCCAGAGGCTGCTCGGACGTCTCGGTCTCTGCGGCGGGCCGCGCCAGCACACGGCCGAGCACGGCCTCGATCGCCTCGCTCGGAACTCCGCCCGGGCGCAGCAGCGTCGGCGCATCGAAGCAGCCGACGATGGTCGATTCGACGCCGACCTCGACCGGCCCGCCGTCCAGGATGAGGTCGATTCGCCCGGTGAGATCGGCCGCGACATGCGCCGCCGTGGTCGGCGACACGTGGCCGGAGATGTTGGCGGAGGGCGCCACGACGGCGCCGCCGAACGCCATGAGCAGAGCTTGTGCGGTCGGATGCGCCGGCACGCGGATCGCCACCGTATCGAGGCCGGCGGTGGCGAGGTCGGCGACGGGACAGCCGTCGCTCTGCGGCACCACGAGGGTCAGCGGTCCCGGCCAGAACGCAGCGGCCAGACGCTCGGCGGTGGCATTGAAGCGGCCGATACGCTGCGCCGCTGCGATATCGGCGACATGGGCGATCAACGGATTGAAGGCGGGCCGGCCCTTGGCCTGATAGAGGCGTGCGATGGCCGCGGCATTGGCCGCATCGGCGCCGAGGCCGTAGACGGTCTCGGTCGGGAACGCGACCAGTCCGCCGCGCGCGAACGTCGCCGCGGCTTGCGCGATTCCAGCTGCGTCGGCGGGCAGGATCCTGGTCTCGATCGCTTGCATGTCTGGGGCGGGCATCGATGGTACGGGACGGCGGTGGCTTCCGCGCTCGGCTATAGCGGGCGCGGACGTCCGAATGAAGCGCGCAAATCGCCTGTCGCCTTGCGCTCGCGCCATGGCCGCCGGACAAAGCCCCACGGCCTCAAGCAGTTAACCCCTCCGCCGACGATCGACGATTTCGATGCGATTTCCTGCCTTGTGTCCTTGCGAAGACGGAAACCCGACGCTATAAGCCGGCTTCCCAAGTCGGAGCGTGGCTCAGCCCGGTAGAGCACTGCGTTCGGGACGCAGGGGTCGCAGGTTCGAATCCTGCCGCTCCGACCATTTTTTCAGGCGCCTAGCTTTTCATCTCCCGAGAAGCGCAACGAAATCACACGGCGCCACCCTGCACCATCCGGCTATTCGTGAGCATTTCGCCGCGGCAGGCGACAGCGCTTCATCAAGCGTCCAATTCCTTCAGCTTCCGGTAAAGCGTGCGCAGGCTGATGCCGAGGGATTCTGCAAGCGATTCTCGATTGCCGCGATGCGTCAACAGGGCGGTCCGAAGCGCTCGCGCCTCGCGCTCCTTCGATGACGGCGGGTTCTCACCGTCAGCAGGCGCCAGCTTTGTTGCGGTTCGCTGCACCCGGTCGCGTCCCTCAATGTCCGGCGATCGCAGCGTCAGAGCACGCTCGATCGTCGCGGCTGAGATGACATCGTCATCGCAGAGCAGGGCCGCGCGCTCCAACACGTTGCGCAACTCGCGAACATTGCCCGGAAAGGCGTAGCCCTCGAGCCGCTCGAGTGCCGGCTGGGACAAGGTGGGCCTTCTCCGGCGCCACGCGGGCAAGCAGCGCTGCGGCGAGAAGCGGTAGATCAGCGGCGCGCTCGCGCAATGCCGGCAGAAGGATCGGAAAGGTCGACAGTCGGTCGTAGAGATCGTTTCTCGACAATGCGCGACGCATGCGCGCGATCAATTCCGTGGACCAGCAGAGCGCGATCAGGAAGGCCGGTGCGCGACCATTCCGATCAGCGCAGAGCGGCCGTGATGGCCGCTGCCTTCGCTGAGCTCCGTCTCGTATTCGCGCAGTTCGATGATCTCCAACTCACGGAACGCCTCTCGGAGCATGGTTTCCGTATAGAGGTGCGAGAGGGCGGAAGGGCCGCCCGTCTTGTACTCCAACTGCTTGGGCGTATAGCCCTGCAGGATCAGCGTCCCGCCCGGCTTCAGGCTTGCGATCATGCGCGCGAACAGCCGTTTCCTCAAATCTGGGGCGGCGAACTGCACAAAAATCGCTGCGATGCCGTCATACGCCGCACTTGGCCACGCGAAGCCGTCGCAATCGGCAAGCTGGTAGTTCACGCTGACTCCGGCTGACGCGGCAAGTTTGCTCGCTTTCGCCAGACCCACCTCCGAGATGTCGAAGGCGTCGACCTGAATCCCTGCCGGGCGAGCCAGACGCTGCTGCGGCCTTCTCCGTCGGCGACGCAGAGAATGCGACTGCGGTACGGGAACGTGCCGACATGGCGGCGCAGCCATTGATTGGGTTCGGTTCCGAAAACGAAATCATCGCCTTCGAATCGTCGGTTCCAGCGGCCGGCGCCGGTGTCTGGCGGTACGTTCGTGACCATCGGCGGTCCCACTTTGAAGATGACAAGCGTGTTTGCTGGCAGCCGCAAGGAGCTTGCGAGCTCCTCGGTATCAGCCTGCGAACCCTTGATCGCAAGTTAGGTGAACTGGAAGCCGGATCGTAGTTCATCAGCCCGTCAGACGCGGCAGGCGCGTGAGCAGGGGACGATCGCTCCGGCGGCTCGATACCGTCTCGCACGAACCGCGCTGGGACAGGCTCGACCGCCTGTTTGTTATCGTCTCGCCAAAGTGATAGCAACACGGGGCGGCCTTGCGGCATGGCGCCGTGGCCGCCGATGTAACGGACCGAATTGGTCGATTGAGGAATATGCGGACGAATATGGCAACCAAGCGCGCACGCAGCAGGTCTTCGCTCGAGCCTGACGCGTTGCTCGAGAAGGCTCACAAGGCAAGCGAATTCCTCAAGGCGCTGTCGCACGAAGCGCGGCTTGCCATTCTGTGTCTGCTGCTTGACGGAGAGAAGTCCGTCAGCAGCATTGAGGATTCGCTGCAGCTCCGCCAGCCGACGGTGTCGCAGCAACTTGCCCGGCTGCGCGCGGACGATCTCGTCAAGGTGCGCCGGGACGGCAGGAACGTGTATTATTCGGTCTCGCGGCCGGAAGTGATCGAGGTCATGTCCGCTCTCTATCGCGCTTTCTGCTAAGTGGTGCTGATGGAGTCTCGCTGCCCGCGGAGATCGTCCGTCAGGCGGAGCCGGGGACGGCGGCGACTGTGTTTCCTGCGGTCACTCGATCGATGAACCCGGCTGCCGCGGCTATCACCGCGGAGGTCGCCTGTTGGTGGGGCGCATGTCCACAGCCTTCCAGCACGCAGGTCTCGATCCGGGCTGGCACGAGGGCGCGGAGCGTCTCAAGCTGAATATGCGTGAAGAACTCGTCTTCGCTGCCCTGAACAGCCAGCACCGGGGCGCGAACCCGTCCAACGTAGGGCTTGATCCCCCAGTCGCGCGCTTCTTCCCCAGTCCAAGCATCGACCAGCCGGCCAAAAAGATGATCGGTTCTGCTGCCATGATACCGTGCGAGCCGCGCCCTCAGGTCGCCGTGCTCGAAGTCCCTGATCTGGGCTGCGATGCCGTCAACCGTCCGCTGTTCGCGGAAGAGGTGAGGGGCGATCGCGACGACCCCGCTGACCTCATCGGGAAACGCGCCGGCAAACGTCAACGCGATCGCAGCACCGTCGGAGTGTCCGACCAGGATCGGGCGCCGCGCTCCGGTCGTCCGTAGCACTTCGGGCAGGGCATCCAGAGCCTCGGCGAGCAGATATTGCCGCGAATGGGGCGGCTCGAGCGGCTCCGAGTCACCCGAGCCCCAGCGGTCGAACACCAGGACGGAGCAGCCGGTCGCGGCCGCAAGCCGCTCGGGAAAATCGCGCCAGAGCCGGGCGCAGCCCAAGGCGTCATGCAGCAGGACGATCGGCGGACGTTCCGGTCGCGTCGCCACGAGCCAATGGCCGCGAAGCCTCCGGCCGGCCGCAACGAAGCTCAGCTGCCGCGCCGCCGCGACGACCACGTCGCGAATGTCCGACGGGCCGAGATTGACGAAGTCGGCCGACGTGCGCGAGAAGAAGTCCTCAACGAGGGATCCGGCATCGGCCAGTTCGGCGCCGCGCAGCGCCGCCTCGAGATCAAAGATGACGCGTGGCGGTGTAACGAAGAAATCGCCCGTGATCAGGGCTTCGCGAATTCGCCTGCGGTCTGGCCCCTCGAGGCGGATATCGGCGCGCAGGCTGCCGCCGCGCCGCGTCAGAGTGGCACTGACCAGCGAGCCGTCCACCTCGGGAGCGTCGACCATCTCGACGAAGTCGTCGCGGCCGATCTCGTCGCGATACAACTGGTCGGCGAGCTCTTCTTCGTGCATCGACGCCTGGCCCCATTGCGGAACAATGCCGAGGCCTTCCGCCAGGCCGTCGAGCAAGCCTCGCTGGATGGTGGCCAGATCAGGGAGCTTGTCGCCGAGGATCTCGCGCATGCTGACGACGCGCTGGTGGGCCGAGGCGAGGTCGCGCTTGGCGAGCTTTTCCACCGGCACTTTGAGCGCAGCGATCATCTGCTCGGGGTCGAAGTCGATCAGCAGTGTTCCCTGGTAGAACAGCGTATCGCCGTCAAAGAAGCCGCCGGTGCCGCTGATCTTGCGGCCGTCGACGTCGATGTCGTTGCGCGGGCGGTAGCGCGCGGGGACGCCGAGCTTGTTGAGCCCGAGTGCGACGCTTTCGCAGATCCGGCGCGTCGTTTCGGTGAGATCCATGGCGCCGAGGCTGGAGCGGCCGAACACGAGCTCCCATCCGATCTGACCCTCGTCGAGATAAAGACCTCCGCCTCCCGTGATCCGCCGGCCGATCTCGATTCCCTTGCTCCGGCAATAGTCGAGCCGGACCTCATGGCTCAGGATCTGGTGGAATCCGACCAGCGCCGACGGACGAAACCGCAGGAAGCGGATGGTATCGGGAATCTGCCGTGCCTTATGAGCGTCGATGAGCGCCTGGTCGAAGGCGATATTGGCGCGTCCGCCGCGAATCCCGGTGTCGATGACCCGAAATGACTTGTCGCTGCTGGCCATCGCATCTTCCTCCCGGTTATTTGGGTAGTCCGCGCCGGAGTTGGCTGCGCACGTGGCGAATGTCGCGGCGATCGAGCTTGAAAGGGTAGGAAGCAATGTCGCGCGGCGGCGAGTCGCCATAGGGGCGGTCGCAGGCGGACACATCGGCGGCCTCCTTGCCCGGGCAGCCGGACGTGCGGAAGGCCACGCCCGCGTCGATGATCGCGTCGACTTCGTCCTGCGGCAGACCGAAATCGACGAGCTGACCGCGCTCGTCGAAACGCATGCGCTGCAGGGAATGGCTTCGATAGTCGATGAGATAGCGGGCGAGCTGGATGCGTCGCCATTGCGGGCGCGGCGCCGGCGGGAGATGATCCATCAACGAGCCCTGTTCGGGAAAGAACGCGAACAGGTGGCTGTGGCCGCCGAGGTCGCGAATTCTCTGCACCTGCGAGAGAACGTCGTGGTCGCTCTCGCCCATCCCGACGATGAGATGGGCGCCGAAACGTTCCGGGCCAAATATCTCGGCGGCGGCGAGCAGGATCTCCCAATATTTGTCCCAGCTATGCGGCGATTGAACCCCGTGGCCGCGGGTGCGGTCAAAGATGACCGGGTTGGCTGCATCGAGCGCGACCGTAAATATCTCGGCGCCGAGATCCTTGAGCTCCTGCACATCCAGTCGGGTCATCGTCGTCGGATTGGACAGGATGGACACGGGTACGTGCCTGATGCGTTCAACCCATTTCCGCAGGACGATGCGGGTGTCCTGGTCCGACCGCGGATGCGTGATCATGCTGATGCACATGCGATGGAAGCGCCCGCCGTCGCCGCCCGACGCGACGATGTCAATCACCTGGTCGTAGGGCACCGCAGGCCAGTCGACCCGAATGAAGTTGCGGTCGGCATAGTTGCGCTCCGCTTCGCGATGGCGCGCAAGCCCGCAATAGGCGCAGTTGGCGCGACAACCTTCCGGATAGGTCAGCAGCAGGTTCAGGCAACGGGTGCAACTGGTGCGATGCATGTAGCCGTTCATGACGCCGAGGGTGATCGCCGCTGCCGTCGACATTTGCACGTACTCGGGCGACCGCATGTTCGGCGTCAGAACATTGTCGTTCGGCAGGTACGTGCCGACCGGCCGCACATCCTGCGCTCTCACGCGCCCGCCGTTGCGCGCTTCCGCCGGCACGGCGCCGGGCGCGCGCGGCTGCATGGCTTCGGCCGCGTTGAAGGTGCGCGTCTCCCCGGTGAGGAAATCCGGCACCGGATGCGTCGGTCCTTCGAGACAGCTCATGACGTCCTCCCCTGGTCCTGCATCTTCACGCCCAATAGTTCGGCGAACCGATCCACCCCTCGGCGAGCGCAGTCGCGTCGGGGCGGCGGCCGTCGCCATAGTGCGCCAGCACTTGCCGTCGTCGCAGCAATGCCCGGCTCAAGGCTGCATCGAAAATGTCGCCGAGCTCTTCGTCATAGTCATCGAGGGCGCCGCTGCGGCCGGACAGCATGTCTGCCGCGGCGTGCCCGGCGAGTGCCCCCGATTGCACGGCGGAGGCGATGCCGGCGCCGGTCACGGGGTTGGTCAGGCCTGCCGCATCGCCGGCCAGCAACACCTGGGTTGCGCCGAGCCGGCCTGTCGAACCCACCCTGCCGCCCACGGGTATCGCCCCGCCCGTCAACGCGAACGGGCGCGTTCCGATGCGGCGCGATGCCGACAGCGAGGCGAAGAGCGCGGCGAGCATCGGTTTCAGTCGCCGCCGGTCCTCTATCATGATGCCGACGCCGATATTGGCCACGGCGCCCTTGGGAAACAGCCAGCCATAGCCGCCGCGGTAGTCGGCGCTCAGGAAGATATCCGTGGCATCGTGCGGCACGATCAGCGGCGCGGTCAGTTGCCTCGTATCGACAAGCGCGCGATTGGTCTGGCCGATGGCCGCGCCGACCCGCGAGCGAGGGCCGTCGCAGCCGATGAGGACGCGCGGTTTCAGGGCAAGACCATCGGACGTATGAACTGTGCCGTCGATATCGATGGCAACCACGGAGGTGCCGTATCGGCACGCGGTTCCCGCATTCGCCGCCTCATCAGCGAGCATTCGATCGAAGGCGGCGCGATCGATCATCCAGCCGCGGAAGTCCGGCGTTTCCTCGCAATCCGTCGCTTCGGTGAAGGTCAGCATGCGCGTGATCTTCTGTTCGGCGACGGCCGTGATGTTCGGAATGTCCCGCTCGATCATGGCGGGCACGAACTCGGCACATTGGACCGGGCGACCCGCCTCGAGCCGGCGATCGACGGCGACGACGCGGTAGCCGGCTTTCGCGGCAATCGCAGCCGCACGGCTCCCGGCCGGTCCTAGTCCGACGACGACGATATCCGCTGCCTCGGCGTTCATCGTGCACCTCAGGCTGCGCAAGCCCGCCGTCCGGCGAGGCCGTCAAGCGCGATCGAGCAGCAGGCATGCTCCTGCTCGACCGGCCGGCCGATGGCGCGGGCGAGAGCTACGATGCCGTCCGCGGGATAGGCGATACCGTCAAATCCCGCCATGACGGCGTATGCGTCGGTCATCAGCTTATGGCGGCCCGCGGGGCGGATACAGCCAAGTTGAACCGGCGCGTGATTGATCCGTTGCCGCGCGGCGACCAGCACCTTCGCCACGTCGTCGGTGGATATCGTGGCGAAGGGCCGATCCGGCGGCGCATAGATCGGGGTCACCACCACCAGGATCAAGGCGGCAACCGGGTGGCGCGAAACGATGTCCAGCGCGGTTGCTTCGCCGAGTAGCCGGCCATAGTGCAGACCGATGACGATGTGTGGCACGACCTGCATCTTGGTGCCTGAGAGCGCGGCGAGCGTCGCCTCGAAATCCGCGACAGGACGGTCGAGGTGATAGACTTCGCGGATCGTCTGCTCCGAGCCGATCACGTCGAGCATCGCGACGTCGACCCCGGCGGCCTCCATGGATCTGGCGCGCCGTTCGTCGAGCAACGCGGAATGGACGGCGATGCGCAGATGGGGAAAGTCGCGCTTGAGCCTTTCGATGGTCGGATAGAAGCGATCGTACGGAACCTCGTTGCGCCGGTTGGATCCGCCTGAGAGCAGGAACCCGCGCAGATCCTTGAGCAGAATGAGATCGCGCACCTTGCGGTCGAGTTCGTCCGGTGTCGTTGCCGCGATCATCGGTTCGAGGATCTTCGCCTGACAGTGATCGCAATTCAGCGCACAGGCGCCGCCGGTGATGGAAAAGGCGGGAAAACTCGCCTTGCCGCAGCCCTTGAGTTCCTCGCTGGCATAGGCGCGGAACGTCGGCGTGTAGAACCGCATCGGTCCGAGTGCGCGCTCACGGGCTGCCGCCTCGAGTGCATCGACGAGCCCATGATCAAAACGCAGGTCGTCGAGCGGTTCGATCTCCTGCAGCTTCTCATACCACGCCATTGCGTTCCTCGCTTTTCATATGCGAAAAAACATATATATTGTAGGTCCGCCGTCGGCTTCGGCCGTCATTGATGCCTCATCAGTTGTCGCGGTTCGCCATGAAGACACTCTGCGTCTTGCAGCATTTTGAGGCGGACTATCTCGGCTTGATGGAAGACCAGTTCGAAGGCCGCAACGTCGGCTTTCGCTATTGCCGGCCGTTTACGGCCGGAGGATCGATACCTGCGACGGCCGGGGATTTTGACGGCCTCGTTGTTCTTGGCGCCGGACCGCTCGGAGTCGTCAGCGGCAACCTGCTTCCGAGCCTTGGGCCCGAGTTGCGGTTGGTACAGGATTTCCTGGCGCGCGACCTGCCCGTCATCGGCATCGGAGCTGGCAGCTGCATAGTTGCAACCGCGTGCGGCGGCGGCACTCAGGAAGCTCCGCTCCGCTTCGTTGTGGAGACGGCCCGACGGGTCGATCCCGCGGCGCTCGGCGGTCATCTGCCGCAATCCTTTCCCGTCGCGATCTACATGCGCGATCGCCCGGTGCTGCCGGCCGATGCCCGTGTTCTCGCGATCGACGCTGCGGGGGAGCCGGCGGTGTTTCAGCTTCGTGATAACTGCTTCGGGTTCCTCGGCCATCCCGGAATCAAGTCGGCCATGATCGAGGATCTGATCATGGAATCCGAAGAATGTCCTGATCGCACGGCGGAAACGCTCGCCGACCTGCGCGTGGTGCAGCGCGAGATCGCTACGGCGCTCGGACCGCTGATGATTGGTTTGATCGAGTCGACGCATTTGATGCGGCCGCTCCCGTAGGACCGTTCTCCCGAGCAACGAATTATTTTCTTCAGCCTATAGATGTCATTCAAAAAATGGAATATGTTTTGTGCGTTCGTCCGACGGATTGGATGAATTCGATGTGAGCTTGTTGTTCACCCAGGACTTCGGTTCTTGGGCATGTTGATCTTCATCAACTCCAAGGTGATGCGCCTCAAGATAAACTTATTGTGCACGCTCGTGTGTCGATGTGCGTTGCGCACGCTCAATAGCAGATGATCGGGAGGACATCGTAAGAATGGCCAAAAAGCTCATCATCATCATGGTCAATACCGATCCTCGCAACGGCGAGGAACTGGGCGCGCCGTTCTTCCAGGCCACCGTTGCCGCGGCGATGGACTACGAGGTGGAGGTCGTCTGTACCGCGACGTCGGGGCAGCTCATGAAAAAGGGCGTGGCAGAGAAGCTCGTGGTCAAGCCCGGGTCTCCGAAAACCGTCTATGACTTCATCAAGGACGCGCACGGAGCGGGAGTGAAGTTCTATTGCTGCTCTCCGAACCTCGATCTGTTCGACATGACCGAGCAGGACCTGATCCCTGAATGCGAGGGTATCGTCGGGGGTGCAAAGGTCATCGAAGAGGTGATGGAAAACGATAATGCCAAGGTGCTGACCTACTGAGGAGAGCCGCCAGATGACGAGCGGAGCTTCAATGGAGCTGACCTCTATCGGCGACCCGGTCTCCGAGGCGCCGGTCGTTCCCTACGAGAAGCTGGAAGAGGTGTTCGACGACATTCGCTCGCACGTCCTCTACGATCATGAGCTGCATGGCTGTCTCAATTGCGGCATCTGCACCGCGACCTGTCCCTCGGCGCACTACTACGATTATTCACCCCGCGAGATCGTCCAGCTGCTGTGGACCGAAAATCTCGAAGGCATCTACGACGCGATGCAGGAGAAGATCTGGTCCTGCGCGCAGTGCTACACCTGTGCGGCCCGCTGTCCGTTCGAAAATTCGCCGGGCGGGCTCGTCATGATCATGCGTGAGGTCGCGATCAAGCACGGCATGCAGTCGGCGAAGGATGTACTGCGACCGTTCTCGCGGGTGCTTCTGAAGGTCATTTCCACGGGAAACCAGCTCGCGCCGAACATGATCACGCGCGATGCGTTTCCCGACTGGGGCCCGAACGTCGCCAAGGTCGACGCCCCGCTCAATATCCTGCGCAAGGCCATTCCGGTCCCGACCATGCACACCATGGACACGGCCTGGGAGGTCAACCTGAAGACGTCCGTCGAACTCTACACCATTTGGGAGGCGACCGGCGTGCTCGATCAGCTCGAGACGATCGACGAGAATTTGTTCGATGTCGTCAGTGACGTGATGGATGAGAAGCGCGAGGAGTACAACGAGTGGCTAGAAGAGCATCAGGAAGAATAGGCCGCTGAGATGACCACAACAGACGGCGAGATCAATCGCTGCGGTGGACGACGGAGGAAACGATGGACGAAAAGCGCAGTGACAGTCAGTCGGCTTACGCCGGCTTTGGCGCGGAGTGGCGCCCTTCCAATCTGACGCCGGGCGAGGCGCAGACAGCGACGGCCTGGGTGGAAACCCGGATCGACCGTCGCTCGATGCTGACCAACAAGGAGCGTGTCCACGACATCCGCGACGCGATGTGGGAGTTGGAGAAGGACGGCGAAATCGTCGTCCATCGGATCGACGAGCGCCACGAGCCGGTGGTGGCGCGCACGCTGTACGGCTGGGACAAGCGCATTCCCACCACCAACCTCTGGCAGCACAAGTCCTGCGGACAGTGCGGCAATATCCCCGGCTATCCGTCGAGCGTGATGTGGCTGATGAACCAGCTCGGCGTGCGCTATCTCGACGAGACCGATCAAACCTCTTGCACCGCCTGGAATTATCACGGCTCCGGGGTCGGCAATGTCGTCAGTCTGGCCGCCGTCTTCCTGCGCAACTTCCACCAGGCATACATGTCGGCCAAGGCGCAGGGGCTGCCGGTCGGAACCTACTTCCCGCTGGTCCACTGTGGCACGTCGTTCGGCAATTACAAGGAGATGCGCATCTTCTTGATGCATTCGGCTGAACTGCGCGAGCAGGTGAAGAAGATTCTCGGCAAGCTGGGCCGCCTGGTCGACGGCAAGCTGCTGATCCCCGAGGAGATCGTGCACTATTCCGAATGGCTGCACGTCATGCGTCACCGCATCCGGGAGCGGCAGGTCATAGACGTGAGCAGCCTTCGCGCCACCGTTCATCCGGCTTGTCACGTCTACAAGATGGTTCCGGAAGACGTGATCTATGACGACACCGTCATGGATGGCAATCGCGTCGCGGTATCGACCGGCCTGATGCAGGCGCTGGGTGCACAGGTGATCGACTACTCCACTTGGTACGACTGCTGCGGCTTCGGTTTTCGTCATATCATTGGCGAGCGTGAGTTCACCCGCTCCTTCGCCATCGACCGCAAGATCAGGGTCGCGGTCGAGGAGGCGCGGGCGGACGTCATGATCGGCCACGATACGGGTTGCATCACCACGCTCGACAAGAACCAGTGGATCGGCAAAGCCGTCGACAAGGTCTACGCGCTGCCAGTCATGGCCGATTGCCAGTTCGCGGCGCTCGCCCTCGGTGCGCATCCATACAAGCTCGCGCAGCTTCATTGGCACGCCTCGCCGTTCGAGGGGATGCTCGAGAAGCTCGGCATCGACTGGCAGAAAGCCAAAGCCGAATTCGAGGCCTACCTCGATGAAGTGAAGGCCGGCCGCATCGAGACGCTCTACGACCCCAAACGCGCGATTACGTCGGGCCCAGGCTATGTCAAGCCGACGGCGACCTTGTCAGGAGCCGCATCATGACCTGTCCCGTTCTCATCGTTGGCGGTGGGCCGTCGGGGCTTTCCGCCGCACATGCGCTGGCCGCGGCCGGCCAGCGCGTCGTTCTCGTCGAGAAGGCGGAGCAGCTCGGCGGCGCGCCGATCCAGTCGGGCTATGCCAAGCTGGTGCCGTCCGGCGAATGGGCCAAGGACGCCATCGGTGGCATGGTGCGCCGGGTCGAAACCGACAGCCGTATCGAGATCCGAAGGCGCGTCACGGTGAAGGGCTTCTCGGGCAGCCCAGGCGACTTTCGCGTGACGCTGTCGGATGGCACGGTGCTGGAGGCGGGGGCGGCGATCCTGTGCACCGGCTTCACGCATTTCGATTCCGTCAACAAGCCGGAATGGGGTTTCGGTACCTACCCTGATGTGGTCACGACGACCCAGGTCGAGCAGATGCTCTCCTCCGGCAGGGGCGTGCGCCGTCCGTCCGACGGACGCGAGCCGGAGCGGGTCGCGATCCTGCTATGCGTCGGCTCGCGCGACCGCCAGATCGGTCGCGAGTGGTGCTCGAAGATCTGCTGCACGGTCTCCGCCAACATTGCCATGGAGATCCGCGAGGCGGTGCCACGGTGCAACGTGTATATCTACTACATGGATATCCGCACCTTCGGCCTCTACGAAGATCTCTACTACTGGGAAAGCCAGGAGAAGCATCGGGTCAAATACATCAAGGCGCGGATCGCCGAAGTGACATCGGACGGCAGGCGGCTGATCGTGAAGGGCGAGGACACGCTGGTGAAGCGGCCGATCTCGATTCCGTTCGACATGGTGGTGCACGCCATCGGCATGGATCCCAATGTTGACAACATGACGTTGTCGGCGGTGTTCGACGTCAAACTGCAGAAGCACGGCCATATCCAGAAGGCATCGGTCTATTCCAACACATCGGCGACCTCGCGGCCCGGCGTCTTCGTCGCCGGCGCGGCGACCGGGCCCGAGACCATCGACGATTCCATCGCACAGGGCCAGTCGGCAGCGATGGCCGCGCTGACCCTGGTCCGCGGCGCCATGATGGAAGCGGCCGAGTGATGTGGCCGATCACCAGCCATAGAGGCAAGGCGGTGGCCGAGCCGACGCGGCCGGTGCTTGATCTGTCCGGCCCCAGGCTGCGGCGGGCGTTCGAGAACCTCGTGGAATCCGCCGACGACGCCGGTGGCGTCGAGCGTTATGTCGGAGCGCTCGCGCTCAAGGCCTCGCTGTTCGAGGAGGTGCTGGGCAAGGGGCGGGTCAGCGAGCTGACGGAGGCCGAATTCTGCGACCTCGCCACGTTCATCACGCCGGTGCGCCGGCGTGTGGGTGCGTGGCTCGGCCGCAACGGATTCGCGGCGATGCGCAGCAGGCTCGAGGTCCTGCTGTGCGGATGGTCCGATCTCGGCACCACCGACCAGCGCGTCGCCGCGTTCGTCACGAGCTTTCCAGCCGATCGCGAGCACCGCTGGTCGCGCGATCTTGCCGCCGAGCTCCTTCATTTCACCGCGCCCGACCGCTATCCGCTGATGACGCGCTGGATGTGGGACGCCAGGGTCAATACCGGCGTGTTGCGCGAGATATGGTACGACGAGGATGCCGAGGCCGGTACGATCGCCGTCGGCGACGGCCTCGCCACTTTCACGATGCTACGCGAGGAGCTCGAAGGATTCCTGCAGGCGAACGGTGTCTTCCGCGATCTGGCCTTCTACGTCGATCTGCTCTGCGCCCACACCTATGCAAACTATATCAACGACAAGGGCGGCCAGTTCCTGCACGCGGACTTCTGCGGCGGCTTCAAAGCAGACGCGATGGCGCATACTCGGCGTCTCCTGGGACTCGATGCGGTCGATACCGAGTCGGGGCGCACCCGCCTGAAGCTGATCGATGGCAGGGCCTATGTGCTCGGGCAGCCTCGCCTGCTGAGCGAATGAGGGAACATCCATGCCGATTCACGAAAAATCGCTGATCCGGCCCGAGAATCTCGTCACGCATGAGCACCTGGAAATCGATGGCGTCGATGTCTCCGGGCACTGGAGCACGTTCATCACCTCGCGCGCCATCACCGACTACAACGAGCAGATGCAGGAGGAGATCGCGGCGCTCCCGGGGGGCGAGTTCATCCACCGCTGCTGGCAATGCGGCTCATGCACCAACGCCTGCACGATCAACGCCGTGAATCCCGACTTCAACCCGCGCTATTGGATCTACCTGATCCGCATGGGCTTCGAAAGCGAGCTGCTGCGTGACAAGGACATCATCTGGCAGTGCGTCTCCTGCAACAAGTGCACCTATGCCTGTCCGCGCGACGTCAGTCCCGAAGGCGTGATGAAGGCCACGGCACATTGGCTGGAGCTGAAGGGCTATACGGAGAAGAAGCCGTCCACCGCGTTCGATGAGGTCTTCTCCGAGCAGGTCTTCGCCACCGGCAAGATCGAGGAAGGCCGCGTGTTGCGCCGGTTCTTCGCGCGGACCGGGCAGTCCCTGTCGCAGGGCTGGCTTGTCGAACTGATACGCAGTCTCGCCAGCCGATTGCCGGTCGGCCTCCTGGTGAAGTTGGGACTTGCCAGCGTGATCCGTCCCCGCACGCGCGGATGGCGGGGCGCCAGCCTCGCGATCGACGAGTATGTCCGTGAGTGCGAAGCAGCTGCCCGCAAGGCGCTTCGGCTGGACGTTCAGGGAGCTGAGTGATGAGCGACAAACACAAGCAGGTCGCCTACTATCCGGGCTGCGCGCTCGAAGGCACCGGGCACGCCTACAACCGCTCGACCAAGGAGGTCGGCAAGGCACTCGGCCTCGACCTGGTCGAGCTCAAGAACTGGAACTGCTGCGGGGCCATGGAGGTCAAGAACATCGATCCCAAGCTGCAGACCTATCTGTCGGCCCGCAACCTCTCGATCGCCGATGCGATGGGGTTCGATACCGTGATGGCGCCGTGCAATGGCTGCTATCACAATCTCAAGAAGGCCGAATACGACCTCGCCAAGGATCCCGCGTCGCGCGAGGTGACGGACCGACTGTCGCGCAAGGCCGGCCACGCGACCTACGAAGCGGGCAAGGTCACGACCATTCACGCGCTCGACTGGATCAAGGAATCGGTCGGCGAACAAGGCCTCAAGGCACGCGTGAAGAACTCGCTCAACGGCTTGAAGGTCGCCAACTACTATGGTTGCATGTACACGCGGCCGCGTCACATCTTTCCTGAAAAGGACAAGGGGCCCGGCTCGGAATCGACCTCCAAGCCCCATTTCATGGACGACCTGCTGGCCGCGGCGGGGGCCGAAAATGTCGAGTACCCCCTCAAGACGGCATGCTGTGGCGGCGCTCACACGTTGTCCGACAGTGACACCTCGACCAAGCTCGTTCTCAACCTGCTCACGACGGCCGAGGCCTGCGGCGCGGACGTGATCGCCACCGAATGCCCGACCTGCCACACCGGGCTCGAAATGCATCAGGTGCGCGCCGAAAAGGTCTTCGGCCGCAAGACGAGCGTCAAGATCCTGTACTTCACCCAGCTCCTCGGCATGGCGCTCGGGCTGTCGGCGCGCAGGGTCGGCGTGCAGGAGAACTTCTCGGATTCGACCGGTCTGTTGCGTGCGCGGGGGCTCGGCTGATGGCGGATATCGGTATCACGAGCCTCGACAACGTCGTGATGCGGCTCGACGGCATGTTGGCCGCGTCCGATGCTGCACTCTCGGCGGCCGCCGCGCCACTTGCCGAGGAGTTGCTGCAGCTCGGCGAAACGATTCTCGAAACATGGCTCGCTGCGCACGGCGAGATCGCGACCGATCGCAAGGTCGAGACGTTTCGCCTGCTGGCGCTGCATCGGCAGGGTGCGCGCGGCGATGCAAGCTTCAACGCCTGCCGCGAAACATGCCGCGAGCTCGTCTATCACTATAATCTGGTGCGCCTCGAGCCAGGCCACGCGGAGGTCGCCCGGCGGCTGCGGCTGGGCGCCATGGTCGCGCGGCACCTTTTGCTGTTCATCGGAGGCAAGCTGGAGGTGGCCGGGCTCGGCGACTTCTGCTGCGCGTCCCGGCCGCTACGTCAACTCGATGCATCGATGCAGACCAACGAAACTGTTTGAGACAAGGAGAAGACGATGCCCATCGTCCGCGGCTGCAACCTTCCCGACGACCTCCTCTACGACGTCGAAAACAACATCTGGTATCGCGAGAACGCCGACGGCACCGTGACGCTCGGGATGACCGCTGTGGCAGCGGCCATGGCCGGTCAGCTTGTCGCCTTCACACCAAAGAAGGCCGGCCGGTCGGTCGATGCGGGCAAGTCCTGCGCCACGATCGAATCCGGCAAGTGGGTCGGCCCGGCAAAGGTCGCCTTCAATGCGGAGATCGTCGAGGTCAACGATGCAATGAGCGCAGCGCCCAAGCTCGCCAACACCGACCCATATGGCGAGGGATGGATGGTCAAGGTGCGCCCGAAGGACTGGGCTGCTGCCAAGGCCGGCCTCGTGCCGGGCACGGCGGCCGCCGCCCCTTATGAAGCGAAGATGGCTGCCGAGAATTTCGCTGGCTGCGCGTAAGGAAGTGGATAGGCCGTGACTGAGACCGTCGCAATCAGGACATCGATGATAAGTCGCGGCCTCGCGGCCTTCATGTCGCTGCCGACCTATTTCCCGGGCGTGCTGGCCAGCTTGATCATCGCGATCGCGGCAACCTTCCTGTCCGAGCACTATGGCGGGCCGGTCATGCTGTTCGCCTTGCTGCTTGGGATGGCCTTCTATTTCCTGTCGCAGGAGGGGCGCTGCGTCGCCGGCATCGAACTCGCCTCGAAGCGCATCCTGCGCGTCGCCGTCGGCCTGCTCGGGGCGCAGATCACGATTGCCGAGATCATGAAGCTTGGTCCGACGCCCGTGATCACGGTCGTCGGCGCGGTGATCCTGACCATCCTGTTCGGCGCGCTGGCCTCCCGTGCCATGGGTTTGAGCCGGCGGTTCGGAATCCTCACCTCCGGGGCTGTGGCGATTTGCGGAGCGTCGGCGGCGCTCGCGATCTCGTCGGTGTTGCCCAAGGGGGAGCAGCACGAACGCGACACGGTCTTTACCGTGATCGGCGTGACCGCGCTCAGCACGATCGCGATGATCGTCTATCCGCTGGTGATCGCAGGATTCCATCTCGATCACGCTGCAGTCGGCATGTTTCTTGGCGGCACCATTCACGACGTTGCGCAAGTGGTTGGCGCCGGCTTCAGCGTGTCGGAGGAGACCGGAAACGTCGCGACCTTCACCAAGCTGCTCCGGGTTGCCATGCTGCTGCCTGTCGTGGTGATGCTGTCCTACGTGTTCCGCGCCCATCACGTCGGTAAGGCCGGGCGACAATTGCCGGGGTTCCTGGTGGTGTTCGCCGTTCTGGTGATGCTCAACAGCGCCGGCGTCATTCCCGCATTCCTGCTTGCCCTCATCAAGGACGTTTCAAGGTGGTGCCTGGTGACGGCGATCGCAGCGCTCGGGATGAAGACGTCGCTCAAGGCGATGGCCGATGTCGGCGGCCGGGCGATCGCGCTGATCGTCGCCGAGACGTTGTTCCTCGCAGTCCTCGTGCTGATGGTCGTGCGTTGGAAAGCAGGAATCCAATGATGCGCGCGGTTGCGCCTGCGAGAGACCAAACGGAGAGATGCAATGGCCGATGATAACAATACCAAGCGCATGTCGATGATTGTCACCAAGGGCACGCTGGATTGGGCCTATCCGCCCTTTATCCTGGCCACGACAGCGGCGGCCATGGGCCTCGAAGTGACCATGTTCTTCACCTTCTACGGCTTGACGCTGCTCAAGAAGAATCTCGACCTGAAGATTTCGACGCTCGGCAATCCGGCCATGGAGATGCCGATGTTTGGAATGCACATCGGCATGCCGAATCTCGTATCGGCCATCCCCGGCGTCGACGCGGCGGCGACGACAATGATGAAGAACCTGATCAAGAAAAAGGGGGTCGCATCGATAGAGGAGTTGCGCACAATGGCCATCGAAGCCGAAGTCAAGATGATCGCCTGCCAGATGACCATGGATCTATTCGAGTACACTAAGGACGACATGATCGAGGGGCCGGTGCTCGGCGGCGCTGCGACCTACATCGAGACGGCGACCAAGAGCGACATCAACCTGTTCATTTGAATGTATCACGAAGCCAGCACCAGAAATTACGGAGAGACAGGATGGCTGACCAGGTTCTCGATGCCAAGGGACTGAACTGCCCGCTGCCGATCTTGCGCGCGAAGAAGGCACTCAAGGACGTGCCGATCGGTGGGACGCTTCAAGTGCTCGCCACCGATCCCGGCGCTGTGAAGGACTTCGAGGCGTTTTGTCGCACGACCGGAAATGATCTCTTGGAATCCAAGTCGGAAGGCAAGCAGTTCGAATTCCTGATCAGGCGAACGTCCTGACGCTACGCAATCTCTGCCACGCCGGAGTGCCTTTCGGTTTGACCGAGAGCGGAACCGCAACCAACGGAGGGGGACCGGTGCAGTCTGCGCGCTCCGCCGCCGGCGTTTCGCCGCCGTTTGCCCACGCTGCAAGGCGTACGACTGTGAAACGTCACCCTTGCGTCTTCGCTGGGGCGTCCTCGATCAGATGGTCCGCAATGATCTCCACAAGGCTCGCGAGCCCGCCTTCCCACTTCCAGTGGGCCTTGCTCTCGTCCATGGTCAGCCGGCAGTTCGAGCATGCCGAGACCATCGTCTTTGCACCGGTCTTCTCGACCTGATCCATTTTGATCTTGAATACCTTGTGGCGAAGATCGGCAGCGCGCGCGATCGCCTGCACGCCGCCCCCGCCACCGCAGCACCAGTTGAGATTTCCGGTCGGGGTCATCTCGCGGAAGTCCTTCGCGAAATCCTGCAGGAGGAATCGCGCATCTTCGGTCGCGCCGCCACGACGGGAGATCTGACAGGGATCGTGATAGGTGATCGACTCCTCGATCGGCTTCAGCCTCAGCCTGCCGTCCCGCTTGAGTTGCGCCATGAATTCCGAAATGTGCACGACTGCGAAGGGCAGGGGGCGGCCGAGAATGTTGGCGCCCGACCAGCGCAGCGCACCGAACGCGTGGCCGCACTCCGGAATCACCACCGTCTTGGCTCCCACCGCCTCGGCGGCCTCGGTGATCCGCTGAACCATGATCCTGGCGACGTCCGCCTTGCCGGCCAGATAGCCAAAATTCGTGGCTTCATAGCCCTTCGTGCTCAGCGTCCAGTCAACGCCCGCGTGGTTGAGCAGCTTGGCCATGGCCACCACGGAATCGGGGTATTTCATCGTCTCGACGGACGAGAGCGTCAGCAGAATGTCGGCCTTGTCCTTGTCGAGCGCGATGGGCACGTCGTGCTCATCTTCGAGCCATTCGATACGATCGCGCAGCTTTTCGGCCGTCACGCCCAGCGGGCTTCCATGATCGCGCGAATTGTCGGCGGCCTGCAGAAGGTCTTTCGGTCCAAGTCCCGCCTTGACGAAGGCCTGCCGTGCGCCGCCCACGATGGAAGCGATGTCGATCCCCATCGGACAGATCGTGGTGCAGCGACCGCACATGGTGCAGGTATCGAACAGCAGTTCCTCCCATTCCCTGAGGTCCTCTTCCGTGACGCGGGGGGCGAAGAGCGAGAGCGGGAATTTCTGCCGGCGATAGGCCTTGGCAATCGGAAACAGCTTGTAGGCGGGCGTGTGCCGCGGATCTCCGGAGGCCTGATAGAAGTGGCAGGCTTCGGCACAGTTCCCGCAATGGACGCAGGCCTCGAGATAGCTGACCAGATGTCCCTCGGTTCGCGCCAGGAACGTTCTGCTGGCTGCTTCGACGTCGATTTCGCCGCCCATCGCCTTACCTCACCCGCAATTGTATCAGCTCTTCGCCTTCCGGATCGATCACATGCACCGCGCACGCAATGCACGGATCGAAGCTGTGTATCGTGCGCTGGATCTCGAGCGGCTGCCGAGGATCGTGGAGGGTGTGGCGATCCATCAATGCCGCTTCGTAAGGTCCGGGCTGGCCCTTGGAATCGCGCGGTCCCGCGTTCCAGGTCGAGGGCACCACGGCCTGATAATTATCGATGCGCTTGTTCTTGATCACCACCCAATGCGCCAGCGCCCCACGCGGCGCTTCCATGAAGCCGACACCCTTGGCTTCGGCGGGCCAGGTTGAGGGATCCCACTTGTTCGAATTGTGAACGTTCAGATCACCCGCGCGGATGTTGGAAAGAAGACGGTCGTACCAGGTCGACATCTGGTCGACGACGATCTTGCTTTCCAGGGCGCGCGCCGCAGTGCGTCCCATGGTCGAGAACATCGCCGTCAGCGGCAGCTCGAGCTTGCCCAGCGCGTAACCGGCCAGTTCGCGCGTCGGCTCGTGACCTTTGGCATGGAGCATCAGCACGCGCGCGAGCGGGCCGACCTCCATGACATGGCCCTTCCAGCGAGGCGCCTTCAGCCAGGAATAGCTCGCACCGACATCGAGCTGCTCGAAGGGAGGCTTGGGACCGGTGTAATGCAGATTGGTCTCGCCCTCGTAGGGATGCAGGCCTTTGTCCTTGCCGGTTGCATAGTCGTACCAGGAATGGGAGACGAACTCCTGGATTTCCTCCGAATTGTTCATGTCGACGGGATGGATCGTGGTCAGGTCGCGATTGAGGATGGCGCCCGCCGGGATCAGCCAACTGGCCGGGTCGTCCATGCCCTTTTCGGGAAAGTCGCCGTAGGTCAGGAAGTTGCCCACGCCTTCGCCGCGCGCGAACCAGTCCTTGTAGAAGGATGCGATGGCCAGCGTGTCCGGCAGATAGACCTGCTCGACAAAATCCTTCATTCGGCCGATCACGGTCTTCACCGTCTGCAGACCGTCGATGCCGATGGCGGTGCCGCCGGTGTTCAGGCTGATCGCCGACGGGGCGCCGCCGACCAGGAAATTCGGATGCGGATTCTTGCCGCCGAAGACGGTATGGAGCTGCACCACCTCGCGCTGCCAGGCGAGCGCTTCCAAATAGTGCGCGACCGCCATCAGGTTTGCTTCGGCCGGCAGCTTGAATCCGGGATGTCCCCAGAATCCACCTGCAAAGATGCCGAGCTGGCCGCCTTCGACGAAGGCTTTCAGTCTCTTCTGCGTGTCTGCGAAATAGCCCGGACTCGACTTCGGAAAGCTCGAGATCGATTGCGCCAGTTGCGACGTCGCCGCCGGATCGGCCTTCAACGCCGACACCACGTCGACCCAGTCGAGCGCGTGCAGATGATAGAAGTGCATGACATGGTCGTGCACATATTGTGCGGCAATCATCAGGTTGCGGATGAGTTGCGCGTTCGGCGGAATGGCGTATCCCAGCGCATTCTCCACGGCACGGACGCTGGCGATGCCGTGGACCAGCGTACACACGCCGCATATGCGCTGCGCGAAAGCCCAGGCCTCGCGCGGATCGCGTCCTTTGAGGATCAGTTCGATGCCGCGCACCATCGTGCCGGAACTGTACGCACCGGTGATGGCGCCCTGGGGATCTGTTTCCGCCTCGATCCGCAGGTGCCCTTCGATGCGCGTGATGGGATCGACCACGATGCGCTGGTTCATATCTCAACTCCCCGGCGGCTGTAGAAGATCCCGGTCTCGCTTCTGGTCAGGAAGACGAGGAAGGCATGCATGAGCTTTCCGAACGGGAACCAGATCAGGAACAGGCACACGGTCAGGATGTGCACGGACAGGAGCGTTTCATACGGCGCCCATAGGTGGCTCACCGCGATCAGCCCTGTCACGACCGGAAGGAACGTCACCAGCCAGCTGAAGTAGTCGTCAAGCGTCGAAAGCAGTCTCAGGACCGGATTCGTCATCCGCCGCGCCAGCGCAGCCAGCAGCGACGCCAGCGTGAGCACCGACGCGGCCGAGATCACGCCGGTGGGCAAATTCGGCCATGAAAAGCCGAACAATCCGCGCAGGAATAGAATGTGCTGCGCCAGTCCGAACACGACGATGGCAAGGCCGACGTGAAAGACATAGCCGTTCACCGTGCTGAACAGCGACGCGCGCAGATAGGTGTTCGCGGGCCATAGGTGACGCACGAAGCCCCGGAACGCGCCAACCACGGCGTGCGGTGCACCGGCTCGCTTCGCCGATCTGTCGTTGGTCCAGGGCAGGAGCAACAGTGACGCGAGCCGCCACACCACGCCGCCCACGAATATCGCGATTGCAATCTCGATCGCGGGCCCGCGCACGAAATCCAGCAGGCTCATGGCTGGGTCTCCCTCTCCGCTCGTTGTTTGCGTCGGCGCGCCAGCCATGCGCTGGCAATCCCGACCGCCGCGCCCGCAGCCGCGGCGCCGCCGATGATCTCCGGATCATTCAACGTGTTTGAGGAAAGCGGCTGGTAGAAGCTGCCGCGATCCCAGAAATTCGGTTCGGAACACCCCAGACAGCCGTGCCCCGACTGGATCGGGAAGGAGACGCCACCATTCCATTTTACGGTCGCGCACGCATTGTAAGTCACGGGCCCCTTGCAACCGACTTCATAGAGGCACCAGCCCTTGCGTGCTCCCTCGTCGTCGAACTGCTTGGCGAACTGCCCCTTGTCGTAGAACGGTCGGCGATAGCAGCGGTCATGAATCGTATCGCCGAAAAACGCTTTCGGCCTGCCCTTGTCGTCGAGCTCGGGAAGCTTGTTGAACGTCACGAAGTACGCAATCGTGCCAGCGATGGCTTCCGGAATGGGTGGGCAACCGGAGACATTGATCACCGGTTTGTCGGTGATGATGTCGCTGACAGGAACTGCGCCGGTGGGGTTGGGATTTGCGTGCGGAATGCCGCCAAAGGCCGCGCAGGTCCCGACGGAGATCACCGCGGCTGCATCTGCGGCCGTCTCCTTCAGCACCTCGAGGTTGGTCTTGCCGGCGTTGGTGGAGTAGACCCCGCCATCTTTCGTCGAAACGGAGCCGTCGACCACGACGACATATTTGCCCTTGTTCTCCTGCATGGCAGCGAGGCGGGCCGCTTCCGCGGCAGCACCCGACACCGCCATGAGCGTTTCGTGATAGTCGAGCGAGATGAGATTGAAGATCATGTCCTCGATGGTTGGACCGAAAGAACGTGTCAGCGATTCCGTACAGCCCGTGCATTCCTGAAACGAGAGCCAGATCACGGATTGGCGCCGCGTATTCGCCAACGCCTCCGCCATGCCCCTCGCGGCCATCGGGGGCAACGCCAGAAGGCTGGCAAGATAGGCGGTATATTTCAGCAGGGCGCGGCGGGAGACGCCCCGGTGCGTCAAGAGCTCGCCGATCGTCTGGGTTTCATGCATCTTCGGCATCCTCTGAAGAGACGCGGTCGATCAGATCTTCAGACAGTTTGTTGCTGGCCGCAGCGATGTCGGCCGCATGGCTTGTCAGGATCTCCGGCGACGCCGTGATTTCGATGCGTTCGGCGGCGAGTTTGTCTCCGGCGCCCAAATGGCGAACCCACCACACGCCGGCATAGCGCGTCTCCCAGATTTCGCTGATGCCGGCTGCGGTCAAAACGGCCTCCAGGTCACCATGGCCCAACCGCTCCTCCAATTCGCTGCGGTCCGCAACCGTGAGAGGCAGGCTGCACAGATCGATCGCCGCGCAAGCGCCGGTTTTGGCAAGCGCATCGAGGTGATGGGCGATCTCGCGGAGCAGGCTGTCGATCATCCCGGTGCGGAACCCCGCTGCGGCATCCGCTTCAACTGTCATGGTGCCACCTGCTGAGTAGCGCTCTGATCTGCTGACATGCGGTGGGAATGGCCGCGCCAACCGCGGGCGTCAGCGACAGGCCCCATTGCGTGGATTCAGGTTGAACCGCGACGAGCGCCCGACGCGCCGGCTCGCAGCCGGTCAGCCGCGCCGCCGACATCAGGTCGGCAAGCGCGACCTCATGAGCCGTCCGCTTCTTTCCCGTCAGCTGCCGGTCCATCTCCGGACCTTGAAAGATTCTTACGGTGCCGGGCTTCGCGCCCAATTCCACGGCGTCGACGGCGATGAGCGAGCCGAAATCTTCGATCTCCGAAAACAGGGACAGCCCGAGCGTCCCGCCATCCCGCAGAGCAACACGATCCGGTAGCTCGCCCGCACATTCCAGTGCATCGAGGGCCCGAACGACGTGCACACCGATGCCGTCATCGCTCAGCAGGATGTTGCCGATTCCGAGCACCAGCGTGTAGGTCGCCGCGACATGCGTTCGCATAGGAGAACTCCTGCGAGATCAGGCGCCTCATATTCTATGCAGCGAATATGATGCCCTTATCTTGATCCACGTCAAATCGAGTTCATCGATCGGGCTATGATTTAGCATCCAAGTAATTGCGTGGAACCGACATGTGCCTTGGCATCCCGATGCGGGTCGTGGAGTGTGACGGAGTCATGGCGCGATGCGAGGCCAAAGGCATCGAGCGCATGGTGAGTCTGTTTTTGCTACAGCATGAAACGATCGGTCCCGGCGATCACGTCGTGGTTCATGTCGGTTACGCCATCCGGAAGATGTCTGAAGCCGAAGCGGCGAGTGCATGGGATCTTCTCGACGAACTGCTTGCGGCGGAAGACGCGATGCGCGGCAATGCATGAACGCGCCGTGCGGGCCGCCTGCGTCAGCCGGACTAACGTACGGGCACGCCGTCAGCGATCGAAGTCGCGCTGCTCGATCGGGCGTTCCTGCCGCGCGCATGGTCGCTCCGAAGCACGACGACGTGCATTTGCATGCCACGACGGCATGGACTCCGCGGACCCTTGGCCTCGATCGTCGCGGCGCGGTTCAGGGCATCCGCTTCGGGCTGGCTTTCTGCGAGGCCTCCGGCAAGCGGCTGGTGCGCTGATCAGGTAATGACGAAGCATCGATCGATTTCAGAAGCAGACAGCCAGGCCGGCCATCTTGAACGACTTTGTTCTCCAGGGTGGCTTCGCGAGCGTATGCCCTCAAGCCGAGATCATCGGAAAAGTTGGAGCTGCTCTTACCGAAACGCCGCAACGAATCGCCACGAATCGGGTGAAACGAGCGTGCGCTTGCTACCCTGGCCCAGCGTAGCCGGATTCGACGAGGTGTTTTCCAGATGACAGCGCGATCTCCACGCGAGGCGCCGCTTGCGCGACGAACCGGAACAGCATGGCGGCACGCCAATGTCGGCCGGCTGCTCAACAATGCGGTGCGCCGGTTCGAATCCCGGGTCCTCCAATTGATGGCCGAGAGCGGTCATGGCGGGACGCGGATCGCCCATGTCAGCCTCACCCGCAATCTCGATGTCGAGGGCACCCGGCTGACCGAGCTCGCGCGGCGGGCCTCGATGAGCAAGCAGGCGATGGGCGAGCTGGTCGATCAATGCGTCGAGCTGGGTCTGGTGTCGCGCGAGGCCGATCCGAGCGACCGGCGCGCGCGCCTGGTCCGCTTCACGGCGGCCGGACTGAAATGGCTGGAGGCGTTCGGCGATGCCGTCGATGTGGCCGAAGCCGAGATGCGCAAGGAGCTCGGCAAGGCCGTGATGGACGCGATCCTGCAAGGACTGTCGGCCTACGGCGCCCGCTTCGATACGCTCGACGACACCAGATAGTCAGGTTGCTTGACTAATTTGCCGGGCGCGCTAGCATTCCTCCGTTGCGAGGAGAAGCGCCGTGATCGAACGTCTGAGCGCCTCGGTGCTGATCGTGGGCGGCGGTCCGTGCGGGCTGATGCTGGCCAACGAGCTTGGCCGCCGCGGCGTGTCCGCAATCCTGGTCGACGAGAAGCCGGGAACGGCCTTCAACCCGCAGGCCAACGCGACGCAGGCGCGGACGATGGAGCATTTCCGCCGGCTCGGCTTCGCCGACGAGGTCCGGCGCGCCGGCCTGCCCGCGGACTACCCGACCGACGTCGCCTATTTCACGCGCTACACGGCGCATGAGCTGGCACGTTTTCAATTGCCGTCCGCTGCACGCGCGACGGAACTGGTGAAGGGTCTGTCCGGCTCGTGGAGCGCAGCAGAGCTGCCGCACCGGGTGTCGCAGAAATTCGTCGAGGCGATCCTGCGTAGGCACGCGGCGCAGCTTGCGGGCATTCAGTTGCGCTACGGTCATCGGTTGATCGGCTACGTCGCGGATAACGGCGGCATTGCCGCCGACATCGAGCGTGTCAGCGACGGCGCGCGCTGCGAGGTCGCGGCCGATTTCCTGATCGGCGCCGACGGTCCGCGCTCCCCGGTGCGACAATCGCTCGGGATCTCCTACGGCGGAACGACGGGAATCCGGCGCGATTTCATGGGCGGCCGCATGCTCGCGGTCTATCTCCGCTCGCCGGAGTTCTACGCCAGTGTCCCGCATGCGAGGGCCTGGATGTATGTCTGCTTCAATCGAGACCGCCGCGCCTTCATGGCCGCAGTGAACGGACGCGACGAGTTTGCCTTCCACACCCAGCTGCGGCCCGGCGAGGACGAAAGCGCGATCACTGCCGATGATGCTAGGACAGCGTTCCAGCGCGCCTGCGGTGCGCCCATTCCCTGCGAGGTGCTTTCGCACCTCACCTGGACCGCGGGTCATGCGCTGGTCGCCGAGCGCCTGCAGCGCGGCCGGGTCTTCCTTGGCGGCGATGCGGCGCATCTGTTCACGCCGACCGGCGGACTCGGCTACAACACCGCGATCGAGGACGCGGTCAATCTGGGCTGGAAGCTCGCGAGCGTCGTCAAGGGAACGAGCCCCGTCTCGCTGCTCGACAGCTACGAGGCCGAGCGCCGTCCGGTGGCGCTGCGCAACACCGGCTACGCGCGCGGCTTTGCGGATTCGCTCGGCCTGTTTGCCGCGGTGCCCGAGATCGAGGACGCGACCGCGGCCGGCGACGAGGCACGGCGCATCGCCAGCGCCTATCTCGATCAGCATGCGCGCGCCGAGTTCAACATCCCCGGCGTCACCTTCGGCGGCCGCTATGATGGCTCACCGATCATCGTCCCCGATGGCACCCGGCCGCCGCCGGATGCGGCCAACGCCTACGTGCCGAGCGCCTGTCCCGGCGGCCGCGCGCCGCACGCCTGGCTGGAGCAAGGTATCTCGCTGTACGACCGCTTCGGCTTCGAATGGACGCTGCTGCGGTGTGAGGGCAGCGGCCTCGATGAGGATCAACTACGTGAGGCCATGGGGCCGCTGCGTGCCGACGTCGAGATCGTCACCTTGCCGCGGGCCCTGCGCGATCTCTACGAGGCCGACCTCGCGTTGATCCGTCCCGATCAGATCGTGGCCTGGCGCGGGAGCGCGGCGCAGGCCGGCCTGCTTCGACGCGTGCTGGCTCGGGCGCTCGGAGGGGATGCAGGTCCTCACTGAGCGCTGCCTGGCGCGGGTCCGATACCGAGAAGTCATCGACGTCGTGCTGCAGGGGCGGTTGTGCCGCAGCATTTGGAACCCGCCGCGTAGTTGCGCGCGGAAGCATTCTGCAGGGCCGCCACGCGGGGCTTAGGAACGATCGTCGGGCGAGGCTCTTGCCGTCGGGACGATCAAGAGCCAACCCCTCGGAGATCAACGATGAGCAGGATGATCCACAACCATCAGACGAAAGCGATCCGAATTGCCATGGCCGCCTCTGCCGTGACCGTGTTGGTGGCCGGCGGCGCGGTCGCCGCTCCGAAAGGTCAGTCGCCCGCCAAGGATCAGCATTTCATGACCGAGGCGATCGAGGGCGACATGTCCGAGGTGAACATGGGCAAGCTGGCGCAGCAGAAGGGGCAGAGCGATCAGGTCAAGCAGTTCGGGCAGGCCTTGCAGCAGGACCATAGCGAGCATCTGCAGAAGGCGCAGCAGCTTGCGAGCCAGAACGGGATGAAGGTGCCGTCCGAGCCGAGCAAGAAGCAGAAGGCCATCTACAGCCGGTTGGAAGGCATGTCCGGCGGTCGGTTCGACCAGGCGTTCGCGCAGGCGATGGTTCGCGATCACCAGGAGGATATCAAGAAGTATCAGAAGCAGGCCGCGGCAAACTCACCGCTGTCGGACTTCGCCCAGCAGACCGTGCCGGTGCTGCAGAAGCACCTCGACATGGCGAAATCATTGGCGAAATGACATGGGCCAGAGCGACCACGATGCCTCAGCCTTGTCCGGGCGTCGTGATCGCCAATGATAGCGCCATCTGAAGAACAAGTTTGCCGACCACGAGGCCAATGCAACGCTGGCTGAGACGCTGGCGAAGCAGCCTCGCAAGATGGCCGAGCCGGGACCGGCGGAAATCGCACGTCGGCACTGCGTGTTCGGCATCGGAGTGTCGTCCGCCCCAGCATTGCCCGACCTTCGTCCGGCTGCTAGCGTTCTCCCATGAGGCACGGGCAAGCGATAAGACGATGACCGACGTGATGACCGAATCGGAAAAGGCGCAGCAGATCGTGGCTGCGCTGAGGGCGGCGGAGGCGAGCCCGCCGGAAGCGGCACTGCAGACGTTGAACGGCCTGATGGGCCTCGTCCGCAGCCCGAGCGCGGAGCAGTCGCTCGAGGTGGAGGAGGCGCGCTCCGCGGCCTTCATGTCGATCTGCGAGGTCGGCAAGGCACTGCATCGCGGGCAGCCGACGGAGGCGCTGTGGCCGACGGCGCTGTCGGCCAGCGAACGCTGGCTGGCGCTTGCCAAGTGAGCAAGGGCGAGTGAGGACGAGCCAGACCGGTGCGGACCGCATGAGTTGGCGTGCCATGGCGCCAAGCGATCTTGCTGACGTCGATGGAATCGCAGCCCGCGTGCACCCGGACTATCCCGAGGACAAGAGTGTTTTCGCGGAGCGTCTGCGTCTCCACCCTGATGGATGCCGCGTGCTGCGTGGGACCGGCGCCGGCATCGCCGGCTATGTGCTCAGCCATCCCTGGCATCTCGGCCGGCCGCCGGCCTTGAACCGGCTGATCGGAAGCATTCCGTCGGCTGCATCGACCTACTACATCCACGATCTCGCTTTGCTGCCCGCGGTTCGCGGCAGCGGCTCGGCGACCGTGATCGTCGAGGAACTGATCCGACACGCGCGTGCGCTCGGCCTGGAGTCGCTGTCGCTGATCGCCGTCAACGGCTCGACGCCATTCTGGGAGAGGCAAGGATTTGCGGTCGACAAGGCGGCCGCCGCGGATCCGACCGGCAGCTATGGCAGCGACGCGAACCTGATGATCCTGCGGCTCGCCTGAATTGCGCGAGCGTCTTTCGCGGCGGGGGTACAAATGCGTAGCGGCCCGGCGATGGGCCGGGCCGCTCGCTGTTCTTGACGTGCTCTATTCCGGCATCGACATCGGCCGCCGCCACATGTCGCGCCGCCGGCTGAAGCGGTTGGCGTGCAGCATCCATCCGGTGACAGGCTTGCCGTCGCGGTGACGGCCACCGCTCTCCGCAGCCGCCCAGGCGGCGACGGCGCCGAGCAGCAGCGCGGTGGCCACCGAGAACGCCAGGATGACGGTGCCGGCGCGCGTGCGCGAGATGGCGGTCTTGGCTTCCGCGATCACGCTGTCCACCCGCCGCTCGGCATCGGGAGCAGCGAGACCGGTCGTGCCGCCGACGAGCTGCACGAGATAGCTGCGATCCTCCGGGCTGACGCCATTGTGGCTCGACGCCGTGAGCAGGATGCGGCCGGCCTCGCTGCGTGCGGGGGCGAGATCCGGGCTGGGTGCTCGCCGGGGCGCGCGGAACAGATGGTCGAGCTCATAGCTCAGGATCGACGGTTCATTGGCCGTCGCGGGCGCAGTCAGCGGATTGGTCCGCGTCGCCGCGGACGCGCCGAGCACGGCCAGGGTAGCGCCGAGCACGACGGCCAGCGCCCAGGCTGAGATGCCATGCAGGCCGTCGCGCTTTTCGATCTCTTCGCTTTCGGCAAGCCCGTGCGTTGCGCGCAAGCGGCCCGCCATGTAGCCGCCGCAGCCGAAGCTGATCAGCGCCTGCAGCACCAGATAGAGGCCGGACAGGAGCCAGAGCGCCACCGAGGCGTCGCGCCATGTCGGCGCGGTGGAGCTGACACCGAGGCCGACCGACATGGCAAAGCCGATCAGGATCGAAGAGACCGCGGCGGCGGTCAGGGCTCCTGCAACGACCGGCGTCCATTGCAGGGTCCAGCTATCGGCCGTCGCGCTTGAAAGGGGTGAGGTGACGACCGGCGCAGTTTCCATGGCCATGATGTCGTCTCAGCGCAGACCGAAGAACGACAGAACGGCCATGATGACCACGATCAATCCCACGAGATAAATCAGTCCGTCCATGATGGTCCTCCTCCGGTTCGACATTGGTCGCCGTATAAGCAACAGCGAGGCGCAATGTTCCGTGCACGTATCAGCGGAGGAGGAGAGAACGCGTGGCCGCCGGCCTCAGATGGGACTTGCCGCAACAGCTAACGGATCATGAGCCAGAGGATCATGGTGCCGTTGCGCGATGCAATAGAGCAGGGCCAGGGGGGCGTGGCGGCCAGAGATGTCGCCGCCAGCCATGTTTCAATTGTTGCCAGGTTTGGATGGATCGCGCGGCTCATTCCTCGCGCGAGGGCTGACGCAATGACCCGCGGTCAATAGCGTGGGTCGTAGCCGCGCTGCCGGGCATAGGCGTAAGCGGGGTTGATGCCGCAGCCCGCATCGGTACCCGAGGCCGCCGCCTGGCACTGACGATAGGTGGAGAACTGACAGTTGCCCGGATAGCCCCACATCCTGCCCTGCAGGCAGAAGCGGTCTTGCGCGGCGGAAGCCGGTGAGATCGCGGCGAAGCTCGCGAGGACGGCGGTGGCAGACAGCGAGGCAAATAACAGGCGGCGCATGCGTTTATCCTTGCGTTGAAAAGTACCGTTGCAACGCAAGGGGGCGCAGGCCCGTTCCTCGCGCGCAACATCAACTGTTTTGTGTCGGCGGCGCTGCGACGCGTTCACAGGCCGACGAAATTGTCGGCATGTTGGCGCTTGCCCGAGTTGGCCTTTTGAAGATCGGAGGAGCCCACCATTGCGGAGCTCGGCAACGCGCGTCATGGCGTGATGCCGGAACATTCGTCCACCGCTCCGGTTGCTTTTGGCCGCTGGTGATGGACCGATCCCATGTTTCGCCGATCCAAGACGTCAGACGCCGCACATCGCGACTCTTCGAGCGTTTTCGCGAGCCGCCCGCGCACACCTGGCACCGGCGGGATGCTGGCTCTGCTCGGGTTCGCGTTCCTGATCCACTATTTCGATCAGCGGCCCGAACAGACGGAAGGCTCGGGAGGCGCGAGCCGGTCCGGCGCTGGACACGGCCGGCTGGCGCGTTCGCCCGCGGAGCTTCCCGCGCGCGGCTGGAAGGACGTCCTGTTCCGGGTCTATGAAAACGTCACCGAGCACAGGATCGTTGCGCTCGCCGCAGGCATGACGTTCTACACTCTGCTGGCGATCTTTCCGGCGCTGGCCGCGTTGGTGGCGATCTACGGCCTGTTCTCCGATCCGGCCAAAATCACCGGACATCTGGAACAGTTGCAGGGCGTGATGCCCGGCGGCGCCATCGACATCGCGCGCGACCAGTTGACGCGCGTCTCTGCCAACGGCCGTCAGGCGCTCGGCATCACCTTCCTCGTCAGCCTGGCGATCTCGCTGTGGAGCGCCAATGCGGCGATGAAGTCGCTGTTCGACACACTCAACATCGTCTATCGCGAGCCCGAGAGGCGCGGCTTCATCAAGCTGAACGCGATTTCGCTGCTGTTCACCGGCGGCGCGATCCTGTTCGCGCTGCTTGCGATCGGCGCCGTCGTCGTGCTCCCGGTGCTGCTGAACTATCTCGGCATGTCCGGGGCCGGCGACCTGGTGCTGCGGATCGGCCGCTGGCCGGCGATCTTCATCTGCGTCGCGCTCGGACTGGCCCTGATCTATCGCTACGGGCCGGACCGCGAGGAGCCTAGATGGCGCTGGATCAGTTGGGGCAGCGCGCTGGCGGCGGCGCTGTGGCTCGCGGGCTCGGCGCTGTTTTCCTGGTATGCGGCGAATTTCGGCAGCTTCAACGCGACCTACGGCTCGCTCGGCGCCGCCATCGGCTTCATGACCTGGATCTGGATCTCCGCCATCGTGATCCTGATCGGTGCCGAGCTCGATGCCGAATTGGAGCATCAGACCCGGCGCGACACCACCACCGGCGCCGCACAGCCACTTGGCACCCGCGGCGCCACGATGGCTGACACGGTGGGCCGTGGGAGCTGATCTGCCGTCGGCTGAGAATGCAGGTGCGATCGGCTCGGCCGTGCGAGATGCCGCACGGGCATCGCAACGCACGGGGCCCGCGCCACGGCGATCTCGTGGAACCGCCCGCCTGAGACGGAACCGGGGAACCCGAGGCGGATCCGCCGTGTTCCTATCGGGTCGTCGCGAAGCCCCGAATTGTCGGGTTCGCTGCGGCGTCGTCTCGATTGTCACGACGGAGCTTATGCATGACGGAGCAGCCTGTTCGCGGAAGCGACGAGGGTGGGCCCAGGGATCTGCCGCGCATTTCCACCGGAAGTGAAGGCCTCGACGACATTCTCGGCGGCGGCTTCGATCCCAATCGCCTGTATCTGTATGAAGGCCGTCCCGGCACCGGGAAAACCACCATCGCGCTGCAGTTCCTGCTGAAGGGCGCAAGTTGTGGCGAGCGCGTGCTGTACATCACGCTGTCGGAAACCCGGCGCGAGCTGGAGGTCGTGGCGCGGCGCCATGGCTGGTCGCTCGCCGGCGTCGACATGTTCGAGCTGGTGCCGCCGGAAACGACGCTCGACCCGGAGCGCGAGCTCACCGTGTTCCATCCGGCGGAGGTGGAGCTCAGCGAGACCACCGGTCTGATGTTCAACGAGGTCGAGCGCATCAATCCCAGCCGTGTTGTGATCGACAGCCTGTCGGAGCTCCGGCTGCTGGCCCAGAGCCCGCTGCGCTATCGCCGCCAGGTACTCGCGCTGAAGCACTTCTTCACCAAGCGCAACTGCACCGTCGTCCTGCTCGACGACCTGTCATCCTCGCAGGACGACCTGCAGCTCCACTCGGTCGCGCATGGTGTCGTGATGCTGGAGCAGCTCGCGATCGAATATGGCGCGGAGCGCCGCCGGCTGCGCGTGATCAAGATGCGCGGCATCTCGTTTCGGGGCGGCTTCCATGATTTCACGATCGCCTCGGGCGGGCTCAGGATCTTTCCGCGCCTGGTCGCCGCGGAGCATCACCGATCCTTCGCCGGCGATTTCACCTCGAGCGGCAACGCCGAGCTCGATCAGCTTCTGGGCGGCGGGCTGGAGCGCGGCACCAATGCGCTTCTCATCGGTGGGGCCGGTGTCGGCAAATCCTCGGTGGCGCTGATCTACGCGATCGCGGCGGCCCAGCGCGGCGAGCACGCCGTCTTCTTCGCGTTCGACGAGGGCCGCGGCACCGTGGAAGCCCGTGCCCGGACGCTCGGCCTGCCGCTCGAGCGCCATATGGAATCCGGGCGCATCCATTTCCAGCAGATCGACCCGGCCGAGCTGTCGCC
The DNA here is from genome assembly GCF_051168035.1 of Bradyrhizobium sp. HKCCYLRH3059. Classification (NCBI taxonomy): domain Bacteria; kingdom Pseudomonadati; phylum Pseudomonadota; class Alphaproteobacteria; order Hyphomicrobiales; family Nitrobacteraceae; genus Bradyrhizobium; species Bradyrhizobium sp. HKCCYLRH3059. The sequence continues at coordinate 243,971 of NZ_JBNPUF010000008.1, read as the reverse complement.
GGGCGAATTCGGCGCCATCGTTCGGCAGAGCGTCGAGCAGGACGGCGCCCGCCTGATCGTCATCGACAGTCTCAACGGCTATCTCAACGCGATGCCCGACGAGCGCTTTCTCATCCTGCAGATGCATGAGCTGCTGACCTATCTCGGCCAGCAGGGTGTGCTGACCATCCTCGTGCTCGCGCAGCACGGTCTGGTCGGGCCGATGGATACGCCGCTGGACATCAGCTATCTCAGCGATGCCGTGCTGATGCTGCGCTATTTCGAGGTGGGAGGGGCGGTGCGACGCGCATTGTCGGTGGTCAAGAAGCGCAGCGGTCACCACGAGCACAGCATCCGCGAGTTTCGCCTGAGCAGCTCCGGCATCACCCTCGGCCCGCCGCTCAGGGAATTCAGCGGAATATTTTCCGGCAATCCGCGCTTCACCGGAACGGATATCCCCGACATGGACGTGCGGGATGGGCATTGAGCGAGATCACCGCGTCCTCGTCTTCGCGCCGATCGGGCGGGACGGGCCGGCATCGGCAGAGCTGCTCCGCAGTGCAAGAATCGAGACGACCGTCTGCTCTGACCTCACGCAGCTGCTCAGTGAGTTGAGCGCAGGCGTGGGCACGGTCTTCGTGGCCGAGGAAGGGTTGTTCGCAAAGGACACCGCCGCCCTCACGCAATGGGTCGAGCGGCAGCCGGCCTGGTCCGATTTGCCCTTCATCGTGCTCACGAGTCACCGCGAGCAGAGTGCCGTCGTCACGTGGCGGCGCAATCTGGTAAGCGCGCTGCGCAATGTCTCGCTGCTCGAACGGCCGATCCAGCCGATCACGCTCACCAGCGCCGTTCAATCCGCGCTGCGGGCGCGACGTCGTCAATACGAGATTCGCGCTCTCATCCAGGCGCGCGAGCAGGCGGCGCAGCAGCTCGAGCAACTCGTCGTCGAGCGGACGCGGGCGCTCGCGGAGTCGAACGAGCATCTTCGCATCGAGATGGCCGAGCGCGCGCGGGTCGAGGAGACCCTGCGCCAGACGCAGAAGATCGAGGCCATCGGCCGGCTGACCGGCGGCGTCGCGCACGACTTCAACAATCTGCTGATGGTGATCTCCGGCGGGCTCGACATGCTCGACCGCCAGAGCGATCCGGCGCGGCGTCGCCGCCTGATGGACGGCATGATCCAGGCGGCGCAGCGGGGCGCCAGCCTGACCCGCCAGCTGCTCGCGTTCTCGCGCCGGCAGGAGCTGCGGCCCGAGCCGGTCGACATCGCCCGCCAGATCGGCGGCATGCGCGAGCTGCTCGACCGCAGCCTGCGCGGCGACGTGCATGTCGAGTTCGATTTCCCCGATGCGCTCTGGCCCGTCGAGGTCGACCCCGGCGAGCTCGAGCTCGTCGTGCTGAATCTCGCCGTCAACGCTCGCGACGCGATGCCGACCGGCGGCACGATCGTGGTTCGGGCCGAGAACCTCCGCAATGTGCAAGACGATCAGATCGCCGGCGACTACGTCCGCCTGTCGGTGATCGACACCGGCACCGGCATGACGGAGGAGGTTCGCGTCCGGGTGTTCGAGCCGTTCTTCACGACCAAGGACGTCGGCAAAGGGTCCGGCCTCGGGCTGGCCCAGGTCTATGGATTCGTCACCCAGTCACGCGGCACCGTCCGCATCGACTCGGAGCCGGGCAAGGGGACGACGATTGCGCTCTACCTTCCGAGGTCCGAGCACGCGGCGTCCAGGGAGCCGCACCATCTGATCGATCTGCAGCGGCCCCAGGCCCGCCAGCGCAACGAAGGCCGCGTGCTGCTGGTCGAGGATGACGATGAGGTCGCTGCGCTCGTCGGCGAGATGCTCCGGCAGCTTGGCTATGAGGTGACCCGCGCCTCAAGCGCCGCCGCGGCGCTCGGTGCGCTGGCCGACGGACGAATCGTCGATCTCGTGTTCTCCGACGTCATGATGCCGGGGGGCATGAACGGTGTCGAGCTGGCGCGCGAGATTCAGAAACGGCGCGGCGACATGCCGATCCTGCTGACGAGCGGCTATTCGGGCGCTGCCGTTCACGCCGCCAAGGAGGCGGGCGTCCGCATCCTGTCGAAGCCATATCGCATCGACGAACTGGCGACCGCACTCGATGCGGTGAAGATGGACAACGTCTGGTCGCAGGCGCGCATCTCGTGATACGGGGGGCTGATGGCGAGCTGCTGATAGCGAGCTGCGGCCTTGGACCTCTCCAGTTCGCGATCAACCGCGCTCGATCAGCACCGAAACCGTGACATGCCCGACCTCGCCGTCATCGGAGCTGACCTTGAGGCGGACGTTCGTGGAGGAGGGATCGAGCCGGTCGCGCGCGATTGCAAGCGCGGTGTCCGCCGTCTGCATCAGCACCGTCTCGACATCATCGAAATCGACGCCATCGCCGCGCATTTCGCCAGGACTTGTCACATAGAAGCGCATCTCGTTCGTCCTGATCTGCCGTCACCCGAAGGCGGGAGCCGTCGATCTGGTGGAGATATGCGGGATCGAACCCTCCAGCAGCCACGACCATCTCAAAATCGAACATTGTGACAAGGTTCCTGCGGATGTCCGGAACACCCTGAACGCGGAACTCCTGAAGCACCCGCTTCACATGCACCGTGCTGAGACGGAGGGCTTCGGCGAGCGCAGGCTCGTAATCGGGAACTGATACTCGTTGTCGGCGACAAGACCGACCTCCGCCAGGCGTTGTCGCAGCTCAGCGACGAGATGCGCCACGCGTGCCGCTGCCGAGCCAACGCCGAGGTGCCGCGGTGTCGATGGTGTTCAGCTCGTGCCGTCGCAACCGGCGGGTCAGGATCGTCATGGGATGCCTGACCCGCTCGCGATGGCGAAGCTCAAGACCATCGGCTTGAGGCAGGGTCTGCAGGACCGGAGGCGATCATCGAAAACGGCCGAATGCGAGGTCTGTTCCTCGCGGATCAGTTTTTTGCCGGCAGCCAGCCGCGACCGAGCCGGTGCTCACCGCCGGTCGTCCATCCAATTGACAGATCCGCAGGCGGTACAATTGAACAGACGCGCCGCTTCGCCGGTTCGTGGGTTCAGGATGCTCTGAACCGCGCGCGCCGGTTGGCCGCAGCCGCGGCAGCGCGCCGGCTCGGTCCGACCGCTGTGGGAGTCACTGCTCTGATCCGACACGTCTGCCATGGCTGCCCCGAAACGGACGAGAGCGGGCGGTGGATCAGGTCGACCGCGCACGCCGGTCTGAGATGGGAGTGGGGGCGCCCGACGCTGGCCTTTTCTGGTCGATCCGCGGTTCCCCGCACCCGGCCGCGCTGCGATGACCCGCCGAGAAAATAGATGGCGTCGGTGTCGGGCCGCCGAGCCTTGCATCGTCCTCTGCGAAGGACACGGAGGACTCCAGACATGACCCCCAGAATAGTCACCGCGGACGAATGGACCGAAGCGCATCGCGCCCACCTCGCCCAGGAGAAGGCCTTCATCAGGCAGCGCGATGCGCTGGCTGCCGCCCGCCGGGCGCTGCCGTGGGTCCGGGTCGAGAAGGACTATGTCTTCCAGGCGGCGGACGGACCCGTCAGCCTGGGCGATCTGTTTCAGGGACGGAGCCAGCTGATCGTCTATCATTTCATGATGGCGCCGGGCGATCCGCACCGCTGTCCCGGCTGCTCGTTTCTGTGCGACCACATCGACGGCGCCAACCAGCACCTCCGCCACCACGACGTCAGCCTGGTCGTCGTGTCGCGTGCGCCGCTCGCCGAGATCGCGCCGTTCAAGGCGCGCATGGGCTGGGCGTTCGACTGGGTGTCATCCGAGGGCAGTGATTTCAACTTCGACTTTCAGGTCTCGTTCTCGGACGAGCAGATCGCGACGGGCAAGGCCGCCTACAATTTCGCACCCTTGACGAGCAGGTCGCCCGAGCTCCCGGGCCTGACCGTGTTCACCAAGGACGACGCCGGCAACATCTTCTGCACGTTCCAGGTCCGCTCCCGCGGCGGCGATCCCCTGATCGGCGCCTATCACTATCTCGATCTCACGCCCAAGGGCCGCAACGAGACCGGCCGCGGCAATCTCTCCGATTGGGTGCGCCTGCACGATGAATATGAGGAAAGCGGCGCGCGAGACTGTCATTGCGGCCGGTAGATCGAAACGAGTAGGGCGGATCAGCGCAGCGTGATCCGCGGCGCCGTCAGTGCCGCCATGCGGACACAGGAAATCGTGAAGAGTCCTCATAGGATCGATGCCCGGTCGGCGGACTTGTCGCGCGTGATGACGCATTCGAGGAGGCTTCCATGCGCCGAGCCATGTTGCGACTGACGATATCAGCCCTGGTTTTTGCCTGCGGCACCGCCGCCGCTCTGGCGCAAAGCCAGACCACGCCGGATCAGCAGAAGACGCAGCCGCCTGCGATGGCCCCGGCAACCGGCTCGCCGATGGGCGGCATGATGGGGCATATGCCCGGCCCGATGGGACGCGGCGGGATGGGCGGCGGCGTCATGGGCCCGGCATTGATGCGCATGGTGTTCGCACTTGTCGACACCGACGGCGACGGCACGATCTCGCTGCAGGAATTCCAGGCGGCGCATGAGCGCATCTTCAAGGCCATGGACAGCAACAAGGACGGCAAGTTGACCCCGGAAGAGATGCAGGCGTTCATGCACGGGCCGCAATGACCGGCGTCAAACCGGCGTGATGGCCGGGCCTGCGCTGGCGCGAGTCCGGCAAGTGCGGCCATTTCGCTGATCTCGATCAAGTGCCCGCCGCACGGACGCGCAACAGTGCCGCCGTCAGATCCGATCGCCGCGTGCGACGAACTGCGTCGACGCGGCGGCAGACCAGCCGGAAAGAGGCGAGCATGACCTACTATTTTGCCAAAGCGGTAAATCTATCGTTCGACGCGGCGATCGAGCGGGTGACGGCCGAGCTGAAGGCACGCGGCTTCGGCGTTCTGACCCGCATCGATGTGCAGGCGACGCTGCGCGAGAAGATCGGCGCCGACTTTCGGCCCTACACCATTCTGGGCGCCTGCAATCCGAAGCTGGCGCATGAGGCATTGCAGGCGGAGAGCCGGATCGGCACCATGCTTCCCTGCAACGTCATCGTCCAGGAGATCGGCGGGAGGGTCGAGGTCGCCGCCGTGAATCCCGTCGCCTCGATGCAGGCCATCGAGAACGCGGCGCTCGCGACGCTCGCCACAAAGGTCTCTGACGCTTTGAAGGCGGTGGTCGAGGCGGTGTAGCTCTGCCGTCCAACGGGACCACCGCTGATCGGAGGATCGCCGGCCCAGGTCCATGACGACACCAGGGATGATGGACCGCGGTGATCGCCCGCGCGCATCAGGCGTTCTTGCAGTGGCGGTTGCTCCCGGCGCCGAGGTCCTGCGAGCTGGTGCGGCTGTTCGGAGAGGAGCTGCACGCCAACAAGGCGACGCCCCACGATCTCCGCGCCACGCGCCCGATTGTCGACGATCCTGGGGCCGCAGCGCAGCTTCCGCGCGACGTCATTGTATGTCGGACGTCATGTCACAGCGGTAGAACTACGGAAAAGCCGGAATTCTCAACGCGCTTTAACGAGAGTGGAACAAGTTGCATCAATTTTTGCGCAGACATGTCGCCGGGCGCGCGGGACGATCGTCGTCGCCGCCGACCATCTGCAAACGAACTATTCATCTGGAGGTTACCTTGTTGTTTCGATCGAACAGCCGCTCGGACGCGGAAGCACAGCTTGCAGCAATCAGTCGCGCGATGGCCGTGATCGAATTCCAGCTCGACGGCACGATCATCACCGCGAACAAGAACTTCCTGAACGCACTCGGCTATCAGCTAGAGGAAATCCAGGGCAGGCATCACAGCATGTTCGTGGAGCCTTCCGAACGCGACGGTGCCGCCTACCGCGAGTTCTGGGCGGCGCTGAGCCGCGGCGAGCTCAAGGCCGCCGAGTTCAAGCGCATCGGCAAGGGCGGTCGCGAAATCTGGATCGAAGCGTCCTATAATCCCGTCCTCGACAGCGCCGGCAAGCCGGTGAAGGTCGTCAAGTTCGCGACCGACATCACCGAGAAGAAGCTGCGCAGCATGGCCGACGGCTCCAAGCTTGCCGCCATCGATCGCGCGCAGGCCATGATCGAATTCAAGCTCGACGGCACCATCGTCAGTGCCAACAAGAATTTCCTGGACGCGCTGGGCTATCGCCTCGACGAGATCCAGGGCAAGCATCACAGCATGTTCGTCGAACCCGCGCTGCGCGACAGCGCGGCCTACCGCGAGTTCTGGGCAGCTCTCAATCGCGGCGAATATCAGGGCGGCGAATACAAGCGCATCGGCAAGGGCGGCAAGGAAGTGTGGATCCTTGCCACCTACAATCCGGTGCTGGATGCGACGGGCAGGCCAATCGGGGTCGTCAAGTTCGCAACCGATGTCACCGCGCAGAAGCTGACGAACGCCGACCTCGCCGGCCAGATCGAGGCCATCGGCAAGTCCCAGGCCGTGATCGAGTTCAACATGGACGGTACGGTCATCACCGCGAACGACAATTTCCTGCATGCGCTCGGCTACACGCTGGCCGAGATCCGGGGCAAGCATCACAGCATGTTCGTCGAACCGTCCGAGCGGGAGAGCGCCGCCTACCGCGACTTCTGGGCCAGCCTGAACCGTGGTCAGTACCAGTCGGCCGAATACAAGCGCATCGGCAAGGGCGGCCGGGAGGTCTATATCCAGGCCTCCTACAATCCGATCCTCGACCTCAACGGCAAGCCGTTCAAGGTGGTCAAATACGCGACCGACGTCACCCGGCAGGTCTTCGTTCGCATGGGCAACGAGCGCGTGCGCGCCATGATGGAATCGGTGGCGGCGGGCGCGGAGGAGCTCAACGCGTCCGTGCGGGAGATTTCCGAAGCCATGACGAAGTCGCGCGAGACCGCCATGGGCGCGGTGGACCGTGTCACCTCAGCCGACGCGCAGGCGCAGCGGCTCTCCGATGCCGCTCAGTCGATGAGCGGCATCGTCGAGATGATCCACAACATCACCGGCCAGATCAATCTGCTGGCGCTGAATGCCACCATCGAGTCCGCCAGGGCCGGCGAAGCTGGCAGGGGCTTTGCCGTCGTTGCCTCCGAGGTCAAGAACCTTGCCACCCAGGCAAAGACCGCCACCGACAAGATCGCGACCGAGATCGACAGTCTCAACAATATTTCCGGGGGCGTCGTCACGTCTCTCGGCTCGATCAAGCAGGCGATCCAGAACGTCAGCGAGTATGTGACGTCGACGGCCGCCGCCGTCGAGGAGCAGAGCACCGTCACGAGCGAGATGTCGTCCAGCATGGCGCGCGCCGCGGCCGAGGCTCAGGCTCTGGCCGAGCGCGCCGCGGCTTGAGGTCGGATCGGAAAGCACCGATCGCGCGGCGGCCTGTCAATCCAGGCCGCCGCGCCGTGCAGGCAATGCCGCCGCCCCGCACGTCATGCGCCTGTCGTCTTCGCCGAATTCCACCTTTCTCATCGGGGCGACCCGTGGCTGATATCCTCGCATTTCCCGCCCGGGCCTCGTTGCGTATCATCGGCGCGAAAGCAGAACGGCTGCGCGATGCGGTGGTCACCGGCGAGGTCGGACGGCTGCGGCGCGAATTGGAGGCTTGGCGAAGCGCGGTCGACAATCTGGACCGGTGCATCAGGTCGGATCCGGCCCTCGCACCGCTTGCGGCCGAGTGCGACAAGATCCGCGACCTGATCTCCGTCACCGCGGGCAAGCTTGAAACATTGCTGTAGAACCGGCCGCCCCAGGGGTCGCGAGGAGTCGTGGTCAGGCTGGGACCGGCTGCTCCGGGCAGTTCGTCAGCCGCGCCGGCGCGCCCACGGCGGTGCAGCCCGACGGCACATCGGTGGTGACGACGGCACCGGCGCCGATCTTGGCAAAATCACCGATCGCGACGTCGCCCAGCACGGTCGCGCCCGAGGCGAGCAGCACGCCGCGGCCGATCCGTGGGGCGCGGCCGGGCAGCGCGTCGTGTCGTCCGATCGTAACGTTCTGCAGAATGGTGACGTCGTGGCCGATGCTGCTGTGGGCGCCAATGACGATGCCGGTGGCATGATCGAGAAACACCGCGGTCCCGAGCCGCGCCGAGGGATGGATGCTCACCTGCAGGGATGTTGACGAGTCCGCCTGCATCAGGAGCGCCAGGTCGGGTTGCCCGTTGCTCCAGAGCCAGTGCGCGACGCGATGCGCCTGCAGCGCGACGTAGCCTTTGTAGTTCAGCAGCGGCGGCAGCAGCGCCGTCGTCGCTGGATCCTGCGTCGCGATCGCCCCGAGGTCGCGACCCGCCGCCTCGACGAGCTCAGGCGCGGCGGCATACGCCTCGCGCGCGACCGCGGCAAATCGGGCGCGCGCGGCATCGCCGCTGCCGAGGCGGATGCCAATCTGCTGCGCGACGGCGCTGCCGAGATCAGAATGATCGAGGATTGCAGCCGACAGGGCGCGGCTGAACACGGGATCGGCCGCGGCGATGCGCCGGGCCTCGTGCTGGATCGACGACCAGAGCTCGGGACTGGATGGGTGTGTGTCGGCCATGGCAAAGCCTGCTCGATAACAGGTGACGGCGACAATATAGCCTGACCTGCGCGTTGCAGAAACCTGGACGACGCCTCGCGGGCGTCGTCATCCGATGTGGCCGGCGACGATCCACGCCGAAGGTCGCAGTCCGTTCAGTTCTGAGCCGTCCGCGCCGCCGCGGCGGCGACGCCCGCACCGATCAGAAGGGTGCCGCCCGCCTTGTTGAAGATGCTGATCACCTTCGCGCTCCGTACGAGCGCGCGGGCGCGCGAGGCGATCAGCGCATAGCCGACGGCGTTGGCGAAGGCGAGCACGACGAAGGTCGATTCGAACACCACCATCTGCGTGAGGAAGCTGCCGTTCGGACTGAGGAACTGCGGCAGGAACGCGACGAAGAAGGTGATGCTCTTCGGGTTCAGCGCCGTGACGATCCAGGCGTGACCGAGCATCTTCAGCGCCGAGGTCCTGTCGGTCCGCGGCACGGCGTTCAGCGCGCCGCCGGCCTGCCACAGCTTGATCCCAAGCCAGACGAGATAGGCCGCGCCGATCCATTTCAGCACGGTGAACAGCAGCGCCGAGGTCGCCAGCAACGCACCGACGCCCAGCATGGACAAGGTCATGGCGGTGAAGTCGCCCAGCGCGACGCCGACGGCCGTCGGCAGCGCGGTTCGCCATCCCTGGCCCAGCGCATAGGAGACCACCAGCAGAACCGTCGGCCCCGGGATCACCAGGAGGATGATGGACGTTCCCGCAAACGCGAACCAGGTCTCGATCGTCATGCTGATCGTCTCTCGCGAGGACATATGCGACGTTGGTATATCGAGGCGGATAGGGCCTCAATGATCTTTGTTGCGAGGGCCGCTTTGCTGTTTTCCTCGACGATCACAATCCGTCTGCCAACGCAAGGCGTGTCATGAACGACCTTCGGTCGCTGCGGCGCTCCAAAAGAAAGCGCTTTCGCTTTTCCAGAAAATGTGCTCTACTGCATCCATCCTGCTTCGCCACGAGGGGCGTATCGCGATCGTCACGACACGTGAGGCGGGGAGGCGATGGCCGCTTATCTGCCGCAGCGTGCTTGCACGCGGACGAACGGCAGCTGGCGGACGTGAAGTCGTGTGGTCCTGGCGCCGCGACGCTGGCGCTAAGCTTTCGGGCGATGAGTCCGAGGGCGACGGTGGCTAAAGAGCCGTACACCGGGGAGATCACGGTATAAGCGTGAAGACCATCGCGCGGGGAATGCCGGGATGTCTCGGCTGAACCTGTGGTTCCTGCCGCCTGCATTTTTTTCGCAGGCGGGCCATGGGGGCGGCCAGCTCCCGGCATTCCCCGCGCCCTCGTGTTTCGCGAGGGATCGTCGATCCCATCAGCCCGGGCGCGTTGCGTCGCGGGATCTCGCCGATGCGCGCCAGAAGGCTGAGCCGGCGCGCGCGAAACAGAACGAGCGGGAGGACGCCTCCGTGCGCCGACGAGCGACCTGCCCAGTGGCCGTTTGCCCAGCGCGCGGGTGCTCGCGCCGCAGCCGGATTTGATCTACACGGGGGCGTTTACGATGGACCATTCATGACGTCTCGCGTGCACCGGTGCGTGGGACAATCCGGAGTTGCATATGTCGCCCAGCCAAGCATCGCCCCTGACACTCGTTGTCGAAACGGCCGAGATCCTGACCTCGCTCGGCGTCGCGCCGGAGCGGCTGCGCGGTGGGACGCGCGCCGCCCGTTCGCCGGTGACCGGCGAGGTGTTGGCCCATGTGCATGACGACAGCAGGGCGGATGCGACCGCGGTGATCGCGCGCGCGCATGCCGCGTTCCTGCAGTGGCGGCTCAAGCCGGCACCGAAGCGCGGCGAACTGGTGCGGCTGTTCGGCGAGGAGCTGCGCGCCCACAAGGCCGCGCTCGGCCGCCTGGTCTCGATCGAGGCCGGCAAGATCGTCTCCGAGGGGCTCGGCGAGGTCCAGGAGATGATCGACATCTGCGACTTCGCCGTCGGCCTGTCACGCCAGCTCTATGGCCTGACCATCGCCACCGAGCGCGCCGAGCACCGGATGATGGAGACCTGGCATCCCCTGGGGGTCACCGGCGTGATCTCCGCCTTCAACTTCCCCGTGGCGGTGTGGGCCTGGAATGCGGCGCTGGCGCTGGTGTGCGGCAACAGCGTCGTCTGGAAGCCGTCGGAGAAGACGCCGCTCACCGCGCTCGCGACCGACGCGCTGCTGGCGCGTGCGCTGCAGCGTTATCGCCGCGAGGGCGGCGAGGCGCCGGAGGGGCTCGCCGGCCTGCTGCTCGGCGGCCGCGCGGTCGGCGAGATGCTGGTCGACGATGCCAGGGTACCGCTGGTGTCGGCGACCGGATCGACCGCCATGGGGCGCGTCGTCGGCGCTTGTCTTGCCGGCCGCTTTGCCCGCGCGATCCTCGAGCTCGGCGGCAACAATGCCGCGATCGTCACGCCCACGGCCGACCTCGATCTCACCCTGCGCGCCGTGGCGTTCGCGGCGATGGGCACCGCGGGCCAGCGCTGCACCAGCCTGCGCCGCCTGTTCGTGCATGCCGACGTCTACACCCAGCTCGTGCCGCGGCTGAAGCAGGCCTACGCCTCGGTGGCGATCGGCAATCCGCTGGAGCAGGGCACCTTGATCGGCCCGCTGATCGATCGCGGCGCCTACGACGCCATGCAGGACGCGCTGAGCGCCGCGCGGGATCACGGCGGCCGCGTGTTCGGCGGCGAGCGCGTCGCGGTCGGCGGCTTTGCGGAGGCGTACTACGTGCGGCCGGCCCTGGTCGAGATCGAATCGCAATCCGGTCCGGTCGAGCGCGAGACGTTCGCGCCGATTCTCTATGTGATGCCGTATCGCGATCTCGATGCCGCGATCGAGCTGCACAATGCGGTGCCGCAGGGGCTGTCGTCGTCGATCTTCACCAATGATCTGCGCGAGGCCGAACTGTTCGTGTCGTCGCGCGGCTCCGATTGCGGCATCGCCAACGTCAATATCGGCCCCTCGGGCGCCGAGATCGGCGGCGCGTTCGGCGGCGAGAAGGAGACCGGCGGCGGCCGTGAGTCCGGCTCGGATTCATGGAAGGCCTATATGCGCCGGGCCACCAACACCGTGAACTACGGCCGCAGCCTGCCGCTGGCGCAGGGCGTCAAGTTCGACCTCGGCTGATCGATGCGATGGGGCTCTCTCATCGGCGGAACCGCTTCGCTGCGTCGTGCGTTGCGCGCTGATAAGGAGATGCACCATGGCAACGAAGAAGAAAGCCTCGACCGCAAAGTCAGCGCGCGGACGCAACCAGGATCGCGCCCGCGTCGCGGGTGGACAGGACCACGAAGTCCGCTACGAAGCCAAGAAGAGCGGCCGCTCGGCGTCCGCGGTGAAGAAGGCGGTCAAGAAGGTCGGCAACAGCCGCAAGAAAGTCGAGCGCAAGCTGACGCGCCAGTGACGTCAATGCTGCTTCGGCCGCTCCGGCGGCCGAAGCGATCCCCTCGCCCAGCGGAGCGCCTTGGGCGAGTGCAGCGGATCGGGCCCATCGCAGGTCGGACAAGCAAGCTCGCGGCGCCCGCCCTTGCCCTCGCGAACCGCGAGCGCACGGCCGCAGGTCGGGCATGGCTTGCGCAGCAGCCACGGGACCGGATGATTCGGCATGATTGCGTCTCCCGGTGGAGGCCTCAGGCTAGGGCATCTCGGGGTAGCTACGGAATCACTTATTTGAATCACGGCGGATATTCCGGCTCTCCGTGCCGTGAACAATCAGGGCAGGTGTCGCCGGTCGCGGCCAGGACGGCCTCGATCGCCGCGAGCGCGTCCGAACTACACAAGCCGCGTGGCGGATCGTCGCGTGCGATGCGAAGCGCCCGCGCCAGCGCATGCGGGTCGCCGCGCTCGCGCATCCAGCCGTGCTGTTCGCATTCGACGATCGCGCCGGCCTCGCGCAGGGTGGCGACCGCCCAGCGCTCGAGACGCTGGCTCGCGGAATGGTGTGTGACGGCAGTCTGCATCGGCCACGCTCTCCCGCCGGGAGAATCCATGAATCGGCTGGCGTATCCAGGCCCGTCCTGCAGGGCAGGGATTCCAAAATGGAGGGGCTGGCTTGCCGCGGATTATTCGGCGGCCCGGCTTGAGATCGCGGCGCGCTGGGGCCATCCTTGATGGAGTTTGAGTGAAACGGATGCAGACCGGAATGCAGATCAGGGCCAACGAGGATTTGCTGCTCATCATCGATGTGCAGAACGATTTTTGTCCCGGCGGCGCGCTCGCCGTGGCCGACGGCGATGCCGTGGTGCCGGCGATCAACCGGCTGAGCGGGATGTTCGATCACGTCGTCCTGACCCAGGACTGGCACCCGGCGGGACACAGCTCGTTCGCCTCGAGCCACCCCGGCAAGGCGCCGTTCGAGAGCGTCACGATGCCCTACGGGCCGCAGACCTTGTGGCCGGACCACTGCATCCAGGGCACGCCGGGCGCCGCCTTCCATGCCGAGCTTGCGACCGACAAGGCGCAGCTCATCATCCGCAAGGGCTTTCGTGCCGCGATCGATTCCTACTCGGCGTTCTTCGAGAACGACAAGACCACGCCCACGGGCCTCGCCGGCTACCTGCGCGAGCGCGGCCTGAAGCGGGTTTTCCTGGTCGGTCTCGCCACCGATTTCTGCGTGCACTATTCGGCGGTCGATGCGCGGCGGCTCGGCTTCGCGGCCATCGTCATCGACAACGCCTGCCGCGGCATCGACCTCGGCGGCTCGATGGCGGCGGCCAAGGCGCAGGGCGCGGAGGCCGGGGTCGAGCGGATCGCCGAGCTGGCGTAGCGACGATGGACTACGCCGCCGCGCCGATGGTCGGCTCGGCGATGGCGCCGGCGACGCGGACGCGGACGCGCAGCGCGTTGCCGGGGAGGTAGGCGATCGGCATGTCCTCGACATCGACCGTCTTGAGCGTGTCGCGGTCGGCGCCGGCCTGCACCGCGCGCTCCTCGGCGATGGCCCGCGCCGCCGCGATGGCCTCGTCGCGGGTCAGGTCGCGGAAGACCTGGTCGGCCTCGCCGGAGACCTGGGCGATGGCGGCGCCGACCGCGTTGGCGCAGTCGCCATGGTCGACGCGCACGATGGTGGAGATGCCGGCAAGGCGCTCCGGCACCAGGAAGGCGCCGCCGCCCACCGCGAGCAGCGGCACGTCGCCGGCCTCGGTCTTCATGCGGTCGATGTCGCCCTCGAGCTTGCGGTGGGCGTCGGCGAGCGCGGCGTCGATCAGGCTTTTCGGCAGATGCGCGACGCGCGATCTGTCGCCGATGTCGATCAGCCCCGCCGCGACCGCGATGTCGGTCGCGGTCAGGCGGTTGCCGCCAAACACCAGCGCGTCGGATGTCAGCCGGTATCCGACGCTGAGCGGGCCGACGCGGACCGGATCCTGCTCGACATGGCTGCCGCCGCCGAGCCCGATCGAGAGCAAATCGGGCATGCGGAACAGGGTGCGGACGCCGCCGACCTCGACGACGGTGTTGGCCTCGCGCGGAAAGCCGTGGCGCAACTGGCCGATGTCGCTGGTGGTGCCGCCGACGTCGACGACCATGGCGTCGTCGAGGCCGGAGAGATACGCGGCGCCGCGCATCGAGTTGGTGGCGCCGGAGGCGAAGCTCATGACCGGGAAGGCGGTCGCGATCTCCGCCTGCATCACGGTGCCGTCGTTCTGCGTCAGGAACAGCGGCGCATCGATGCCGGACTCCGCGATCGCCTTGCGGAAGGCGGCGACCGTCGTGACCGCGAGGTCGTGGAGCGCGGCATTGAGCAGGGCGGCGTTCTCGCGCTCCAGCAGTCCGATGCGGCCGAGGTCGTGCGAGAGCGTGACGGCCACATCAGGGCAGATCTCGGCGAGGATTTCCCGCGCCGCGATCTCACAGCTCGGGTCGAGCGGCGAGAACGACGAGGCGACCGCGACCGCGCGCAGGCCCTTGGCCTTGATCGCGCGCGCGGCGGCTTTCAGGCCGCCGATGTCGAGCGGCATGAATGGGCGGCCATCATAATCGTGGCCGCCTTCGAGCATGAAGGTCTCGCCGCTGACCAGCGCGGCGAGATCGCCCGGCCAGTCGCAGAACGGCGGCAGCGAGGCGGAGGCGGGCATCCCGATGCGGATGGCGCCGATCTTCTGCAGGTGCCGCCGCTGCACCACCGCATTGATGAAATGCGTGGTGCCGATCACCACCGCGTCGACCGGCACGGCCGCCGCGGGATTTTCTCGCAGCGCCTTCAGCGCCGCGAGGATGCCGGAGGTGACGTCGGCGGTGGTCGCAGCCTTGACGGAGTGGACGACATGGTCGTCGGCAATCAGGACGGCGTCGGTGTTGGTGCCACCGACGTCAATGCCAATCCGCTTCATTCTCAGGGAGCTCCAGGGGTCGCAAACAGCGACCGGAAATCGAGGTCATAACCGAAGGCGCGGGGGCCGACGAATTCGAGCCCGCGCGGGCTGGTCAATACGGCGGGCGCGGGCAGCGCGATCACGGTGACGCGCTGGCCGTAGCGCGCCGTCTCGGTGCCGATGCCGTGGCCATTGACGCTGTCGAGCACGCAGATCAGGTCCGGCGACATCGCGATGGCTTCGCCATCGCGCCAAGCCACGATCCATTCGTTCTGGAACGACAGCTTGAGCCGGGTGCCGCGATCGTCGTCGCTGCCCTCCACGACGGCGCTGCCGCGCAGAAAGCCCTCGGTGGTGCGGCGCTCGACGTCGACGATCTTGCCGCTGAACAGCCGCTGGCCGCCCTCACAATCGAGGATCGCCGCGATCGGATCCTGGTGGCTCCGGTTGGCTGCCTCGACCGCACGGCCGATCGCAATCGCCTTGGTGGTGGTGAAATGGATGCCCCAGTCCTTGACCTCGCGGCCCGTGCGCGGCGCCTTGCTGGTCGAGGCGATCGAGCCCATCTCGACGCAGATCTTGCGGCTGGCGCGCTCCATCCACTTCCAGCTCGGCACCTTGGTCACGACGGCCTCGATGCCGCGCGGATCGTAGAGCGTGCAGGGATAGGGCTTGAGGTCGCCGATCGCGACCGACGTCATCTGCGCCTCGGGAAAGGCGCGGCCCATGCAGTCGGCGTCGACCACGGGGATGTTCAGATGCGCCGCCGCCATCAGCGCCTGCATGCCGTTGCCGCCGCCGATCTCGACCGACATCACGGCGCGAAATGTGATGCCGTTGATCTCCTCCTGCATGCGCACCGCACGCGCGATGCTGCGGCTGTCGGCCAGCCGTTCCTGCCCGACCAAGGGGGCGCCCATGTTGGAGACCACCGCGACCCAGTCGTCGTCGGCGAGGTCGAGCGGCGATATCATCTGCACGCGACGCCCCTCCGCATAGAGCCGGCGCAGGTTGAGCAGGCCGAGATAGGGACTGCCGCCGCCGCCGGTGCCGAGGATCCAGGCGCCGACCGCGAGCGCCTCGATGTCGTCGAGGCTGATCGTCTTCATGCCGGCTGCGCTCACGGCACAAGCTCTTCGACGTCGCTCTGTGACTGCGGCGCACGGTACTGCTGCGGGAATAGGAATATAACGCTCACAGTATCAATCCTCGAGAATGACGAGATCGGCCGGACGCCAGTCGAGCGTGACCGTTTGACCCGGCGCGTGGAGAGGACCAGCTCCGGAATTCGGCTGTTGCGCCAGCACGTGCTGTCCGCACTCCAGGGCGATGCGGTACAGCACCGCGCCGCCGAGGAAATTGGTGCTCTCGACTGTGCCGCGCGCGGACATGCCTGTCCGCTTGGCATCGGCCACCTCGGCTGGCGATACCGATATCTTCTCCGGCCGCAGCGCGACCGACAGAACCTCGGCCTCGGCTGCTGCAACTGTGTCCGCCAGGGCCAGCACCAGACCGTTGCCGACGGCTATCCCGACGCCATTGTCCAAGGTCACGCGCTGACCACGAAAAATGTTGGTGTCGCCGATGAAATCGGCAACGAAACGCGTCCGCGGCTGATCGTAGATCTCGAGCGGGGTGCCGATCTGCTCGACGCGGCCGGCGTTCATGACCGCGATGCGGTCCGACATGGCCAGCGCCTCCTCCTGGTCGTGGGTGACGAACACGAGGGTGAGGCCAAGCGTCTTCTGCAGCCGCTTGAGTTCGAACTGCATCTGCTGGCGCAATTTCTTGTCGAGCGCGCCGAGCGGCTCGTCGCAGAGCAGCACGCGGGGCGAGATGACGATGGCGCGGGCGAGCGCGACGCGCTGCTGCTGGCCGCCGGACAGTTGCGCCGGCCTGCGGTTCTCCAGGCCTCCGAGTTCAACCATCGCCAGCGCTGCCTTCACCTTCGCGGCAATCGTCGCCTTGTCGATCTTGCGCATGCGCAGGCCGAAGGCGACGTTCTCGGCCACGGTCCGGTGCGGGAACAGGGCGTAGTTCTGGAACACCATCGCCATGTCGCGCTTGTGCGCCGGCACGTGGGTGATGTCGGCGCCGTCGAGGCGGATCTCGCCGGCGCTTGGGCTGTCGAAGCCGGCGATCATGCGCAGGGTGGTGGTCTTGCCGCAGCCGGACGGGCCGAGCAGCGAAAAGAACTCGCCAGGCCTGATGTTCACGGCAACCGCGTCGACTGCGCGTACGCCGCCGTCATAGATCTTGCTGACCGCGGCGATCTCGATGGCAGCGCTCATGCGCGGAAGATCCGGTTGACCCGGCTGTCGATCTCGTCCTTCCGTGCGTTGTACCACTTCCAGTCGACCTGGATCAGCTTGCCGACCTTCTCCGGCGTCGTCAGCAGCTTGGCGTCATACTTGGAGTCGAGCTTGACCTTCTTGTTGGCCGGCGAATACCAGACGGTCTCAGCGAGGCGCTTTTGAACCTCGGGGCGCAGCATGTAGTTGATATAGGCGTTGGCGAGCTCCTTCACCTTGCTGCCGGGCGTGATGCTCAGCACTTGCTCGAGCGACAGCACGCCCTCGTTCGGCGTGACGAAGTCGACCGTCTGGTTCTGACCGTCGTAACGATAGATGCCGGAATCATGCAGGATGCCGAGGCCGACCTCACCGGACAGGATCAGCTTCTCCATCGCGCCGGTGAAGTCGACCAGCTTGATCGGCTTCAGCTTCTCCAGCGCTGCATAGGCGGCGTCAAGGTCGGTCTGGCCCTTGCCATACAGCGCGCCGCACATCATCACGAACGCCTGTCCCAGGCTGTTGGCAGGGATCACATAGCCGCCGCGCGCGCCGTTGAATCTCGCATCCCAGTAGTCTTTCCACGACGTGACGCTCCCATAGCCCTTGTCGGTGCGCATGCCGAGCCCGATGGCGCTGGTGAAGATGCAGACGCCGACGATCTTGTCGCTGACGGCGTAAGGGTAGACGTCGGCAATGTTCGGAACCAGCTTGGGGTCGACCTTGGGCTCGACGAGACCCATCTCCACGGCCGCCCACTGCTCGTTGGAGTTGGTGTGCAGCACGTCGTAGATGGGAGCCGAGCGCGAACTCGCCTGCAGCTTCGGCAGGAATGGCAGCGCGGTGTCGGTCTTGAGCTTGCACTTGAACTCGCTTTCGAAGGCCGGGCCGATCTCGGCCTTCATCACGTCACCCCATTTGCCGCCCCAGCCGGTGACGTTGAGAACGGGCTCGTCCGCATGCGCGACAAAGGGAGCAGCGACAACGCCGGCGCCGAGCGACGCAGCCGCGGTCAGCAGGCGGCGGCGGCTCAGGGGAAAACGACGCGATGAGGCGGTCATGTCCGGGATCTCCCTTAGAGTTTGACGTAGGAGCGAAGACCTACGGTGCGGTCGAGCGCGATGACGACGATGAAGGCGAGCAGGATCGAGACCACCGAGGCCGCGCCGATGGTGCCGTCGAGATCGAACTTCAGATAGTTGAACAGCGTGATCGGCAAGGTCTCGCTGCCCGGCGCGACCAGGAACAGCGACACCGGAAACTGGTCGAACGAGACGATGAAAGCAAAGATCGCGCCTGCCAGAACGCCGGGCTTCACCAGCGGCAGCGTGATCTCGAAGAAGGTCCGGGTGGGGCTGGCGCCGAGATTCTGCGCGGCTTCCTCCAACCTGACATCGAAATTGTGCAGCACGGCGAGCGTGGTCCGCACCACGTAGGGAATCGTCACCAGCGTGTGACCAGCCACCAGCCCCCACACCGGGCGTCCGACGTCGAGCAGTACGTAGGACTGGAACAGCGCAAGACCGGTCAGGATCGCCGGCAGCATGAGCGGCGACAGCATGGTCGCCACGATCAGCCGGGAGCCTGGCAGGTTGCCGCGGGCGATCGCCAGCGCGGCCGAGGCGCCCAGCACGGTGGCCGCGACCGTGGTCATGGCCGCGACTTCGATGCTGAACAGCAGCGCGTGCATGAAGTCGCCCGAGGCGAAGAATTTCTCGAACCAGCGAAAGGAGATGCCGACTGGTGGAAACTGGATGAAAGGCGTCGGGTTGAGCGCGAACACGATCACGATCGCAATCGGCGCCAGCAGGAAGACGAGGATGGCGGTGTTGGCGGCGAGATAGAGCCTGCGGCCCCACCGGAGCGGCCGCGCCTTGCTGCGAAGGGCAGGTGTGGCCGCCAGACCGATTGGCGCAGCGAGCGGCGGCCGCGATCCCGGAGCAAGGCTCGTCATCTGCGCCCTCATTGCAGCTCGCGCTGGCCCGAAACGAGGCCGAGCACGTGATTATACGCGATGACGAGCGAGAGCGAAATGATGAGCAGCACCATGCCGAGCGCAGCCGCGAAGCCGACGTTGAAGTTGGCGGAGATCTGCTGGTAGATCAGGATCGGCAAGGTCATGACCTGGAAGCCGCCGAGCAGGATCGGGGTGACATAGGCGCTGATCGCGAGCGCGAAGATGAGCAGCGAGCCGGCGAGGATGCCGGGCAGGCTGAGCGGCAGGGTGACCTCGAGAAATGCGCGCCATGGGCTGGCGCCGAGATTCTCCGCCGCCTGCTCCAGCCGCTCGTCGATGCGACCGATCACGCCGGTGAGCGTCAGCACCATGAAAGGCACATAGATGTGGACCAGGCCGATGATGATGCCCGTCTCATTGTACATCAGCTGCAACGGCCTTGTGACCAGCCCGAGCGAGGCCAGGATCTGGTTGATGACACCCTTGTCGGACAGCAGCGTCATCCAGGCGAAGGTACGCACCACGATGCCGGTCAGCATCGGCGCCAGCACGGCCATCAGCAGCAGCGCATGGCCGGTGCGGCTCTTGATCCGCGCCATCCAATGCGCGAGCGGGTAGCCGATCACGAGCGCGGCGAGCGTCGTCCAGAGGCCGATCCGGATCGTGGTCCAGATCACCTCGAGATAGTAGCCGTCATTGCCCATGCGGGCATAGTGCCTGGCTGTGAGGGCGACGTTCGGCATGACCACGGGGTTGCCGGTCAGGACGCTCATCACCGCCATCAATCCGATCGGCAGAAAGAAGAACAACGCAAACAGCAGCGCGCTCGGCAGGATCAACAGCGCCAGGCTGTTGACGCGCGGCGCGCTGCTGCTCGTCATCAGGAGGCCAGTCCGGCCAATTGCTCGATGGTCTGGCCGAGCGGATCGCCGGTCATGCGCCGCAGCTTTGCGGCCATGCTGCCGAGCTCGCGGCGGACATTGGCACGCTCGATCTCGGTGGTGGCCTGGACCGAGTAGGAGACGGCGATGCCGATCAGCTCACCGCTCTCGCCGCTCGTCAGCGCAAAGCCCTGCGAGCCGACGCCCTCGATGGCCTCGTCGGCGGCGTCCGAGATGCCGGTCCGGCGGATCTCGTTCAGCCGCGCCATCAGCTCGGTGAAGTTCTGCGGCGAGTTGGCCGGGACCTTCGGGTAGTCGAGCGGCACGCGCGCCCGGATCTCCTGGTCTGTCAGACGCGCCAGCATGGCGCGGCCGTTCGAGGTGATGATGGCCGGCGTGCGCTGGCCCGGCGGGTTGACGACGCGCAGCGGGTTGGAGCCGGGCACGATGCGCAGCACCACCTGCTGATAGCCGTCGAGCACGGCGATGTAGCCGGTGTGGCCGGTGCGCGCGCAGACATCGCGCAGCTCGCGCTCGGCGGTGGCGATCAGGTCGTCATGGGCCCGGTGCAGCCGCCCGAGCTCGAAGGTGAGCAGGCCCGGCCGGTAGCGGCGGCTGTGCGGATCCTGCTCGAGCAGGCCGCAATCGCGCAGCGAGCGGAGCAGGCGGGAGGTCGAGCTTTTCGGTTTGCCGGTCAGGACCTGGACGTCGGCAAAGGAGAGGTCGGGCCGCGCGGTCGAGAAGCAGCGCAGGATGTCGATGGCGTTGGTCAGGGCGCTCATGATGATACCGTTTGTTCCATTTTTTGGAACGTAGTCCCAAATTCTAGAAGCGGCAGACCGTCTGCCGCAAGGCGAAATTACTGGCAACGAGGTGCCCGAATGCGCGTCAGGGTGGTGGTCGGGGCGCCGGGCGCAGACGGAGCATGCTCAGCCTCACCGCGCCACGGTGGACCTGATGCGACCGACGGCGGCGTCGACGCCCGTCCAGGCCGGCTTGTCCGGAGCAAATTGCTGACGGAGATAGGCGACGAGTTCGGCGAGCTGGCCGTCGCTGAGATGGTCCTTGAACGCCGGCATGTAGCCGAGATCGGACGAGACCGGCTTCATGATCCCGTGCAGGATCACCTGGATCAGATTGTCGGGTGTGGCGCTGTGCAGGTTGCTGTTCAGCGCCAGCGAGGGCCGACTGCCGAACAACGGCAGGCCGCCGACCTCGTGGCAGACCGCGCAGGCGCCGAGATAGAGCCGTGCCGCCGGAGACGCCGTCGAGGTCGTCTTGGTGCGCGCTTCCAACTCCGCGGCCATCGCCTCCAGCTTCGCTGCCTCGGACGAGGGCGTCTGGAACGAGGCGAGATAGATCGCCATGGCCCGAACGTCCGCGTCGGGCAGCGTCGCGAGATCCTTCACGATCGGCGCCATCGGACCGGCGGCCACGCCATGGAAGCGCGACTGACCGGAGCGGAGATAGGTGTAGAATTCGTCCTCGGTCCACGGGATCGGGGCAGTCGAGAGCGCGGTCAGCGCAGGGGCTTCCCAGCCATCGGCGAAGCCGCCAGCCAGATGTGCGTTGCGTTGCTCGGCGCCAAGCGCATTGCGCGGCGAATGACAGGCGCTGCAATGGCCGAGGCTTTCGACGAGATAGAAGCCGCGATTCCACTGCTCCGATTGTGTCGGATCGGGCCGGAACGGCTGCGTGTCGTGAAACAGAGCGTTCCATCCGGCGACCAGCGGCCGCAGGTTGAATGGAAAGCGCAGCGCGTTGTCAGGCGCCTGCTGTCTCACTGGCGCCTGTGCCATCAGGTAGGCGTAGAGCGCCTGCAGGTCGGCATCATCGGTTCGCGCGAAATGCGTGTAGGGAAACGCCGGATAGAGCTGCCGGCCGTCGCGATGCACGCCCTCGCGCATCGCGCGCTCGAAGGCGGGATAGGACCAGGCGCCGATGCCGGTCTCGACGTCGGGCGTGATGTTGGTGCTGAACAGCGTGCCGAACGGCGTCTCCAGTGCGCGGCCGCCGGCATTGATCAGGCCGCCATCCGCGGTGTGGCAGACAGCGCAATTGCCGAGTGCCGCGAGCGCCTCGCCGCGCGCGATCGTCGCTGCGGAATAGACCGAGGGATCGGGGCGCGTGATCGGCGCGATGGCGCGCCAGGGCAACACGGCGGTGGCGATGCCGATCGCCGCGGCGCATGCCGCGACGGCGGTGGCGATCACGCCGCCCCGCTTGGCAAAGGGCTTGTGCCACGTGGTCGCCGGTCTTTCGGGGGCGGGCAGCGACTGCGGCGCCGGCGTCTCCGCCCGTTCGCCGCGCAGGCCTTTCAGAATGCGCTCCGGCGTGAATGGCGGCTCGCGGAAGCGGACGCCGGTGGCGTCGTAGATCGCATTGGCGATCGCGGCGGCGCTGGGCACGGACGCGGACTCGCCGACGCCGAGCGGCGGCTGATCCGGCCGCGGCAGCATCAGCACGTCGATCTCAGGCACGTCGGGGAAGGTGATGATCGGATAGGCGCCCCATTCCCGTGCCGCGACCTTGCCGCGCGTGAAGGGAATCTCCTCCATCAGCGCCCGGCTGGTGGATTGGATGACGTTGCCTTCGATCTGGTGGCGTACCCCGTCTGGATTGATCATCAGGCCGGAGTCCTGGCCTGCAATGACCCGCGTGACGCTGACATCGCCGGTGGTCGTATTCACGGCGACATCGGCGATCCACGCCGACCATGCCGCGCCGTAGCCGGGAAACTTGCTGTGGACGTAGAGCGCGTAGGCAAAGCCGCGGCCATGGACGACGCCGTTCTCGGGCGTCTTCTCCTCCCGCACGGGGCGCGGCGTCCAGCCGGCGCGCTCGGCCACGGCGTTCACGAGATCACGTGCGCGCTCGTCCTTCAGATAGCGCAGCCGGTATTCGATCGGGTCGACGCCGGCCTCGGCGGCGAGCTCGTCGATGTAGGACTCGTGCGCGAAGGTGTTGGGCAGCGCCGAGACACCGCGGATCCAGGACGCACGCACGATCGGCGGCATGTCATGCGCCGTGACGCGCATGTGCTCATAGTCGTAAGGCGGGATCGCGGTGCGGTCGCCCATCTCGAACACCGCAGGCTCCGGCCCGATGCGCCCGGTCAGCAGCAGCGCCAGCGTCGGCGCGCCGTTCGAGGGATAGCGCGTGGCGAACTCATAGGCCGCGACCGAGCCGTCGGTATTGAGGCCGCCATTGACGTCCATCAGCTGCGCGGTGCCCTTGGGCTCCCACAGATGCTCCTGCTCGCGCGACAATTGCACCCGCACCGGGCGGCCGACCGCACGCGACAGCAGCAGCGCATCGGCCGTGACGTCGTCAGCGCAGTTGCGGCCGTAGCAGCCGGCGGCCTCGAGGCGGATCAGCTCGATCTGGTGCTCGGGGCAGTCGATCAGCTTGGCGAGATCGCCGCGCAGGATGTGCGGATTCTGCGTGCCGGAATAAATGCGGATCTGCCCGTCGCGATAGTCGGCGACAGCGCAGGACGGTCCGATCGAGCCGTGCATCTGGTAGGGCCAGAGATAGGTCCTCCGCATCGGCTTGGCGGCGCCGGCGACGGCGTCATCGACATCGCCCTTGTCGAGCAGCCGGCGCGGAGCGGACGGATTGGCCCGCAGCGCGTTCTCGACATCGTCGAGGTCGCGCAGGGTCGGCACCGGCTTCCATTTCACCTCGAGGCGCTCGGCGGCACGGATCGCATTCTCCTCGCGCTCGGCGACGACGCCGATGAAGTCGCCGATGACGACGACGTCGACCAGGCCAGGGACATCGCGCACTGACTCCCTATCGACGCCAAGAAGGCTGGTCCCGATGAAGGGGCCGGCATCGACGCCGGCATAGGGCGGACGCACGACGCGGCCGTGCAGCATGCCGGGGACGCGAACGTCATGCACGTAAGTGAGCTCACCGGTCGCCTTCGCCGGCAGGTCGACGCGCGGCACCGAGCGGCCGACGACCTGATAGTCGTTCACCGACTTGACGAGGATATCGTCGGCGAGCTCGAGGCGGATCGTCTCATCGCCGATCAGCTCGCCATAGCTGAGGACGCGGTTGTTGGGCCCGCGGACCAGTCCGTCCTCGACCGTCAAGTCCTGAACGTCGAGGTCGAGCTGCGTCGCCGCCCGCGCCAAGAGGAAGGCGCGCGCCTGCGCCGCCGCCTTGCGCAGGGGCACGGCGGTGATCTGGATTGTCTCGCTGGCGATGGTCGCGCCCTGGTTCGGCACGACCGCGGTGTCCCCGAGCACGACCACGACCCGAGCGAAGGAGACGTCCAGCTCTTCTGCGACGATCTGTCCCAGCGCGGTGCGGATGCCGGTGCCGAGATCGACATGGCCGTTGAAGGCGGAGACCTCGCCTGCCGCCGTGATCCGGATGAAGGTTTCGAACTGGCCATCTTTGCCGGCTATGGGACGTTCGACAACCAGCCGGCCGCGAGGCATGTCGGCGTCCTTGGTGAGGCGATCGTTCATCAGTCCAGCGCCTCGAGCGTGTGGCCGGCCGCGCGCATCGCCGCGCGGAGGATTTCGACATGCGCGCCGCAGCGGCAGAGATTGTAGCGCAGCGCTTGCTTGATCTCGTCGGGTGACGGATCGGGCTTGATCGCCAGCAGCGCCTTGGTCGTCATGATCATGCCGTTGAGGCAGTAGCCGCATTGCGCGGCCTGCTCGGCGATGAAGGCCTGCTGCACCGGATCGGGCGCCTCGCGCGAGCCCAGTCCTTCCAGCGTGGTGACGTCGCGGCCGATGCAGCCTTCCACCGGAATGATGCAGGAACGGGCGGCGCGGCCATCGATCAGCACGGTGCAGGCGCCGCATTCCCCCAGGCCGCAGCCGTATTTCGGACCGTTCAGAGCGAGGTCGTTGCGCAGCACATGGAGCAGGGGCGTGTCCGGCGCGGCCGCGACGTCATGCGTCCGTCCGTTCACGGTCAGCCGAATCGTTGCTGGCGTCATGCCCTTCTGTCGTCCGCTATGCTATCGTTAACGAGGATGCGATGGTGATCGCTCCGAGCGTATCGTTTGTGTACTAACATGCAAGTGGCACGTATTGCGCTGCAGCGTATGCACGATTTGTCGTCATTGTGCAGGGCAAACTGATCGTTTATCCGGCAATCGTGCTTTTCGTTCGCGGTGGCGCTTGACAGCCGGCGGAGGGGCGCGACATCATTCGTATACGAACGAATTGCCGCGGCGCGTGGATGGCTGCCGCCAACTCCGCTTCAAGATGGGCTTCTCTGCATGGTGACTGAGACGGCGAGCGACGGTGCAGGGGACAAGATCCGCTGCGATGCCTGCCCGGTGATGTGCTACATCAAGCCGGGCGCGGCAGGCGCCTGCGACCGCTATGCCAATCAGGACGGTGTGCTGGTGCGCGTCGATCCGCATATCCTGCTGGAGCGCACGGTGTCGCATGGCGGCAAGCTGGTGCCGTTCCAGGCGAGCGGCGACTGGGACGGCAAGATCGTGCATCAGCCGGAGCTGTTCGTCACCGCGATCGGCGCCGGCACCACTTATCCCGACTACAAGCCGGCGCCGTTCATCGTGTCATCGGTCGTCGATGGCGTCGACATGGTCACGGTCGTGACCGAGGGCATCTTCAGCTATTGCGGCGTCAAGGTGAAGATCGACACCGACCGCTATCTCGGCCCGGAAGCGGCGACGGTGCGCGTCGACGGCGAAGCGGTCGGTCACGTTACGACCAGCGAATACGGCTCGCAGATGCTGTCGCTCGGCGGCGTGCATCATCTCACGGGCGGCTCCAAGAAGGAGGGGCGTGTCACCTGTGACGCGCTGATGGACCTCAGCAACCGCAAAGCCGTGGAACTCGTGGTTGACGGCGGCTCCAGCGTGATCGTGCAGGCGGGGCAGCCCCCGATCGTCAACGGCGTCAAGGAAGAGCGCATGCGCGTCGGCTGCGGCTCGGCCACGATCGGCATGTTCGCCAAGCAATGGCAGGGCAAGGTCGACGAGGTCGTCGTGGTCGATGATCACATCACCGGCGTGCTGTCAGAGCACCAGGCCGGCAAGCTGCTCGACATTCCCGCGACAGGCATCAAGATGAAGGGGCGACGCTCGACGCCGGGCCGCTACTTCCAGGTGGCGCAGCCCGGAACCGGCTGGGGCGGCACCGACATCTCCGATCCGCTGTCGATCCTCGGGCCATTCGATCCCAAGACGGCGAAGCCGGGAACGACGCTGCTGATGGTGTCCACGACGGGCGAGCATGCCGGATACTACGTGCTCGACGAGACGCTCAGGCCGGTGCAGCGCGAGATGCCGGCGGAGCTGCAGTTCTCGGTCGAGCGCATCCAGGAGAACTGCGAGCCGGCGCTGTGCACCGTGCTGTTCATGGCCGGTGCCGGCGGCTCGCTGCGCGCCGGCGTCACCGACAATCCGGTGCGGCTGACGAGGTCGGTCAAGGATACGCTGACGCGGGTGACGAGCGGCGGTGCGCCGGTCTATGTCTGGCCGGGCGGCGGCATCACCTATATGGTCGACGTGACCCAGATGCCGGCCGGCGCCTTCGGCTATGTGCCGACGCCGGCGATCGTCGCGCCGATCGAGTTCACGCTGAGGCTATCGGATTATGCGGCGCTCGGCGGGCACATGGATTACGTCCAGCCGCTCGCTTCGCTCAAGGATGTCAGCAAGGACATTCGCCAACTGCCGTGGCCGAGGCCGGGTGCATGACCCGGCAGCCACAGATCGCCTTGTTGCCTGACCGGCGGCTGCATCTGCAGGACGGCCCGATCGATCTGATCATCGGCGCCGACGCGATCGATGGTGATATCCGCGCGGCCTATCGTGCGGCGGCCGAGCGTTTCACGGGTCTCTTGGACGAGCTGTGTGCCGAACTGTCCGATCTGCGCAGGGGCGCCGATCACGATCGATGCCCATTGAAAGGTGTCGTCGCGCGGCGGATGCATGCGGCCGTGTCGCCGTTCGCCCGCGAAATGTTCATCACGCCGATGGCCGCGGTTGCCGGGAGCGTGGCCGAGGAGATCCTCGGCGCCATGCGCGGCGCGACGAATCTGACGCGGGCCTATGTCAACAATGGCGGTGACATCGCACTCCATCTGCGGGATGCCGCCACCTTCAGCGTCGGGCTGATGGACCGTCCCGACGGCGCAGGTGTGATGCGCAGGATGACGCTTCGTGCTGCCGATGCGATCGGCGGCGTCGCCACGTCGGGCCGCCACGGCCGCAGTTTCTCGCTGGGCATTGCCGACGCGGTGACGGTACTCGCGCGCAGCGCGGCGCAGGCGGATGCGGCGGCGACGGTGATCGGCAACGCGGTCGATCTTCCGGGTCATCCGGCCGTGCTTCGCCGACCCGCCTGCGAGTTGCAACCGGAGACCGATCTCGGTGATCGCCTCGTCACATGCGAGGTCGGAGAGCTCCGTGATGTCGAGGTTGCCGAAGCGCTGGCCGCGGGCGAGCATCGTGGGCAGTCGCTGCTGTCGGCCGGTCTGATCGAAGGCGCCGTTCTGCAGCTTCGCGGCAACATTCGCGTTGTCGGTCCGCGCGCGATCGAGATCGTTCGTCGGCCGCAGTTGCGAGCGGCGGCGGCGTGAGGTTTGATGCATGATGTGCAGGAACACGAAGGATCATCGATGAGCGCCGTCATCAGAAAGATCGTGACCGTGGTCGAGGAAGTCCATCAGGAGATGGGCCGGTCCGTCTCGCCGCCGACGCGGCGGGCTGCGGCAGTGGCGGTGATCGAGAATCCGTTTGCCGGCCGCTATGTCGAGGACCTGTCGCCTCTGATTGCGATCGGCGAGGAGCTGGGCGAGATGCTGGCCAAGCGCGCCGTGGCCGCGCTCGGCATCGAAGGGCCGGCCGCGCACAGCTACGGCAAGGCGGCCGCCGTCGGCAGCGACGGCGAGCTGGAGCATGCGGCCGCGATCCTGCATCCGAAAATGGGCGCGCCGGTGCGCAAGGTACTCGGCAAGGGCGCGGCGCTGATCCCGTCGTCGAAGAAGCGCGGCGGCGTCGGCTGCACGCTCGACATTCCGCTCGGCCATAAAGATGCGGCCTTCGTGCGCAGTCATTTCGATGGCATGGAGGTGCAGATCAACGACGCGCCGCGCGCCAATGAGATCATGGTCGCGCTCGCGGTCACCGACAGCGGCCGTCCGCTGCCGCGCGTCGGCGGGCTCACGGTCGCCGAGATCAAGGGCGAGGACGGTCTACGGTAATTCGACTCAACATGGAGGCTGAAGGGATGCGACGGAGAACGATGCTTGCGGCAGGCCTGGGCCTTGCCGTCGCGGGATTGACGGGCGCGGCGCGCGCCGAGGACGTCATCAAGATCGGCGAGATCAACAGCTATTCGCTGCTGCCGGCCTTCACCGAGCCCTATCGCAAGGGCTGGCAGCTCGCGGTCGAGGAGATCAATGCGGCCGGCGGCATCAACGGCAAGAAGCTCGTCGTCGTCTCCAAGGACGACAGCGGCAAGCCGGCTGACGCGCAGACCGCAGCCAACGAGCTGGTGTCGAGCGAGAACGTGGCGATGCTCGCCGGTACGTTCCTGTCGAACATCGGCCTCGCCGTCAGCGACTTCGCCAACCAGAAGAAAGTTTTCTTCCTGGCGGCAGAGCCGCTGACCGACGCCATCACCTGGGCGAAGGGCAACAAATACACCTTCCGCCTGCGTCCGTCGAACTACATGCAGGCGGCGATGCTGGTGGAGGAGGCCGCCAAGCTTCCCGCCAAGCGCTGGGCCACCATTGCGCCGAACTATGAATATGGCCAGTCGGCCGTCGCGGTGTTCAAGAAGCTCTTGTCGGAGAAACGGCCCGACATCCAGTGGGTGGACGAGCAGTGGCCGCCGCAGGGCAAGATCGACGCCGGTCCGGTGGTGCAGGCCGTCGCCGCCGCCAATCCGGAGGCGATCCTCAACGTCACCTTCGGCGCCGATCTCGTGAAGCTGGTCCGCGAGGGCAACACCCGCGGCCTGTTCAAGGACCGCAAGGTCGTCAGCTTCCTGACCGGCGAGCCGGAATATCTCGATCCGCTCAAGGAGGAGACGCCCGAGGGCTGGATCGTCACCGGCTATCCCTGGTATTCGATCAAGACGCCCGAGCACGACGCGTTCCTGAAGGCGTATCAGGCCAAATATAACGACTATCCGCGGCTTGGTTCGATCGTCGGCTACCAGACCATCAAGTCGGCAGCCGCCATCCTCGCCAAGGCCGGCTCGACCGATACCGACAAGCTGATCGCCGCGGCCGAGGGACTGTCGGTGCCGTCGCCCTTCGGTGAAATCACGTTCCGCAAGATCGATCACCAGTCGACGCTCGGCGCTTACGTCGGCAAGACTGCGCTGAAGGACGGCAAGGGCATCATGGTCGACGCCGTCTATCGCAAGGGCTCGGACTACCTGCCTGGTGACGCGGAGGTCGGCAAGCTCCGGCCGAAGGACTGATCCACACGATCCTGCTTCTCCCTCTCCCGCAGGGGGAGAGCGGGCGGGGTGAGGGAATACGACGCCTGATCTGCAGGTTCGGGCCGAGATCCCTCACCCCACGCTTGCTCGCCAGCTCTCTGAGGGAGCGCCGAGCGCAAACGCGGCTCATCGATTCGACGATCTCCTCACGCGGACCGCCCATGGCCTTCTATTTCGTCCAGTTCCTGACCGGCCTTGCCAGTGCAGCCTCGCTGTTCCTGGTGGCGTCGGGACTGTCGATCATCTTCGGCGTCACCCGCATCGTGAATTTCGCCCATGGCGCGTTCTACATGCTCGGCGCCTATGTGGCCTTTTCGCTCACTGAGAGGCTGTCCGGTCCGCTCGGCTTCTGGGGCGGCATCGTCGTGGCAGCGCTCGCGGTCGCGGCCGTCGGCGTGCTCGTCGAGATCGTGCTGCTGCGCCGGATCTATCACGCGCCGGAGCTGTTCCAGCTGCTCGCGACCTTCGGCTTGACGCTGATGGTCGAGGATCTCGTTGTGCTGATCTGGGGGCCGGACGACCTGGTCGGCCGCCGCGCGCCAGGATTGAAAGGTGCGGTCGATTTCTTCGGCCAGAACATTCCGAGCTACGACCTGTTCCTGATCGCGCTCGGTCCGATCGTGCTCGGGGTGCTGTGGTTGCTGTTCCAGCGCACCCGCTGGGGCATCCTGGTGCGCGCGGCGACGCAGGACCGCGACATGGTGGCCGCGCTCGGCGTCAACCAGAAATGGCTGTTCACCTCGGTGTTTGCGGTCGGCGTCTTCCTGGCCGCGCTCGGCGGCGCCCTGCAGATCCCGCGCGACGCGGTCCATCACGCGATGGATCTGCGCATCATCGTCGAGGTGTTCGTGGTCGTCGTGATCGGCGGCCTCGGCAGCATCCTCGGCGCCTTCGTTGCCGCCGTGCTGGTGTCGGAGCTCAACGCTTTCGGCATTTTGATCTTCCCCACGATCTCGCTGATCCTGGTGTTCCTGGTGATGGCGGTCGTGCTGGTCGTCCGGCCCTGGGGCCTGTTCGGTAAGAAGGAAGCGCCCGCGCGCCGCACGCCGGGCCTCACCGTTATTCCGTGGCGTCCGCTGAGCTCGGTCGAGCGGCTGGCGTCCCTCGTCGCTCTGGCGCTGGCGGCGATGCTGCCCTTCATCGCCGGCAACTACGCGCTGACCGTGGGCGCCGAGATCGCGATCTTCGTGATCTTCGCGGCGTCGCTGCATTTCCTGATGGCGGTCGGCGGGCTCGCCTCGTTTGGTCACGCCGCCTATTTCGGCCTCGGCGCCTATGGCGTCGCCTTCCTCGCCAAGATGGCGGGACTGCCGATGATCGTCTGCCTTTTGCTGGGCCCGCTGCTCGGCGCGCTCGGCGCAGCCGTGTTTGGTGCTTTCGCGGTCCAGCTCTCCGGCGTCTACTTCGCGATGCTGACGCTGGCGTTCGCCCAGATCGTTTGGTCGATCGCGTTCCAATGGGTGGCCGTGACCGGCGGCGACAATGGCATTCTCGGTCTCTGGCCGGAAAAGTGGGCGGCCTCGCCGTCGCACTTCTATTGGCTCGCACTGGGCGTGTCGGCGCTCGTGGTCAGCGTGCTCCGGCTGATTACTTTCTCACCCTTTGGCTACGCGCTGCGCGGCATGCGCGACTCGCCGCTGCGCAGCGAGTCGATCGGCATCAACGGCAAGCGTATCCAGTGGACCGCTTTCATCATCGCCGGCACGACGGCCGGCATCGGCGGCGCGCTGTTCGCCTATCTCAAGGGCAGCGTCTTCCCTGACAACATGGGCATCTCGCTCTCGGTCGATGCGCTGGTCATGGTGCTGCTCGGCGGCGTCGAGACGGTGCCCGGCGCGATCTTCGGCGCCATCGTCTACAAGGCGCTCAACATCTGGCTGGTCAGCCAGACCGACTGGTCGAAGCTCGTGCTCGGCATCTTCATCGTGCTGATCGTGGTGGTGTTCCCGAAAGGCATCGTGGGCGTGGTCGAGACCGTCATGCATCGGCGCCGCGCAGTGTCCCCCAAGGGGGCTTCGCTGTCGGCCAAGATGGAGGGCGCACAATGAGTCTCGGCGTGTCGCTGCTCTCGGTCGAAGGCCTGTCTAAATCCTATGGCGGCATTCACGCCGTCCGCGACGTGTCGTTCACGCTGCGGGCCGGCGAGATCCTGGCGCTGATCGGCCCGAACGGCGCGGGGAAAAGCACCTGCTTCGACATGCTCAACGGCCAGAACGTGCCGGACAGCGGCCGCATCACGGTGATGGGGCAGGAGACCACCGGGCGCAAGCCGCGCGAGGTCTGGCGGCTCGGGGTCGGCCGCACCTTCCAGATTACCGCGACCTATCCGACCATGACCGTGCGTGAGAACATCCAGGTCGCGCTGGTCTCGCATCATCGCCGCCTGTTCGATTTCTGGAGCCCGATGGTTGGCATCGAGCGGGACGAAGCCGATCGCCTGCTCGATCTCGTCGGCATGGCCGGCTATGCCGAACGGCCCTGCGGCGAGCTCGCGTATGGCGACCTCAAGCGGCTGGAGCTCGCGATCGCGCTTGCCAACCAGCCGAAGCTGCTGCTCATGGACGAGCCGACCGCCGGAATGGCGCCGCGCGAGCGTGTCGAGCTGATGCGGCTGACGGCTGGAATCGCGCGTGAGCAGTCGATCGGCGTCCTCTTTACGGAGCACGACATGGACGTGGTATTCGAGCATGCGGACCGCATTCTCGTGCTCAATCGCGGCAGCCTCATTGCCGAGGGATCGCCAGCCGAGGTGCGCGCCAACCGGGAGGTGCAGGCGATCTATCTCGGCGAAGGCCTGCTGTATGATGCCGATCATCGCGAGGGAGCTCCGACATGAAGCTGTCCGTCGCCAGTCTCAACAGCCACTACGGTCCGGCGCATATCCTGTTCGACATCGGCCTCGAGGTCGGCGAGGGCGAGGTGGTGGCACTGCTCGGGCGCAACGGCGCCGGCAAATCGACGACGTTCCGCTCGATCGTCGGCCTGGTCGAGCTGCGCGAGGGCCAGATCATGTTCGAGGGCAAGGACATCTCGTCCGCGCCGACCCATGAGATCGTCCGCGCCGGCCTCGGCTATGTTCCGGAAGAGCGCCGCATCTTCACCGAGCTGACGGTGGAGGAAAACCTCGAGGTCGGTCGGCAGAAGCCGCGGCCCAATGCGCCGCAATGGACGCGCGAGAAACTCTATCAGTTGTTTCCCAATCTCGGCGAGATGAAGAACCGCCCGGGCGGCCGCATGAGCGGCGGCGAGCAGCAGATGCTCACCATCGCCCGTACCCTGATGGGCAATCCGTCGCTGGTGCTGCTCGACGAGCCCTCGGAGGGTTTGTCGCCGAAGATCGTCGAGCAGATGGTCGATGCGATCCTGACCATGAAGAAAGAAGGCGTCTCGCTGGTCGTCTCCGAGCAGAACCTGCATTTTGCCAAGCTGATCTCGGACCGCGCCTATATCATCGAGCGCGGCCGCATCTGCTTCTCCGGCACCATGGCCGAGCTCGACGCGCGGCCCGACATCCGCGACGCGCATCTGTCGATCTGAGGCGAGGGAAGATATGGCCAAGAGCGCCACGCTGAAGCGATCGGCAAGGACCGCAACGAAGACCGCGCCGAAGCCGCAGGCAAAGGCCGCCGCGAAGGCCACGGCCAAAGCGGCGAAATCAAATTACGTGCTCGACGATCAGATCGGCTTCATCCTGCGTCAGGTCTGGCAGCGCCACACGATGATCTTCGCGCGCGACATCGGCAGCAACCTGACGCCAACGCAATGGGCGGCACTGTCGAAGCTGGTCGAGACCGGGCCGTGCTCGCAAAACCAGCTTGGACGGTTCACGGCGATGGACGTCGCGACGATCAAAGGTGTGATCGACCGGCTGACCGCGCGCGGTCTCACCGAAACCAGCCCGGACCCGCAGGATGGTCGCAGGCTGCTCGTCAGCCTGACCCGCGCCGGCCAGCAGCTCGCGGAGAAGACCGCACCGCTCGCGCTCGCCATCTCCAAGGAAACACTGGCGCCGCTCGATGCGAAGGAACGCGAGACGCTGCTGGGGTTGTTGAACCGGCTGCGGTAGCCCTTCCTCCACGTCATTCCGGGGCGTCGCGAAGCGACGAACCCGGAATCCCGAGCTGAGGGAAAGAACAGCGCAGGCCAATCTCAGGATTCCGGGTTCGCCCTTTGGGCGCCCCGGAATGACTGTGTATGCCGCTCTACGACGATATTACTTCGCCACGATCTCCGGGATCTTCGTGGCCGGCGGCGTGTTGCGGCTGCGCTGGGTGCGGACGATGCCGTCGATGATGGTCATGCCGATACCCGGGAGATCGCCGAGCTGGACGCTGTCGAGCAAGGTCGTGGCCGGCGAGTGCTGCGCCTTGTCCATGATGACGAAGTCGGCGGAGCGGCCGACCTCAATCAGGCCGCAGTCGAGCTCGCGCATCCGCGCTGTGTTGCCGGTAGCGAAGCAGAACGCGATCTCGGCGGGGACGTCGCCGAGCGAGGACAGCAGCGACACCATGCGCAGGATGCCGAGCGGCTGCACGCCGGAGCCGGCCGGCGCGTCGGTGCCGAGGATCACGCGGTTGAGTTCGTTCATCTCGCGCGCGGTGCGCAAGGTGAACAGCGCCGAGCGCTCATTGCCGTTGTGCACCAGCTCGAGCCCAGCCTTGCAGCCCTCGCAGATGCAGCGGATCTGGTCGTCGGGCAGGGCGGTGTGGCCGCCGTTGATGTGTCCGATGACGTCGGTGCCGGCCTCCAGCACGACGTCCTTGTCGATCAGGCCGGAGCCGGGAATCGACGGACCGCCGGTGTGAATGGTGCTCTGGATGCCGTATTTGCGCGCCCAGCCGACCATCTTGCGCGCGGTCGGGCCGTCCTTGACACCGCCGAGGCCGACCTCGCCGAGCAGCTTGACGCCGGCCGCCGCGAGCTCCTTGAAATCGTCCTCGACCATCTCGCATTCGATCACCGGCGCGCCGGCATGCACCTTCACACCGCCGGGGCGGAGCGTCCAGAATGCGCGCTGCGCGAAGATCGCCATCGCCTTCAGGCCGACGACGTCGCGCGGGCGACCGGGCATGTGCACCTCGCCGGCGGAGATCATCGTGGTGACGCCACCATGCAGATAGGAGTCGATCCAGTTGGTCTGGTTCTGCCGCGGCGTCCAGTCGCCGGCGACCGGATGAACATGGCTGTCGATCAGGCCTGGCGCTACCGTCGTGCCATGGGCATCGACGATGGTCGTCGCGCCTTCGGTGTCGACGTCCTTGAAGCGGCCGATGCCCGTGATCTTGCCGTTCTCGGCGACGATCGTATCGGCGTCCAGGATGGGCCGTTCCAGTGCGCCGGACAGCATCAGGCCGATGTTGCGGATGACCAGCTTGCTGGGACCGGTTGCTTGCGGCGCGTCATGGGCCATCGGGATATCCTTCTCTCCTGGCAAGGCATTTGCGGCAGTTTGCGCCTGCACGCGGCGCAGCATCAAGCCGGTTTCGGTCATTCGTACACGAATGATCTAGTCCGGCAAGCTGCGGCCTGCACGAAGATTTGGCGCGGGTTGCCTACCCTTCAGACACAGCGCGGGCCCTATGAGCGCGGCGACATCCTCGGCTTCGGTCGCGTGTTCGACATTCCCGTCCCCTGTGCTTGTGGCGGTGGTCTACGCGCAGGTGACGAACCGCACCCCTGGACGTTGCCGCCGCAATCCGGCATCACCTCGTGCGATCTTTTTGCGACGTGGGTGACGGCAGATGAGCGACGACCTCCACATGATCGGCGCGGGCGGCATCACCGCCTCGGTCAAGGCTGATGGCGCCGAGCTGTGCTCGTTGAAGACGGCCGGGCGCCTGGAGTTGCTGTGGCAGGCCGGAGCCGTCTGGCCGCGCCATGCGCCGTGGTTGTTTCCGATCGTCGGCCGACTCAAGAATGACCAGCTCCACCACCGCGGCCAAACCTATCCGATGACGCAGCACGGCTTCGCCCGCGACCTCCCATTCACCTGGCTGGAGCGCGGGGCCGAGTGGTGCGTGTTGCAGCTGACCGACGACGAGACGACGCGGGCGCGCTATCCGTTCGCCTTCCGTCTCACGGTGAGCTACCGGATCACCGCTGATGCGCTGGACGTGGCGGTCGAGATCGCCAACCCCGGCGCGGAGGTTCTGCCAGCCTCGTTCGGATGCCATCCCGCCTTCAACTGGCCGCTGCTCCCCGGCCAGCCGAAGGAGAGCTATCGGCTGATCTTTGCAGAGCCGGAGCCGGCGCCGATCCGCCGTCTGACAGGAGGTTTGCTGCGCGAGCGGCCGGAGCCCTCACCGATCGAGGGGCGCGTTCTCCCGTTGAGCGAACGTCTGTTCGACGACGATGCCGTGATCCTCGATCAGCCGGCCAGCCGCTCGGTTCGCCTCGTCGGAACCACAGGACCGGCGCTTGAGTTAACTTGGGATCATTTTCGTCAGCTTGGAATCTGGTCGAAGCCCGGCGGCGTGCCGTTCCTGTGCATCGAGCCGTGGCGCGGTTTCGCCAGTCCGCTCGATTTCGACGGCGAGTTCGCCGCCAAGCCTGGCGTAATGCATATCGCACCGGGCGTCGCCGAGAGGCTAAGTTGCCGCATCAGGATCGAATCCTCGAATTAGTATGACTTATCTCGGCAGCGCCCATTTGCGTGCACAGCGGTAACCGTGATCAGCAGTTTTGGGCCTGGAAATGACGGCGCCGTGACCTACATCAGAGACGAGCGCGGAACTTTGGCTATGATGCGTCGAACGACCGGCGGTTGGTGGGCGCTTTCTCCGAACTGATAACGGTCGATCATCGAACATGACGTGCGGCGTGATGTCAGGCGCTCTTAGCTGGCTCTTGCAGCCGGGCAGCGCTGCGAGTTCCCCATCAGCCGGCGTGCAGAGATCTCGCGGCAGGGGCGCGTAAGTGGCGTTACGCGGGGAACGGGAGGATGGGATGGTGTTGAGAGCTGTTATCGGCACGATTACATGCGCCGTGTTGCTCACGGCGAGCGATGCTGTGGCGGGGGCCTATCAGCCGGGTGACTTCCTCAAGCTTGATCTGTCGAAGGCCGTGTTGTCGCCGGAGCCGCTCGGCCCCGAGGCGCATTTCGAACCTGTGCCTATC
This sequence comes from Bradyrhizobium sp. HKCCYLRH3059, assembly GCF_051168035.1. NCBI lineage: Bacteria > Pseudomonadati > Pseudomonadota > Alphaproteobacteria > Hyphomicrobiales > Nitrobacteraceae > Bradyrhizobium > Bradyrhizobium sp. HKCCYLRH3059. The sequence goes on along the minus strand of NZ_JBNPUF010000008.1, from coordinate 207,423 downwards.
GAAGCCAAATCAGATCGACCTGCGATCGCCGTCCGTTCCGCGATCGACCCGGACGAGCGCTCCGCCATCCCGCGCGCCATCGCCAGCCGGCGCGCTCATGGCACCAGGACGGCCGAGCGGCCCCGCGGCGCCGCCCGCGCCAAGCTCGTCCATCGGCGCGGCAATCCGCTCGACGCGCAGGCGATGGATACGCGCATTCAGACCTGGCCGTGCCGGCCTGGCAGCGGCGGCATCTGTAACTGGCGCTGATCGGCGGGGCTACCCCGCGCGCCTGTTGCGTTCAGGAACCTCGCTCCCGACATCTTGATTGAGGCGGATGCCGGCTCGCTTGAACTCGCAAGCGGAGCAAAGGCAAGTTGAGCGCTTCCCGCCAAGGTCTTGATGTTCGAGGCTGCCGCCGGCGTTTGCTGGCGAATGGCTCGCGCGATTCCAGGAGATTTCATGAACGCCATCGACACCCAGGGTATCCGTCTGCCCAAGCTCGGGCTCGGCACCTTTCGCATGCAGGGCACTGTCTGCCGCGAGGCCGTCGAGAGCGCGCTTGCGCTCGGCTACCGCCACATCGACACCGCCGAGATGTATGCCAACGAGGACGCGATCGGTGCTGCACTTGCGGCAACAAATCTGCCGCGCGCCGAATTGCACGTCACCACCAAGGTCTGGCCGGAGAACCTCGCGCCGGACGCGATCCGTCGCGCGTTCGACACGAGTCTGAGGAAGCTCAGACTGGATTTCGTCGATCTCTATCTCATCCACTGGCCGGCCAAGGGGATGAACCTGCCGGCCGCGCTGGAGACGCTGTTGAAGCTGAAGGAGGAGGGGCGTACGCGCGCGATCGGCGTCGCCAACTTCACCGTCGCGCTGCTGAAACAGGCGGTGGAGGACGTCGAGGCACCTGTTGCCTGCAATCAGGTCGAGTATCATGTGATGCTCGACCAGTCGAAGCTGATGGCCTACATGGCGAGCCGGTCGATTCCCCTGGTGGCCTATTGCCCGCTGGCGCAGGGACGCGCCGCCGCCGACGAGACGCTGGGGGCCATCGGCAGGAAGCATGGCGCGAGCGCCGCTCAGGTCGCACTGAAATGGCTGTTGGACCAGGATGGGGTGGCGGCGATCCCCAAGGCCGCGCGCCCGGAAAGTCAGCGTGCGAACTGGGATGCGATGAAGCTTCAACTCGATGATGAGGATCGTGCCACCATCGCGTTCCTCCCGAAGGACAAGCGCTTCGTCAATCCGGCCTTTGCGCCGGAATGGGACCGCTGACCATCACGCGGGGCCCTGCGAGAACGGACGTCAGAACGAACGCCACAGAAAATGGCCCCTCTCGGGGCCATTGCTGTGTCGAAGTTGCAGATCAGTCGCGCCGGATGATCACGGTGCGATCGTGATGGCGGTGGAACGGCCGGACATAGCGGTGAGGCCGGTACTCACGATGCATGCGGTATTCGGCGTGGGACCGATCCCAGCCGTGGTGGTAGTGATGGCCGCCACGCTTGATGACCACCGTCTCGGCGTTGGCGATCGACGGTGCCGCGAGCGCGACGACCGCAAGGGAAGCGAGCGCGAGAGCGATTTTCTTCATGTTGTCCTCCAGAATGAAAGTGCGGGATCAACTTGAAGTGTGAAAGAACGTTCCGCAGGAACTTCCACGAAGTTGCTGAATACACGTTCAGATTTGGTCTTCACGCTCGCGGGCGAACCGTGCCGTCCCCTCGAGCCTGCCGCGTCAGTCGCACTTCCTGAGCGCTGGCGTCGGCTTGCCGTTGGCGACGAAGCGGCCGTCACGAATGGTGTAGCTGTCGTCCTCGCCGCGATTGAACGCGGAGCGGATGTTGCCGTCGGCGGTCCGGGTGATCCCATTCTCTCGCGTCTGGCGCGCTTTGGGCAGCACGATCGAGAGCACCAGCGTCTGGTCCGCCTCGACGCGTGCGCTCGCCACCTGGTTGACGTCGGACGGATCGTGGTCACGACGATAGATCAGGTGACCATCGTCAGTGACTTCGTAGGAGATGATGGCGCCGCGGCCCTTGACCGCGGGTGCGCTGCAGTCGGCGGCCCAGGTTCCGATCAGGCCCCAGGTCCGAGCAACCTCGACGGTGTCGCCGGCCCGAGCGGCAGACGCTGATGATGCGCAGAGGACGATTGCGATGAGAGGGCGGGAGATCGAAATCATGCGGTCTCGCGGGGATGACTGCCGTGACATCTTAATGCACTGCGTCAATGGCGCAACGACAGACCTGCGCCGAGATCGTTGGCACAAAGTCTCATTCTTTTCGGGCCGGCCTTGCTGGCGAGGGGGACAAGGCGCATGCTCCCCGCAACTACAAACAAGCGTGGGGAGGCTGACCATGTCTGCGCTGTCGCGCCGCAAATTCCTGCTGTCGTCCGGAGCGGCCGCCATGGCCGCGCTATCGGGTCCTGCCGGCGCCGCGGTGGGGCCGGCCGACAAGTTCGATCTGGTGATCAAGGGCGGCGACGTGATCGATCCCAGCCAGTCGCTCCGAGGCAAGCGCGACATCGGGATCCGCTGGGGCGTCGTCGAAGCGGTCGAGCCCGAGATACCGGCCGAGCGGGCGCTGCGGTCGATCGACGCCAACGGCCGGTTGGTGACGCCGGGCCTCATCGACCTCCACAGTCATGTCTATCCCTATGGCTCGGCGATTGGGATCCCGCCCGACGAACTGGTGCAATTCCAGGGCACGACGACGGTCGTCTCGGCCGGCGACGCCGGCGTCAACAATCTTGCTGCGTTGCGCCGCTTCATCGCCGCCCAGTCGCGGGCACGCATCTACGCCTTCGTCCACATCGCCAACAACGGCCTGTCGGCGTTTCCGGTGGCCGAGCTCTACAACATCGACAATGCGCAGGTAGACGCCTGCGCCATGGCGCTGGCGGAGAACCCGGACTTCCTGCTCGGGGTCAAGGTGCGGATGTCGGAGAACGTGATCTTCAAGCATGGGCTCGAGCCGCTGAAGCGCGGCATCAAGGCCTGCGAGCTGTGCGGCTGGCCGGCGCGGATGATGGTGCATATCGGTGGGGTCGAGACCGGCGAGTTGATGTCGCAGATCCTGGACCTGCTGCGCCCCGGCGACATCCTGACCCATGCCTATTCCGGCGCGCCGAATATGGGCGGCGCCTTCACCAACATCGTCCAGGACGGCAAGCTGCTGCCCGCGGCGCTCGCCGCCAAGCAGCGCGGCGTGCTGTTCGATGTCGGCCATGGCGGCGGCAGCTTCGATTTCACCGTGGCCGAGGTCGCGATCCCCGGCGGCTGCGGCCCGGACACCATCTCCTCCGACATCCATGTCTTCTCCGGCAACAGCCCGGGCATGCCGTTCCTGCCCAACGTGATGGCGAAATTCATCGCTATGGGATTTTCGTTGGAGCAGGTGGTGAGCATGGCCACCTCCGCGCCGGCCAAGATCATCAACCGTGCGCCGAAGATCGGCAGCTTGCAGGTTGGCGCGCCGGCCGACGTCGTAATCATGGACCTGGTCGAGGGGCCCGTCAGCTTCGTCGATACCCGCGGCAACAAGCGCGAGGGCAAGCTGCAGCTCAAGCCGGTGCAGACGGTGATCAATGGCGTGCCGTTCGGGCGGCCCTACCAGTCGCCCTTTTCGGTGCGGTGAGCAGCGCGCGATCACTCGATCGCGCGCGTCCGCTCCACATTGGATGAGCGCAATGGGACCCCGAACTCCTCCCGGCAGACGTCGGCGAGGACTGCGATGCCCTCGCGGATCTCCTGATGCGAGGGGCTGGCGAAGCACAGCCGCAGGCGGCTCCGCGCATGCGCGGCGTCGGTGGACCATTCCGGTCCCGGATTGATCGAGACGCCGCGTTTGAGCGCTGCCTGTGACAGCTTCATCGCGTCAACCTGGTCCGGTAGCTTGACCCAGAGGAAGATCCCGCCCCTGGGCGGCGCGAACTCGGCGGCGGTGCCGAACTCGGCGTTGAGCGCCTCGATCAGGGTGTCCAGCTTGGCGCGCAGTCCCCGCACCAACTGCGGCACGTGGGTCGCGAAATGCGGCCTGCAATATTCCGCGAGCACCATCTGCTCCAGCGCACCCGAGCCGGCATCGGTCTTGAGGGACAGCAGCACCGACATGATCTCCCAGGGGGCGACCAGGAAGCCGACCCGCAACGCCGGCGCGACCGACTTCGAGAACGATCCGAGGTGGATCACACCGCCATGGTCGGACATGCCGTGGATCGCGCGGGGCCGTTTGCCGTCCCAGATCAGGTCGGCGTAGCAGTCGTCCTCGAACACCGGTACGCCATAAGCGCGCGACAGCCACAGCAGCTCGGCCCGCCGGCTTTCCGGCATGATGGTGCCGGTCGGGTTCTGCACCGTCGGAATGGTATAGATGTATTTCGGCCGGATGCCGCGATCCCTTAGATCGGCCAGCACCGTCGCCAGCGCATCCGTTCGCATGCCGTCCTGGTCGAGCGGGATGCCGATGACCTTGACGCCCAGTCGTGCCAGCCGCGTCAGCGTGCCCTGGTAATTGTCCTGTTCGACCAGCACGGTGTCGCCGCGCGTGAGCAGCGCCTGGTTGACGAGGTCGAGGCCCTGCAGCGAGCCGGACAGGATCATGATGTCGTCGGCGCGCGCCGACATGCCCGCGTCCCGCGTCAGCTTGGCGGCAAGAAAGTCCCGCAGCGGCCGGTAGCCTTGAGGCCCATGCGCGAGGCCGTAGGTGGCGAGCGCCCGTCCCTCGCGGGCGAGCACGGCGTCGGCGGCCGCGCGCAAGCCCTCCACGGGCACGGCATCGGCGTCGTTGTTGCCGCCGACGAAGCTGTATTTTGCGAGTCCCGTCCAGCGCGCGGCGGGTGCGGGCAGGCCGGGGCTGAGGAGGGGTGCAAAATCGAATGCGGCCATGAGGCGCGGCTCCCTTGTTCTCGATTTGAGGCGACTTTAAACAGATACCAGGGCGCTTGTCCTGGCAGGGCCGGTCCTTTTCCCGGGGAAGGCGACCTTCGAGCGGCGGTTCCGCCGCTCTGGCGCGCGCCTGCGATCCCGGCTAAAGCAGCCCGGAAAAGCAGCGAGACTTGCAATGGCCGACTCGATCCAGGAAGTTCTGTACGCCTTCGCCAAGGGCGAGATGGTCGTCGTGACCGATGACGACGACCGCGAGGGCGAGGGCGATCTCATCGTCGCCGCCTCGCTCTGCACGCCCGACAAGATGGCGTTCATCATTCGCCATACCTCCGGCATCGTCTGCGCGCCGATCACCGCCGACGACGCGCGGCGGCTGCGGCTCGACCCGATGGTCGCGCACAATGATTCCAACCACACCACGGCCTTCACCGTTTCGATCGACTACAAGCCGGACGGTGGCACCGGAATCTCGGCCGAAGAGCGCGCCTCCTGCTGTCGTGCGCTCGCCAACCCGAATGCCGGTGCCGCTGATTTCGCGCGCCCCGGCCATATCTTCCCGTTGATCGCGCGTGACGGCGGCGTGCTGCTGCGCTCCGGCCACACCGAGGCGGCGGTCGATCTCTGCAAGCTCGCCGGGCTCCCGCCGGTCGGCGTCATCTCCGAGTTGATGAACGACGACGGCACGGTCATGAAAGGCGAGCAGGTCGTTCGTTTCGCTGCGGCCCACAATCTCAAGCATGTCACCATCGCCGATCTGATCTCGTACCGGCAGGCGCGCGAGAAGCTGATCGAACGGGTGTCGACCTTCACGACCGACAGCCCGATCGGGCCGCTGCAGGGCTTCGCCTACCGCTCGCCGTTCGATCCGATCACCCACGCCGCGTTCGTCTATAACGGCATCGGCGACGGCAAGAACGTGCTGACGCGGCTGCACAAGCCCAACATCGTGAAGGATCTGATCGCAGGTCCGCAGCGTATCCAGGCGGTGCTACAGCACTTCAAGCGGGCCGGTCGCGGCGTGCTGATCTATCTGCGCGACGGCGCGGCCGGCGTTCCCGTCGAGCCGGTCGAAGAGCCGCATACCGCGGAGGCCGATCGCCATCGGCAGTGGCGCGAGGTCGGCGTGGGTGCGCAGATCCTGCGTGATCTCGGCGTGACCTCGATCCGGAACCTGACGTCGTCGGTGCATGACTACAAGGGCCTGTCGGGTTTCGGCATCGAGATCGTCGCCAACGAGCGGCTTGAAGGCTGAACTTCCAGGATTTAACCTCTCAACTGCTGCGACCCGTGCGCAGCGAGACGCGAAAGGACCATTCATGAGCGCGCGCCCTCAGGCAAAGGACAAGCCGGCCCAGTCGAGCTTCCAGTGGGACGATCCCTTCCTGCTGGACGATCAGCTGACCGAGGACGAGCGCATGGTGCGTGACACCGCGCGCGCCTACGCCCAGGACAAGCTGCTGCCGCGCGTGACCAAGGCCTATCTCGAGGAGAAGACCGACCGCGAGATCTTCAACGAGATGGGCGAGCTCGGCCTGATCGGCATCACCCTGCCGGAGGAATATGGCTGCGCCAATGCGAGCTACGTCGCCTATGGCCTCGTGGCACGCGAGATCGAGCGCGTCGATTCCGGCTACCGCTCGATGAACTCGGTGCAGTCCTCGCTGGTGATGTATCCGATCTATGCCTATGGCGACGAGAGCCAGCGCAAGAAGTATCTGCCGAAGCTCGCCAGCGGCGAGTGGGTCGGCTGCTTCGGCCTGACCGAGCCGGATGCCGGCTCCGATCCGGCCGGCATGAAGACCCGCGCCGAGAAGGTGGCCGACGGCTATCGCCTGACCGGCAGCAAGATGTGGATCTCGAACGCGCCGATCGCCGACGTGTTCGTGGTGTGGGCCAAGTCGGCCGCGCATGACAACCAGATCCGTGGCTTCATCCTGGAGAAGGGCATGAAGGGCCTGTCGGCGCCGAAGATCGGCGGCAAGCTCTCCTTGCGCGCCTCGATCACCGGCGAGGTCGTGATGGACGGCGTGGTGGTGCCGGAGAGCGCGCTGCTGCCCAACGTGTCCGGCCTCAAGGGGCCGTTCGGCTGCCTCAACCGCGCCCGCTACGGCATCTCCTGGGGCGTGCTCGGTGCCGCCGAGGATTGCATGCATCGCGCTCGCCAGTACACGCTCGACCGCAAGCAGTTCGGCAAGCCGCTGGCTGCCACGCAGCTGGTCCAGAAGAAGCTCGCCGACATGGAGACCGAGATCGCGCTCGGCCTGCAGGCCTCGCTTCGCGTCGGCCGCCTGATGGACGAGGGCAAGATGGCCCCGGAGATGATCTCGATCGTCAAGCGCAACAATTGCGGCAAGGCGCTCGACATCGCCCGCGTCGCGCGCGACATGCACGGCGGCAACGGCATCTCGATCGAGTATCAGGTGATGCGCCATGCCGCCAACCTCGAGACGGTCAATACCTACGAGGGCACGCACGACGTCCACGCGCTGATCCTCGGCCGCGCCATCACCGGCATTCAGGCGTTTTTCTAACTGCTGTGCGCGACGCCCATTCGCTGCATAGGGCGCTATACGCGGTCGCCGTTGCGCCCTCGCTGTCATCGTCCGCGAAAGCGGACGATCCAGCAATCACCGGCCCATCGAGGCTCATCGCCGTCTCGGAGTACTGGATCCCCTGCTTTCGCGGGGGATGACGGCAGCGAGTGAGGCAGGCGATCTGCCCCATGCACAGGGAAGGCACGCCATGGCCGAGAATGACGACGTCCCGTTCAACCGCAACTTCCCGCTTCGGGCGGGCGTCGTCGAGCAGGTCCGCCCGGGCATTCGCCGCGTCCTCTGCAACAATCCGAGTCCGTTCACCTTCACCGGCACGGTCAGCTACATCGTGGGGACCGGCAACGTCGCGATCATCGATCCGGGTCCGGACAACGAGGCCCATGCGCAGGCGCTGCTCGATGCCATCAGAGGCGAGACCGTCACGCACATCCTGGTGACGCACACGCATCGCGATCACTCGCCGAACACCGGCCGGCTGAAGGCCGCGACCGGCGCCACCGTCTATGCCGAGGGCCCGCATCGCGCCTCGCGGCCGCGCTACGAGAGTGAGAAGCACAGTCCGGAATCCGGCGTCGACCGCGACTTTGCGCCGGATGTCACCGTTGCTGACGGCGATGTGATCGAAGGGCGGGGCTGGCGGGTCGAGGCCGTGGCGACGCCGGGCCATACGGCCAACCATCTCGCCTTCGCCTGGGCCGAGCGCAGCACCACCTTCGTCGGCGATCACGTCATGGGCTGGGCGACGTCGATCGTGGCGCCGCCCGACGGTTCGATGGTCGACTACATGGCTTCGCTGGAGCGGCTCGCCGCGCGGCCCGAGGAGCTGTATTTCTCAGGTCACGGTCCGGAAATTCCGGAGGGACCGCGCTACACGCGCTTCCTGATGCGCCACCGCCAGGCCCGAGAGGCCTCGATCCTGCATCGCCTCGCCAAGGGCGAGGCCGACATCCCGACCATGGTGCGCGCGATCTATATCGGCATCGATCCACGGCTCACCACCGCGGCCGGCTATTCCGTGCTGGCCCATCTGGAAGACCTCGTCGCCCGCGGCGTGGTCGCGACGGAAGGTGATCCGGTGATCGGCGGGACGTATCGGCTGGTGTAGCGAATAGCGAGTAGGGGAAGAGTGCGAGCCGGGAAGACTTCGTTCCCTATTCGCTACTCCCTATTCGCCATTCGCCCCGCTCACTTCTTCACCGTCTTCGCATTGCCCTTCGCCGCCACCGGCGGCGGCGTGACCTTCTTCACCGGCTTCTGCGCCTCGGCCTCGCCGGCGTTGGACAGGTCCTCGATCAGCTTGGTCACGCGCGCGGCATTGCTGCCGATATCTGACTCGAAATAGCGCGAGGCGGAGCGGACGTCGACGCGGGAATCCTCACCGTCGGGCTGGATGCGGATCGAGATGTCCTCGCGGAAGCCCATGATCGGCGTGCGCGCGACCGCCTCGATGCGGCCGACGCGGCGCGGCGGCTGGGGCGCGCGTTCGTCGACCACGAACCATTTGCGCCGGTTGACCAGCTTCAGGGCGATCGCGTAGGCGCGATCGGGCGGCAGTTCGATCTGCACCGGCTCGATGTCCGGATAGAATTTCTGCTGCTGCTCGGCTGAATACAGCCCGGCATAGACGGCCGTGTTGGTGCCGTCGCCGTTGCGGAGCGGCGCCAAAGCCTCGAAGCGCGGCGGATCGATCGGGTCGGTGGTGATGTCATAGATCTTCGGCAGCTTGCGGTACTGGAGCGCGAGGTAGGCCGGATAGGCCAGCACCACCGCATCGATCATGAAGGCGAGCAGGATCCGGCTCATGCCGCGGCTGCCGTTGCGCCAGATCGCGACGAAGGCGGCAAGCCCGAGCAGGATCGACAGCACGGCGAGCCCCAGCGCGCCGAAGAACGTCGCCAGCGCCGGCTTCATCTCCAGAAAATCGAAGCGCAGGATCAGGATCGAGACCAGCACGGCGACGACCGAGAACACCGCCAGATTGCGGGTCCAGGTCGCGAGGCTGGAGATCGGCTCCGACAGATAGGGGGCGTGAAACCTGCGTGCCATCGTGTCAGGAACTGCCGGGGTTGGGCCGCTGCCTGCGTTGCCGGGCGGCCGGATCACCCCGTGTGAGACCACGCGGATGGCGCAAATTCAAGAGGCGTTTGGCCCGGAGAGGGCGGTTGATGCGGAGACCGCGTCAGGCGGCTCGGTCCGGGCGGCTGCGCAACGCCGTCAGCATCAACAGGACGGTTGCGATCGAGAAGGCTGCGCCGGTCGTGAACGTCGCCTGCGACCCATAGGCGTGCCACAGCGATCCCGCCAGCAGGCTCGCGACCAGCAGCGCAGCGCCGGTCACAAGGTTGAACAGGCCGAACGCGGTGCCGCGCAGATCCGGCGGGGCGGTATCGGCGACCATTGCCGACAGCAGCCCCTGCGACAGCCCGAGGTAGAGGCCCCACAGCGCGACGCCGATCGCGGTGCCGATCAGGCCGGGCACGAAGGCCAGCGTCAGGTCGGCGGCTGTCAGCACCACGAGGCCGCAGGTCAGCACGTTGTTGCGGCCGATGCGGTCGGAGAGGATGCCGGCGGGCATGGCGACGCCGGCATAGATCAGGTTCATCAGCACGTAGACCAACGGGATCAGGGCGAGAGCGAGGCCGTCGGCCTGCGCCTTCAGCACCAGGAACGCCTCGCTGAAGCGGGCCAACGCGAACACCGCGCCGGTGGCGACCACGATCCAATAGGCCGATGGCAGCCGGCGCAGCTCGCGCGCATGGACCGGCCAGTCCCGGCGCGCCGCAGGCGCGGTCTGCGCCGGCTCGCGCAGGCCGAACAGGATCAGCAGCACGGCAAGCGTGGCCGGCAGCGCCGACCACCAGAACACCGCCCGGAAGTCGTCGGCGTAGAGCGCCATCAGCGCCACGGCGAGGAGGGGACCGGCAAAGGCGCCGATCGTGTCGAGCGCCTGGCGCAGGCCGTAGCTCGCGCCGCGGATGCCTTCCGGCGTGACGTCGGCGATCAGCGCATCGCGCGGCGCCTCGCGGATGCCCTTGCCGATGCGGTCGACGAAGCGCGCCGCGAGGATCTGCCATGATGTGCTGGCGAGCGGAAACACCGGCTTGGTCAATGCCGCCAGCCCATAGCCGATTGCGACCAGCAGCTTGCGCTTGCCAATGCGGTCGGACAGTGCGCCGGAGAACACCTTGGTGATTGCGGCGGTCGCCTCGGACACGCCTTCGATCAGGCCGATGGTCACCGTGGAGGCGCCGACCACGGTCGCGAGGAAGACCGGCAGCAGCGCATGGATCAGCTCCGAGGAGATATCCATCAGGAGCGATACCAGCCCGAGCGTCAGCACCGTCGACGGTATGTCGCGCCATGTCGTAGACGCTGGGAGGCGCGCTCTTGAACTCATGCCCACCTTCTAGATGCGGCCCGGCATGCCCGCCTTGCGCCACGTCAACGCCACGGCGGCACGCAACGCCACGGCCCCGCCAAAGGGGAGGGGCCGTGGCTGCCTTGGTCAGGCTTGCGTCAGATGCTCAATGCGAATGCACCAGCGGGCAGGCGGACTCCGAAAGCTTGCCGAATGCCTCCTCGCCGGACATCGTCTGGATCAGCTTGTAGTAGTCCCAGGGGTACTTCGACTCCTCCGGCTTCTTGACCTGCATGATGTACATCTCATGCTCCATCAGGCCGTCGGCGCGGATCTTGCCGTTGGACGTGAACATGTCGTCGATCTTCATATTGCGCAGCTGGTCCATGACCTTGTCGGACTCGGTGGTGCCGGCCGCCTTCACGGCGTTGAGATAGGTGATCGTCGCCGAGTAGTAGGCGGCCTGGTTCATGGTCGGCTCGCGCTTGGTCTTTTCGTAGTAGCGCTTGGCGAAAGCACGGGTCTTGTCGTTGAGGTCCCAATACCAGCCGGTGGTGAGATAGAGACCCTGCGCGGTCTTCAGGCCGAGACTGTGGATGTCGCTGATGAAGGCGAGCAGTGCCGCCGGCTTCATCGTCTTGGCGATGCCGAATTCATCCGCGGCCTTGATCGAGTTCGTGAAGTCGTTGCCGGCATTGGCGAGGCCCAGAACCTGCGCGCCCGAGCCCTGCGCCTGCAGCAGATAGCTGGAGAAATCCGACGTGGAGAGCGGCACGCGGACCGCTCCGACCACCTTGCCGCCATTGGCCTCGACCACCTTGGACGCGGCTTCCTGCAACTGGGTGCCGAAGGCGTAGTCGGCGGTCAGGAAGAACCAGCTCTTGCCGCCCTGGCTGACCATGGTCTTGGCGGTGCCGTTGGCGAGCGAGGTCGTATCGTAGGCGTAGTGGACGGTGTAGGGCGTGCAGTCCTTGCCGGTCAGCGAGGCGCCGGCGGCACCGATCGCGATGAACGGTATTTTCTTCTCCTTGGCGGCGTTGGCCATCGCGAGGCTGACCCCCGTGTTGGAGCCGCCGAGGATCATGGTGACCCCGTCGCGATCGGCCCACTCGCGCAACTTCTGGGCGCCGACGTCCGGCTTGTTCTGATGATCGCTCTCCATGAACTCGATCTTGTTGCCGAGCACGCTGCCGCCGAAATCCTCGATCGCCATCTTTGCAGCCTCGACCCCGCCCGGCCCGATCACGTCGGCATAGAGCCCGGACATGTCGTCGATGTCGCCGATCACGACCTTGTTGCCAGCGGCGTGAGCGGCCGTGGCGGCCAGTGATGCTCCCAGCAGCCAGGGCAGCAGGCGGGTTGATCTTAGCATGGTGGCGTTCCCTCGTTTTTTATGGTGCCGGACCTTAGGAACGCTCCCATGGGCTTCCTATTCGCCTTTGGTCGAGGCGAGGGCGATGGAACTTTTTGCGCGGAACGCAAACGGCCCCCGCGGGGCGCAGGGGCCGTGAGTCTCGCGCGGAGCGGGAGTGGTTGCTAGGCAGCGGCGTTGGGGAAGCGATAGCTCTTGAACTGGTCGCGCAGCGCAGTCTTCAGGATCTTGCCCGTTGCCGTGTGCGGGATGCCGTCGACGAAGGCGACGTCATCGGGCATCCACCATTTGGCGATCTTGCCTTCCATGTATTTCAGGATGTCCTCGCGCGTCGTGGTCTGGCCGGGCTTCAACTGCACGATCAGCAGCGGGCGCTCGTCCCATTTCGGATGATAGACGCCGATGACGGCAGCCTCGGCGACGGCGGGATGGCCGACGGCGAGATTCTCGAGGTCGATCGAGGAGATCCATTCGCCGCCGGACTTGATGACGTCCTTGGAGCGGTCGGTGATGCGCATGTAGCCATGCTCATCGACGGTGGCGACGTCGCCGGTGTCGAAGAAGCCTTCATCGTCGAGGATGTTGCTGTCGACCTTGTAGTAGGCCTTCGACACCGCGGGACCGGACACCTTGAGCCGGCCGAAGGTCTTGCCGTCCCACGGCAACTCGGTGCCGGCATCGTCGGTGATCTTCATCTCGACCCCGAACGGCGGGAAGCCCTGGGTCTGCAGCACATCGAGCTTGGCGTCGCCGTCGGCGGCGAGGAACGGCGGCTTCAGGGTGGCGAGCGTGCCGATCGGGCTCATCTCGGTCATGCCCCAGGCATGGCGCACGCCGATGCCCATGTCGAGGAAGGCCTGGATCATCGAGCGCGGCATCGCCGAGCCGCCGCACACGACCATCTTCAGATGCGGCAGTTTGAGGTTATGCGCCTGCATGTGCTGCAGCAGCATCAGCCACACCGTCGGCACGCCGGCGGTGTAGGTCACCTTCTCGGTGTCGAGCAGCTCGTAGACGGACGCGCCGTCGAGCTTGGGGCCGGGCATCACCAGCTTGGTGCCCATCGAGGGAGCGGAGAAGGCAATGCCCCAGCTGTTGGCATGGAACAGCGGAACCACCGGAAGCATTGTGTCTGCTGCGGACGTACCGAGTGAATCCCGGCTATTGGCCATCAACGCATGCAGCACGTTGGACCGATGCGAATACAACACACCTTTCGGATCACCGGTGGTCCCGGACGTGTAGCACATCGCGGCTGCGGTGTTCTCGTCGAAGGTCCCCCAGGCGAAATCGCCGTCGGCCTCGCCGATCCACGATTCGTAGGCGACGGCATTCTTGAGCGTCGTCTGCGGCATGTGCGCGGCGTCGGTCAGCACGATGTAGCGCTCGACGCTCGGCAGCTTGTCGGCGAGCTTCTCGAGGATCGGCACGAACGTCAGATCGGTGATGACGATGCGGTCCTGGGCATGGTTGATGATCCAGCCGATCTGCTCGGGAAACAGGCGCGGATTGACCGTGTGACAGATCGCGCCGATTCCCATGATGCCGTACCAGACCTCGAGATGACGGCCGGTATTCCAGGCGATGGTGGCGACGCGGTCGCCCAGCTTGATGCCGTCGCGCGTCAGCTTCTGCGAGACCTTGAGAGCGCGGTCGTGGATTTGCCGATAGGTGGTGCGAACGATGGGGCCTTCGACCGAGCGGGTCACGACCTCCTGAGAGCCGTGGATTGTCGCCGCATGCTCGATGATCCGGTGACAAAGCAGGGGCCAGTCTTGCATCAAACCAAGCATCAGGTCGTTCCTCCGGTATTCGCTTGCAGCGAGGGTCTTTTGGTCTCTTTGGTCAATTTTAGCGCGCGCCGCACCCGACGCAAATGGGCTTGTGATGGCCACGACGTCGCGCCGGGCGTGATGGTTAGCGCTGTGGCCGTGGCGATCGCATTGAGCTGGCTCATGGCGGTGCCGGCGGCGGCCGCGAAATCGGCGCACCGCAGCCCGCCCGCGGCCTCTGAGCCCGCAGCGAAGCCGGCCGACGACGTTGCCAAGGTGCCGCTTCCGCAGCCGCGGCCAGCCGACGCGCCGGCGCGGCAGGCGGCCAACGGTGAGGATGCCGCTCCGCGCGACGCGGCCAGCGGCGGTCCGAAGGCGGATGTCCAAGCCCCGCCGCCGCCTTCGGCCTGCCGGCTGGCCCTGACCGAAGAGGTCGCGATCGCGCCATCGATTCCGCCGATCAAGGGGCCTGGCGGCTGCGGCGGCGAGGACCTGGTGCGGCTGGAGGCGGTGGTGCTGCCTGACAAGCGCAGGGTGGCGCTGACGCCCGCGGCGACCATGCGTTGTCCGATGGCGACCGCGGTCGTCAACTGGGTGCGCAACAACGTGGCGCCGCTGGCCGAGCGGCTCGGCAGCGCGGTCACCGCGCTCGACAATTTCGATTCATATCAGTGTCGCGGCCGCAACAATGTCAGCGGCGCGCAGCTATCGGAGCACGGCCGTGCCAATGCGCTGGATGTCCAAGGGTTCAAGCTGGCCGACGGCCGCCTGGTCGATCTCACCGACCGCACCCAGCCGCGCGATTTGCGCGAGGCGGTGCTGCACGCGGTCTGCACTCATTTCTCCACGGTGCTCGGCCCCGATTCCGACTGGTACCACGAGGACCACATCCATCTCGACCTGATGGAGCGGCGGAACAATTACCGGATCTGCCAATGGGACGTGCTGGATCCGCTGCCGAAGGTCGCGCCCCTGATGCCCGCCGCCAGACCCGAAGACGCGCCGCCACGCGAGACCGCGCAGGCCGGCACCGAAAACGCCCGGAAGAGCCCGAGCACCAAAGCCGAGCACAACGACGGCGGTCGCGCCGGCGCCGACGAGAGGAAGGCCGACCCCTCGGCCGCAGCGGAGAATCCTTCTGCTGACGACAGCTCCCGACGGGCCGACGCGGAAGCAGGGCCTCCGGCCACAAAGCCCGCTGCAACGGCCCGCAGCCGGCGGACCGCGTCCCAGTCGGCGCCTGAACAGCAAGAGCCCGGAAGCTCCGCGGCAGAGGCGCGCGCGCCGACCGCAGCTTCCGACACGGTGCGGAATGCAGCCGGGCGGGACCAGCGCGCACAGAACAGTCCCCGCGTGGGTCGGGCTTCGCCGTCGAAGCCGGCTTCTCGGACGCGCCATCACAGCCGTCGTGGCTGGGATCCTTTCCGCGGATTGTTCTAGCCCCCAAAACAAAAGGCGCCGGGTGACCGGCGCCCTTGGAAAGGCTGCTAAACGCGTTTCTCGGCTTTTTGATATCGTGCCGGCTTCAGCCGAGGCTCACTGCATCGCAGCGTAGGTGCCCCCGCCCTGCAGCGCCATCTGCGGCTTGTAGGGCGAATCACCCTTCTTCGGATCGAGTACCACGACGATGGTGCCGACCTTCACCCGGTTATAGAGGTCGATCGCGTCCTCGTTCGTCAGGCGGATGCAGCCCGAGGAGATCGAGGCGCCGATATATTCCGGCTGGTTGGTGCCGTGGATGCGGAACAGCGTGTCCTTGCCGTTGGCATAGAGGTACATCGCGCGCGAGCCCATCGGATTGTCGGGGCCCGGGGCGACGAAGGTCGGAACGCCCAGACGCTCGATCTCGCCCTTGGTCGGATGCCAAGCCGGCCACTCGGTCATGGCGCCGACCTTGGCAATGCCCGACCAGGCCATGGCCTCTTCGCCGACGGTGATGCCGTAGCGGATCGCCTTGCCGCCATCCAGCACGTAATAGAGGTAGTGGCTGTCGGAATCGACGACGATCGAGCCCGGAGCTTCCTTGCGGTGATAGTCGACGATCGCGCGCCGATAGGGCTCGGCCACCGGCGTGTTGGTGTAGCGGATCTTCGCGAGAAGTTCCTTGTCCTTCGGCTTGAAGGCCTGGGTGTTGGTCGCCTCGTACGTCGTGGCCTGCATGCAGCCCGACAGCATCAGGCCGGCGGCCAGGAGTCCGAGTTTCACCTTCAGCGACATGTCACCAATTCCAATCGACAGCTGACGTTGCAATGACACGGCCGCGCCACTGCAGCGCGATTCCACATGTCCCATTATCGTCAAAATCGTTCTCAATTCCAGCCGATACACGCACAGGTCACGCTGCAGCGCCGCGATTGTTGCTTTTTTGCCGCAAAGTTGCGGGCAGTCGTCCACAGCTGTGCTTCGAATGGCACGGTCAGCTCCCCCGCGGCGCCGCGCGAGAGGCCGCGGAGCATTGGCGCGAAAAGCCGATGGACCGGACTCGCAAGCTGCGTCACAAGGCGGCAGCATCCCACCGCTAAGTCCCCGAAATTCAGGTTTCGCGATTCGGAGTTTGTCCATGTTCTCGGTGTTCGTCCCGTCCGAAACCGCGCTGAAGAAGGCGGCGATCACCGATCCCGCGGCTCTGCCGGACAATGCGGTCTGGGTCGACCTGGTGAACCCGAGCAGTGCCGAGGATCGGGCCGTCGAAAAGCTGGCCGGGATTGCGGTGCCGACGCGCGAGGACATGCAGGAGATCGAGATCTCCAGCCGCCTCTATATCGAGAACGGCGCCCGCTACATGACGGCTACGCTGATGTGCCACTCGGACTCCGATATGCCCAGGACCACCGCCGTCACCTTCATCCTGGCGGGCCACCGTCTGGTGACGGTCCGCTACGACCAGCCGCGACCGTTCGCCGTGGTGGAGGCAAAGCTCGCTCGCAACTGTGCGCCCGGGATCACCGGCGAGATGGTGCTGATGGAGTTGCTCGATGCGGTAATCGACCGCTGCGCCGACATTCTCGAGAAGGTCGGGGCCGATATCGACCAGGTCAGCCACGAGATCTTCGAGCCGAACAATGAGCGTCACGGGCACGCCAAGCAGTATTCGCAGATCCTGATCGCGATCGGGCGCAAGGGCGACCTGACCTCGAAGGTGCGTGAGAGCCTGGTGTCGATCGGTCGTCTCGTCACGTTTCTCTCTGCGGTCGTCGAAGGCGTGAAGTGGTCGAAGGATATGCGCGAGCAGCTCAAGACCATGCAGCGCGACGTCGCCTCGCTGACCGACCACGCGTCCTATCTCGCGGGCAAGATCACCTTCGTGCTGGATGCGATGCTCGGTGTCGTCAACCTCGAGCAGAACAACATCATCAAGTTGTTCTCGGTGATGGCGGTGGTGCTGATGCCGCCGACCCTCATCGCGTCGATCTACGGCATGAACTTCAAGATGATGCCGGAGCTCGAATGGGTGCACGGCTATCCGATGGCGCTGGTGCTGATGCTGATCTGTGCGATCGTGCCGTACTACATCTTCAAATTGAAGAAGTGGCTGTAGTGCCGCTGGCCTGAAAATCCAGGCTCTGGCGACAAATCTGGGCGAGGCCTGCGACATTGTGCCGTCATTCCAGGTGATGCCTCATTCGCGCCCCGTTGTTAGCAGCGGGGCAGAGTCCGTCGCTATGCACCTCAGGTGACACAAGCGGTGAGATGCAACACATAATAGGAAATACTTGTTAGGCCGGCTGCAATGCCGCTGCAAAGCCGCCCCAATTCCTCAGGTAAAATTTGACGGGAACGCTGAACGTTTGATCGAAACTTCTCTGCGATAAATCTGCACCAGCATGACAAACAACGAGCGCCTCGGCGCGTGGCATGCAAGGCAGAGCTCGAGGGCGCGTTCATCGCGCCTTATCCAAGAGGCGGCGGCAATGGTTGAGAAACGCATAATGGCATCGAACAACGTGATCGATCTTGCCAGCTATCAGCGCAGCCGCGCCGACATCGTCGTGGCCCATGCGCTGTCGCCGCGCACCTGCCGCTACTGCGGCGCCGATCTCGAGGAGGACGAGCGCGACGATGATTGCTCCAGCGCCCTCAACGTCGAGTCCGACCGCCTGCGCTGGCGCGCCGCGCAGATTCTGCGCGGTTTGGTGTGCGAAGGCTGAACGACCGTTCTCGACCGGACGGTATTCAGGCAATGCCGCCCGCGCAGCCAGCGACTGGAAATTCAGTACGCCGATCCCATCCCATGAACAGCGTTCCCTCCGGGAGCGCTGTCTTGTTTGTGGTGGTCGGTAGGTCCGTATCGATCTTCGGAGATGGCGTTAATCACGCCTTCGCGCGGTCATCGGGAACTTGCCGAACGTGGCAAGCCGCCATGAACCAAATCGAACACGGGCAACCGTCTCCGCGCCGAATGGCTCAGACGTGCTGGCCGCCGTTGATGTGGATCTCGGCGCCGTTCACGTAGGAGCTGGTCTCCGAGCACAGCACGTAGATGATCTTGGCGACTTCGTCGGGCGTGCCGAGGCGCTGCATCGGGATCTGCTCCTGCACGATCTTCTCGGTGCCCGGCGACAGGATCGAGGTGTCGATCTCGCCCGGCGCGATCGAGTTGACGCGGACGCCGACCCGGCCGAAATCCGACGCCATCTCGCGGGTCAGGGCGGCCAGCGCCGCCTTGGAGGTCGCGTAGGCCGCGCCGGCGAAGGGATGCACGCGCGAGCCGGCGATCGAGGTGACGTTGACGACGGAGCCCTTGGCCGCCTTCAGCTCCTTGATCAGGCCGCGCGCCATCATGATCGGCGCGAAGAAGTTGACGCGGAAGACGTGATTCCAGGTGTCGAGGTCGGTGTCGACGGTGCCGAGCCGGGCACCGCCCGCGCCCTTCGGCGAGATCGCGGCGTTGTTGACCAGCGCGTGCAGCTCGCCGCCGTCGATCCGCTGTTTGATCTCGGCGATCGCGCGCACGGTGTCCTGGGGATCGGACAGGTCGACCTGGACGTGGTCCTCGGGGCCGGCGCCCCACGGGCATTCTTCGGGAAAGGGGTGCCGCGAGCAGGTGAGGACGCGCCAGCCGGCTGATGAGAAGCGGATCACGGTGGCATGACCGATGCCGCGGCTGGCACCGGTCAGCAGCATCGTGCGCCGTGGCTGATTGGAAGAGGTCGGCATGAACTGCGTCTTTCACGATCCCGGACGGGATCAACTTACCACAATGGTTGTGCGTTCGGCGCCTGATTCACGCGCGCGATGGCGATTCGTTGGCGTATCGGACGCCTGGAGGCCGGGCGCAAGCCCGCGCGGCGATCCTCTACGGATACATCCGCACCTTGGTCCACGGCCGGCCCGAAGCCTCGCGCCGGAATTCGATGCGGTCGTGCAGGCGGAATGGCCGGTCGTGCCAGAACTCCATGCTGACGGGAGTGATGCGCCAGCCGCTCCATCCTGGCGGGCGCGGCACCTCGCCGATGATGTATTGCGCCGCGACCTTGGCGATCGCCTGCTCGAACGCGAAGCGGCTCTCCAACGGCTGCGACTGCTTGCTGGCCCAGGCGCCGAGCTGCGCCTGCTTCGGCCGGGTCGCGAAATAGGCGTCGGCCTCTTCGTCGGTCACCGGCGCCACGAGGCCGCGGATGCGGACCTGGCGGCGCAGCGATTTCCAGTGAAACAGCAGCGCGGCCTTCGGATTGGCGGCGAGCTCGCGGCCCTTCTGGCTGGCCTTGTGGCTGTAGAAGACGAAGCCGTCCTCGTCATAGCCCTTCATCAGCACCATGCGCACGTCAGGCAGCCCGCTGTCGTCGACCGTTGCCAGCGCCATCGCATTCGGATCGTTGGGCTCGCTCTTGCCGGCTTCGGCAAACCACGCCGCAAACAGCGCAAACGGCTCGCCGGCCTGGGTAAAATCGGCCGATGTACCGGATGTTAAGGTTGTCTGGTGTTTGATGCTCGTGGGGTCGGTCATGTGTATGGGGAGTCCGAGTTTTGCGTTCACCCGCGGCCAGGCGCGTGCAAGTCCATTCTGGTCCGGCCCTATATAGGGCATCGGTCCGGCTTGGCCTATCCGCGATCGGTCATGCCGGCACGGCTTTGACACTCATTCTAATCGGCCTGTCCGGCGGCGGCTGCAGCCTGTCGCGCCCTGAAACGGCCTTTGCCAAGATGGACGATGCGGAGATCACCGGCGCGGTCAGCTCGCCGCCCGAGCGCGAGCCGACCGAAGCCGATCTCGCTTTTGCCCGCAACGCCGCGTCGGACGTGCTGACCAAGGGGAGCAAGGATTCCAGCCAGCCGTGGCAGAATCCCCAGACCGGCGCCCGCGGCTCGGTGACGCCGATCGCCAAGTCCTACACGGCCGACAACGGCCGCACGTGCCGCGATTTCCTGGCGAGCTACGTCAACGGCAAGACGGAACGCTGGCTGCAGGGCTCGGCGTGCCGTATCGAGCGTGGGCGCTGGGACATCCAGACGCTCAAACCCTGGCAGCAAAGCTAGCCGGGGTCGTCTGGAACCCGTTGCAAAAATACAACGGACTCCCCAGATGAAATGCGAAGCGGGCGGGGAGCCCATAGGTTAGTATCTGACTTTCTGTAAGGAGACGTGACGGATGCGCGACCCCTATGAGGTCTTGGGGGTGCCGCGAAGCGCCAGCGCTGCGGCCATCAAGAGCGCCTATCGCAAGCTCGCCAAGAAGCATCATCCCGACAGCAACAAGGATGACCCGAAGGCATCGGCGCGGTTTGCCGAGATCAATTCGGCCAACGAGATCCTGGGCGACGAGGAGAAGCGCAAGCAGTTCGATCGCGGGGAGATCGACGCTGACGGCAAGCCGCGCTTCCAGGGCTTTCCGGGTGGCGGCGCCGGCCGCGGCGGGCCGGGGGGCGGCTTCGAGAGCTATACCTTCCGCAGCGGCGGCGGGCCGGGCGGCGGCTTCGGCGGTGGCGGATTCGAGGACATTCTGAACAGCATGTTCGGCGGCGCCGGCGCGCGCGCTGGGCGCGGCGGCGGCGGCTCGTTCGAGTTCGATACCGGCGGTGTCGGCCTCGACCTCGATCTGAAGGTTGCGATGTCGGTCTCGCTCGAGGAGTCCGTCAAGGGCGGCGAGAAGCGGGTGCGGCTGCCGTCGGGCAAGGAGCTCAACGTCAAGGTCCCCGCCGGTGTTACCGCCGGCCAGCAGATTAGGCTGAAGGGGCAGGGCGAGAGCGCGCCCGGACACCGGCCGGGTGATCTCCTGATCACGATCCAGATCGCGCCGCATCCGTTCTTCAAGGTCGAGGGCAGCGACCTCAGGCTCGATCTGCCGATCACGCTTTACGAGGCGGTCCTGGGCGCCAAGGTGAGGGCGCCGACGCTCGGCAGCGCGGTCGAGCTGTCGATCCCGAAGAACACCTCCAGCGGCCGGACCTTCCGGCTCAAGGGCAAGGGCCTGCCCAAGAGCGACGGCTCGGCCGGCGATCTGTTCGTCACCACCCGGATCGTGCTGCCCGACGGCAACGACGCCGAGCTCGAGGCCCTGATGACCAAGTGGCGCGACCGTCATCCCTACAATCCGCGCAGCAACCTCTCCTGAGGTTGCGCGTTGCGGACCACTCGGCTGAAAGCTGAAGGACGAGCTGGAAAGCTGAGAAAAAAGTGCGGCCTCGAAAGGGGGACCAGCGCGGTACAAAACCCCAATCGAGGCCGCTTCCGTGTCGATCGGCGGATCGAACACTCCTCATTTTTTCGTGAACATTTGGCGCTATATTGAGACGTGCCGGTGACCTGATTCCAGATTTCCGGTGACCGAATTGCGGCGCCGACCCTGGCGTGTCTCCCGCCTGAGCCATGCGGGGATCAGGATCCTCTCGGGCAGCGCTCGCGGCCATCCTGCAAACGCTTCTGATCACGGCCGTAATCGCGCCGAGGCCGGCACCTCGCGAAATCGGGCAATGGTCCGCCGCTAGCCGCCCGCCCGTTCGGTCTGGTCATAAACAAGGCGCGCGACCTGAGTGAGACGCGTCCGGTCACTGCCGCCGCTGACGACGTAGCTGACGCCGCGCTCCGCCCACGAGAGTGCAGCGGTGTTGCCCTGCGCCGTATAGCGCATCTCGGCCGCCTCAATCCCGACCTTGGTCGCATACACCGTGAAGCGCTCGCCGGAGGTGCTCTCGTACATCAGGAAGGACGCCGGGCCGGTCGGCCCGGGCAGCAGCCGGCCGCCGACGAGCTTCAGTCCGGTGGCTTCCAGCTCCGGCGCCTGCACGGTGCGACCGCAGCGCCGCGTCAGCCATTGCTGCAGATGGGCCTTCTCGTCGCCAGGAACCTCCACCGGATGGCGCACCTCCACGACATAGAGCCGGTGCGCATCGAGCGCCTCGCCGGCAAGGGCCTGCAGCGGCGACGGCGAGGACGCGGCGCCACGCGCGACCCAGCCGACCGCGCCGCCGACCGCGAAGGCCGCCACGCTTGCCGCCATGGCCGCGACGACCCAGCGCCGCGGCCGGCGCTCCAGGCCGTCGAGGTCGAGCCGCGGCGGCACCGGCTCGTTGACGATCGAATCGTAGCGGGCATGGAGCGCCTCAGCCATGCTGCGCCAGGATTGCACCCGCTCGGCGTCCGCCGGATGCGCGGCCAGCCAGCGCTCGACGTCGCTGCGGCGCTCGGCCGGCAGCTCGTTGTCGACATAGGCGTGCAGCTCGTCTTCGGTGACGGGAATGGTCGGCTCGGTCATCATCGGGATCTCGTTGCAATCGGGCGGCTGCGGCGATGCGCGGTCGCTGCAGGCTTGGGCAGCCGAACATGGCAGGGCGGCTTTTGTGCAGTGGTCATTTCACCCTCCGCAGCGCCGGCCGCTCGCCCTCGAGCACGGCACGGACATGGGCGCGGGCGCGGGCGAGGCGGGACATCACGGTGCCGATTGGGACACCCTGGATGTCGGCGACCTCGCGGTAGCTCAGGCCTTCGAGCACGACGAGGAGAAGCGCCGCGCGCTGCTCCTCCACCAGGGTCGCCAGCGCGTGCTCGATGTCCCGGCCCTCGGCCTCGGTGCCGCTGGCGTCGGCATTGTCGTCCTGGAGCGGCATGAAGTGCGGCCGCCGCGCCAAGGAGCGCCGGCGGTTCTTGTTCAGATTGGTCAGGATCGTGTACAGCCAGCTCCTGATGTCGCCGCCCAGGAACAGCCGCTCCGAGCGCAGCGCCCGCACCAGCGTGTCCTGGACCAGTTCGTCGGCCGCGTCCATGTCGCGCGCCAGCGCCCGGGCATAACGGCGCAGTGCCGGAATCATGGTCTCGACGCTCTGGCGGAACGCGTTCATGGAATGCCCTGCGGCTGTTCGCTGCGATGACAAGGGCGCAGGCCGCAGCCGGCGTCTTGCAAAGATCATAACCCCGCGATGATCAGCGTATTCCGGACCGCAAGCCCTGCGGGGGAGTTTGCCACAGAGCGGGCGGAATGGGGCTGTACCGGGCCAGACCGGTGGTGTACGTCCAGTCCTTAATAATCAGTTCGATGGGAAGCCGCATGGCGCAGATTTCAGGTTTGATGCAGGGCAAGCGCGGGGTCGTCCTTGGCGTGGCCAACAACCGCTCGATCGCCTGGGGCATCGCCAAGGCCGCGCGCGCGGCCGGCGCGGAGATCGCGTTGACCTACCAGGGCGACGCGCTGAAGAAGCGGGTCGAGCCGCTGGCGGCCGAGCTCGGCGGGCTCGTGCTCGGCCATTGCGATGTCACCGATCCCACGACCATCGACGCGGTGTTCGACGTGCTCAAGGAGAAGTGGGGCCAGATCGATTTCGTGGTCCACGCCATCGCCTTCTCCGACAAGGACCAGCTCGACGGCCGCTACATCGAAACCACGCAGGACAATTTCTCCAAGAGCATGCTGATCAGCTGCTACTCGCTGACGGCGATCGCGCAGCGCGCCGAGAAGCTGATGACCGACGGCGGCTCGATCATCACCTTGACCTATTACGGCGCCGAGAAGTGGATGCCGCACTACAACGTGATGGGCGTCGCCAAGGCCGCGCTGGAAGCCAGCGTGCGCTATCTCGCCGCCGATCTCGGCGAGAAGAACATCCGCGTCAATGCGATCTCGGCAGGACCTATCAAGACGCTGGCCGCCTCGGGCATCGGCGACTTCCGCTACATCCTGAAGTGGAACGAATACAACGCGCCGCTGCGCCGGACCGTGACCATCGACGAGGTCGGCGACAGCGCGCTGTATCTCTTGTCCGACCTGTCGCGCGGCGTCACCGGCGAGGTGCATCACGTCGATTCCGGCTATCATGTCGTCGGCCTGAAGCGGCCCGAGGCGCCCGACATCTCGCTGAACAATTCCGTCGGCGCCAAGGAATAACGTCAACGCGCAATGCCACGGCCCACGATCTACTACATCCGCCACGGCGAGACGGAATGGAATGCGCTCGGCCGGCTGCAAGGCACGCAGGACATTCCGCTGAACGCGCTCGGGCGGGTGCAGGCGGTGCAGGCCGGCAACATCCTGGCCGAGCTCGCTGCGCGCAACGGCCATGATGCGGCGCGCCTGCCCTACGTCGCTAGCCCCCTCAGCCGCGCCCGCGCGACCATGGAGTTGGTGCGTGAGACCCTGAGCCTGCCAGCCGAGGGCTATGCGCTCGATGCCCGGCTGCGCGAGATCGGCTACGGCAAATGGGAAGGGGCGACGCTGCCGGAAATGCAGGCGGCCGATCCCGCCTTCTATGCCAGGCGGCTGACCGACAAATGGTCGCTGGCGCCCGAGGGCGGCGAGACCTATGCCGACGTCGAGCGCCGCGTGCGCGACTGGTACGATGGGCTGTCTGGCGATATCGTGGCGGTCGCCCATGGCGGCACGGCGCGGGCGCTGATGGTCGCGCTGGGCTTCGAGACGCCGCACGGCGCCGTCGACCTGCCGATCCAGCAGGGCGCGGTCTATGTGTTCGGCGAGAACGGGTTCGAGAAGTACAGTTAGTTTGTCTCCGTCGTTCCGGTGCGCCTTGCAGAGGCGAACCCGGAATCTCGAGAGTCCGGTCTGGTCCTTCGGACCATCCCGGAATGATGGTTTTTCCGGTTGGGTGATCAGCTCATGTCCTTCAACACCTTCGGCCACATGTTCCGCGTCACCACCTTCGGTGAGAGCCATGGCGTGGCCATCGGCTGCGTGGTCGACGGCTGTCCGCCGCGGATCCCGCTCGCCGCCGACGAGATCCAGCGTGATCTCGACCGCCGCCGTCCCGGCCAGTCGCGCTTTACCACCCAGCGCCAGGAGCCGGACCAGGTGAAGATCCTGTCAGGCGTGATGGCTGATCCCGACACGGGCGTGCAGGTCACCACGGGCACGCCGATCGCGCTCCTGATCGAGAACACCGACCAGCGCTCCAAGGACTATTCCGAGATCAAGGACAAGTTTCGTCCCGGTCACGCCGACTTCACCTACGAGGCCAAATACGGCCTGCGCGACTATCGCGGCGGCGGTCGTTCCTCGGCGCGCGAGACCGCGACGCGCGTCGCCGCCGGCGCGATCGCGCGCAAGGTCCTGCCGGACGTGAAGGTGCGCGGTGCGCTGGTGCAGATGGGGCCGCACAAGATCGATCGCGGCAACTGGGACTGGGACGAGGTCGCGCGCAATCCCTTCTTCTGCCCCGACAAGGACAAGGCGGCGTTCTTCGAGGACTATCTCGACGGCATCAGGAAGTCCGGCTCGTCGATCGGCGCCGTGCTCGAGATCGTCGCCGAGGGCGTGCCGGCGGGACTTGGCGCGCCGCTCTACGGCAAGCTCGATGCCGATCTCGCCGCGGCGATGATGAGCATCAACGCCGTGAAGGGCGTCGAGATCGGCGCCGGCTTTGGTGCGGCCGAGCTGACCGGCGAGGAGAATGCCGACGAGATGCGCTCGGCCAATGACGGCACGCGCTTCCTCTCCAACAATGCCGGCGGCATTCTCGGCGGCATCGCCACGGGACAGCCGATCGTGCTGCGCTTCGCGGTCAAGCCGACCTCGTCGATCCTCACCCCGCGCCAGACCGTCGACCGCTCGGGCCAGGAGACCGAGATCCTGACCAAGGGCCGTCACGACCCCTGCGTCGGCATCCGCGCGGTTCCCGTCGGCGAGGCGATGATGGCCTGTGTGCTGGCCGATCATCTGCTGCGCCATCGCGGCCAGGTGGGGTAGCCGCACGCTGCCGCCGCGGCTGTTTGCTGTTGCCACGCTGCTCGCCTAGTGTCGTCCCATGGACGCTTCGAAGCTGCGGGACATCAAGGACTGGCTGGTCGACGGCGCGCGTTCCGCGGCGACGCCGAGCCAGATGATGTCCGAATGCTGCGATCGTCTGGTCGGGCTCGGCGTGCCGCTGTGGCGCGTGGGCGTGTTCGTCCGCACCCTTCATCCTGATATCGCCGGCCGCAGCTTCATCTGGCGCCAGGGGGCGGAGGTCGAGATGGGCTCGGTCGATTTCGGCTTCGAGAGCACGCCGGCCTACAGGGACAGCCCGCTTGCGCGCGTGTTCGAGCAGGGGACCGAGTTCAGGGCCGATCCTCGCGATCGGGAAGCCGAGCTCTTTCCGATCCTGATGGATCTGCGGGCCGAAGGCGTGACCGACTATTTCACTCTACCTTTGACCTTCATCGACCGTGCGGTCCACGCGTCGAGTTGGACCACCAAATCTCCAACAGGCTTCACCGACGCGCATCTGAATGCGATTCGCTCGCTGATGCCGGCTTTGGCGCGCTACACCGAGATCGTCACGCTTCGACGTACGGCCTCGATGCTGCTCGACACCTATGTCGGCAATAGCGCCGGCGAGCGTATTCTGGGCGGCCAGATCCGCCGCGGCCACACCGATACGCTGGATGCGGCGATCTGGCTGTCGGATCTGCGCGGCTTCACGCCCTTGTCCGATCGCCTGCCGGCTGAGGACGTGGTGGCGATCCTCAACCACTATTTCGACTGCCAGGTCGATCCGATCCGCGAGCAGGGCGGCGAGGTGCTGAAGTTCATGGGCGACGGCCTGCTCGCCGTGTTTCCGTTTCGCGAGCAGGGCGGCGATCCGACCGAGGTCTGCGCCCGCGTCCTTGCGGCGGCGCGCGCCTCGCGGGCCCGCGTCGATGCGCTCGAATACGCGGCCGGCGGCACCGGGGAACGCTTCCGCTTCGGCGTCGCGCTGCATGTCGGACGGCTGCTCTATGGCAATATCGGCGGCGGCAACCGGCTCGACTTCACCTGCATCGGCCCGGCCGTCAATCTCGCCGCTCGGCTCGAGAAGATCGCCGCGCGACTGAAGCGGACGGTGGTCGCGTCCGAGGCGTTTGCCGGCGCCTGTCCCGGGCCGCTGACCGATCTCTGGACCGATCTCGGCGAATTTCCGATCGCAGGCCTCGCGACCGCACAACGTGCGTACGGGCTGCGCGAGGAAGGGAATTAGTTCGCCGGCTCAGGTCTCCGGCTCGGTGGTGAACAGCAGCGGGTATCCCTTGGCGCGGCCGGCATCGGTCGCGCGCGTCGCCTTGGTCTCGGCGACGTCCTTGGTGAACACGGCCACCACGCAGACGCCGAGCTTATGCGCCGTGATCATGACCTTGTAGGCCTGGTCCTCGGTCATGCTGAATTCCGCCTTCAGGATCATCACCACGAAATCGCGCGGCGTGAAGTCGTCGTTGACGAGGATCACCTTGTAGAGCCGCGGACGCTCGGTCTTGGTGCGTACCTTCGTCTTGGGCTTGGTGACGGCATCGTTCATTCTAAGGGCGCGCCTGTGTTCCGGATGCGGCAGTCACGCCACGATACAGGCTTCGGCCGCTCCGGGAAACCACGGGCTGCATGCCTTGCGCGATGGGCGCACGCGGCTGCCTGACATCCGGGCAAACCCCAGGGGACTAACCGGAATGTGAATGGATGTGTGCGTTCCCGCTTTGCGCTCTGCGGATTGCATGTCACCATCATCGGACGCGATTGGAGGGCAGCTCATGCGCTGGTGGATCTCGATCGGGGTGGCGTGTCTGGCAGGCGCCTTGGCCGGCGGCGACGTCGCCAGCGTCGTGGCCGCGCCGAGGGCCCAGCCGGCGCAGCAGCTGAGCGAGAAGGAAGCGTCCGTCGACGTCGAGCTGATCCTCGCCGTCGATGTGTCCTACTCGATGGATCTGGACGAGCTGGCGATCCAGCGCGAAGGCTACGCCCAGGCGCTCAGCTCGCGCGAGTTCCTGCAGGCGCTGAAGAGCGGCGTGCATGGCCGCATCGCCGTGACCTATTTCGAATGGGCGGCCTCGAGCGACCAGAAGATCATCATTCCATGGCGCCTGATCGACGGACCGGAAAGTGCCGACGCCGTCGCCGCCGAGATCATGAAGACGCCGATCCGCCGCGCGTCGCGCACCTCGATCTCGGGCGCGATCTACTTCGCCATGCCGCTGTTCGATGAGAATCCCTATCGCGGGCTGCGCCGCGTCATCGACATCTCCGGCGACGGGCCCAACAACAACGGCCCCTCCCCGGTGACGATCGCGCGCGACGAGGCCGTCGACAAGGGCATCACCATCAACGGCCTGCCGATCATGGTCAAGGAGCCGTCCTACTCGACCATGGATATCGAGAACCTCGATCTCTACTACAAGGATTGCGTGACCGGCGGCCACGGCTCGTTCGTGGTCACGATCAAGAGCCGCGACGAATTCAAGGAAGCCATCCGCACCAAGCTGCTGATGGAGGTTGCCGGACGCGCACCGCCGCCGCGCATCGTGCCGGTCGCCGACGATGCCGACAAGGAGCCGCGCGTGTCCTGCACGATCGGCGAGAAGATCTGGCAGGACCGCTGGGGGCGGTGACCAGCAGGCCCAGGCTGCCGAGCAGACGCGCGCGCGGGGAGACTTGATTGGTAAGGCGCCGATCTCAGCCGGCCGTCGCAGCATGGACCAACGCCTGTTTCAATTCGGCCTCGACCTCCCGCAGGCTGCGGAGCGCCGCACCGAATTCGCCATTGCCGATCGATTGCCAGATGAACTCCACTCGCGCCGCGAGACCGACGAGTGCCAGTCCAAACGTCGCGGCCTCCTTGAGCGCGCCCTTCTCGTTGATCAGGTAGCGCCCGTTGACCGCAAACAGCACCTGCGCAAGGCAGGCGAGGGCGCGATAGGCGCAGCCCGCGACGTGGGTATGATCGCCACGCCCGACAGCCAACTCGGCATTATCGATGCTGAATGCGATCTCCCACTGGAAGCGCGCAATAATCGCGTCGCGCAGGCGGCGCGGATAGGGCGTGCAGCGCGACTTCAGCCCCGCCAGCAGTTGCGCGGGATCGTGCAGCGGGCGGCAGAGCGCGACCTCGCCCATCCAGATCGCCGAGACGAAGCCATGCGGATGGCCTGGCTGGTAGTGCATCTCGATCCGCCCTTTCCGGCAGTCGTCGATCACGCCGCCGACCGCATCGATCTCGCGATAGAGCAGGTCGACCTTGTGCCCGTCGATTCTGAGCCAGCCGCCGCCGACGATCCACTGTCCCCAGCCGCCGACCGCCGTCAGTTCGAGCGTTTGCGGGTCGTCGACGAGCCGCCGCACTGCTTCGCGCAGCACGTCGGTGTCGAGGTCGTGCCTGGATGCGATGTAGAGCCCGACGTCGTAGTCCGAGCCCGCCTGCGCGGTGCCGCGCGCACGCGATCCACCGAGCGCGATGGCGCGCAGTCCCGGGACATCGGCAAGTTCGCCGACGATGCGGGTCAGCAGCGGGTCAGGCATTCACGTGTTCTCCCAGGATGACAGTATGAAGTTCTTGCGTGGAAAAACTCCACAAGGCCGCTGTTCAGGCTGATCTGTTGCCATTAAGCCACAATCTCCCAAAAACCAGGGGTTGCATCTCCCGCAAGTTTCCCTTTGCCACCGTGCCGCCGCGATTGGGCCGCGACCATGAGCGGGTTGAGGCGGAGGCGCACAGAACATGCGTATCATCGACCGGACAGCACGTCCCGCGCAGCGCGTCAGGCGCTCGTCAGTCATCCAAGGTCCGCGTGCAGGGCTCGCTTGCCAACTTCTCAGGGCAGCGCTGGTGTGTGCGGCGGCGGCTTCGCTCGCAGCCTGCGCGCAATCATCGGCGGTCCGGCAGGCGCGCTGGGCGGCGCCGACGAAGCAAGCCGGAGCCGAATTTCGGCCGCAGGTGCAGCGTGCGGAGAAGGCGCCGGAGTCAGTGGTGCGCGTCCGGCGGGCCGAGCTCAGCCCGCCGCCGGCGCACTCCGGAGCGTCCGGTCTCGCCAGCTACTATTCGGAAGGCCAGAAGACCGCGAGCGGCGAGCGCTTCAATCCCTCCGAGCTGACGGCCGCGCATCGCAGCCTGCCGTTCGGCACCCGCCTGCAGGTCACCAACGTCAAGACCGGCCGCTCCGTGGTGGTGCGCGTCAACGATCGCGGACCGTTCGTGCAGGGGCGGGTGGTCGACGTGTCCTACTCAGCCGCGCAGGCGCTCGGCATGGTCAACTCCGGCGTCGCGCCGGTGAAGGTCAGCGTGGTGAGGTAGCGCATCGGATAGGCGACATCGCTGGTCGATCGCCTACGAGTTCGTGCTCACAGTCAGCGGCGTTCTCAGTCGACCTCTCCCCGCAAGCGGGGCGAGGGGACGCACCGAGCGTGATGCGCGAGCTCCGTGCGTCATTGCAGGGGCAACGCTTGGCGCTCCCCGAAAAAGCCGATCTCGCTCGTAAATCCGTTGACGGTGCTCACCGCACCAGCCTCGCCACCAGCTCGACATGCGGGGTGTGGCGGAACTGGTCGACCGGCACCACGGTCTCGAGCTTGTAGCCGCCGTCGATCAGCATGCGCATATCCCGCGCGAACGTCGTGACGTTGCAGGACACCGCGACGATCACCGGCACCTTGCCGGCCGCGAGTTGCCTGGCCTGCGCCTGAGCGCCCTGGCGCGGCGGATCGAACACGACGGCGTCGATGTCGCGCAATTCCGGCGACATCAGCGGGCGGCGGAACAGGTCGCGCGCCTCGGCCTTGATCGGCTTGAGGCCGGGCGTGCCAGACGCCTTTTGCAGCGCCGCGATCGCGCCGGCATCATTGTCCATGGCGGTGACGCGCGCCCGCGTGGCGAGCCGCAGCGCGAACGGGCCGACGCCGCAGAACAGGTCGGCGACGTGCTTGGCCTTGCCGATCCGCTCCATCACCAATTGCGCCAGCGTCTCCTCGCCTTGCACGGTGGCCTGCAGGAACGAGCCGGGCGGCAGCGTCACCTGTGCCGTCCCCATCGTAACCACGGGCGCATTGCGCATCAGCACCAGCTCGCCATGGCGCGTCAGCCGCGCCAGCCGGTGCTGTTCGGCGAGGCGGGACAGGGCCGCGACGCGCGGCGGCGGCAGCGGGCCGGAGCCGCGGATGTCGATGTCGAGGCCGTTGCTGGTCGCGGTCGCCTGAATGTCGAGCGGCTTGCCGGTCGGCTTCAGCGCCTCCGCCAGCGCCCATGCGGCTTCCAGCGCACCGTCCAGCGCGGGGTCGAGGATCGGGCAGCGGTCGATCGGCACGATGTCGTGGCTGTTCGCGGCCGAGAATCCGACCCTGAGGACGTCGTGCGTGCCCATCCGGGCGTGGAAGGTGGCGCGGCGCCGGCCGGCGCCGTGGGCATCGATCAGATCGGCCACTTCGCAGTCGACCTTGGCGGCCCGTAGCGTCTCGACGACGATGTTGCGCTTCCACTGCTGATAGGGCCCGGGCATCCAGTGCTGGATGGCGCAGCCGCCGCACACGCCGAAATGCGCACAGAATGGCGCGATCCGCTCCGAGCTCGCCGCCTCCACCGCGAGCAGCTTGCGGCGATCGGGATGCCCGGGCACGACGGCCGCCTCGACGGTCTCGCCGGC
The DNA here is from genome assembly GCF_051168035.1 of Bradyrhizobium sp. HKCCYLRH3059. NCBI lineage: Bacteria > Pseudomonadati > Pseudomonadota > Alphaproteobacteria > Hyphomicrobiales > Nitrobacteraceae > Bradyrhizobium > Bradyrhizobium sp. HKCCYLRH3059. The sequence goes on along the minus strand of NZ_JBNPUF010000008.1, from coordinate 175,694 downwards.
CAGCGTGTAGGGCACGTACAGCGCCTCGCCCGATGACAGCGACACGCCATCGCCGCGATGGCCGACATGGTCGATGACGAGACGCTCAACCATGGCGGCGCGCTCCCAGGAAGAACTCGGCGTTGCCGTCGCCGCCCTTGATCGATGACGGGAAGATCTCGATGTCGCTGCAGCCGAGCGAGGCGGCGAAGGCCGCAATGTCGTCGCAGACGGCGGCATGCACGCTTGCATCCTTGATGATGCCGCCCTTGCCGTGCTTTCCCTGCGCCTCGAATTGCGGCTTGATCAGCGCCAGCAGGCTCATCGGCGAGGCCGCGAGCGACAATGCGACCGGCAGCACCGCCTTGAGCGAGATGAAGCTGCAGTCGATCACGACGACGTCGGGGCGCTGCGGCAGGCGCTTGCCGTCGTAGCTGCGGATGTCGGTCTGCTCCATCGAGATGATCTTCGGGTGATTGCGCAATGATGGGTGCAATTGGTCGCGGCCGACATCGACTGCGAACACGAGCGCCGCGCCATTCGCCAGCAGGACCTCGGTGAAGCCGCCGGTGGAGGCACCGACATCGAGGCAGACATGGTCTTCGACCTCGATGCCATAATGCTCCAGCGCCGCCGCCAGCTTGACGCCGCCACGCGACACCCAGGGATGCGCCGGCTCGGCCTGCAGGACGGCGTCGGCGGGAATGTTCTCCGAGGCTTTGCCCACCTGCTTGTCGTTGGCGAACACGAGCCCCGCCTCGATTGCCGCCTGCGCCCGCGCGCGGCTCTCGAACAGGCCGCGTTCGACGAGGAGGATGTCAGCACGTTTGCGGGCAGGGGTCATGGGCCGGATCGCGAGATAGGTGAGATGAGGGCGACGCAATGAATTTTGAACTCCGTCATTGCGAGGAGCGACGCGACGAAGCAATCCAGACCTCCTTTGTAGCCCTGGATTGCTTCGCTTCGCTCGCAATGACGGGTGTTGCAAGCTGTTCGCGCGTATTCGCGGCTTCGGAGGGGCCCGGGATCAAACCGTCCTCGTCGCCAGCCGCTCCGCCGCCAATCTCACGCAGGTCTCGAACGCTGCCAGATGATGCCAGACGTCCGCAGGGCGTTCGCGTGGAGCGACGAGCGGGGCGCCGCGTAGCTCGAGCGCGTGGATCATCATGAGATTGTCGGGCAGGCCGAAATCCTCGACAGTCAGGCCTTCGCCATCGACCAGGCGGCCGTCCTGCTCCGTCACCGCCGTGAAGCGTCGGGCACGATCGGCGTAGACGGCCGGGTCGTTGCAGTAGCCGAGACACAGCTTGCCGGAGCCGGCCATGTAGCCGAACTCATAGACCGTGCCGGCATCGGCGCCGGGCCCGCGGAACGGTGTGAGATTGGCGATGATGGCATCGGCGTCGTCCATCATCGCCTCGTTGCCATGGAAGATCTGGCGCGAGGCGTCGGAGGAGGCGAGGTCGATGCTGTTGTCGAGGGGGTAGAGGCCGATCAGGCCGTGGCGGTCGCAGATCGCGACCTTCCGCCGGCCGATTTCAATGGCATCCGGCAGGAACACGTCGGGACCTGCCAGATAGATCTTCATGGCTCACCACTGCGGGACGCAAGCTCGCCTCAGGCGAGCTTGACCGACTCGGTCGTGTAATCCTTGCCGAGCGCCTCGAACACCTTGCGGACGATGCCTTTGGCGTCGAGCCCGGCGCGGGCGTACATCGCTGCCGGCGTGTCGTGGTCCTGGAACTCGTCGGGCAGCACCATCGAACGCATCTTCAGGCCGCCGTCCAGCATGCCCTGGTCGGACAGATACTGCATCACGTGCGAGCCGAAGCCGCCGATCGAGCCTTCCTCGATCGTGATCAGGATGTCGTGCTCGCGGGCGAGCTTCATCACCAGCTCCTCGTCGAGCGGCTTCATGAAGCGCGCATCGGCGATCGAGGCGGACAGGCCATGGGCGGCGAGCTCGTCGGCGGCCTTCTCGCACTCGGCAAGCCGGGTGCCGAAGGAGAGCAGGGCGACTTGCTTGCCCTGGCGGATCATGCGGCCCTTGCCGATCGGCAGCGGAACGCCAACCTCGGGCATTTCCACGCCGCGGCCTTCGCCGCGCGGATAGCGCACCGAGCTCGGCCGGTCGTTGATCGCGACCTGGGTCGCCACCATGTGCACCAGCTCGGCCTCGTCGGAGGCCGCCATGATCACCATGTTCGGCAGGCAGCCGAGATAGGCGTTGTCGAAGGAGCCGGCATGGGTCGCGCCGTCGGCGCCGACCAGGCCGGCGCGGTCGATGGCGAAGCGCACCGGCAGGCTCTGGATGCAGACGTCGTGGACGATCTGGTCGTAGCCGCGCTGCAGGAAGGTCGAGTAGATCGCGCAGAACGGCTTGAAGCCCTCGGCTGCGAGGCCGGCGGCGAAGGTCACGGCGTGCTGCTCTGCGATGCCGACGTCGAAGGTGCGCTTCGGGAACGCCTTGGCGAAGATGTCAATGCCGGTGCCCGAGGGCATCGCGGCAGTGATGCCGACGATCTTGTCGTCCTTCTCGGCTTCCTTGACCAGGCTCTGGCCGAACACGTTCTGATAGGCCGGCGCGTTCGGCTTGGCCTTGGCCTGGGTGCCGGTGGCGATGTCGAACTTGGCCACCGCGTGATATTTGTCGGCCGCGGCTTCCGCGGGCGAGTAGCCCTTGCCCTTCTGGGTCACGACGTGGACCAGGATCGGGCCGGTCTCCATGTCGCGGACGTTCTTCAGGACGGGAAGCAGATGGTCGAGGTTGTGGCCGTCGATCGGGCCGACGTAGTAGAAGCCGAGCTCCTCGAACAGCGTGCCGCCGTCCATCATGAAGCCGCGGGAATATTCCTCGACGCGGCTGGCGCGGTTGGCGATCACCTTGGGCAGATGCTGGCCGAGCTGCTTGGCGGCATCTCGCAGCGTCCGGTAGGTCTTGCCCGAGTACAGGCGCGACAGATAGGCCGACATGGCGCCGACCGGTGGCGCGATCGACATGTCGTTGTCGTTGAGGATCACGATCAGGCGGGAGTTCATCGCGCCGGCATTGTTCATGGCCTCATAGGCCATGCCGGCGGACATCGCACCGTCGCCGATCACGGCGATCACGTTGTTCTTGCCGCCCGACAGGTCGCGCGCAACGGCCATGCCGAGACCGGCGGAAATCGAGGTCGACGAGTGCGCAGCGCCAAACGGATCGTAGTCGCTCTCGGCGCGCTTGGTGAACCCGGAGAGGCCGCCGCCGGTGCGCAAGGTGCGGATGCGGTCGCGGCGTCCGGTCAGGATCTTGTGCGGGTAGGCCTGGTGGCCGACGTCCCAGATCAGGCGGTCACGCGGGGTGTCGAACACGTAATGGATGGCCGTGGTCAGCTCGACCACGCCGAGACCAGCGCCGAAATGGCCGCCGGTCACCGAGACCGCGTCGATGGTCTCCTGGCGCAATTCGTCGGCGACCTGCCGGACCTGCTCGACCTTCAGCCGGCGCAGATCTTCCGGGGTCTTGATGGTGTCGAGAAGCGGCGTCTTACTAAATGTGGTCACGGTGACATTCCAATTTTGCAGGTCGGGTTCAAGGGCCGACATCTGAGAGGTTCATCGTAACGGGCGGCGAAACCTGAGGTCTTGAAGGTCACATCCGCGCGGATCGAAGCCGCAGTCCGAAGACTAGCCGGGTTTGGGATCGATCTATGTGATGTAAGTCACTCTTGGTGGCCTTGCCGTCCTCGTTAGTCGCCCAAGATCGCCAAGTCGTTCAGCCAAGTCAGTTTTGCTAGCTCTTGCAAGCGCTTAGATTCCTCTCTCCGGAGAGGATGGACACTTCCAAAAACCCGCAGTTGCGAGAAGCTTTACACCAAAGTGCGTCTTAAAGCCAACCCGGCGGGAGTTGGCAAGCCCGCAAACGGTACCTTTGCGCCACGTCTCAACCGCGGCGGCGTGCCGGAGGTTCCATTGCTCTGCTCAAATCGACGGCAGCCGTCGCTCCGGAATAGACCGGGGACGCGAGCTCGGTCCAGGCTTTTTCCCGCGCCGCAGAATCCGCCGATGCGGCGATTGCGCGCGCCGCGGCACGGTGAGCCATGCGTTCGCGTCAGGGGATCGGTCCGCAGGCCATCATGAAGAAGTCGCAGGCGTGCGGCCTTTCGTGGATCGTCACGAAGCGGACGCGGAAGACCTGCGATCCAAGCACATTGTCATGATCGGGCCGGACGATCGCAGACGCGGAACGGAACGATCGTAGGATCGGGGGCGCCACGGCGAACTGCCCGGATCCAATCGTGTCGCATGGTAAACGAAGGACGTAGCGCTGGCTCTCGAGCGGTGAACGCGGTGGCAGAGACTTCGCCGGGGGACACTTGGCGGCCAAGCCCATTGACGATGCAGTTGCACCGATGTGCGGCTGAATTGCACGAATGGGAGGCGCTTTACCCGCGTGTCGCGTCGGGCCACACGCAGCGAAATAAATCCGGACTGTCGCTCGGAGACGGCCGGTCGGCCGCAAGCCGCTATTGCACGTCGAGCGGCACGGTTCCCACCGCATGGCCGCTGGCGTCGGTCGTGATCTTCTCGACCCGGGCCTCCGCCTGGCGCAGCAGCTCCTCGCAGCGCCGCTTCAGCGCCTCGCCGCGCTCATAGATCGCCACCGACTCCTCGAGCGGCACCTTGCCGTCCTCGAGCCGCTTCACGATCGATTCAAGCTCCTCGATCGCGCGCTCGAACGACAGCTTCTTGACGTCGGTTACGGTGTTGTCCGCCATGCGGGTTCCCTGCAGCTCACTCAACTCCGGGGCCGTGCTTTTACACCCCGCTCGCGGCCCTGTCAGGCCCTGCCGGGGTGGATCGGCTGGAACCTGGGGATTACGCCCCGGTCAGCGCCGCAACGTGGGCCGCGACGGATTCCTTCAGCCCCTGAAGGTCATAGCCGCCCTCCAGGACCGAGACGACGCGGCCGCCGGCGGTCTTGTCGGCGAGCTCCATCAGCTTGCGGGTGACCCAGCCGAAATCCTCCGCCCGCAGGTTGAGCGACGCCAGCGGGTCGCGATAGTGGGCGTCGAAGCCGGCCGAGATGATCACGAGCTCGGGGCTGAACTTGGTGAGCTGCGGCAGGATCAGGTTCTCGAAGGCGGAGCGGAACTCGAGGCTGCCGTCCTCGGAGGCCAGCGGTGCGTTGACGATAGTGTCGTGCTCGCCGCGCTCGCCGCGGGCGCCCGTGCCCGGGAACAGCGGCATCTGATGGGTCGAGCAGTACATCACGCTCTTGTCGGCCCAGAAGATGTCCTGGGTGCCGTTGCCATGGTGGACGTCGAAGTCGACGATGGCGGCACGCTCGATGCCGAAGGTGCGCTGGGCGTAGCGGGCGGCGATCGCGACATTGTCGAAGAAGCAGAAGCCCATCGGCTTGGCGATCTCGGCATGATGTCCGGGCGGGCGCACCGCCACGAAGGCGTTGCGGTGGCGGCCCGACATCACCGACTCCGTCGCCGCGACGGCGCCGCCGACGCCGCGCATCACGGCCTCCCAGGTGCCGGGCGACATCGAGGTATCGCCGTCGAGATAGATGATGCCCGAGGTCGGGGCCATGTGGCGCAGCTCGGTGACGTAGTGCTCGTTGTGGCAGAGCAGGGCCAGCTCGATGTCGGCCTCCGGGGCCTCGTCGCGATCGAGCAGGGCGAAGCGCTCCTCGGTCAGCGCCTCCTCGACGGCGCGCAGGCGGTCGGCGCGCTCGGGGTGGCCGGACGGCGTGGCGTGATCGAGGCAGGCTTCATGAGAGAGATACAGCGTCGACATCAGGGCTCTGCCACTCGCGCGTTGCGGGAGGGCCCAATCTATGCGCTGAACGCAGCCTCGGAAAGAGCCCCGCGGGCGATATGACCGGCTTTCCGCCCCGGCGCGGCAGGCGTCACGAAGCCTTGTTGACGATACGGCCGCGCGGCGGCAGGGCCAGCGGGCTGTTGGCCTTGAGATAGGCGAACAGCGCCTCGTCGTCATAGGGTCCCGTGATCGGATCGCGGCCGCTCTTGAACGCGGTGAAGCCGTCGCCGCCGAGCGCGAGGTAGTTGTTGATGGTGACCCGGTAGGACGCGGCGGGATCGATGGCCTTGCCCTCGAGCATCATGCTGGCGGCATCGATCCGCGCGCCCGCGGACTGTTTCGCATCGAAGGCATAGGAAAAACCGCTGGAGACCTGCAGGATGCGCGGCCGCGCCGGGTCGAGCCATTGCTGCTCCAGCGCGGCCTTGATCTCGGCACCGGTCAGGGTGACCGTCATCAGCTGGTTGCGAAACGGCTGGCTCGCGAACACGTCGGCATAGGTCACCGCGCCGTCGTCGCGCCGAACGAGATCCGTCCGGATGCCGCCGGGATTGGTCATCGCGATGACCGCGCTCCCTTTGTCCGCCGCGGCTGTCGCTGCGAGCTGGGCATCGGCGATGACGTCGCCGAGCACGCTCTCGCCGGAGGCGTTCGGCAGCCGCGACAGCGTCGCGGTGAGCACGCCGGCGGGGCGATTGGCGTAGGGCGCCGCGAGCTTCTCATAGGCGTCGATCAGCGCGGTCTGCGCCGGATCCTTCGGCAGGCTGGTGTCGACGACGATGTTCGTCGCGGTGGCGCTGATCACGTCGCGCGTGGTGCGGTCGAGCTTGACGTCGATCGCCGTCACCAGCGTGCCGAACTTGTCGCCCGAGGTGACGAGCCGCTTGTCGATGGTGCAGACATAGGCCTGATGGGTGTGGCCCGAGATGACGATGTCGACCGCGCTGTCGAGCTCCTTGACGATGTCAACGATCGGCCCCGACAGCCCGGGACATTCGTTCATGCCACCGGACGGCCAGCCGCCCTCGTGGATCAGCACGACGATCGCCTGCACGCCCTTGGCCTTCAATTCCGGGATCAGCGCGTTGACGCTCTCGGCCTCGTTGCGGAAGTCGAGGCCGGCCGCGCTCGCCGGCGAGATGATGCCCGGGGTCCCTTTCAGCGTCAGCCCGATGAAGGCGACCGGAACGTCCTCGAAGGTGCGGATCTCATAGGGCGGAAACACCGTCTTGTCGGTGCCGGCGAGGAACGTCGACGCCGCGAGATAGTGGAATTTGGCACCGGTGAACGGCTGCGGCCCGCGGCAGCCGTCGGTCGGATGACAGCCGCCGTTCTGCATCCGCAGCAGCTCGGCCTTGCCCTCGTCAAACTCGTGATTGCCGACCGCCGACAGGGCGAGCCCCATCTGCGACATCGATTCGATGGTCGGCTCGTCGTGGAACATCGCCGACAGGAACGGGCTCGCACCGATCAGGTCGCCGGCTGCGACGAAGATCGTGTTGGGCTGGCCGTCGGCGAGCAGCTTGACGAGGCTCGCCATGTGCTCGGCGCCGCCGGCTGGAACAACGGTGGTCTTGGTTGGATCGGCGGGATCGGCGACGCGGATGCCGGAAGAGGGCGGCTCCAGATTGCCGTGGAAGTCGTTGATGGCGAGGATGCGCAACGCTATCGGCTCGTCCTCGGCCGATGCTGGCGGGCCGACGATGCTTGCAACGGCGGCGCCGGTCAGCAGGCAGGCAAGGGCGAAGCGGGAGAGACGGCTCATGGCAGGGTCACGTGTGATGCAGGGGCCGCGGGACGAAGCGCGATTGCCCCGCCGCGGTCGCAATGACATAAAACGATTTCATAACACCAATACATCGGGAGGCCGGAATGAAAAGAATGATGCTGCTCGCGGCGACATTGTCGCTGGCCGCCGGCTCCGCTGCAGCGCAATCGCTGCCGGACCTGATGAAGCAGATGGTCGCGGCGTGGAATAAGCCGACCGAGCCGTTCAAGGTGATCGACAACGTCTACTACGTCGGCACCAATGGGCTCGCTTCCTACCTGATCACCACGCCGCAGGGCCATATCCTGATCGATACCGTGATGCCGGAATCGACCGCGCAGATCGAGGCCAGCATCGGCAAGCTCGGCTTCAAGGTCGCCGACATCAAATACATCCTCAACACCCACGCCCATATCGACCACACCGGGGGGCTGGCGCAGATCAAGCAGGAAACCGGGGCGCAGATGGTGGCGGGCGCCAAGGACGTGCCGCTGCTGGAAGGCGGCTTCTATCCGGGCCGCGAGGAGGAGCGCTATCTCGGCTTCCCGCCGGTCAAGGTCGACCGCGCCGTGCGCGAGGGCGACACCGTCACGCTCGGCGGCGTCACGTTGACGGCGCATGAGACGCCGGGCCATTCGCCGGGCTGCACCAGCTGGACGACCGACGTGAAGGATGGCGACGCCACCCGCAGCCTGATCTTCTTCTGTAGCGCCACCGTGGCGCTGAACCGGCTGGTCGGCCGTCCCACCTATCCGGGCATCGTCGACGACTACAAGAAGACCTTCGCCTGGGCCAAGACCGCGCATCCCGACATCCTGCTGGCGCCGCATCCGGAGATGTACGACATGGCCGGAAAGCGAGCGAAGATTGCCGACGGCGCGCCCAACCCGTTCGTCAAGCCGGGTGAGTTCAACGCCTATCTCGACAAGCTCGAGACGCAGTTCGACGACGGGCTGGCCAAGCAGACGGCGGCGCTGCAGTCCGGCAAGTAGTTGCGCCGTCCGCTATGCTGGATCGGCGACGGCCAGCCGGTCCAGCGTGAAGCCGGAGAGGTCGACGCGCGGCGTCTCGCCCCGGGCCATCGCCGCGAGCGCCTCGCCCACGGCCGGCGAATGCTTGAAGCCGTGGCCCGAGCAGGCCGAGGCGTAGATCACCTCGGCGTCACCTGGATCGTGGTCGATGACGAAGCGGCCGCCCGCCGCGTTGGTATAGAGGCAGACCTCGCTGCGTAGGCAGCGCGGGCCGAGATCCGGCACGAAGGGGCGGACATAGGTCTCGTAAACCTCGGCGATCTCGTCCGCCGTCACCGCCCGCGACACGTGGTCGGGATCGGTCTCGCCGGTCAGCACCTCGTTGGCGATCTTCACGCCGTTGTCCGGCGAGCCGAGCCAGGGGAAGCCGTAGATATCGGACGCCGCCCGCCCGCGTCCGCTGACGTCCCATATGAAGACCGGCGTGTCCGGCCCGAAGCGCTCGGGATGGGACAGGACCTCGAACCAGTACAGCACCTGCCGCGTGACATTCACACGCCGGCGCAGAGGCGCGATCAGCTCGGTGATCCACGGCCCGGTGGTGACGATCAATCTGTTGGCCGACGCCGTCGTGCCGTCGTCCATGGTCACGATGTGGGCGCCGGCGGCACGGCGAAACGCCGTCACGCGCCGGCCGGTCACAAGCTCCGCGCCATGCCGCGCGGCGACCGCGAGCTCGGCCCGGACGCAGTCCTCGACCATGAGATAGCCGCCCTCGCGATCGAGGAAGGCGCGATCGCCCGCCGCGATGGCGAAGGCCGGATAGTCGGCGCGCAGCCGCTCCGGCAAGATCGTCTCGCCGTCGACGCCGTGCAGCCGCGCGGCGGTTTCGATGTTGCTGAAGAACTGCGCGCTAGAGACGCCGTGGACCTCGCCGCCGTCCTGGCTCGGGATGAACAGGCAGCCGCATTGTTCGAACAGATGCGCGCCGGTCTCGCGCTCCAGCTCACGCCACAGCACGTGCGAGCGCTGCGCCAGCGGCGTGTAGTCGACGCCTTCGCCGATCGCCGCGCGGGTGATGCGGGTCTCGCCATGGGTCGAGCCGAGCCTATGCGGCGGCTGGAAACGGTCGATGCCCAGCACGCGCGTCCCGGCCTTGGCGAGATGCAGCACGGCGGCGCTGCCGACCGCGCCGCAGCCGATCACGATGACATCAAACTGCGCCATGCGCGCCCGCCGCGGCCCCGCTCATTTCTTCTTCTTGCGCGACAGGAACGCCTTGAACGCGCCGACCGCCTCCTCGGAGGTCATGCGCTCGGCGAACAGATAGGCCTCCTGGTCGATCCGGCGCGTGAGCTCGTCAGGCGCGGTGCGGATCAGCCTGCGCCCGATCGCCACCGCCTCGGCCGGCAGCCGGCAGATGTCGCGCGCCACCTTGTGCGCCTCGACCTCGGTATGGCCCGGCGCTACCACCGTGTTGACAAAGCCCGCGATCTGCGCGTCGGCCGCGGTCATGGTGCGCCCCATGACCAGCATCGCGAACGCCCGCTGATAGCCCATGGTCCGCGGCATCAGCAGGCTCGAGGCGCCCTCCGGCACCAAGCCGAGATGGATGAAGGGCGTCGAGAACGTCGCCGTGGTCGAGGCCAGCACGTAGTCGCAGTGGAACAGCATCGTCGTGCCGATGCCGATCGCGACGCCGTCGACCGCGGCGATGATCGGCTTGACGTTATGCGCCAGCGAATACAGGAATTTGGTCGCCGCCGAGGTGCGCGCGGCCTCGCTGGCGGCATGGCCTGCGTGCAGGAAATCCTCGAGATCGTTGCCGGCCGTGAACACGCCGGAGCCGCCGGTGATGATGATGCATCGCACCAGCGGATTGTTCTGCGCGGTGTCGATGGCATCGCTCATGCCGAGATACATGGCCTGGGTGATCGCGTTCTTCTTCTCCGGACGCCTGAGCTTGATCGTCCGCGTCTCGCCCTCGTCGGTGACGATCAGATGGTCGGTCATGGGCCCCTCGCGCGTGTGCGCCGGCCGCTATGCGCCGGTCGTTGTCCTGAGTCGTTTCTCGCGCATCAGCCTACATCATCCGCCGACCGCGCCAAGGGCCGAAGCGGCCGTCGCCGGCCGGGGCGGGCGCGGCCGAGGCGCGCAGGCGCGGCCGCGCGCGTTCATGGTTGACGACTGGTTTTCAACCGCATCGGCGATAAGCTATCGTTGCACGCCAAGCGTGTCGTCATAGCAAGGCAAAATTCCATGACCAGATGTCTTTCCGTGCTGATCTCGTTGCTGCTGTGCTGCGCATTCATGAGCAGCGCCGAGGCCGCCCCCAGCGATCGCGCGCTGCTGTCGCAATTCTGTGCGCCCAAGTCGATTACAGGGGCGACCTGCAAAGAGGTCAAATCCTATCCCGAGGCCGAGGGGCGTCGCTGTAACGTCACTCTCCAGCCGCAGCGGCAGCAGGGGCAATTCGTGGCCGGAGCCAATCCGCTGCTGGTCGTGAGCTATGGCAGCGGCTGCGAGCCGCACGCGACCGATTTCGGCGGCGCGGTCGTGTTCGAGCAGGTCGGCGGCGCTTACAAATTTCGCGGCTTCCAGCCGGGCATGCAGGTGAATGAATGCGTCATCTCCACCACCAGGGACGAAGCGCAGGACGTGCTCGTCTGCCTGACCGGGCATATGGGGCAGGGGGTGGTCGAGACCGGCGTGGCGCGCGTCGGCTTCGCCAGTGCCAGCGGCGGGTCCATCGAGATGTCCTACGATTTTCTGCTGCAGGCCGAGGACACGACGGGAGCCTATCTGACCATCATCGTTACCTGTTCGGAGCAGCTCAAATATTTCGGCCTGTCGAAGCTCGCGGCCGGGCCAACCCCCGGCAGCGTGGTCGCCGCCGTCAGCTACGCCGATCACGAGACGATCAGCACGGCCTGCGCCAAAGGCTTTCCGAAGCCGAAGGACGCGGAGGACATGCGCGAACTCGCACCGGGCGAAGCCTTTGTGCCGGACGGTTACGCCAAGAGCGGCAGCGTCATCATCGAGATTGCAAGCCGCTCGGCAAAGTTGCGCTGAGTCTGCCGCGGTCCAGTTGTCGCGCCTCAGCGTGATCCGTCCGGGCGGGACGGGGCAGCCGGCGGGCGCGGGCCGGCGGCCGGCGATGCCTGCTGTCGGACAGCCTCGCGCCGCAGTGCCTGCTCCAGCACCACCAGCCGAGTCGCCATGCGGGTCAGTTCGTCATGCACCGAGCCCTGGACACCCTGCACGGCGTGCTGCACCTCGCGCAGCGCATCGCGCTGCGTCTCCGCCTTGAGCACCCTGAACTCGGCCTCGATCGAGGTCAGGCGGTTGTTGACCGCCCTGATCGCCTCGGCGATCTCCTTCTGGCCATCCTGCAGCGCGCGCACGTGATCGACCAGCCGCAGATGATCGGTCAGCTCCTCGACCGTCTTGCCGATATTGCTGCGGCCCCACATCCTACTTTACCGACCTCAGCAGGTTCCTGATCGTCGCCAGATGATCCTCCGGCGATCCGAGCCGCGCTGAGATCGCGCTCATCAGGTCTTTGCGCAGTTCCGACAGTTCGTCCTCGGGCACGATGCGCTCGGCGGCCTCATCATAGGCCATCCGCCGCGGCTCGACCTCGACGGGGCGCGGCGCGACGTCGAAATAGGGTGGCCGCTCGTACACCGGGATGTGCGGCGCCTGGCGCGACGACGTGACGCGCGCGAGACTCGGAAACCGTGGTAGCGGCGTGTGCGCCGGACGTTCGATCTGATCAATCAGCGCCGCCAGCGCGACGTCCATGTTGCTGTCGTCAGGCTCATCGTCGACAACGTAGGACGGCTTCCGCAGTGTCGCCCCATTCGCGGGCGATGATGAGGTGAATGACGATGCGTGGTCGCGGAGTCGCTCGATGACCCGGCGGACTCGCGCGCCGAGACCTGGGTTCTCCCTGGCCGGTGTTCGCATCAACATGTCACTCTCCAGCGGAACAGCTTAGGCGAGCAGGGAAAACCTTAGCAAGGGGCCATCGTTCAGCTGCCAACAGGATGTCGCGTGGCAGCCCGCGCCGGTGGCGCAGGCACCTCCTCCCGCCGGCAGGTTCCCTCTTGCGCATTCCTGGCACCAAACGCGCAGAGCCTCGATGACACCGGCAATCCGGGTGTGGAGTGTGTCTTGGCGTGCATATGGAGCTCGCCGACAAGGAGGAAGCGCGTTTGACGCGGCGTCGCCCTGACCCCTCGTGCCATGGCCGGCCTGCCTCGATCGCGCGGCCGGCAGGAACGCGCATGGCGTCAGTCGGCGGTAAGGAACAACCGTGGTGGCCGGCCGTTCGGACCTTGCTTGCCGTCCCCCCGCAAACGTCCGAGGCCTCCCCATGTATCACCACGTCAAGAAGCTGATGTTCACCGTCCGTGTCGACGAGCCGGATCCGCGCTTCGGCAACATGCTGCTCGAGCAGTTCGGCGGCGCCAACGGCGAACTCGCCGCGGCCATGCAGTACTCGATCCAGGGCCTGAATTGCGAGGATCCCGACCGCAAGGATCTGTTGATGGATATCGGCACCGAGGAGCTGAGCCATCTCGAGGTGGTCGGCACGCTCGCCCGCATGCACCTGAAGCCCGCCAAGTTCGACCGCGAGGCCGCCGAGGCCGATCCGCTCATTGCGATCGCCGGCGGCGGTGGCGTCAACCTGTTCAACTCGCAGGGAAATCCGTGGACCGCCGATTATCTCAAGATCACCGGCGAGCTCGACGTCGACCTGCGCAGCAACATCGCCGCCGAGGCGCGCGCCAAGATCGTCTATGAGCGGCTGATCAATTTCACCGACGATGCCGGGACCAAGGACGCGCTGCAATTCCTGATGACGCGCGAGATCACCCACATGAAGGCGTTCGCGCTGGCGCTGGAGAGCATGGGCAAGCCCGCCTTCAGCATCGGCCGCCTCGCGCCGACGCCGGGCCTGGTCGATCAGTTCTTCAACGATTCCACCGGCGCCGGGGACCACGGCGAGATCGACACCCGGGGCCCTTGGAACGAGGGCGGCGACTGGGTGTTCACGGAATCGCCGGCGATCCAGGCCGGCGAGCCCGGAGCAGCCTCTGCGATTGTCACCGAAAGCTCGCCGCCGGCCGACGAATCCGGCCTCAGCGATCTCCTCATGGACGAGCTGCGCGACATCCTGCATGCTGAGAAGCAGCTCACAAAGGCGCTTCCGAAGATGGCGGAGGCCGCGCGCTTCGACCAGTTGAGCGAATTGTTCGAGCAGCATCTGGCCGAGACGGAAGCGCAGATCGAGCGCATCAACGAGTGCTTCGAGCTCCTTGGGAAGACGCCGCGCGCAAAACCCTGCAAGGGCATGATGGGCCTCATCGAGGAAGGCCAGGAGATCATGACCCAGAGCGAGGACAAGGAGGATGCCGCCGCCGACCTCGCACTGATCGGCGCCGCGCAGCGGGTCGAGCATTACGAGATCTCCGGCTACACCACCGCGCGCAACCTCGCCCAGCAGCTCCGCCACAGCGCCGTCGTCGCGCTGCTGTCGAAGTCGCTGGCCGAGGAGGAGAACGCCGACCAGCTCCTCAACCAGGTCGCCCGCTCGCTGATGTCGGTGGCGAAGATGCCGGCCGCGATCGAGCAGGCGTGAGGAGGGCGTAGTCGTAGGCGGATGAGCGCAGCGTCATCCGCCGCCTTCCAAATCCGCCGCCTTCCAAATCAAGACGGCGGGTTACGCCTGCGGCTAACCTGCCCTAAGAGTCTCAACTCTCTCCCAGTCGTCATTCCGGGGCATTCGCGCGCAAACGGCGCAGCCGTTTGAAGCAGCGTGAATGAGCCCGGAATCCATAACCACAGGCCTCAGTTTGAGGCGAGCACGCGCCACATGCCGCTCGCACCTCACCACCATCGTGAGTATGGATTCCGGGCTCGCCCTGCGGGCGCCCCGGAATGACGGTGGAGGGAGCGATGACAACAACGAGCAAGCCAACATGGGCTGCCGTCTCACTCCGTATAGCTGTGCGACCGCTCCGCCCGGCGGAAGTGAACCGGCGATAGGCAGCGCCGGGCCCGGCTGATCTGGGCGTCGGTGGCGCCCCGGCTGCGCGCATACATCTCGGCCACCTCGGCGGTATATTTCTCGACGTAGTAGCGAACCTCGGAGCACGACATCCGCGTCTCCGGACCTGCTTCGTTGGCCGCCTGCAACTCGGACCCCATCGCCAGCACCAGCACTCCCGCGCCGATCACGCTCCGCAACATCGTCGTCTCCCCATTGTCGTAGCCGCCTGCCAGCAGGCGTGACTCGGCGCGCCGGGGCAAATTAACAATGGGCCGCGCATGACATCGCGCGCGGACTGTTGCTTCACGGCGTCACCGCGACGCGTGCGTCGCAGCGCGTTTTGCTGTTGTAATGCTCGTCCAGTTCCTCATTCGGAACCGGCGCGTTCGGATGCGACGCTCGCGATCGGCGCCACGCCATCGCTCGGCGCGACCCACAGCTCGTAGGACGGCGCGGGGATTCCGAACGAGCCTCAGGCCGTCACGCCTTGGCTCGACGCAGCCGTGCTGCTGGCTGCGCCATTGGTCGCGCCCTGCGCATTGTAGGTCTGCGCGTTGTTGCCGCTTCCGTTCGAGGCAGCGGCAGTCTTGGTCACCTCGGTCGAGCCGTCGGAATAGGTGATCGTCGTCGTGGTGATCCCGTCGAGGGTGATCGAGACCTCGCTGACCACGGTCTTGCCCGACGATGAGCCGCCGCTGCCGGAAGAACTTTCAGACGTGGCGCTGGCGGAGCTGGTGGCCGAGGACGACGACGTCTGAGACGTGGACGAGGTGGATTGCGTGGCGGTGCTTGCCTGGGACGCGGTGGCCGCGACGGGCGTTGTGACAGAGCTGATCGACATGGGACTCTCGCGTGAAGAAGGAAGCCGGGCCGCGCGGTGGGCGTTCGGCCCGCTTCTTCAACGCAACTGCCGCCCGAAACTGGCGGCGCCAGTTGCGTCTGATTATGTCCGGACGCCGCCGTCCTGATGCCGGACCAAGACCGAAGCTTGACGCCGGTGGCCCCATCGCGCTCGCATCTCATGTCCATCGTGGGCATGGATTGCGAACTCGGCGGCGGGAAAGAAGAGCGATTGCCAAGCTCCCGCGGCGCACTCTAGTCTCCTGCGCGCATGACCTTCGCGCTCTCTTCCCAGCAGAAATCGCAGTTCACCGACGCCGGCGCGCTGCACGTCACGACGGCACTCGATGCGTCCGCTTTGCACGCTCTCGCCGCCGCGCTGTCCCGCCACGCACCGGCGCAGGCCGGCACCCGGCTGCACGGTGTTGCCGCGCTGACGCCGTTGCTCGCCAATGACGGTCCGGTCGGCCGCGCCGCCGCCGCCGTTCTCGGCGATGCCGCGCGCCCGGTGCGCGCCGTCTATTTCGACAAGACGCCGCAGATGAATTGGGCGGTCCCGTGGCATCAGGACCGGACCATCGTAGTGCGCGAGCGCATCGAGCTCTCGGGTTTCGGTCCCTGGACCACCAAGGGCGGCCTGCAGCACGTCGCGCCGCCTTACGAGGTGCTAGCGCGGATGGTCACCTTGCGTGTCCACCTCGACGCCGTGCCCGACGGCAACGCCCCGCTCCTGATTGCGCCAGGCTCACACTGCCTCGGCCGCATCCCGGAAGCCGATGTGCCGATCGTCGTCGCGCGGTGCGGCACCGTCGCGTGCCACGCCGAGCCGGGCGACATCTGGCTGTATGCAACACCGATCCTGCACGCCTCGGAACTATCCGTGCAGCCCGGCCATCGCCGCGTGCTGCAAGTCGATTTTGCCGCGGATGAGCTGCCGGGCGGACTGGAATGGCTCGGCATTTGAGACAACGGAGGAGGGCGGATGAGCGGAGCGTCATCCGCCCTTGGCGGCGCGGTGGAAAGGCGGGTCACACTAACACCAACCCGCCCTACGCGACACGGATGGTGCGCGTCGCCGGTTACTTGCCGAGGATCTTCTCGGCCGCCGTCACGATGCTGACCGTCGGATGCTCGGCGCAGTACGCGCCGAACTTCTTGGCGTTCGCGATGAACTCCTCGGTGTCGAACAGCGCTTCGTCCTGATCGCCCTTGTACCAGCCGTCCAGCCAGATCAGCACCATCTTGATGGTGTCGTCGCCGCTTTCGACGAACTGCTTGCAGCTCATGGTCGACAGATCGAGGACGACCGCCGACGCCGGCGCAGATGACAGCAGGAGGGCGACGGCAAATAGTGGGGCAACGAGCGATTTCATATGGTTCTCCGAATGGGCATGATCAAAAACGATGAACTATGCAGAGGCTCACCAATCCCTTCGCGAAGCGGCGCGAATTCCGTGATCACGATCGCGACGGGAGCGGTGGCCGGAACTGTCTGTACCGCGCGGAGAAAGTCAAGCATGAGCGGGAGAGCCGCAGGGTGCATCGAGCCTTTCCGGCTCCGAGGTCTGAATTGGGAGCCTCGGCGGGCGCGCGCCTGTCGGGCAAATCACGTTGACCCGAAATGATCGTGTCAAGGTTTGCTGAAAAACATAAATCGCTTTGTCGTTTCCCCAAATCAGCATTATGGTACGCCCATCCCGTTGCACGGTAGGGGACGCTTCGCGGTCGTCACGGACGTTGGCAGCGGGATGCGGTGGACGCGGGCGGGCGCAGTGCTGTTGGCACGGACGAACGGCTGCTCGCGGACGGTGAAGGCGTGTGGTTCTGATACTCCGACGCTAGTATCAAGCGTAATGCGCGAGAGCGCATTGCGCGACATGGTGGCCAGAAAGCCCGGTGCACCAGGAAGAGCGCGCTATAGACCGTTAAAACCATCGCGCGGGGAAGGCCGGGTCTGTCCGGCTGTACCTGTGGTGACTGCCGCCTGCCTTTTTTCTGCAGGCGGGCCACGGGCCTCAGCCGAGGTCCGGCCTTCCTCGCGCCCTCCACTCGGTGAGGGCGGGAATTTAGCTCATAGCTCGGGCGCGGAGCGCGTCGCGAGAGCGCGGATGCTCATGCCGAGCTACGCTCCGAGCTGATCGTGACATGCTGTTTGAGATTGTGGATCACACGATGCTACATGGCCGGTGCTCACCCTCCCCTGGAGGGGGAGGGTCGATCGCGCGCGAAGCGGGCGAGCGGGGTGGGGTGATGTCTCCACCGGCACGGGTGCGTGTGGAGACATCACCCCACCCCGCCTCACGTTTCGCTGCGCTCCTCGTGAGGCGACCCTCTCCCTCCAGGGGAGGGTGGGAGCCCGGTGATCAGCCATGATGTAAGGACGTCAAAGCTGCGCTGTCACGACCGAGTCGAACTCACGCCACCAGCACGGCCTCGGCGCCGAGCACCGCATCGGCGCCGTCGGTGACGGTCTTTTCCAGGGACGGCGCCTGCACGGCAAACGTCTCGGCGAAGAACCGTGCCAGCGCCACGTGACGGGCGCCGACGGTCTCGCTCTCGCTGCGCGCGGCGAGCGCCTCGTTGGCCAGCATGCAGCCGCCGAGCGCCGAACCGAACAGGCGCAAGTACGGCGTGGCGCCGGCAAGCGCGTCGTTCGGGGCTGTCGCCAGCTTCTCCAACAGCCAGCGGCTGGAGCGGTCGAGCGCGCCGAGCGCGTCGCGCAGCTTGGCGCCTGTCGTGCCGAACGCCGGATCGTTGGAGGCCTCGACGCGGCGGACGATGTCGGTGAGCTCGTCGAGCAGCTTGAACACCGAGGCGCCGCCGTTCGCACCCAGTTTGCGGGTGACGAGGTCGATCGCCTGGATGCCGTTGGTGCCCTCGTAGATCGCGGTGATGCGCGCGTCGCGATAGTGCTGCGCGGCGCCGGTCTCCTCGATGAAGCCCATGCCGCCATGGATCTGCACGCCGAGATAGGCGACCTCGTTGCCGATGTCGGTGGAGAACGCCTTGGCGATCGGCGTCAGCAGCGCGCCGCGCGCGGCCGCCTCGGCGCGCACGGCGGGATCCTTGGCGCGCACGGCGACGTCGAGCGCCACGGCGGTCGCGTAGCAGATCGAGCGCGACGCGGCGGTCAGGACGCGCATCTGCATCAGCATGCGCTTGACGTCGGGATGGGCGATGATCGCGTCCGAGCCGGTGCCTTTGCTGCCGACGGCGCGGCCTTGGCGGCGGTCCTGCGCGTAGGCGAGCGCCTGCTGATAGGCGCGATCGGCGACGCCGACGCCTTCGAGGCCGACTCCGAGCCGCGCCTGGTTCATCATCGTGAACATGCAGCGCATGCCGGCGTTTTCTTCGCCGATGAGATAGCCGATGGCGCCGCCATTGTCGCCCATCGTCATGGTGCAGGTCGGCGAGGCGTGCATGCCGAGCTTGTGCTCGACGCCGGTGGCGTAGATGTCGTTGCGGGCGCCGAGCGAGCCGTCGGCATCGACGAGGAATTTCGGGATCAGGAACAGCGAGATGCCCTTGGTGCCGGCCGGCGCGTCCGGCAGCCGCGCGAGCACGAAATGCACGATGTTGTCGGTCATGTCGTGGTCGCCATAGGTGATGAAGATCTTGGCTCCGGTGATGCGGTAGCTGCCGTCCGCGGCCCGCTCGGCGCGGGTACGCAAGGCGCCGACGTCGGAGCCGGCCTGCGGCTCGGTCAGTTGCATCGTGCCGGTCCATTCGCCGGAGATCAGCTTGCCGAGATAGATGTCCTTCAGCTCCTTGCTGCCATGGGCATCGAGCGCCTCGATGGCCGACAAGGTCAGCAGCGGGCACAGGCCGAAGGCGACGTTGGCCGCGCTCCAGATCTCGGTGCAGGCGGCGTTGATGGCGAGCGGCAGGCCCTGGCCGCCATGCGCCTCGGGGCCGGACACCGCGTTCCAGCCGGCCTCGGTCCAGCGCTTGTAGGCATCCGGCCAGCCCGGCGCGGTGGTGACCTTCTTGTCGGCGAGCTTGACGCCGTTCCTGTCGCCGATCTGGTTGAGCGGGGCGAGCACGTCGGTGGCGAACTTGCCGGCTTCCTCGAGCACGGCGGCGGTGATGTCGGGGTCGAAATCGCCGTAATGGCCGGCCTCGACCGCCGCCTTCAGCCCGGCGCCATGGTTGAGGGCGAGCAGCATGTCGTTGAGCGGGGCGCGATAGGTCATGGCGTGTCCTCGGGGGTCGAAATTGGCCGGTTTGGCCGCCGTCATCCCATGAAACCGGCCGGGTCTCAACTTTTTCGCAAGCCGTTGCGGCGGGCGGCCGCGGCGGACCCGGCGGGACAGGGTAAAGGCTTGTTCAGATTGACGAATCGGCGAGCGCGGCGGATCACCCGGAGCCCGCGCAAATTTCCTGCGGCGCAGCGGTTGAAATGGGCCGGCGCGCTCTGTAGACCACGGGCGCCGATCCGGAATCGCATGGCGCCCGCGCGCCGCGCCGATCCGACGGGCCTGATGGGGCGTAGCCAAGCGGTAAGGCAGCGGATTTTGATTCCGCCATTCGGAGGTTCGATCCCTCCCGCCCCAGCCAGATTTCCGGAGCCCAGTCGGTATCTTACATTTTTACGATTTTGTTGTTCTGCACCTCGCCAGACGCCGCATTCCGAAACTCTGTTTGCGTTGTGTTCGCCAAAACGTGAGCTCGTCGTTTGCGTGTTGCCGCAAGGATGCGCGGAGCCGTGCGCTTGGCGTAACCGGCGTTACTCCGGGCCAAGGATTCCGGATATCCTTGGCGAATTCGGCCGGGTACAGTCGATGAACCACGCGCCATGCCCTGCGGCACAGGCCAACGAATTTCTCGCCGCGCCGAAACAGTGTGCTCTCGCCCGCGTCATCCCTGATGAACATTTCGTAGAGCTTATCAGCGGCACGCGGGGTGATACTCTTGATCGGCGAGCACCCGATGCGCTCGCCTCCTTTGTTGCGCACGTCGCAGATGGCTTGCATGCTGTGCTCGTAGCCGGGTCGCAAGCGCTTCGAGACCTTTTCGAGATATGCCTTTGTCTGCTCATATTCGCGGAAAGGCCAATCAACCGAGCCGACGCGCGCTACAGAAGCCTTTGGATTGGGGATGCCCTTTCGATTTTGGCATCGGCATCACTCCACGTCTCGTCGCTGTCAGAATCACTGTCATCCGAAGGCAGCCGATCATTGGCACAATCAAGCTCTCCGACGTTCCATGCTCTTCGGCGAGCGCCAATGAGTGCGGGCTTCGGCATACTTCCTGCCTGCACCATCTGATCGAAGACGTTGAGGGAAGCGCAGATGCAAGCGGCTATGGCCTCACGGGTGATGGGCCGGGGCTTGAGCGATGACGAGCGAGTCGTCTGCCTTGGCTCGGCGAGATCTTGGTAACAGAGCCTAGATTCTTCGTGCCCGTTCTATCTTTTTCGGTGTAGTTCGCTATCCTTGTTACGACATGAAAGATATCATCGTCATACATCGATGTGCGTGCAATGGAGTTGCTGGAGATGAACAAGCAGGGTGGAGGCGTCGAGATCGCGAAGGGAAATCCCTTTCACGCAGATGTCGTCCGTATGCTCAGAGACGCAGACGAATATTATGCGTCGCTTTACCCGCAAGAAAGCAACCACTTGATCGATGTGAATGAGTTGGCGAAGGACGATACTCTATTCTTCGTCGCTCAGATCAACGACAGGGTGATTGGCTGCACGGCCCTCGTCTTGTCACCTGACTATGGTGAGTTGAAACGCATGTATGTAGATCCTGCCTATAGGGGGCTGGGGGTCGCGCAAGATCTGCTGGATACGATCGTGCAGGCCTCGCGAGGGGCAGGGCTATCTTGTATTCGTTTGGAAACCGGGTACCTGCAGCATTCCGCGATAGCATTGTATCGAAAGAACAGCTTCTTCGAAATTCCGCCGTTTGGCGGTTACAGCATTGACCCGCTGAGCATATTCATGCAGCGCGACCTCTAGCAACCTGTTGAATGTCCCACAGGCATCTGCCTGCACTTTGGTGCCGACGTTGGATTCTGTCGTTGTCTTGGTCGTTGCGCGGTATTCGCTCTTCTGCGCGGCGGCCGCAGGCGGCCTATTGAGGTCAAGCTCGAACACGAATTGAATCAGAAAAAAAGGCATTAGTACCCTGTCTTTCCATTTGAGGAGCATCAAGTGGACGCCAGTTCCCTAAGGGCTATGCGCTTCAACAGCAACGCGGCACGCTCGATATTGCGATCGTCGAAATCATATGAGGGGCTGTGCAGGCTGGCAGCGCTGTCCGTCCCCTGACCAATCAAGCAATACGCCCCCGGGACCTTTTGTAGAAAGAAGGAAAAGTCCTCTCCGGCCATGCTCGGACGAACGTTGCTCAGGATGTCGTCTTGATCAAGCAAGATGTCTGCAACGCCGGTCACGAGAGCAGCGCGGTCCGCATGATTGATCGTGGCTGGATAGAGCTTTTTGTAGGTCACCAATCCCGTCAAATCATGGGCATCGCAGACGTGGTCCACGATATCTCGGATCTTCTTCTCAATAGTCGATTGAACGTCCGTACAATATGTACGAACCGTGCCGACACAGTCGACCCGATCGGGAATCATGCTGCCCTTGAGAGGGCTTCCGCCGTGAATGCCTCCGATAGATATGACGGCAGCCTCCACGGGATCCACATAGCGCGATACGACGTTTTGCAGCATCGAGATGATGTTTGCGGTGGCAACGATCGGATCCCTCGTCTGGTGGGGAATTCCGCCATGGCCACCCGCTCCAAGGACGGAGATTTCGATTCGGTCCGCCGCGGCCATCACCGCCCCGCTATTGATGGCGATCTTTCCGATTGGAAGCCATGGCGCATTATGAATTGCATAGATCGAGCTGAGCGGGAATCTCTCAAGCAATCCATCTTCGATCATCGCTTTTGCACCCGCTCCCCCCTCCTCAGCGGGCTGGAAGATGCAACATACGGTTCCGGAAAACTCACGGTTCGCTGAAAGCTCTCGTGCGGTAGCGAGCAGAATGGCCATGTGGCCGTCGTGACCACACGCATGCATGCAGCCGCTGTTCTGCGACTGCCAAGCAAGACCCGTCTGCTCCGTCAATTCCAGGCCGTCCAGCTCTGCCCTCAACCCCACATACTTTCTGGGGCCAGTCCCTTTAATGCCGCGAATGATGCCGACCACGCCGGTTCCGCCGATCCCGGTCTGTATCTCGTCGGCACCGAGCGCTTGCAGACACTCCACAACCATCGCCGACGTCTTGAGCTCCTTGTACCCTAACTCCGGAATCGAATGCAGCGCCCTGCGGATGCGTATCGCTTGATCGAGAGTGCCTGGCTGCAGTGCGTCACGCAATGACATATCATCTCCTTCGTCTCGAAGCGGGCGTCCTCGTCGCTGCGACCCGCTACGCCAGCTTCTGGATGTTCTCGGACAAGGCCATTGCCTCCGACCTTCCACGAACAGGAGCGAGTTGGTGAAACGACAGCATGTCCTCCAGGGCGGCCGCACAGGAAATGACGTCGTGGTCGCCATTTGTCGGCCCGATCACCTGCAGTCCTACTGGAAGACCCGACCGCGTCACACCGCAAGGCAGCGACAACGCAGGAAGACCGGCCACGGCCGCAACGTAGGTCAACGCTGTCCAGTCGAAATAGCCATCGAATACATGGCCTGCACATTCAACTACGGTCGGCTGATCGATCGGATGAGCCGGCACGATTGTCGACGGACATATCAAGAGATCATATGTTTCGAAGAAATCAGCCACATGCTGCACGATGCGAACCCGCGCCTGTTCGGCTTCAAGCATCTGGTCGATCGTCAGCTTCAGCCCCTCGGTCACGTTCTCCCTGATATCGGTTGATCTCACCAGCGTACCCTGCTTCCTCAGGACGCTACCAAGGCTGCACGCCAATACGTAAGCACGCATCACTCGAAAACATCGCTGGACACCATCTAGATTCGGAGACGCCTGATCCACGACGACGCCATTGGCCTGAAGTCGCGCCGCGGCATTTTGCACGATGCAAGCGACTTCGGGGTCCACAGGGCCGATGTTCAGATCAGCAGAGAAGGCGACTCGCTTCGGCAACTTCTGGACTTCAGCCGCGCTGGCAAACGACCGCAATGGACGTGGTTTGGAAAGCAGATCCCTATGGGTCTCGCCCGACATGGCGTCAAGGAACATTGCAAGATCGACGACGTTTCGCGCCATGGGGCCTTGGACGGCTAGCGTCTGATCAACGGATGCGCGGTTAGCCATCGCGACCCGCCCCGGCGACGGCCTCATCCCAACAACGCCACAAAAGCTCGCGGGAATGCGCAAGGATCCCCCCATGTCAGAGCCATGAGCAAGCCACGTCATATTCAACGCCAGAGCAGCAGCCGAACCGGAAGATGATCCCCCCGGCGAATATTTGACGTTCCACGGGTTCAAACACGGGTCAAAGACCGGATTCAGAGAATTGAATCCAACGCCGAGTTCAGGGACGTTGGACTTTCCAAATACAAGTCCCCCTTCGTCTTCGATGTGCTGGACGACCGCATCAGTGAAGGCTGGAACATGATCGCTATATATGAGAGATCCGGCCGTCGATCGAACCCCGGACACTTTCTGAAGGTCCTTGATGACCAGCGGCAGGCCAGACAGTTGGCCGCGCTCGTCGCGAGGCTTCTGCATCAATTTTGATGCACGATCATGCGCCCTATCGAAGCAGAGCGTCGGCAGGGCGTTGACGGTCGAGTTGACCTCGCCGACGCGCTGTTCCACCGCATCAAGGCAATCATGCGGAGTCACGTCACCGCGTCTAAGCAGGGACACGACGTCAACAGCCGAATAGTCGAGCAAGGCGTTCATCGCTGGTGTGCCCCTTCGAAGATGAGTAAAGCGGTGCCCGCCACTGCTGTGATTGCGCCCAGGAGCGAACTTGCATTCGGTCTCTCACCCCGCGTAAGCCAGAGCAGAAGCAGGAGCACCAGCGGCGTCGAGGACGCGTATGTCATCGATATTGCGATTTTTCCGCTCGTGATCGCCAGCATAAGAAGCGTCAGGCCGCCGCACATTCCAACGAGCGCACTCACAACGATCTTGGCGTAAACGGTAGCTGAGCTGGCGTCTGTCCTGATGTCGTCGCTGCGGGTGCGGCCCATGATGACAAACAATAGGGACGCTGCGCAGAACCGTATTGTCGTCGCCATGATGGGCGACGTTCCCGCCGTTACGACGGGAGTCGAGATCAGCGTGCCGATCGCCTGGCATCCGGCTGCAAGAACCGCCAATGCGACGCCCGTGTTCTGACGTTCGGCGTTGAGATGTCCATTCAGGGGAGCGCCGGCGCCTCCTCTGAAGGCAATGACAATCAACGCCCCAGTCAGTACAAGAAGAATACCAACTCCCGCCTCTATCGTGGTCCTCTTGTGATAGATGGCAGCCTCCAGCACGGCGCCGATAACGACGTTGGACGAGAATATGATGCTGGTCTTCTTCGGCCCTATTTTGCTGATGGCGGCAATGAGAGACAGGTCGCCGACCACAATTCCAATGAGGCTCGATGCCGCGAGCGTCAGCGCGTCCGCGACACTCACGCGAAGCGGAACATCGGCGATGAACAGCACCGGTAGCATGAAAAAAGACGCGAAGATCATTCGCGTCTTCGTGAACTCGAAAACACCTGTGGTGCGACTGACGTCAGCGGCAATGAGGCTACTGATCGCCAGGCACGCAGCGGTTCCAAGCCCGGCAACTTCGACGCCGACCGTCATTCGACGTTAGCCGTCTCGACTGTTGCGTCATCAGACCTGGTATCGTCTGGATAGATGTCTTCCATCGAGTTGTGCGTTATGGAATCCGACACCATGTCTTCCGGCGACGCAAACGTCAGGACCACAACGGTTCTCTTGGTAGATCCCGTCAGGGGCGCCACACGATGCAGTGTCGTATTCGCCTTCATAAAATAGCAATGTCCGCTGTTGACGTAGAGAGACCGAACGACGTTGTCTTGCAGGACCCGCCGGAGGTATGGCTCAGTCGAGCCTTTCTGCCATTCGACGTTCGAGAGGTACTCGACGCGTCCCCCGAGGAGCGGATCTGGAGCCTCAATGACAAAAATGAGGGCATAGGCATAATCGTCCCAATGCCATCCATGGGTGTCGCCAGGCTCGCACTGGCTGTTGATGATATACTCCTCGGGTCGGTAAGGAACCCGTTCAATGTTCTCACCGGCGAGCTTCCGGAGGAAGGAGAGAACCGCGTCGCTATTGAAGATGGCCGGAATAATCCCGTCATGTTGACAAATAGCGTCACGCCCGACGCTGCTGTAGGCTCTTGGTGTGTTGCCGCTTTCCTTGATGGTCAGCTTTCGCCGCTTCGACTCCCGGTCGAGCAGGATATTGGCTTCGCTGGTGAGCGCTTCGACCATATCCTTCGGAAGAAGCTGATCGATGACAGCGACGTGATTGCTCCTGAACGTTTGTGACAGCTGATCGATGGCGGCTTGCGACAGGCCGCCAATGTGACTAACTAGGCGCAGCTCGGTGTCTGTGGGCGTGCAGTTTGCTGACAGATTCATTGCAACCTCAAGTTCGGTGCTGAAAGAGCCAGGGCGGATCCCCCCGCCCGAGGACGTGCGGCTATGCATCGCGCGCGTCGCGACTGCCTCCGTCGTTCTGTACGGTGCCTGTGGGCCATGGAAGTATCGATACCGTATTTTTCGGATATGGCCGCCCGCGGTGGTCGTCGGTAGCTATGGACGACAGGGCATTGGGCTCGCTCTGCTTCGCGTTGAAGGCGACAAATCACAAAGGATGGCGTCGGTGAGCGAGAGCCAAGCAGGATGCGGCGCGATATTGCGAATGTTCGACGCGGCTCCCTGACGTTCAGTATCGTGTCACAAAGTTAAGGAGTGCGTCTTCGACGGATATCCTCCCTACGTCACGCCGCCTGTTCGGCGTTCATCGTCGGTGCCGTTCGCCGCGGCGCTGCTTGCCTGCTAATCACCGTGTCATCCACCGCCGCTCGGAGCTCTATCTCAAGCCACCTCGACTTCACCGACGATGTGTTCGCTCAATAGAGTGGAATCAGCGATGATGAATTATGAAGGCATATTTGTCCGGGCGATCGACGCTCTTCGTGAGGAAAGGCGATATCGGACATTTGCCACTCTGGTGCGCAATCCCGAGACTGCGCCGACTGCGCTCTGGCGACCGCCGGGCGAGACACGAGCACCACAGCCCGTCACCGTCTGGTGCTCCAATGACTATCTCTGCATGGGCCTGCATCCGGATGTGATCGAAGCGTCCACGGAAGCGTCCCGGAGCTTTGGCACGGGCGCGGGAGGAACAAGGAACATCTCCGGCACGCACCAAAAAATCGTAGAGTTGGAGCAGGAGCTGGCCAGTCTGCATGGAAAGGAGGCGGCGCTCGTCTTCACGTCAGGCTGGGTATCGAACTTCGCAGCAATCTCCACCATCGGGACTCTGTTGCCGGACTGCGTGATATTTTCAGACGCGGACAACCATAACTCGATCATTGAGGGTATCAGCCGCTCGAGATGCGAGAAGAAGATCTGGCGTCATAACGACGTGAGGCATCTTGAGCAGCTGCTTGCCGCGGAGCCCCGCAATCGCGCAAAACTCATCGTATTTGAAAGTCTCTATTCGATGAGCGGCAGTATTGCGCCCATCGGCGGGATCGCTGCTCTCGCTGAACGGTACGGTGCCATGACCTACATCGACGAAGTTCATGCCGTGGGGCTGTATGGACCTCAAGGTGGGGGCATTTGCGATCGAGACGGCCTCGCAGATCGGATCGACGTCATTCAAGGTACGCTCGCCAAAGGGTTCGGATCGCTTGGCGGCTATGTCGCCGCAAATGCATCGATCGTCGATTCAATCCGAAGCTATGCGCCGTCGTTCATCTTCACGTCGACGATACCGCCACACGTCGCCGCGAGCGCAACGGCGGCGGTACGGCATCTGCGCCGGTCCAAGGCCGAACGCGACCAACAGCAAGCGGTGACGCGCAGGGTCCGGCGTGCGCTTCAGGCCGCGCGCCTGCCGGTCATGGCCAATGAATCGCATATCATCCCGGTCGTGGTAGGCGACGCGCAGAAATGTACCGCCGCGAGCCAGATGCTGTTGGAACGACACAGGATATATGTTCAGCCTATAAATTATCCGACTGTGAGCAAGGGCACGGAGCGGCTTCGTCTGACTCCGACACCGGCCCATCGAGACGTGCACATCGACCTGCTGGTCGCCGCTCTCTCTGATGTCTGGGCGTCTCTCGAGCTTCCGTACGATGAACGGGCCGCGCGATCTCCGATCGTTGGCATGACGGACGACGCGGTCAATCCGAAAGACATGACGAATCAGCGGTCGGTTCCGGCGGAGTAAAGGCGGACGCACCGCGCGTCGTGACGATGCGGCATCAGGCATGGCGAGGGCGGATACATGACGCATTCCAAGTACAAGATCCTGTTCGTAACGCAGCACTATCATCCAATTCATCTGGCAGACGACCGGATCTATATTGTTGAACCCATCCAGTACGAAGTGCTGGCGTCCATGCTGGACAAGGATGAGGTGGACATTTCTCTGCTGGATCAGCGCCTTGATCGCCGCCCGTTGGCCCTGCTCGAGACGATAAGGCGCCTGCGTCCAAACTTCGTCGGATTCACGTCTTGGACGATGCATGTCGACCTCGTGCGGATGCAGGCGGCGCTGGTCAAGCAGATCGACCCTTCGATCATCGTTGCGGTAGGGGGGCACCATGCTAGCCTAAGTCCGTCCGACTTTGCGGACCCCAACATTGACTACGTCATGATGGGAGAGGCTTATCTCTCTTTCCGGGATCTGATCCTGCGCTGCCGGGAAAGCGAGCGTAACGTAGCTGATCTGGCAGGCGTTGCCTGGCAGGACAACGGCAAATTCTTCTCGAACGGCAAGGCGGTCGTTCCGAAGTCCTTCGATCTCGACAGCCTCCCCCTCCCGGACCGAAGCATCCTCGGCAAGTATAAGGGCAGATACTATCACCTCTGGTGGAAGCCGGTTGCTGCCCTGAGGACGTCCATGGGATGTCCCGCAAGATGCTCGTTCTGCAACTTGTGGCGGCCGAACCTCGGAAAGTATCTAACGTGGAGTCCGGAATACATCGTCGAGTACCTCAAGACGATCGAGGAGCCGTATGTCATATTTACAGACGACCACTTCTTCGGGGACGGGCGCCGGGCGCACGCCATTGGTGAAGCGATCCTTCGGGCGGGCATCAAGAAGGAGTACTTGTTCTACAGTCGGGCGGACGCGATTGTCAGAGACCCGAGCTTGGTCGCGCTGTGGTCGCGGGTTGGGCTCAAGCGCCTTCGGATGGGTCTGGAGAGCTATTCCGACTCCGAGCTCGGTGCCATGGAAAAGGGCAGCTCCGTGGCGCACAACGACAGGGCCATCGAGATTCTCAAGAAGCATGAAGTCTTGATCGAAGGCCTGTTTATCGTCGGTGTCGACTACAAAAGAGAACAGTTCGAAAACTTGACGAGCTACATCCGCAGCCGAAAAGTCGATATCCCGAACATCACTGTAGCGACGCCGATGCCGGGGACGACAGACTACGCCAAGAACGAAGACGCGCTCATTTACAAGAACCCGACGTACTACGATTTTCAGCACGCCGTGCTCCCCACAAGGCTCGATATCAAGGAGTTCTGCCATCTCTATGGGAAGATGCTGCTCAAGGTCCAGAGACCTCCACTCGAGCAGATCCGGCGCATAGGTCTGTTCAAATTCATTTGTAACGTTCCGTCATTCTGGATCTACTTTCTTCGCGTCTACACGTCTTACAAGCACTACGGCTACGTAGAGCGAAGCGGGGGCGAACTTCCAACACTTCCATGGGTTGATATGCGGCGCGGAAGCTGCGGCGGTGACGCGGTAGCGGACAAGAAATATGGCTCCGTCGACATCGACAAGGTGTTTCCGACAGGGGTTCCGTCATGACGGACGAGGCCGACGTCACGAATGATATCAAGCTGCGCTTCGGACGCCCCGACGATTTTGCCGCGCTTAGGTCTCTGCGGGGCGAGGTGTTCTGTGATGAGCTTGGGATTCAGGAGCGATCCTATCACGACGTCATTTTCGATTGGTATTCGAAGAATGTCGTTTTGCTTGCGGGCAACCGTTTGATAGGTGCTGTTCGTCTTGCCTACATCCGAGATTGGCAGGAGTACTATGTCAGCTACCTATGCCTCGCGGCGCAATACCGCCGGAAAGCGCATCTGCGGCTGTTGTTCGGAGCCATTATTCTGCTCATGAAGCGAAATGGGATCAGGTCAATCAGGGCGGATTCGTCCGACGCAAATCTGATGATGTATCAGGCGATGGGGTGCGTTCCCATCGGAGGAAAGTTCAAGAAGCCAGGATTTGTCTGCGACTGGACACCGATGCGCTACGACATTGGTGTCAATGCAGCGGCGGAGGAGAGTCTTTCAGAACGCGCGGCGGCTCATTTTGAACCGTGGACCGAGAGCGATCTGACATGGGTGTTCGACACCGTGTTTCATCGGTGTGACACCGCGTCGGCATTCGGGGTGACTTTCGAGACCCTTCTCGAAAAGGATCTGATCCCTGGGCATCTGCCGTATCTGGCTCGTCCCGACCGGGTGATCGACCTGCCGCGCGATGAGGCGTTTACGCGTCATCTGAGGACAGTCGAGGTGCGGTCAGATGACGATGAATTCTTTTCGGCAACTTCAACAGCATCTCCCACTCGCCCTGCCTGCCCGGATCGCACGACCATCACCGCGGGCAGTCGGTTCGCGCATCTGAATGCTCGGTTTTCGTCCAAGACCCTGGTGGCGGTTCTTGTCGACTCGGAGGCGTTGGTCTTGGCGCGATTATACGCTGTCCTGACCTGCAAGCGTCTGGTCGAGTTGAACGATTGGGGGGAACTGCCCTCTCTCTGCCCACCGTCCGTATCGAGCGTGACTGCCATTATCGGACCGGCTGATCGGGCACTGTCGAAGGCGGTTTTATCGGCAGCGCAACGCCGATGCGCTATCGGGCTCCTGACCGCCGCGGACCTGCCGGCTCTCTCGTCGACGTTGCTCGGCTCGTATCTGAACTTCATTGGACCAACACAAGTGGCGATCGCGGTCCATCCGGTGGGTCTTGTGTCGTACGAGGCGCCGACAGGCGCGTGCGGTCGTGGGCTCGGCCCAGGTTTGTGGAGCCTCGCCGGTGGACCAGAAATGACCGTCGTCGCGATTGGCCCGTATCATTTGCTCATCGTGCCCGCCAGGATATGCCGAGCTGCCGTAGCGGCCATTTCAGAATTTCTCAAGGTTGGCTATGCGATCGGACAATCAGTCCGATTGGTCCGCGAGGAGTGCCTGGGCGATGAGCCGATCCTGCTGATGGGAGATCCGAGCCTTCGCCTCGATATCGCCCCGTCAGAGAAGAACGCGGAGGCGACGCGGCGCTTGGCGGCCGTCTCGGACTGATGTTCGTGCTGAACAACTCATTTTCGATGCCTGCTTTCACGGCCGCGGTGGTGACAGGGACGCTATGCGTTGTTGGGCCGTGTTTTCTTTTCGGGCTGGCGCTGGTTGCGACGATCTTCGTGCGCGCGATGCCAAGGCGATCGGGTGAACGCAGGCTTGCCGGGTTGAAGAACGAGGTCAGGATCTATCACGACAAGCATGGCGTTCCCCATATCTTCTCGGAGAATTTTCAGGATGCCGCGCGGTGCCTGGGTTACCTGCACGCAAGCGAGCGCCTGTTTCAGATGGAAATTCACCGACGTGCTGGACAGGGGCGACTTTCCGAAATCTTCGGGGCGGATTTCGTCGACACAGACAAAATCATTCGTGTTCTAGGTCTCTACCAACTGGCCAAGACCAGCTTTGCCGCGCTTGCGCCGGAAACTCAATCCACGCTTTCGGCCTATGCGGACGGCGTCAATGCATTCTTGTCGACCCACCGAAGCAAACTGCCGTTTGAGATGGTCTGGTTGAGAATCCGGCCGGAGCCATGGTCTCCCATTGATTCAGTCGTGTGGGGCAAGCTCATGGCTTGGCAAATGAGCCGGAACTATCTCGCCGAGCTGAATCGAGCCGAGTTGACCAGCAGAATCGGAACGGTCGATGCCGGCCCGTTTTATCCGGATCCCATGCGGGGCAAGACCGGACCATTGGTATCGGGTGGGTCTGGTGGCTCGCGCGGACAATCCGACTTTTCAGACAAGATGGGAGCGTTGCTCGGATTGGCCAATGGCGCTTCAAATGCTTGGGTCGTCGCCGGCGAGCGTACCACGAGCGGCCATCCGCTCCTCGCGAACGATCCGCATCTTGACGTGTCGTCGCCGGTGCTCTGGTTTTTATGCCGGATCGTCACCCCCGGAGGATGGGTGAAGGGAGCCGGAGTACCAGGCGTACCGATGATCCTGCTTGGACAGAACGAGAGCATCGCCTGGGGAACCACGGCGGCGATGTCCGACGTTCAGGATCTGTTCGTGGAAACTCTGGATCCGTCGGATCCGACCAAATATCTTGCGCAGGCTGGCTCTCACGCATTTGACAGGCATGAAGAGACGATTCGAGTCCGAGGTCGGCCCGACGTCAAATTCGCCATCCGCAAGTCGCGGCATGGCCCGGTGCTATCCGATGCTGTCCCGCGTCTTGCCGCGCTGGCGGGCAGCGATGGCGTCATCGCGCTATCCTTCAGCGGGCTCGGAGATTGTGACCGCACTGCCGAGGCGTTTCTGAAGCTCAATCGGGCGCGGAATTGGGAGGAATTCAAGGATAGTCTGCGGCTGTACGAAACGCCTGCGCAGAACATGTTCTACGCCGACGTCGCCGGCAATATCGGAGTCATGAGTCTCGGGCGGGTCCCAGTGCGCAAGTCGGAATATGGCCTGCATCCCGCGGCGGGATCAACAGGTGATGCAGACTGGTCAGGCTACGTTCCGTTCGACCAGATGCCGCACTCGTTCAATCCGGCCTGTGGCTATATCCATAATGCGAATGGTCGACCGGCCTGGTGTGGGCACGATGTCTTTATGGGATGCGATTGGGAAGAGCCGTATCGGACACAAAGAGTCCAGCAGTTTTTCGACAACATCAGATTGCACTCGCTGGAAACATCTGCCGAAATGCAGGCCGACATTCTATCTCTCGCCGCTCAGGATCTTCTGCCGATTTTGCTTCGAGCAACCCCGTCCAGTCCACTGGGACGGCAAGCCCTCGCGCTGCTCTCGAAGTGGGACGGCACGATGCACAAGGACTGGGCAGAACCGCTCATTTTCAACGGGTGGATGCAGGCGCTCCGACGAATGCTGATCGATGACAAGGCGAAGGTGAAGCTTGAGTATGTCGGGCCATGTGCGGCTTCGCTCCTCAGGAAGCTTATCCTGGAGCATCCCAAATGGTGCGCTTCGGGCGAAGAGACGGATCTGGAATGTCGTGCATGTCTGACGCGGGCTCTCGAAGAAGCTATGGCGATGCTCTCGAGGCGCCGCGGGTCTGACCTGACGAAATGGCGGTGGGGAGACGAGCACATCTCGACGCTTTCGCACGTCTTCTACTCGCGGATACCGATCTTCAGGTCATTGAGCGAGCTTGGCGTCGGAAGTGGCGGGGACCTGTATACGCTCAACAGCGGAGGTGCTCTGCAGCCGCACCATGATCGCCCGTTCGAGCGGAAACACGTTCCGACATTTAGAGCCCTATATGATCTCGGCGATCCGGATCGGTCCCGCTTCATGACCGCGACCGGCCAATCTGGCCATATCTTCTCGCGCTTTTACGGAAACCTGACGCCGCTTTGGAACGAAGGCGAGTCGATCACGCTGGCTGGCGATGAGTTGGCCTTGCAGCGTGAAGGCGCGACTCTCATGAGATTTATTCCGTAGGGCTGACAGGGCAGTCACATGGCGGTCGAGGACGCATCTTTGGTCAAATCGGGTGATACGGAAGCCGACTCCTCGGGCGCGCCGTTGCCGCCGGTCGACTCAGGATCCAGTCGATCCGGTCCCTATGTTTTGGGGCTGATCGCAGTCATGTTTTGGGGAACGACTCCGGCCGCGACAGTACTGGTCGCCCATGACATGCCCTCATCGTTGATCGGGCCGTCCAGACTTCTCCTGGCCGCGATGTTCCTCCTACCAATGGTTCTCCTGCTTCGGCCGCCGCTTCCGACCGATAGGGGAGGTTGGATCGCCGTCGCGATCAACGGTATGATCGGGTTCGGTGGTTCGTTCTTTCTGCAGGGTCTGGGATTCTCGCGAACGTCGACTTCGCACGCGGCTCTCATCTTGGCTTGCGCTCCGGTGTTTACATCCATCATCCAGCATGTGCTGTCCCGGACATTTCCCCGCACTCTTTGGCTGATCGGAAGTGCGATGGCATTGTGTGGTGAGACGTTTCTGATCGGCGCTCGTTCGAACGGCGATGTCTTCGGCAGTGGAACAATGGTGGGCGACGTCATCGTTCTCATCGGCACCATTACGGTCAGCATTGGATATGTGGCAGGCGCTCGCGCATCTGCGCGAATTGGCCTGTTCGGAGCGACGGCATGGTCGATCATCTTCGGTGCTGCTCTTGTGACGCCGCTGTTGCCCTCTGTCTTGGAGGCGATCTCCGGGGTGACGGTCGTAGGAGGAGGGGCCCTGTTCTTTCTTGCGGTCTTTTGCACCTTGATCGGATTCGCCGCATGGTTCTGGGCTTTGGACAAGGGAGGCGTCTCGGCGATTGCGCCTCTGCAGTTCGGACAGCCGATCGTATCACTCTTGATAGCCGTGATCTTTCTGGGAGAGCAGCTTTCGATGAGCATTTTTGCTGCAGTTGGATTGGTTCTCACGGGGGTATACTTCTGTCGAAAGTCGGCGTGAGAGGTCGTATCCCGCGAGGTGGGTCGCCGGTTAGCAATGCGGCTCTTGATGTGCGTTCCGCAATAGCGGCTGGGCGAATTGCTGTGCTGGATGAATGCGGTTGCAGGTTGTTGTTGTCAGCGAGCCGAACCGCAAGGTCGAAGAACAGCGTTTCGTTCAAGAACTCGTCGCGGATCTCTGCATCCGGTTCATCATGACGCTGCGGGTGAGCTCGGTACTTTGTCCGAGACGATCGCGCCCGGCTTGCCGTCCGGTGCGACAATCGCAGTCAGCCCGCGCTTCCTGTCGCCCGAGAGCGAAGTATCGGCAAATGCTCCCAGCCATTCCGCGGTGACGATCGTCGATCGCACAGCTGTCAGCGCGAACGCTGGCTCGGCACGCTCTTGGCGCGGCGGACCGCAAGCTGCTGATCGGCACTCGAACTGCCGAGCGCTCGTCCCTGGACGGGGCTTACCGCCTGCAGGTGCTTGCGGGCGGCTCGCTGTAGCCAACAGCCAGAAGGCAACTTGGGCTCGGAATGACAGGTCTGGTTAGGTCACCGGCATCGCCGCGCTGTAGGTGCGGTTGGCGCCGTCCACCTGCAAGGAGCATAAATCTAACGGCTCGGGTACAATCTCTCGTTGCGCGTGAAGTACCCCGGTCCTGCGCAGCGCTCCTGCGCAGATGTGACGTTTTGCTTTGGAAGCGGCGAGGTCTCGGAGGGATGGTTGGTCCAAGATGTCAGTGTCGATTCCCAAGCATTTGCGCGATGTAGATACCGTACGGTCAGAGACTCTCGCCTCCAACGCAAGGGTCGGTCGCCCATCAAAGACCACGGGATCGGCGAGTGGTTGCGCATTCCATCCAAGCCGGTTCAGCCGCCGTACCCAACCCGGTTTGGATTGCGCGATAAGACCCGTGATGCCGAGGTACTGACAGATCTCTGCTATGGCGACCATCAGTCGACGCGAGGCTAGAACGTCACCGTCTCCGATCTCGGACCTGGCGCAAAGACGGGTCCATTCGAAGATGTCCGGCGCCTTCGGATATGATCGCCCCCGCACCAGCTCCGGATACACGTGCGACAGGAGATGCGGCCTGGTCGTCGGAAGAAGCCGCGAGTACGCCATCACCCGTCCGTCGTGGATATCAACTACATGCAGCGCATCATCACCATCAAACTGGTCCCGATCGCGCCGGTCCGGCTTGACAAGGCTTGACCACGCAAGCGCTTCCACGAAGATCCTATATCTAAGATCGTAGATTTCATCCATAAGGCTGGGGGTCGCCAGTTTTGAATCCTCGTAGAACGCAAATATCATCATGGTCTCCTCGGGTAGGGAGACCAACCGATCATTTTGCAGAAGTATTGGCGATGCCGTTCTAGTACAGTATTTACTTCATACTGGCTTTAGCGAACCGTTCAATATCGCGATGCGGACGGCCTCTGTTCGGCTGCCGGCGCGAAGCTTCGACATCGCGTTGCGAAGATATTGATCGACGGTTCGCTTGGAAAGACGAGCCTCAAAGGCGATTTCCTTGGATTTCAGGCCGTGCATCGCCCAATGTAGGCATTCCAGTTCGCGCGGCGCGAGCACGCACGCTCGCTCCTCTTTCGCCGTTGCAGGTCTTTTCGCGTGTATCATTTGGTCGACACGCTGATGACTGAGTAACGCCATGAAATGAAGATTGTGCCGATCGCTTCGCTGCAGCGGCTTGGCGCCCGTCGCAAACGATACGCAGGTTGTGCGCATTTGCGGACCGTGGATCGGGACCGTGAAGCCGTCAATCAGTCCTGCGTCCCTTGCTTCGTCCATGAGCTTTCGTTGTTTTGCGGTGAGCGGCTGAACCGCACACTCCTCGCTCCAGACGTACGGCGTCGCTCTTTCCCGAAGCAGTTGGGCAATCGGGTCTATATGGACATAATTTCTCTCATTATAATATCTGATCCAGGCATCATTCCAGCCACGTAGCTGGATATGAGGCTCGAGGATTTCCATTCGGCTCGGCAGGTCAGCGATAAAGACGCCGGTCACTCCGAAGCGCTCAGTGGAGGCTAGAAGCAGCTCGAGTAGGCTGTCGATGCTAGTAGCATCAGCGATAGCTTCGCCATAGGCCTGAGGGATCTCAAACATTGCCTTCTGTCTCGAACGCAAAGTAGTCAGGATACTGCCGATAGCTGACGGATATCTCTCGTCCGGACAGTCACCTTAGAAGTTCGCGAGTCGCCACACATTCAACCAGCGCACCTCCTCCCGACGTTCCGTTCAGAAATTCCTCGTCTCGCCCGCGCGGTCGTGCACAAAAAAATTGGAGAGTCGCTTCTTCGACATGCCCTACAACCTCTGCGGATGATTAGCAGTGACGGTATAGGAATGCAACCGTTCTGGTTTCCTTGGAATGGTTTTTTGCAGATTGAATGGCAATCTGGTCGGAGCGGTGCGTCGAATGTCTGCCGTACGACTCTGGTAATCGGCCGCAGACATCAAGAAAGCTGTGGCGAAACCCATTCACCGATTCCTCTGCTGGGCAGCTCTCGCTGCCATCAAACGCGACCGAACGATAATGAACGGCCAGAAGCCGGCGGCCCCGACGTCCTGGGTAGGAGACGAGAGTGTCAGCGAATACACGTATTGATTGACGATGAGAAGACTGACCCAGCCAGCACTTGAAAAGCGGTCTGCAAGCGCTGCGTTTTTTCGCCATCAACGCGAACAGCCGGCCTGCTGAACCGATCGCGCCGCGCGTCCGGATACGACGCGTTCATTGAGAAGGCAAACAACCGATTGATATTGCGGCAGTTCGTCTCGACGATTTGCCAAAATGGCTTTGATATCGTTGCATCATCAAACTGATTTTGAATCCGCCATGCGGCCTCTCATCCAGCAGCGTGGCCCGACGTCATGAAATCGTCATTGGTGGAATGACCATGGAAGTTACTGGCAAGTCATACGCCTCTTAATCAGCGGGTCCTAGGTTCGTGCCCTATGCGTCTGCCGCCAACAATCTATGGTTGTGTTTGATCCAAGGCCTGAACTGCAGGCCTCGTACGGGCAATCTTCAACACGGTGGGTGAGATCGATTATGTCGTCGGTGACGTGCCCGTGGTTGCTCACTCTGCTCGAACCAAGGAGCGCGACATCAATCGACGCCCGTGAGGCCGGCACATCGAGACTGTGAATAGCTTGGATCAAAACGATCAATTTTACGAATGATCTGGGATCGCTCATCAATGACGCGATCGGTCGGGCGCGGGCGCGTCGCCATGAGGTCGGTCGGGGGCAAGCTCGTTTCGTAGAAAACGCGCCACCAAGGGGGGATTCATGACAAGAGGACTGCAGCGGTCCGCTTCCGCAGCGTTGATGTTGGCCGGGATGATCCAGGGTGCGTGGGCCGCCGAGAACGCGGCCACCAACTATCCGGCGGGCTCGCCCGGCGTGTTCATTGCGTCGTTTCCGCCGATCCCGGGCCTGTTTGCGATCAGCCAGACCAGCTACACCAGCGCCAACGGCCTGTATGACGGGCAGGGCAAAAAGCTGCCGATCGACTTCAAGCTCTCCGCCGTGTCGGAGACGATGCGGTTTCTCGCCAGTTATCCCGGCGACTTTTTCGGCGCCCATGTCTATTCGCAGCTCGTGGTGCCCTTCGTCCATCTCGAAAGCACCAATCCCGGCGGATCGTTCCAGGCCAACGGCCTTGCCAATCTGACCTTCTCGCCGATCATTCTGAGCTGGGCGCTGTCGCCCGTGCAGACCTTCACGGTCGGCCTGGACATCATGCCCAACACCGGCACCTATTCGGCGCGGCAGCCCCTCAACGTCGGCACGAACTACACCACCATCTCGCCCGTCCTCGCCTATCGCTATGCCGATCCGAAGGGCTTCGAATTCGCCGTCTCGCCACGTCTGCTGCTCAACGGCACCAATACCGATTCGGTCAACGCCTTCACGCAGCTGACCCAGCAGTACCGCAGCGGTGATGCGCTGGTGGTCGACTTCAACGCGGGCTATAATATCGGCGCCTGGAAGCTCGGCGTCGTCGGTGGCTATACGCATCAGTATCAGGACGACAAGATCAACGGCGTCAAGGCATTCAATTTCGCCGGGGTGCAGGACGGCAACCGGTTGCGCTCGATCAATGCAGGCCCGTCGCTGACCTATAATGCGGGCCCCTTCCAGATCAACGTGAACTACCAGCATACATTCTACGTCGAGAACGGCAGCCGCGGCGATACGGTCTGGGCCAATCTGGCATTCCCGATCTGGGTGCCCGCGCCGCCGCCCGGAGCCGGACCGATCAAGCGCTGACTCGCGCAAGCTGGATTGATCGCTCATCAACGAAGGCGGCCGGCGTCTCGCGCCGGCCGTTCGCCATCGCCAGTGCCGGTCGACGGTGGTCAGGGCAGCTCGGCGACGACCTCGCGGATCAGAGTGCGCAGCCACAGCAGGCCGGCATCGTTGGAGCGGTAGCGATGCCATTGCACGCGCTGCCGCAGCGCCGGCAGCGCGATCGGCAGCTCGATGATGCGGATGGGAAGGCTGCGCTGGGCGGCGATGGCGAGCCGCCGGTGCACGGTGGCAAGGCGGTTCGTCCCGGCAACGAGATGCGGAATGGCGGTGAACGCGTAGACCGAAACGTCCTCGCTGCGGCTCGTGTTGCGCTGCTCCAGATAATAGGTTTCGAGCGATTGCGCCGCGATCGCCGGCCGCATCACGACGTGGGACGACTTGGCGAAATCCTGCCGTGACAGCTTGCCCTTGCCATACTTTCCCTTGCTCCACGCGATGACGCAGAAGTCGTCCTCGAAGATCACCTCGGACGGGTGCAGCTTGGAGCTGAATTCCTCCGGGATGATCAGCAGGTCGACGTCGCCGCGCTCGAGCGCGCGCTCCGGCCGCTGCACCTGCTGCAGGAAGTCGAAGCGGATACCGGGCGCAAGGGCCTCGCTGCGCGCCAGCAGCCGCGGGATCAGCGTCACCAGCGTGTAGTCCGACGCCAGGATCTTGAAGCAGCGGTCGGACTGCGCGGGATCGAACTCGGCAGACGAGGCGATGGCCCAGTCGACCCGCACCAGAAGGTCCCTGATCGAGTCCTTCAGCGTCTCCGCTCGCGGCGTCAGCTCCATTTTGCGGCCGATCTTCACCAGCAGTTCGTCATCGAAATAGGTTCGCAGACGCAGCAAGGCATTGCTCATCGCGGACTGCGTCATGTTCATGCGCGCGGCGGCGCCGCTGACGCTGCGCAGGTGCAGCAGATGGTCGAGCGCGACCAGGAGATTGAGGTCGAACTTGTTGTTGAAGCGCATGGGCGGCCTCGCTCGAGGTATTCAAGAGATCAATGCGATCAATCTTGTTAATCAATTTTTCGAAATGGTCAAACGGGGCTATGCCAGACCTCGGGAAGAACGTCGAGGAAGACGCGTGGCCGGGCCGCGCGTCGCGAGTGCATTCATGTTCAAGTATTTTCCGACCAACTATGTCTGGAATCTCTCGGTCGATCTCGCGATCGAGATGGGCGCGCGGATCGGCGAGATCGAAGAGATGTGCGCGCCGCTGCAGGAGGCGGCCCGGCAGCCCGATGCCAACGGTACCCAGGCCTTCCGCGAGACCTGGGCGCGGATGGCAGACAAGCTCTGTGCGCTCGCGTCCGAGGACGAGGCGAAAGGGCGGCTGCTGTCGGCCGGCGAGAAATATGGCCGCGCAGCGAGCTATCTGATCACCTGCGAGCGTCTGCAGGCGCACGAGGCGCCGGGGCGGCTGGCGCTGTACCGCAGATGTCTCGACGTGTTCGCCAAGGGCATTGCACTGGCGCGGGAGAACTGCGAGCGCGTCGAGATTCCCTATGAAGGCTCCCACATTGCCGGTCTCATGGTCCGCGCGGAAGGGCGCGACGGGCCGGCGCCGCTGCTGGTGCAGGTCAACGGCCTGGATTCGACCAAGGAGATGAAATACCGCGTCGGCTTGCCCGCCTGGCTCGCCCGACGGGGCGTGTCGTCGCTCGTGATCGACCAGCCCGGATCGGGCGAGGCGCTCCGGCTGCAGGGTCTCACCGCGCGCCATGACAGCGAGCATTGGGCGTCCCGGGTCGTCGACTGGCTGGAGACCCGCAGCGACGTCGACCCGAAGCGGATCGGTCTCGAGGGCGTCTCGCTCGGTGGCTACTACTGTCCGCGCGCGGTGGCTTTCGAGCCGCGCTTTGCCTGCGGCGTCGCCTGGGGTGCCAATCACGATTGGCGCGACGTGCAGAAGAGGCGCCTGCAGAAGGAAGGTGATTTCCCGGTCCCGCATTACTGGGCGCATGTGCGCTGGGTGTGGGGTGCGAGAGATCAGGACGACTTCATGCGGATTGCCGAGCAGGTTCACCTCGACGGCATTCTCGACCGCATCAAGGTGCCGTTCCTGGTGACGCATGGCGAAAAGGACTCGCAGATTCCGCTGCATTGGGCCGAGCGGACCTATGAGCAACTGGTGAATTCGCCCAAGCGCGAGCTGAAGGTCTTCACCGCGCGTGAAGGCGGCGCCCAGCATGCGAGCTTCGACAACAGCATCAATGCCGGCCACTACATCGCGGACTGGGTCGCAGAGACATTGAACGGACACATCGCCTGAAGCAGCAGGTGGAGAGGAAAGTTATGAAAATCGTCGGTCTGGAGAGCCTGATATTCGGTGTCGACGACGTGAGGGGCGCGGCGCGCTTCCTGGTCGATTACGGGCTGACGCCCGTCGACGTCTCCGATCGCGGCGGCCGCTTCGAGGCGATCGACGGCACCGCCGTGGTGATCGCACGGCAGGATGATCCGGCTCTGCCGCCGGCGCCCGTGCCGGGCTGCCGTCTGCGCAAGACGGTGATGGGCGTCGCCGACGAGGCGACGCTGGGGGCGATCACCGCCGAGCTGCGGCGCGACCGCGAGGTCCGGCGGCTGCCCGATGGCTCGATCGAGTCGACCGACGATTCCGACTTCGTGATCGGCTTTCAACTGACGGCACGGCGGCCGTTCATGCTGGCCAGCGAGATTTCGAATGCGCCGGGCGGCGTGGTGTTCCGGCCGATCAACAGCCTCGGCGTGCCGCCGCCGGGCAGCGTGATCCGTCCGCGCTCGCTGTCGCATGTGGTCTATTTCGTGCCCGACGTGGTGAAGGCCGAGGCGTTCTACGTCAACCGGCTCGGCTTCCGCTGCACCGATCGCTTCACCGGCACCGGGCCGTTCCTGCAGCCGGGCGGCTCGCTCGACCATCACACCCATTTCCTGATCGGCGCGCCGCCGCACATGCACGGCGTGGAGCACTTCACGTTCCATTTCGGTGGTCCTTCGGAAATGATCACCAACGGCTATCGCTTCGTCGAGAAGGGCTATCAGGCGTTCTGGGGCCCCGGCCGTCACATCCTGGGCTCGAACTGGTTCTGGTACTTCAATAGCCCGTTCGGCTGCCACATCGAGATGGATGCCGACATGGACCAGCACGATGCGAGCTGGCAGCCGCGCGAGGCGACGGCATCCGCCGACAATTCGCAGACCTTCCTGATGAAGATGCGCAAGAAATGGTACCCCGGCCCCGGAATCCCCGAGAATGGCGACTACGCGTGAGGCCGAGGCGCGATGGATCCGGCTGTGCCGCGCCGATGAGATCGGCGAGGCGCAGTCGCGCGGCTTCGATCCCGATGATGAGGGGCAGGACAGCCTGTTCGTCGTGCGCCGGCACGGACAGCTGCATGGCTGGCGCAACGCCTGTCCGCATATCGGCGGTGCGCCGATGGCCTGGCGCAGGGATGCGTATCTCAACGCCGACGGCACGCGTATCGTCTGTCACGCGCACGGCGCCGAGTTCATGCCCGACACCGGGCTGTGCGTGCAGGGGCCGTGCCGCGGCGAGCGGTTGAGCCGTCTCGAGCTCGTCGTCATCGACGGCGAGTTGTTCGTAAAGTCATAACATGCCCGCAAGGGCGGACTGCAGAGGGGGAAGCACCATGGCAGTGGTGAGCAGGGTGCTGACGATCGGAGGCGGCTTTTCCGGTATGGCCGCGTCGATCCAGATGCGCAAGGCGGGCATCAACATCGATCTCGTCGAGGTCGATCCGAACTGGCGGCCGGAGGGCGCCGGCATCACGGTCAGCGGACCGACCTTGCGCGCGCTCGAGACGATCGGCGTGTTCGCGGAATTCGCGCGGCGCGGCTACACGGCTGACGGTGTCGACCTGTTCGCGCCATCGGGGCATCGGATCGGCGAGATCCCGACACCGAAGGCCGTAGGATCGGATGTGCCCGGCGGCGGCGGAATCATGCGGCCCGAACTCGGGCGCATCCTCGCCGATGCGACGCGCGCCGCTGGCGTTCACGTGCGTGTCGGCTGCACCTACACGCGGATCACGCAGCACGACGGCGATGTCGAGGTCGCCTTCACCGATGGCACGACGGGCCGTTATGATCTCGTGGTGGCTGCCGATGGCGTGCATTCGAAGACGCGGGCGCTGCTGTTTCCCGAGGTCAAGTCGCCGCAATACATCGGCCAGGTGGTCTGGCGCGCCGTGCTGCCGCGGCCGGCCGACATCGTGCGTCCGCGGATGTGGCTGGGTGGTGCGGTCAAGGCGGGCGTCAACCCGGTGTCGCCGAGCCACATGTATATGTTCGTGACGGAGGCGCGGCCGGAAAAGCTCCAGGCCGAGCGCGCGTCCTGGCCGCAACTGGTCGCGGACCTGCTGGCGCCGTTCAGCGATCCCGTGCTGGTGGCACTGCGGGCGCATTTGTTCGCTCCCGACGCCGCCATCGACTATCGGCCGCTCGCCAACCTGCTGGTGCCGGCGCCGTGGAATCGCGGCCGCGTCATCCTGATCGGCGACACCGTGGCCGCGACCACGCCTCACCTCGCCTCCGGCGCGGGCATCGGCATCGAGAGCGGCATCGTGCTGGCCGAGGAGCTGGCTCGCGCGACGACCCTGCAGGA
This sequence comes from Bradyrhizobium sp. HKCCYLRH3059, assembly GCF_051168035.1. Lineage (NCBI taxonomy): Bacteria > Pseudomonadati > Pseudomonadota > Alphaproteobacteria > Hyphomicrobiales > Nitrobacteraceae > Bradyrhizobium > Bradyrhizobium sp. HKCCYLRH3059. The sequence goes on along the minus strand of NZ_JBNPUF010000008.1, from coordinate 132,487 downwards.
GGCATTCGACCGCTTCCATGCGCGCCGCTGGGAGCGCTGCCGCATGGTGATCGAGAACTCCGCGCAGCTCTGCCGCATCGAAATGGAGAACGGCGACAAGGCGGAGCACGCCAGGATCATGCGCGAGTCGATCGTCGGGCTGACGCAGCCGATCTGAGCCAACAACATCAACGAACAACATCATCAACGGGGAGGAAGCCATGACGGTGACGACGGAGACGTGGCGCGGACGCATCGCGCTGATGGTCGCGCATTGCGCCGGGATGGTCGATCTCGTCGCGCTGCCGGTCTGGGTGGGCGCGCTGATCGAGCGCTACAGGTTCAGCCCGCAGCAGGCGGGACTGCTGGCCACGCTGTTCCTGCTGGGCGCCGTGCTCAGCAGCCTGTTCTTCGCACCTCGCTTCAACCGGATGAACGCCCGCCTGGCGGCGGCTGCGGGATATGGCGTGGCCGCGCTGGTGTTCCTGGCCGCGAGCCGAACGTCGGAGTTTGCGCTGCTCGCGATGCTGCACGCGCTGGGCGGCGCAACAGCGGCCTGCGGGCTGAGCTTCACTCACGGCACCATCGCACGCAGCGCCAACCCGCACCGCCTGTTCGCCATCGTCGGAATGGCGCTCGGTGTGTTTGCCATTCTGTTTCTCGGCATGACGCCCAATCTCGTGGCGAGCTTCGGCGGCCAGGCCTTGTTCGTCGTGTTTGCCGGCGTGATGGCGGTCGCGGCGCTGGCGGCGGCGCTGTCATTTCCGAAGGGCGTGGTGCGCAGTGACGAGGATCTGATCGCGGAGGTCAGCCATCTGCCGCGCGCCGTCTGGTTCGGCATTGCCGGCATCAGCTGCATGGCGCTGACCCAGGCGATGCTGTTCAGCTTCATCGAGCGGATCGGCGCTGACCGCGGCTTCGAAGCTGACGCGGTGACGGGCGTGCTGATCGCGCTCGGCTTCGTCAACCTGCTGCCGGCGCCGCTCGCCGCCATAATGGAGCGGCGGCTACCGGCGAGACACGTGCTGCTGGCGGGCCCGGTCTGCCAGGCGCTGATCGCCGTGACGATCACCTTCGGCTCCGGCTTCGTCGCCTATGCGGTCCCGACCGCGATCTTTGCCGCGGTAATGATCTTCACCCACACCTTTGCGTTCGGGCTGCTGTCGCGTCTCGACCCGACCGCGCGGGCGTTGGCCGGCACGCCGGCGATGCTGATGATCGGCGCTGCGATCGGCCCCATTCTCGGCGGCACCTTGGTGCAGCTGTTCGGCTATCCTGCGCTCGGGCTCGGCGCCGTCATCATCTCATCCGTCGCCGTCGTGATGTTCTCGCGCGTGTTCGCTGCGCGCGGCGCGGCGTCCGCCGCCTCTCTCGAAATCGCCTGACCAGGAGGCCTCCAGCATGACCCTTCCGCAGATCCGCCGCGTCGTCACCGGCCATGACGCGCAGGGCGCCGCCGTGATCTCGTCCGACGGCGCCTTGCCAACCGTCACCGAGCTGGCGGCGATCCCCGGCACCTTCTTCCACGAGGTCTGGAGCACGCAGGCAACGCCGGCGCTGATCGACAACGGTCCCGATCCGACGATCGGGCCGCTGCGGCTGCCGCCGCCAACGCATGGCAGCCGCATCCGCTTCGTCGACATTCCGCCGGATACCGAGGACTTTCTCCGCAACGGCGCGGCGCGCATGAATGCCGCGTTCAGCCAGATCGGCGACCCCCACGCCTCGACCGTGGCGACGGAATCGCCACATCCGCTGATGCACCGCACCGAGACGATCGACTATGGCATCGTCATCTCCGGTGAGATCACGCTGGTGCTCGACAAGGGCACCGCTGACCTCAAGGTCGGCGACGTGGTGATCCAGCGCGGCACCAACCACGCCTGGGCCAACCGCAGCGACAAGCCGTGCCGGATGCTGTTCATCCTGGTCGACGGCAAGTTCGGTCCCGAAGCCAACCCGACCAAGGCCAGCTGATGAGACTCGCGACCTATCGGAACGGCAGCCCCGACGGCGGCCTGGTCATCGTCTCCGGGGATCAGGCGCGCGCGTGCAATGCCAGCGCCATCGCACCGGATCTGCTGACGGCGCTGCGGAATTGGCAGCAGGTCGAGCCGGCGTTGCGCCAGCTCGCTGAAAGTCTCGAGGATGGATCGGCTGCCGATGTAACGGCGTTCGATCCCGCGCGATGCCTCGCACCGCTGCCGCGCGCGCCGCAATGGCTGGATGGCTCGGCCTTCCTGAATCACGGACGGCTGATGGATGTCGCCTTCAACAAGCCGCCGATCCCCGACTTCGACACCGTCCCGGTGATGTACCAGGGCGCCAGCGACGACTTCCTCGGGCCGCAGGACGATGTTCCCTTCGTGACAGAAGCTGATGGCATCGACTTCGAGGGCGAGTTCGGCGTCATCGTCGACGACGTGCCGATGGCTGCTTCTGCCGAAGAGGCTGCGCAACGAATCCGGCTGCTGGTGCAGATCAACGACTGGAGCCTGCGCGCGGTCGGCGCGCGCGAGGTTCGCACCGGCTTCGGCTTCCTGCAGGCGAAGCCCTCGACCAGCTTCGCGCCGTTTGCGGTGACGCCGGACGAGGTCGGCGATGCCTGGCGCGATGGCCGGCTCGACATGGCCCTGCATGTCCGGCGCAATGGCGAGCGGATCGGCGCAGCCTCGGGCCGCGAGATGGCGTTCTCGTTCCCGCAGCTGATCGCCCATGCGGCGCGGACGCGGCGGTTGACGGCCGGCACGATCATCGGCTCGGGCACGGTCTCGAACGCCGATCGCGCCGCCGGATCGAGCTGCCTTGCCGAGGTCCGGGCGATCGAGATGATCGAGCACGGCGCGGCGCGGACCTCGTTCCTGCGCTTCGGTGAGGAGGTGACCATGCAGGCCTGCTTCGCCGATGGCCGGCCGGGTCCGTTCGGGCGTGTCGCGCAGCGCGTGGTTCGTGCGGCGGGCGCCGATCGGCCGGATTGAACCATGCGTATTCTTGTCACGGGGGCCGCGGGCTTCATCGGCCGTGCGCTGCTGCATCGGTTGCTGATCGACATGGACGGTGCTGAAATCACCGCACTCGATCTCGCCGAGGCGCCAGCGGGATTGTCCGGTGCGCGTCTGTCCTGGATCCGAGGCGGCCTCGACGATCCCGCCGTGCTCGAGCAACTCGGCGCCGCGCCGTTCCACCTCGTGTTCCACCTCGCCAGCATTCCCGGCGGCCGCGCCGAGGCCGCGCCCGCGCTCGGCCGCCGCGTCAATCTCGATGCGTCGCTGGATCTCTTCCAGCTGCTGGCGGAGAGCCGACATCGGCCGCGCGTGGTCTATGCCAGCAGCATCGCCGTCTACGGCGCGCTTGCGGAGGCGCGGGTCGGCGCACGCACGGAGGCGCGGCCGGCGATCACCTATGGCGCGCACAAGCGGATGGTGGAGATCGCGCTCGCCGATCACACGCGACGCGGAGATCTGTCGGGTATCGCACTGCGGCTGCCCGGCATCGTGGCGCGGCCCAGGCCCGTGAGCGGCTTCGGATCGGCGTTCATGAGCGAGCTGCTGCACGCGCTGTCCGCGGGCGAGCGCTATGTCTGTCCGGTGTCGCCGGGCGCGACGGCCTGGTGGTTGTCCGCGAAGGCCGCCGTCGACAATCTCCTCCTCGCCGGGAAGCTCGATGTCTGCGGAACCCTGCAGCTTCCGGCGCTTCGTCTCTCGATCGCCGAGGTGGTGGACGGCCTGGCGCAGCTGCTCGGCGCGGAGCGCGCCGCGCGCGTGACGTTCGATCCCGATCAAGGCATAGAGGACGTCTTCGGCCGCTATCCCGAGTTGGATGCCACCGCCGAGCTGGCCCTCGGCTTCGCCCACGATGGATCGGTGGCGGAGATGATCGCGAATGCGGTGCGCGCGATCGCATGACGGGGAATGAGCCCAACTCGCCGGACCAGCATCTGTCGGGCGAGGCCACGGGCACCGCAGCCATGGCGTCCCGAAAGGAGTGCTGATTCTTTGAGTTTGTTGGTTTTCCCTGCTTCCTTAGGGAGCGCCAGTTTCCAAGCTGAACTATTGATTTCTGGGAGTTTGAGCCGGACTACATGTTCGGCAGGATGGGCGTTGACGCCAAGGTCGGTGGTGCCGCAATCCCAGGCTGGACCGTTACGGCTCTGGTGTTCATTCCATTCGCGGCTGGTTATTTCCTGTCGTACCTGTTCCGGACGATCAATGGCGTGGTCTCCCCGCGCCTCGCCTCCGAGCTTGGACCGATGCTGATGATCGCTCTTGGCGCTCGCCGAGGCGAAGCAAGCCACGCGTCTGGAGGTCGTATCAATAGAGCCGAGCCGGACAAATGCAGTGCTGCGGTTGGAGGCTCCGGCACGTCGCGATGAACTGATGTGCCGGCCGAACCGGCTCCATCGGGGAGCGGGCGGAGGCTCATTTCGCACCCGACAGGAAGCTCTTGATGAAATCGACGGCTCCCGCCGATTTTGCCGGATCGGACGGCGGCGCTTCGGTGGCCGACGGTTGCGCCGCCTGACGCGCGGTGTGCGCGTGAAGATGCCGCGTCCGCCGGTGGGCGTAAGTGGCGCTCTGCCCGTGCCTCTGCGAAGCACTGCTCACGGTGATCGTGATCTTCTTCGATACCAGCGGTGGATCGAAGTTGAAGTGCATGCCGTCGCCCAGGACGAGCTGCAGGTTATGCTTGCCGGGGGGCAGCTCGATCAGGGCCTCGGTCTCGCCCGCGCCGTAGTGCAGGTGCTTTCTGTCCTGCGGAATCGGCTCGCCCGGGCTGATCGGCTCATCGGCGTCGATCAGGAGGTGATGATGGCCGGTGTTGGCAAAGGCGTCACCGGCATGGGTCACGCCCATGTTGCGAAGTCCGAACCGGCACCAGAACGCGGTCTTCACGGTGTCGCCGTCGGTTGGCGTGATGAAATACAGGTAGGCGTCCTTCGGCGCCGTTTTCGCCTGCGCCCATGCGAGAGTCGGCAACAGCACCAGCGTGCAGGCCAACACGGTGGACCCGAGCGTCGCGACTGCGGCGAGACGACGTCGTCGCCAGGGCGTCAGATCCAGTAGCGGCGCGCGACGCGTAGATTTCTCACTCCACATATCCCCAACTCATAAACAACGACGATCATCGATCGCAAATATCGAACGGTGTAGCCGGTCCATGAATGGGGCGTAGCGCGGCAAATTTGAGGTTTCGATCGGTCTCGTCCTACGATTCCCGATAAGAATTTGAATAAAGAGGCTCGGCAGACCAGGCGTCCTGCGGATCTGCGACGCTGGTGTTCGCTGTGGCGCGAGACATTTGCGGGCGCAGGCCCCGCATCGGCGTCGACGGCACGCTGGCCTGGCTCAGCATACCGCGGCCGCATCAGAGCGAAAGAGCGAGGCGAAAGCCATGGGTCGGATACCTGACGCGCCCATCATAGCGGTCGCGGCTCCCGCTGCGGGCATAGCTCGCATCCTTCTTCCATGAACCCGAGCGAATGACATGGACGAAGCTCTGCTCGTCGATCCATGCCGAGCCATCGGACGGCGCGCCCTGATAGCTCTTGTGCCAGCTGTCGGCCACCCATTGGTCGACGCTCCCGCCCATGTCGAACAGGCCAAACGGATTGGCCGCAAAGCTTCCGACCTTCATGAGCTGCGCGGGCGCGCCGGGCTCGTTGCATCCGTTGCAATTGGCCATGCCGGAGCGCATCCGGTCGCCCCACCAGAACGCCGTCGTTGCGCCGCCGCGCGCTGCATATTCCCATTCGGCCTCGGTCGGGAGCCGGAACGGCTTGCCGACGGCCCGCGAGAGCCAAGCCAGATAGCCCCTGACGTCGTCGTAGCCGACATTCGTCACGGGGTTGTCGTCCGGGCCGCTCATCACGTCGGCGCATGCCCCGTCAGCCACGCACGCCTTCCACTCGCCAATCGTGACGGGGTACTTGCCGAGCGCGAACGGCTTGGTCGTGACGCGGTGGACCGGAAGCTCGGAGCTCTCGACGCCGCCCATCGCGAATGCCCCTCCTGGAATCATCACCATGTCAGGCAGGCGAATCGCCGCTGCCTCCGCCGGCCCTGGGGTCGCGGTCGACTCTGCTGCCGGCGCAGTCTCGGGAGCGGTCGCAGCGCTTGCCGACGCGAGCAGGGCGGGTGCCTCGAGCGGCGCGGTTTCCGTGGAACGCGAGAGCGTTGCAGGGTCCGAGGGCGCGTCCGGCATCGGCGCCGGGGCGGTCGCGGCCGACATGGCCTCTGCCGTGACGACGCGCCCCGAACTCTCGACGCTTGCGCGGCTCCACGCGGCCACGGAGGCCTCGGCGGCTTGCGGCTGTGTTGGCGGGGGAGCGGCCGGCTCCCGCGCCAGCATGAACCAGCTGGCGGCGGCAGCGAGCAACAATGCGCCGAGGCTGGCCGCCGCAGCGCGGGTCCAGACCAGCGGCCTGCGCTCCGCCCTTGCTGCGGCCGCGCGCAGCCTCGTGGCCAGCTTGTCGTAGCCGTGCGCCTGCCAGATCTCCGCGCGGCTGCGCGCCTCGTTCGGGGCGTATTGAGCGATCGAGACGCCGGGAATGCTGCAGACGACCCGTCCCGCCTGTCCGCCACCGGGAGCGGTGGCCTCGACCTCGGCCGCATCGCATCGTGCGGCGAGCGATTGCTTCAAGGGGCCGCACATCATCAACAACAGTCCGCCGTCGCCCCTGCTGCGGCGCTCCTGGATCTCGGGGCAGGCGACCTGCTCGTCGAGGCGGTGGAAGCCGGGTGGGCGCAGCGTGTTCATCGCCACCCGCACGATCCGGCCGCACTGCTCGCAAGGCACCGGATAGGTCACGGCGGTCAGCGGTCGCTCGTCCCGATCGGTGACCGGAGCCTGCGATGGCGCGAGGATGTCGATGCCGATCATAGGACGGCGCCTTCCGTGCGTCGGCCTTGCCGCCGGATCATTGTCCCCAGGCGGCAAACGCATCCTTGAACGCGCGCTCACCGTCCGCTCCCTTCTCGATCGCCAGCACCGCCCGGCTGCCGCCATTGTAGACGATCGGGATGTCGATCCAGTCCTTGCCCTTGAGCAGCAACACGTTCCGCTTCATGTCGACATCCCCCGCCGACAGCGCGATCATGAAGAACTCCGGCGTCACCTTGGCGGTCATGGTGGTCAACGGGGTCCCGCGACCCGCTTCCTTGGGCTTCATGCTGACGCCCTTCAAGGTCTCCACCCCGGCGTGAGACGGGTCGTCCGGCCAGTTGAACTTGATCTCCATGATGTGGCTCGCCGGCATTTCGGCTTCCTTGTTTGGACGCAGCGACAACGTCGCCGTCATCCTCTTGTCGATCTCGACATCGCCTTTGATCGAGGCTGGCACCGCTCCTGCCGCAGGCTCGACATGCCAGGTGACTTTCCCGAGATAGCGCTTGCCGTGCGGATCCTGCGGATCCTCCTGGTACAGCACGGCATGTGACACCATCGTCTCGGTCGCGCTCCCCGTGGTGATCGCATCGCCGCCAGCACCGCCCCTGGCGTCAGGCGTTATCCGATCCGCGATGACCTTGCGCGGCTCGGCGGCGGCCGGCGAGGCGGCATTCCAGGACACCGGGAGTCGGTTCAAAACGGTTTGCAAGGACGTCGTGATCCGGCTCGCCGCCGGCTGCCAGTAGATCGATGCGCCAACCACCGCGACCGCCAAGCCGGCGGCAGCGGCCATCATGTGCCGGCGGAGCGAGCGGTGTGGACGCCTCGCTCCATGATCAGGCCGCGGACGCCGACCCGGCGACAGCGCGCGATGATCGATATGCACGGCGTCGCGCTCCGACTCGGCTTGGCCGCGCGTCGTCGTCTCGGACAGTTCCGCCGGGCGGGCGAGCACGGCCACCCGCGCGATGGTGGCATCGTCGGCCGGCGACCTCGCAGCCTCCGCGAGCCGATCGGCCGCGGACGGCTGATTCTCCTCGATCTCGACAGGCGCTGCGGGCGCGACGGACGCGGGCGGCGCAGAGGCGGGCGTATCAGACGACGAGGCGGCACGCGTTTCATCGGTCGCGACCTCATGCTCGCGGCGCCGCGTTGGACGCGCCCCGATGCCGGCGCCGGCGCGGTTGCCCAGCCAATCCGGCACCGGGCTCTCGATCGAGATGGCCGGCTCAGCGCGTTGCTCCGAGAGCCGCGCCAGCGACAGGCTTTCGGCCACCGTGGCGATCTCGTCTTCCAGCGAATAGGCGCGGCGCGTTACGGATCGCGCGGATGCCGGGTGATCCTCCGCCGCGCCAGTGAGCCGCGCGGCAGCCGGATGCGGGCTGGTCGCCGGCTGTGCCGATGGCTGCTGTGAGCCGACGGCTGCAAGCGCGACCGGATCGACCCGGCGAGCGTGCTCCCGAAGTCTGATCATCCGGTCGGGAAACAGCATCTTGACGAAATCGCAGAGCGCTGCGCCCGGCAGCAGGAACCGGCGCATGGCAGCCGGACCGCTGCGCAGGATGCTGCGTGCGATGGTTTCGATGTCGTGCTCACCTTGCGCGACGCGCTCGCCGGTCTGCCGATCGTCCTCGATGACGACGACCTTGCGGGCCCGGAGCATCGCAGTGAGTTCGCGGAGATCGGATTGCGAGGCATCGTCGATGACGACGAGATCAAATGCGCCGAGCCGGGCCGGCAACTGCTCGGCCACGCGCCATGCCGGCACCAGCTGGCATGGGATGCCTTCGTAGCAGCTCTCGAGTGCCTCGCGTGCGGCCTGACGCAACCGGCACGCGATGGGGCCGGAACAGGTCGCTGCCATCTTTCTCAGCGTGGTCATGAACACGGTGAGCGCCTGCCTCATGGCGCTGCCGGTGTTCTGTGCCAGGCCGAGATGCATCCGTGCCACGACGACCCGACCGAACAGCTCGCGCAACTGCATCTCCAGTGCCGCGCGCTGGTCGGACAGGTCCTGCAAACGCTGATGCTGACCGATGCCTTCGGTCTGCCGCATCAGCACTGCCCAATTCCAGGCCATCATCCAATCTGCAACGAGCACCGGATCCCCGGTCTGTGGATGTGCCGGCTCGGTCCTGATCCGCCGGGCGAAGGCGTCCGCTCCGGCCTCGGTGATCGCTCGGCAGACCTCGTCGAGCAGTTCGAAATCCTGGCGCCGGTCGTGCAGCGACTGCAGCCGGGTGCGAAGGGTGCTCCAGCGTGTCTCGATGTCGCGCGGGTCGACACCGTCGCGGCCGATCTGCGAGAGCACGTCGGCATGAGCCTGCGTTGCGACCTTGCCGCTGCCGCCAAACAGCTCGTTCAGCCGGGTGAGCTCCAGCCGCTGCTTGCCGATGCGGAGAGCCATGCTCCTCACTGCGGCTGCGAGCGCGGACAGTCTTCGGCCGTCACCGAGCAGTCCGGCGATCGCGTCGTCCGGCATCGACAGCTTCGGTGCGGCGGTGAGAACATTGCGCTTCGCCAGCGCCGCCAGCACGATCGCGGCCTCGACGCTTTTGACGACGCGCTCGTGACCGTGGAACGTGTGAGAGGAGTCCGGCTCGGGCGCAGGCGCACCGATTTCGGCCGCCAGCGATCGCCATCTGGCGTCGAGCGAATGCAGGTGACGACGCCAGGTCAGATAGTCGCGAACATGGCCCCAGTCGGCCGCGCCCTTCGGCGCGAAGCCAGCCACCCTGATCGCCTCCACGGTCTGCTTCAACGCACGGCCGGACAGGGAGAATGTCGCGAACGGCCTTGCTCCGGCCGACAGCCGTTCGACAATCGTGAGCAGTTCCTGGCTGGCGAAGGCGTCCGCCGGCGTTTCCACCGGCCGAACCAGGAAGCCGGCACGTTGCGACAGCAGGGACGACGCATCGCGGGCAAAATCGACGAGGATGCCACCGTCAACCGACATTGCATCGGCCTTGCGGCCGACCGGCGACAGCGCTGCGAGCCAGGGCTCGTCGGCAATGATCCGGTGGGCCGCCGCGAGCGCGTCGAGGTCGCCGGCGAGCAAGTCCGCTCCGTCCGGCCCGAGCTCCGCGATGATCTGGCAGGCAAGCCGGCTGTCATGGCTTTCGCCGTCGATCCGCGCCGGCTGCAGGTCCTCGTGCAAACGTCTCACGGTCACGGCGTCCGGCAGGGCCGCGATTTCCGGGAGCGCGTCGTCGACATATGCGAGATCGGTACCCAGCCGAACACGCGCCTCACGGGCCTGCTCGACTGCCGCAACCAGAAGGTCGCTCTCACTCACGAATCGTGACGGCTGATCGGTGAACCAGGCATAGGCGTCGCGGTCGGCGATCAGCGTGGTCAACGCGTCGAACGGCAGGTCGGGGACACCGGATGACCGCAGCATGCTGCGGCTGGCGATGTCTGCGAACGCGTCATCGAGACGCGTTATCTCGACGCTGGTCGCGATGATGTCGCGCTCCAGCCGATTGACCTGTTCCGCCTGCGCGCGCGGGTTCGTGGTCTTGAGGATCGACAGCAGCCGGCTGACGACTGTCTCCGCATGCTTCAAGACGTCCTTGTCGGAGCCGGTTAGATCGACGGTCAGATCACGGACAGCGCGCGGCAGCTTCTCGGACAACAGTCCGAGTGCAGCCTCGTTGCGCGAGACGACGAGAACGCGCAGGCCCATTGCGAGGTGATGGCAAACCAGGTTGACGAGGGTGGACGTGCGCTCGGACCCGCGCGCGCCTTGCACGACAAGTCCGTCCGATCGCCGGAGCTGTCGCACGACCTCCATCTGGTCGGAGTTCGTCGGCAGCGGAAAGAACAGGTCGCCGTGATCCGCCGCGATCTGCGCATCCGGCCCGACGTCGATCGGTTCACCGATCACGCCGGATAGACGACGGCGCGCGCCGTCATGGGCTTCGTGGTCCGGCGCGCCAAGCAGAAGGCGAGACAGTGCGGCCAGGCAGCAAGCGTCGCCGGGCGCGTATTCGATCGCTCGCTTCAGCCGCTCGATGTCGCGCAACAGCAGTGCGTCCGAGCGCGGCCGCGCAAAGATCACCCAGCGATCGGAGACGACCAGTTGCTCGTCCTCCTCGGGAAGCAGCAATGCGGAGTCGGGCATGGTGGGACAGTAGATCCCATGCGGGTCGAGCTGTGAGCCGATGGCGCTGAGAACCGGCTCGAAGCTGGCGGGCTGGAATGGCGAAAGCTCGTTGCCGCGCTCGATCGTCTCGAGCAACTGCTCGGCCGTTTGCCCCGCCAATCCGGCCGCTGATGTCAGCGGTTCGAACGCCTTGAGATTGACCGTCGCGCCGACCATGCGGGGCCGGATTCTGATTTCGGTGTCGGAGCCATCGAGGACCTCGATCTCGACCAGGCGTTCGAGCAGCGGAAGATCCAACTCGCGGCCTTGTTGCCGCCAGCGTGACACGCCAATGCCCCACACGATTTCGCAGCTGCCATCGTTGCCTCCGGCTCCCGCCACGCGAGCCATCTCGCGCAATCGCTGATGAACCGCGATGGTCTTGCGGCGTAGCCGCTCGGCCGCGGCCCAATTTGTCCACGAGCCGGCGAGATAGCGGTCCAGACGCTCGACGATGTCCGGGCGTTGCTCAAGATGCAATCGCACGTTCCAGAGCCCGGCGGCCACCCCCGGGCCGTTCGCCGGCGAGCAGTGCTCGCCGCGTGCGTCACCGGCCGCGATCAACCGGTCTTTTTCCGCCGCGTGCACCGTGATCGTCACGCGTTGCCGAACCAGCGGGCGACGGTCCGGATCAGCGGACACGTCAATCCACATCGCCAGGTCGTACTCGACGGCGGGAGGATCGGTGGCGACCAGGCGTTCGATGGAGAGCCACACGGGCCCATCAGCGTCGAACGTGTTGTAGGTAATGCCGGGCAGCTTCTCCAGCTCATGCTGATGGAACACGAAGCATTGTCCGCCCGCAAGCCGATGGTCAGACAGGCGCGCGACCGCACGTGCATTGCGCAGGATCATCTCGGTGAGATACCCAAGAACATTCTGCAACGGTCCGGCCGCCGGCTCCAACCGATGGACAGCGTTCATAGTGCCTCTCCGATGATAGCGGCGACCAAGCGAAGCAATCGGTTCACCCTCAACTCCCGTCCTGACGTCCGTCCCGCTTTGCAGAAAATTCCGTCACGCGCGTCGAAGAAGATGGACGTATCTGACTATTCACGATCCTGATGTGGTCAGGCGACGTCTTCGTCGATGGCATTCGAGGGAATACTGAAGCCAACGTCAGATAGACCACACTAACTGGCGAATAATAGCGTCACGCAATGCGGCGTAATGATGGGAGCGAGTCCGGGCGTGTCGTCGACCCTGAAAACTGCGCCAACTGATTTGTTATCATTTCGAGAACCACCGCTGTCGGTTCGCGTAACCGGTTTAGAATCTCTTTAAAGAAGCCGAGCGCCTTACCGGTTTGACTGCCTTGATCGGAAGGGACTGGTATTCGCGTGCGTAGATGCGACATCTCCACGAGAGAAGCGTGCGGCGTCTTGCCGCAATCTCAGTCGCGTCCGCTTGCGGCTTTTCGTTGGATTCCATTGCTTCGTCCGAGCTGCGCCATCGCACGAACGCAATTTCTTTCGGAGTAGGGCCGTCGTTGGCGAAGTGTGACGTCGCTTATTACTTCGCGATGCAAAGGCATGAATGCAGCTCTACGCTGCGCCGCTCGACGCTCCGCACGCCGGACATGAACCCAGCAGCAATTATCAATGACTGAAAACACTTAGCCAGATCTCGGCTGGCGTCCAAGCGATTGGTCGGCAAGCCGTGCCTCCGCCGCGCAACGAGCGCCGCCCAAGTGCTGACACGCGAGCATCTCCGACGAGCCCAAGTATCGACATCGCGGGCTTCTAGCGCGAATGGCTCGCAGTCGCGCACGAATTCTGTGCTCACGGCGGCGCGGGCGAAGGGGATGCACGTCCGCGCATCATCATGGGGAGGTTTGACTGATGGTCTTGATTAGCTGCAGCGGAAGGCGCGCAGATTGCTCCGCGTCTTCACACGACGGCGCTTTGAGTATTGGCAAAGGCGGTGGCCCGCTTCGCGGCCGCGACCGACTCCTGCCATCTCTGCTTGCCGCCGTATCGACATTGGCGTTGAGCGCCGCAGCAGCCCAGGCGGCCGACGCCGGCTCGGCGCGGTCCACGGACGGGGCAGCCGTCAAAGCGCTGATGGCGAAGCTCGAGTCCATGGAGCAGCGCATCAACAGTCTTCAAGTCGAGCTCAAGGACGCCAAGGCAAAGAAGACGACCAGCGTCGGACAGTCCGCATCACTCGCATCTCGCCGCCCGGCCGACCCGATGCCTCTGATCGGCGCCAAGGACGCGCGTGCCGGAGGTGCGAAAGCCTCCGACAACGCGCAGACTGCGTCCAGCCAGCCGGTCGGCAACGCCATGGCGCTCGCCGACTCGAAGGACGTCAGGGACAGTGGGTCGAAGGGGGCTGATGCCGGACCATCGCCATCCCCGGCATCACGGCTGGCGGCAGCGTTCGCCGATTCGGATTCCAAGCCGCGATTTCTGCCGGCAGCAGATCTAAAAGCACCTGCGCCGCAGCCCAGCAGAGACCTGTTCGGCGCCGCGCCGTCGCCGGTCCCCGGCATGAAGATCGGCATGTACGGCGAGATCAAGCTCGGCTCGGTGCAAAATCCCGCAGCGAACGGTCAGTGGCAGAACGGCTTCGACATGGCCCGCCTTGTCTTGCTGCCGACCTATCAGGTCAATGACTCCATCACTTTCAACGCGGAGCTGGAATGGGAGCATGGCGGCACCGCATTCGATAACGACGACAAGCTGCATGGTGCGGTCGAGGTCGAGCAGGCCTTCTTCGACGTCAAGTTCAACGACCACTTCACCCTGCGTTCGCCGGGTATCGATCTCATCCCGATCTCCTTCACCAACCTGTATCACGAGCCGACGCTGTTCTACAGCGTGCAGCGGCCGGAGCTTGCCAACGGCCTGATCCCGACGACATGGTACGCGCCATCGGCAGGGTTTCACGGCAAGATCATCGACGGCTTGAACTATCAGTTCCAGGTCAGCCAGAGCGCGGAGGATTTCGGCGACGGATTCGATCATCGCGGCGACAATGGTCATATCAATCCGGGCGGCTATGAAGGCGGCATCAACGGCTCGGAAGCGCTCGCGCTCTCGCGAGCGCCGATCGGCGATTTCCGGCAGCTGAGCAACCAGCTCGCCTATACGCTGCGGCTGAGCTACACGCCGTCGTTCCTTCCCGGCTTTGCCGGAAGCTCGGCGATCTATTATTCGCCGAACGTCACGCCGCGGGGCGCCTATGCGACGCTGCCGGACGGCAGCGAGGTGCCCCTCGGCAAGAACGCGATGACGATCTTCAATACCGAGGCCCGCTATCGCGTTCCGAACACCGGGCTGGAGCTGCGGGCTGAATATGCCCACGTAAACTTCTCCAATCCGGAGAACCTCCGCGCCAACAATGATCTCGTCGACGACAACAACGTCGGCAAGAACATGTGGGGCTACTCCGGCGAGATCGCCTACCACTTCAGGGCGCCCAACGACTACGACATCGTGCCGTTCTATCGCTATACCCGACAGAACTTCCAGACGTCGGGCATGCTCGGCTCCGATCTCACCAACGGCCTGAACAACATCACGGGCAGCGGTGACATGACGTTCCACGACGTCGGCCTTGCCGTGTTTCCGAATCCCAGCCTGGTTTACAAGCTGAACTACACCAAGGTGATCGATCACAGCGCGGCGGGGGCGATGTCCGACCGGGTTCTCGCGGGCGTCGGCTGGCTCTGGTAGCCGACCGACGCGAGCAGGGGCCGCGGCCTGACGGCAGCGGCGTCTCCTCGCAAGACACAGGTTGGAGCACCCGGGCGGAGCGCGACCGCTCTCCGCCCGGGTGTGCCTCGAAACGTAGAACGGACTCGGCAGATCGGGTGGGCGGGCGAGTGGTTGAGATTGCTGATTTGAGCGCAGCTTGGCTGCGATGCCGCACGCTCGCAACGTTGCTCACGATGTCGATCGCGTTGGCGGGCTGCAACCCGGCGACGCTCGGCAGCGATAGCCGCGGCGATGACGTGCTTGACAAGGTCGGCCGGATCGACCTTTCGCCGCGCTATCCCAGGCAGGCCATGCCGGAGCAGTCGCCGGCGGCGCGGCGCGCCCGTGCCGAGATCTATGGCGGCAACGACGATGCACGAGATGCCAGGGACGCGCGAGCGGAAGCGCCGGCCGCGGGCTCGCTTCCGATCCAGCAGGTGGCCGCGCATTCGCAGCCGGTTGGCAACGGGTTCGAGCTGAACTTCGAGAATACGCCGATCGCGACGGTGGCCAAGGTGGTGCTCGGCGACGTTCTCGGCGTCGGCTACACCATCGATCCAAGGATCCAGGGAACGGTCAGCCTGTCCTCGGTGCGCCCGGTCCCGAAATCGGACGTTGCCTACGTGCTCGAGAACGCGCTCCGGCTCTCGGGGACGGCGCTGGTTCGCGACAACTCCGGATACCGGCTGATTCCACTCGGCGACGCAGTGGGTGCCGGCAACGTCGATGCCGCCGGAGGCTCGGCAGAGCCTGGTTACGGCATCTCCGTGCTGCCACTGCAATATGTCTCCGCCCCGACACTGCTGAAGCTGCTCGACAGCTTTGCGCTCAAGCCCGGCACGGTGCGCGCCGATCCCGGCCGCAACGTGCTGCTGATCCAGGGGACGGGCGCCGAGCGACGCACCGCGATCGATGCCGCGCTGAGCTTCGATGCAGACTGGATGCGCGGACAGTCGGTCGGGATCTTTCCCATCGTCAATGGCAATCCCGAGCCGATCGTCGCCGAGCTCGAGAAGATCATGGACACCGGCGACAGCGGGCTCGGCCAGAACATGGTCAAGTTCCAGACTGTCAGCCGGATGAACGCCGTCATGGTCATCAGCCGCAAGCCGGCGCTGCTGCATACGGCGGAGACCTGGATCAAGCGGCTCGATGCCGGCAACACGCTGCGCAACAGCGTCCATGTCTACCGTGTCAAGTATGGCGAGGCGCGCCAGATGGCGCGGGTGCTGAACGACATGTTCACCGGAAACGCGGGCAGCGCGGCCGAGGGATCGTCGACTGACCTCGCTCCCGGGTCCGGAGCATCGTCGAGCTCGAGCAGCGAACGGCTCTCGGCCGCCGGCACGACGGCTCAGTCGGGCGGCTTCGCGAGCCAGCAGCAGGGCAACGCCGGCCTGGTCGCCAACCGCGGCTTCGGCGGGACGCCGCCACCGACCCAGGCGGGACTCGATGCGGGATCGGAAGCGCGCGCAACGGGCGCGGGCGGCAAGCCGCTCATGGAGGGCGTGCGGATCACGCCCGACGTCGTCAACAACACGCTTCTCATCTATGCCGACAGGGAAAACTACCGGCTGATCGAAGCTACCCTGCGTCAGTGCGATCGTCCGCAGCTGCAGGTCGCGATCGACGCGACGATCGCCGAAGTCACGCTCAACGATTCGCTGAACTACGGCGTGCAGGCCTATCTCACCAGCAAAAACCTCGGCCTGAGACCCGACCAGGGGTCAGTGCTCAACACCACCTCGACATCGGCGCCGGCAACGGTCGCCTCGGCCGCGGGAACGATCACCAACGCCTTTCTCAGCCGCGCTTTTCCCGGGTTCAATTTCCTGGTCGGGTCGGAATCCCAGCCGAGCGCGATCCTCAGCGCGCTGCATACGGTCACCGATGTCAAGGTGCTGTCCAACCCATCGCTGGTGGTGATCGACAACCAGGCGGCGACATTGCAGGTCGGCGACCAGGTGCCGGTCTCGACCGGCAGCGCCACGGTGCTGACGACCAACAACACGGTCGTCAACACGATCGACTACCGCAACACCGGAATCATCCTGCGCGTCGCACCGCGGGTCAACGAGAACGGCAACGTCCGGCTGGAGATCGAGCAGGAGATCAGCAACGTCTCGCCGCAGACCGTCAACAGCCTCACGCCGACTGTCGCCCAGCGCAAGGTGAAGAGCTCGGTGGCAGTTGCCAGCGGCCAGACCGTGCTGCTGGCCGGTCTCATCAGCGAAACCCATCAGGGCACCCGCAGCGGCGTGCCGGGGATCGACCAGATCCCGGGCCTCGGCGACCTCTTCAGCAACAACGACCGCAGCCGCGGGCGGACCGAGCTGATCATCTTCATTCGCCCCCAGATCATCCGCGACGGGACCGACGCCCATTACGTCGCCGAGGAGCTGCGCTCCAAGCTGCGCGGCACGATCAGGCCTGTCTCGACAAGTGCGCTTCAGACTCCGCGGGTCAATCGATGATGCGGCATGCGACAACGGCCTTCGCTGTTCTGGCGCTCGCCTTCGGCATCGTCGCGGCCGACGCGCGGCCGCGCGGCGACGCATGGGCCGCGCTGGCGCGCGGCGAGTATGTCAGGGCGGCCGCAGCGTTGGCGCCGATGGCGCAGAGTGGACATCCGCCCGCCATGACCGCGCTCGGCTACATGTATGAAAACGGGTTCGGCGTCCCGCAGTCCTACGAGGCGGCGGTCGAGCTCTATATCGGAGCCGCCGAGCGCGGCGACCCGACGGCGCAGCACCTCTTGGGTCTGAGCTACGACAAGGGGCATGGCGTCTGCCAGGACCTCGTGCTGGCCTACAAATGGCTCAACCTTGCAGCGGCCGCAGCGCCCAATCGTCTGCGCGAACCTTATTTGCGAATCCGGGACGCCATCGCGTTCAAGATGTCGCCCGATCAGATCGCCGACGGCCAACGGCTCGCGCTCGAATGGCGGCCGACGCAGCCCGGCGGAGTTCGCGCGACCGCATCGAGTTCGGGTTTGTAGTTGTTCTAATCAGCTGACCGCAGAAGGGTCATCTTTGGTATCGAGAACGAACTGTTCGACAATCCAGACCTCGACAATGAGGTGATCGACAACGATCCGTCACGGGACGCGCCATGAGCTCGACTCCTCCTCTACGATTGGCCGACGATCTGCAGGATCGCCGGGGGGCGGTCCGGCTCGCCGCTGGACGGGTCGGCGCTGCGGCGCAGGACAGCGCGGGGATGGGATCATCGACGGCGACCAATCCCGCAGGTCCCGAGTCCGCCGACGACATCGCGCGGCAGCTCGGATTGACTCGGATCGCGCTGTCCGATTTGCTGGCGTCCAGACCGCTCACAGAACATTTTTCACGGCGCTTCCTGCGGGAGACGATGGTCTTCCCGTTCCAATCCGCCGGGCACGGACCATGCCTTGCGGTGGCGGATCCCCGCGACACCGCAGCGCTACGCGCCGCGGAGCTGGTGTTCGGCAGGGCGGTCGAGCTGGTGGTCGCCTCCGCCGAGGATGTTGCCACCGCGCTGAACCGGCTCGCGGGCGAGGACGAGCTACCGGCGCGCAACGAAACGGCTGAGCCGCAGCTGCGCGACGACGACATCGAGGGCTTGCGCGACCTCGCCACCGGAGCGCCTGTGGTACGCGCGGTCAACGATCTGTTCGAGCGGGCGGTGGAGTTGCGCGCCAGCGACATCCATGTCGAGGCGATGCGGAGCGGGCTGTCGGTCCGGATGCGTGTCGACGGCCTGCTGAAGCCGCTCCCTGAGCCGTTCGGCGTGCTGCCCCAAGCCGTCATCTCGCGCATCAAGATCGTCGCCGGGTTGAACATCGCGGAACGGCGCCTGCCTCAGGATGGCGCTGCGCGGCTTCGCATCGGCCGCATCGAGTTGGACGTGCGCGTCGCCGTGATGCCGACGCAATATGGCGAGTCGGCGGTGATCCGGCTGCTGCCCAAGGACCGTGGTCTGCTCGCGATCGAGAAGCTCGGCTTTTCTCCCCACGACGATCGATCGCTGCGCCGCCTGCTGGCGCTGCCGCACGGCATGATCGTGATCTGCGGGCCGACCGGCAGCGGCAAGACCACCACGCTCGCGACCGCGCTGTCGATCCTCAACGAGCCCACGCGCAAGATCCTCACCATCGAGGACCCGGTCGAATATGAGATCCCGGGCATCAACCAGTCGCAGGTCAAGCCGTCGATCGGGCTGACCTTCGCCTCTGCCCTGCGGTCCTTCGTGCGGCAGGATCCGGATGTCATCATGGTCGGCGAGGTGCGCGACGGCGAAACCGCCCATGTCGCTGTTCATGCGGCGCTGACCGGCCATCTCGTGCTGACCACGCTGCATACCGAGAACGCGGCGGCCGCCGTGCCGCGTTTGCTCGATCTCGGGGTCGAGGACTTTCTGTTGCGCTCGACGCTGCGCGCGGTGATCGCGCAGCGGCTGGTGCGCCGGCTGTGCGAGCGCTGCAGGTCGAAGCGGATGCTGAGCGCCGACGATCTCTGCGCGGACCCGCGCTACGCCGCGGTGGGCTTCGACGTCGGCGAGACGGTCTACGAGCCGGCTGGCTGCGAGCGCTGCGGCGGCACCGGCTATCGCGGCCGGCTCGGCATCTTCGAGGTTCTGGAGCTGAATCCGGAGATCCGGTCACTGATCCAGGGCACGACCGATGCGGCCGTGATCGACCGCAGCGCCATTCTGAACGGCATGACCACGATGCTCGACGATGGTGTCGCGAAGTGCCGGGCCGGCGCCACGTCGGTCGCGGAAATCCTGCGCGTCACAACGTTACGGTGAGCCGGTGAGCAGATTCCGCTATCGTGCACTGACCGAGAACGGCGACGTCGTGCACGGCACGATCTCGGCTGCCACGGCCAAGGAGGTGATCGACCGGATCGAGTATCTGCGGCTGCTGCCGATCGAGACCGTCGAGGAAAAGGCCACGAGCGTCCTCGCCCGCGACACTCTCGCGCTGTTTGGCGGTCCGACCCCTGGCGATGTCACGACCTTCACGCGTGATCTGGCGCTGTTGTTGAAGGCCGGAGCCCGGCTCGAGGATTCGCTCGAGCTTCTCGCTGGCGATGCCGATATCGGTCGGCTGCGTCCGATCGTCAGCCGGTTGCGATCCAGCGTCCTGGCTGGAGAAAGTTTCGCCGAAGCGCTGACGCATCATGCCTTGCAGTTTCCCGCGATGTACGTCGCGCTGGTGCGGGTCGGGGAGGTCTCGGGCACCCTCGATCATGTGCTCGATGTGCTCGGCGCCGAGCGGGCGCGCGCGGAGGCGATGCGTCGCAAGCTCAGCGACGCGATGCAGTACCCGCTGTTCGTCCTGATCGCCGCGCTTCTGGTGATGCTGTTCTTCTTCATCGTCGTGCTGCCGCAGTTCTCGGCGGTGCTGCGCGATTTCGGCGCCAGGTCCGACGCCGCCATCAACACGTTTCTCGACATCTCCGATTTCGTGCGCGGCAATGGCGCGGCGATCGCGCTGTCGGCGAGCGCGCTGATTGCTGCGGCTCTCCTCCTCCTTGGCCGCGCAAGCGTGCGCGCTGCCGTGATCGCGCGGGTCTGCCGGCTTCCGGGCCTCGCAACCGTGTTCAGGTCGTATCGCACGAGCGTATTCTGCCGCAATCTCGCGATCCTGCTCGGCAGCGGGCTGACCTTGACGGCGACGCTGCGCATCCTGGTCGACATCATGGCGGCCACCGGCAGCGCCGCGGCGTGGAACGCCGCGGCCGACCGCGTTCGTCACGGCGGCAAGCTGTCGGAAGCGCTGGCAGCGACGAACATTCTGCCGGCCATGGCCACGCGGATGATCCGGATCGGCGAGGAGACCGGGCAGCTTTCGGTCCTCGCCGGCCGCATCGCCGAGTTCTACGAGGCGAAGCTGCAGCGCGGCCTCGATCGCATCGTGGGCATCGTCGGTCCGGCCGCGATCATTCTCATCAGCACCGTCGTGGGCGGTCTCATCGTCTCGGTGATGACCGCGCTGCTGTCGGTGACGCAACTCGTCGGGTAGAACAAGATGGACCATCGCATGAAACAGTCAGGGATCAGCTGTACCGCGCGGCGGACCAACATTGCGCGCGACGACCCTCAGAGCGGCTTCACGCTCGTCGAGATGCTGGTCGTCATCGCCATCATCGGAATGATCATGGGTCTGATCGGACCGCGTGTGCTGACATCCCTGAACGAATCCCGCGTCAAGACCGCCCGGATTCAAATTCAGAGTTTTTCGAGCGCGCTCGATCTGTTCTATCTCGACACCGGGCGCTATCCGACCTCGTCGGAAGGTCTGACCGCGCTGGTCCGGCCTGCCTCGACCATCGCAGGCTGGGCGGGTCCGTATCTCAAGGGAGGAAATGTCCCGAGCGATCCCTGGAATCACGCCTACGTCTACCGGTCGCCCGGACAGCATGTGCCCTATGAAATCGTGTCGTACGGATCGGACGGGCAGGAGGGCGGCGTGGATCTTGCCGCCGACATCTCTTCGTCGATCACGATGGGTGCCAAATAACGATGGTCGGCCGTGACGGCTGCGAGGCCGGCTTCACTCTGATCGAGATGGTCTGTGTGCTCGCGATCGTCGCGCTGCTGGCGTCCGTCGCGGTCCCCGCCGTCTCGCGGCAGACCTCGCGGCCGCAACTCGAGGCCTATGCGATCGAGGCTGCTGCGCTGTTGAAGGCCGATCGCAACGCCGCGATCAGGCGAGGCTTGGAGGTCGTGACTCGCATCGACGCGCAGGCGCGCTCGTTCAGCTCGGGCGCGAACGGGCAGGTCGTTCGCTTGCCGACGGACGTGCGGGTCGAGACGGTGCTGCCGCGTCGTTGCGACGATCGGCCCGCAATCCAGACCATCAGCTTCTTCGGATCGGGCATGTCGTGCGGCGGCGTCATCACGCTCACCCATCTCGATGCGGGCTACCAAATTCGCGTCAACTGGCTGACAGGAGGGATCGAGATTGTCCCGAGCACTGGTCTGTCGAGCCGATAGGCCGACGGCAGGATTTACCCTGATCGAGACATTGGTCGCGCTCGCGATCATGGCGGTGTCGCTCGTCGCGATCGGCGCGCTCATGGGGTCCTCGGCGCGCGGCAGCAGGAAGCTGGAGCAGCACGTCGCTCTGGTACAGGCGGCCTATAACGCACTGTGGCTGGCCTTTCCGTCCCGCCTGCCGCCGGCATCGCCGACCCAGTCAGGGGAGTCGACGGCTCATCTCTGGCGCGCGCAGGCGGAGCCATTCGCCATCGATGGCGGCGCACCGGACAGCGCGTCGGCGTGGGTCCCAAAGAAGATCGTGCTCCAGGTGCGATCGCCATCGGGCGCGACCATGGAGCTGGAAACCGTCCGGCTGTTTCGAAGGCGGGCCGAGTGATGGCGACGCGGACCAACGATACTCAAGCTGGCTTCACCCTCGTGGAAGTCCTCGTCGCCATGGTCTTGATGGGGCTGCTGATCTCCGGGCTGCTCGCGGTCACGTCGCAATGGCTGCCGAACTGGGATCGCGGCCTGTATCGCATCCAGCGCAGCGAATCCATCAGCATGGCGCTCGATCGCATCGGCGCCGATATCGCGGCCTCCGAATTCATCAAGCCGGATGGGCAGGCCAAGTCCGTTCTGTTCGACGGGTCGGAGACCTCGATCACGCTCGTCCGAACGGCGCTCGGACCGCATCGGGGCAGCGGACTGGACGTGGTCCGCATCGCCGAAGGCGGCGGCGATGGCGCGGCGTTGACCCGCACCCGCGCGGCATTCGCGCCCGGCAGTGCGTCCGCCCGGGATTTCGGTGATCCGGTGGTGCTGCTGAAGGCGCCGTACCGGGTGTCGTTTGCCTATGCGGGGACAGACCGGATCTGGAGTCCATCGTGGCAGAATGCAGAAAGGCTGCCTGCGGCCGTGCGGGTGACGGTGCACGACGGAAGCCGCGCAAGCGCACCGTCGCTGTCACGGATCGCCGTCATTCGTGTTTCGGCGCCGCCCGACAGCGTCTGCCGGCCCGCGGACCCCACCTGCGACAGACACGCTCTCTCGGCCGATGCAACGGTCGGGCGCGCCTCCACAGCATCGAAGCAATGATGATGTGGCGACAGAAGCACCCGCGAGATCCGGATCCCGATGATCGGGAAGGCGGCTTCGTACTCATTGCGGTGCTGTGGCTCCTGGTCTCGCTGGCTGGACTGGCAGGAGCCTTGTCCGTCTATCTCGTCAGCACCTCTCAACGCCTGTCGCTCGATGATGCTCGCCTGCGATCGGCGGCGCTGGCCTCGGCAGGCCTCGAGCTTGCGGCCTACAGATTGTCCGCGTCGCCGAAGCCGCAGCGCCCCGCCGCCGGCGCGTTTTCATTCCGGCTCGATCATGCGCAGGTTTCGGTCACGTTCCGGTCGGAAGCCGCCCGAATCGATCTCAACCAGGCATCCAGGCAGATGCTGGCCAACCTGTTCGAGGTTCTCGGCGCGCGCGCGGACAAGGCCGGCGAGTATGCCGAGCGGATCGTCGGCTGGCGAACGCCGCCGGCTGACAACGTTGCGGACGCGGAGCGCGATCTCTACCGCACGGCCGGCGCGGACTACATGCCTCGTTCCGCGCCGTTCGCAAACGTCGAGGAGCTTCGGCTGGTGCTCAACCTGCCGCCGCCGCTGGTCGACAGAGCCATGTCCTTCGTCACCGTCTTCAGCGGCCGGCGCGAGATCGACGCGCTGGAGGCCGCCCCCGAGGTGGTGGCCGCGCTTCCCGGGATGACCCAGGAGCAGTTGAAGAGCTTCCTCGATCAGCGGGCCGGCCTGCGCCGCGACGTCAGGTCGCTCAACGCGGCGCTGGGGCCGGCGCGCGCCGGAGCGACCTTGGAGGTCGCCGATGCCGTCCGCGTGTGGGTCACGATCGGCTTTGACGGCGGTCGCAGGGCCGCAACGGAAGCGGTCATCCTGCTGGGCGATGGTGAGGATCCTTACCGCGTCCTGGCGTGGCGCGATGATGTCAACACTCCGGGGATGCTTCGGCCAACAGGAAAGGCGCCGAGATGACGATGTCGACGCGCGTGCGCCGCGAACTGGCGGCCTGGATCGGCTCCGTCGCCGAAGCCGTGGTGGCCGCGATAGGCCGGCTCACCATCAAGCCGTCTGTCCGGCTGATCGAGATTGAACGGAACGTCTTCATCATGCGGATGCTCGCGCGACCCGGGCGATCCGTCCCGCCCGATTGTCGCATTCTCCTGCCGGACGGCGACGCGAGCCTGCCCGCGCCTCCGGAGAGCTGGAAGGCGGCCGTTCACGGCAGCCGGATCGAAGTCGTGCTGAGGCCGGACCGTTTTCTCTGGCGGCCGCTGGATCTGCCCAAGCGCGCCGTCGAGTTTCTCGATGCCATGGTCCGCTCGCAGCTCGACCGGTTGACGCCGTGGTCGGCGCATGAGGCCGTGTTCGGCAGGACTGCGCCGGTCGAGATATCGAGTGAGCGCATCCAAACAACCGTGATCGCCGCGCCAAGGCCGAAGCTGGAATCTCTCATTCGCCTCGCCGAGTCCTGGCGGGCTGGATCGATCATCCTGTTTGCTGCGCCTGAGACGGCGCCGATGCCGGTCGACGACCGGCTCACCGCAACCAATGCAACGAGGTTGAACGAGCAGCGCCTGGGGGGATCGCTCGACGTCGGCCGTGTCAGTCGGGTCCTGGCCGCTCTGTTGATCGTCGCCGCAATCTCAGCGGCGCTGTCTTTCGCGGCGGGGAGCCCGCTGGGCGAGAGGCTGGACGAGCAGCAAGGCCAGCTCACGCGGAGGATATCCGAGCGGCGCGCAGCGCTGCGCCTCGATCTGCAGGGCACCGACAACGCCGCGCTGCGAGGCCTGATGCGACGCAAGCAGGAAAGCCCCGCGGCGGTCGTGCTGATGGAGGCGCTGTCCCGGATACTGCCCGACAACACGTATGTGACCGAGCTGCGGATCGAGAAAGACAGACTGCAAATCGTCGGAATGACCCAGGATGCGCCGGCACTGGTCAAATTGATCGAGCAGTCGGCGCACTTCACGCGCGCGACCTTCTTCGCGCCGACCACGCGTTCGGCTGACGATCCCGGCGAACGCTTTCATATCGAAGCGGGCATCAAGCCCCATTTTGGACTTGGCACATGAGCGTCGCAAAGCTCGTCACGGACAATTCCGCATCGCCCTCGATCGCCGCCGCCGCCTATGCGGGACTGCTGATCGTGCTGATCTCGGTCACGGTGCTGTCGATCAAGAGCATGATCGATCAGCGCAGCGAGGTGACCTCGCTCGCCGATACACTTCATTTGCTGGACGCCCACAGCATGGCGGCCGCACGTCAGGACGGCAACGGCGATGCCGGCATGACGGGATCGGCCTTTCTCGAAGGACCGACGGTGACCGTGGCAGGAGCAGCGCTGCTGCAGCGCCTCGGCGACGTGGTGACGCGTCACGGCGGCAGCGTGTCGTCGTCGCAGCTCGATGTGCAGGGCCCCCGCGCCAAGGACGGTCATATCAGCGGGAGCGCGAGCTTCGAGGCCGGTCAGTCCGATCTGCAGCCGATCCTCTACGATCTGGAGGCCGGCATGCCCTGTCTGTTCGTCGACGAACTTGTCGTCGAGGGGAACGCGCCCGCGGCGGCATCCGGCGGAAAATTACGCGTGCTGATGACGGTCTCCGGACAGTGGCAGGGCCCGCAATGAGTAGTCGCGCGAAGCTTTGCATGATCGGCTGTTGCAGCGTTCTGGCGGTGGCGTCGGCGTTCGGCATCGCCCATTCGGCCGGTCTGGACGTCTCGGGAGCGGTCTCCGCCGAACAGCCGAACGGAACGGCGCAAGCCTCGTCCATCGCGCAGCGAACGCCATCGCGAACCGGCAACCCATTATGGGGCATTCCGCTCGAGCAGCTGTCGGCGACGCGCGAGCGCCCGCTATTTTCGCCGTCGCGCCGCCCTCCGCCGACGGAGGCTCCGCTGCCGGCCGTCGTGGAGGCTCCGGTGGTGCAGGGGCCGCCCGCACCGGAAAGGCCGCAACTCGCGCTCGTCGGCACCGTCGTGAACGGAGACCGCGGCCTTGCGGTGTTCGTCGATACGAGCAGCAAGACGCCGTTGCGGATCAGAACCGGCGCGGACTATCAGGGTTGGACGCTGCGTCTCGTCGAGGCGAGATCGGTCACGCTGCAACGGGGTGAGGACGTCACCGTTCTCACGCTGCTGCCGGCGCAGGCGCCGGCCCAGCCGACAAATTCAGCTAACGAAAGCTTTGCGCAGATACCGTCAACCCCCACTGCGCCTCCGCTGGCTCAAGCAGGGCCGCCCTTTCTGTCGCCCGAGTCGAGGCTGCTCCGGATGCATCAACGCCAACGCTCGGGACGCCGTCAATTGTAAGGATGGATCCGATCTGGATCGAAGCGTGATGATAGGCGCCGGCAGGCCGCACCGACAAAAGCGATGCGGCTCTCGGTCGATGGCGCTCAGCGCTTGCACAATCCGCTCGTCAGCACCCATCCCTTGTCCGTGAGAGCCGCGGAGACGATGTCGAAATACAGGCGCTTGTCGGGGTCGTCCTCCGATACGAAAGAGACCTGGCACAGGAAACGCCCGCCCTGGTCGCCCTTGTCGCAGGTCGCCTCGACGATCTTGAGGCCCTTGTCGTGGCGGACGCCGGATGACGGCGCCTCCTGCTCGTAGGCTTTCTGGATGATCTCGGTGGTCGGTGCTCCACAGGCCATGCCGGTTACGTTGCAGGCCCATGCGAGAACAACAGCAAGCAGCATCGTTCGGTCTCCTCGGAGCGGGGCACTCACAAACATGTCCGGCAGCGTTCGCGTCCGACACGATCTCATGAGCTTCATGGCGAGCTACGAGAGCTGGTTGTCGTTTTTGTGTCGCTGCTGTCCGCCACGCGCACAACGCAGGCGTCTGGACGTGTAGTTAGATCGATTCTTAAACGCCGGTCGGCAATTCTCACAAAGCGAAAGAAAACGTCACAAAGGAGCCACCCGACATGGCGACGAAGGCTGAGGGGACGATGCGGCAGATCGGCTGATGAGTTCGGACTGCTCATTCGAATTCCGCATCCCGGGGACGGTGATCGTTCCTACCGGTGTATCTCGAGCCAGATGGGGATCAGGCATGTTAGTTGGGCGTGTGCGCAAGCCAACTCTGCGATTACTGACATCGGCGGCCGCGATGTTGGCCGGTTTGACCGTTGCGGGTCCTGCGGCGCAGGCCCATGATCTGGCCGAGCCGACGGTGTTCAGGAGTTGGCATGGCGTGCTCGATCTGCTGATGATCGCGCGCCCCAAGCCGATCTCGACGATCACCTATGAGCCCCCTGGGGGCTCGCCGATGAACCCGACCGGCTGGGTCTACGAGATCTGTCGGCGGCCGGCCTCAGGCGACAAATGCCCTGCCGGCGCCGCGGTGGCGGATTATGGTAGCGTGCGGCTGGCGCTGCAGAAGGGGGATACGCTGAAGATCAGGCTGGTGAACCAGCTGCCGCAGCTCGACCCGGCCAAGGTGAATCACAACACCGATCCCGGCCAGGCCAACCTGTTTCGGAATCCGACCAACCTGCATACCCATGGGCTGATCGTCGAGCCGCGCGCGCCGACGCTGACCGACCAGACGTTCGGGGACTACGTCTTCGTTCAGATCTTCAACTCGGCCAACGGCATGCCGGTGCCGCAGACCACCCATCAGCACGGCTCCAACAAGATGGACTCCGCGGATTACCGCATCGAGATTCCGCGCAACCACCCGTCGGGCCAGTTCTGGTTTCACCCGCACATCCACGGCATCTCGCTCAACCAGGTCTCGCAGGGACTGGCCGGCATCATCTCGGTCGGCGAGGTCTCGGACTACGCGCATGGCGATGCCAGGCATTCGCCGTTTCCGGACGCGAGCGTGCGCCATCTGATCCTGAAGGATCTTCAGGTCGCGCCCGGCGGCCCGGTGCAGTTCGACAGCGGTCCAGTGGACGTCCAGCCGGGCGAGGTGATCAACCAGCAGGATCCGGGCTTCTGCGCCCAGTTTCCGGCAGACAGCTCCGAAGTGCGTGAGGGGTCGTGCCCGGGCGTCGATCTGTCGACCGATGGCGGCTCCAACTTCTCCGGCGGCAAATGGTTCTTCACGGTCAACGGCCAGACGTTCCCGAAGATCAAGGTCACCGATCCCGATGGCGAGGTCTGGCGGCTCACCAATGCGTCCGGCAGCCTGTCCTACAATCTTCAGCTGACCGATGACGAGACGCAGAAGCCGATGGTCATGCAGCTGATCTCGGTCGACGGCGTGAGCGTGAACCTGCCGCAGGATACGACGATGGACACCATGGTTCGTCTCGGCGGCGCCCGCTTCAGGGTCGTTCCCTGTCCGCCGTCGCCGACGTCGGGCTTCCATTCGAAGCCGGTCTGCGTCACCCAGATGGTCATGATGCCGAGCTCGCGCACCGAGGTGTTCGTCACCTATCGCGATCCCGCGACAGGCGCGATCGCCAGCCTCGGGCGGTCCGCCTCCGCGACCTTCAAGATGGCCGGACTGACGATGGGCAGCGGCGACCAGTGGCCGGCGGTCGATCTTGCCAAGGTGCACTTCCACCAGCGCGGTTGGCGCAATCACATCGCCTACGCCATGGACATCAGGGGAGACGCCTTGGCGACCATGCAGCCGTCCGGCATCCTCGATGCCAAGGTGCCGTACGCGAACGCCGCGCCGCTGCGTGCCGGCTGCCGTCCGCTGCCGGCGGGGCATCGCCGCCGGATATTCTTCGGCATCGCCGACCTGACCGACGACGGCACCTTCGGTCTCGGCTATGAGGAAGTCGATCAGAACGGCAACCCCGTGCCCGGCACCCAGCTCCCGGTGAGCCAGTTCGACCCGTCGCAGAACATCGTCTGTCTGCCGCTCGCGCCGGGACAGCGCCCCGTCCACGAGACCTGGGAGCTGGTGCAGCTGTCGACGGAAAATCACAACTTCCACATTCACCAGACGCGCTTCCGGACCGTCAACAGCAAGGCGGGGGAGAACACGCCGCTGTCGGTATCGCTGAACAGGAGCATCGGCGGGGGCATGCTGCAGGACAACGTCCCGCTCGGCGTCGCGACTCCGAACGTCCCGGAAGTAATGGAATCCCAGAGCGGGGTCTGCAGCATCGAGCAGTGGCGGAACGGGCAGTGCACGTCGAAGCCCGTGGTGGTTGATATCCCGTTCTCACAGGTCGGCGAGTTCGTCTATCACTGCCATATTCTCGAACATGAGGACGGGGGCATGATGGCGAAGATCAAGGTCGTGCCCTCGCCCTATGGCGGCAATCCGTGGGAGGCAATGAACCAGATGCCGTGGTAGTTGCGGCAGCGGTCTTCTGCCATGTCGTTCACGAGGTCGGCGCCACATCTGCGGCGCCGACCTTCGTTTGTGCGCAGCGATGCTCATGCGCGGCCGCCTTACTGCCGCGAAGGACGATCGCCTGCCAAACGCGACGCGCTTTCCAGGTCCTGTTCGAAGAAGGGATTACGCATTTTGAATCGATCTAAACAGCTGCAAACGTCTTTGCATGACTTTGAAATGTCAGGCTCGCGTGCCGCAAGCTGCGCGAGCGCGGGTCCCCGCGATGTGGCGATCTGCAGCAACATTGTTATTCCCCAGCCGCTCCGGCAAATCGCCAACATCGACGCGGCAATTCGCCGCAATCGAAACACTACTCTCTCGACTGACATTCGGAGCCATTTGCAGCGCGCTTGGTTGCGAACGTCGCAAGGACGGAGGCAGACCCGCGAACGGGTAGGGCTGTTGCCGAGGCAAAGTGTGATCGATCGCTCGGGTTCATCGTCGCACTGAACTGGATGGTTCGGAGCGTCGCTGCGGCGGTTTAGACGGCTTCGCAGGAGAGGTTGACAGCGATCGATGCCCTGAGAAGACGAAAATGCGTTCGGCGAGGGAGGGCGTACCATGGAAACAAAGTTGAGGTGGACGAGATGAGCGATTGGTTGAAATGGACGGCGCCCGCCGTGGCCGTCATGTCGATCGCCGCACCGGCCCATGCCATTCAGTACATGAGCGTCGAAGAGGCGCAGAAGGCCGCTTTTCCGGGAGCCAGCTTTTCCGAAGTCCAGCCGGGCAGGGTATGGAAGTCGAGCAATGGCGGCTACTTCTATTACGATCACGTCGTCGGCAAGCACCTCCTGATCGACTACACGGTTGCCGTCGGACCCGACGGGCGGGTGCGTCGCGTCGACATTCTGAACTATCGCGAATCCTATGGCGGCGAGGTGCACGATGCCAGCTGGCTCGGTCAGTTCGTCGGCAAGAGCAGTCAGAACGAGCTTCGCATCAACTCCGACATTCGCAACATCTCGGGCGCTACGCTGTCCTCTACCCATTTGACCGAGGGCGTTAAGAAGGTGCTGTCGTATCATGCCAGCCACTTCCGCTAGCCTTCGACGAGCACGGGCTCTGCTCGGGACATTCGTCGAGATCGACGTCACGGATGCACGCCGCTGCGATGCGGAGAATGCCGTTGAAGCGGCGTTTTCCGCGGTGACCGACGTGCATCGGCTGATGAGTTTCCACGATCCCGACAGCGACGTGTCGCGGCTGAACCGCGCGGCATCGAGCGGCGTCGTGAAGGTGCATTCCTGGACCTACGCCGTGCTGAAGATGGCGCTCGATGTGACCCATCACTCCGACGGCGCCTTCGACGTTGCCGTCGCCGGCGCGGCAAAGCCGTCTGTGGGCTCGACGGCGCAAGCGGATGTCCCGCAGTCGACTGCGATCGAGTTGCTCGCCGACGACCGCGTCCGTTTCCGCGATTCCGCCGTCAAGATCGATCTCGGCGGCATCGCCAAGGGGTTCGCCGTGGACCGCGCGATCGCGGCGTTGCAGAGCCGCGGCGTGCGCTCCGCAATGGTCAATGCAGGTGGGGACCTCGCCGCCTTCGGGCCCGATGCCCGCATCGTCCACATTCGCGACCCGCGTTTCCCGGACAGGCTTTTGTGCCAGGTCGAAGTGCGCAATGCGGCGCTCGCCTCGTCGGCGCGCCGCTTCGACCCGTTTCGTTCGACCGAGACGATGGAGACGGCGGTCGTCACGCCTTCGACCCGGCTGCCCACAGGGGCGGCCCACGGCGCCACCGTGAGCGCGCCAACCTGCATGGTTGCCGACGCGCTGACCAAGGTCGTCATGGTCGCCGGCGAGCAGTCCGCGGCGTCATTGGCGCGCTTCCAGGCGAGCGCCATGTTGATTGCGGCGAACGGCGACATTCATACGACACCGGACTGGCAAGGAGTTCACCAGCATGCGGCTTAAAGGCTTGTTTCGGTTCGCCCTCTACGGAATTCTCGGGCTCTTGTTCGCCAGCGGCGCGCTGTGGATCTATGCCGACCAGATGAAGACCCGCACGGAGCTGGACAGCGAGATGTGGCAGCAGGCCGCCGCATACCTGCTGAGCATGCATGGCGGATCCGCGATGGTGACGCTGTTGCTGCTTGGGGCGCTCGGTCCCCTGCACGTCCAGCGCGCGTGGCGTGCCGGGAAGAATCGAGCGACCGGTATCGTCAGCCTCGCGATGTATGGTCTGCTCATCGCGACGGCGTTCGGGCTCTACTACGTCGGATCCGAAGCGCTTCGGCCCTGGATCAGCACGGTCCACATTGCGTTCGGGCTCGGCGTTCCGGCTGTCATCACCGCCCACATCATCGTCGGCCGCTCGAGCGTTGTCGCCACGGCTCAGTCCGTGCGGCCACAACGTGCGACCTCTCCGACCCTGGTTCCTGCCGACGCGCCTGCCGATGCCGATCTGGTCAACGTCATGAGCAAGGTAGGTTGACCGCATCCGGCGTTCGGCTGGCCGAGCAGGTCTCCATCCCGGCAACGATTTCCTTGCTCGCAGTTGGCCAACCGCCGCATGGAGGAATTCTCCGAGCCGGCGATCGATGCGTCCCATGAAATGGCTGTTTGATGACTCCCGATCGATCTCGGGCAGCTCGTGGTCTGCTCGACTGGTCTCAGGCTGAATTGGCTGCTCGGTCCAATTTGAGTGAGAGTACCATTCGCGATTTCGAAAAAGGCGGCCGGATCCCGTCAATCAACAATTTGGCGGCCGTCAGGCGCGCCCTGGAGGCGGGAGGCGTGCAATTCATCGACGGCGACCAGCCCGGTGTTCGATTGGCGCGCTGATAGTTAACTCCGATCGCTCAGATTCCAAAGTCGCCCTGGGCTCGCTAGCCGCCCATGGAATTGGCCATCATCTACTCTGCAGCCGCGGCAACTTCTGGCGAAGCCAATAGCCGAGTTCAACACTCGGATGCGACGGGCGCCGCGGGCGCCTCGCGTTTGCGATCAAGGCGCGAGAATAGCCAATGATGGCTCATTGGTCATTCGCCCTGTTCTTCACGCTTGCCCTGACGCGCCCGCAACCCGGGAAGTGGTTCGAGACCGATTTGGCAGTCCGTAGGCCGGCTCGCGTTCCGAATAGCGATGTAACCTATTGGAAAACCCAGGGTCGGTTTCTCTCTGTGTTTCAGAATGCGCGTTGATTTGTATAGCGGACCGCGCAACTTTTGATTCCGCCATTCGGAGGTTCGATCCCTCCCGCCCCAGCCAGGTCGAGCGCGACAGGCAGGGCTGGATATTGCCGGTGGGAACCATGTCGCCGGCGTGTCCGATGTTTCGGGCGCCTGCGACGGCAAATTTCCGGAAGTCCAGACAGGTCGAGGGCTGTGGCTTGGTCGCGCGCCGCGTGATGGTTCACAAATCGTAGCAAACTGAAGGACATGCAGGCGCCTCATGCGGCGCCGCTCCGCTGGCACGATTGCTGCTTACTGAGCCGCCAAACGAGCGCCAGCTCCAGAACAACAGATGCGAGGGGACGTCCGGATGCCAGCCCACAGCTCATTCCTGACCTGAGACCCGGCGACAGGCGATCCCGCCTGTGCGAGCTTCTCGGGTCCGCCCCCGGCGCGGCCCGCGTCCAGACGCACGACGTTGCCCCGGCACGCAATGGAGCCCGCGCGGAAGCGGGTCATAGGCAGACCAGAGAGATAGACCGAGTGAGATCAGGGAGAGAAGATTCGATGTCTGCAACCACCACAGCGGCCGCGGCGCCGCAGAAACCGTTCTACCGGGTCCTCTATGTGCAGGTCCTGTTCGCGATCGTGCTCGGTGTCATCGTCGGCTGGCTCTGGCCCGAGCTCGGCAGGAACGAATGGATCAAGGCGCTGGGCGACGGCTTCGTCAAGCTGATCAAGATGGTGATCGCGCCGGTCATCTTCTGCACCGTCGTGTCGGGCATCGCGCATGTCTCCGAGGTGAAGAAGGTCGGCCGCGTCGCCGTCAAGGCGCTGATCTATTTCGAGATCGTCTCGACCTTCGCGCTCGCGCTCGGGCTCATCGTCGGCAATTTCATTCAGCCCGGGGCAGGCTTCCAGGGCCAGAGCAGCAACGCCGCCGCCGTCGCCAACTACGCCAAGCAGGCGAGCGAGATGAAGTCGGTCGACTTCGTGCTCCACATCATCCCGGACACGGTGGTGGGAGCGTTCGCGCAGGGCGAGATCCTGCAGGTGCTGCTGTTCTCGATTTTGTTCGGCATATCGCTGATGACGCTCGGCGAGCGCGGCCATACGATGCGCGCGTTCATCGACGACGCCGCGCACGCGATCTTCGGCGTCATCGCCCTCGTGGTGAAGGCCGCTCCGATCGGCGCCTTCGGCGCCATGGCCTTCACCATCGGCCGCTACGGGCCGCAGGCGCTCGGCAACCTCGCCGGCCTGATCGCGACCTTCTATCTCACCGCGCTCACTTTCGTCGTGGTCGTGCTCGGCATCATCGCCCGCATTGCCGGGTTCTCGATCTTCAAGTTCCTCAAATACATCAAGGACGAGCTGCTGATCGTGCTCGGCACCTCGTCGTCCGAGAGCGCGCTGCCGCAGATGATGGAGAAGCTTGAACGCCTCGGCTGCTCCAAGCCGGTCGTCGGCCTGGTGGTTCCGACCGGCTACTCGTTCAATCTCGACGGCACCAACATCTACATGACGCTGGCGACGCTGTTCATTGCGCAGGCGATGAACGTTCACCTGTCCTTCGGTGAGCAGATCACGATCCTGCTGGTCGCGATGCTGACCTCGAAGGGCGCCTCGGGCATCACCGGCGCCGGCTTCATCACCCTGGCCGGAACGCTGGCGGCTGTGCGGCCGGAGCTCGTTCCCGGCATGGCGATCGTGCTCGGCATCGACAAGTTCATGAGCGAGTGCCGCGCACTGACCAATCTGTGCGGCAACGGCGTCGCCTGCGTGATCGTGGCGTGGTGGGAAGGCGAGCTCGATCGCGACAAGCTGCGCATCGCGCTCGATCGCGATATCGACCCGGCCGACGTCGAAGTCGCGGTCACGACGGGATAGGCCTGCGGTCGTGGGGGCGCTGCCGTCGCATTCCAGCGTCGGTGGCGCCGGCCGCGGCCATGCCCAATCGCGATGCCGCCAACATCTCGGATAATCTGCTAAGGTGGCGGCGGGCAGGGGCTTACCGTGGAGGCATCCCGCCTGTTGCCGCAAGGCCGAGCAGGTTCCGACGCCATCGCGACGATACGGCGTATCGTGAACATGGTCGCGCTGGCTGGGGCGGCGGTGCCGGAGGGACGACGTCACCGGCGTGACATCGGAGTCATGCCGTCGCGCCGCGGTCACCCTTGGAGAGGTTCGATGATGGCCGTTGCGCAGCCTGGTGTCCCTCGCATCGTGATCGTCGGCGGCGGCGCCGGCGGCTTGGAGCTCGCGACCCGGCTCGGAGACAGATACGGCCGCAGGGGCAAGCTCGACGTCACCCTGGTCGAGCGCAACCGCACCCATGTCTGGAAGCCGAAGCTGCACGAGATCGCCGCGGGCAGCATGGACCTCTCGGCCCATGAGGTCGACTATCTCGCCCAGGCCTATTGGCACGGCTTCCACTACCGCATCGGCGACATGATCGGCCTCGACCGCGACAAGCGCGAGGTGCTGGTGGCGCCCTATCTCGATGCGGAGGGGCGCGAGGTCACGCCGCGGCGGACCATCCCCTATGACGTGCTCGTCATCGCCATCGGCAGCCAGAACAATGATTTCGGCACGCCCGGCGTGGTCGACCACGCGATCAAGCTGGAATCGCAGCACGACGCCCGGCGCTTCCACGAGCGCATGGTCAACGCCTGCATCCGCGTCCATTCGCAGTCCTCGCCGATCGCGCCGCACCAGCTCAAGGTCGCGATCATCGGCGCCGGCGCGACCGGCGTCGAGCTGGCCGCGGAACTGCATCGCACGACCCGCGAGGTGGTGGCCTATGGTCTCGACCAGGTCGACGCCGAGAAGGACATCAGGATCACGCTGATCGAAGCCGCGGGCCGGGTGCTGCCGGCGTTGCCTGAGCGGGTCTCGCGCGAGACCGAGAAGCTGCTCGCAAAGCTCGGCGTCGAGGTGCTCGTCGGCGCCAAGGTCGCCGAGGTCGGGCCCGACAAGGTGAGCCTCGCCGACGGCCGCGTCATCCCGGCCGAGCTGATCGTCTGGGCCGCGGGCGTCAAGGCGCCCGACTTCCTGAAGGACATCGCGGGGCTGGAAACCAACCGCATCAACCAGCTCGTGGTCAGGCAGACCCTGCAGACCACGCGCGACGAGCGCGTCTTCGCCATTGGCGACTGCTCGGCCTGCTCCTGGGGCGAGCGCGGCAACGTGCCGCCGCGGGCGCAGGCCGCGCATCAGCAGGCCTCGCACCTCTACAAGCAGATTCCGCGCTTCGTCAGGGGCGAGCCGCTGGCGGACTACCGCTATCACGATTTCGGCTCGCTGGTGTCGCTCGGCGAGTTCAGCACGGTCGGCTCGATGATGGGCGCGCTGGTCGGCGGCAATCTGGTATTCGAAGGCCTGTTCGCGCGCATGATGTATCTGTCGCTCTACAAGATGCACGAATACGCGCTGCACGGGCTCGCCAAGGTGACGCTGGACACGCTGGCGCGCCTGATCACCCGCCGCACCGAGCCGCACGTCAAGCTGCACTGACGAGGGCGTCCTGGCGTCGGCCCGGCCGATTTTGTTGTCGCCTATTGCCCGGCAAGACCTTAGACTTGCAGCACAATTACGGATACGGCAGGCCCGGCCCGGTACATGGGTCCGGGGCGTGATGGGCCTGGACATGATGGGCCTGGAAAAGGGAATGACGGACCTTCCATTCCGGATCGGCCTCGAGGGACATCCCGACGTCACCGCGGTGGTCCGCAGGCGCGCGGGCTTGGTCGTTCGCGGAGTGATGGCGGCTGCGCTGGTCGGCGTCGCGGCATGGCTCGGCTATGCCATTGCCTTTTCCCGCGGGCTCGATCAGCGGCACGCCGCGGCCCAGCAGCGGCTGGCGGTCGAGGCCGCGCAGCTCGACGGCTACCTCTCGCGCTTCGAATATCTGCCCTCGCTGCTGGAGACCTCGCCCGATGTCTTCCGGCTGCTCGGCACGCCGGACGATCGCGCGCTGCAGCAGAGCGTCAGCCTGCATCTGAAGTCGATCAATCTGCTGGCCGGCGCCGACAACCTCTATGTCCTCACCGTCGCCGGTGATGCGATCGCCGCCGCCGACTTCGATCAGCCGGGAACGCCGGTCGGCAGCAACCTGTCCTACCGGCCCTATATGCGCCAGGCGCTGGCGACCGGCCGCGGCGCGTTCTTCGGCATCGGCATCACCAGCGCGCGCGCCGGCTATTACCTGTCCTATGCGGTCAAGCAACAGGGACGGACGATCGGCGTCGCCGTCGTCAAGGTCAATCTCGATGCCTTTGAGCGCGAATGGCGCAACCGCGGTGCCGACATGCTTCTGGTCGACGCCCGCGGCGTCACCATTCTCGCCTCGCGCGAGGAATGGCGCTTCCGCCCGTTGACGCCGCTCTCGGTGGATGCGCTCGAGGAAATCGCGACGTCGAAGCCCTATGGCAGCTCCAGCCTCGCGCCGCTCGACTGGACCTTCATGGAGAGGACCGATCGCGGCGGCCAGGTCGCGACCGAGCGCGGCGCAGTCTACAGCGTCGACGAGCGTCCGCTCAACGGGCGGCAATGGCAGCTGCTGCTGCTCGACGACGAGACGCCGATCCGGCGGACGGCCTTGATCATCGGCACGCTCTCGGGTCTCGCCAGCATCGTGGCGCTGCTGGCGCTCGGCCTGCTGGCGCAGCGACGCCGCGAGATCCGGCAGCGGCTGGCGAGCCAGGCCGCGCTGCAGGCCGCCAATGATCGGCTGGAAATGCGGGTGCAGGAGCGCACCGCCGAATTGCGCGCCGCGCAGGACGAGCTCGTCCATGCCGGCAAGCTTGCCGTGCTCGGCCAGATGTCGGCCGGCATGGTGCACGAGATCAACCAGCCCTTGGCGGCGCTGCAGACCGCTTCCGACAATGCCGTGCAATTCGTCGATCGCGGCATGATCGGCGAGGCCCGCGGCAATCTCATCCGCATCGGCGAGATGGTCCGCCGTCTCGCGCGCCTGACCGGCCAGTTGCGCGTTTTCGCCTACAAATCGAACGCGCCGCTCGATGCCGTCGCGGTCGAGCAGGCCCTGTCCGAGACGTTCAAGATCCTCGGCGCGCGGGTGAAGGACGGCCATGTCGACGTGACCATCGATCTCGCGCCCGAGCTTCGTGTCAGGGCCGATCAGATCCGGCTCGAGCAACTGCTCTGCAACATCATCGCCAACGCGCTCGATGCCGTCGAGGGCGCCGCGCGGAAGTCCATCCACATCTGCGCCGTGCGTGAGGAGGGGCAGTGCCGCATCGCCATCGCCAACAGCGGCCCGGCGATCGCCGCCGATGTCCTGCCGCGCCTGTTCGAGCCCTTCGTCACGACCAAGCCGGCCGGCAAGGGTCTCGGACTTGGGCTCGTCATCGCCAATCACATCGCGCGGTCGTTCGGCGGCGAGCTGCGGGCGCGCAATCTTGAGCCGTCCGGCGCCGAGTTCATCGTGCTGCTGCCGCTTGCCGATTGAAGAGGTTCCCACATGACTCCTGAGCAACCGGTCGGCGTGATCTATGTCGAGGACGACGAGGATGTCCGCATCGGCGCCGTCCAGGCGCTGCAGCTCGCCGGCCTGTCGGTGACGCCGTTCGCCTCCGCCGAAGCCGCAGGCGGAATCGTTCGCGCCGACATGCCGTTCGTGGTGGTCTCCGACGTGCGGCTGCGCGGCAAGAGCGGCACCGAGTGGCTGTCCGAGCTGCACCGGCTCGATCCGGACCTGCCGGTCATCCTGGTCACCGGTCATGGCGACATCTCGATGGCCGTGGAAGCGATGCGCAACGGCGCCTATGACTTCATCGAGAAGCCGTGCTCGTCGGAGCAGCTCGTCTCCGTCGTGCGCCGCGCCCTCGACAAGCGTCGCCTGACGCTCGAAGTCCGCACCTTGCGCTCGGCGCTCGCCGACCGCCAGGGCATCGAGGCGAGCCTGCTCGGGCGCTCGCCGCAGATCCAGGAGGTGCGCCGCCTCGTCGCCAATCTGGCCTCGACCAATGTCGACGTGACGATCTATGGCGAGACCGGCACCGGCAAGGACGTCGTCGCCCGTTGCCTGCACGCTCACAGCGCCCGGCGCGGCGGCAACTATGTCGCGGTGAATTGCGGCGGCCTGCCGGAATCACTGGTTGAGAGCGAATTGTTCGGCCACGAGGCCGGCGCCTTCACCGGCGCGACCAAGCAGCGGATCGGCAAGATCGAATATGCCCATGGCGGCACGCTGTTCCTCGACGAAATCGAGAGCATGCCGCTCAGCGTGCAGGTGAAGCTGCTGCGGGCGTTGCAGGACCGCTCGGTCGAGCGCGTCGGCTCCAACAAGCCCGTGGCGGTGGACTGCCGCGTGGTGGCGGCCAGCAAGGCCAATCTGCTCGAGCTCAGCGAGCAGAAGCTGTTCCGCGCCGATCTGTATTATCGTCTCGGCGTCGCCTTCATCGAGCTGCCTCCGTTGCGCGAACGCCGCGAGGATATCCCGATCCTGTTCGAGCACTTCACCCTCGAGGCCGCCAAGCGGTTCGAGCGCGACGCGCCGATCGTGAACGAGCAGACCATGTCGCTGCTGCTCGGCTACTCATGGCCGGGCAACGTGCGCGAGTTGCGCAACGTCGCCGACCGCTTCGTGCTCGGTGTGCTCGACCGCAAGGTCCTCGACCGCTCGGGCGCCGCAGCCTCGGAGCTGTCGCTGCCACGGCAGTTGGAGAACATCGAGCGCTCGATCATCGAGGATGCGTTGCGCCGCAAGCTCGGCGACGTGCCGGCGACCGCGGCGCTGCTGAGCATTCCGAAGCAGACGCTTTACGACAAGATCAAGCGGCTCGCCGTAAAGGTCGATGGCATCCGCGAGGGCGCGCCGCTGCGGCCGCAGTCCTGACCGTGGCTGCATCGCCAGCGCTCGTCCGCATCATCATCGCGTCGACGCCGACCGCCACTGCGCTCATCTGATGTTGCGACGCGCGACTTATGCTCCTCGCGGACCCGGTCGTCCTGTGGCGGCAGGAAGGCATCTGTTCCATGCCGGCGATCAGGAACGAATGCTGGAGAAGGCTTGTTGAAGGATCATGACAGGCCGAGACACCCGCGACCTGCGCTCCGGCGCCTACGACCCCGTCAGCAAGGACGGTCTGCCGCAGCCGCAACAGGTCAAGGACAAAACGACGCCCCACCAGCAGGAGCAGTGGGGCGCCGACGTGCGGGCCAAGCCGTTGCCCGGCACCGAGCCGGTGCTTCCGGAAGGGCTCAGGCGCGAGCGGCGTGATCCGCTCAATCGCAACACTGGTCGCCGCGACACCGACTAGTGCGCGGCGACCCAGCGCCTACTTCGCCGCGATCACCATGATCTCGACGGTGTATTGCGGCGCGGCAAGCCCGGCCTCTACGGTGGCGCGAGCCGGGGTGTTGCCGGCCGAGACCCAGCCGTCCCACACGGCGTTCATTTCGCCGAATGTCTTGATGTCGGTGAGGTAGATCGTCGCCGACAACAGCTTCGACTTGTCGGTGCCGGCCTTGGCGAGATGGCCGTCGATGATCGAGAGAATCTCCTCGGTCTGCTTGGTAACGCTTTCACCGGCCGTCTTCTGCGCGACGACGCCGGCGAGATAGACGGTATTGCCGTGAACGACGACCTGGCTCATGCGCGGGCCAATTTCGAAACGCTGGATCGACATCGAAGAACTCCTCAAAAGGTCAATTCGGGGCCTCTCCCTAGCGCGTGCGACGCGGCAACGCCAGTCGGCCGAATGGCCACTCTCGCCACCTTGGGGCGTGCGACCTTGCGTTGTCGACAGCGCCGCGGCACACGGAACGCGGCACTTCACGATGATCCGCCCTTGTCGCGCTGCAAGGCGGGCTTGCCCATGGGGCAGGCAAAGGCGGGCGTTTTCCGCGCTTGCACAGATATTTGAGACATGAAACATTCTCCGCGAGGTTGCTTTTTGAATGGCGGAGGGGCGTGATGCGGAAACGATCGATGCTGGCGGCACTCGCGGCGATGGCTTTGGTGACGAGCGCGGGGCCGACATTCGCACAGCAGACGATCCGCGTCGGCTGGACCATCCCGGCGGAAGAATCCAAGTACTGGATGATGAAGCGGCCCACCGAATTTCCGGATCTCGGCAAGACCTACAACATCGAGTGGACCCAGTTCCAGGGAACGGCACCGATGACGCAGGCGCTCGCCGCCGGCGCGCTCGACTGCGCCACGCAGGCGCCGCTGTCGCTGGCGAACGGCGTGGTCGGCGGCGGCCTCAAGGCCTACATCGTCGCCCAGCACGTCTATGAGAAGCCGGGCGGTTTCTCGGTCTACTGGGCGGTCAAGGACGATTCCCCGATCAAGACCATCGCCGACCTGAAGGGCAAGACGGTCGGCATTTCCGTGATCGGTGGCGGCACGCAAGGGCCGTTCAACATGCTGCTGAAGCAGGCCGGGCTCGATCCCGCCAAGGACATCAAGCTGGTCGAGGTCGGCTTCGCGGTGTCGGAGGATGCGCTGCGCCAGGGCCGCGTCGACGCCGTCAACATGAATCAACCCTTTGCAGCGCGCGCCGAGGCCAAGGGCGGCACCCGCAAGCTGTTCTCGCTGTCCGAGGCGATGCCGAACATCGTGCACATCCTCGAGGCCTGCCGCGCCGACTTCGTCGACAAGAACCCGGAGCTGGTGAAGGCCTATGTCCGCGACATCACGACGGGCATGAAGAAGGCGCTCGCCAATCGCGACGAGACCTTGAAGGTGGTGTCGGAGGTCATGAAGGCGCCGGTTGCCGTCATCGACACCTATCTGCTGAAGGACAATGATTTCGGCCGCGATCCGGTCGCCGCGCCGAACTTCCCGGCGATCCAGAAGATGCTCGACATCTACGCCGAGACCGGCATGCTGCCGAAGCTCGACGTCGCCCAGTTCAAGCATCCGACGATCGTCGCGCCGATCCAGTAGGCGGCCGGCGCGGAGC
Source organism: Bradyrhizobium sp. HKCCYLRH3059 (assembly GCF_051168035.1). NCBI lineage: Bacteria > Pseudomonadati > Pseudomonadota > Alphaproteobacteria > Hyphomicrobiales > Nitrobacteraceae > Bradyrhizobium > Bradyrhizobium sp. HKCCYLRH3059. Next base: position 91,381 of record NZ_JBNPUF010000008.1, on the reverse strand, counting down.
CTTGTCGATGAGGAAGCTGCGATCGCGCGTGACGGTGGAGGGGCTCGATCGCGCCCCGCACCGCGCCTTCATGCGCGCGATGGGGCTGGATGATGCCGACATCGCCAAGCCGATGATCGGCGTCGTCAGCCAGAAGGGCGAGCAGACGCCCTGCAACATGACGCACGACTTCCAGGTCGATGCGGCCAAGACGGGCATCTCGGAGGCCGGCGGCACGCCGCGCGAGTTCGCCACCGTCTCGGTCTCCGACGGCATCAGCATGAACCACGAGGGAATGAAGTTCTCTCTGTTCTCGCGCGAGCTGATTGCCGACTCCATCGAGGCCGTCGTCCATGGCCTCGCCTATGACGCGCTGATCGGCTTCGGCGGCTGCGACAAGACCTTGCCCGGCGTCATGATGGGCATGGTCCGCTGCAACGTGCCGTCGATCTTCATCTATGGCGGCAGCGCGCTGCCCGGCAACTACCAGGGCCGGACGCTCACGGTGCTCGATTCTTACGAGGCCGTCGGCAGCTACATGACCGGCGAGATCGATGCACGGACGCTCGAAGGCATCGAGCGGACCTGCCTCCCGACGATCGGCGCCTGCGCCGGGCAGTTCACCGCCAACACCATGGGCATGCTGTCGGAGGCGATGGGCCTGTCGATGCCCAACGTCTCGATGATTCCCGGCGTCTATGCCGAGCGAGCGCACGTCGCGCGTCAGGCCGGACGCCTGATCATGCAGATGCTCGCGCGCGGCGGGCCGCTGCCGCGCGACATCGTCACCCGCAAGGCGCTGGAGAACGGGGCGGCCATTGTCGCGGCCACCGGCGGCTCCACCAACGCCGCGCTGCATCTGCCGGCGATCGCCAATGAGGCCGGCATCCGTTTCACGCTCGACGATGTCGGCGAGGTCTTCGCGAGCACGCCGCTGATCGGCAATCTCAGGCCGGGCGGCAAGTACACGGCGAAGGACGTCTACGACATCGGCGGCGCCGCCGTTGTGATCCGCGCGCTGATCGAGAGCGGCCACATCGACGGCTCCTGCATCACGGTCACCGGCCGCACGCTGGCTGAGGAATATGGCGCGGCCAATGCGCCGGACGGCGAGATCGTGTTCAGCCCGGCCAGGCCGATCATGGCGGATGGCGGCGTCGCTGTCCTCAAGGGCAACCTCGCGCCCGACGGCGCCGTCATCAAGGTTGCCGGCCTCAAGAACCTGGTGTTCGAGGGCCGCGCGCGGGTGTTCGAGGACGAGGAGGCCTGCGTCGCCGCGGTGCGCGCACGCAACTATCAGGCCGGCGAGGTGCTGATCATCCGCAACGAGGGTCCGGTCGGCGGTCCTGGGATGCGCGAGATGCTCGGCGTCACGGCGCTGATCTATGGCCAGGGCATGGGCGAGAAGGTCGCGCTGATCACCGACGGCCGCTTCTCCGGCGCCACCCGCGGCATGTGCATCGGCTATGTCTCGCCGGAAGCCTTCGTCGGCGGTCCGCTGGCGCTGGTGCAAGACGGCGATCCGATCCGCATCGATGCGAAGGCGCGCACGCTCGACGTGCTGCTCGATGAGTCCGAGCTCGCGGTGCGTCGCAGCGCGTGGTCGCAGCGGCCGCCGCGGCACAGGGCAGGGGCACTGGCGAAATACGCGAAACTCGTTGGGCAGGCACCGCTCGGCGCCGTGACTCACGAAGGGCCGGCCGAATGGCCCTGGTTCGATCAGGACCGGGAATGATCCGCGCGTGGCGACGATTGGCAGGTTTCTTGCTAATCTGCGGCAGTCTGTCTTGCCTGATTTCACGGAGCGTTTGAGCGTGCTGCATCGGAAAGAGAAGCCGACATGGACGTGACCCCGATCCGCCCCGGCCAGCTCGCGGGCACTCCGCTCGGCCGTCGCGCGGCCACGCCGATCATCGAGATCGATCACGTGTCGCAGGTGTTCAAGACCTCGTCGCGCCGCGACCACACCGCGCTGTCGGACATTTCGCTGACGGTCGGCGAGGGCGCCTTCGTCTCGATCCTCGGTCCCTCCGGCTGCGGCAAGTCGACCTTGCTCTACATCGTCGGTGGCTTCGTCAGCCCGACCAGCGGCACCGCGAAAATGAAGGGCAAGCCGATCACCGGTCCCGGCACCGATCGCGGCCCGGTGTTCCAGGAGTTCGCGCTGTTTCCCTGGAAGAGCGTGCTCGGCAACGTCATGTATGGTCCGCTGCAGCAGGGCAAGAAGCCGGCGAAGGCCGAGGCGCTCGCGCGGACTTTGCTCGCCATGGTCGGACTTACCGGCTTCGAGAAATTCTATCCCAAGGAGCTCTCCGGCGGCATGAAGCAGCGCGTCGCGCTGGCCCGCACGCTGGCCTACGGGCCGGAGGTGCTGCTGATGGACGAGCCGTTCGGCGCGCTCGACGCGCATACGCGCACGCGGCTGCAGAACGACCTGCTCGACATCTGGGAGCGCGACCGTAAGACGGTCCTGTTCGTGACCCACTCGGTCGAGGAAGCCGTGTTCCTGTCCGACAAGGTCGTCATGATGTCGCGCTCGCCCGGCCGAATCCGCGAGGTGATCGACATCGATCTGCCCCGGCCGCGCCGCCGCGAGGAACTGCTGCTGGACCCGCGCTATCAGAAATACATCGTCGACATCGAGCGCATGTTCGACGATTCCGGTGACAACGAGCTGCCGTCATGAATGGTCTGTCGAAGCCGCTCGCGCCGATTCTGGCCTGCTGCGGCCTGCTGCTGGCTTGGCAGCTCGCCTCGCTCGGGCTCAAGAACGACAGCTTCCCGACCGCGCTGGAATCGCTGCGCGCGATCCCGCCGATCCTCACCGACAAGGAATCCCTGATCAACATCATGGCCTCGCTGCGGCGGATGGCGATCGGCTTCGCGCTCGCGCTTGCGTTCTCGATTCCGCTCGGGTTGCTGATGGGGCGCAGCCGGTCGACCGCCGCCTTCTTCAATCCGCTGCTGATGCTGATCTACCCGGTGCCGAAGGCGGCGCTGATGCCGATCATCATGCTGTGGCTCGGCGTCGGCGACATCTCCAAGACGCTGGTGATCTTCCTCGGCGTCAGCCTTCCGGTGATCTACCACAGCTTCGAGGGCGCCAAGGCGGTCGAGGAGAAGATGCTGTGGTCGGGCGCGGCGATGGGGCTCTCGGCCGGCGAGCGCCTGCTGCGCATCGTCCTGCCCGCAGCCTTGCCGGAGATCCTGACCGGCTGCCGTACCGGCCTGGTGCTGGCGCTGATCACGATGGTCACCAGCGAGATGATCGCGCGGCAGTCCGGCGCCGGCAACATCCTGTTCAACGCGCTCGACATGGGCCAGTACGACACGGTGTTCGCGATGATCATCATCATCGGCGCCATGGGCATCTGCCTCGATGCGGCGTTCGAGGTCGTCAGGCGCTGGCTGGTGCGCTGGTCCGAGCCGCAGTTCGACATGCCGCTGAGCTTCTCATGACGCGCACCTCCAACGACATCCTGCTGGGCGCCGCGCCGATCGTGCTGGTCCTGCTGCTGTGGCAGGGGCTGGTGTCGTTCGGCTACGCGCCGCCGACCCTGCTGCCGCCGCCGGGACAGGTGTTCCAGCGCATGGGCCAGCAACTCACCAGCGTCACCTTCCAGCAGGACATCGTGGCGACGCTATTCCGGCTGTTCGCGGGCTTTGCGATCGCCGTGGTGCTCGGTGTTTCCCTGGGAATTGCCGCCGCGGTGAGCCCGCCTGTCAACGCCGCCGTCAAGCCGATCGTGCGCGTGCTGGCGCCGCTGCCGAAGGTCGCGCTCTATCCGGCCTTCCTGCTGCTGCTCGGCTTCGGCCACGAATCCAAGATCATGCTGGTGGCGGCGGATGCGCTGTTTCCGATCCTGCTGTCGAGCTATTACGGCGCCGCCACGGTCGAGCAGAAGCTGATCTGGTCGGCGCTCGCCGCCGGGACGCCGCCGCGCGACGTCCTGTGGAAGGTGGTGCTGCCGGCCGCGATGCCCTCGATCCTGACCGGTTGCCGCATCGGCCTCGTGATCTCCTGCATCGTCGTGTTCCTGGCCGAGATGATCACCTCGACCGACGGGCTCGGTCACGTGCTGGTGACCGCCGCGCGCACCTTCCAGGCCGTCGACATGTTCGTGCCGCTGATCACGATCTCGCTGCTGGGCCTCATTCTCAACGCCCTGCTGCAAGGCCTGCGCGCTTATCTGCTGCGCGGCTTCCCCTCGGTCTGATAACAACACAACGACAATCGGGAGAACGACCATGCTGGCGGATCGCATCGAGGCGAAATGGATCGACGCATTCTGTGAGATCTTCGAGCGCTGCGCCGTGAAGGCGGGCGACACCGCTGCGATCCTGTCGGAGACGCAGTCCCGGGCGCTGAACGTCCACATCGCCGAGCTGGCGTTGCTGCGGATGGGCGCGCGGCCGTTCCATGTCGTGGTGCCGACCCCGCGCAACAAGCATCCCGTTCCCGTCCGTTCGACCGGCGCGTCGGAGGCGATCGGCAAGCTCGCGCCGGTGGTCTCAGCGCTTCAGCAGGCCGGCTTCGTCGTCGACTGTACCATCGAAGGCCTGATGCATGCGGTGGAGACGCCGGAGATCCTGAAGGCCGGCGCGCGCATCCTGGTGATCTCCAACGAACATCCCGAGGCGCTCGAGCGCATGGTGCCGGACTCGGCGCTCGAAAAGCGGGTGCGCGCCGCCGCCAAGATGCTGCGCGGAACCAAGCGGATGCGCGTGACGTCGAAGGCCGGCACCGACCTCGACGTGATCATGGAGGGCGCCTCCACCGTCGGCGTCTGGGGCTGGACCGATCGTCCGGGCACCCTGGCGCACTGGCCGGGTGGCATCGTCGTCAGCTTCCCCAAGAGCAAATCGGTCAACGGCACCATCGTGATGGCGCCCGGAGACATCAACCTCACCTTCAAGCGTTATCTGAGTTCGCCTGTCACGATGACCCTGCGCGACGACTACGTGACCGATCTGGCAGGCGAGGGCGCCGACGCAGCGATGATGCGATCTTATCTCGCGTCCTGGGGCGACCGCGAGGCCTACGCCGTGTCGCATGTCGGCTGGGGCATGAACCCCGGCGCGCGCTACGAGGCGCTGGCCATGTACGACCAGCGCGACACCAACGGCACCGAGCTGCGCGCCGTCCCCGGCAACTTCCTGTTCTCCACCGGCGCCAACGAGTTTGCCGGCCGCTACACGGCGGGTCATTTCGACCTGCCGATGATGGGCACCACGATCGAGCTGGATGGGGTCGCCGTGATCAAGCACGGCGTGCTGCAGGATGTGTTCGGGTAGAGTCCTGCGCATTCTACTGGCGAGCTGACGCCGCGGCGGTAGTGCGCTCCCCTCCCCCTTGCGGGGAGGGGGCGGGGGTGGGGGTCCCCATACGCTGAACTTCGTTGTGGGCACAACTGCTCGTACCCAAACCTCCACTGTGAGACGCGTGGGGCCGCAACACGCCATCGGTTGATCGATGCAGGGCTCTTGTGCTCGTCACTCCAAGCACAACTCGTGGACCCCCATCCCCAACCCCTCCCCGCAAGGGGGAGGGGAGCGCACCGTCCTCACGGGGCGGGCCGGCCCAAATGACAAGCGCCGAGACAGAATCATCCCGCTATTCTGTTAAAAATAATCTTCTTGCGATTTTTCGGAAATCATGGTTCTCTCTCTGCATCCCGCCTCACTGCGGAGGGGCGTTGCGCGCGATCGTCACGACACGCGAGGTGGGGATGCGATGGCCGCGAGAGATCGCAGCGTCTTCTTACGAGGGCGCGGACGAACGATCGCTCGCGGACGTGAAGTCGCAGCGTCCTGATACCCCGATGCTGGTATCAAGTCGCGTCGGCCTGAGTGCCGCGCGGTGATGGTGGCCAACAAGCCCGGCGCACCAGGGAGACTGCGTATAAGCGTTAGACCCATCGCGCAGGGAATGCCGGCGTGTTCGGCTTTGCCTGTGGTACCTGCCGCCTGCATTTTTTTCGCAGGCGGGCCATGGGTGAGGCCTTCACCCGGCATTCCCTGCGCCCTCTGCATGATTCGCGAGGGACCCATTCGATGCATGACTCGGGCGAGATGCGCCGCGAGAACGACCAGTTATGTCGTAGCTGTTTATTTGGCCCGCTGTTTGAGCCGTGAACCCACCCCACCCACCGCCGTCGGCGTTCGCCGGGACGACGTCGGAGTTCGTTGATGTCGTTGCGGTCAACATTCGCGAGAGGCGAAGATCACCGCAGCCGTAGGGTGGGCAAAGCGGCCACCCGCAGGGCGGTTGCGTGCCCACCGTAGATCCACGCAATCGGTGCGACTGGTGGGCACGGCGCGCGAGAGATCGTCACGATCCGGCGACGGCGTGGCGCGCCTTTGCCCACCTCACGGCTCCGTTGCTGCCGCGTGCTCCGCCTCAATCCACCACCGGCGGCCGGGCGAGCTTGAAATGCCGCAGCATCTCGACCAGCGCGCCGAGCCGCTGCTCGCGATAGGCCGCAACGTCCATGCCGGAATAATCGAGGAAGCCGGCGCCGGTGCGCAGGCCGATGCGGCCCTCGGCCATGTTGCGCTCGATCACCTCGGGTGCGCGGTAGCGGTCGCTGCCCAGCGCGCCTTCGAGGTAGCGGCTGGCGTAGTAGAGAATGTCACCGCCACCCCAGTCGATGAATTCGAGCAGGCCGAGCACCGCGTAGCGGAAGCCGAAGCCGTAGCGGATCGCCTTGTCGATCTCCTCGGCGCTGGCGACGCCTTCGTCGACCATGCGCGCCGCCTCGTTCATGGCGAGCGCCTGGATGCGCGGCACGATGAAGCCCGGCGTCGCCGCGCAGACCACCGGCACCTTGCCGATGTCTTCCAGTAGCGCCTTCAGCCCCGCGGTGACATCGGGATCGGTCGCCTTGCCCGGCGAGATCTCGACCAGCGGAATCAGATAGGCTGGATTGAGCCAGTGCGCATTCAGGAAGCGCTCAGGACGCTCCACCGCACCAGAGAGATCGTCGACCAGGATCGTCGATGTCGTCGAGGCGATGATGACGTCGGGCGCGACCGCGCGCGACGCCGCAGCCAGCACTTCGCGCTTGAGGTCGACGATCTCCGGCACGCCTTCGAACACCAGCGTGGTCTGTGCGAGGACATCGCCGCTCGAGCCGGCCGGCGCGACGGCGATCTTGTCCATCAGCTTGTTGGCGTCAGCGGCCTGCAGCATCCCGAGCCGCGCCAAGGTCGCGAATGTCGCGCCGACCTCGCCGAGCGCATCGCGCTGCAGGCTGGCGAACTCTTCCGCCGTGCGCGGCTTGATGTCGATCATCGTCACGGGATGGCCGGCATAGGCGAAGGCGACGGCGATGCCGCGGCCCATGCGGCCGGCGCCGAGGCAGGCGATATGACCGCGCGCGCTCATTGAGCAAATCCATCGCGCAGCAACGCCTGCAGTGCGGTCCGGTCGAGACCAGCCAGGCCGAGGCTCGCCAGCGTGCGTCCCGTTGCCATGAAATCCTCACCGCAGATCGCACCGCCGATGGCCAGGAAGGCGCGGGCGAGCGGCGTCGGCGTGCCGGTCAGCTCGGCGGCCGAGATCAGGAACGACAGGCCGAGCCTGAGATCCTCGCGCATGTAGCGGTGCTGCGTCAGCACGAGCTGCTCGCGCCAATCGCCGGAATCGGTCAACCGATCGTGCGAGCCGCGGCCATACATCCAGATCTCGCCCTCCTTGGCATAGTGATGCGCCAGCGGAAAATGCGGCGCGCCGTAGCCGAGCGCCTCGCGCACCGCGATCCGCTCCGCATCGAGCGCATCGGTAACGCGGCGGATCGAAGGTTGCGTGCCTTCCTTGTGAATGTCCCAGCGCTCGAAATGCTCGATGGGGCCGGCATTCATCACGATCAGCGGCGGATGGATGATGCAGCCGGCATTCATCAGAGCGCCCGACAGCGCATCGCCGCATGGCTCGATCACGCCGGGGAAGGCGCGGCCGATCACCGCGAGCGCGTGCTCCGCCGTCTTGAGAGGAAACACGCCGACCGGGAGCCGCTTGGCCCGGATGGTGATGGCAACCTCGAACGGGCCGTGCTTGCGCGTCAGCCAGGGCAGGGTGCCGGTCTCGGCGTAGCTGACGCTGGCTTCATTGCCGGCCTCGCGCGCCGCCGCTGCGAAGATCATGGTGCCGAAGGTCGCCGGGGGCAGGAACACGACCTGCCCATCGGCGAGATGCGGCGCCAGCAGGCGGGCGATGTCGGCTTGCGCGAAGGCCGGCGCCGGGCAGAGGATCAGCTCGGCACCGCTGATAGCCTCGCCGATGTCGGTCGTGACCAGCGCGAGCCGCGCCTCATGCCGGCCATTGACGTCCTTGACGACGATCGTCGAGCCCGCCGCGCGATGCTGCGCGACAGCGTCCGCATCGCGGCGCCACAGCCGGACCTCGTGACCTCCCAGCGCGAAATCGCCTGCCGCTGCAAAGGAGCCGTTGCCGCCGCCGAGCACTGCAATTTTCAAGAGTGCGTCTCCGTCTCGCTTATTTGGGGCCGTCGATCTGGCGCAGCAGATGGTGCTGCACCTTGCCGAGCGCAGTGCGCGGCAGGTCGTCGACGAACACGATGTCGCGCGGCACCTTGAAGCGCGCGAGCTGCGCCTGCAGATGCGCGCGCAAGGTGTCCACATCGAGCGCGCAGCCCTGGCGCCTGACGACGAACGCCACCGGCACCTCGTCCCAGCGCGGATCGGGCCGGCCGATCACGCCGCATTCGACGACGTCGGGATGCTCGCGGAGCACGCGCTCGATCTCGGCCGGATAGACGTTCTCGCCGCCGGAGATGATCATGTTGTTCTTGCGCTCGAGCACGAAGAAGTACCCCTCGGCATCGCGCTGGGCGATGTCGCCGGTGCGGTACCAGCCGTCATGGATCGCCTGTTGCGTGGCTTTGGCGTTGCCCCAATATTCGAAGAACAAATTGGGCCCGCGCACGGCGATCTCGCCCGCTTTGCCCGCCGGAAGCTCGTCGCCGTCTTTGTCGATGATCTTGGCCTCGCAGCACAGCCCGGGCAGGCCGGTCGAGCCTGCGCGCGAGAGGTCGCCGCCGAGCCGTGTGTAGACCGCGATCGGACAGGTCTCGGTCGAGCCATAGACCTGCAGCACCGGCACGCCGCGCGCCGTGATACGCTCGATCAGCGCTGGCGGCACGATGCTCGATCCGGTCGCAACAGCTCTCAGCGAGGACAGGTCCGTCGCGTTCCAATCGGGATGCTCGGTGACGGCCTGGATGGTTGCCGGCACCAGCACGGTCAATGTCGGCCGGTCGTTGACGATCGCTGCCAGCGTCGAATCCGGCGTGAAGCGGGCGTGCAGCGTGACGGTGGCGCCGTGATGCAGGGCCGGCGTGGTCTGGATGTTGAGGCCGCCGACATGGAACAGCGGCAGCACCGTCAGTACGTGATCATCGGAGGTCAGGCCATGCATGTGCTGGCTCATCACCCCGTTCCACAGCAGCGCCTCCTGCCGCAGCACCGCGCCCTTCGGCCGGCCCGTGGTGCCCGAGGTGTAGACGATCAGCAGCGGGCAGGAGAGATCGATGTGCGGGTTGCGGTCGTCGCCATGACCGCGCGCCAGCAGTTCATCGAGCGTCAGTCCGTCGGCCGGGGCAAAGTCGATGCCGACCGGCGCTGTCTCCGGGTGGCTCTCGGCCAGCGCCGGCAGCACCGGCGCGAACGCCTGCTCCAGCACCAGCACCTTGGCGGCAGCATCCGAGAGAATGAAGACCTGCTCGGCCACTGCAAGCCGCCAGTTCAACGGCACCAGGATCGCGCCGAGCCGCGCACAGGCATAGAGCAGGACCAGATAGTCCGGCCGGTTGAGGCTCAGAATCGCGACGCGGTCGCCACGTCCGACGCTGAACTCCGACTTGAGCGCGCGCGCCATCAGCGCGATGCGCTCGCTGAAATCGGCATAACTCTGCGTTACGCCATCGAAATGGATCGCCGGCTTGTCCGGCGTGAACGCCGCATTGCGCTCGATCAGGCTGCAGAGGTCCACGCTCAGTCGTCCGTCTCGCCGGGCTCGTACAGTGCCTCGCGGCCGATGCGGTCGAGGCACAATTCCGCGGTCCAGGGCAACATCAGGGAGCCGCAACGGCTGTCGCGATAGATGCGCTCCAGCGGCAGCGTCTTCAGCATCGATTGTCCGCCGCAGGTGCGGATGGCGAGCGCCGCCAGGTCATTGGCCCCCTCCATCACCGAGTACTGCGCCGCATAGGCGCGCAGCACCTGCTCCTTCGTCGGATTGGCGCGTGCCTCAGTGACGGCCTGGAACCAGATGCCTTTGATCTGTTCCAGCTTGATCTGCATCTGCGCGACCGCGATCTGCTTGGTCGGGTACATCCGCCGCTTGACCGGCGGCATGCCCGGCACCTCGCCGCGCAGATATTTGACGGTGAAGTCATACGCGGCCTGCGCCAGCCCCATATAGGTCGGCGACAGCGTCATGAACATGTGCGGCCAGCGCATCGCTGCCTGGAAGTAGACGCCGCGCGGCATCAAGGCGGCGTCCTCCGCAACGAAGACATCCTTGAACAGCAGTGTGCGTGACACCGTGCCGCGCATGCCCAGCGGATCCCAGTCACCGACGACAGAGACGCCCTCCGTTTTCGCCGGCACCGCGAGATAGAGCGTGTTGCGGCGGGACGCCTTCTCACCCTCGCTGACTTCGGTGCATAGCACTCCATAATAATCTGCGTGTCCGGCAAGCGAGGCGAAGATCTTCTTGCCGTTGATCAGCCAGCCGCCCTTGACCGGCTTGGCCTCGGTGCCGAACGCGACGCCGCCCGCTGCCGCCGCGCCGCCCTCCGAGAACGGCTGCGAATAGATCGCGCCGTCGTCGACGATGCGCTTGTAGTGGATCGCGCGCCGCCGCTCGTGCTCGGCGCGGACGTCCTCGTCCATGTCGAGATCGTCGGCGAGCGGTCCGGACCACAGGGTCGAGCAGACGTGCATGTTCCAGGTCAGCGCCGTGGCGCCGCAATAGCGGCCGATCTCGGCGGCGGTGAGTGCATAGGTCTGGTAGCCCGCACCGAGGCCGCCGAGAGCCTTGGGAACGGAGATGCCGAGCAGGCCCGCGCGATGCAGGTCCTTGTAGTTCTCAGTCGGAAAGCTCGCCTCGCGATCCCAGGTCGCGGCGCGGCCCGCCAGCACGCTCTGCCCGAGTTCCCGGGCCCGTGTGATGATGTCGGCCTGCTCGGCCGTGAGCCGATATGCGGCCGGATCGAATATCGGCGCATCGAGGACTTCGCCGGAGGCCATCGCCGTCTTCTGGACCGGGACCGTCATCATCTCTCCGCTGTCGCTGGTGTTGCACGTGCCGTCAGGAACGTATCGAGGGCGGCGTTGAACTCGCCGGGCCGTTCGAGATTGACGAGATGACCGGCGCCCTGAAGTTCGACGTAGTCGGACGAGGGAATGAAGCTCGCCATCTTCTCCATCATCGGCGCCGGCGCGTTGCGATCCTTCGAGCCCGAGAGCACCAGCGTCGGCACCTTGATGTCCTTCAAGGCTTGTCGCCGGTCGAAACCGAGCAGGGCCAGCATGCTGGCGCGGTAGCTTGCCTCGGGCACGCCGGCCATGCAGGAGGTTGCAATTTCAAGGCCGTGCGGATCGGGGTCGTCGCCGACCAACTCCTTGACCAAGCCGGGCGCCAGTGACGCCATCGTCGCTCCCCGATCGAGCGGGCCGAGGCGCGCCTCGATGAACGACTTCTGCCAGTCGCCGTCGGCCTTGCCGAACGCCGGGCTGGTCTGAGCCAACACCACGGCTGCCGCGGCCTGCGGATGCGTCGTCAGCCATTCCTGTACGATCATTCCGCCGATGGAATGACCAACGAGGATCGGCTGCTTGGCGCCGATCTGGATCAGGAAGTCTCGAAGCGCAGCGGCGAGCGTGGTGATGCTGACCATGTCGAGCCGTGCGGATCTGCCATAGCCCGGCATGTCCCAGGCCACCGCGTGGCAGCGCTCGCCGAAATAATCGAGCTGACCACGCCATGCGCGCGCGGCACCACCGATGCCGTGCAGGAACACAACGCTCTGCTGCTCAGGCGTCCCCGATGCCTCGTAGCCGAAGCGGCCGTCCTTCGTGGTAAAGATTTGCGACGCAGGCACGCAGACCTCCGAGATATGCCCGAGGCCGCTACGTTGCTCGCTCCGGGCCCTTGAACGCTAGTCGCGGTAACCGAGGTGTCAAGCCGCTTCCGGCATGTTGTTGCAAAAATTTGAAGTTTAAAATAACTTCCCCGTCGAGACCTGCCAACAAAATCAGAGGAGGCGCACGCATGTCCGGACTTCCGCAAGCCGCGCATGCGATGGTGACGGGGGGCGGGCGCGGCATCGGTCGCGAAATCGCGCGCGCCTTGAAGCTTGCGGGCGCAACCGTGACGATCGTCGGTCGCAACGGCGCAACGCTCGATGAGGCGGTCGCGGCCGGATGCGCGGATCACGCCGCAATCGCCGATGTTGCCGATCCGGCGGCGCTCAATGCCGCAGCCGCAAGCGCCGCCGCGCGTCGGCCGATCGACATCCTGATTGCCAATGCGGGAAGCGCAGAATCGGCGCCGTTCCTGAAATCCGACACCGCGCTGTTCCATCGCATGATGGACATCAACTTCATGGGCGTCGTACACGCCGTGCAGGCGGTGCTGCCGGCGATGAAGGGCAGGCCCTATGGCAGGATTGTCGCCGTGGCGTCGACCGCAGGCCTCAAGGGCTATCCCTATGTCAGCGCGTACACCGCGGCCAAGCATGCGGTCGTCGGCCTCACGCGATCGCTGGCGCTGGAGCTGGCCGCGACGCGCGTCACGGTCAATGCCGTGTGTCCCGGCTTTACCGATACCGATCTTGTCGCGGAAAGCGTCGACAACATCATGAAAAAGACCGGCCGCAGCCGGGAGCAAGCGATCGCCGAACTTGCCAAGCACAATCCGCAGGGGCGTCTCATCACGCCGCAGGAGGTTGCCGACACCGTGCTGTGGCTGTGCGGCAGCGGTGCCGGTGCGATCACAGGGCAGGCGATCGCGGTTGCCGGCGGCGAAGTGTGAGCCGCAGCGCCCTGGCCTAACGAAGACACTTGAACAGAGGGAGCTTACATGTCGAGACCGGCCAATCCCGTCACCGTGCCGCTGGCGGACTACAAGCCCAGCCATTTCCTGCTTGCGGTCAAGGATCGCGTCGCGACCGTGACGTTGAACCGGCCCGAGCGCAAGAACCCGCTGACCTTCGAGAGTTATCGCGAGCTGACCGACTTCTTCCGGGCCTGCGCGTTCGACGATGACGTCAAGGCGATCGTCGTGGCCGGTGCAGGCGGCAATTTCTCGTCCGGCGGCGACGTTTTCGAGATCATCGGTCCACTGGTGAAGATGGACACTAAGGGCCTGACCGCGTTCACCCGCATGACCGGCGATCTGGTCAAGGCGATGCGCGCCTGTCCTCAGCCGGTCGTGGCTGCCGTGGAGGGCATCTGCGCCGGCGCGGGCGCGATCGTCGCGATGGCCTCGGATATCCGGCTCGCCACAACCGGTGCCAAGGTCGCCTTCCTGTTCAACAAGGTCGGCCTTGCCGGCTGCGACATGGGCGCTTGTGCGATCCTGCCGCGCATCATCGGCCAGTCGCGCGCCTCCGAGCTGCTCTACACCGGCCGCTTCATGAGCGCGGACGAAGGCGAGCGCTGGGGCTTCTTCAGCCGTATCGTTGCGCCGGCCGAAGTGCTGACCCAGGCGGTGACGCTGGCGACCGAGATCGCGAACGGTCCAACCTTCGCCAACACCATGACCAAGCGCATGCTGGCCATGGAATGGGCGATGTCGGTGGAGGAGGCGATCGAGGCGGAGGCAGTTGCCCAGGCCTTGTGCATGACAACAGAGGATTTCAATCGCGCTTTCGAAGCCTTCGCCGCCAAGTCCAAACCGGTCTTCCAGGGGAATTGAGCTGCTGCGGGAACCGAAGGGACTTGCCAGGAGATATTTTAGGTCTAAAATAATTTTCATTGGCTCGGCTCTCCAGTGGAGGCGCTCATGAAGATCGCGATCATCGGCGGCGGACCTGCCGGTCTCTATGCGGCGATATTGCTCAAGAAGCAGCGGCCCAGCGCCGACATCGCGGTCTACGAGCGCAACCGCGCCGACGATACGTTCGGCTTCGGCGTGGTGTTCTCCGACGCCACGCTCGACAATTTCGAGAAGCACGATCTGCCGAGCTACCAGCGGATCACCCAGGAGTTCGCCTACTGGGATGATATTGCCGTGCATTTCCGCGGCACGGTCCACCGGGTCGGCGGCAATGGTTTCTGCGGCTGCTCGCGCCGCACGCTGCTGCGAATCCTGCAGGAGCGAGCGCGCGAGCTGGGTGTGACCCTGCAGTTCGAGGTCGACCTCGAGGACGAGTCGCAATTCGCTGATGCGGATCTCCTGATCCTGTCTGACGGCATCAACAGTCGTTTCCGTCAGAAGTACGTCGATCACTTCCAGCCGGAGGTGGATCTGCGCGCCAACAAGTTCGCGTGGATGGGCTCGACCAAGCCGCTCGATGCCTTCACCTTCATCTTCCAGGAGACCGAGTGGGGTCCGTTCATCGCGCACGCCTACCAATACGAGGCGGGGCACTCGACCTGGATCTTCGAGACGGATCCGGAGACTTTTGAGCGGGCCGGCCTGACCGGGCTCGACGAGCGGCAGTCCGCCGATCGCATGAAGGAGATCTTCGGCTGGTTCCTCGGCGACCATCCGCTGCTGATCAACCGCTCGATGTGGCGCAATTTCCCGATGATCCGCAACAAGCGCTGGGTCAAGGACAACATGGTGCTGCTCGGTGACGCCAAGTCGACTGCGCATTTCTCGATCGGCTCGGGCACCAAGCTTGCGATGGAGGACGCGATCGCGCTGGCTGACGCCATGCAGCGCGCGCCCAACATTCCGGCGGCGCTCGATCTTTACGAGCATGGCCGGCGCGAGGAGGTCGAGAAGACCCAGCACGCCGCCGACGTGTCGCTGGTCTGGTTCGAGCACGTCGACCGCTTCTGGGATTTCGATCCGGTTCAGTTCGCGTTCGGCGTGATGACGCGCTCGAAAGCGATCACCTACGACAATCTCACTCTGCGCGCGCCGGACTTCGTGGCCGAGGTTGACAAGGCCTTCGCGCGGCAGGTGCGATCCAAGGGGTTTGACGTCGATGTCGACAAGCCGGTCGCGCCGATGTTCCAGCCGCTCAAGCTGCGCGAGATGACGCTCGCCAACCGCGCCGTGCTGTCGCCGATGTGCATGTACTCGGCCGAGGAGGGCGTGCCCGGCGATTTCCACCTCGTGCATTATGGCTCGCGGGCGATCGGCGGCGCTGGCCTGCTGTTCACAGAGATGACCTGCGTCAGCCGCGATGCGCGTATCACGCCTGGCTGCGCCGGCCTTTGGAACGATGCGCAGCAAGCGGCGTGGAAGCGCATCGTCGATTTCGTTCATGCGAACTCGCGGGCGAAGTTCGCGCTGCAGCTCGGCCACGCGGGCCGCAAGGGCGCGACCAAGTTGATGTGGGACGGCATGGACCGTCCGCTGGAGCAGGGCGGCTGGGACATCGTGTCGGCGTCGCCGCTGCCGTACTTCCCGGACAGCCGGGTGCCGCGCGAGCTCGACCGCGCGGCAATGGATGCGATCAAGGCCGACTTCGTTGCGGCCGCCGAACGCGGCCACGCTTGCGGCTTCGACATGCTGGAGCTGCACTGCGCCCACGGCTATCTGCTCGCCAGCTTCATCTCGCCGCTGACAAACAAGCGGACGGACGAATACGGCGGGTCGCTGGAGAACCGGTTACGCTTTCCGTTGGACGTGTTCGCCGCCATGCGCGCGGCGTGGCCGGCGCACAAGCCGATGTCGGTGCGCATCTCCGCCACCGATTGGGCCGACGGCGGCGTCACTGGTGACGACGCGGTGCTGATCGCCCGCGCGTTCGGCGAGGCCGGCGTCGATCTCGTCGATGTCTCGACCGGCCAGACCGTTTGCGAGGCCAAGCCGATCTACGGCCGCATGTTCCAGACGCCCTTCTCCGATCAGGTCCGCAACGAGGCCCATGTCGCGACCATGTGCGTCGGCAACATCACCTCGGCCGATCAGGTCAACACGATCCTCGCCGCCGGCCGCGCCGATCTCGTCGCGCTCGGTCGCCCGCATCTGGTCGACCCCGCCTTCACGATGAAGGCCGCGGCCTGGTACGGCGCCGACATGTTCTGTCCGCCGCAATACCTGCCGGGCAAGGAGCAGATCTTCCGCAACAGCGTCCGCGATCGGCAGGATTTCGAGGAGCTGAAGATTAAGGCTAAGCCGAAAACGCGGGCCGAGCTGACGGCAGAGGCTGCGAAGCCGCTTGCGGCGGAGTAAGGCTCCGTGCCACGCTGCTGCCCGGTACGAGAAGTACGAGTGGAGTAGAGGCGATGAAGGCGATCATCGTTGGCGGCGGTATCGGCGGATTGACCACGGCCCTGATGCTGCGGGCGCGCGGCATCGACTGTGAGCTGTTCGAGCAGGCGGATGCAATCCGAGAGCTCGGTGTCGGCATCAACACCCTGCCGCACGCGATTCGGGAGCTCGCCCAGCTCGGGCTGCTCGACCGGCTCGACGAAGTCGCCATCCGGACCTATGAGCTGTTCTACCTGACTCGGCGCGGCCAGGAGGTCTGGCACGAGACCCGCGGGCTCGACGCCGGCCACGACGTGCCGCAATTCTCGATTCACCGCGGCCGTCTGCAGAGCGTGATCCATCAGGCGGTGATGCAGCGGCTCGGGCCTGAGAAGGTCCACACCGGCTGCCGGCTCGGCTCGTTCACCCAGGACGAGGGCGGTGTGACCGCCTATTTCTTCGACCGCAGCGGCGCTCATGTTCACACCGTCCGCGGGGACGTCCTGATCGGCGCCGACGGCATTCATTCCAAGGTCCGGCAGACGCTGTTCCCCAATGAGGGCGCGCCGTGCTGGAACGGCCTGATGCTGTGGCGCGGCGCCACCGACTGGCCGGTGTTCCTGACCGGGCGGTCGATGATCATCGCCGGCGGCCTGAACGCCAAGGCGGTGATCTATCCGATCGCCGAGGGCTCGAGCCCCGCGACCCGCCTCACCAACTGGGCCGTGCTGGTGCGCATCGGCGATGCCAACACCGCGCCGCCGCGGCGTGAGGACTGGTCGCGGCTCGGCAAGACGGACGAGCTGATGCCGCATGTCAACGGCTTCTCCATTCCCCAGGTCGACTTCGCCGCGATGGTGCGGGCGACGCCGGAGTTCTGGGAATATCCCTGCTGCGACCGCGATCCGCTGCCGTACTGGTCGAGCGGCCGCGTCACTTTGTTGGGCGATGCCGCGCATCCGATGTACCCGGTCGGCTCCAACGGCGCCTCGCAGGCCATTCTCGATGCCCGCGCGCTCGTCGATGCCTTGGCTCGCTCCGAGCATCCGCGCCAGGCGCTGATGGCCTATGAGCAGAAGCGGCTGCCGATGACCGCCGAGATCGTCGCGTCGAACCGCCGCGGCGGCCCCGAGGGCGTCATCGATGCCGTCGAGCAGCTCGCGCCGCAGGGCTTTACGGACATCAACACCATCCTCAACTACGAGGCCCGCGAGGGTATCGTGCGCGGTTATGCGAGCCGGGCCGGCTTTGCCGCGCGGATGGTGACGCGGCAGGCGTCGTAGCAACGATCTGAGACTGCCCGAACGGCTGCCCCTCACCCCAGCCCTCTCCCCGTGAGGACGGGGAGAGGGAGCGCGCTGCGTTCTGCGCAACAGTTCGAAACAAGCGCCAGATCCGGCTCACGCCCCCGGAGGCGGGGGCAGGAAGTGGATGTTGTGCTCGGCGGCGAGCTTCACCACGTCGTCCGGGTTCTGCTCGCGCATGTTGTGGATCGCCCAGAACAGCTCGTAGAGCCGCCGCGTCGGCGACACCCAGAACAGCGTCTTTGCCGTCTGCTGCGACTTGTTGAAGATGCCGTGCGGCTTGCCCATCGGCAGCCGCACCGTGTCGCCGGCGGTGGCGTATTCCTCGGCGCCATCCAGGAAGAAGTCGAGCCGGCCTTCGAGGATGTAGAGATACTCGTCCTGGTCGGGATGGATGTGCGGCGGCACGAAGGTGCCTACCGGGAACGTCGCGTGCCAGGAGAAGCTGTGCTCGGTGCGGTTCTTCGGCACATAGACCTGGCCGAGAATGTTCCAGGAGATGCCCTGGATGCCCTCATTGGCCCGGGTGATGCCGGCGATTTCCGGATGGTTCATGTCGTTTTCGCTCCCTGCTGTTACTTGGCCGCGCAATCCTTGGCGTAGCGGTCGGCGTAGTTTTCAAACACCTTCTGCACGATCTCGGTCTGGAACTTGCCGTCCGGCCGCTTGGCGACCTTGGTCAGATAGAAGTCCTGGATCGGATAGCCGTTGGTGTTGAACTTGAAGTTACCGCGCAGCGAGGCAAAATCGGCCTTCTTCAGCGCCGCGGCCACTGCATCCTTGTTGCTGAGGTTGCCGCCGACCGCCTTCACGGCGCTGTCGATCAGCAGCGCAGCGTCATAGGCCTGCATCGCGTAGGTGCCGGGCACGCTGTTGTAGGCGGCCTCGTAGCCGGCGACGAACTTCTTGCTCTGCGGATTGTCGAAATTGGGCGCCCAGTTGGCGCCGCCGAACATTCCGACCGCGGCATCCTGCTGCGCAGGGAGCGTGGATTCGTCGACCGTGAAGGCCGAGAGCACCGGAATGGTGTCGGCAAGGCCGGCCTGCTTGAACTGCTTGACGAGGTTCACGCCCATGCCACCCGGCATGAAGGTGAACACGGCGTCCGGCTTCTGCGAGGAGATCTTGGACAGTTCAGGCTGGAAGTCGAGCGTGTTGAGCGGAACGTAGGACTCTTCGACGATCTCGCCCTTGTAGTCGAGCTTGAAGCCGGCGACGGAATCGCGCCCGGCCTGATAGTTCGGAACCAGCAGATACATCTTCTTGTAGCCGCGGTCCTGCGCGACCTTGCCGAGAACGGCATGCACCTGGTCGTTCTGGTACGAGGTCACGTAGAAGTAGGGGCTGCACTCCTTGCCGGCGTAGCTGGACGGACCGGCATTCGGGCTGATCAGGAACGTCTTGTTCTCGGTGACCGGCCGGTGGATCGCCTGCAGCATGTTGGAGAAGATCGGACCGACGACGAAGTCGACCTTGTCACGCTCGAGCAGGCCCTTGACCTTGGTGATCGCGGCGTCCGGCTTCAGCTCGTCGTCGGCGACGACCACCTCGACGTCCTTGCCGCCCATCTTGCCGCCGAGGTCCTTGATGGCAAGGTTGAAGCCGTCGCGGACCTGGCCGCCGAGCGCGGCGGCGGGGCCGGAGAGGGTGACGATGACGCCGATCTTGATCTTGTCGTCGGCCAGCGCCGGCTGGGCGAGCAGGCTCGCGGCAATGCCAAGACCGACGCCGAGACCGGCCAGCTTCGAACTCATTTTCATGACAACTCCCCCGGGATGCGGAAATTCAGGTTTATGTTTTTTGCACATGACCAAACGATGGGCCAGACCGCAGCTTGGTCACAAGCCTAGTCTGATGACGCCCTCAGCTGCAAGCGAGCTGCTTGCGGAAGGGGCAGTTTCGGCACGCATGCAAGCGCCGCGCCAATTGCTTGAAGGTTAAAGGAATTGCCGTCTCATCGTCCTGCGCAAAATGACGGTACATTTTTCCTTGCTCCCAGGAGGTCCTGAAGGTCAAACTCACGAGCCTCGCCAGACGAGGCTGAACGTGCCCAAGTGATTCCGTCATGACGCTTGATTCCGAGACCAAGGCCGTCGAGCTGCCCGAGGACCATGCCGAGGAGCTGCGGCTGTGGCTGCGCCTGCTCACCTGTACGACCCTGATCGAAGGCGAGATCCGCAGCCGGCTGCGCGAGCGTTTCGACGTGACCCTGCCGCGTTTCGACCTGATGGCGCAGCTCGACAAGGCGCCTGATGGCATGACCCTGTCCGACGTCTCCAAGCGCATGATGGTCTCGAACGGCAACGTCACCGGACTGGTCGAGCGCCTCGTCGAATCCGGCCATCTGGATCGCCGCACCTCCGACACCGACCGCCGCGTCCAGGTGATCCGGCTGACCAAGCTCGGCCGCGCCGAATTCCGCAAGATGGCGGCCGAGCACGAGACCTGGATCGCGGACATCTTCGGCGATCTCACGGAGAAGGACGTGCGCGAGTTGATGCGGCTGCTCGCCAAGACCAAGGGGTCGGCGCAGAAGGCCGTGCAGCGCCGGCAGGATTGAAGCGGGCCTGACAGGACGTCGCAGGCCACGCTGCCACGCGCGGCAGGCGCTCAAACAATTTGCGGGCAGTGCACAATCTTCGGCTCTTGCGCCTAGATGTTTTAAGTCTAAAATGTTTAGGACTGAAACGTGCCGGGCGTCCTTCCCTTCAGACAGGAGCGTGTGATGGCCACTGCCGCCAAGGTTCAGCAGCCGGAGAGCGCCAGCGCGCATGCGCATAGCGCCCACGTCGACACCTTCGCCCAGGACAATCTGCCGCCGCGTGAGCTGTGGCCAGACTTCGTCTTCAGCCGGCCCGAATTCCAGTATCCGCCGCGGCTGAACTGCGTGACGCATTTCGTCGATCGCTGGGTCAAGGAGGGGCGGGGCGATGCGCCATGCATCATCAGCGCTGACATCAGCTACACGTATCGCGAGCTGCAGGCACTGGTGAACAGGATCGCCAACGTCCTGGTCGGCAAGCTCGGTCTCGTGCCCGGCGGCCGCGTGCTGCTCCGCTCCGCAAACAATCCGATGATGGTTGCCACCTATCTGGCCGTCATCAAGGCCGGCGGCATCGTGGTCGCCACCATGCCGCTGCTGCGCGCCAAGGAGCTGTCCTATCCGATCCAGAAGGCGCAGATCGCGCTGGCCTTGTGCGACGGCAAGCTGGCCGACGAGATGGAAAAGACCCGCCCGATCGCGCCGGCGCTGAAGCAGGTGGTCTATTGGGGCAACGGCCAGCCCAACGCGCTGGAGGCGCTGATCGCCGATGCCAGCCCGGAGTTCACCGCGGTCGATACCGCCTCCGACGATCTCTGCCTGATCGCATTCACCTCCGGTACGACCGGCGATCCCAAGGGCACCATGCATTTCCACCGCGACATGCTCGCGGTGTGCGACGGCTACGCCCGCAACGTGCTGCGCGCCAGCCAGAGCGACCGCTTCATCGGCACCGCACCGCTCGCCTTCACCTTCGGTTTCGGCGGCGTGCTGTTTCCGATGCACATCGGGGCATCCTACGTCGTGCTGGAAAAGACCTCGCCGGACGATCTGCTCGCGGCCATCGAGCGCTACAAGGCCACCATCTGCTTCACGGCGCCGACCGCCTATCGGGCGATGCTGAGCAAGCTCGAGGGGCGCGACATCTCCTCGCTGCGCAAATGCGTCTCCGCCGGTGAGACCCTGCCGAAGCCGACCTTCGACGCCTGGCTGAAGGCGACCGGGCTGAAGCTGATGGACGGCATCGGCTCGACCGAGATGCTGCATATCTTCATCAGTGCCGTCGAGGACGAGATCCGTCCCGGCGCCACCGGCAAGCCGGTGCCGGGCTACGAGGCCAAGATCGTCGACGACGAGGGCCACGACGTGCCGCCGGGCACGATGGGGCGGCTCGCGGTGCGGGGTCCCACCGGCTGCCGCTATCTCGCCGACGAGCGTCAGCGCAAATACGTCCAGAACGGCTGGAATGTCACCGGCGACACCTATGTGATGGATGAGGACGGCTACTTCTGGTATCAGTCGCGCTCTGACGACATGATCGTCTCGTCCGGCTACAACATCGCCGGCACCGACGTCGAGGCGGCGCTGTTGACGCATGCGGCGGTCGCCGAATGCGGCGTCGTCGGTGCTCCCGACGACGCGCGCGGAATGGTCGTGAAGGCGTATGTCGTGCTGGCGCCGGGGGTAGAAGGCACGCCGGCGCTGGTGGCCGAGCTGCAGGAGCATGTCAAACGCGAGATCGCGCCGTACAAATATCCGCGCGCGATCGAGTTCGTGACGCAACTGCCCAAGACCGAGACCGGCAAGCTGAAGCGGTTCGCCCTGCGGCAGATCGCGCAGGCTGCCGCTACGCCGTCGCCCGGCGCGGCCTCGTAGGAGAGACAAGGAGAGACGTTCGTGAGCACGACCAAGGCGCCCACGCTGGCCGTGGTGAAGCAGGATGAGGCCGAGGGCATGCGCGTTCTGCAGCCGAGCGGCTGGCCGATGCCGAAGGGTTACGCCAACGGCATCAGTGCCGAGGGGCGCATCGTCGTCACCGGCGGCGTGATCGGCTGGGACGCGAGCGAGACGCTCGCCGGTGGCTTCGTGGCGCAGGTGCGGCAGGCGCTGGAAAACATCGCCGCGATCCTGGCTGAAGGCAATGCGCGTCCGGAGCACCTGGTGCGGCTGACCTGGTACGTCGTCGACATGGATGAGTATCTCGGCAATTTGAGGGAGCTTGGGAAGATCTATCGCGAGATCTTTGGCAGTCATTATCCCGCGATGGCCCTGGTGCAGGTCGTCAGGCTGGTCGAGAAGGCCGCGCGGGTGGAGATCGAGGCGACTGCGGTGGTGCCGCGCTGAGGGCGCGTGCTGCCGGCAGGGGCTGGTCTTTGATCGGTCGAATTGGAATGTGACATCGCGTTCTCGCGGCTGGTCGGCCCGAGCTTTGCTGGTCGATCACCCCCGGCGAAAATCGAGGGCGCAGGGAAGGCCGGGTGTCCACCACACCCGCGGCCCCCGTGCGACAGAAAATGCACGGGGCAGGAACCACAGGTGGGCCGAACATGCCGGCCTTCCCTGCGCGATGTTTGACGGCTTATACGTGGTCTCCCTGGTGCGCCGGGCTTGTTGGCCACCATGATCCGCGCGATGCACTGAGCATCGTCGCGAACGTGATACCAGCGTCGGGGTATCAGGACATCACGACTTCACCGTACGCCACGACATCACTCGTCCGCGCAACAAGCGCATGATGCAACGGCGTCCACCGCGGCCTGCCCCACGTATCGTGACGACGCGTACGCCCCTCTTCGCCTGGGCAGGTTGGGCGCAAGCATCGTCGTGATTTGCCCGACGGCACAAGGCCAGCGCGCTGCGACATGGTAACGCGACGGGCAGTCACACAAGACATCACAGTTCGCAGGCATGTCGCTTCGTTAGTGGAACAATTGTGGTCGTCTGATGATCCTGTCGCCGAATGAACGACTTGGGATCGCCATGTCGCAGACATCAACCTGTTCGAGCGTGACGGCGCAGTGGCGGGTGAGAGCAGGGGGCGGACTTGGACTGGAAACTCTTCGTGACGACGGCGCTGGCCGCCGGCATCGGCGCCGCGGCCGGCGCGCTGGCATTGGCGACGGCCGGGGGCGGCGGCATCGAGCATCAGGCCGACGCCAAGATGCTGGAAATCGGCGTCGCCATCCTGCGCGAGCCGGCGCGGGTGGATGACGATCCGATGCGGTCGTGGGCCGTGCGGGTGGTCGAGAAGAAGTCGGGTGTGACTTTTACAGATCAGCAGCGCGCGGCGTTGCTGAAGCGCGCCGCGGGGGGACGGTAGCTCCGCTCCCGGTGCGTAGGGTGGGCAAAGGCGCGCCCTGATCGCGATTGTTTTTTGGCACGGTCTGATCGCGCCGTGCCCGCCGTTGTTCGCGGATGGTCCGCCGGTGGGCACGCGATCGTGCGGCTTACTCCGCACGACGGCTTTGTCCACCCTACGAACTTATGGCGTCATTGCGAGGAGCGCAGCGACGAAGCAATCCAGAGTCGCGCACTCGGCCCTGGATTGCTTCCGCCTTCGCCCGAGAGGGCTTCGGCGGACACGTCGCTGCGCTCGCAATGACGCGTGGGGAGAGCGGAGTGCTACTGATACGCCGAGACGATGTCGCTCACAGCGCGTTCCAATTGCTGAGCTGTCGCGCAGGGGCGCACGACGTTGCAGAAGGTCTGGTAGCGCGGCATCTCTGAATCGCCCCAGCCCCAGGTCATGCGGCCCTCTGGATTGAGCCAGACCACGCGCTTGGCACGTTCGGAGATGGCTTTGAGGATGTCGGCGCGTGGGTCGAGCTTGTTGCTGCGGGCATCACCCAGAATGATCACGGTGGTCTGTGGCGTCACCGACGACATGAACTGCTTCTCGAAATCCACCAGCGAGGAGCCGTAGTCGGACGAGCCGAAGCCGACCTTGTGCATGATCTCGGCCATGGCCTCCTCGGCCGGCTTCTGCTCAAGGATCTCGCTGACCTCGATCAGGTGGCCGGAGAACGCGAACGAGCGAACATCGCTGACGACGTCGTGCAGGCTGTGGATCAGCAGCAGGAAGAAATCCGAGACGCGGGCGACGGAGCCCGAGACGTCGCACAGCGCGACGATCTTCGGGCGGTCGCGGTGCCGGCGCTTCCACGCGGTGAGGAAGGGCACGCTGCCCCAGGCCGCGTTGCGGCGGAGCGTGCGGCGGACGTCGAGATGGCCGCGGCGCTGGCGCTTGCGCGGCTTCGCATAGCGCTCGCGCAGGCGGCGCGCGATCTGCCGGATCAGCGCCCGCATCTCCGCGACCTGGCGCGGCTCGATCCGCGACAGCTGCGCGTTGCGCAGGATCTCGTGGCGAAGGTTCTCGGTCTCCTCGCGGCCGTACAGCGCGAGCGCCTGCGCGACCGCATCGCGCACGGTGTCGCGCAGGCCGTCGAGCCCGGCCTGCAGCCGCTCCGCCAACGCCGGATTGGTCTCGGTGAGCCTATCGAGATCGTCGCGCAGCCGCTGGATCCCCATCGTCTCCAGCATGCGGCTGGAGAACAGGCCGCGCTGGGTGAAGTAGCGGATCTCCGACAGCCCGACGGCGCTGGACGCGTTGGCGATCGCGGCCGAGATGTCAGCCGTGTTCTGCGCCAGCAGCATCTGGGCAAGAGCGCCGAGCTCCGCGTCCGCCTCACCGCCGATCGGCTCTCCGGATGGCGGGGCCGACTGGGCCTCATTCGACGCCGCGTCCTGCTGCGTCTCGTCATTCGCCTCGGCCTGCGCCGGATCGACATGGGCGAAGAACAGGTCGAAGCAGGCGCCGAGCGCCTTCTTCTCGTCCTCGCTCTTGGCGAGCGTCAGCAGCAGGCTGTCGCGCAGCACCGTGCGATCGGCGAGACCGACGCTCGCCACAGCGCGCATCGCGTCGATGCTCTCGGCCGGCGACACGTGCACGCCGGCGCCGCGCGCCGCCCGAAAGAACCGATGCAGGTTCTCCTGCATGAGAGCCTCACCCGAAGATGTTCTGGCGCTGCGCCTTGGCGACGAAGGTCGTCACCTGCGGCAGCGCCACCTCGATGTCGGACTCGTATTTCAAGAGCACGTTGAGCGTATCCTTCACCACGTCATGGCCGAGCTCGGCCGCCTGCAGCAGCACCAGCACGCGCGCCCAGTCGATGGTCTCGCTGACCGACGGCTGCTTCTTCAGGTCGAGCGTTCTGACGTCGTGGATGAAGGCCACGAGCTGCCGGCGCAGATTCTGCGAGATGCCGGGCACGCGGCTCTCGACGATGCGCTCTTCCAGCCGCTGCTCGGGGAAGCCGATGTGCAGATGCAGGCAGCGCCGCTTCAGGGCGTCGCCGAGATTGCGCTCGGAGTTGGAGGTCAGGATCACGGTCGGCGGCTTGGCGGCGGCGATGCTGCCGAGCTCGGGGATCGTGACCTGGAAGTCCGAAAGGATCTCCAGCAGCAGCGACTCGAACTCGGCGTCGGACTTGTCGATCTCGTCGATCAGCAGCACGCAGCCGTTGGGCTCGAGCAGCGCCTGCAGCAGCGGCCGCGGCTCGACGAACTCCTTGGAGAAGAACACGTCGCCGAAATCGTGCAGCTGGCCGAGCGCCGCATGCAAGGTCTGAGCGCCGCCGAGCACCTCGCCGAGCTTGTCCTTCAGGATCTGGGTGTAGAGCAGCTGCTTGGCGTATTTCCACTCATACAGCGCCTTGGCCTCGTCGAGCCCCTCATAACATTGCAGCCGGATCATCTTGAGGCCGCGCCAGGCGGCGATCGCCTTGGCAAGCTCGGTCTTGCCGACGCCGGCTGGGCCCTCGACCAGGATCGGCTTGTCGATCGCCTGCGACAGGTAGACGGCGGTGGCGATCTGGCGGCTGGCGATATAGCCCTCGGCGGCGAGGCCGGCTTCGACGGCCGCGATCGAGGCGATGGCTGAAGAGGGGGCCGGGGAATCAGCCACTGACGAAACTCCGTTTCCTGGTATCAGGACCCGGCGCAGATGTGATCGGCGTTCCGGTCCCTGGACGTTGGTGGTCAGGCGAAAACCCTGACTTTTCCTCGCATTGTGTTATGTCCTGGCTACGCGTCCCGGGCAGCCCTGTCCAGTGCGCGCGTGGGTGCCTCGGCCGCATGGCTGCCGGTCGCCAGCGGACCGGACCGAGAACCTCCTCCTGCAAATCACGCCGAGCGGAATATGAACCGATCCATCCTGCATCTCCTCGTCCTGCTGGTTCTCGTGGTCGGAGGCGGCTGGATCATCGGCGCCTCCAACATGCCCGGCGCCTGGTACGGCTCGCTCAACAAGCCTTGGTTCACCCCGCCCGGCTGGCTGTTTCCGATCGCCTGGACGGTGCTCTACGTCATGATCGCGGTCGCCGGCTGGCGCACCTATGAGCGGGTCGAAAGCGGTGCGGTGATGCAGGTGTGGTGGGGACAGCTAGTGCTGAACTTCGCCTGGTCGCCGGTGTTCTTCACCGCGCATCTGATGTGGGTCGCGTTCGCGATCATCGCCAGCATGTTCGTGCTGATCGTGACCTTCATCGTGATGCAATGGCGCGAGGACCGGATCGCGGCGCTGCTGCTCGTGCCCTATGCCTGTTGGGTCGCGTTCGCGTCGGCGCTGAATTTCTCGGTGAACGTGCTGAATTGAGATGAGGCGGCTGATGGGGCGACGCTGTCAACAATCGGGTGTGCTGCCGCCGCATCCTCCGCTGTGGTCCCTGCGAACGCAGGGACCCATACCGCGGACGGCCGATTGTCGGAAAAGACTCCGAGTTGCCTTTCGTGCTCAACAATCAGGGCCGGTGGTTATGGGTCCCTGCGTTCGCAGGGACGACAGTCGGGGGTGGGGCGGGCAGCGCGGCAGACTGACGCTTGATGGTCGAGGCGTTCACCCATGAACCTCAAGCAGCTCGAATATTTCGTGCAGGTCGCCGAGCTCGGATCGTTCAGCAAGGCCGCGTCCGTGCTCGACGTCGCGCAGCCGGCGCTGTCGCGGCAGGTGCGGGCGCTGGAATCGGAGTTGAAGCAGCAGCTGTTCGCGCGCAACGGGCGGGGCGTGGCGCTGACCGAGGCCGGCAAGCGGCTGCTCGACCACAGCGTCGGCGTGCTGCAGCTGGTGGCGCATGCGCGCGAAGATCTCGGCGCCAGCCGCGATGCGCCGGTCGGCCGCGTCACCATCGGTCTGCCACCGAGCATCGCGCGGCAATTGACGCTGCCGCTGATCGATCGCTTCCGCAAGGAGTATCCGGCGGCGCGACTGGCCGTCGTCGAGGGGCTGTCGACGCATGTGGTGGAGTGGGTCACCACCGGACGCATCGACGTCGGCATGGTCTACAATCCGGAAGCCCAGCCCGGCATCGAGATCACGCCGGTGCTGCAGGAGCCGTTGGCGCTGGTGAGCCACGCGCCCAAGGGCAAGCGCCGCGTCACCGCGCCGCTGCCGATGGCCGAGCTGTCCCGCTACCAGCTGATCATGCCGGAGCGGGTGCACGCGATGCGGCGCCTGCTGGAGACGCAGGCGGCGCTCGCCGGCATCAAGCTCGACATCGCCTGGGAGGTGTCGAGCGTGCCCTCGATCATCGATCTCGTCTGCGCCGGCTACGGCCACGCCGTGCTGACCCCGAGTGGCGTCGCCGCCTCGGGCCGCGCCAGCGAGCTCGCCATCCGCCCACTGACCGAGCCCGCCCCGACCAGCGTGCTGTGCTTCGTCACCTCGGCACACAAGCGCCCGACGCCGCTGGCGCAGCAGACCATCAAGCTGGCGACCGCGCTGATCCGGAAGCTGCCGCGGTGAATCGCGGGTGATCTCGGCTCGGGCAGTGCCACCCTCCCCTGGAGGGGGAGGGTCGCTCGCACGCGAAGCGGGCGAGCGGGGTGGGGTGAAGCCATGGGCACCGGTGCATCTGGAGAGATCACCCCACCCCGCCTCACGGCTCGCTTCGCTCCCCGTGAGCCGACCCTCCCCCTGCAGGGGAGGGTGGAGACCGCGGTGTCTGAGCCGTGCGAAAGCCAACAGCGGAGTTGTTCAGACCCATTCTAAAATCAGCATGGCTCATCTGATATCTTATGCCGTTTCAGAATAGCTGATAGAAGCCCCCGGGCGCTGGCGCGGGCCGGCGCGCTCGGTCACATACCCGGTCAAGCCGCCGAAGCAGCAGGGCCGATCCCGTCAGGGATCGCGCGCCCTGCGGACCTCGGCCAACGCGCCAGAACAGCACCCCAAGGAAGCAGAAGCGATGCCAACGACCGCCCGTGTCGACGTCCAGGCCT
Source organism: Bradyrhizobium sp. HKCCYLRH3059 (assembly GCF_051168035.1). NCBI lineage: Bacteria > Pseudomonadati > Pseudomonadota > Alphaproteobacteria > Hyphomicrobiales > Nitrobacteraceae > Bradyrhizobium > Bradyrhizobium sp. HKCCYLRH3059. The sequence continues at coordinate 62,883 of NZ_JBNPUF010000008.1, read as the reverse complement.
TTCTCGACGACCACCCCTTTTCCGGCTTCCAGTGGCTGATCTTCGCGCTCGGCTTCGTCATCGTGCTGCTCGACGGCTTCGACACCGCGGCGATCGGCTTCATCGCGCCGTCGCTCCTGAAGGAGTGGGGCATCGAGAAATCGGCGCTGGGACCGGTGCTGAGCGCGGCGCTGTTCGGTCTTGCCGGCGGGGCGCTGTTCGCGGGGCCGATCGCCGATCGTCTCGGCCGCAAGCTGGTGCTGGTCGGCTCCGTGCTGGTCTTCGGCATCGCCTGTCTGGCCTCGGCGTTCGCGACCAACCTCACCGAGCTCACCGTGCTCCGCTGCGTCACCGGCATCGGCCTCGGTGCCGCCATGCCGAATGCCGTGACCCTGCTCAGCGAGTACTGTCCGGGCCGGCTGCGCGCGACCATGACCAACCTGATGTTCTGCGGCTTTCCGCTCGGCGCGGCCTGCGGCGGCTTCCTCGCGGCGTGGATGATCCCGCAATGGGGCTGGCGCAGCGTGCTGGTGCTCGGCGGCGTCACGCCGCTGGTGCTGACCGTGCTGCTGATCGCGATCCTGCCCGAGTCGGTGCACTACCTGCTGTCGCGCGGCGCGAGCGTCGAGCGCGTCCGCAAGGTGATGCGCCGGATATCGGCTGCAGCCTCCGATGTCGGCCAGTTCGTGATGCTGGAGCCGGAGCACGCCGAGACCACCCGGCGCGTCAACGCGACTGGCATCGGCATGGTGCTGTCGCCGGTGCTGCGCGTCGGCTCGGTGATGCTGTGGGTCACCTATTTCATGGGGCTCGTGATCTTCTACTCGCTGATCAACTGGATGCCGGTCCTGTTCAAGGATGTCGGGCTCAATCCGCAGACCGCGACCCTGATCTCGGCGCTGTTCCCGCTCGGCGGCGTCGGCGCGGTGTTCTTTGGCCTGCTGATGGACCGCTTCAACGCCAACCGCATCGTCGCGGTCGGCTACGCCCTGACCGCGGTGACGATCTTCCTGATCGGGCAGGCGGTCGGCAACATGGGCTTCCTGGTAGTGATCGTGTTCGTCGCCGGCGTCGTCATGAACACGGCGCAGTCGTCGCTGCCGGCGCTGGCCGCCTCCTTCTATCCGACCCAGGGCCGGGCCACCGGCGTGGCCTGGATGATGGGCATCGGCCGCTTCGGCGGTATCGCCGGCTCATTCCTGGTCGCCGAGCTGACCGCGCGCCACCTGACCTTCAGCGAGATTTTCACCGTGATCGCGGTTCCCGGCTTGATCGCGGCGCTCGCCCTTGTGGTAAAGCAGGTCGTGGGACCGGGAGGCCGCGGCAGCGGCGAGGATGTCGGCTCCGCCGTGGTGGCGCATTGAGCGGCGCGCGCCACCGCAAGACACAGAAGCTTTGAGGGAGAGACTGACGTGATCATCGACGTGCACGGCCATTACACGACGGCTCCGAAGGCGCTGGAAGAGTGGCGCAACCGGCAGATCGCGGGCATCAAGGATCCGTCCGTCATGCCGAAGGCCTCCGAGCTCAAGATCAGCGACGACGAGCTGCGCGAGAGCATCGAGAGCAACCAGCTCAAGAAGATGAAGGAGCGCGGCAGCGACCTCACCGTGTTCTCGCCGCGCGCGAGCTTCATGGCTCACCACATCGGCGACTTCCAGGTGTCCTCGACCTGGGCCGCGATCTGCAACGAGCTGTGCTACCGCGTCAGCAAGCTGTTCCCGGACAATTTCATCGGCGTCGCGATGCTGCCGCAGTCGCCGGGCGTCGACCCCAAGACCTGCATTCCCGAACTGGAGAAGTGCATCAAGGAATACGGCTTCGTCGGCATCAACCTCAACCCGGATCCCTCGGGCGGCCACTGGACCTCGCCGCCGCTGTCGGACCGGCACTGGTATCCGATCTACGAGAAGATGGTCGAGCTCGACATCCCCGCGATGATCCACGTCTCGACCAGCTGCAACGCCTGCTTCCACACCACGGGCGCACACTACCTCAACGCCGACACCACCGCGTTCATGCAGTGCCTCACGTCGGACCTGTTCAAGGACTTCCCGACGTTGAAGTTCCTGATCCCGCATGGCGGCGGCGCGGTGCCGTATCACTGGGGCCGGTTCCGCGGCCTCGCCCAGGAGCTGAAGAAGCCGCTGTTGAAGGATCACCTGCTCAACAACATCTTCTTCGATACCTGTGTCTATCACCAGCCGGGCATCGACCTGCTCACCGGCGTGATCCCGATCGACAACATCCTGTTCGCGTCGGAAATGATCGGCGCCGTCCGTGGCATCGACCCGGAGACCGGCTTCTACTACGACGACACCAAGCGCTATATCGAGGCCGCCAAGCTGACCCCCGAGCAGCGCCACCAGATCTATGAAGGCAATGCACGGCGCGTGTTCCCGCGGCTCGACGCCGCGTTGAAGGCCAAGGGCAAGTAATCTAAAGGGCAGGCGATATGAGCACCCCCATGAACAATCTCGGCATCGTCAAGACGAAGATCACCCGCGCCGACAAGGCAGCGGTGGAGAAGCTGTCCAAGTTCGGCGTCGCCACCATCCACGAGGCGATGGGCCGCGTCGGTCTGATGCAGTGCTACATGCGCCCGATCTATCCGACGGCGAAAATGTGCGGCACGGCCGTCACCGTGCTGCTGCAGCCCGGCGACAACTGGATGCTGCATGTTGCGGCCGAGCAGATCCAGCCCGGCGACGTCGTCGTCGCCGCCTGCACGGTCGAGAACACCGACGGCTTCTTCGGCGATTTGCTGGCGACCAGCTTCCGCGCCCGCGGCGCCCAGGGCCTCGTGATCGACGGCGGCGTGCGCGACGTTGCTGATCTGACTGAGATGCAGTTCCCGGTGTTCTCGCGCGCCATCTCGGCTCGCGGCACCGTCAAGGCCACGCTCGGCTCGGTCAACATCCCGATCGTCTGCGCCGGAGCTGCCGTCAATCCGGGTGACGTGATCGTCGCCGATGTCGACGGCATCGTCGTGGTGCCGGCCGCGGTCGCCCACCAGGCAGCCGACGCCGCTGCTGCGCGCGAGGCCAACGAGGCCGACAAGCGCGAGAAGCTCGCGTCCGGCGTGCTCGGCCTCGACATGTACAAGATGCGCGAGCCGCTGGCGAAGGCCGGGCTCAAATACATCGATTGAGCATGACCGCGGCGTCCAACCCAAATCCTTCGAACCGATGGCATGTCGGGCTGATCGGCTACGGCGAGGTCGGCAAGATCCTCGCCGAGGATCTGCGCAAGGACGGCGTGCGCGTCTCGGCCTATGACGTCAAGCTGGCCGACTCGCGCGGCGACGCGATGCGTGACCACGCCGACAGCATCGGCGTGACGCTGGCCGCATCGCATGCGGAGCTGGCGGCGGAGGCCGACTTCATCGTCTCCGCGGTGACCGCCAGCCAGGACGTGGCCGTCGCCGAGGCCTGCGCTGCAGCCATCAAGCCTGGCGCGTGGTTCCTCGACTTCAACTCGGCCTCGCCCGGCGCCAAGCAGCGCGCCGCCGCGCTGATCGACGGCGCCGGCGGCCGCTATGTCGAGGGCGCGGTCATGACCTCGGTGCCGCCGTATCGCATCAAGGTGCCGCTGCTGCTCGGCGGCGCCGGCGCGCGCGAGTTGGCGCCGCTGCTCAACGATCTTGGCTTCGCCGCCAAGCCCGCCAGCGACAAGCTCGGCGTCGCCTCGGCGACCAAGATGTGCCGCAGCATCATGATCAAGGGCCTCGAGGCGATGGTGATCGAGAGCTTCACCACCGCGCGCGCCTATGGCGTCGAGGACGCGGTGCTAGCTTCGCTGCAGGAGACGTTCCCCGGCATCGACTGGGAGAAGCAGGGCGCCTATTTCTTTCAGCGCGTGATCGAGCATGGCCGCCGCCGCGCCGAGGAGGTGAGGGAGGTTGCCGAGACCGTGCGCGACATCGGGCTGACGCCGTGGTCGGCGGAAGGCACCGCCGAGCGCCAGGCCTGGGTCGCCGATCTCGCCGATGGCGGCCTGTTCGGCACCCGCGGCACCAAGGAATTCGCGCGCAGCCCGGACTGGCGCACCGAGGCCGATCGCATTCTCAACAAGATCAAGTCCAAGGAGTAGGGAACCTCATGGAGTTCCAGAAGACCCCGGGATGGCTCGATTGGTATGACGGCCCGTCGAAGCCGCGCTTCAAGGTGCCGGCCGGCAGTGTCGATGCGCATTGCCACGTGTTCGGCCCCGGCGCCGAATTCCCCTATGCGCCCGAGCGCAAGTACACCCCGTGCGACGCCTCCAAGCAGCAGCTCTATGCGCTGCGCGACCATCTCGGCTTTGCCCGCAACGTCGTGGTGCAGGCGACCTGTCACGGCGCCGACAACCGCGCCATGGTCGATGCGCTGGTGCATTCGAACGGCAAGGCCCGCGGCGTTGCCACCGTCAAGCGCAGCGTCAGCGACGCCGAGCTGCAGGCGATGCACGACGCCGGCGTGCGCGGCGTCCGCTTCAATTTTGTCAAGCGCCTGGTCGACTTCACGCCCAAGGACGAGCTGATCGAGATCGCCAACCGCATCAGCAAGCTCGGCTGGCATGTCGTGATCTATTTCGAAGCCGTCGACCTGCCGGAGCTATGGGACTTCTTCACCTCGCTGCCGACCACCGTGGTCGTCGACCACATGGGTCGCCCCGATGTCACCAAGCCGGTCGACGGTCCGGAGTTCGAGCTGTTCGTGAAGTTCATGCGCGAGCACGGCAACGTCTGGTCCAAGGTGAGCTGCCCGGAGCGTCTCTCGGTCAAGGGACCGCCGGCGCTGAATGGCGAGCAGAACGCCTATCGCGACGTGGTGCCGTTTGCGAAGCGCATCGTCGAGACCTTCCCGGATCGCGTGCTGTGGGGCACCGACTGGCCGCATCCGAACCTGAAGGACCACATGCCCGACGACGGCCTGCTGGTCGACTTCATTCCGCATATCGCCGTCACCGCGGAGCTGCAGCACAAGCTCCTGGTCGACAATCCGATGCGGCTGTACTGGCCCGACGAATCCTGAAGGAGGGAAGCGATGTCGCTCGACAAACCCTATACCGACGTTCCCGGCACGACCATCTTCGACGCGGACATGTCGCGGATGGGCTATCACCTCAACCAGTTCTGCATGTCGCTGATGAAGGCGGAGAACCGCGCCCGCTTCAAGGCCAATGAGCGCGCCTATCTCGACGAATGGCCGATGAGCGAGGAGCAGAAGCAGGCGGTGCTCGACCGCGACCTCAACCGCTGCATTGCGCTCGGCGGCAACATCTACTTTCTCGCCAAGATCGGCGCGACTGACGGCAAGAGCTTTCAGCAGATGGCCGGCAGCATGACCGGCATGACCGAAGACCAGTACCGCGAGATGATGATCAAGGGCGGCCGCTCGGTCGAGGGCAACCGCTACACCGGGGAGAAGAAGTAAATGGCCCATATCTCCGCAAGCGTCTTCACCTCGCACGTCCCGGCGATCGGCGCAGCCCTCGACCTCGGCAAGACCGGCGAGGATTATTGGAAGCCGGTCTTCGCCGGCTACGACTTCGCCAAGCAGTGGGAGAAGGAGCAGAAGCCGGACGTCGTATTCCTGGTCTTCAACGACCATGCGACCGCCTTCAGCCTGGACATGATTCCCACGTTCGCGATCGGCACCGCGGCTGAATATCAGCCGGCCGACGAGGGCTGGGGCCCGCGCCCGGTCCCCAAGGTGATCGGGCATCCGAAGCTCGCCGCGCACATCGCGCAGTCGGTGATCCAGGACGATTTCGACCTCACCATCGTCAACAAGATGGACGTCGATCACGGCCTCACCGTGCCGCTCAGCCTGATCTTCGGCCAGGTCGATGCCTGGCCGTGCCCGGTGATCCCGTTCGCCGTCAACGTCGTGCAATATCCGGTGCCGTCCGGCCGCCGCTGCTTCATGCTCGGCAAGGCGATCCGCAAGGCGATCGAGAGCTATGACGAGCCGCTCAACGTGCAGATCTGGGGCACCGGCGGCATGAGCCACCAGCTGCAGGGGCCGCGCGCCGGCCTGATCAATCGCGAATGGGACAACATGTTCCTGGACAAGCTGATCAACGATCCGGAAGGCCTGTCCAAGGTGCCGCATATCGAGTACGTCCGCGAGGCCGGCAGCGAGGGCATCGAGCTCGTGATGTGGCTGATCGCGCGCGGCGCCATGAGCGACGTCAACGAGACCAAGAAGGGCAACGCGCCGACCGTGCGTCACCGCTTCTATCATGTGCCGGCGAGCAACACGGCCGTCGGCCATCTGATCCTGGAGAACAACTGATATGGTCAAGACCATCAAGGTCGCGCTCGCCGGCGCCGGCGCCTTCGGCATCAAGCATCTCGACGGCATCAAGAACATCGACGGGGTCGAGGTGGTGTCGCTGGTCGGCCGCCGCTTCGACCAGACCAAGGAAGTCGCCGACAAATACGGCATCAAGCACGTCTCGACCGAGCTCGCCGACAGCCTCAAGCTGCCGGAGGTCGATGCCGTCATCCTCTGCACGCCGACCCAGATGCATGCGGCGCAGGCGATCGACTGCCTCAAGGCCGGCAAGCATGTCCAGGTCGAGATTCCGCTCGCCGACTCGCTGAAGGACGCGCAGCAGGTGGTGGAGCTGCAGAAGGAGACCAAGCTGGTCGCGATGTGCGGCCACACCCGCCGCTTCAATCCCAGCCACCAGTTCGTGCACAAGAAGATCAAGGCCGGCGAATTCCACATCCAGCAGATGGATGTGCAGACCTACTTCTTCCGCCGCACCAACATGAACGCGCTGGGCCAGCCACGCAGCTGGACCGACCATCTGCTGTGGCACCACGCCGCCCACACCGTCGACCTGTTCGCCTATCAGGCGGGCTCGCCGATCGTGAAGGCCAATGCGATCCAGGGTCCGATCCACCCGACCCTGGGCATCGCCATGGACATGTCGATCCAGCTCAAGGCCGCCAATGGCGCGATCTGCACGCTGTCGCTGTCGTTCAACAATGACGGCCCGCTCGGCACCTTCTTCCGCTACATCGGCGACACCGGCACCTACATTGCCCGCTACGACGATCTGGTGAACGGCAAGGAAGAGAAGATCGACGTCTCCAAGGTCGACGTCTCCATGAACGGGATCGAGCTGCAGGACCGCGAGTTCTTCGCCGCGATCCGCGAGGGCCGCGAGCCCAACGCCTCCGTGGCCCAGGTGCTGCCCTGCTACCAGGTGCTGCACGATCTTGACGTGCAGCTCGCCAAGGGCTGATACTTCTTCCCTCCTCGCGCGCGTTGCGCGTGAGGAGGTTTCTACGATGGCGCAGATCTACGGCGCCTTGGGCGGCTTCAGCTTCGGCAGCGTCGCGACGATCTTCTGCTTGCCGTCGACGATCTCGGCCAGGAAGCTCTCACGGTCGATGTCGCCGTTCTGGTCCCAGCTTGCCTCCATCAGCATGCCCGGCGCCTTGTCCGGCGTCAGCGTCAATCCCTTCATGGTGGCGCCGAAAGCGTGGCCGTCGAACTTGCCGATCATCTCGGTCACGTATTTGACGAGATAGACCGCGGTATAGCCCTTGATGCCGTTATGGTCGGGCCAATAGCGGTAGCGCTCGTTGAACTTCTTCGCAAAGGCCTGGATGGCTGGGACCGGCGCATCCGCACTCAGGCCGACATGGCCGCGCACGCCGTTGGCGGCGGGGCCTGCGAGCTCCACGACCTTCTGGCTGAGCAGCGTCGTCTCTCCGAACAGCGGCACCGACAATCCCTGACGTTTGGCCTCGATCAGGAAACGCGCGCTTTCTTCCTCGTTGGTGTAGACGAAGATCGCGTCGGCCTTGACGTTCTTCAGCTTGATGACGTCGGAGCCGAAATCGACCTGGCCCTGCTCGGTCGACAGGTCGGACACGACGTCGATGCCGCGGGCCTTCATCTCCTTGACGAAGCTGTCGCGGCCGCCTTTGCCGAAATCGTTGTTCACCCAGACCACCGCGACGGACTTCACGTTCAGCTGGTCATGCAGATAGTTGGCGATCTTCGGCATGCTGAACTGCTGGCCGAAGGCGGTGCGGAAGATCCAGGGATTGCCCTGCGTCGTGATATCGGCGGCCTCGGCGCCGACGATCTGCGGCACCTCGGCCTGCTGCGTCAGCGCCATGTTGACCTTGACCGAGCCCGAATAGATCGGCCCCAGCACCACATAGGGCTCGCGGTCGAGCACCTTCTGCACCTGGGCCCGGGAGACGCCGGGATTGCTCTGGGTGTCGAGGTGCTCGGTCGCAATCTTGCGGCCGAGAATGCCTCCGGCATTGTTGATCTCGTCGACCGCCAGGGCGACGCCATCGCGCCAGTTCGTGCCCGACACGGCTCCGGGGCCGGACAGCTCGACGACATCGGGAATGTAGACGGTGTTCTCTGCCCAGGCCAAACCCGCCCACAGTGACATGGCGGCCGCCAAGCCGCTCACTCTTCCCAGATGCCTCATGACGTCCTCCCGATTGTTTTTTGCTTATGATGATGAACTTGCGGGTGCCTCTGCAAAACCCAGTAGTCGCGACGGCGTTCGCCATAGCAGCCGGTGCTGATCGTCCGGGTCCGGAAAGATCTCGGTAATGCCGGCCAGCAGCGGCCCGTAGTCGAGGCGTTCGGGCGCGCGCAGGAACGGCCAATCGGAGCCCCACACGCAGCGATCGAGCGTGAAGGCCTCGACCAGCGCGGCGATGAATGGCCACGTGTCGGCGTACGGATAGGGCTGGCGCGCGAATTTGTAGTAGCCGGACAGCTTCACATGCGCGTCGCGGTCGCGGCCGAGCGCGAGCAGGGCCTGGAAGGATGGGCGTTGCAGCCCATGCTCCACGGCAGGCCGGCCGCAGTGATCGAACACGAGGCGGACCGTCGACCGCTCGATGAGGGGCAGCAGGTCGAGCAACTGATCCTGCTCGACCTGGACCTGCAGAAACAGATCGAGGTCGGTCAGCTTGTCCAGCAGCGGCGCGGCGTCGCGGTAATAGTCGGTGCCGTGAAACGGCACGTTGAACGCGATGCCGATGACGCCAGCGGCCTTCAACCGCTCCAGTTCTCCGATGTCGACGTCCTTCTCGACGACCGCAACGCCCTTGAACCTGCCATCTCCGAGCCTGAGCGTGTCGAGCAGGATGCGGCTGTCGGAGCCATAGCCGGAATTGGTCGCAACGATCAGCGCGTGCCGGACGTCGAAGACGTCGAGCACGCGAATGAGATGCGCGGCAGGCGCGATTTCCTGGCCGGTCGGACGATAGGGGGTGTCCGGCGCGTAGGGGAAGCGCGCGGGATCGATGGTGTGGAGGTGGCAATCGATCCTGGGGCCTGCCGGAAGTGCCATGGTCGAGCCCTCTCTGACCGACGTTCAGAACGTCGCCTGAATCGCCTTGATCAGTTCGGGCGTGACGTCGGGCAGAACCCCGAACCAGGCCTCGAAGGCGAGGCGGGCCTGGTTGAGCAGCAGGCCGAGCCCGTTCACCGTCGTGCAGCCGCGCCCGCGCGCGTCCACCAGGAAGGGCGTTTCGAGCGGTGTGTAGATCAGGTCCGCGACGAGCGTCTTCGCGGACAGTCGTCCCAGATCGATCTCCAGTGCGGGCTTTCCGATCATGCCGCGATCGGTGCTGTTGATGAGCAGCGCGACATCGGCGACTGCCGCCGAACGATCATCCCACGCCACCGTGCTGATGGCCGTCCCGAATTCGGCTGCGATGGACTGCGCCTTCTCGGTGGTGCGGTTGCTGATGCGGATGTCGCGGGCGCCATTCTCCAGCAGCGCCACAACGACCGCGCGCGCTGCACCGCCGGCCCCGAGCAAGAGAACAGGGCCTTCGTCGGCGCGCCAGTTCGGCCTGGCATCGCGCAGGCTCTGGACAAAGCCGTTGCCGTCATTGTTGAAGCCGCTCAGCGTGCCATCCGCTTCGACCACGATCGTGTTCACGGCGCCGATGCGTCGTGCGGTGTCGTTGACCCGGTGCAGCAGCGGCATCGCCGTCTGCTTGTGCGGCATGGTCACGTTGCAGCCGCGGAATCCGAGCGCCACCAGCCCAGCCAGCGCATCCTTCAGCCGCTCCGGCTGAACCGCGAGCGGGACGTAGGCGCCGCGCAGGCCGTGCGCGTTGAGCCAGAAATTGTGGATCGTGGGCGAGCGGGAATGAGCGACGGGCATGCCGATGACGCCAGCCAATCCGAATCCATTCGCTTGCGACATGCTGCGCGATGACCTCCCTTTTCAGATATCGACCTGTTCCGGCCAATGTGAAGCCGTCTTATGAGCAATGACGCGCACAGGCAATTGAAACATTCGGCCACAAATCCTTGTCGCAATGCAGCGCATCATGGCTCAACGTCCAGTTCATGGGCGTCGTCGCGTGACCCGCCCCCCTGGGCAAAGCCAGGGGTGATTTCTATGATTGCGCAAGTCTGCCTCGACGACCGTCCGCCGGATACAAAGGATCGCCATTGACTGTCCAATCTCCGCCACCCGTGGCAACAGAAACCTTCACCGACGCGGCCGCCGCGGTGGCCCGGCTCGAAGAGATCTACGAGCGCAATACCGCTTTCCTGCGCGGCCATTTCGAGGCCTATGCCAACGGCGTCGTGCCGGCGACACGGATCCGCGCGACCTATCCCTTCGTGCGGCTGACCACCGCAAGTCACGCCCGGCTCGACTCGCGTCTCGCCTATGGCTTCGTCGCGGGGCCCGGCGTGCACGAGACCAGCGTCACGCGGCCGGACCTGTTCCGCTCGTACCTGACCGAGCAGATCCGTCTGTTGATCGAGAATCATGGCGTGCCGGTCGAGATCGGCGAGTCGGCCGAGCCGATCCCGGTGCATTTCGCCTACCGCCGCGACATCAACATCGAGACGGCGCTTCCGCACCACGAGAGCCCGCTGGTGACGCGCTCGCTGCGCGACGTGTTCGACGCTCCGGATCTCGCGACCATGGACGATGCGATCGCCGACGGCACGCTCGGACTGAAGCCCGGCATGCCCGAGCCGCTGTCGCTGTTTCGCGCCGCGCGCGTCGACTACTCGCTGCGCCGGCTCTATCACTACACCGGGACCGATCCCGACCATTTCCAGAACTTCGTGATCTTCACGAACTATCAGTTCTATGTCGACGCCTTCGCGGATTGGGGCCGCCAGCAACTGGCGGCCGGGCAGGGTGCAGCCGAGGCCTTCGTCGAGCCGGGCAACGTCATCACCCGCAATGCCCGTCTCGGCGGCGGCACCACCGGCTCCGCGCCGGCGCGCACGCCGCAGATGCCGGCGCTTCATCTCGTCGAGCCGGGGCACCAGGGCATCACGCTGATCAACATCGGTACCGGTCCGTCGAACGCGCGTAACGTCACCGACCACATCGCGGTGCTGCGGCCGCATGCCTGGCTGATGGTCGGCCACTGCGCGGGGCTGCGCAACACGCAGCGGCTCGGCGATTACGTGCTGGCGCACGGCTATGTCCGCGAGGACCATGTGCTCGACCAGGAATTGCCACCCTGGGTGCCGATCCCGGCGCTCGCCGAGGTGCAGGTCGCGCTCGAGGAGGCCGTGGAGACGGTCACCGGCTATTCCGGGTTCGAGCTGAAGCGGGTGATGCGCACGGGCACCGTGGCCAGCGTCGACAACCGCAATTGGGAGATCTCCGGCCCGGCCGTGATCCATCGTCTCTCGCAGTCGCGCGCCATCGCGCTCGACATGGAGTCGGCCACAATCGCCGCCAACGGCTATCGTTTCCGCGTGCCCTACGGCACCTTGCTCTGCGTCTCCGACAAGCCGCTGCATGGCGAGATCAAGCTCGCCGGCATGGCGAGCGACTTCTATCGCCAGCGTGTCGGCCAGCATCTCCAGATCGGGCTGAAGGCGCTGGAGCTCTTGAAGCATCAGGAGTCGGAGCGGCTGCATTCGCGCAAGCTGCGCAGCTTCGCGGAGGTGGCCTTCCAGTAGCGGCCTTTGGCCGCCTGGGATCAGCGACTCCGGCGCTCGTCGAAGGCCTGCCGGGCCTGCTCGACCTCTGGCATCTTGGCGATGGTCCAGGCATAGAGCGCGCGGAACGGGGGCTGCAGGGTACGGCCGAGCGGCGTGATCTCGTACTGAACCGCGACCGGCGAGTCCGCGATCACCTCGCGGGCGACGAGGCCGTTGCGCTCGAGCCGACGCAGGCATTGCGTCAGCGCCTTCTGGGTGACGCCCTCGAGCTGCTTCTTGATCGCGTTGAAGCGCAGTGGACCGGAGTCCAGCACGGCCAGCACCATCATCGACCATTTGTCGGCGATCTGGTCGATCAGCACCCGGCTCGGGCATTCCGACGAGAAGTGCTGCGGCTTGCAGCGGAGCGGGGCGGTCTGTGATGTCGATGCGGCGGTCACGACAGCAGTTTCCTCCGATATACCTGAGCGACTTCGGGTGCCTGATTGACTTCAGGTTTACGAAGTATACTGGAGCGGTTCCGAACGCAATGGAGCCCCCTGAATGTCCGACCTCGATACCAGCGTGCTGTTTCGTCCGTTTCGCCTGAAGTCGCTGGAGCTGAAGAACCGCATCGTCATGGCGCCGATGACCCGCAACGCCGCGCCGAACGGCGTTCCCGGCGAGGCCAACGCTGCCTATTACCGCCGCCGCGCCGAAGGTGGCGTGGGGCTGATCCTCACCGAGGGCACGGTCGTCAACCGCCCGGCCTCGCGCAACGAGCCCAATATTCCCTTCTTCCACGGCGATGCCGCGCTGGCCGGCTGGCAGAACGTGGCGAGCGCCGTGCACACCGCCGGCGGCCGCATCGCGCCACAGATCTGGCACACCGGCTCGACCAAGGGCATGAGCCGCTGGGAGCCCGATGCGCCGGTCGAGAGCCCATCCGGGCTGGTTGCGCCCGGCAAGCCGCGCGGCAACGCGATGACCGAGAACGACATCGCCGACACCGTTGCCGCATTCGCGCAAGCCGCGGCCGACGCCAAGCGCACGGGCTTCGACGCCGTCGAGATCCATGGTGCGCACGGCTATCTGGTCGACGAGTTCTTCTGGTCCGGCACCAACCAGCGCGAGGACCGCTATGGCGGCGCCACCATCAAGGAGCGCTCGCGCTTTGCCGGCGAGATCGTCGCCGCGATCCGCAAGGCGGTGGGTCCCGATTTCCCGATCATCCTGCGCGTCAGCCAGTGGAAGCAGCAGGACTATGCGGCGCGCCTCGCCGAGACGCCGGCGCTGATGGCCGACTGGCTGCAGCCGCTGGTCGCGGCCGGCGTCGACATCCTGCACTGCTCGCAGCGCCGTTTCTGGGAGCCGGAATTCCCGGATGTGGACGGCGAGAAGGGCTTGAACTTCGCCGGCTGGGCCAAGAAGATCACGGGGGCTGCGACCATCAGCGTCGGCTCGGTCGGCTTGTCCGATGAATTCTTCTCGGCCTTCGCCGGCAAGCCGTCGACGACGGCCGATCTCGATGCGCTGCTGGAGCGCATGGCCAAGGAGGAGTTCGACCTCATCGCGGTCGGCCGCGCGCTGATCAGCGATGCCGAATGGGTCGCCAAGATCAAGGCCGGCGACAAAGCGGGCCTGAAGGGCTTCAGCGCAGCGGATCTCGGCGCGCTGGTTTGAGCTCTTGTAGACCCGTTGGTGCCCCTCGTCCGGCGTAAGCGGGGCGAGGGGGGCGTACCGTCAGCGAGGCGCGAGCGCGAGCCTGCCATTAGTCCTTGCGATGACTAATGCACCGTCAGCTCGAGATACATCGGGCTGCGGAAGGTCGAAGACGGCATCCAGGGCAGTTGCTCCTGGGTGCGGCGATAGTCCGGCACGACCTTGTGCAGCTCGTCGAACGCGATCTTGATCGCCATGCGCGCGATCGCCGATCCCAGACAGGCGTGCACGCCGCCGCCGAAGCCGAGATGGCCGCGTGGCTTGCGCCTGATGTCATAAACATCCGGATTGGGAAACTGCCGCTCGTCGCGGTTGGCGGAGCCGTAGGCGAGGCAGACGAAATCGCCCTCGCGCATGGTCTGGCCGTGCAGGGTGACGTCCTTCTGCAGGCAGCGGCGGAAGCGCTGCGCCGAGGTGTTGTAGCGCAGTGACTCTTCCACGGCGTCCGCCATCAGGTCGGGATTGGCGACGACCGCCCGGCGCGCCTCCGCGTGATCGGCGAGATTATACGCCAGCATCGTCATGAAACCGCCGAGCGACTCGATGCCGGCCATGATCAGCGTGGTCGTCGTCAGCAGCACCTCGCGCTCGTCGAGCTTGTCGCCGTCGATCTCGGCCATGCTGAAGTGCGAGATCAGGTCGTTCTGCGGCCGCGCGCGGCGCTCCGCGATGATGCCGGCCGCATAGTCCTGCATCCAGTTGTAGGCTGCGATGTGCTGCGGTCCCTTGGCGCGGCTCACCGGATCGCTCTGCACCATCAGCACCGCCTTGTCGCGCACCGTCTGCTCGTCGCCGAGCGGCAGGCCGAGCGCGGCGAACAACACGCGCACGGTGAATTTCGACGAGAATGCCTCGATGAAGTCGAACCGGTCCTGGCCGCGCAGCGCCTCGGCGCAGTCGCGCGCGATGTCGCGGATCGGGCCTGACAGGCTCTCCAGATTGCGCTTCATGAAGGCATGCTGGACGAGGCCGCGCAGCCGGTCGTGGCGCGGCGGGTCGGTGGTGCCGAGCGTCGCGCCGGCACGGTTCGGCAGCTCGGTCATCAGGTTGCCCTTGGCCGACGAATAGGTCTGCCAGTTCGTTCCGGCCGCCGCCACATCGGCATAGCGCGACAGGATCCACACCTGGGCCTGCGGACTCCAGAAGCAGGGGTGCTCGTCGCGCAGCGTCTTGTAGAACGGGAACGGGTCGGCATCGACCGCAGGCGAATACGGGTCGAACGCGAACATGTTGGGCCTCCTCTCCATTGAGTGTGGTCGTTGTTGTTCTTTTCACTGATCTAGCCGAGCCTTGGCCGCGGCGTGAGACACGAAAGCCGGCCAAGACTTGTACTTTTCCGACATTCAGGGTTAGCTCTCGCTCATGCCCCGCTTTCGCACCAAGCCATCGATCCCCGCGTTCGCGCTGTACGGCGAAGCGTCGGCCGCGCAGCCGGACATGCTGCATGTCGAGCCGATCCAGGTGCGCAGCAAGCTGTATCGCTGGGAGATCGAGGCGCACACCCATCATGGCCTCCACCAGATCCTCTGGGTCGCTGCCGGTCCGGCCGAGATCGCCTTGGACGAAAGCCGAGAGCGCTGTACCGGCCCGGTCGCCGTGATCATTCCCCCCGGCGTCGTCCATGCCTTCCGCTTCTCGCGCGACACCGACGGCTATGTGCTGACGTTCAATCCGCGGGCGGTGGTGGAGGGCGACGTCCCGGCGACCGGCGAGGCGTTGCGCGACTTGTTCGCAACCGCGCAGATCCTGCATCTCGACGCGCAGGCGGTCGCGACGCGGCGCATCGCCGCGCTGTTCGTCGACCTCGCCGACGAGTTCGCCGCCGCCGATTCCGCGGCCTCGCCGGTGCCGCATTGGCTCGGTCGCTCGATCGTGTGGCGGCTGGCGCAGCAGAGCGCGCGGCAGTCGCAAGGCGCGCGGCGCGGCAGCGGGCACGCGGCGCTGTTCACCCGCTTCATCGTGCTGGTCGAGGCGCATCACCGCGATCACTGGTCGGTGGCGCGCTACGCCGACGAGCTCGGCATGACGCCGGAGCGGCTCAATCGGTTGACGCGGGCCGAGACCGGTCAGTCCGCGCTCGACATCGTGCATGCGCGGCTCGCGCGCGAGGCGTGCCGGCGGCTCACCTATATTGCGGCGCCGGTGTCGAAGCTGGCGTTCGAGCTCGGCTTCAAGGACCCGGCGTATTTCTGCCGCTTCTTCAAGCGGCACACCGGGGCGAGCCCGCGCGACTATCGCCGTGCGATGGGCGTCGGAGACGACGCGGCGCCGCCGGCAGGCTGATCGGCGCCGCCCGATACCATTGCGGCGGTCGTTGTGCATCGCGGCATGATGTCGGAAAAGTGCAAGAGAATGCCGCGTCCATCCAAGTGATCCCTGCGCATTCCTTGCTAAAATCCGCGACTGAAAAGCATACCCAACAAGCCTGCGTCTGCGAATCCGGGAGAACACGCCCATGAAAGTCCAAGTCTGCATCATCGGCGGAGGCCCGTCGGGCCTGATGCTGTCGCAGCTCCTGCATCTGCAGGGCATCGATACGATCATCCTGGAGAAATCCAGCCGCGACTACGTGCTGTCGCGCATCCGTGCCGGCGTGCTCGAGCACGGCTTTGCCGAGCTGATGCGCGAGGCGCAGTGCGGCGAGCGCATGGACCGCGAGGGCGAGATCCATCACGGTTTCTACATCGCCCATGACGGCAAGCTCGATCGCGTCGACCTGCACAAATATTCCGGCGGCAACTCGGTGATGGTCTATGGCCAGACCGAGTTGACGCGCGATCTCTACGAGGCCCGCGACAAGCTCGGCGGCAAGGTCGTGCACAACGCGGCCGACGTGACGCCGCACGACATTGCCTCCGACAAGCCCTACGTCACCTACCGTCAGGACGAGGAAGTCGTCCGCATCGACTGCGACTACATCATCGGCGCCGACGGATTTCATGGCGTCAGCCGCAAGTCGATCCCGCACGACAAGCTGACGGAATACGAGCGGGTGTATCCGTTCGGCTGGCTCGGCGTGCTCTCCCGCACCAAGCCGGTGTCGCCGGAGCTGATCTATGCCAAGCACGAGCGCGGCTTCGCGCTGTGCTCGCTGCGCTCGCAGGTGCTGAGCCGGTACTATGTCCAGGTGCCGCTCACCGACAAGGTCGAGGACTGGAGCGACGACGCGTTCTGGGAGGAGCTGAAGCGCCGGCTGCCGGCGGAGATCGCTGGCCGTCTGATCACCGGACCGTCGATCGAGAAGAGCATCGCGCCGCTGCGCAGCTTCGTCGCGGAGCCGATGCGCTACGGCAGGCTGTTCCTGGCCGGCGACGCCGCCCACATCGTGCCGCCGACCGGCGCGCGCGGGCTGAACTCGGCTGCGTCCGACATCTACTATCTCTATCATGCGCTGCTCGACCACTACAAGAAAGGCGACGATCGCGGCATCGACGGCTACTCGCAGCGGGCGCTGGCGCGGATCTGGAAGGCGCAGCGCTTCTCCTGGTGGATGACGACGCTCTTGCATCGTTTCCCCGACCGGCTGTCCTACGACGACAGACTGCAGGATACCGAGCTCGCCTATCTGTTCTCGTCCGAAGCCGCGCAGCGGTCGCTGGCGGAGAACTATGTCGGGCTGCCGTTCTGAGCGAGGTCAACGCGACGCAGTTCGCCTGCGCTGCTTGATGGCACCACGCATCGATAGCCTCGCTGTGGTTCCGGCGAACGCCGGGACCCATACCCAGGGAGCGGTTTGAGGCAGGCTGGCGATTGGCTTTGTGCCCATCCGCCTGCGGCTGCTTCGGCTGGTGCAACTTCGCTCAGCTCGAGATGGAGGGGGCAGACGATCGGGGACGCGCTGTCGGGATTGGCGCCGGCTGCCTCAGTCTGTCGGCTTCCCCGCCCGCCCTCAAAAATGAGTTGCGTACCTCAAAAACCGCGCTATGGTCCTCAACCCAAAGGGGAGGAGCATGAACGCGCCGCTGACATTGCGGGATATTGCGCGGCAGGCGGGCGTGAGCCTCGCCACTGTGGATCGCGTGCTGCACAACCGGCCGGGCGTGCGCCCGGATACGGTGCGACGCGTCAAGGACGCGATGGAGCGCAGCGCGTTCCAGCCGCATGCGGCGGCCTCCGAACTCGCCCGTGCCCGCGCGCGGCGCTTTGCCTTCGTGATGCCGTCCGGCGCCAATCCCTTCATGCAGCAGATTCAGGCGCATCTCGGCGATCTGACGAGCTGGATGGCCGCGCGCCGGCTCACGGTCGATGTGGTCACGACGGACGTGTTCGATGCGGCCGTGCTGGCCGCGAAGCTCGAGCAGCTCGTCGGTCAGGTCGACGGCGTCGCGGTGGTGGCGCTCGATCATCCGAGCGTGCGCGCGGCGATCAACGATCTCGTCGAGTCCGGCGCCAAGGTGGTGACGCTGGTGTCGGACGTGCCGTCGTCGCGACGGCATCATTATGTCGGCATCGACAACATCGCCGCCGGCCGCACCGCGGGCGCGCTGGTCGGACGCTTCGCCGGCGGCAAGGCGGGGCGGGTCGCGATCATGGCCGGCTCGCAAAGCCTGCGCGATCATGCCGAGCGCATCTTCGGCTTCGGCCAGGTCCTGGCGGCGGAGTTTCGGCAACTTGAGGTTTTGCCGGTCGCTGAGGGGCATGACGTGGACGATCGCTCAGAGCACCTCATGCGCAAGCTGCTGACCGAGCATCGCGACATCGTCGGGCTCTACAATGTCGGCGCTGGCACGGCCGGCGTCGCCAAGGCGCTGACCGAGTCGGGGCGCGCCGACAACATCGTGTTCGTCGGCCACGACGTGACGGCACTGACGCGCAAGCTGCTGTTGAACGGCGTGATGGACGCGGCGATTTCGCAGAACCCGGGACACGAGGCGCGCTCCGCGGTGCGCGTGCTCCTGGCGCTGGCGCGCGGCGAGCCGATCCTGAGCGAACAGGAGACGATCCGCATCGACATCGTGATGCGGGACAATCTGCCGTGAGCGGATGGCCGCGATGACGCGGTCGGCCTGAGCACGGAATGAGAAGAGACTGAGGTGCTGGTTTCGAGGCGACGGCAGATCGCCGAAGCGCCTTGCGGTCGACGGGAGGAGTGGAGACGTGTTTCTCGGACTGGATGTCGGCACATCCGGCGTGAAGGCCGTGCTGGAGGACGAGACGGGCGCGCTGATCGCGAGCGCCGCGCGGCCGCTGGCGCTGTCGCATCCGCAGCCGCTGTGGTCCGAGCAGAATCCGGATCACTGGGTCGAGGCCGTCATCGGCGCGGTCGACGATCTCGCGCGGGAGCGTCCGCGCGAGACCGCTGCCGTCAGCGGCATCGGCCTGTCCGGCCAGATGCACGGCGCGACCTTGCTGAACCGCACCGGTCGGCCGCTGCGGCCGGCGATCCTGTGGAATGACGGCCGCTCGCAGGCCGAATGCGCCGAGCTCGAACGCCGCTGTCCCGAACTGCACGCCATCGCCGGCAACCTCGCGATGCCCGGCTTCACCGCGCCGAAGCTCGTCTGGGTGGCGAAGCACGAGCCGAAGATATTTGCCGAGGTCGCGAAGGTGCTGCTGCCGAAGGCCTATGTGCGCTATCGGCTGTCCGGCGAGATGGTCGAGGACATGTCGGATGCGGCCGGCACCCTGTGGCTCGATGTCGGCGCGCGGCGCTGGTCGGAGAAACTGCTGGCGGCGACCGGGCTCGGTCTCGATCACATGCCGCGCCTCGTCGAGGGCAATGAGCGCAGTGCCGCGTTGTCGCCCGAGCTGGCGCGGCGCTGGGGCATGGGCGCTGACGTCGTGATCGCGGGCGGCGCCGGCGACAACGCGGCGAGCGCAATCGGGCTCGGCGCCATCACGCCCGGCGATGCCTTCCTGTCGCTCGGCACATCAGGCGTGCTGTTCCGGGTGACCGACCGCTTCGCGCCAGCGCCGGAAGCGGCCGTGCATGCGTTCTGCCATGCGCTCGGCGGTCTCTGGCATCAGATGGGCGTGATGCTGTCGGCCGCGGCCTCGCTGGCGTGGCTGGCCCGCCTTCTCGAGACGCCGGAAGCCGCGCTGCTGGCGCCGCTCGGTATCAGCGTCGAACGTCCGAGCCCGGTGCAGTTCCTGCCTTATCTCGACGGCGAGCGCACGCCGCACAACGATGCCCATGCCGCCGGCGCCTTGGTTGGCCTGCGCAGCGCAGCCGGCCGCGGTGATCTCGTGCAGGCGGTGCTGGAGGGCGTGGCGTTTGCCTCACGCGACATGTTCGCCGCGCTCGCGCGCAGCGCGCAGCCGATCACAGAGCTCGATCTCGTCGGCGGCGGCTCGCGCTCTTTGTTGTGGGCGCAGATCATGGCCGACGTGCTCGGCGTCACCGTGCACCGGGTCGAGGAGGGCGAGGTCGGCGCCGCCATCGGCGCCGCGCGGCTCGGCCGTCTTGCCGCGACCGGCGCAGCACCGGCCGATGTCTGCCGCAAGCCGCAGCGGCTGCAGAGTTTCGAACCCCGCGCGCCGCAGCGCGCGGCATATGACGCCGCCTACGCGCAATGGCGCAAGCTCTATCCTGCTCTCAAGGAGTAAGGTCGTGAACGTCCAGGCCCCCTTCTTCCAGACCGGCGCGACCGTCAGCTATGGCGGGCCCGAGTCACGCAGCCCGCTGTCGTTCCGTTGGTACGACAAGGATCGCGTCATCCGGGGCAAGCGGATGGAGGATCATCTGCGCTTCGCGGTCTGCTACTGGCATTCGTTCTGCTGGCCGGGCAGCGATCCGTTCGGCGGCGAGACCTTCCTGCGGCCGTGGCAGCATGGCGACGACGCGATGGCGATGGCGCGGGCCAAGGCCGACGTGGCGTTCGAATTGTTCCGGCTGCTCGACGTGCCGTTCTTCACCTTCCACGACGTCGATGCAGCGCCGGAAGGCGCGACGCTGAAGGAGTCGGTTGCCAATCTCAATGCGATCGGCGATCTGTTCGAGCAGAAGATGGCGTCTGCCAAGGTGCGGCTGCTGTGGGGCACCGCCAATCTGTTCTCGCATCGCCGCTACATGGCGGGCGCCGCGACCAATCCGGATCCGGACGTGTTCACCTACGCGGCGGGACAGGTGCGTGCCGCACTCGAGGTGACGCATCGTCTCGGCGGCGCCAACTACGTGCTGTGGGGCGGCCGCGAGGGCTACGAGACCCTGCTCAACACCGACATGAAGCGCGAGCTCGACCAGCTCGGCCGCTTCGTCGCGCTGGTCGTCGAGCACAAGCACAAGATCGGCTTCAAGGGCCCGCTGCTGATCGAGCCGAAGCCGAAGGAGCCGACCAAGCACCAGTATGATTTCGACGTCGCCACCTGCTACGGCTTCCTGCAGCGCTATGACCTTTTGAACGACGTCAAGCTCAATATCGAGCAGAACCACGCCATCCTCGCCGGTCATTCGTTCCAGCACGAGATCGCGCTGGCGCAGGCGCTCGGCGTGTTCGGCTCCCTCGACATCAACCGCGGCGACGATCTGCTCGGCTGGGACACCGACCAGTTCGCGATGAACGTGCCGGAGCTGGCGCTGGTGTTCCACGACATGCTCAAGGGCGGCGGCTTCACCACGGGCGGGCTGAATTTCGACGCCAAGATCCGCCGGCAGTCGATCGATCCGGATGACCTGCTGCACGCCCATGTCGGCTCGATGGATGCCTGCGCGCGGGCGCTGATCGCCGCCGACGAGATGCTGACCGACAGCGCGCTGACCGCGCCGCTGGCGCGGCGCTACGCCGGCTGGGACGGCGACGAGGGGCAGGCGATCCTCGCCGGCCGCCGCTCGCTCGCCGAGCTCGCCGACCGCGCCGTCAACACCGGCCTCGATCCGCAGCCGCGGTCCGGCCGGCAGGAATATCTCGAAAGCGTGGTGAACCGCTATGTCTGACGACAGCAGCCTGCGCACGATGACGAATGACGCTGAGCGCGCCGTGATGAGCACCGCCGCGCAGCCGGTCCTTGAGCTGAAGGGCATCGGCAAGCAGTTCGGCGCGATCCGCGCGCTGCAGGGCGTGGATCTTTCGATCGGCTCCGGCGAGGTCGTCGGCCTGATGGGCGATAACGGCGCCGGCAAGTCCACGCTGGTGCGGATCATCGCCGGCAATTTTCCGCCGAGCCAGGGCACGATCCATTTCGGCGGCCGCGAGGTGCATTTCCATCGCCCGATGGATTCGCGCAGCGTCGGCATCGAGGTCGTGTACCAGGACCTCGCGCTCGCCAACAACCTCACGGCAGCGGCCAACGTGTTTCTCGGCCGCGAGCTGAAGCGCAATTTCGGCCCGCTGGCGCTGCTCGACCACAAGGGCATGGAGGCGCGCGCGCTGGAGCTGTTTCGCGAGCTGCGCTCCGAGACGCGGCCGCACGATCTCGTCAAGGACATGTCGGGCGGCCAGCGCCAGGCGGTGGCGATCGCGCGGACGCGGCTGTCCAACGCCAGACTGGTGATGATGGACGAGCCGACCGCGGCGATCTCGGTGCGCCAGGTCGAGCAGGTGCTGAGCCTGATCCATCGCCTGAAGGAACAGGGTATCGCCGTCATCCTGATCTCGCACCGCATGCCCGACATCTTCGCGGTGTGCGATCGCGTCGTGGTGATGCGCCGCGGCGAAAAGAAGGCCGACAAGCCGGTCGGCGAGACCAGCCCCGAGGAAGTGACCGCGCTGATCACTGGCGCCAAGGAGGCGGCGTGATGTCCGTTCCATCCGAGACCAGCTCCGCCGGCACCGACGTCACCTTCACCAATGTCGGCGTCATCAGATGGTGGCACCGCGGCGTGTTCGCCTCGCAGACAGCCTACGTCACGCTGGCGCTCATCGCCCTCATCATCGTGATGAGCTTCGCCAGTCCCTATTTTCTGACCGAAGGCAATCTGCAGAACGTCGCCAAGAACTTCTCCTTCATCGCCATCGCGACGCTCGGCATCACCTTCGTCATCATTACCGGCGGCATCGACCTGTCGGTCGGCTCGATGATGTGTTTCGCGGCGATGATCACCTCGATGGTGATGACGACGCTATCGACGCCGGGGATGCCGCTGTCGTCGCTGTTCGTGCATCTCGCCGCGGACGGCAAGACCGTGGTCGCGAACGTGCCCGGCCTGATCCTGATCGTCTCGGTGCTGGCAGGCCTGGCGGTTTCGCTGGTGGTCGGCCTGATCAACGGCGCCTGCATCGCCTTGCTCGGGCTGTCGCCGTTCGTGACCACGCTCGGCATGCTGTCGATCGTGCGCGGTCTCAGCTACGTGATCTCGAACGGCAAGGGCAGCTTCCCCGGCGGCCCCGACGCCGATTATTTCTATGCGCTGACGCAGGGCGATGTGTACGGCGTGCCGGCGCCCTTCATCTATCTCATCGTGCTGGCGCTGGTGATGGCGCTGGTGCTGCACCACACCGCGTTCGGCCGCCACGTGTTCGCGATCGGCGGCAACGAGAAGGCCGCGGAGCTCACCGGCGTCTCCGTGCCCCGGGTGAAGATCGAGGTCTATGTGATCGGCGCGCTTGCCGCCGGCCTGCAGGGCATCATCATCTCGGGCTGGCTCGGATCGGCGCCCGCGAACATGGCGACGTCCTACGAGCTCAACGTGATCGCCGCGGCCGTGATCGGCGGCGCCAACCTCGCCGGCGGTCTCGGAGGCCCGCTCGGCGCCATCGTCGGCTGCGTCCTGCTCGAGGTGATCCGTAACGGGCTGGTGCTGGCGCAGGTCAACTCCTACTGGCAGCAGACCCTGGTCGGCGTGATCATCATCGCCGCCGTGCTTGTGGATCGTATCCGCGCGCGCCTGCTGTGACGAATACTGGCCGGGGTGACAATCGCGTCTATCCTCACCCGGAACAGACAATGATCAGGGATAGACATGGAGGAGGGAAACCCATGAAGAAGCTGCTCTATGCGGTCGCATCGCTCGCGATTTTGATGGCCCCGGCGCAGGCCGAGACCAAATACCGCTTCGCCATCGTGCCGAAGGCGATGAACAATCCGTTCTTCGACGTCGCACGCGACGGCTGTCTGAAGCGCGCCAAGGAGCTCGGCAATGTCGAGTGCATCTACAAGGGCCCGGTCGAGCACGAGCCGGCCACGCAGGCGCAGATCATCCAGGACTTCATCACCCAGAAGGTCGACGGCCTCGCCATCTCGGTCGCCGACGTTCCATCGATGACGAAATCGATCGAGGCGGCGACGGCGGCCGGCATTCCCGTCATCACCTTCGACGCCGATGCGCCGGGCTCGAAGCGCATTGCCTATATCGGTACCAACAACAAGGACTTCGGCCTCGCGCTCGGCAAGCAGCTCCGCGAGCTCCGGCCTGAGGGCGGCAAGTACGCCGTCGTCTCCGGCGGTCCCGGCGCCAAGAACCTTGCCGAGCGCGTCGACGGCGTGCGCGAGGCGCTCAAGGGCTCGAAGTGGACGGAAGTGGCGGGCTCGCCGACCTTCTGCAACGACGATCCCGCGCTCGCCGTGCAGCAGATGGCCGATCTGCGCACCGCGACGCCGGATCTCGGCGCCATCGTGCCGATCGGCGGCTGGCCGATGTTCGCGCCCGAGGGCTACAAGGCCTTCGTCAACAAGAACCGCAAGGACATCGACGCTGGCAAGCTGACGCTGGTCGTTGCCGATACGCTGAAGATGCAGCTCGAGCTGCTGCGCGACGGCTATTCCAACGCGCTGACCGGCCAGCGTCCGTTCGAGATGGGCGAGAAGGCGATGGACACGCTGCTCGCGATCAAGAAGGGCGAGAAGGTGCCGGAGGTGATCTACACCGGCCTCGACCTCGTCACCAAGGACAACGTCGCCAAGCTTTTGAACTGAGTTCCTCCCGGGGAAAACCTGGCGGTCCGGCAACCGGCTTCGGCCGGCGGCTGGGCCGCCCTTTTTGTTTGGGGATGCTTTTGGTACCCACGGACTGGACATGACGGTTGTGATCAATCGAAACGCTGCGGCGTACTGGATGCCCTGCTTGCGCAGGCAACGACGACAGAGGCTGGAGCGGCTGCCTGCACTCGACTACGGTCACAATTGACAGACGGAAATATCTGACTTAAGTCAGATACTATGCTCGACCCCGTCTCCCGCGTCCGCCGCTTCAACCGCGCCGTCACCTCGGAGGTCGGCGCGCTCGACACCTCGTTCCTCGGGCGCGGTCGGCCGCTCGGGGCGGCCCGCGTGCTCAATGCAATCGGCCATGGCCGCAGCGACGTGGCGGAGCTGCGCGACTATCTCGCACTCGATTCCGGGCTGATGAGCCGGCTGCTGCGCAGCCTGGAGGAGGAGGGGCTGGTGATGACCAGGCCGCATCCCGACGACGCGCGCCGCCGCGTCGCCAGGCTCACAGCCGCCGGGCGGCGCGAATTCGAGGCCTATGAGACGCTCTCCAACGCCCAGGCCGAATCGATGCTGGCGCGTCACGGGCAGCCCGAGGCGCTCTTGGCGGCGATGGACCTGGTCGCGGCCGCGCTCGGACGCAGCCGCATCGCCATCGACGAGGTTGATCCGCGCGGCGAGCAGTCGCGCTACTGCCTCGGCGAGTACTACGCCGAGCTGTCGCGCCGCTTCGAACGCGGCTTCGATGTGTCGCTGTCGCGCGATCCCGATGCCTTGGACATGATGGCGCCGCGCGGGGCTTTCTTCGTGGCGTTGTCCGACGGCCTGCCGCTCGGCTGTGTCGGGCTGAAGGGCAGCGGCGGCGATGTCGCCGAGATCAAGCGGCTCTGGGTCGCGCCCGCCGCGCGCGGCCTCGGCCTCGGCCGCCGCCTGATGGATGCGGCCGAAGAGGCTGCCCGCACGCTCTCGATCAGCATTCTTCGCCTCGACACCAACAGCGCGCTCGCCGAGGCCGTCCAGCTCTATCGCCGCACCGGCTGGACGGAGATCGACCGCTTCAACGACGATCCCTATCCAGACCTGTTCTTCGAGAAGCAGCTGTCGTCATAACGGCAGCAAAGCTCAAGATGTCGTCAACGCTACCTTCATGGAATTGGCCTCGTAAACACACGCGCCGTCCGCCAGCACGCGGCCATCGGCGATGCCGAGCACTAGGCGGCCGCGTTTGACTTGGCGCATGTCGACCTCGTAGCGCACGCAATTGACGTCCGGCGTGATCTGGCCTCTAAAGCTCACTTCTCCGACGCCGGTGGCGCGGCCCTTGCCGGGCGAGCCCGACCAGCCGAGCCAATAGCCCACCATCTGCCACATCGCGTCGAGGCCAAGACAGCCCGGCATCACCGGATCGTCGCGGAAGAGGGATTCGAAGAACCAGAGTTTGGGCGTGATGTCCAACTCGGCGACGATACGCCCCTTGCCATAGCGCCCGCCGTCGAGCCTCAGCTCGGTGATACGATCCATCATCAGCATCGGCGGCGCCGGCAGCTGCGCATTGCCCGGGCCGAAATAGCCGCCTTCGCTTGAGCGAAGGAGATCCTCCTTGGCGTAGGACGATTGCGGCACGTGAAAAGCGAGCGGGTCGGGCAACGCGTCATCTCCGTCAGCGATCGGGCATCGGCAAGGGAAGGACCCAGCCGCGGGCCGTCCTCCTCCACAGAGGATGGGAATGCAGTGCAGGCCGTGCAAGCCGAGGCGGTCAAATAACGCAGCGAAAGGCGCTCTGCTGATGCAGGCGAGCCACGCCAGGGTGGGCGGGTCCTCAGACCGGAAACAACCGTTCGAACTCGCGCAGCCCCTGCGGGCTGAACAGCACGGCGCGGCTGTCCTTGTCGCGGTGGGCCCATTTGAGTTTGAAGATCCGCGCGAGATAGGCAGAGCCGAGACGGCCGGCGAGATGGTCTCGCCGCTCGCTCCAGTCGAGGCAACTGACGCAGGTCATGCGGTCCTTCGACTGCAGCTCGCCAAGATCGATCCCGAACTGCTCGGTGAAAAGTCGCCCGGCGTCGGTTAGCGTGACGTGCTCTCCGCTGCGCTCCAGCAGCCTGCCACGCAGCAGGCTCTCGAACATCTGGACACCGCGGGCGCCGGCAAGATGATCGTAGCAGACGCGCGCCTCGCGCAGCGCGGGATCGCGCGGACCGGTGCGAACGCGCCGATGTCCCGTGCGCGCCGCCAGCAGCATCAGCGTCTCCAACGTGTGCACGACGTCCTCGCCGGACAGGCGCACATAGCGATTGCGTCCCTGCCGGACCGAGACGAGCAGTTCTGCCCGCTCGAGCTTGTTGACGTGGGCGCTGGCGGTCGGAAGTCCGATGTCCGCCGACCTGGCGAGCTCGCTGACGGTCAGGGCGCGGCCATCCATCAGTGCGGAGAGAATGTTGGCGCGCGCCGGATCGCCGATCAGCGCGGCGATGGCAGCGAAGTTGGGACCGTCCCTCATGGTGTGATCGATAGCGAAGCATCGGGGCGGTTTCAACGCATATAACGCTGCAGACCTGACGCAAGAATGGACGGATATATGCCGGGACGCGATGAACGGATCGGGACCTTGGAATTGGCGCTGAAGCATGCCGTGCGGCATCTGGAGCGGCAGCACAGCACGCCGGTCCGCGCGACGGCTTCACTTGAAGATCTACGACTTCGGCTAGGCCGTGCGCTGTCCAGTGACGGAGTTGCCGCAGAGCGCGTCATCGATGATCTCGTTCGCGACGTCGAGGGGGGAATCCTCGGCAGCACATCCGGGCGGTTTTTCGGCTGGGTGATCGGCGGGACTATGCCGGCCGCGCTGGCCGCCGACTGGCTGGTCTCCGCCTGGGACCAGAACGCGGCGATCAATGCCTGTGGTCCTGCAGAGGCCGTCATCGAGGAGATTGCGGGCGCCTGGCTCAAGGAGTTGTTCGGGCTGCCCATGACGGCGAGTTTCGCATTCGTGACGGGCACGCAGATGGCGCATGTGACCTGTCTCGGCGCGGCGCGTCATCGCTTGCTCGCGCGGCTGGGATGGGATGTCGAGGAACGGGGATTGTTCGGCGCGCCTTCCATTCGCGTCATCACGAGTAGCGAGCGGCACGGCTCTGTCGAGCGCGCGCTGCGCCTGCTCGGCTTCGGCAAGAACGCGGTGCAGTCTCTGCCTTGCAACGATGCAGGGCAGCTCACGCCGTCGGCCCTCGAACGCGCGTTGGCAGACAGCCTGCAGCCGACGATCGTGGTCCTGCAGGCGGGCGACCTCAACATCGGCGCGTTCGACCCGTTTGTCGACCTGATCCCCATCGCTCGCGCGCACGACGCATGGGTGCATGTGGACGGGGCCTTCGGCCTGTGGGCGGCTGCGAGTTCGCGTTACCGGCATCTGCTGCGCGGCGTCGAACTCGCGGATTCCTGGACCAACGACGGCCACAAATGGCTCAACACGCCGTTCGATTGCGGCTACGCGTTCGTGGCCGATGCCGGGGCGCATCGGAGCGCCTTCTCGCATCGTACGAGCTATACGATGTTTGTCGACGGCGCCCGCGACCCGATCGACTGGACCCCCGAATGGTCGCGGCGTGGCCGCGCCGTTCCGACCTATGCTGCCATCCGACAGCTCGGCCGGCGGGGCATCGCTGACCTCGTCGACCGATGCTGTGCCTATGCTCACGCCCTGGTCATGCGGATCGGAACGCTGTCCGGTGCGGCCGTGATGTGGGAGCCGACCCTGAATCAGGGATTGTTGAGGTTCCTTGATCCGCGTCCAGCCGCGACCGAAATGGATCACGATCGCCGGACCGATGCCGTGATCGCGGCGATCTGCGCCACCGGAGAAGCTTTCTTCGGCGGCACGACGTGGCGCGGCAAGCGCTGCATGCGGGTCTCGGTCTGCAACTGGCAGACGAACGAGGCCGACATCGATCGCGCCGTTGCCGCAGCCCGGTGCGTCCTCGGCGGTCCGTCACAATGACGGATCGAAAAGCTCAGTCGTGCTCGAACGGTCCGACCTCGCGGACGACCTTGCAGATCTGCAGGAATCCGCTGGCGAAGAACTCGGCATGTCCTCGCTTCATGGTCTCGACATGCTCGGGATGGGTCCGCCAGGCTTCGAGCGCTTCCTCCGAGGCGAAGCGGAACACGGTCAGCTCCTCGCCATCGGGCGCCTTGTACGACTTGACCGACAGGAAGCCCGGAAGTCTGCTCACGATGCCGTACATGCGTTCGCCCAGCCGCTCATATGTGTCGAGCGAGGCGTCGCTGCGCAGCTTCAGATCGCCAACGACGATCACTTCGCCGATCATGGTTTCGTTCCTTTGCCGATCAATTCGCGCGCCGTCCAGAGGTCGGTGCGGGCCGCCCCCCGGGCGCTGAATGGCCATTCGATTGGCATTGGGATTTGTTACGCGCCTCGCGACAGCGGATGCGACGGGCGAGCCGGATCGACTGCTGAGTAGGTGACTTGTCTTTGCGCAATCGAATCGCCACTCTCCTGATAGCGCGCGGGATGGCAGGGAACCTGCCGGGTCTCTGGTCCGACGGGGCCGGGTGGTTCGCCTGTGCACACGGCACGTCTCGGCAGGATCACGTCGGCCACGTCTGGAGGTTTCTCGGCTCGGTATGGCAAGTCACGATTCTCGCGGCCTTCGCGCCCCGCACGAGCCTGGACACCAGGTTCTTCACCCAAAAAACATGATCGAGCGCAAAGACTGTGCTCGGCCGCCCGCGCTGAGCGGGCGGCAACGGGCATTGAAATCGAGGCAGGGCATGGCTGGTCAGGTTACGGCGTCGCAATTCGCTCCAGCCAGGCGGCGTTGGGGAAGTTCCGCCTTCGTGACCATTGCGGCGCTGGCTGTGCTGGCGCTGTCCGGCGGCGTCGAGGCCCGCGCCCGGCAGGGGCGTCCGGCGCCGGTGATCGAGGCGACGGCGCCGCGTGCGCATGGCGATCCGATCATGGCGATCGTGTCGATCAAGACCCAGAAGGTGACGTTCTACGACGCCGATGGCTGGATATGGCGCGCACCGGTGTCGACCGGCGTCTCCGGCCGCGAGACGCCGGCCGGCGTGTTCGCCATCATCGAGAAGGACAAGGACCACCACTCGACTCTTTACGACGATGCCTGGATGCCGAACATGCAGCGCATCACCTGGAACGGGGTGGCGCTGCATGGCGGGCCGCTGCCCGGCTATGCCGCCTCGCATGGCTGCGTCCGCATGCCCTACGGCTTTGCCGAGAAGCTGTTCGACCGGACCTGGATCGGCATGCGGGTGATCATCGCGCCGGGTGACCCGGCGCCCGTCGAGTTCTCCCATCCCGCCCTGTTCGCGCCGAATGCGCAGGCGCTCGCCGCGGTGCCCTCGCGGGCCGCGACGCTCGGCCGCGAGGCCGAGGACGCCGCCAGGAGCGCCGACGAGGCCAAGGCGGCGGCTGCCGCGGCCGATCGCGAGGCCAAGGCTCTGAAGGCGTCCTTGCGCAAGCTGGAGCAGGCCAAGGCGCGCGCCGAGGCCGAGCTCAAATTCACCGACAGGAAGCTGGCCGCCGCCAAGACCGATCAGGCCAGGACGCTGGCCGAGGATGCGAAGCAGAAGGCCGCCGCCAAGGCGACCGACGCGGCAGCGCAGCTCGAGGCCGCGAAGTCGGACGCGACCGCGAAGCTCGCTGCGGCGACCTCGACCAAGGATGCCGCCAAGGCGGCGGCGGCCAGGAAGGCCGATGCGAGCAAGGCTGCGACGGACGCCAGGCTCGCGACCGAGCCGGTCTCGGTCTATATCAGCCGGTCCGCGCAGATGCTCTATGTCAGGCGCAACACGCACAAGCCGGCCCCCGACGGCGGCGGCGAGGTGTTCGACACCTCGATCGAGGCGCCGGTGACCATCCGTGATCCCGACCGGCCGATCGGAACGCATGTGTTCACCGCGGTGGCGCAGAACGGCGCGGGGCTGCGCTGGACGGCGGTGACCATCGACGACGGCGACACCGCCAAGGACGCGCTCGACCGCATCACCATTCCGAAGGACGTGCTCGACCGGATCGCGCCGACGGCCGTGCCGCGCTCCTCGATCATCGTCTCGGACGAGCCGCTGTCGAGCGAGACCAATTATCGGACCGAGTTCGTCGCGGTGCTGAGCAACCAGCCGCAGGGCGGCTTCATCACGCGCCGGCCGACGACCAATGTCGACGTCGTCGCCAGCGGGGACGAATATGACGACGGCTTCGGCAGCTTCTTCCAGCGCAGCTGGGATGGCCAGCCCGTCGCGGCGCCGCGCCGCCGCGGTCCGCCTCCGACCTACTACCGGCCGGTGCAGCCGGGCTGGTGGTGACCAGCCGGGCTGATGCCTGACCGCGATTCGCGGGTCAGGCCGGATGGCCCTTCAAATCAGTTGCGACCTGCGGGGATGACGCCGGGCCACTGCATCAAGAAAGGCTGCGGCTCGTGCTGCGCCTCGGTCGCGCGCGCCACGCGCCTGACACGGTGAGGCCTGCGGGAGATCGAGCTGGTCGCCTCGCGAGCGGTCTCGATGCGCGTCAACTGCTGACGCATCTCGCCGGTGGAGGTCCGGAGCTGCTCGATGGTCATGTCGCTGTTCGCGGCCGCGGTGCGCAGCCCGCTCAGCTCGGTTGCCGCATCTTCCTGGGCGCCGCGGAGGCGGATCGTCTGGCGCTTCAGCAGCGCGAGATCGGATTCGATCTTGTCGGCCGTATCGCGGCGGCGCGCCTCGGTCTCGTCGGCGGCGGTGCGCAAGACGGCCAGGCCCGTTTCGGCCGTGGTGAGGCTGGCGCGCAATTGCAGAAGCTCGCCGGAGGTGTCGCTCTGGCGGTCGCGCAGCTGGGCGGTCTCGGCCTTGAGCTGCGCCAGCTCCGAGGTCAGCGTGGCGACGCGGCTCTCGAGCGAAGGCGCTCCGGTGCCGAAGGAGAAGCTGTTGGCGCCGCCGCTGCTCCACCACATCGCACCGGCGCTGGCTACGAGCGCCAGGCTCAGGACAATTCGTAGAGAGGCCGTGCCGCTGCTCGGCGGGGCGTCCGGCGTCTTGGTGGATCTGCGCATCGACGGGTCTCCGGGATTTGATGGAGACAATTATGATCATATTAAGGTTGCCAATGTTCTAAGCGCGCGGCTCCGGCGGAACATTTCATCCACGTAGTTTTGCGGGAATGGGCTCTCGCAGCCTCGAGTTGTGAGCATGACCGGCGGCGCTCAGGAGTGCCGATGCAGGGACGGCGATGATCCGGCCCGGATCGCTGGCATGCAAATCGGATCCGTCGGAAAAGGCTTCGTGCGTCCTCGGGATCGTGATCTAAATCGCGCATGTCCGACATTCCGCCCACCGCCGCACCGCCGGCATTTGACGTGCTCGCCGAGGCCATCGGGCAGCGCCGCTCGGTCTATGGCCATATCAGCGGGCTCAGGATGGATCGCTTCGCGCCCGGCGAAGCCTGGTCGACCCTGCCTTATCGTCCCGTGTTCGTCGGCGACAGCGAGACCGGGGTGATCCATGGCGGCGTCGTCACCGCGATGCTCGACGAGAGCTGCGGCATGGCGGTGCAGCTTGCGCTCGACGGCAGCCGGGCGATCGCCACGCTCGATCTGCGCATCGACTATCAGAAGCCGGCGACCCCCGGTCTCGACATCAAGGCCCATGCGGTCTGCTTCCGCGTCACGCGCTCGATCGCGTTCGTGCGCGCCACCGCCTATCAGGAGGAGGAGACCGCACCGGTCGCCACCGCGACCGCCTGCTTCATGATTGGCGCCAACCGCACCAACATGCTGACCGACCGGGCGGCCTTCGACGGCGTGCCACCGTCGCTCGACGCCCCGGACGATCCGGCGGGGCCGTTTCCCACCAGTCCGTTCGCGCGCTGCCTCGGCATCCGCTTTGCCGAGAACGACACGCTGGTGATGCCGTTCTCGCGCCGGATCATCGGCAATCCCGTGCTGCCTGCGATCCATGGCGGCATGACCGGTGCGTTTCTCGAGACCGCAGCGATCGTCACCGTGATGCGCGAGCTCGGCGCCACGGCGCCGCCGAAGCCGGTCGGCCTCACCATCAACTATCTGAGGTCGGGCCGCGCGCTCGACACCGTCGCATCGGCGTCGATCGTCAAGCAGGGACGCCGCGTCGTCGCCTTCG
This sequence comes from Bradyrhizobium sp. HKCCYLRH3059, assembly GCF_051168035.1. NCBI lineage: Bacteria > Pseudomonadati > Pseudomonadota > Alphaproteobacteria > Hyphomicrobiales > Nitrobacteraceae > Bradyrhizobium > Bradyrhizobium sp. HKCCYLRH3059. The sequence goes on along the minus strand of NZ_JBNPUF010000008.1, from coordinate 30,331 downwards.
AGGCCCGCGCCTGGCAGGACGATGCGACGAAGCCGATCGCCACCGCCTTCGGCCATTTCATGCTACGACCGGCGCCAGGGCAGGAGCAGGATTGAGGGAGACCGGGTCGCGAGACACGATCAGGCCTTGCGCAGGATCTTGTCCATTGCCTTTCCCCGCGCCAGCTCATCGACCAGCTTGTCCAAGTAGCGGATCTCCCGCATCGTCGGTTCCTCGACATCCTCCACGCGGACGCCGCAGATCATGCCCTTGATCAGGGTCCGCGCCGGATTCATCGCTGGCGCCTGTGCGAAGAAGGTCTCGAAGTCCGTCTGACGCTCCAACCGGATCTCAAGCTCGCTTTGGCCATAGCCCGTCAGCCAGCAGATCACCTGATCGACCTCTGCCTTGGTGCGTCCCTTCTTCTCGGCCTTCGCGACGTACAATCGGTACACGCTCGCGAAGCTCGTCGTGTAGATGCGGTGTTTTGCCATGCTGACTCCATCGGATCGTAGGCGAGGCATGTCGGGTCTGCGAGGGGCGACGGCGCGGCACGAGCGCGTGCTTCATGTCCGCGTTTCGGATCGTCGGACAGCACGTTCGTTCGCACATGTCGGAAACGGACGCTAGCCCGGCAGGAACATCGGAAACGACACCCCGAGCGACCACGCCAGGATCAGGCCGAGACCGAGGCCTTCGGCCATCGGCGAGCAGGTCCTGCGACCGACACAGCCGCCGATCAGTCCGAACACGATGAAGAACGGCACGATCACGGGGATGATGATGAGCAGAAAGAACAGCCGCTTGAGGTCGAGCGCGACTGCCCCGCCCAACGAGGCCAGGAAGGCGGTGCGGATCCACACGGTGCGCCATAGCGCGGCGTGGCCGCCCCTGTTGGCGATGCAGTCCGCCAGCATGTAGGGCACCGCGCCCATTGCGATCGCTGCGATGATCGGCAGGCGCGCCGCGATCGGCATGAACGAGGCGACGTAGCGGTCGAGCGCGCCACCGAAGCAGCAGATGCCGTAGGCGGCCAGCGCCAGCGCCGCGAGCCAGGCCACGCGGCCGAAGTGAACGCCCTGCGCGCGTAGCAGCGTGAGCGACAGCGTGCCGTACACGAAAATATGTACGGCGAGGTAGTCGGCGATTAGAACGGGCAGGAAGCGGGTCTCGACGAACCTCAGGACGATCGGTGTCGTCACCGCCGGCACCAGCGTGGCGATCGCAAGACTGCGCAGCGGAATTGTCGGCGGCGGCGCATCACCCTTCGGCAGCAGCTCGGCCAAGGGCCACGCCAGCAGCACGATGCCGGCGAGCAGCAGCGCGATCGCACCGCCAGTCGAAGCGACCGGGCCGCTGCTGGCGCGGCCGAACGCCCGATCGAGCCAGTCGCGTGCCTCGCGCAGTGCGGTCGTCGAATACAGCACACTGACGTGTTCGACTCCGGGCGCGACGACGGCGCGGCGTCCGCCATTTGCGGCGGGATCGCCCACGGTGTCGCCCTCGCGCGCGGCGGGATCGGCGAGCCGGAGGTTGCGCAGCGAATCCCGGCGCAGGGCCGCCTCCCATTCGCCTGTGATGATCAGCAGATTGCGCGGCGCGCTCGCCGTGACGGCCTCGGAAAACATCGAGATCGCCACCGTCGCCCTGATACGCGGATCGGCCAGCGCCTGGCGGACGATGATGTCGGAAGCCATCGAGTGTCCGAGCAGGGCGACCTGGCCGTCGTTCCCCGGCAGGGACAGCGCGGCGTCGGTGACGCGGCCGATCTCGCGCATCAGCTTCTTCGTCGTGCCGTCGACGCGCGTGACGTCGCCCGACATCGGCGTCGGATTGCGGCCATGCCCCTCGAAGTCGAACGAGACCGCGACATAGCCCGCGCGCGCCAATGTCAGCGCATAGGCCTCCATGAACTGGCGTGAGCCCGCAAAGCCGTGGGCAATGACGACCACGGGCGACGCAGCCGCGTCGTCGCGCCGATAGACGGTGATGGGGGTGGTGCCTGCCTGCAGCAGGGTGATCGTGATGCCCGCGCGCTCGGCTTCGAGGCGCCAGATCCCGGCGACGCAGAGCGCGAGGCCGGCGAGCGCTGCGGCCAGCAGGGCTGCCCCGCGCAAACCGATGGCGTCTCGTCTGCGCGGCGCAGCGTCCATGATCGGCTCCGTTTGCAGCCGAAACTAGCGCAGGAATTGGTGCGGTAACAACGACAGCGCAGGCGAGCCGCACCGGCGCAATCGAACGAAACGCACGCCACTTCGTTGACAACGCCGCCGGAGCGATATTCGGTGACCCCCGTTCAGCGGCGACAAGGAGGATGCATGAAACCGGAAGTCATCTGCCTGATGGCGTCGAGCGTCGACGGCCGGACCCTGCCGAGCCGCTGGCGTCCGAAGGGATCGGGCGATCTGTTCGAGCAGGTGCATGACAAGCTCGGCGGCGACGCCTGGCTGATCGGCCGCGTCACCGGCCAGGAATTCGCCAAGGGCTCGGCCTATCCGGCCGAGACGACGGAGCGATTCCCGCGCACTCAGTGGATCGCGCGCCGCGATGCCAAGGCCTACGGCATCGTGCTCGATCCCCATGGCAAGATCTGCTGGGGTCGCTCCGACATCGGCGGCGATCCGATCGTCGTCGTGCTGACCGAGGCCGTGTCGGATGCGCATCTTTCGGGACTGCGCGGCGAGGGCGTGTCGTACATCTTCGCCGGCCAGGCGAAGCTCGATCTTTCGCGCGTGCTCGAGATCGTCGCGCAGGAGCTCGGCGTGAAACGCCTGCTGCTCGAAGGCGGTGGCGGCGCCAACGGCGCGTTCCTTCGCGCGGGCCTGGTCGACGAGTTCAACCTCGTTCTGTGTCCGGCGGTGGATGGCGCCAAGGGGGCGCCCAGCGTGTTCGATTCGACGGAAGCCGAGTCCGGCGAGCGTGCCCCGATCACGGCAATGACGCTCGAAAGCAGCACGGCGCTGGAGGGCGGCGCGCTGTGGCTGCGCTACAAGATCACCAACGGCTCGGCCTTGCCGGCCCGGGCAAGTCATGGCTGAGCGGCGAATGCACATCATCATCGTCGGGGCCGGTGCCGCGGGCCTGATGGCGGCGCGCGAACTGGCCCGCGCAGGCCAGCAGGTGACGCTGCTGGAGGCGCGCAACCGCTGCGGCGGGCGAATCCATCCGCTGCCCGCAAGCAGGTTCGGATATCGCGCGGATGCCGGTGCGGAATTCATCCATGGCGAGGCGCCCGTCACCCACGCGCTGATGGCCGAGGCGGGGCTCACCTCGACGCCGGTCGATGGCGCGCGCTGGTACGTGACGGATGGCGCGTTCTCGCGCGAGGATCCCGCTGATCGGCAGATGCGCCAGTTGCACCGCGTGGCGCGTCAGCTCGACGAGGATATGACCGTGACGGCGCTGCTCGATCGGCATTTCGCCGGCGCGGAGTTTGCCGCCCTGCGCAAGTCGGTCTTGGGGATGGTGCAGGGCTATGACGCGGCCGATCCCGGTCGTGCCAGCGTGTTCGCGCTGCGCGACGAATGGATGGGCGGCGACCGCGGCGCTCAGGCGCGCATCGTCGGCGGCTACGCGGCGCTGCTCTATCATCTCCTGGCGGAGTGCCGGGTGCATGGCGTGGCGATGCTGCTCGAGGCGGTGGTCCGCGCGGTGGAGAGCTCCGATGATGGTGTCGTCGTGCGCTTGGCTGACGGCCGTGCGCAGCGCGGCGATCTCGTCATCCTGACCGTGCCGCTGCCGCTGCTGCGAACCATCGCGCTGCCGCCGGCCATGCGCCCGCAATTGGCCGCAGCCGAAACCATCGGCTTCGGCAACGTCATCAAGCTGCTGCTTCGCTTCGAGCGTCGCTGGTGGCGAGAGGCCCGGACCGAGGACCTTTCCGACATGCTGTTCGTGCTGTCCGATGCCGACGTGCCGGTGTGGTGGACGCAGCATCCGAACGATGACGCGGTGCTGACCGGCTGGCTCGCCGGGCCGCCGGCCGGCGCCTTCGCCGCGTGCGACGAGGCCGCGCTGATCGAAAACGGGCTTTCGGCGCTCGCAAACATCTTCTCACAGCCCGTGTGCTTGCTGAAGCAGCAGCTCGTCGCGTCGCATGTCACGGATTGGGCGAAGGATCCGTTCGCGCGCGGGGCCTATTCCTATGCGACGCTGACATCCCACGAGGCGCAGGATACGCTTTCGCGTCGGGATGGCGGACGGGTGCTGATCTCCGGCGAAGCGCTGTATCGCGGACGCGACATGGGAACGGTCGAGGCGGCGCTGGCGAGTGGGCAACAAACGGCGCGGCGCATCTTCTCGATGTGATCGAGCCGTGTTCGACACGTTGCGCCGGTGCGCCCACGGCGCTAGCATTCGCCGGTCACCATGGAGAGGATCACCATGCTCGACCACGTCGGCTTCCCTGTCTCCGACTTCGCCCGCGCCAAGGCGTTCTATGCGGCCGCCCTGGCGCCGCTCGGCTATGTCCTGATGATGGAGATCACCGACGCGCAGACCGGCGGCCATGGTGATCATGCCGGCTTCGGCGACGGCCGTCCGGATTTCTGGATCGGCACCGGCGGGACGGCCGCGACCTCGACGCATGTCGCGTTCCACGCCAAGGATCGCGCCACGGTCGATGCGTTCTATCAAGCGGCGATCGCCGCAGGCGGAATGGACAACGGCGCGCCTGGACTGCGGCCGCATTATCACGAGAACTATTACGGCGCGTTCGTGCGCGACGCCGACGGCAACAACATCGAGGCGGTGTGCCACGCGCCGGCGTGAGGGCCGCTCACCCCTCGGGATGAGTCAGGCCATCACCGGCATGTGCTCGGCGGCCGCGGCCAAGCTCGGCGCGACCACGATCTCGAGCTGCTGGCGCAGCCAGCGGTGCATCGGATCTTCGTGGTGTCGCAAGTGCCAGACCATGTACATCGGCATCGCCGGGCAGGGGACGGGCACCGGCGCCACCGCCAGGCCGCGCAGCATGTAGGCGCGCAGCAGGCTCGGCAGGGTCGCGATCATGCGGCTGCCGCGCAGGAACGGGCCGATGCCGCCGAAGCCCGGCACCTGCGCCGCGAACCGCCTGACTAGGCCGCGCTCGGCGAGGACCTCGTCGATGTCGAGGCGGCGCCGCGGCTCGTACAGTACCGTGACGTGGTCGCTGGCGAGATAGTCCTCCAGGCTCTGCGGCGGCTCGCGCTGGCTCGCATCGTAGAACACGCGATAGCTGTCCTCGAACAGCCGCTTCTGCAGGATGTCGCTGCCCTCGGGCGGGCGCGGCGTGATGATGAGCTGACAGTGCTCTTCGCGCAGCATCTCCGGCGTCGGTGCGCCGGAAGGGATCACGCGCAGGCTGAGGCCCGGCGCCTGCGCGCGGGCGTAACGGAGCAGGGACGGCAGCAGCAGGTCGCGCTGCAGATCATTGGCCGCGATCGTCACCTGCGCGGAGATTTTCGCCGGCTCGAACGCAGCGGTGTGCGAGAAGCTCCGGAGATCGTCGAGCAGCGCGCGGGCGCGCAGCGCCAGGAGCTGCGCATGCGCGGTCGGCACGATGCCGCGGCCGGACTTCACGAACAGCGGATCTCCGGTGATCGCGCGCAGCTTGTCGAGCAGATGGCTGACGGCCGACTGCGTGACTCCGAGCCGCTGCGCCGCGCGGGTGACCGAGCCTTCCTCGATGACGGCGAGCAGGAGCTGCAGCAGGTGGCCGTCGAGGTCCAAATGATCGAATTGGCTCATGGATCGGATCGGTCGCGCGGCCTTTATTGACGGTGTCTGTCGGCGATACTGGCGGGCACGAACGGCGCCGCGTTTGATCCAGATCAAGCGCGGCCGTCCGAAACACGCCCAGGGGAGGCTCAGATGTCCACCACGTCAGCCCGGCAGCCCGTGCCCGGCACCACCATCTTCGACGGCGAGCAGGCCCGCAAAGGCTACGCCCTCAACAAGATGTGCTACTCGTTCAACGATGCCGCCAACCGCAAGGCGTTCGTCGCCGACGAGGACGGCTATTGCGCCAAATACGGCCTCAATGCACAGCAGCGCGCGGCGATCAGGAACCGCAACGTGCTGGAGCTGATCGAGGCCGGCGGCAACGCCTACTACCTCGCCAAGTTCGCCGGCATCTTCGGGCTCGACATGCAGGACATCGGCGCGCAGCAGACCGGGCTGACGAAAGAGCAGTTCAAGGCCAAGCTTCTGGCGGCGAGGGGGTAATCGTCATGGCAAAGATCGTCGGTTGCATCACCACCTCGCACGTTCCGGCCATTGGCGGCGCGATCGCCAAGGGCCTGCAGCAGGATCCGTATTGGAAACCGTTCTTCGACGGCTTCCCGCATGTCCGCGAGTGGCTCGCCAAGGTCAAACCGGATGTGGTCGTGCTCGTCTACAACGACCATGGCCTCAACTTCTTCCTCGACAAGATGCCGACCTTCGCGGTCGGCGCGGCCGACAGCTACAGCAATGCCGACGAGGGCTGGGGCATTCCGCAGACCGCGCCGTTCAAGGGTGACAGCGAATTGTCCTGGCATTTGATCGAGCATCTGGTGAAGGAGGATTTCGACCTCACCACCTGCCAGGAGATGGTGGTCGATCACGCCTTCACACTGCCGATGGCGCTGTGCTGGCCCGATCAGAAATGGCCGGTGCGGGTGGTGCCCGTGGTCGTCAACACGGTGCAGGCGCCGCTGCCGTCGGCCGCGCGCTGCTACAAGCTCGGCCAGGCGCTGGCGCGGGCGGTTCAATCCTGGCCGAAGGACGAGCGCGTCGTCGTGATGGGGACCGGCGGCCTGTCGCATCAGCTCGACGGCGAGCGTGCCGGCTTCATCAACAAGGATTTCGACGAGAAGTTCATGGCCAGCATGGTCGACGATCCCGCCTGGGCGACGAAGTATTCGACCACCGAGCTGGTCGAGCTGTCGGGCACCCAGGGCGTCGAATTGCTGAACTGGATGGTCGCGCGCGGCACCCTGCCGGAGAAGGTCCGCAAGGAGCACGCCAACTATCACATCCCGATCTCGAATACGGCGACCGGGCTGATGGTGCTGGAGCCGGTGTAGGGCCCCTGCGAGAGTCTTTATCGGAAGGCGACGACTGAGAGTCGTCTGCCAACGACGATCACGCGGTATGGGTCCCGGCGAACGCCGGACCCGTACCGCGGATGCTATCGAGGGATGCGGCTGTCAGGGGCCCGCTTCGGACCGACTTCCGTGCGGCTGCCCTTACCCGACCCTCTCGCCGTGAAGAACGGTTGAGAGGGAGCGCAGCGTCTGGGCGGCGCGAGCACGGATATCAATTCCGGTTGCCACGGCTCCGCTCCTGGCTGATGTTGATGTCAGCTCGCGGTGCCCTCGTCGCCCTGGATATCGGCGATGGCGCGGGTGAGGATGTCGCTGACACGCTTCGCTTCCGCGTCGCTCCAGCCCTGCCGGTGCATCTTGAGCGCCATCTTTAGCGTCTGCACGCTCTGCAGCACCGGCTCCGGCGGGCGCATGCCGCCCATGGTGCGGGCCATGATGCGCAGCCGGCTCAGCAGGCCATCGATGGCGGCTTCATCCTCTTTCAGCGCCTGACGGCCGGCGTCGGTGATCGCGAACAGCTTCTTGCCGCCCTCGGCCGATGTCGCTTCGATCTGGCCCATGTCCTCGAGCAGATTGAGGATCGGATAGACCGAGCCCGGGCTCGGCGAGTACGCCCCGCCGACCAACTGTTCGACCGCCTTGATCAGCTCATAGCCATGGCGCGGCTTCTCACCGATCAGCCACAGCAGCAGGCTGCGCAGATCGCCGGGACCGAAGAAGCGGCCGCCGCCGCCACGCCCGAACTCCTCGCGACCGCCGCGGCGGCCACGCTCGAACAGGCCGGCCGCCCGCGGGCCGAACCCGCCGCCGCGCCCGCCCATGCGCATCTCCTCGCAGGCTTCGTCGAAGCCACGCCGTCCATGACGTCCGCGATGTCCCCAGCCGCGCTCCTGGTTGTCGTCGTCTCTGCGGGAGGGGCCAAATGTCCAATGATGATGTCTCATACGATATGATCTCCGTTTCGTACGAACGATATATCGTTTATATGTTTCGTTTGTCAACCGTGACCGATGCACGTTTCCGAATCTGCAAATAACGCGTTGATTTCACGCGATTTATGGGATTGCCTCGGTCACGCGACCCGCGACCTCGTGCGCCGTGCCGCGATGCGCAATCAGCGCATAGGCGACGGGGACCACGAACAGCGTGAACAGGGTGCCGATCGCGAGTCCGGTCGCGATCACGAGCCCCATGTTGAAGCGGGACACCGCGCCGGCGCCGCTCGCGGTGATCAGCGGGATCACGCCGAGCACCATCGCCGCCGTGGTCATCAGGATCGGCCGCAGCCGGACGGTCGCCGCTTCGATGATCGCCTCGGTGCGGTCCTTGCCCTGTTCGCGCAGCTCGTTCGCGACCTCGACCATCAGGATGCCGTGCTTGCTGACGAGGCCCATCAGGGTGACCAAGCCGACCTGGGTGTAGATGTTGATGCTGGCGCCGCCGATGCCGAGGCTGATGAAGATCAGCGCGCCCGCCAGCGACATCGGCACCGACACCAGGATGATGATCGGATCGACGAAGCTGTTGAACAAGGCGGCGAGCGCCAGGAAGATGATGATCAGCGCGAACACGAAGGTGGTGACGAAGCCGCCGGATTCCTGCTCGAGCTGTCGCGACGCGCCGCCATAGTCGATCGAGTAACCCGATGGCAGCGACTTCGCGATCTCCTTCAAGGTGGCGAGCGCGTCGCCCATCGCGATACCCGGCATCGCCACGCCGGAGATGGTCGCCGCGTTGATCTGCTGGAAGTGATTGAGCGACTCAGGGATTGTCTTGCGCTCGAGCCGGGCCACGGTCGACAGCGGCACCATGGCATTGCCGCCGGCGCGGATCGAATAGTCGAGCAACTGATTGTCGGTGAGGCGGTCGTTCTGCCGCACCTGCGGGATCACCTTGTAGGAGCGGCCCTCCAGGCTGAAATAGTCGAGATAATTGCCGCCCAGCATGGTCGCGAGCGCGCCGCCGAGATCGCTCATCTTGAGGCCGAGATCGGCGGTCTTGTCGCGATCGAACACCACGGTGGTCTGCGGCTTGTCGATCTTCAGATCGCTGTCGAGGAAGATGAATCGGCCGCTCGCCAGCGCCTTGGCCATGAAATCGCGCGACACGTCGTTGAGCTCGCCGAACGCGCCGGTGGTGCCGATCACGAACTGGACCGGCAGGCCGTTGCTGCCCGGCAGCGGCGAGGGCTGGAACGCCACCGAGCGGGCGCCGGCGATGCCGTTCAGGAGCTGCTGGAATTCCGGCTGCAGGGTCTTGGTCGTCGCCTTGCGCTGATCCCAGGGCTTGAGAACCCAGCCGCCGATCACCTGTGTCGAGGTGTCGATCTGGAACACGGTGCGCGTCTCCGGCCGCTGGGCAATCAGGCCGTACAGCTGCTGGCCGTAGAACTGGCGCTGCTCGAGCGTGGCCGAGGGCGCCGAATTCGTCAGCGACAGCACGATGCCCTGGTCCTCGTCCGGCGCGAGCTCGCTGGTGGAGCTGACATAGAGCCAGGGGATCATCGCCAGCAGCAGCAGCGCGAACACCACGACCACCGGCTTGGTCGCGAACACGCTTTCGAGCCCGCGGCGATAGCCCTGTGCGAGCCGTTCGAGCACGTGGTCGATCGCACGCACCAGCCGCGCCTCGACCGTGGTGGCGTCGCGCTCGGTCCGGCGCAGCAGCCAGGCGCAGTTCATCGGCGACAGCGTCAGCGCGATCACCGCCGAGACGGTGACGGCGCCGGCGAGCGTGAAGGCGAATTCGGTGAACAGCGCGCCGGTGAGGCCGCCCTGGAAGCCGACGGGCACGTAGACCGCGATCAGCACCACGGTCATCGCGATGATCGGGCTCGCCAGCGCGCGCGCCGACTGGATGGCAGCCTCGACCGGCGGCACACCCTCGTCGATCAGGCGGTGAACGCTCTCCACCACGATGATGGCGTCGTCGACGACCAGGCCGATCGCGAGCACCAGCGCCAGCAAGGTCAGCAGGTTGATGGAGAAGCCCATCAGCAGCATCAGGCCGAAGGTGCCGATCAGCGATAGCGGAATGGCGATCACCGGGATCAGCACCGAGCGCCACGATCCCAGGAACATGAAGACGACGACAATTACGATCCCGATCGCCTCCACCAGCGTATGGATCACCTCGTCGATGGACGAGTTCACGAAATCGGTGGAGTCGTACAGGATCTCGCTGGTGATGCCGTTCGGCAGCTGTCGCTGCAGCTCCGGATAAACGGCCTTCACGCCGTTGATGACGTCGAGCAGGTTCGCCGTTGGCGCCACCTGGATGCCGATGTAGACTGCGGTCTTGCCGTTGAAGCGCGTCGCGCTGTCATAGTCGTCATTGCCGAGCGTGACATTGGCGACATCGCGCAGGCGGATGATGGCGCCATTGACCTGCTTGACGACGAGATTGCGGTATTGCTCCAGCGAATGCAGATTTGTCGCGGCGGCGAGGTCGACCTGCACGAGGCGGCCCTTGGTGGTGCCGAGCCCGGAGATGTAGTCGTTGCCCGACAGTGCCGTCGACACGTCGGTTGCCGTCAGGCCATAGGCCGCAAGCTTGTCGGGGTCGAGCCAGGCGCGCAGCGCGAATTTCTTGGCGCCGAGCAGTTCGGCGGTCTGCACCCCGGAGACCGCCTGCAGCTTCGGCTGTACCACGCGGGTGAGGTAGTCGGTGATCTGGTTCGGCGCCAGCACGTCGCTGGCGAAGCCGATATACATCGAGTCGATGGTCTGCCCGACCTTCAAGGTCAGGGTCGGCTGCTGCGTGCCCGTCGGCAGCTGGTTCAGCACCGAGTTCACCTTGGCGTTGATCTCGGTCATCGCCTTGCCGGAATCGTAGTTGAGCCGCAGGTTCACGGTGATGGTGCTGCTGCCGGTGACGCTGGTCGACGTCATGTAGTCGATGCCGTTGGCCTGGGCGATCGCATTCTCCAGCGGCGTGGTGATGAAGCCGGCGATGATGTCGCTATCGGCGCCGGCATAGGCCGTGCTCACCGTGACGATGGCGTTCTGCGTGCGCGGATATTGCAGGATGGCGAGCGTCGTCATCGAACGCAGGCCGAGCACGAGAATAAGGGCGCTGACCACGAGCGCCAGCACCGGCCGGCGGATGAAGATGTCTGTGAAACGCATAGTGATGACTCTGATGGGTACGGGCTGGCCGGATTATTGGTCGACGACATCCGGCGCGGCTTCCGCGACCGGCACGTGCGAATTGTCGATTCTCACCGGGCTGCCGTTGCGCAGCTTGATCTGTCCCGCGATCACCACCGTCTCGCCCGGCTTGATGCCGTCGGTGATCGCGATCCGGTCGCCCTTGGCCGGCTTGCTCTTCACGAACGTCTGCCGCGCCTTGCCCTCGCCGTCCTTGAGATCGTCGACCACGTAGACGAGATCGCCATAGGGATTGCTGACGATCGCTGTCAGCGGCAGCGTGACGAGCTGTTCGGGCTTGCCGGTCGCGATCTCGACCTTGGCGAACATGCCCGGCAGCAACCGCGTCGCATCGTTGTGCAGGGTGGCGCGAATCTGGACGTTGCGGCTCGTCGAATCGACCTTGGCGTTGATCGCGGAGATCTGACCGGTGAAGCGTTCGCCGGGATAGGCGTCGACGGCGATTCCGACGTCCTGGCCGATCCGAATGTCGGCGAGCGACTGCTGCGGCAGGTAGAAATCGACGAAGATCGGATCGAGGCTCTGCAGGGTGACGATGGTGGTGCCGGCGCCGAGATACTGCCCGAGATCGACGGCGCGGATGCCGAGCCGGCCGGCGAACGGCGCCTTCAGCGTCTTCTGCTCGACGATCGCCTTCTGCTGCGTGACCAGGGCCTGCGCGTTCTTGAGGTTGGCGCGATCGCTGTCGAGCGTGGCCTGGCTGACCGCGTTGAACTTGATCTGCTCCTCGTCGCGCTTGACGACGATGGCATAGTTCTCGGCAGTCGCCTGCAGCGACTGCAGCTTGGCGACGTCATCGGTCGCGACCAGCTGCAGCAATTGCTGGCCGGCTTCGACGGTGTCGCCCGAATTGAACTGGATGCCCTGCACGATGCCTGCAGCCTGCAGCGCCAGATCGGCGCCGTTGACGGCGCGCAGCGAGCCGACCGCGGTGAGGTTGGAGCGCCATGCTGCGGTCGCTGCAACGACCGTCGAGATCGTCTGCGGCGGGTTGGCCATGGCGCCGATCGCCTTGGCGATCATGATGCCCTTGAAGGTCTGAAAGCCGTACAGGCCGCCGAACAGCACCGCCATGGCGGCCAGCATGATCGTCATGCGTTTCTTCATTACATTGCTTCCTGGGTCGTACGATTGGGACCGGCGAAATAACCGGGATTGGCACGCGGCAGCGCCGCCGGGGTCTCGTCCTGGCGATTCCACCAGCCGCCGCCGAGCGCCTGGAACAGCGCCGCGGTGTCGGTGAAGCGCGTGGCCTGCGACTTGATGCGGGAGACGCGTGCGTTGAGATAGGATTGCTGCGCGTTGATGACGTTGGCGTAGGGCACCGCGCCGCTCCTGAACTGCTCGACCGCCATGGCGAGACTGTCGGCGGTGGCCTTCTCGGCGGCGGCCTGGGCCTTCAGCGCCTCGGCGTCGTACTGGATGGCGCGCAGCGAATCCGCGACATTCTGGAACGCCGTGATGACGGTGCTCTTGTAGAGCGACAGATCCTGCTCGAAGGTGGCGACGTCCGCCTCCTTGGTGTGATACAGCGTGCCGCCGTCGAGCAGCTTCTGGCTGACGCTCGAGGCCGCATCCCACACGATGGTCGTCGGCGAGAACAGCCGGCCCGGTCCGCTTGCGCCGTAGCTGCCCGACAGCGTCACCTGCGGCAGCAGATTGGCGACGCCGACGCCGACCGTCGCTGTGGCCTGGTGCAGCGTGGCCTCGGCCTGCCGGATGTCGGGACGCTGCCGGACGAGCGAGGAGGGCAGTGACATCGGCAGTTTGCGCGGCAGCCGCAGCTCCGCGAGGGTCACATGCTCGCCGCGATCCTGGCTCGGCAGCCGGCCGAGATAGGCCATCAGTTGATTGCGTTGCTGTGCGAGTTGCTTCTGCAGCGGCGCCAAGGTCGCCTTGGCCTGCGCCAGCGTTGCTTCCTGCGCCAGCACGTCGGATTTGGAGATGGCGCCGACGTCAAACTGGTGTTGGATCCGGCCAAGCTGGTCGGTCTCCGCCTTGATGATCTCCTCCGTCGCGGCAATCTGATCGCGCAACGAGGCGTCGCTGATCGCGGCGGTGACGACATTGGCGGTCAGCGACAGATACGTCGCTTCCATCTTGAAGGCCTGGTAGTCGGCCTGCGCCTGCAGCGCCTCCACCTGGCGACGCGTGCCGCCCCATAGGTCGAGCGCGTAGCTGACGCTCACCGACGTGCCATAGAGCGTGTACAGCGAGGTCTGACCAGGCCATTGTCCCTGCTGCGTGCTGGAGGCCTGCGTACGCTCGGCCGAGCCGCTCGCGCTCAGCTGCGGAAACAGCGCGCCCTGCTGCGATAGCGCGTTCTCGCGCGCAGCACGCAGCGCCAATTGTGCGGCTTCGATGTCCGGGTGGTTGCGAATCGCCTCCTCGACGAAGGCGTTGATCTGCCGGGAATGAAACAGCGCCCACCAAGTGCCGGGCAGATCGCCTCCGGGCGCGAAGCTCTGCACATTGCCGCCCGGTGTCGAGGCGCCGGCGGTCGCGGCGAGCCGACGTTCGGCCACATAACCGGTTGCGGCCGGCGCGTCGGGAGACATGAAGTCCGGACCGACGGCGCAGGACGCGAGCAGCATGCTGCAGCCGAGGAGGCCGAGCCGCAAGGGCAGCGCGCTGCATCTCGGGACCAGCCCCAAACAGGCATGAAACATTTTGACATCATCGGACATAAAACTAAACCGTTTCGTTTTCTGTCGCCGACGATGCGTGGCGGTTCCGGCCTAGTCAAGTCACGTTGATGACAAAGCGAGCTTGCTCACAGCTTCACGTCTCGCGCACCGCTGCGCGGCGCCGGCGCTCGTCTGCATCGGGACGCGGGCATGACAGCTCCGAGACGAACGCCGAGAACGCGCCGCTGCCCTTCCCGCGGTGGCGGGCAGCTACGTCGTTTCTCACAATGATCGAAAAAGCGCCGTCGCGCCCACATTGTCCAGGGCAGGCCCGAGCGAAGCAGCGCGTGCAGATCGCGCTGGAAGCCGGCCCGCGGTGCGAGCCGGCGTCTGCAACGTAGCGCTGGTCAGGATGGCATCGAGGATGCGACCACCGGCTTCGCCGGCACGTCGCGCACGCGGCTCGGGCGCCGCAGCCGGCGTTGCGTCCAGATCAGCAGGCCAGTGACCAGCAGCGCGAACAGCGCGACCGAGATCAGAACGTTGGCCGCGCTGCCGATCAGAGACCAGTTGCCTTCATGCAGCAGGCGCGGCCAGTTGCGCGGCAACGCGGAGAGCCCGTCGGACGTAACGGCATAGGCCCTGAGCTCATCGCCCTCGATGATGCGCGCCATCATCCGTCCGCCGCGATTGCCGATCGAGTTCACCGACGACAGGTCGTGGTCCTTGGCGACGATGCTGACGGCGTCAGGCAGCGAGACGCGCTTGGCTGCGGCAGGAGGAGTGCCGCCTGCGAAGGTCAGGCCGAGCTCGAGGCAGAGTCCGGTGAGCGGGCTGAGCAAAATCAGCGGCAGCGTGAACCAGGCCGTGCCCTTGTGCCAGCCGGACAGCGTGTTGCGTAGCCGCGGCAGTCCCATCAGAATGCCGATGATCATGATGCTGATCATGGCGATGGTCGAGATCAGGGTGAGGCCGGGGATTCCGATCAGATGCTCGTGGGTCCTGCGCGCCCACGAGAAGACGCTGGGCATCGCCGGCTTTTCGACGGCGGCACCGGTTGTCATGTCGACCTCGGCGCCCGGCGCCCCCTGCAAGGTCAGATGCTGCGTGGAGGCGTCGATCGACAGACCGCGTGCCTTGCCGTCGGGATCGTATTGCTTGATCAGCGCGACCACGCGCGCCGGATCGACGCTTTGCGGCTTGACGGCGGCGACCTGCGCCATCGGCTCGAAGGAGAGGATCAGCCCGGTCACGATGATGACAAGCAATGGCAGCGCAAAGACGAGGCTGATCCAACGGTGAAGTTTGAGCAGAAGCTGCTTGTTCATGATCGTCTCCGATTGATCGTCTCGCACGCGGTATCATGCGGGACCGTTGTCCGCAGGCGTCTGCTCCGTGAACGTTTCTGATCGTTCTCGCTGGACGACGCCGGGATATCAACCTGTCGTCCGCCGCGCTTCATTAGCTGAGCGCAGCAGCGAGACGAAGGAGATAACTATTAATTTTAGGTCATGCGCCGTTTGATCGGCATCAATGCGGCAGAGGTCGTTTCAGGACTGCTGGGATGATGTCAATTTGTATCAGATGCCGTCTTGCGGCCATCGAGCACCTCGCGCAGGCATGTCGCGTCCAAGCCGTTCTCCCACTTCGCGATGACGATGGTGGCGACTGCATTGCCTATCAGGTTGGTCGGCGTCAGCCCCTGCGACATCAGGCGATGGATGCCGAGCACCAGCGCGACGCTGGCGACCGGAATCGTACCGGTCGCGGCGAGCGTGGCGGCCAGCACGACGAAGGCGGCGCCCGCGATGCCGGCCGCGCCCTTCGACGTCACCAGCAGGATCAGCACCAGCCCGATCTGGTGGCTGATGTCGAGATGCGTGTTGGTCGCCTGCGCCAGAAACACCGCGGCGGTCGCGAGGTAGAGGCAGGTGCCGTCGAGATTGAACGAATAGCCGGTGGGGATGACGAGACCGACGATGCTGCGTTCGCAGCCAGCGGCTTCGAGTTTCGCCAGCATGCGCGGCAGCACGGTCTCCGATGACGTGGTGGCGATGCAGACCAGCACCTCGTCCCTGATGTAGCGGATCAGCTTCCACAGGCTGAAGCCGGTGAAGGCGGCAATCGGGCCGAGCACGGCGGCGATGAAGATCAGGCAGGTGAGATAGAAGCTGCCGAGCAGCAGGCCGAGCTTGGCCAGCGAGCCCAGGCCGAACTTGCCGACGGTGAAGGCGATGGCGCCGAATGCGCCCAGCGGCGCTGCCCACATCACGATCCGAACGACACCGAAGATCATCCGGCCGGCGACATCGATCACGTCCGTCACCGGCTTGGCGCGGTCGCCGAGCCAGATCAGTGCAAAGCCGCACATGACCGAGATGAACAGCACCTGCAGGATATTGCCCTCGGCAAAGGCGCCAACGAAGGTCTGCGGAATGATGTTGAGCAGGAACGGCACGAAGCCGACCGCAGCGGTCTGCTTGACATAGGGCTCGATCGTCGCGGAGTTGATCGTCGCCGGGTCGACGTTCATGCCGACGCCGGGCTGAAACAGGTTCACCGCGGTCAAGCCGATGATCAGCGCCAGCGTCGTGATCGCCTCGAAATAGATCAGCGCCTTGATCGCGACGCGGCCGACCTTGGCCATGTCGGCCATGTGGGCGATGCCGTTGACCACGGTGCAGAAGATGATCGGCGCGATCAGCATCCGGATCGCCTTGATGAAGGCATCGCCGAGCGGCTGCATCTGGGCGCCCAGATCCGGCTTGACGGCGCCGAGCAGGATGCCCGCTGCCATCGCGATCATGACCTGGACCCAAAGCTCCTTCCACCAGCCGCGGCGGGCGCCTGCCTTGCTGTCGGCGGTGAGGGTCGTGGCGGTCATGATCGGTCCTGTCGCTGAACGGGCGAATTCGCAGCTGGCGGTGACTCAGCTCTTGGGCTCGAACTTGAACAGCCGTTCGGGATTGCTGACAAGCAGCTTTCGCTGCATGGCCGGATCCGGGGCGTAGAGTGGGATCAGATCGACCAGATCGCCGTCATTGGGCATGATCTTGACGTTCGGATGCGGCCAGTCGGTGCCCCAGATGACGCGATCCGGCGCGTTGTCGATCAGCTTGCGGGCGAACGGGACCGCGTCGTGGAACGGGGGGCCGGAGGCCGAAGCGCGCTCGGGACCGGTGATCTTGATCCAGCACTTGTCGTCGCTCGCCTGCAGGTCGAGCAGCGCCTTGAACCCGGCATCGTCGATCCCCTTGGCAGCGCTGATCGTGCCCATGTGGTCGATCACATAGGTGACCGGCAGCGCCTTCAGGATCGGCACGAATTCCTGGATCGTCCCGGCCTCGAGATAAACGTCGACGTGCCAGCCGATCGCCGCGACGCGGTCCACCAGGGTGCGGAAGACGTTCATGTCGCCGACGCCGCCGAGGCGGCGGAGGAAGGCGAACCGGCAGGCGCAGATGCCGGCCTTGCCGAGCGCCGCGAGGTCGGCATCGGACATCGCCGCGTTGATGTTGGCGACGCCCTTGTAGTTGCCGTTGCTCTGCGCGATCGCATCGGTCACGACCCGATTGTCGGTGCCGTGGACGGTGGCGTTGACGATGACGGCGCGCTCGACGCCGATCTTGGCGTGCAGCGCCTGGAACATCTCCAGCGATGCGTCGGGCGGCGTGTAGGGGCGAGTGGGCGAGAATGGATAGGTCGCGGCCGGCCCGAAGATGTGGGTGTGGGTATCGACGCTGCCCGGCGGCGCCCTGAAGCTCGGGGTCTTCGGTGCCGGATCCGGGCCGGCGATGCTGGGGATCTTGGCCTCGTCGGCGGAGAGGGCAGGGCCTCCGAGCACGCTCGCCGCTCCCAGTCCGGCCATGGTGGCCAGCAGGTCTCGTCTCAACATCAGAGCGTCCTCCTCGGGATGGCCGCGGTCACAGGCAGGCGCTGCCCGCCAGGCTCCGGCATCGTTCGTGTTTGCTATCGTCACGCCACGAAGGAGAGGTCGGGCGACCTCTCAACGTGGCGTCGTGATCATGGGGGGTCCGGCTCCCGAGCCGGCGGATCGCTGTGATCCCAGTTGTTCCTGATCGAGGATCTTGCAGCCTCTGCAGCATGACAAGAAGCATTGGGTGAACGGTCAGTTCGCTGGGTTGGACAATGCTCTGCAGTCCAACTGCCAACGTTGCCGAGACCCTCCGTTCGAGCTGCGTTGCAGCGCGTCTGGGCGAGATGGGCTGCTCTTCAACCAGTCTGCGAGAAGGCAGCCCGAGCGCGCCGATCCGCGGAATTGTTCGTGCGGCGGAAAGGTGAGTTGTGTCAAAGCCATGGCGTGCGTTCTGGTCATGCGCCGGCAGCTTCAAGCGCCGTTGTGAAGACCGCATGCGCAATGCTATGCGACAGCAAAGAGAGGCGTGCGGCCGCCGAGACGCCGCGCGCTGTCAGCGCACAACAACTTCGGGCAAAGGAAACACCATGGTCGACGCGCTCATCATCGATGCCTGCAGAACGCCGCGCGGTATTGGCAAGGCCGGCAAGGGCGCGCTCGCCGGGCTGCACCCGCAGCATCTCGGCGCCACCGTGCTGCGTGCGCTGGCCGACCGCACCGGCATCAATACCGGCGATGTCGACGACATCATCTGGGGCTGCTCGTCGCAGCGCGGACCGCAGAGCGGCGATCTCGGCCGCATGTCGGCGCTCGACGCCGGCTACGACATCCGCGCCTCGGGCGTCACGCTCGATCGCTTCTGCGGCTCCGGCATCACCAGCATCAACATCGCCGCGGCCTCGATCATGGCCGGGCAGGAGGACCTCGTCGTCGCCGGCGGCTGCGAGATGATGTCGATGGACGGTCGGCGCGGCGAGGGGCCGCTGATGATGGATGCCGGCAATCTGCATCTGCGCGCGCTGCATCCGCAGTCGCATCAGGGCGTCTGCGCCGATGCCATCGCCACCATGGAAGGCATCACCCGCGCCGACGTCGACGCGCTCGGGCTGGAGAGCCAGAAGCGCGCGGCGGCTGCGATCGCTGCCGGCCATTTCAAGAAGAGTCTGGTGCCTGTGCATCGCGAGGACGGCAGCGTCGCGCTCGACCACGAGGAATACCCCCGGCCGCAGACCACGGCCGAGGCGCTGGCCGCGCTGAAGCCGGCGTTTCCGGCGATCGCCGACTACGCGCTGGACGAGAAGGGTACGACGTATCGCAACCTGATCCTGCAGCGCTATCCCGGCCTCGAGATCGAATTCGTGCATCACGCCGGCAACTCCTCGGGCGTGGTCGACGGTGCGGCGGCGATCCTGCTGGCGTCGCCGTCCTATGCCAAGGCCCATGGCCTGAAGCCGCGTGCACGCGTCGTGGCGATGGCCAATATGGGCGACGACCCGACCCTGATGCTGAACGCCCCGGTGCCGGCGACGCGCAAGGTGCTGGCCAAGGCCGGGCTCAAGCTTGATGACATCGACCTGTTCGAGATCAACGAGGCGTTCGCCGTCGTCGCCGAGAAGTATATCCGCGACCTCGAGCTCGACCGCGCCAAGGTCAATGTGAACGGCGGCTCGATCGCGCTGGGACATCCGATCGGCGCCACCGGTTCCATCCTGATCGGGACGCTGCTCGACGAGCTCGAGCGGCGCGATCTCAAGCGCGGCCTGGTCACGATGTGCGCGGCCGGTGGCATGGCACCCGCGATCATCATCGAGCGGATCTGAACGGGACATCTCCTCGATTTGAGTTGCGCGCGCCCGTTGCGGAGTCTCCCGTGGCGGGCGCCGTTGTTTTGCACCTGGGCCGCTTGTGACCTCGGCGGTGCCGCGCAGTTGAGGCGCAGGATCGCGCGAGCCGCGGCGGTTCCACTTTCCGGACCAGTCAACCACGTTTCGATCGGACAGGAATTCGCGCTTGTTCCGCTAGTTGCGACAGGTTATTGCCACGGCGAGGCCTCATCGTAGAAGAAATGGCTCTCCGTGCTGTCGACGCTGTCGCATATCATCGATCGCAAGGCTTCGAACCGGGTGGTCACGCGGCTGCGGGCCCTGCTGCGCAGCAACGAGTTCTACCTGATACCGCTGGCGCTGGTGATCGGCGTTGCGACGGGTGCGATCGTGACGGTGATGAGCCTGATCGCGCAGGTCGCGCATGTGGTCATCTACGGCATTCCGATCGATGTCCGGCTCAGCGCTCATACCTCGGTCAACCCGGCCGTCGCCCTGATCGCGCCCGCCTGCGGCGGCCTTGCGCTCGGCATCATGGAATGGCTGCGGCGGCGCTGGAAGATTGCGGCCGCGGTCGACCCTGTCGAGGCCAATGCGCTGCGCGGCGGACGGCTGTCGATGCGCGACAGCATCGTGGTGAGCGGCCAGACCCTGGTCTCCAACGGCTCCGGCGCGTCGGTCGGGCTCGAGGCCGGCTACACCCAGATCGGTGCCGGCGTCGCCTCGCTGCTTGGGCAGTATCTCACGCTCCGCCGCAACGATATGCGCCTCATCCTCGGCTGCGGTGCGGCCGCCGCCATTGCGGCCGCTTTCGGCGCGCCGATCACGGGGGCGTTCTATGCCTATGAGCTGATCGTCGGCGTCTACTCCGTCGGCAGCGCGGCGCCGATCCTGGCGGCCTCGCTGGCGGGTGCGCTGACCTCGCAATATCTCGCCGGCGCGCCGTATTCGCTGGAGGTCGCCAAGGTCGGCGCGGTCGGCTTCGAGCAATACATCGCGCTGTTCGTGCTGGCGCTCCTCGTCGCCGGCATCGGCATCGTGGTGATGCGTGCCTCGCCGGCGGTCGAGCGGCTGTTCGTCCGCATTCCGGTGTGGCTGCGCCCGGTGATCGGCGGGGTCTGTGTCGGCGCCATGGCGATCGTGACGCCGCAGGTGCTGGCGGCAGGCCACGGCGCAATGCTGCTCGACCTGCATCGCGAGATGGCGGTCGGCATGATCGCCACCATCATCGTGCTCAAGCTCGCCGCCTGCCTGATCTCGCTGGCCTCGGGCTTCCGCGGCGGTCTGTTCTTCGCCTCGCTGTTCGTCGGCAGCCTGCTCGGCAAGCTGTTTGCGGGACTGCTCGCGCTGGCCGGCCTCGGGCTCGCGATCGACCCGCTGGTGGCGATGCTCACGGGCATGGCGACGCTCGGTGTCGCCATCGTCGGCGGGCCGCTGACGATGTCGTTCCTGGTGCTGGAGATGACCCGCAGCGTCGACGTCACGGCCGTCGTGCTGGGCGCTTGCATCGTGACGTCGGTGTGCGTCCGCGTCCTGTTCGGCCACTCGTTCTCGACCTGGCGCCTGCATCTGCGCGGCGAGACCATCCGCAGCGCCAATGACGTCGGCTGGCTGCGCAACCTCACGGTCGAGCGGCTGATGCGCTCCGACGTCGCCAAGGTGCCGACCACGACCAGCATCGCGGCCTGCCGGCGCGAGTTCGCGCTGGGCACGCGCCAGGCCGTGGTGGTGGTGAACAACAGCGACGATTATTGCGGGCTGGTCTCCTTGCCCGATCTGTTCTCGGGCGAATTGGACTCCATCGCCGACGAGATCCAGGTGGTCGAGCTCGCCAAATATTTCGACGTCGCGCTGTTGCCCGAAATGAACGTCAAGACGGCGATGAAGATCTTCGACGATTCCGGCGCCGAAGAGCTGGCGGTGCTGGAATCGGAGAACAGCCGCAAGGTGATCGGCTTCCTGACCGAGTCCTTCGCGCGCCGCCGCTATGTCGAGGAGATCGACCAGGCGACGCGCGGCGTGCTCGGGGCGCTGTCGTGATCGCGTCCCGTCGCCGCGACACGTGATCGCCGGTCCTCGACCGGGGTAGACTGCCGGCCGTTCGAGACGCGCGAGGACCGCATGACGAGACTGATCAGCACGGCTGTCGTGGCGACCTTGAGCGCGCTGGCGGCGACCGCCGCCGCAGCCGAACCTGTTGTGCTGAAAGGCAAGGACGCGTTCGGCAGTTGGCAGGGTGATGCACCTGGCACAATCAGGCTGATCCGTCCCGAAGACCTGCCCAAACCGGGTGCGACGGCGTCCGCAGCCAACGTCTCCCGCGTGATGCACCGACCGGCCTCCGCCGTGCCGAAGGTCATCGACGGTTTCAAGATCGCGCTGTTTGCCGAGGGGCTGAGCGGGCCGCGCATCCTCCGCACCGCGCCGAATGGCGACATCTTCGTTGCCGAGACCCGGGCAGGGCGCGTCCGCGTGCTGCGTCCGAGCGAGGACGGCAGCAAGGTCGCGTCGAGCGAGATCTTCGCCGACCGTCTCGGCCATCCCTTCGGCATCGCCTTCTACCCGAGCAGCGATCCGCAATGGATCTATGTCGCGAGCACCGAGCGCGTCATGCGCTTTCCCTATCGAGCCGGCGACATGAAGGCGCAGGGGCCGCTGCAGGTCGTCGTGCCCGATCTGCCGGCTGGCTACGGCCATTCGACGCGCGATATCGTCTTCACCAGGGACGACAAGCGCATGCTGGTGTCGGTCGGCTCCACCGGCAATGTCGGCGAAGCGTTGGGAGAGCCAGCCGGCGGAGTCAGTGCCTGGATCAAGGCGCACCCGCTCGGCGCGGCCTGGGGCGGGGAGGCCGACCGTGCCAGCGTGCTGGCGTTCGATCCCGACGGCAAGAACCGCAGCCTGTTCGCCACCGGCATCCGCAACTGCGTCGGCCTCGCCATCCAGCCCGCGACCGGAACGCCGTGGTGCTCGACCAACGAACGCGACGGGCTCGGCGACGATCTGGTGCCGGATTATGTCACGCGGGTGAAGGAGGGCGGCTTCTATGGCTGGCCCTGGTACTACATCGGCGACAACCCCGACCCGCGCCATGCCGGCGAGCGCCCCGACCTGAAGGGCAGGATCACCGTGCCCGACGTGCTGCTGCAGCCGCATTCGGCCTCGCTCGGTCTGACATTCTACGACGGCAATCTGTTTCCGCCGGAGTATCGCGGCGATGCCTTCGCTGCCGAGCACGGCTCGTGGAACCGGTCCAAGCGCACCGGCTACAAGGTGATCCGGGTCAGGCTCAAGGACGGCGTGCCCACCGGCGAATACGAGGATTTCGTCACCGGATTCGTCGTCAACGATCGCGAAGTCTGGGGCCGGCCGGTCGGCGTCACCGTGGCGCGCGACGGCAGCCTGCTCATCTCCGAAGACGGCAACAGCACGATCTGGCGCGTGAGCCGCTGAGCGGATCTTTGCGGCGCAGGAACCTCTCGACCCGGTGTGGGTTGGGAGCGCGGATGAATGCCGGATGAGCGTATGAACATCTTCGATCCGCAAGGGCCGATCGCCGCCGCCGAGCAGACGATCCTGATCGATTCCGTCATCATCATGCTGGCGATCATCGTGCCGACATCGATCGCGGTGCTCGCTTTCGCGTTCTGGTTCCGGAGCTCCAACACCAGGGCGCGCTACCGGCCGGAGTTCGCCTATTCGGGCGCGGTCGAGCTCGTGGTGTGGTCGATCCCCGCGCTCACCGTCATCCTGCTCGGCGGCGTCGCCTGGATCGGCTCGCACCAGCTCGACCCGGGCAAGCCCGTCGACGGCACTGGGCTTCCGATCCGCATCCAGGCGGTGTCGCTCGACTGGAAGTGGCTGTTCATCTATCCCGACCAGCGCATCGCCACCGTCAACAGCCTGACCGTCCCGATCGGCGCGCCACTGCGCTTCGAGCTGACATCCGGCAGCGTCATGACGGCCTTCTTCATCCCGCAGCTCGGCGGCATGATCTACACCATGAACGGCATGGTCACGCGGCTGAACCTGCGCGGAGATCATGTCGGGACCTACAAGGGCTTGGCCTCGCATTTCAGCGGCGACGGTTTTCCCGACATGATGTTCGACACCAACGTCGTCTCGCAGCCCGACTTCGCCAACTGGGTGACGAATGCTGCCAGGAGCGGCCAGGTGGTCGACGAGGCGGGCTACAAGGAGCTCGCGGCGCAGTCCGTCGAGACCCGCCCGAAGACCTACCGGCTCGCGGATCCCGAGTTGTTCGGCAACATCGCCAGCCAGAAGATCCCTCCGGCGCCGGGACCGCAGCTCAGCGAGAACCAGTCGCGGCCGGAAGGCGGAACGGCGCATGCCCACTGAAGTCGTCGCAAAGGGAGTGGGCCGATGTCGGTGACCACCGTCGCTCAGGCGCCTGCCTATGCCGATCCGCATCAACTGCGTGCCGCCGAGCATCCTGGGCCGGCGCCGAAACGGATCGTGACCGGATTCGGCTTCTGGATATTCCTGCTCTCCGACATCGTGATGTTCTCGTGCTTCTTCGCGAGCTTCGCTGTGCTGTCGGGTGCGACCGCCGGCGGTCCGGGCGGCGCCGAACTGTTCGACGTCCGCAACGTCGCGGTCGAGACCGCTTTGCTGCTGCTGTCGAGCTTCACCTGCGGCATGGCGAGCATTGCCGCCGAGCGCCACAACCAGCTCTGGTTCCAGGTCGCGATGGCCGTCACCGGCCTGCTCGGCGCCGGCTTCCTGCTGCTCGAGGTCCGAGAGTTCGTCGACCTCGTCGGCCGCGGCGACGGGCCGAGCCGCAGCGCCTTCCTGTCGGCGTTCTTCACTCTTGTCGGCTGCCATGGCCTGCACGTCGCGGCTGGCATCCTGTGGCTGCTGACCATGATGGCGCAGGTGGTCGCCAAGGGCTTCCGCGCCGATATCGAGCGTCGCATCCTGTGCTTCGCGCTGTTCTGGCACGCGCTCGACATCATCTGGGTCGCGGTGTTCTCCGTGGTCTATCTGCTCGGGAGTGCGACATGACCGATCAAGCCCCCGCGGAATTCGATCTCGCGCCCGGCGAGCAGCAGCATGGCAGCCTGCGTTCCCGCGTCCTGTTCTATGTCGCGGGCCTCGGTCTCGCGATCCTGCTGACGGCGACGTCGTTCTTCATCGCCGGCACCGACCTCGTCTGGCAGCCGTCGATCCCGGTCGCGATCATCGTCCTGGCGATCGCCCAGATGGGGGTGCACCTGGTGTTCTTCCTGCACATCACCACCGGGCCCGACAACACCAACAACGTGCTGGCGCTGGCCTTCGGGCTGCTGATCGTGTTTCTCGTCGTCGGCGGCTCGCTGTGGATCATGGCGAACCTCAACCACAACATGATGCCGATGGATCAGCTGCTGCAGATGCAGCACTGAGCATCGTTGCGGCAATCCAGGGGCCGCGCGACAGCTCTCGATTGCTTCGTCGTGCCGGCTCGTCGACCGTCCGATCTCACTTCTTCGGCGCGCGGCAGTTGAATGCACGGCGGAAGCCGGCGGCGCGTGCATCGTCCTCCGAGCAGAACCAGCGGTCGGGCTCGGTGGTCGCCGGATAGCTCGGGCAGCCCTGCAGATGGTAGATGCCGATGTTGCCGGTGACGCGGGCGCGCACCGCGAACTTCCCCTTGATGCTGCAGCCCGGCGGCGCGCTCGGCGCGTCCGGGAAGAGCACCGCACGGATCTCGCGGTCGCGGTCGGCGCGGCAGGCCGCGCCGAGCAGGGCGCCGTCCTTCTTGTCGGCGCGGAACTCGGCTGGGGCGACGAAACATCCCTTCCACAGCCCGCGCACCGCCTCCTTGGCCGCGGCGACATCGTCCTTGGCGCGATACTTGATCGCCGGATCCGCGCTCATGGCGTAGCCCGCGCGCGCGACCTGTTGGTTCAGGCTGACCTTGTCGCCGTCGATGGTGCAGAGGCCGATCCTGCGCGTCTTGAGCGGCTTGTCGGGGCCGAGATCGTCGCAGCGCACCGAGCGGCCGCCGATCAGCTTGCCAAGCTGCTCGCGTGCCTCGACGCCGCAGCTCCAGGAATCGGCGTGATCGTCGATGCAGAGCTGGTCGACCTCCGGCGCATCGATGCCGTCGAGCCGGAACACCGTGTCGCCGAGCTGGATCGTGTCGCCGCTGCGCACCGTGGCGCTCGCCGCCAGCGATGCGCCGGTCATGTCGGCTCCCAGCACCATGGCCCCACACAACGACAACAGCCGGTCTCGCAGCCGCATGCTTCCTCCCGCAATCAGATTCATCAAATACCCGGCCGTAGTCCTATCACAGCGCGCGTGAGTCTCGCCAAGGACGGCGCGGAACGGCGCCGCCGGATCGCCACCTTGCGCGGGGGGCGGCTGCTACCCATCTGACCGGGCGAAGGAAATCTTGCCATGTTGGACTTTACCTCCGATCTCGCCGGCGATGCGGTGTCGCCGGCGCGCGCGTCTGATGCTGCGCCGGCCGACGACCGCGCGCTGCTGGACGCCTATTCCAATGCCGTCATCGACGTCACCGAGCGGGTCGGCCCTGCGGTCGTGCGCGTCGAAACCGGCCCCAGGGCTGGGTCGACCGCCGGCTCCCGCGCCGAGCGCGGCGGGCTCGGCTCGGGCATCGTGATCTCGCCCGACGGTCTCGTGCTGACCAACAGCCATGTCGTCGGCTCCTCCAAGAGCATCCGGCTGCGCGACGTCGAGGGCGTCGTCACCGACGCTCAGGTGCTCGGCGTCGATCCCGACACCGATCTCGCCTTGCTGCGCGCCAATCACGCGCGCGACCTGCGCTACGCCGCGCTCGGCAACTCCAAGAGCCTGCGCCGCGGCCAGCTCGTGGTCGCGATCGGCAATCCGCTCGGCTTCGAATCCACGGTGACGGCTGGCGTGGTCTCGGCGCTCGGCCGCTCGATCCGCTCGGTCTCGGGCCGCATGATCGAGGACGTCATCCAGACCGATGCGGCGCTCAACCCAGGCAATTCCGGCGGGGCGCTGGTGTCGTCGGCCGCCGAGGTGATCGGCATCAACACCGCCATCATCCAAGGCGCGCAGGGCATCTGCTTTGCGGTCGCCAGCAACACCGCGCAGTTCGTGCTGTCGGAGATCATCCGCCACGGCTACGTCCGCCGCGCCTATATCGGCGTGTCCGGGCAGACCGCGCCGGTGCCGCGGCGACATGCGTTGCTCGCCGGCGTCGAGAACAAGATGGGCGCGCTGTTGATGCAGATCGAGCCGGACGGGCCCGCGGCCCGCGCCGGCCTGCTGCCCGGCGACGTCGTGATCAAGCTCGACGGCGTCGACATCAACGGCGTCGACGACCTGATCCGCGTGCTCGACCGCGACCGCATCGGCCGTACCGTCGCGATGGACGTGCTGCGGCTGGGACGGCTGCGCGGCATCGACATCCACCCGGTCGAGCGCAAGCCGGCGGCGCGGCAGGCGTCGTGATCGTCGTGAGATATCGAAAGCCATAAACAACACCGCGGTCGTCCCGGCGAACGCTGCCGGCTTGTCCGGGACGACAGCAGAAGGTCTGGCGGGATTTTACGTTTCAAACAGCCAACGGATGAGGGACATGTCATCGCATTCTCGCGGCGTAGCACGCCCGAGTCCCGCGATCAGTCCGTCCCTCGCAACTCATGCAGAGGGCGCAGGGAATGCCGGGTGAAGGCCTCACCCATGGCCCGCCTGCGAAAAGAATGCAGGCGGCAGGTACCACAGGCAAAGCCGAAACACGCCGGCATTCCCTGCGCGATGGTCTTCACGCTTATACGCAGTCTCCCTGGTGCACCGGGCTTGTTGGCCACCATTCGCGGCAACGCTTGCGCATTGCGCGGGACACCAGCATCGGGGTGTCAGGACGCTGCGACTTCACGTCCACGACAGATCGTTCGTCCGCGCCCTCGTTACCGAAGACGCTGCGATCTCTCGCGGCCATCGCTCCCCACCTCGCGTGTCGTGACGATCGCGCGCAACGCCCCTCTGCATGAGGCGGGATACGCATAGACAATCACGATTTCCGTAAAAGCGCAAGAAATTGATTTTTATCTGAAATGTCGCCCGATCAGCCGGTACCGGGGGCGAAGCCGTTGCCGGACGATTGATGACGAGAAAAACCCGAGTCGGCTGTTGAACGGGAAGGCCGACCAGGCTTGCGCCCTTGAAAATCCGATCAACATAAAACGTCGAGCGGCAATAAAAGTTAGATAACTAACCGAAACTCGGGATAGTGGAACGGAGAGCTTCAGGTCGGCAGAAGCCACGAAGCATCTGCTCATCTAGGCTTACTCCGAGTGCTTCTCCCTCTTGGCACATTACTCTCACGGAACGCCCGAAGCTGGCGCGACTAAGCTCCGCATCCTCCAGAGGAATCAGTGTTTGATCGGGATTTAGCGGATCTGAGAACAACTGTATCCGCTTCGGTGCCACGAAACGACGGGCATCAAGGATCCGTTTCGAGACCGCGGCGGGTTCCGTCACTAGGCTCCCGTCGCTCCGCCATTGCCCGAACGACGTGAATTTCGGATTGAGTACATTGGTATCGATCTCACCATAGGGGCGGGCTAGATCAGTCTTGGTTTGAAATAGATGCCAATTGCCTGAATTGTAAAATTCTGCTGTGCGCCAATAAGCGACAGAAGCCGAAAGCCAATAGTACATATCCCACTGTTCTTCTGCGAGGATTTCGCAGGTTTTTCCGCAGCCGTAGACACCGATTTTGCGACCAGATTTGGCTACTTCTTTTTGCGCGTACTGAAAATACTGTTTTATCGCCAGAATATTTTTCTCACGGTCGCCGCTCGCTAGGTCAAAATCCGCGCCAAAGTAGATAGCGCTCCCTTCGGGCTGCTTCATGTTGTCAGCATTCTTCACTGCGTCGCGCACGTCATAAATTTTCTTGGTGGGCTCTTGAAAAGTTCGGCCACTCCCGCCGCTAAAATACTGGAATACAGTTGCGACGGCGATCCTCTGGTCTTCAAGCGCATTTAGTTCCGCTTTGGATAGAACTGCGTTCTGATAAGGGCCGTGATCCAAATTTTCGAGGCGTGTATAAAACCGGATCACTGTAGTGACGCCGGCGTCTGCTACCCGCTTGGCGGATCTGGTAAGATTCTTGCTGGCATCAATGATGCGTATGTCGGTTTGATTTGAGGTCCTACAAGTCGCTTCAGCGCGAGCCATCGAAGGGAAGACACCGATCGTAGCGCCTATACACATGCCAGACAGAAATTGTCGACGCTCCATAGCGTGTCCTCGTCATTCTATAGACAATACCCATACATCAGGCTGCCGGGCCTGAGATGCGGCGTCGTTTGCTATTTCATGAGCAGCACTAGTTTGTTGGGATATAAATTCCTCGCCGAGGTGGGCGATATGGAGATCGCCCGTCTCGTGACGCTCACTAATGCTTCCTATCCTTATTCCACAAAGAAGCGTTCGCTATCCCCGCCGGGGCCGCAAAAGCTCTTCAGCGAGCCCTTGCTGATAGTACCGCTTTTGACTGACACATCGCCCCCGCGCATTTTTCTAACACGATAGTCAAAACGCATCTGAACGTTACAAGTGGTCCTCACCTGCCACCTGTAGCAAATCTCCTCTGAGCGAAAAGGATTGTCCGTATCAGCGGGAGTGATCTGATCTTCGAGATAGCTTGCAATAACCGAACAGTCGCCGACCCGTACCCTGTCTTCGGCTAACGAAAAAGTGGTAGACGCAACGAGTATTAAGGCGATTAGTGCGTTTCTCATCGCTTAGACTCCATGCAAAATGTTATTCGTTCTATTCGAGCATGCATGCGCAGTTACAAAGCAACCGCGGCCAGAAACGTCATCTGGCCGCCGGGCGCCATATTAATTCCGTACATTTCGGGTTGAGAAAGTGGATGGTAGTCCGGACTGCCGGGCCACGGATCGAGCACGCCCACTTGCTGGGGAGCCGGACCCATTGGACTCATAACATAGTTGAAATCGACTATGACCATTGCGTGGTGAGTGTTGCAGTACAAGACGGGTCGGTCGTTCGCCAGTTCGTTGATAATGAAGTTATTACTGATGGCCATAATGCCGTCAGTCGGATCGTAGGCTGCGCTGATGCTCGCCTGGAAAGACTGGCCGCTGTCGTCTACCCACGGCGCACTGAGTGCTTGCGCTATGGCGAGCGGCGTTCCAGCGGGTTTGCATGCGAGGCCGCCAAATACTTTGGCTACGATTTTCTTTTGATCGGTACGATGTCCGTGCGCCGCAAAGATCATTGCTGTGGAGGCTGCCCAGCACCATTCAGGACATTCCTGTTTAATGATTTGCGGCTTGGCAACGTAGGCGCGCTGCAAGGTGCCAACGCTGTCTTTCATGGCCAAAAGTTTGGAGCTCGAAATCGCGACTGCGCCAGCGCCTGTTAGTAATGACCTTCGACTAATTAGCCTCATGCAATCCCCCTTGAGCCCGCCCAGTGCGAAAGTTTAGAAGTATACCGAAAGGTTGTAAATGTTACAAACATATATTAATGAAGGAGGCTGCTAAATAGCGCCGCCAATTTTCACGCTTTGTCACTGTCCAATTGACCGATCCCCTGTAGTGGCAACTCTCAAGGCGTCATCCGGCAGTGGCGTCTGACTGCCCGGTGACAACGGCCGCGACTCGGGCTCCCTGATAAAGTTCAGATTGCAGCGCGCAGCACCGTTGTTCTGATGTCCGCTTCGGGACGATTTCGTTGAAAAAGTCAGCAGTTGCGACGCAGAGATATCGGTGATTCAGTCTGTCTAGTGGGCAGGACTGAAGGTCATGAT
>NZ_JBNPUF010000007.1:0-525417 GCF_051168035.1 Bradyrhizobium sp. HKCCYLRH3059 | reverse complement strand
TCCAGCAGAAGCGCTTGACGAGCTGCTGTCACGAATGAAAACACTTGGTGTTGCGACCACCGCTTGAGCCCGCCACCGGCATTCCCTGCGCGACGGTCTTCACGCTTATACGCAGTCTCCCTGGTGCGCCGGGCTTGTTGGCCACCATTGTCCGCGCGGCGCTTCAGCGCCGTCGCGAACGTGACACCAGCATCGGGGTGTCAGGACGCTGCGACTTCACGTCCGCAAGCGATCGTTCGTCCGCGCCCTCGTGAGAAGACGCTGCGATCTCTCGCGGCCATCGCTCCCCGCCTCGCGTGTCGTGACGATCGCGCGCAACGCCCCTCCGCAGTGAGGCGGGATGCGCGGATACAATCATGAATTCCGGAAATACGCAAGGTAATTATTTTTATCAGAAGTTAGTGGCCCATCCCGAACTCCCGGGAGCGCCGGCTCAGAGCGACCGCTGATTGACCCGCTGCGACAGCGCCTCGGCGCTTTCCTTGCGCTCGGAGTAGCGGTCGACCAGATAGTCGGCGCGGTCGCGCGTCAGCAGTGTGAACTTGACCAGCTCTTCCATCACGTCGACGAGGCGATCGTAATAGGGGGACGGCTTCATGCGGTCCGCGTCGTCGAACTCCGCGAAGGCCTTGGGCACCGAGGACTGGTTCGGAATGGTGATCAGGCGCATCCAGCGGCCGAGCACCCGAAGCTGATTGACCGCGTTGAACGACTGCGAGCCGCCAGAAACCTGCATCACCGCCAGCGTCTTGCCCTGCGTCGGCCGGACGGCGCCGAGCGACAGCGGGATCCAGTCGATCTGGGTCTTCATCACACCGGTCATCGCGCCGTGCCGCTCCGGCGAGCACCACACCATGCCTTCGCACCATGTCACGAGATCGCGCAGCTCGCGGACCTTCGGATGGTCCGGCTCGGCGTCGTCGACCAGCGGCAAGCCGCGCGGATCGAAAGTCCGTGTCTCCGCGCCGAAGCGCACGAGAATGCGCGCCGCTTCCTCGGTCAGCAGCCGGCTGAACGAGCGTTGCCGGAGCGATCCGTAGAGCAGCAGGATTCGCGGAGGGTGGGAGGAGAGCGCAGGCTCCAGCAGCTTCGCGCGGTCGATGGCACGGAATGAGGTTTCGTCCAATTGAGGCATCGTGTCAGACAACGCGGTATCCTCCGGCAAAATGATCGGCGTTGGCCGTCCTCGTTCGCGATACGCCGGTACAAGCGCTCAGAACGCGATGTCCGCAGCGACGGCTTCGATGCCGGCCTTCGCGCAGATGTCGTCGTTGTCGCCTCCGGGCGCGCCGGATACGCCGATCGCTCCGACCTGCTGGCCAGCGGCCTCTATTGGCATGCCGCCGCCGACCATGACAACGCCGGGAACGTTGACGATGGCCCGCTCCGCGGCGTCCGGTCGTGCCAGCCGGGCTGCGAGCGTGCTCGTCGCCTCGCGCCAGCTCGCGGCCGTCCTCGCCTTGCCCGTCGCGGCCTCAAGGGTATGCCAGCCGGCGAAACGGTCGCGCAGGGTGACCAGCGCGAGCCCCGACGGATCGCTCACGGTCACGGCAGCCTGCCAGCCGCGTTTGCGGCACTCCGCGAGCGCCGCCTGTGCCGCTTTGAGCGCCGTGTCCGGCGCGATGATGCGCCGCGTCCACGTCGGTTCGTCGGCGCGCGCAACGACAGCCGGGCCGAGCAGGAGGACCGCTGCGAGCAGCGGACGCAACGCCATCACGCCGACAGCCATTTCGCCATGTCCTCGGCCTTCGGCAGCCCGCCCGCATGGACGACCTTGCCGTCGATCACCACGCCCGGCGTCGAGGCGACGCCGAACCGGGCGATGTCGGCGAAGTCCGTGATCTTTTCCAGCTCGATCTCGATGCCGAGCTTGCTTGCCTCAGAGGAGGCCATTGCTGCGGTCTGAACACAGCGCTTGCAGCCGGAGCCGAGAATCTTGACGTTCTTCATGGGGCTTGTCCTTTCATCAGAACAGGGCGTTGAAGAGATAGCCGACGGCGACGATGCCGGCGGCGACGACGCCCGCGAAGACAGCGATCAGCCGGAGCGTCAGCACCTTGCGCAGAATGAGCATCTCGGGAAACGAAAGCGCGATGACGCTCATCATGAAGGCGAGCACCGTTCCCAGCGCCGCACCCTTGCCGAGCAGCGCCTCGACGACCGGAATGATGCCCGCAGCGTTGGCGTACATCGGCACGCCGATCAGCACCACGGCCGGCACGGACCACCATTGGTCCTTGCCCATGATCGAGGCGAGCAGGTCGTTCGGGACATAGCCGTGAATGAATGCGCCCGCCGCGATGCCAATGATGATCCATGCCCAGACGCGGCCGACGATGTCGCGTACCGCGTCGATCCCGGCCCGGATCCGATCGGCGACGGTCTGTGAATTGGGCTGCAACTCCGCCTGTCCTGCGCGCACGTTGCGAACCCATGCCTCGAGCCAGCCTTCGAGATGCAGGCGTCCGATGATCCATCCCGCCACGATCGCGACCGCCAGGCCGAAGGCCAGATAGATTGCGGCGATCCTCCAGCCGACCAGCGCGAACAGCAGGCCGAGCGCGACCTCGTTCACCATTGGCGCCGCGATCAGGAACGAGAAGGTCACGCCGAGTGGGACGCCAGCCGAGACGAAGCCGACGAAGAGCGGCACCGCCGAGCACGAGCAGAAGGGAGTGAATACGCCGAGGATCGCAGCCGCGACATTGCCGAGGCCCTCGCGCTTGCCGGCGAGCAATGCGCGAGTTCGCTCGGCTGAAAAAAAGCTGCGCACGACGCCCATGCCGAACACGACCAGCGTCATCAGCATCAGGACCTTGGGCGCGTCGAACACGAAGAACCGCGCGGCTTCTTCCAGATGGCTGTCGCGGGACACCGGCAGCGACGATACCAGCCATGCCGAGAACGCTTCCAGCTGCCAGTAGACCGCGAACCACAATGCGATCGCAGCTGCCGTCGCGATGATCCAGATCACAGCCGATGCCGACCCGTCAGGATAGGTCGAAGCTTCGGTTTTCATGCTGCACTCCTGTTCGGCTCAGGCATGGCCGCCATGACGGCGTCGAGGATGGCGCGGCGATCGGGCGTCAGGTCAGGGCTCAGCCGATACCGGACCCACTGGGCGTCACGCCGGTCGATGACGAGACCGGCGGCCTTGAGGGCGGACATGTGCCGGCTCATGCGCGATGCGCTGGCTCGGAGCTGCCGCATGAGCTCGCAGACGCAGTGCTCGCCGCCGTCCCAAAGGATGCGCAGGGCGGCGAGACGAGTCGGCTCGGCCAGAGCGGCGAGCAGCGGGACGGGATCGGACATGGTGGCAATATATTCGTATTTTCGTATTTGCGCAATAGCGCATATAATGATTGCGGATGTGCGATTTGACCGGCAATCGGCGCGGCGCGTGGCGTCAGGCTGATAATGGCTGGTGATGCGTGGCCCGCGCGGCGACGCCCTGCGAGATCCCGGTTGGGAAATCGGGCGAGCCGGCTGGCGTCGGGTCAATTCACGCGCAGGATGGTCTTGCCGCCGGCGGCCGGAATGTGACTGTGCGGCTGGGCTCGACGACGCGGCCGCCGCGCCGGGTACGGAGGCGGAGAGCGTTGGCGTCGAAGACCCAATAGGTGCAGCGGGCTGGGCGTCTGGGCTGCCCGGCGCGGATGTCCGGGATCTTTACCACGCGCGACGCCACGCGTTATCTCGAACAGGGAGCGCGGCCTCGCTCGGCGAGACGCGCGCTACCTATCCGACGATGGGTTGCCCGCGTTGCCTAGTTGCGGACGCTGCCCACGGTGATCGGAGCGACGAGCGCAGCGCTGCGGTGGTGCTGGGTGAGCACGGCGAGCTGGTGCGGCGAGGCGGCGCTGTCGGCATTCACCGCAATGGTCTGCTGCGCGGCGGATGCACCGACGACGGAGAGTTGGTGCGGGGTGGCCGGCAGCGCGCCGACTTCGTAGCTCGGCAGCTCGCCGGCAACGGCGGCGCCGCTCAGCAGCGCGAGGGCAAGAAGAGAGCCGGGAATGATGTGCTTGATGGTCATCGGGAGGTCCTTCTGTGACGATGATCGATTGCATGGCCTGCAATCGCTTTCGCTTCCTTGGACACTCCCTAGCGTTGTCAGCTTTATATGCGCTGCAGCATGATTTGACAATTCATGGATTGGTGATGCGGTTAAAATGGCAGTTCGCGTCCCGCCTTGATGCGGAAGGCGAATGATCTGATTTGCGATCTGAAATGAGATTGGAATGGAGTTGCGTGCGAGTGCGCTGGATTGAAACAAAATCCTGATGATGCGCTGATCGAGAGCCGATGAAGGCAGGGCTTTGGTAACGGCTTTGCTTGGGCGGCGATTCGCACAGGAGCAATGCGATTGCGATCTTCGAGCGTTCGCAAAACCGCTGCCCTCGCAATGACGGGATCGCGGCTGCCCATGAACGCGTCCTCTCTCACAACCAGGGGAGGGCGCTGTATTGCGCAAAGGCTCGCGCGGCTATTGGCCTGCCGCGCGGCCGCAGTCTCGTCAGTCGACGAACTGATCGCGCGTGTAGCCCTGGGCATAGAGCAGGGCGGTGAGGTCGCCGTGGTCGATGCGGGCCGAGGCTGCGGCCGAGACCGCAGGCTTGGCGTGATAGGCGACGCCGAGACCGGCCGCCTCGATCATGCCGAGGTCGTTGGCGCCGTCGCCGACCGCCAGGGTGTCGATCTCGTCGAGATCGAACGCCTCGCGCAGCTCGATCAGGGTGGCGAGCTTGGCGTCGCGGCCGATGATCGGCTCGCGCACCTCGCCCGTGAGCTTGCCGCCATCGATGATGAGCTCGTTGGCGCGGTTCTCCTGGAAGCCGATCTTGGCCGCGATGGCGCTGGTGAACAGCGTGAAGCCGCCGGAGATCAGGCAGGTATAGGCGCCGTTGGCGCGCATGGTCATCACCAGATGACGGCCGCCCGGCGTCAGCTTGATGCGCTTGGTCAGGACTTCGTCGACGACGCTCACCGGCAGGTCCTTCAGCAATGCGACGCGTTCGCGCAACGCCGGCTCGAACGCGATCTCGCCGCGCATGGCGCGCTCGGTGATGGCGGCGACGCGCGGCTTCAGCCCGGCGAAATCGGCGAGTTCGTCGATGCATTCCTGCCCGATCATGGTGCTGTCCATGTCGGCGAGGAAAAGCTTCTTGCGCCTGACGGCTTCCGCCTGCACGACGATGTCGATCGGCATGTCGCCGCGCAGGTCGCGCAGACGCGCCTCGAGCTTGTGGACCTCGCCGTCGTGGGCGAAGGGGATGTCGATCGCGACCTCGTCGAACAGCCAGCGCGGCGTGCCCGGCGAGGGCAGAACGGCCAGGAAGGCCTCCACGATCGTGGTATCAAGCGCGGGATCGGCGGGATTGCAGATGAAGGTGGCGACGAGAGACATCAGGTGACTTTGCCAGGGATCAACAAAGCGGTGCTTATCGCAGGGCCGACCGCCAGCGGCAAGTCGGCGCTGGCGGTGGAACTTGCGCAAAAAGCGGGCGGGGTCGTCATCAACACCGATTCCATGCAGGTCTACCGCGATCTGAGGGTGCTGACGGCAAGGCCGACCTGCGACGAAGAGGCCACCGTGCCGCACCGGCTCTACGGCCATGTCGATGCCAGCGTGAACTACTCGGCCGGCCATTATGTCCGGGATGCCGCGGAGATCCTGGGCGAGGTGCAACGGGCCGGGCGGCTGCCGATCTTTATCGGCGGCACTGGCCTGTATTTCAAGGCGCTGACATCAGGGCTGTCCGCGGTGCCGCCCGTGCCGGATGAGGTGCGCGACGCGGTGCGTCTCAGGCTCGATCGCGACGGCGTCGAGGCCTTGCATGCCGAGCTGGCGCGACGCGATCCGGCGGCGGCCGCGCGGCTGAACGTCCGCGACCGCGCCCGCGTGGCCCGGGCGCTGGAGGTGATCGAGGCGACGGGTCGGCCATTGGCCGACTGGCATGCCGAGGCCACTCCGCCGCTGCTGCCGGAGGGCAGCTATCGGGCGCTGTTCATCGCTCCGGAGCGCGAGGCGCTCTACGCGCGGATCGATGCACGGTTCGATCTGATGCTGGAGCGCGGTGCGCTGCAAGAGGTCGAGCGGCTGGCCGCGCGCGGCCTCGATCCGCTGCTGCCGGCGATGAAGGCCCACGGCGTGCCGGCGCTGATCCGCTATATCAGAGGGGAGATCACGTGGGAGGAGGCGGCCGCCATCGGCAAGGCCGACACCCGCCATTATGCCAAGCGGCAGTTCACCTGGTTTCGGCACCAACTGCCGGAGTTCGAGTGGATGAGCCCGGAGGCGGCAAAGGGATGGGTCGTCAAACTCTAGCCGCATCGTCATTCCGGGACATCGCGAAGCGATGGGCCCGGAATCCATAACCACGATCGTGAGTATGGATTCCGGGCTCGCCCTCCGGGCGCCCCGGAATGACGACCTCGTTTGGAGATGGAGCCCGTACTCTCATCCAGCCTATTGCCTCGTTTCGGAGGCCAACCGCCAAATTACCGCTCGCCGAACGGAAAATTCCGCGTTAACATCGCAAAATCGCGCTGACGAGCCGGCTTTGCCTTGACATTGGGGCATCGCCGGCTATGTTTCGCGCAACCTTTGGGAAGCTCGCTCGGCATCATGCGCAACTTTATTTCCATCCTCCTTATCGCCGTCGTACCTAGGCGCACCGCCGGGGATGGCTAGCGGCCATCCAAATTCCGAGCGGTGCGCAGGGCCTTCCAGGGCCCTTTTTTATTGCCTGGAAGCCAGCGATCCGACCGAAACGACCCTGACCCAAGTGACCAAAACCGACTGACCAAGACCGACTGACCAAGACCGACCAGCCGCTGACAGAAGCGATCCGGAGCCCACCATGACCGACAAGAGCCACGATCCGAACCAGATGACCGGCGCCGCGATGATCGTGCGCGCGCTCATCGACCACGGCGTGCAGCACCTCTTCGGCTATCCTGGCGGCGCGGTGCTTCCGATCTATGACGAGATCTTCCAGCAGAGCGAGGTCGAGCACATCCTGGTCCGCCACGAGCAGGGCGCTGGCCACGCCGCCGAAGGCTATGCGCGCTCGACCGGCAGGCCGGGCGTCGTGCTGGTGACCTCGGGCCCCGGCGCCACCAACATGGTGACGCCGCTGGCGGACGCGCTGATGGATTCGATCCCGCTGGTCTGCATCACCGGCCAGGTGCCGACGCATCTGATCGGCAACGACGCGTTCCAGGAATGCGACACGGTCGGCATCACCCGGCCCTGCACCAAGCACAACTGGCTGGTCCGCAACGTCAACGATCTCGCCAAGGTGCTGCACGAGGCGTTCTATGTCGCGACCACGGGCCGTCCGGGGCCGGTCGTCGTCGACGTGCCGAAGGACGTGCAGTTCGCGACCGGCACCTATCATCCGCCACGCAAGTCCGACGTCCACATCTCCTATTCGCCGCGCGTGAAGGGCGACGCGATGCAGATCCGCAAAGCCGTGGCGCTGCTGGCGGGCGCCAAGCGGCCGGTGATCTATTCCGGCGGCGGCGTCATCAATTCGGGGCCGGAGGCCTCGCGGCTGCTGCGCGAGCTGGTCGAGGTCACGGGCT
Organism: Bradyrhizobium sp. HKCCYLRH3059; assembly: GCF_051168035.1. Classification (NCBI taxonomy): domain Bacteria; kingdom Pseudomonadati; phylum Pseudomonadota; class Alphaproteobacteria; order Hyphomicrobiales; family Nitrobacteraceae; genus Bradyrhizobium; species Bradyrhizobium sp. HKCCYLRH3059. Next base: position 517,827 of record NZ_JBNPUF010000007.1, on the reverse strand, counting down.
TCCCGATCACCTCGACGCTGATGGGATTGGGCGCCTATCCGGCGTCGGGCACCAATTGGCTCGGCATGCTCGGCATGCACGGCACCTACGAGGCCAACATGGCGATGCATGATTGCGACGTCATGCTGTGCGTCGGCGCGCGCTTCGATGACCGCATCACCGGGCGCACCGATGCGTTCTCGCCCGGCTCGAAGAAGATCCACATCGACATCGATCCGTCCTCGATCAACAAGAACATCCGCGTCGACGTGCCGATCATCGGCGATTGCGGCGACGTGCTCGCCGACATCCTGCAGGTGTTCAGGGCCGAGGCGAAGAAGCCCGACATCAAGTCGTGGTGGCAGGAGATCGCCGTCTGGCGCGCGCGCAACTCGCTGGCCTACCGGCCGAACCGCGACGTCATCATGCCGCAATATGCGATCCAGCGGCTGTTCGAGCTGACGCGCGGCCGCGACACCTACATCACGACCGAGGTCGGCCAGCACCAGATGTGGGCGGCGCAGTTCTACGGCTTCGAGGAACCGCACCGCTGGATGACCTCGGGCGGTCTCGGCACCATGGGCTACGGCCTGCCGGCCGCGATCGGCGTCCAGGTCGCCCATCCCGACAGCCTCGTCATCGACATCGGCGGCGACGCCTCGGTGCAGATGACGATGCAGGAGATGTCGACGGCCGTGCAGTACGAGCTGCCGGTCAAGATCTTCATCCTCAACAACCAGTACATGGGCATGGTGCGGCAGTGGCAGCAGCTGCTGCACGGCAACCGCCTGTCGCACTCCTACTCGGAGGCGCTGCCGGACTTCGTCAAACTGGCCGAGGCCTATGGCGGCGTCGGATTGCAGGTGAGCAAGCCCGGCGACCTCGACGGCGCGATCAAGGAGATGATCTCGGTCAAGAAGCCGGTGCTGTTCGACTGCCGCGTCGCGGCGCTCGAAAACTGCTTCCCGATGATCCCGTCGGGCAAGGCGCATAACGAGATGATCCTGCCGGCGGAAGCGAGCGATCCGGCCGCGGCGTTCGCGGGCGGCAAGGCGCTGGTGTGAGTCTGATAGGTTTGATGGTGCGGTGATGGCACGCGCGTCCGGCAGTCTCTCTCTTAACCTCTCCCCGCTTGCGGGGAGAGGTCGACGCGCAGCGTCGGGTGAGGGGGACTCTCCACGCAGTCGGCCTCGCGGAGAATCCCCCTCTCCCCGCAAGCGGGGCGAGGGAGCTCATCTGCTTGCGCGGCCGCATTGTGCCCATGCGTCAGGGAGTTCTCATGTTCACCCTCGCTGAGCTCGAAGCCGCCCACGCCATCGTCGGCGCCGCGGTGCCGGCGACGCCGGCGCATGCGTGGCCGTTGCTGGCGCAGCGGCTGGGGACCGGGGTCGTCGTGAAGCACGAGAACCACACGCCGGCCGGCGCCTTCAAGGTGCGCGGCGGGCTGGTCTATGTCGACAACCTCAAGCGTACGCGGCCGGACGTCCGCGGCCTGATCACCGCGACGCGCGGCAATCATGGCCAGAGCGTCGCGTTTGCCGGCCGTCGCAACGGCCTGCCGGTGACGATCTACGTGCCGCGTGGCAACTCGGTCGAGAAGAACCGCGCGATGGCGGCGTTCGGCGCCGAGCTGATCGAGCACGGCAGCGACTTCCAGGAGGCGCGCGAGGAGGCCGGCCGCCATGCGGCGCGCGACGGCCTGCACATGGTGCCGTCGTTCCATCGCGATCTCGTGCGCGGCGTCGCGACCTACGCGCTGGAGCTGTTCCGCACGGCGCCCGACCTCGATGTGCTCTACGTCTCGATCGGGCAGGGCTCCGGCATCTGCGGCTGCATCCTGGCGCGCGATCTCTTGGGCTTGAAGACCGAGATCGTCGGCGTGCAGTCGACCGAGGCGCCGTCCTACGCGCTGTCGTTCGCTGCGCGGACGGTGGTGACGACCAACAGCGCCGACACCCACGCCGATGGTCTCGCGACGCGCAGCCCGGATGCGGATGCGCTCGCCATCATCCTGAAAGGCGCCTCGCGCATCGTGCAGGTCGGCGACGCCGAGATCGCCGAGGCCGTGCGCATTCTCTGGACCGACACCCACAATCTCGCCGAAGGTGCCGGCGCGGCACCGCTTGCGGCGGCCTTGCAGGAAAAGGGCAGGCTCGCCGGCAAGCGCGTCGGCCTAGTGTTGACCGGCGGCAACATCGATCTCGACCTGTTCAGGCGCTGGGTGCTGCCGGCGGCCACGCATGCCGAAGCGGGGGCCGCATGAGGAGCTCGCAACTCGCCACAAACACCGCTGTCATGCCCGGGCTTGACCCGCCTGCGCGGCCGAAGCCGCTTCGGCGCGGCGAAGGCCCAGGCATCCACGAACCGCGCGCTCGACGCTCGACGTGGAGGGCCGGGAGCGCAGACAAGTTTACGCAGTCTGCGCAAGGCAGACTGCTATGCCCGGCCATGACGGTTGAACTATCACGGGGACACCAATGAACCAGCCAGCGTCAGCCTATTTCCTCGAAGACCGTCACGATCCGAACGAGACGCACACGCTGGCGGTGCTGGTGCAGAACGAGCCGGGCGTGCTCGCGCGCGTCATCGGCCTGTTCTCGGGCCGCGGCTACAACATCGAGAGCCTCACCGTCTCCGAGACCGAGAGCCAGAAGCACCTCTCGCGCATCACCATCGTCACCACCGGCACGCCGATGGTGATCCAGCAGATCAAGCACCAGCTCGACCGCATGATCCCGGTCTACCGCGTCGTCGACATGACGCTGACCAAGCGCGCGATCGAGCGCGAACTCGCGATGGTCAAGGTGCGCGGCACCGGCGAGCCGCGGGTCGAGGCGCTGCGGCTGGCGGATGCGTTCCGCGCCCGGGTGATCGACGCCACGACGGAAAGCTTCGTGTTCGAGATCACAGGCAATACCGACAAGATCACGCAATTCATCGATCTGATGCGTCCGCTCGGCCTGGTGGAAGTCGCCAGGACCGGCATTGCGGCGATCGGGCGGGGATCGGAAGGGATGTGAGCCATGCTGGCGCGCGACTGGTACTACAACGAACGCAACCGGATCGGGCTCGATCATGCCGTCGCCTCGATCTACGGCTCGGGCGATGATGCCGACGAGCGCGCGCGCGCTGCTCTGAAGATGCTCGGCGTCAAGCCGGGCTGGCGGGTGGCGGACATCGGCTGCGGCAACGGCGTGCTGGCGACCGAGGCGGCGCTGCTGGGCGCCGTCGTCGACGCCATCGACATCTCGCCGGCGATGCTGGCGCTGACCCGGATCTACACCCGCGACCGCCGTACCGCGGTGCGGATGCATTCGGCGGGGCTGCTGTCGTTCGCCTATGAGCCGAACTCGTATGACCTGATCGCCAGCGAGTTCACGCTGCATCATCTGCCGGACTTCTGGAAGGCGGTGGCGCTGGCGCGCATCTTCGCGGCGCTGAAGCCGGGCGCGCAGTTCTTCCTGCGCGACATCGTCTATGTCAGCATGCCCGACGGTGTCGAGCGCTCGGTCGAGCAGTGGGCGGATTTCAACATCAAGAACCACGACCTCGCCCGCGACAGCGTCATCACCCACATGCGCGACGAGAACTCGACCTTCGCCTGGGTGATGGAGCGCATGCTGGCCGAGGTTGGCTTCGTCACGGTCTCCGCCGACTACCATGCGCCGATGCACGCGACGTATGTGCTGCAGAAGCCGGCGGGGCAGGGCTAGGCGCTGATGTTCTTGTACGACGGTGAGGTGGCCACGCTGCCACCCTCCCCTGGAGGGGGAGGGTCGATCGCGCATGCAATGCGCGATCGGGGTGGGGTGGGCCGCCGCAAAAGCTCGCGCGTGGAGAGATCACCCCACCCCGCCTCACATCGTTGCTTCGCACGATGTGGGGCGACCCTCCCCCTCCAGGGGAGGTTGAAAAGTCGTCGTGTGGCAGGAGCTCATTAGATGTCCCAGCAGCTCCTCATCGCCTTTGTCACCTTCGCCTTCGTGATGGCGTTCACGCCCGGGCCGAACAACATCATGCTGCTGTCGTCGGGCGTGACCCATGGCTTCCGCCGCACGGTGCCGCACATGATGGGCGTCAGCTTCGGCTTCGCCTTCATGGTCGGCGCGGTCGGCTTCGGCCTCGCGACGGTGTTCATCCGCTATCCCCTGCTGCAGGACGTGCTGAAATACCTCGGCGCGGCCTATCTGATCTACCTCGCGGTCGCCATCGCCTTGTCAGGATCGGCCGAGCCTGACGACGCCAAGCCGCGCGGCCCGATGTCGTTCTGGGGCGCGGCGCTGTTCCAATGGGTCAACGCCAAGGGCTGGGTGATGGTGATCAGCACCATCACCGCCTATGCCGCGATCGCCAGCTTTCCGGCCAACGTGGCGCTGCAGGTCGCGATCAGCTTCGTGATGGCGGTCGCCTCGACCATCACCTGGACGCTGTTCGGCACGGCCTTGCGGCCGCTGCTCAGCTCCGAGCGTGCGGTCCGCGCCTTCAACATCCTGATGGCGATGCTGCTCCTGGCCTCGCTCTATCCCGTGTTCATGGACGCATGAGGGAGACTGCCGCCATGCGAGATCGGGGTTTCCAAGCAGGGCCAAAATGCTCTAGACACGGGCCGGATTTCGTCCGGGCGCAGCCGCCCGTGCCTCACCCAAGCGTCTGACTTTCCAGCCAATTCCGGCCATCTCAAAGAGGAAACGACAATGCGTGTCTACTACGATCGCGACGCCGATCTGAACCTGATCAAGGGCAAGAAGGTCGTCATCGTCGGCTATGGCAGCCAGGGCCACGCCCACGCGCTCAACCTGAAGGATTCCGGCGTCAAGGACGTCGCGATCGCGCTGCGCAAGGGCTCGGCCTCCGCCAAGAAGGCCGAAGGCGCCGGCTTCAAGGTGATGGAAGTCGCCGAGGCCGCGAAGTGGGCCGACCTCGTGATGATGCTGACCCCGGACGAGCTGCAGGGCGACATCTACCGCGAGCACCTGCACGACAACATGAAGCAGGGCGCCGCGCTGGTGTTCGCGCACGGCCTCAACGTCCACTTCAACCTGCTCGATCCGCGCGCCGATCTCGACGTGCTGATGATCGCGCCGAAGGGCCCCGGCCACACCGTCCGCTCGGAGTACCAGCGCGGCGGCGGCGTGCCCTGCCTGATCGCGATCGCCAAGGATTCCTCGGGCAATGCCCATGACCTCGGCCTGTCCTACGCCTCGGCGATCGGCGGCGGCCGCGCCGGCATCATCGAGACCACGTTCAAGGAAGAGTGCGAGACCGACCTGTTCGGCGAACAGGCGGTGCTGTGCGGCGGCCTGGTCGAGCTGATCAAGGCCGGCTACGAGACGCTGACCGAGGCCGGCTACGCGCCGGAGATGGCCTATTTCGAGTGCCTCCACGAGGTGAAGCTGATCGTCGACCTGATCTATGAAGGCGGCATCGCCAACATGAACTACTCGATCTCCAACACCGCCGAATACGGCGAGTACGTCACCGGCCCGCGCATCATCACGCCGGAAACCAAGGCCGAGATGAAGCGCGTGCTCGACGACATCCAGTCAGGCCGCTTCGCGCGCGACTGGATGCTGGAGAACAAGGTCAACCAGACCTCGTTCAAGGCGACCCGCGCCAAGCTTGCCCAGCACCCGATCGAGGAAGTCGGCGCCCGCCTGCGCGACATGATGCCCTGGATCAAGAAGGGCGCGCTGGTCGACAAGAGCAAGAACTGAGGTCTTGCGGCGAAACCGAGAAATGAAAACGGCGGGCAGAGGCCCGCCGTTTCTGTTTGGGGTCGTTGAAGGCCCGCCGGCGCGTTCAGGACGCCGCGCGGCGCGACGCCACCGGCGTCAGCAGGCGGACGATCTCGCTGACGGCGACGAGGCCGACGAGCCAGGCGGCGCTGGTCAGGCCGAGGCGGGCGACGATCGGGAGCGCGAAGCTCGCGGCGCCGCCGAGTGCCGGCGTGGCGGCCAGCAGCACCAGCTCATAGGCGGCGTAGGCACTGAGGAGCGCGACGGCAAGCGCAACCGTCGCTGGTGCTGTGCGCAAGGTCGCCAGGGCCATGCGGGCCACAACGGTGGCACTGAGCGCCGCGACGCCGATCATGGCGCCCCAGGCCAGGGTGTTGGCATCGACCGGATAGTGCAGGGCGCCGAAGCCGATGCCCTGGTTGACCAGCCAGGCGCCGAGCATCACCGGCAGCGCCGCGCGCAGCGGCAGCATGGCGGCGGCGATCACGGCGAAGGCCGCAAACGGCGTCGCGCAGGCGAACACGAAGCTCGCCAGCGCGCAGGCCCCTGTCAGCAGCGCGAAGCAGAACGCAGCGGCATGCCGTTGCGGAACGGGCGCGAGGCGAGCCTCGGTACCAGACCGGGCGAGGACGTCGAGAGTCATGGAACATCTCCTTCTGTTGCGATTGTAGTCCATTTCGGCAGCTTCTGTCAGCCGCCGGGAGGTTGGTCGGCGGCGTCACTGCACGCCGAAGCTCGCCACCCGGATGCCGCCGAACACGCCGAAGCCCGGCGCGAGGAATCCGGTCGGGTTCTGGTAGTGATGGTTGAAGAGGTTGTCGATCCGGCCGAACAGCTTGACCTGATCGGACAGCGCGTAGTCGCTGCGCAGGTTGACGACCGTATAGCCGGGCGCGACGAGGCCGGTGGTCATGCCGTCGCGGCTGACGTCGAGCCAGTCGCCGATGTGCAGCAGCGTCGCTGACAGCGTCAGCGCATCGATCGGCGCCCATGTCGCGGTGGCGCTCCATTTCTCCTTCGGCCGCCGCAACAGCTGCAGGCCGGTGGCCGCATCGACCGCGCGGGTGAACGTGTAGTCCGCACGCAGCGAGATCCGGTCGGTGAGATCAGCGGTCACGAAGCTCTCGGTGCCTTCGGTGGTCGCGAGGCCGACATTGGCGTAGGAGGTGAAGGTCGCGTTGAAATTGATCAAGTCGGTGATGCTGTTGTGGAAGTAGGTCGCGCCGAAGCGGAGACGATCGTCGAACAGCGGCTGCTCGAAGCCGGCGTCGTAGCCGGTGCTCTGCTCCGGCCGGAGGTTGGGATTGGCGAAGAAGTTGAACGCCGGAAAATCCTGGTGCAACTGGCTCAGGGTCGGTGCCTTGAAGCCGGTGCCGTAGCTCGCCTTCAGCTTGGTCTCGGTCACCGGCAGGATCACCGCCGGCGCGATCCGGTAGGTGCCATGGCCGCCGAACTGGTCGTTGACGTCGTTGCGCAGGCTCGCCACCGCGAACCAGCGCTTCGCGAACTCGGTCTGCAGCTCGACGAAGCCGGCCTTGTTGCCATTCTCGGCTGAGAGGTCGGCGGTCTTCAGCCGCTCGGTCTGCTGCTCCGCGCCGACGACGAGATTGTTATGCGGCGCGAGCTCGGTCACCGCGTGCCAGTCATACTTGATGCGCTCGCCGGTCGCGACCGCTGCCACCGGATTGCCAGCCGTCAGGTCGGACGACCGGTCGTTCACATAGTTGACGCCGAAGTAGTTCCGGATGCGGCCGCCGAGCAGCGACCACACGGCTTCCTGGCGTGTCGCAAGCTGGTGGACGGCGTGGTTGCTCTGGGCCGCGTCGGGAAAGCTCGGAAAGCCGCTGTCGCCGGTGAACAGCAGCGTCGCGTCGGTGTATCGAACCACCGAGTTCAGCGTCCAGGCCTCGTTGAGGTCGACGCCCAGCTTGGCCGAGGCGGTGACGTTGTCGTAGGCATTGCCGATGGCCTTCTGCCCCGCAGGCAGCAGCTGCCACGGGGTCACCGGAACGTCGCCGGCGTGCAGATGCGCGACATTGATCGCGTAGTTGACATTGTTTTGTGAGCCGCTGACGCCGGCTGACTGGTTGAAGGTCTTGAACGAGCCGCTCTCGACCGAGGCGGTCGCGCGCGCCGGGCCCTCGCCCTTGCGCGTGATCACCGAGATCACCCCGCCGATCGCATCCGAGCCGTAGAGCCCGCTCTGCGGCCCGCGCAGCACCTCGAACTGCTGGATGTCGGCGGCGAGCAGATGCGCGAAATCGAACGCGCCATTGCCGTTGGTGACATCGCCGACGTCGATGCCGTCGATGAAGAGCTTGGTGTGATTGGCGTTGGTGCCGCGCATGAAGACGTTGGTCTGGCCGCCCGGGCCGCCGGCCTGCACCACGTTCAATCCGGGGATCGTGCTCAGGATGTCCGGCACGGTGCGGGCCTGCTGCGCGGCGATGTCCGTGTCGGTCACCACGGTGATCGCATTCGCGACGTGGGCCACTGGCGTGACGACGCCGGTCGGGCTGACGGCGACGGGGATTCCGGCTGGCGCGGCCGGCTTTGCCGCCGGCACCTGCTGACGCGGGGCGTTGCCGGTTCTGCGGGGGATGGCTGGTTTTTGAGCGATCGGCTCGCGCGGCGGGTCGACCTCAACCGGGGGCAGAAGGTCGGGGGAGGCGGATTGCTGCGCTGCTGTGGGCGAGGGGCCGAGCAGGGCGAATGACGAGAGGACGCAGAACGACGACAGAAGGGCGCGACTGCGCCTGGCATGGGGAACGGGGGACACGAGGAACCTCGGCATGACGTCAGTGGCACGTCACCGCGAACGAGGTCTCATGCAGCCCTTTGCAGGCCGGCCTGAAAACGATGCCAATAACGCCCCGACCGGCATCCTCGCGTGTGACCACGGCTGACGGCAGGTCTCCTGGCTCGCGGGTCGTCACCTCCACGTCGCCTTCCCGGGACCGAGATTTCCCAGTGGCCTTTGACGCGAGATTCGCCGCTTACAGTTGCGGGGGCAGCTGCGGCCTTCGGTCACGTCCCTTGCGAGACGCATCCGGCACCGCATTCCCTTTTGAGCCCCGGTCGAGGGGCACCGTCGCGATCACCGTAGGAGTGCGGACGCACCAAAGTCAATCCGGCGCCCGGCGATCTCCTGGCGATAACGCTGGCCGGTCGGCTCGGTGATGCCCGGCCGCCTGCGACAACCATAGCTGTCGTCCGTGCGAACGCAGGGACCCATAGCCACCGGCGGTCGTGTGGCGAAGGACGACGATCAAGACATTTTCCGCCAATTCACATCACGCGGTATGGGTCCCTGCGTTCGCAGGGACGACAGCGGAGTGCGAGTCGTTGCTGATGAGGATTGCGCCTTGTGAGCACCCGCTCACTTCTCGACCTTGTTGTGCACCATCCAGAATCGCAGCGTGCGCTGGGCGGTGTCGAGCGACAGGCGGCCGTAGTCGCGTTCCGCGAGCTTGAGCGTGTCGCTGTCGATGGCGTGCTTGATCGGCCGGTGGGTCAGGATTTTCGCCACCACCGACCAGGCCAGCCCGGCGGCACGGCAAGGGATCAGCACGATGTCGGTGCGCGGGCCTTCGAGCACCTTGGCCATCATCTCGGTCGGGACGTTGTTGAGCAGGCCGAGTGCGGCGGAAACCTCGCCGAAGCGGCGGGTTTCGGCGAAGAAGGCGATGGCGGCATCGTTGAGCTCGTTCAGCCCCTTCATGCGCTTGACGGCCTCTTCGGCCAGCGTGAAGTCGCGCCCGACCAGGCCGCCGTCGCTGCGCGCAACGTCGGCGATCGCCTTGAGGATCTTCTTGATCTCCTGTTGCAACGCCGGCGGCGCCGAGGCCATCAGCCTGGCGCGCACGGCTTCGGTCGCGCGGCGCAGGAGGTCGCGCAGGTGCTTGGTGGGCAGGTCGACGCGCAGCCCGATGATCTCGGACAATTCGTCGTCGTCCTCGGCATGCGCCATCATCCCGGAATAGCCGGACTCGGAGAAGCGCGCGGTCTGGTTGTTGGCGAGCTTGCGGATCACCCGGCGCTCGCCGCGGTCGACGATGATGTCGGTCACCGCCTCGGTCAGATGCGGACGGCTGGAGATCGCCATCAGGTGATCCTGGCCCTTGGTCGCCGCGACCTCCACCAGCGTATGCTCGGTGAGCCGGCTCGAGTGCATCAGCACGTTCTCGGCCACCGAGATCTCGTCGTCGCGGGCGAGCTGCTGGATCAATTCGACGGGCGCGTAGTCGACCGGCGCGAGATGCTTGCTGAGCTCGGCTCGCGCGCGGGTCTCGACCCGCGAGACCAGCATGCACAGCACGTTGTCGAATACCTTGATCTGATCCTCGCTGAGGCGTTCGCCGTCATGCAGGAACAGGTTGGTGACTTGGCGCAGCGTGTTGACGCGCTTCGCCGAGGTGCCGCTGCGGACGGCCTCTTCGAGTTCGGTGATGATGGAGTCTTCTGAAGGCGGAAGCTGTTCTGGCTGTGACACGATCGCGCTCGTTTGTCCGGATTGCCGGAGCGACAGCAACGCGATTGTGATCCGCTGCAAGGCTTTCGGCCGGAGCAGTTTTCGGCACGGGCGATAACAATGCGTTAGGGGCCGAAGGCGTAGTACTCCGGAGAAACACGGATACGGAAAATTAAGACGATACATATAGGGGGGATGACGGGCTGGAGCCCGGTCTTCCGGAGATTCGCCGGACAGGCGATGGAATGAGGTGCGAACACCTCCCCGCAGACGCGGCGACGACAGGCCAGCGAAGCGGAAAGGTTAATGATCTCATAAGGTCACAAACCTTCCTTCATCCAACTTGCTCGCTGCCCTCGATCTCACGTCAGCTGTCATCCTCCCAAGCCTTGAAACTTAAATCCCATTCTTGCCGCGGCCATTTTGCCGACGCGCCGTGCGATGCGTGGCGTCACCCGATGTTCCGGGGCAGGTTCGGCGGGGCGATGACCTCGCGCGAAAAATCAGCGCCAGCATCCTGCCGCATCTCGTGCGATAATCGCCGCGCAAATCGTTGAGGTCACCATGAAATCCGTCGTCATCACCGGCGCATCCACCGGCATCGGGTTCGCCTGTTCGAAGCTCCTGCTCGCGCGCGGCTTTCGCGTGTTCGGCAGCGTTCGCAAGCAGGCCGACGCAGACCGTCTGCGCGGCGAGCTCGGCGCCAACTTCATGCCGCTGCTGTTCGACGTGACCGACGAGGCGGCGGTGAAGGCGGCCGCCGGCGAGGTGCGAGCGGCGCTCAAGGGCGAGACGCTCGCCGGTCTCGTCAACAATGCCGGCATCGCCGTCGCCGGTCCCGTGACGGAGCTGCCGATCGCGCAGTTCCGCCATCAGATGGAGGTCAACGTCATCGGCCCGGTCATCGCGACCCAGGCGTTCGCGCCGCTGCTCGGGGCCGATCCAGCCATGACGGGAGAGCGCGGCCGGATCGTGATGATCAGCTCAGTCGCGGGCCGCAACGGCAACCCGCTGATGGCGCCCTATTCGACCTCCAAGCATGCGGTCGAAGGGCTGTCCGAGAGCCTGCGCCGTGAGCTGATGCTGTTCGGGATCGACGTCATCGTCATCGCGCCGGGCGCGGTGAAGACGCCGATCTGGGCCAAGGCCGACGAAGTCGACCTGTCGCCGTATCAGGCCTCGCCGTTCTTCCCGGCGCTGCAGAAGATCCGCGCCTTCATGCTGCATCTCGGCCAGTCCGGGCTGCCGGCCGAGACCATCGCCGCGCGGGTGGCCGACGCCTTGACCTTGCCGGCGCCCAAGGTGCGCTACGAGATCGCGCCCGATGCCATGAGGCAATGGATCGTGCGGGTGCTTCCGAAACGGACCGTCGATCGCATCATCGCCAAGCGGCTCGGCCTGATGCCCGCGATCAGGCCCTGATGCCGGCGATGACGACCATCGGCAAGACCCAGGCGGAGCTGACCCGCCTGGTCGAGGAGGAACTTCGCGCGCAGCCGGGCTGCGAGACGGCACGTGTGCCGGCCGTTCATGCGCTCGACGTGCGCAGCGGCCGCAACTGGGAGATCCCGCACGTCGTTCTCGGCGACAGCCTGATCAGCGACGTCGACCGCGCCGTGATGAGCGTGCAGCGCCGGCTCGGGCGCGCGTTTCACCTGATCGACGATCCGGTCACGGCGCCGGAAGCGGCAGCGACGCCGCAGGGCAACGCTGGCGACTCCTGACAATCCTTGCGGGGATGTAAGCCCTGCGGGCTCAGGTCAGCAGGCCCTGCCGCAGCGCCAGCCGCACCAGCTCGATGTCGCTGGCCACGCCGAGCTTGTCCTTGATCAGCGAGTGCAGGTTGGCGACCGTCTTCGGGCTGAGATGCAACGCTGACGCGATCTCGTCGGTGGTGCGTTCGGCGAGCAGCATCTGCATCACCTCGAACTCGCGCGCGGACAGGACGTCGGCGGCCGCGCGCTCGCCGGCGAGGCGGCTGAGCGCGAGCTCGTGATCGATGTCGGGGCTGATCGCGATGCGGCCTGCGAGCACGTCCATGACGGCGCGCACGAGCGTCTCCGGCGGGCTGCTCTTGGTGACATAGCCGCGGGCGCCGGCGCGGATCGCCTGCACCGCGAAGCCGGCATTCTCATGCATGGTGAAGACGAGGATGCGCGCGCCGCGATCCCATTGCCGGATGCGGCGGATGCCCTCGATGCCGCCGACGCCCGGCATGGTCAGGTCCATGATGACGAGATCGGGCCTGACCTCCTTGAACAGCCGGTAGGCTTCGGCGCCATCGGCGGCTTCGGCGACCACGCGCAGCCCCGGCTGCTTCTGCAGCATCGACCTGTAGCCCTCGCGGACCACGGCATGGTCGTCGACCAGCAGGATGGTGCCGGCGGGGGTCGTCATGCCGCACATGCCGTTTCCGGCTGGGTCGGCGCAGGCGAGAGGGCCGGGACCGGAATCTCGACGTGGAGGCGCGCGCCGCCGGAGGTGGCGGCGAAGCTCATCTGGCCTCCCATGGAGGCGACGCGCTCGCCCATGCCGAGCAGGCCCATGCCCGGCTTGTCGGGAGCTTCGCCGAGAAGACCGTCGTCTTCGACGGTGAGCAGGGTCGCGCTGACCGGCCCCTCCTGAAGCGTCAACTGCAACCGCACCCGCGTCGCGTCGGCGTGTTTGACGGCATTGGTGAGCGCCTCCTGCGCGATGCGGTAGATATTGGTGGCGATGATGCCCGGCAGTCGGTCGACGTCGCCCGACAGGTTGATCTCGAAAACGGTGCGGCCGTGCTGGCGCCTGTTCCAGCCGGCGACGAGGCCCTCCAGGCTGCCGGCGAGGCCGAGCTCGTCGACGTCCGGCGGGCGCAGCCGCATCAGCGCGCCGCGCAATTGCTCCATCATGTCGCTCGCGGTGCGCGCGATGCCGTCGCATTCGCCGACCAGAGCGGGGCAATCCTGCGCCGCGCTGTGACGGATCGATGCCGCGAGCGCCCGGATCGCCGCCAGCGACTGGCCGAATTCGTCATGCAGCTCGCGCGCCAGGTGGCGGCGCTCGTCGTCCTCCAAGGCGATCAGGCGCCGGGTCAATTCGCCGCGCTGGGCCAGCGCCGTCTCCAGCCCCTCGGCGAGCTGGTTGAAGGCAGCGCGGATCGCCGAGAGCTCGGCGAGGTCGAACGGCGGCAGCCGCGCCGACAGATCGTTGGCGGCGATCCGCTCCAGCCCGGCGCGGATCAGCCGGGTGGGGCGCAGCGCGCGGGCCAGCGCGGCGTAGGCCAGCGCGCACAGCAGCACCAGCGCCGTCCCGAGCACCGGCAGCAGCCGGCTGAGCTCGCGCCAGGCGTCCGCGGTCATGACGCCGGCGTCGATCCAGACGACGGCATCGCCCGTCGTTTCGTCGCGAAACCTGACCGGCCGTGCCGCTTCGCGGCCCGGATCGAACAGCCGCCGATACAGCATCGCGAAGGCGCGGGGCGGATCGTCCGTCTGCGCCTCGGCGCCGCCGCAGATGCGCTGCACGATCACGCCGTCGACGCCGCGATAGGCGATGCACAGGCCCGGTCGCATCGCCGCCGCCGCGACCGCATCGAGGTCGGGAAAGCCGGCCGGCGGACTGGCGACCCAATGCATCTTGCTTTGCTGCAATTGCAGCGTCCGGGCCGTGATCTCGGCGATCCGCTCATTGCGCACATGCACCGAGCGGTCGATGTCGAACAGCACATAGGCGCAGATCGCCGCGAAGCACAGCGCCGAGACCACCGAGATGCGCAGGGTCAGGCGGTATTTGAGGTCGTAGCGGGTCCACATCTTCGGTGTGTCCATGACAGCCCAGCCGGCCGGCATTTAACGGCAGAACCGTCCGGGCCAAAAGCGCCGCGGCCCGGTGGACGGTGCGGTCGTGAATTTTTCCCGTGCCGCGCCGGGACCGTGGCCGCTGCGGCGATGGCACGGCGGCGTCTAGCTTCCGACCGCCAGACATCGTTGCAGGGGGATCCCATGTCGAACCGTCGCGTCGTCCGTTGTCTCGTTCTCGCGCTTGCCTTCGCGGCCGGCCCGGTCCGCGCCGCCTCCGCCGATGTCCCGGCCGTGCTGGTCGACGATTTCAGCTATCTCGACACGTCCGGCGAGCCGGTCGATCAGACCGCCGCGCATCAGCGGCGGCTGGATGCGTTCATCGCCGCGCTCCGCCGCGATGTCGCCGCCGACGCGCGGCTGCGGCCGGTCAGCCCGTCCTGCGCACCGTCCTGTCCGACCGATGCGTCCCCGGAGGCCCGGCTGCAGATGGCGGCCGCGGCCGGCGCCACCGTCGTGATCACTGGCGGAGTCCAGAAGCTCTCCACCCTGGTGCAGTGGGCGCGCGCATCGGCCATCGACGTCGCCTCCCATCGGGTCCTGTTCGACAAGATCTTCACCTTCCGCGGCGACAGTGACGAGGCTTGGCAGCGCGCCGAGATGTTCGTCTCGCGCCAGGTCCGTGACGCACTGGCGCCGCCGGAGCCGATCCGGCTGGCGCTGCTGCCGTTCGAGCTCGACGACACCAGCGCGGGCGCCGCGCTCGGCGAGACCGAATCCGACCAGAAGGGGCTGCAGGAGACGACCGACGCGGTGCGGCAGCTGCTGGCACAGTCCGGGCGCTATCGCCTGGTGGATGCGGCCGGCGAGATCAAGCCGGGGCAGCCGGTGCGTGAGTGCGACGATTGCGAGGCGCGGGCGGCCCGCGCGCTCGGCGCCCAGCAATCGCTGCTCGGCATCGTGAGACGGATCGGCCGCACCGAATACATCATCGGCTTTCGTGTCCGCCAGGCCGACAGTGGGACGCTCGTCGTCGCCGGTGACAGCGGATTGCGCCTCGGCGCCAATTATTCCTGGAGCCGCGGCGCGGTGCGTCTGGTGCGCGAGCGGCTGCTCGAGACCGGCCCCCAGAATTGAAAAAGGGCGAGGATCGGTACGCGAGGACGGCAGTGATGCCACCTCTCGTCGCGGCGCGAGACGACACGTCGCCCTCCGTGCAAATCCGGGCTGTTGTGATTTGTGACGATTTCATTACGGTCGGATGACAGGATAGCCTTCCTTGATCTGTCGGCATGCGCCGACGAAGGGCGCCTGCTTTCGATCGCCTGATGTCACTGACCCCGAACGACCAACCGATCACCACGCTCGCCGCGGCGAGCGCAACGCGCTCCGCGGCGGTCCGGCTGTCCGCCGTCGCCGCGCCGCATGTCGCGGCGCTGGCCCTGATGCTGCACACCGAGACCGATTTCGGCTCGCGGCTCGGCTTCGTGCTGGCCTGGGGCATCCTGAACTGCTTCTGGCTGGTGCTGCTGCGGCGGCCCGCGGTGTCCGGCGCGTTGGCGCTGACCATGGTCGTGGTGCTGGTGCTGCTGTCGCAGCTCAAGCACGCCGTGGTCCAGATGACGGCGAACTTCGTCGACGTGATGCTGATCGACCACGACAGCGCGGCGTTCCTGTTCACGATCTTCCCGAACCTGAAGCTGTCGGTGCTGGTGGCGGCCGCCGTCGTGCTGCCGCTGATGGGGCTGTTGTGGTGGGCGGATCCGTTCCGGATCGCGCGGCTGCCGGCGCTCGCCGGCAAGCTCGCCTGCCTCGCGGCGCTCACGCTGTATTCGCTCAACTGGCGCGACGAGGCCTGGCGCGGCTATTATGACGATGGCTATCTGTCGAAATTCGCCCGCTCCGGCGTCACGGCGGTGTCGGACTTTCTCGCCAACGGCTTCATGGAATCCGACGGCACGGCTGATCGAAGTCTGGCTGCCTTCGTCCCGGATTCCTGTCATCCGGCCGCGCGCCGGCCGAACATCGTGCTGATCCACGACGAATCCAGCTTCGACATCCGCTCGGCGCCAGGCATCAAGGTACCAGCGGGCTATGGCAGCCATTTCAAGTCGTTCGACGGCAAGGCGCGGCAGTTCATGGCCGAGAGCAATGGCGGACCGAGCTGGTTCACCGAGTACAACGTACTCGCCGGCCTGTCGTCGCGCTCGTTCGGCCGCTTCGCCTATTTCGTGACGCGGATCGCGTCCGGCCGGGTCGAGCGCGGCCTGCCGCTGGCGCTGCGCAATTGCGGCTACGACACGGTGTCGCTCTATCCCGCGCAGGGCGCCTTCATGAGCGCGCGCAGCTTCCAGACCACGGTGGGCGTCGACCGCTTCCTCGACGCGCGCGATCTCGGCGCCAAGGGCGTCGAGCCCGACGGCTTCTTCTACGATGCCGCGCTCGATCTGATGCAGCACCGGCCGCGCGGAAAGCCGCTGTTCATGTTCGTCTATCTCGCCGCCAACCATTTCCCGTGGGAGACGACGTTCCGGCCCGACCTGACGCCGTCCTGGCGAGCGCCGGGCAATCTGCCTTCGATCGATGAGTATCTGCGCCGCCAGGCGATGAGCGCGACGGACTATCAGCGCTTCCTCGCCAGCCTGAAGAAGCGCTTCGGCGACCAGCCGTTCCTGATCGTGCGCTACGGCGATCACCAGCCGGAGTTCTCGCCGCACATTCTCGATCCCAAGCTCGACGAGGCCGGCATCGGCGAGAAGCTCGAAAGCTACGATCCGCGCTATTATCAGACCTATTACGCCGTCGATGCCGTCAACTTCGAGCCGCGCCAGAGCGCGGTCGTGATGGACCGGATCGACGCCGCCTATCTGCCGCTGGTCACCTTGGAGGCGGCCGGCATTCCGCTCGATCCGTCCTTCGCCGAGCAGAAGGACATCATGCTCCGCTGCAAGGGCGTGTTCTACGCCTGCGGCGACGGCGCCGAGGCGCGCCGGTTCAACCGCATGCTGATCGACGCCGAGCTGATCCGGGGGCTCTAGACTCTCACCGCCCGCGACGGGTCGGTGGCTTCACGGGATTGCGATCGATCCGTCATTCCATGGGAGGATTGTCGGGACGGCCGCGTTGGGCTACCCCGTGCGCTCCGTGTAAGCGAGAGGTTCGACATGTCCACATCCGTCAAAGAACTGATGGCCGCCGCCAACGCGGTGGTCCCCAAGATCACGCCGGCCGAGGCGCAGGCGATGATCGCCAAAGGCAACACGCTCGTCCTCGACGTGCGCGATGCGCCGGAGGTCGAGAAGAGCGGCAAGATCGAAGGCGCGCACCACGTCTCGCGCGGCATGGTCGAATTTCGCGCCGATCCGGACTCGCCCTATCACGACAAGAATTTCAGCAAGGACAAGAGCGTCATTCTGTACTGCGCCTCCGGCGGCCGTGCCGCGCTGGCGGGCAAGGCGCTGAAAGACCTCGGCTACGACAAGGTGTTCAACGTGGGCGGCTTCAAGGATTGGGCCGACAATGGCGGCGCGGTGGAGAAGCCGATCGAGCCGGGGATGTGAGCGTAAACTGCTCACTAGGGTCAGGACCCATTTAACCGACAGAACGCTCGGGCGAGCGGCTCAATCCCACAGGGAGATGGCCGGCTTCAACCTTTCGTATTCGAAAGCATGGCGTTCAATCTCTCTGCCGCCGGCACTTTGGGAGCGCCACTTCTCGTGATCGCAAAGACTTGACGCCTACGACGCGGTTTAATGGAAATCTGTGCAATGGCCCTGCTATCGGCGGGAATGGCGAGCTGTGGCATGATGGTTATGCCGATATCTTGGCTGACCATGTTTACGAGAGCTTCGGCATCTCGCACCCGCAGCACAATCGGCGGATTGATCTTAGCTTGATCGAATATTTGACGAATGGCGGGCTCGCAGCCGGACGCGGACATCAAAAATGGCTCGTCGGCCGCATCTGTCAGGCTAATTTGCCGCCGGCTGGCAAGACGATGGTCTGATGCGACGACGAGAACAAATTCATCCTCCATGATGACGATGGGCTGCACCGCCGGCGTCGTCTCTCCCGTCAGGCCGAGATCAATGATGTCTTTCTCAACCCATTCGCAAACTTCCGCATCGGTCCCCTCGATCAGACTGACCGTGATGCGTGGGTACATCCTTTTGAACTCCGCGAGTCGGGCCGGCAGAAGCCGCGCTGCAACGCTCGATACACTGCCGATGCGTATATGCCCCGCGAGCAATCCATTGACCGCGCTGCAGGTTTGTCGAATGCGTTCGACGGCTTGAAGTGCAGCCCGGGCGTCGGCGAGCACTGCCCGACCAAGTTCGGTGATTCTGATTCCGTCACGATGCCTTATAAGCAGCTGCCCGCCCAATACCGCCTCTAAATGCTTGATGCTTTGGCTGACCCCTGACTGGGTGAGGCCGATCTCTGTGGCTGCAGCCGAGAAGGTGCCGCAATCCACGACGCTGCTGAGCACCCGAAGGTGAGCGAGAGATATATTAGTAATTGTCATATGCAGCCGCTGTCGAAGTAATTTTACTTATACATGACCGGCATGCTCTTACAAGGCGGAACTACAGCCGGAGAGCGATCATGTCCGACGCCATAGCGATTGCGCTTGTTGGCGAATTCACCCCTTCCTTCCTGCCTCACACCGCAACCAACGATGCGATTGAGCATGCTCGGCTGACGCTGGAGGGACGAATTACGGCGGAATGGATCTCAACCGTCCAGCTGGAGGCCGGGGCAGCCGAACAGCTTCGGCGTTTTGATGCGATCTGGATTGTTCCCGGGAGCCCATACAAGAGCCTTCTCGGAGCCATCAATGCAATTCGTTACGCGCGCGAGAGCGGCGTTCCGCTCTTGGGGACTTGCGGGGGCTGCCAGCACGTTGTGATCGAATACAGTCGCAATGTCATGGGCTTCGAAGACGCCGCGCACGCCGAATATGATCCCTACGCCTCCAACCTCTTCATCACACCATTATCGTGCTCGCTCGTGGGGCAGACGATGGAAGTCAAAATCGAGCCGGGCAGCCTCGCAGATGCGATCTACGGGGGGAAGAATCCACGCGAGCAGTACTACTGCAATTTCGGACTGAACCCGGAGCATCAGCAGAAGCTACATGACGCAGGATTGAGAATCATTGGCACGGACGCATCCGGCGAAGCGAGGATTCTGACTATCCCCGCGCATCGCTTCTTCATTGCTACTCTCTATGTACCTCAGCTGACTTCGAGCATCACCCAGCCTCACCCGGTGATCCTGGAGTTTATGAGGGCTGCGATGGAATCTAACCGATGAGGTGCGGTTCTCGCGATGTCGGCAATCCGTTCGACGCAATATCGTAAGGTGCGGCTCTGGTCTCTCCTCTCTTGCCAGAGGCTGAGACTCTGATCGCCGACAAGGGGCTATGACAGCGATGCCTTCCGAGCGGCTCTCGCTAAGCGAGGAATAGAGCCTTGCATTCCGTCGCGGGCTGGGCGCAGATCGCCCCTAACATATTGCAAATCCCTGTATCGGCAGCGTCACAAGGTCGAGAATATGTTCGCCGGACTTAAGGACTGGCGACGTCTCTCCATGCGTTACGACCGCTGCGCTCACACATTCTTCAGCGCCATCTGTATCGCGGCAACTGTTATCTTCTGGCTCGATCAATGAGTCCCGACCCTAATGCGTGTGGAGGTTGCGCCAACCACCACCGTCATTGCGAGCGAGCCGAAGCAATCCAGAGTCCTCGTGACGCCCTGGATTGCTTCGCTGCGCTCACAATGACGCGGCGAGACTGTGGGGCTTACTTCGACATCTTGCTCCACAGCCAGCGCGCCACCGCCTGCGGCGAGGACTCCGCGTCACTGCCGGAGGCGCGCAGATTGGCCTGCTGCATGGTCGCGATGTCGATGCGGCCGAGCAGCGGTCGTAACGCATCCTGCAACGCGCGGTCCTCGGCTCGCTTCGGCGACAGCAGCAGGATCGCGTCGTAAGGCGGGATCGCCTGCTTGGGATCGTCGAGCACGACGAGATCATATTTCGCAATCAGGCCGTCGCTGGTGTAGCCGGCGATGACGTCGACCTCGCCGGAGGCGGCCGCGGCATACATGAAGTCGGGCTGCATCTGGCGCTGGGCGCGGAAGGCGAGGCCATAGGCGTCGCGCAGGGCCGCCCATTCCGGGCGCGAGAAGAACTCGTAGTCGCCGGCGATCGACATCTCGCTGGCGTGGCGCGCGAGGTCGGCGATCGAGCGGATGCCGAGCGCCTCGGCCGTCTTGCGCGGCATCACCAGCGCGTAGGCATTCTCGAAGCCGAGCTCGCCGAGCAGGGTGACCTTCTCCTTGGCGAGATCCTGCTTCAGTGCATCGAGCAGCGCGGCGCGCGGCAACTGCTCCTTGTGGTGGAACTGGTTGGTCCACAGCGTGCCGGAGTAATCGACGTAGGCGTCGATGTCGCCGTTCTTCAGTGCCTCATAGATCACGCTGGAGCCAAGCCCGGCACGTGTCGTCGCCGAGAGACCGGCTGCCTGCAGCCGCTCGCTGATCAAGGCCGACAGCACATATTGCTCGGTAAACGTCTTGGCGCCGATCACGTAGCGTGCCGAGCCGCCGGCCAGCGAGGGCAGGAGACTCGCGCCGACCATGAGCGCGATGGTTGCGGTGCCAAGCCCGACACGGGCACGGCTGCGCCTGCGCAGGCCATCCTCGATCAGTGCCAGCAACTGATCGATGGCAAGCGCCAGTACGGCGGCGGCAATGCAGCCGAACACGACCAGCACCCAATTCTGGGTCTGCAAACCTGCAAAGATGTAGTTGCCGAGCGAGGTCTGGCCGATCGGCGTCGACAAGGTCGCGGTGCCGATCACCCACACCGCAGCGGTGCGGATGCCGGCCATGATCACCGGCAGCGCCAGCGGCAGCTCCACCATCGTCAGCGCCTGGCGCTCGGTCATCCCGACGCCTTTGGCGGCCTCGATCAGGCTTGCGTCGACGCCGTTCAGCCCGGTGATGGTATTGCGCAGCACCGGCAGCATCGAATACAGCGCCAGCGCCAGCATGGCCGGCAGGAAGCCGAAGGCCGAGAACGAGAGCCCGAACCAGCGCAAGGTGAGTGCCGTCAGCGCCAGGAGCAGCGGATAGAACAGCGCCAGCAGAGCCAGTCCCGGCACCGTCTGCACCACGCTGGCGACGCCGAGCAGCAGATTGCGCAGGGCAGGGCGATTGCGCGCGAGCAGCGCCAGCGGAAAGCTCACGGCAAGGCCGAGCGCCAGCGCGGCGAGGCTCACGCGCAGATGGCTGCCGAGATAATCCGTGAGATGCGACAGCGCCTCGGTGAAGCGTGGATCGGACAGTGCGCTCATACTGTGCCGCTTTCGGGCAGCAGCGCGGCCAGCCGCGCCGCCTGTCGGCGCGGCGTCGTCATCAGCTCCGTCACGTAGGGTTCACGGCTGGCCGCGAGCTCGGCCGGCGTGCCGATCTCGATCAGGCGTCCGCCGCGCATCACCGCGATGCGGTCGGCGAGCAGCAGCGCCTCGGTGATGTCGTGCGTGATCATGATCGTGGTCAGCGCGAACTGCTCATGCAGGGCGCGGTAGTCGCTGCCGAGCGCATCACGCGTCAGCGGATCGAGCGCGCCGAACGGCTCGTCCATCAGCACGATCTTCGGCCGCGCCGCGAGCGCGCGGGCGACGCCGACGCGCTGGCGCTGGCCGCCCGAGAGCTCGTGCGGCAGCCGGTCGCGATGCGCCTTGCGGTCGAGCCGCACGAGGTCGAGCAGCTCGTCGACACGGGCGGCGATCTCGTTCGCGGGCGTACCCAGCAGCCTGGGGGTGATGCCGATATTGGCGGCAACCGTCATGTGCGGAAACAGCGCCCCGTTCTGGAACACGGTGCCAACCCGGCGACGCAGGCTGACAGGATCGAGGCCGGCGATATCGTCGCCAGCAATCCGGATCGCGCCGCCGTCCAGCTCGATCAGGCGGTTGGTGAGCCGCAGCAATGTGGTCTTGCCCGAGCCGGAGCCGCCCACGATCGCCAGGAACTCACCCTCGGCGATCTCCAGCGAGACGCCGTCGACCGCGGTCACGGCGCCTGCCGGGCCGGGGAAACTCTTGCGGACGTTGGTGTAGACGATGAACGGCGTGCGCGGCATGCGGCCTTGCGGAATGTTGGCCTTAAGGTTGGCCTTGGGCTCAGTCAGACGACCTAGCACGTCCGGCCGCCGCGTTGAACTTCGCCGCGCAAGCGGCTAAGCCGTCCCGGCCATTCTCGGGGGAGGAACTTGGACGTGACGATGCCCACGGCCGCCGCGGTCGCGCTGGAGCGAACGACGGTGGCATTCCGTCTCGCCGGCGGACGCACCTACACCGCCGTCGAGACGGCGGATCTCAGCGTCGCCGATGGCGAGTTCGTCGCCATCGTCGGGCCGACCGGTTGCGGCAAATCCACCCTTCTCAACGTGGCGGCGGGACTGCTGAAGCCGGCCGCCGGCCATGTGCGCATCTTCGGCCAGCCTCTGGCCGGCCTCAATCGCGACGCCGGCTACCTGTTCCAGGCCGACGCGCTGTTCCCATGGAAGACCGCGCTGGAGAACGTCGCGATCGGGCTCGAGGTCGCGGGCACGCCGTCGAAGGATGCAGCCGCCAAGGCGCAGCAATGGCTGACCTCGGTCGGCCTCGGCGCATTCGGCAACCGCTATCCGCACATGCTGTCGGGCGGCCAGCGCAAGCGCGTGGGCCTCGCCCAGGTGCTGATCCGCAATCCGCGCATCATCCTGATGGACGAGCCGTTCGGGCCACTGGACGCGCAGACGCGGCAGATCATGGGCAATCTGCTGCTCGATCTCTGGAATGCCGACCGCAAGGCGGTGCTGTTCGTGACCCACGATCTCGAGGAGGCGATCGCGCTCGCCGACCGCGTCGTCATCATGTCGGCCGGCCCGGCCTCGCGCATCATCGGCGACTGGCGCGTGACCCTGCCGCGTCCGCGCGACATCTTCGAGGTGCGCATGAAGCACGAGTTCCACGAGCTGCACCGCGAGATCTGGCAGACGCTGAAGGCGGAGGTCGAGAAGACCTACAAGCAGGCGGAGGCGGTGTGATGGGAGCAGTGACTCGTTCGATCATGAGAGCCTCGCTGTTTCCACTTGGACAGTGCACTCCCTCCTCCACAAGGGGGGAGGGAGCGGAGCGGCGTGCGCGGCTCGCGCTTTGTCTCTGTCACCACGGGCGCGGAGTAGCGTAATGTCGCGTCTCGGTCTGCTCGCGCTGCAATTGCTGGTCGCGGTCGTCGCGATTGCGCTGTGGCAACTGCTCGCCAGCGTGCCCGTGTTCGGGCGCATCTGGCTTCCGCCGTTCTTCTTCTCGAACCCGGTCGACGTGTTCGCGCAGGTGATCAAATGGTTCGCCACCGGGGCCATCTGGAAGCATCTCGCGATCACCTTGTGGGAGTCGATCCTGGCGTTCGCGATCGGCTCGCTCGGCGGCGTGCTGGTCGGCTTCTGGTTCGCGCGCAAGCCGCTGGTCGCCGCCGTGTTCGATCCCTACGTCAAGATGGCCAATGCGCTGCCGCGCGTGGTGCTGGCGCCGATCTTCACGCTGTGGCTGGGGCTCGGCATCTGGTCCAAGGTCGCGCTCGGCGTGACCTTGGTGTTCTTCATCGTGTTCTTCAACGTCTATCAGGGCGTGAAGGAGGTCTCGACCGTGGTGCGCGACAACGCCCGCATGCTCGGCATGAGCGAGCGGCAACTGATGCGCCACGTCTATTGGCCGTCGGCGCTGTCGTGGATGTTCTCGTCGCTGCACACGTCGGTCGGCTTCGCCGTCGTCGGCGCTGTCGTCGGCGAATATCTCGGCTCCGCGGCCGGCCTCGGCTATCTGATCCAGCAGGCCGAAGGCATCTTCGACGTCGCCGGCGTCTTCGCCGGCATGTTCGTGCTGTCGGCATTCGTCATCCTGATCGACATCTGCGTCACGCTTGTGGAGCGGCGGCTGCTGGTGTGGCGGCCTGACGCCGCCGAGGGCCGATGATGGCCGGGCTGCTGCGCCACCCGCCGCTGTCGTCCCCGCGAAAGCGGGGACCCATAACCACAGGGCGGCGTTTGTGGCACGCGGGACGACCAGTCTTTTCCAACCGGAACATCACGCGGTATGGGTCCCTGCTTTCGCAGGGACGACAGCGGAGTTTTGGGCGGCCTTCTCAATCTACGCCGACATGCCCAACCTGACTGACAACATGAACGGAGGAAACACATGAACAAGATGTTGAGCCGGGTCACCGGCGCGCTGCTGGCGCTGACGTTGAGCACTGGTCTCGCCAGCGCTGCCACCAAGGTCACGATCGCAATCGGGGGCGGCGCCTGCCTGTGCTATCTGCCGACCGTGCTGGCCAAGCAGCTCGGCGAATACGAGAAGGCCGGGCTCGAGGTCGAGCTGGTCGACCTCAAGGGCGGCTCGGATGCGCTGAAGGCCGTGCTCGGCGGCAGCGCCGACGTCGTCTCCGGCTATTTCGATCACTGCGTCAATCTCGCGGCCAAGAAGCAGGAGATGCAGTCCTTCGTCGTCTACGACCGCTATCCCGGTCTCGTGCTGGTGGTGGCGCCGTCGCACAACAAGGAGATCAGCTCGGTCAAGGATCTCGCCGGCAAGAAGGTCGGCGTCAGCGCGCCGGGCTCCTCGACCGACTTCTTCCTGAAGTACATGCTGAAGAAGAACGGTCTCGATCCGTCGGGCACCGCGGTGATCGGCGTCGGTCTCGGCGCCACCGCGGTGGCCGCGATGGAGCAGGGCCAGATCGATGCGGCCGTCATGCTCGATCCCTCGGTCACCGTGCTGCAGGGCAAGCATCCGGACCTCAAGATCCTCAGCGATACCCGCACCCAGCACGACACGCTGGAGGTGTTCGGCGGCGAGTATCCCGGCGGCGCGCTGTATTCGACCGCGGCCTGGATCGCCGGCCATGACAAGGAGACGCAGGCGCTGACCAACGCCATCGTGGCGACGCTGGGCTGGATCCATTCGCACACGCCGGAGGAAATCATGGCGAAGATGCCGGAGGAACTCGTCGGCAAGGACAAGGCGCTGTATCTCGCGGCGCTCAAGAACACCATCCCGATGTACTCGCAGACCGGCAAGATGGATCCGAAGGGCGCCGACGCTGTGCTCGCCGTGTTCAGCACCGGCTCGCCCGATGTCGCCAAGGCCAATGTCGACGTCAGCAAGACCTTCACCAACAAGTTCGTTGAGCAGGCGAAGGGGGCGAAATAGCGGATGACGGACGTCGTCATCCACCGCGTCACCACGCTCGACCTCAAGGTCGAGCCGTGGGACTGGCCGTTCGCGAAACAGCGCCGCGACGACATCGCGGCGCATTTCGCCGAATGCCAGCGCGCCAGGCCGGGGCTGTGGAACGGCCGCGTGCTGCTCGGGCGCAACCCGCGCTTCGCGGATAGCCGGTTCACCGCGAGCTATTTCGAGACCGATTTCGCCAGCCTGCTGGCGTGGCGCGACTGGGGCTTTCCGGATCGCACCGCCTTCAACGGCTTCGGCATGGGCGCGCTGCGTGCCGCCGACGGCGCCTTCGTGCTCGGCGAGATGGGCGCGCATACCGCCAATGCCGGCCGGCTGTATTTTCCCGCCGGCACGCCGGACCTCGCCGACGTCAGCGACGGCGTGCTCGATCTCGCCGCCAACGTCGCGCGCGAGGTCGAGGAGGAGACGGGACTCGCGCCATCGGACTATCAGGCCGCGGCGCATTGGGACTGTGTCGTGACCGGCGCGTCGATCGCGCTGATGCGCGTGCTCGACGCCTCTGACATGGGCGAGGCTCTGCAGCGCCGCATCGAGGCCAACCTCGCGGCTCAGGACGAGCCGGAACTCTGCTCGATACGGCTGGTTCGAAGCCGGAATGATCTGACTGCGGCGATGCCGCGCTTCGTGACCGCCTTCCTCGAAACGCAATTCAGCCCAGGAGAGCCGTCCTCATGAGCAAGAAACCGCGCACGCTGGCCGATGAGCTCGATGGTTTCATCTCGCCGTTCCAGATCGATGGCGGGCACAAGTTTCACCTCAAATCGCACAAGACAAAGGTCAAGGGCGGCCTCGCCAAGGAGGAGGGCGAGGCGATCATCGAGCAGAATCGGACGCGGCTCGCCGATTTTCAGGAAAGGCTCTATGCACAGGACCGCTGGTCAGTGCTGGTGCTGCTGCAGGGCATGGACGCCTCCGGCAAGGACAGCGCGATCAAGAGCATCTTCGAGGGCGTCAATCCGCAGGGCTGCGAGGTCACCTCGTTCAAGCAGCCGACCTCCAAGGAGCTGGACCACGACTTCATGTGGCGCAGCGCCATCGCGCTCCCCGAGCGTGGCCGCATCGGCATCTTCAACCGTTCCTACTACGAGGAATGCCTGGTCACGCGGGTGCATCCGGAGATCCTCAAGGCCGAGAAGCTGCCGCCGAGGCTGGTCACCAAGAACATCTGGCGCGAGCGCTTCGAGGACATCTGCGCCTTCGAGCGTTACTTGTCGCGCAACGGCACCGTGATCCTGAAGTTCTTCCTCAACATCTCCAAGGAGGAGCAGCGCGCGCGCTTCCTCGACCGGCTGGAGGAGCCGGCGAAGAACTGGAAGTTCTCGATGGGCGACATCACCGAGCGCGCGAAGTGGCATCGCTACCAGGCGGTCTATCAGGACATCGTGCGCCACACCTCGACGCCCTACGCGCCGTGGCACGTCGTTCCGGCCGACCACAAATGGTTCGCCCGTGTCGTCATCGGCTCGACCATCGTCGCCGCGCTGGAAAGCCTGGATCTGCACTTCCCGCGCGTCGATGCCGGCTCGCGCGAGGAGTTCAAGGCGGTGCGCAAGGCGCTCGAGAGCGAAGCCAAGGGCGGGAAGAAAGGGTGAGGGCGTAAGGCGCGGGCTGAGGCGAGAAGCCGAGGTGCACCTGCACTCTCTCGTCATTCCGGGGCGCGCGCAGCGCGAGCCCGGAATCCATAACCCCGATCGCCTGCGAGGGAGCAAGGTCCGTGCAACAGCGCGCCGTTGTCACCAACGACCGCCTGTGGCGATGGATTCCGGGCTCGCGCTGCGCGCGCCCCGGAATGACGGCGGAGAGAGCGGTTGACCTGCGTTAGCTTCGAGCGTGAGACCTGAGCCTCACGCCGCGCCGGCTTGGCGCATCTCGTCGTCCACCGCGAGGAATCGCTGCGTGAAATCCGCCGCCGGCATCGGCTTGCCGAAGTGATAGCCTTGGCCCTGCTCGCAGCCGAGCCGCAGCAGGAACTCGGCCGTCGCCGCGTTCTCGATGCCCTCGGCTATCACGGACAGCCCGAGCTGCTTGCTCAGGCTGACCGTCGAGCCGACGATGGCCGCGTCGTCGGCCTGGGTCAGCACGTCGCGCACGAAGGAGCGGTCGATCTTCAGGCCGTCGAGCGGGAATTTCTTCAGGTAGCTCAGGCTCGCATAGCCGGTGCCGAAATCGTCGAACACCAGGCTGACGCCGAGCGCCTGCAGCCGGTTGAACGTCTGCAGCACGCCGGGTTCGTCGTGCAGCAGGATGTCCTCGGTGACTTCGAGCTCGAGCAGGCGCGGCGACAGGCCGGTCGACGTGAGCAGCTTGCTGACGAAGGCCGCGAGGTCGCCGGACTGGAACTGGGACGGCGAGAGGTTGACGCCGACGCGGATGTCGTGGCCGGCGAGCTGCCACTCCCGCGCCTGCCGGCAGGCGGTCGCCATGACCCAGGTCGCGACCGCCTCGGACAGATGCGAGGTGTTGACGACCGGAATGAAATCACCGGGAGGCACGAGGCCGCGCGTCGGGTGGCGCCAGCGGATCAGCGCCTCGGCGCCGATCACACGGCCGCTCAACAGCTCCACTTGCGGCTGGTAGAACAGCTCGAATTCGTTCCGCTCGACGGCGAGCGCAAGCTCGGCCTCCAGCGTCAATCTCTGCTCGAGCTCGTGGCGGATGGCGCTCTCGAACAGCACGTGGCTGCCCCGCCGGTCCATCTTGGCGCGACAGAGGGCAAGGTGGGCATTGCTGAGCAGCTCGTCTGCCGAGTGCCCGCCCTCGGGATGCACCGCGATGCCGAGGGTGACCTTGACGCGCTGTTGGCGCGTGCCCGCGTCCAGCGGCGCCTCGAACAAATGCGACAGATGATCGGCGAGCTCGGCCACGGTGCCGCCGACGGCCGAGCAGGGAATGGCGACGGCGAACTCGTCGCCGCTGAGCCGGGCGACGCGGCCCATGCCGCCGATCTCGGTGCGGAGCCGGTCGGCCGCCGCGCGCAAGACACTGTCGCCGTAGGCATGGCCAAGCGTGTCGTTGATGCGCTGGAAGGCATCGAGCCCGATCACCAGCAGCGCGACCTGGTCGGCCGCGGCATCCGCGGTCTCGATCATGGCGGCGAGCTCGCTCTGCAGCGTGTTGCGGTTGACCAGGCCGGTCAGCGTGTCGTGCTCGGCGAGGTAACGAATGCGCTCCGCCTTGCGCTTGCGCACCGAGACGTCGCGCAGGATCACGCCATATTGCAGGCCGTCGGCGCCCTGCCAGGCGGAGAAGCTCGCCTCGACCGGAAACACCTCGCCGTCCTTGCGGCGGCCGTCGAACTCGATCGTGGCTCCGCCGGGCAGCAACGTCGCCGGCAGCGCCGCCTCCTGCTGCGGAAACAGGTCATGCGTATCGCTGCCGTCGGCGCGCAGGCGCGCGAAGGGCTGGCCGATGATCTCGTCGGCACCGTAGCCGAAGATCGCGACAGCTCCCGGATTCCACACCGTGATGCGCCGGTCGCGGTCGGTACAGACCAGCCCGTCGCCGATCGACATCGCGATTCGCTCGAAACGGCTCTCGGCGACGTGCCGCAGCAGGCCGCGGAAGTCGATCTCGTCGAGGGCCGTGGCAGCGAGATAGGCGACCAGCGCGATCTGCAGCAGCGAGGTGTCGAGCACCAGGGCGTAGCGGTCGTGCAGCAGCAGCGCCACGGCCTCGATCAGGACGCTGATCATGGCGATCAGCAGTGCGCGCCGCGCCGCCGAGAGGTGCCGCCAGCTCGCCAGCATGATGATGACGATCAGCAGCAGGCCGCCTACGGCGGCCGTCGTCGACGTCGACAGCAGGGTGCGGTGCTGAATGATGGACTCGGCCGCCAGCGCCTGCAGCATGACGCCGGGCAGAACGCGGCCGTTCGGCACGCTGTAGTAGTCACCGAGCTCGATGGCGGTCGCGCCGACGATCACCCGCTTGTCCTTGAGCCTGGACAGCGCCGCCGCGTCGCCGCGGACGACATCGACATACGACACCCGCGGCAGCGACGACAGATCGATGCCGTAGTCGACCAGGAAAGAGCTGTCCTTGACAGCATCGCTGCCGGCGAGGAACGCACCCATGGATTGCAGGAAGGTTTTCGCGCCGGCGGTCTCGCTATATTCGCCGAAAGCGTAGCTTCTGACGCGGCCATCGCGCGCCACTTCGATGTTCACGAAGGCCGACCATGCGAGCTGCTCGAACTGCGGCAGCGGCCGGTTGAGGTGAATGGCGGTGTCCTTCCCCGCCGCATCGAGCTGCCTGAAGGTCGGCAGCACGACCGAGCTCTTGGCATTCTGGAGCGCGGTCAGGAAGGCCTGATCGCCGGCCGCGTCGGACGGCGTGCTGAAATCCACGTCGAAGGCGACGTCGCGGACGCCGGCCCGCTGCAACTGCTCCAGCAGGCGCGCATGCTGGGTCCGCGGCCACGGCCAGACGCCGATGGCTTCGATCGAGCGCGGGTCGATCGCGACCACCGCGATCTCGCCGCTGGCGGGGCGATTGTCGAGGCGTAAGCGCAGGTCGACGAGGGCGTTGCTCAACAACTCGTGGCCGCCCGACAGGCCGACCGTCAGCAGCGCAACGACCACCAGAATATGCGGCATGAACCGCCTGAGCATGCCCTCTCCCGAATGTCTGCGTGCCACGTCGACGCCCGCGTTCGTGATCCCAACTTCATCCCGCTCCGACCGCAGAGCCATGGAACCCTGCAAGCCCGCGCTCCCCCATGACGACGCATGACGCAGGCGTTACGCTCGATCGGGACTCCCTAATTCTTGCTGTGGCCGTAAGCGTGGGCGTTGCCGTTGCCATGATTGCCATTGTCATGGTCGCCGCTGTTGCCGTTACCGTTGCCGCTATTTCCGTTACCGCGGTTACCGTTACCGCTGTTACCGTTGCCGCTGTTGCCCTGGCCGTTGTTGCCGTTGCCATTGCCGCCATTGTTGCCGCCGCGGCTGCCACCGTTGGCGTTGCCGTTGCCGGCGTCGCCATTTCCGGCGGCATTGGCGCTGGCGGATCCGCTTGGCGAACCGACCGCCGCGGTGACGGCGGCTGCGATCGAGGAATCTCCCGACGTGCCGCTTGCGGTGGCCGAGTTGCCCGTCGCATTGCCGCTGTTGCCGCGCGCTTCATTCCAGGCGGTGCTTCGCCCTCCACCGGCGGCCGGCGTGTGGGCGCCGTGGGCGAGGCCGCGTGTCGCCTTCTGGATGTTCAGGTTGACCTCGCCGATCGATGACGAGATCCGCACCACGCCGGGCTTCGCGCTGCCGAAGGCGGCCGCAGAATGCTGCTGAGCGGCGACCGTTGTACCGGGGCGCGCGGCCGAGCCGTCGGCGTTCAGCGCGTGGATCACGCTGCCCTTGGCCTCGCGCGGCGCCTGCAGGCCGTCGCGCGGCACCGGAACACGATCGATCGTGGAGGCGCGCGGGCGGCCCTGCTCGATCGGGCTGAAGGTGCCGGCGCCGGACAGGCTCAGGCCGGCGCGGCCGGTCGCAAAGGCGGTGGCGGCCTGACCGGGCATCACCTGGGCGATCTGGCCGGTCTTGAAATCCGACACCTGCACCTGGCCGCGGCTGACCTCGACCTTGGTGCTGCGGCCTGAGATCGTGACGCTGAACTGCGTGCCCTTGACCACGGCGGCGAGATAGGGCGTCT
The DNA here is from genome assembly GCF_051168035.1 of Bradyrhizobium sp. HKCCYLRH3059. Lineage (NCBI taxonomy): Bacteria > Pseudomonadati > Pseudomonadota > Alphaproteobacteria > Hyphomicrobiales > Nitrobacteraceae > Bradyrhizobium > Bradyrhizobium sp. HKCCYLRH3059. The sequence goes on along the minus strand of NZ_JBNPUF010000007.1, from coordinate 486,909 downwards.
CGACCTCGAAATGCTGGACGTTGCGTTTCTCGACGTCGAGCAGGATCGAGCCGGCGCGCTGCAGGATGGTCGTCGCCATGCCGTCCTTGGGCGCGGCGGGCAGGCCGACCTCGGAGTTCGGCGCGATCACGATCGTCTCGGCGCCGCGGGTCAGGCGGACGCGGCCGGTCGGCCCGGTGCGGATCGTATCGCCTGGCTTCAGCGGGTCCTCGCGACCGAGCGAGACCTGCGCTGCGCCCTGGGTGGTGACCCAGACCTCACCGGACGATTTGCTCACCAGCCACGGCTCACCGTCGGCCGCGAATGCGGCCGGCATCGCACCGAAAAGGCACGCGGCGATCAGTCCCGGTATCAGGAAGCGCTTGGATGACATGGCACGAACTCGCATCGTTGGCGGCTTTTGAAACTAATCGAAATGTTTCAAGAGACCCTTAGGAGTTGCAGCCGTGTTTTCCTCACGCATTTACGCTTCGTTGACCTTAACAAACTAAAAACGAGGCATGCGCGCTGGTTGTGTCGACGGAACTGGGAGGACTGCGGGTTGGCGCGACTTCGCGGCCGTACCGCACGGCTCGCGACGGCTGCACGGAACCGCGATCGCCGCCGGCATTTCCCTGTCGGCGTTGCTGTTTGCAGCGACGGCCCATGCGCAGCAGGTCGGCCAGCCGAGCTTCGATCCGCGGCAGACCGAGCGATATTTCGACGAGCAGCAGTCGCGGTCGACGCAGCCGCCGCCGCGGCCGCGTGCGCCGCAATTCGCGCCCCAGGGCGGCGGCGATCGCAAGCCCTTGTTCACCATGCGCGGCGTCACGCTGACGGGAGCGTCCGCGCTGCCCGCCGAGCAGCTCGCCGCGAGCTATCAGCCCTATCTCGGCAAGCCGGTGTCGCAGGCCGACCTCGCGGCGATCACGACCGCGATCAGCGATCAGTACCGCGCCGCCGGCTACCATCTCAGCCGTGCGATCATACCGCCGCAGGACATCCATGATGGCCGGGTGCGCATCCAGATCATCGAAGGCAGCATCACCGAGGTGACCTTGAAGGGCGCCGGCGCGGAAGAGTTCGGCATCAGGCCGATGCTCGGCCCCGTGCTGGCCGAGCAGCCGTCCCGGCTCGCGACATTGGAGCGGCAGTTGCTGCTGATTAACAGCCGCGGCGGCGTCCGTCTGGTCGATTCCGCACTGGAGGAGATCGGCGGCACCACCGGCCGGTTCCGCCTGGTGATCGAGCTGCAGACCTGGCACCTCTACGGCTTCGCCGGCGTCGACAATCTCGGCTCGTCGACCGTCGGTCCCTGGCAGAACTACGCCACGGCCGCCTTCAATTCCTATCTGCTGCCGGGCGACACGCTCACCGCCAACCTGTCGACGACGCCGGGAGATCCGCGCCAGCTCGCGTTCGGCCGGCTGTCCTATGAGGTGCCGGTCGGCACCGACGGCGCCTATGTCGGCGCCTCCGCGCTGTACAGCGAGGTCCGGCCGGGCGACCGGAGACGGCTGTTCAACGACAACACGGTGACCGAGACGCTCGAGCTGCGCGGCGGCCTCGTGCCGATCCAGTCGCAGCGCGCCTCGCTGAAGCTGAATCTCGCGGCCGCCTTCAGCGACGTGACCGAGCGCGACCTGTTCGGCATCTGGTATCGCGATCGCATCCGGACGCTGACCTTCACCGCCGACTACCGCTGGAAGGATGATGTCGGCGGCGACAGCTACCTGACGCTGGCCTACCGGCAGGGCCTGAACGCGTTCGGGGCGACGCCGCTCGACGATCCCCTCGCGTCGCGCGCCGGCGCCTCGCCGAGCTTCTCGGTCTTCAACGGCTGGTTCGCGCGCTATCAGACCTTGTCCGAGGCGTGGTCGCTGAAGCTCGCCGCCGCCGGCCAGCTCGCCTCGGGTCCGCTGTACAATTCGCAGCAGTTCTATCTCGGCGGCCTCGCCTATGGCCGCGGCTATGGCAGCGCCGAGATCAGCGGCGACAATGGCGTCGCCGGCACGTTCGAGGTCCGCTTCGAGCAGAAACCGAACTGGCAGTATCTCACAAGCTATCAGCTCTACAGCTTCTTCGATGCCGGGCTCGCCTGGAACGACGGCTTCCGGCCGGCCGACGGCGTCGCGCTGACCTCGGCGGGCGCCGGGGTGCGCTTTACCTTCCCGAACGACTGGCGCGCCGATCTCGGCGTCGCCGCGCCGCTCAGCTACCGCGCGCCGGGCAACACGACCCGCAGCGCGCGTCTGCTGCTGACGCTGTCGAGCGTGCTGAAGCTGTGCCCGCAGCGCGGGCAGGGGCCGTGCATTTGAGGCCCTCGGCGGCGGTCAGACCGGCTTGCCTTGGCCGTGGAACAGCCGGCCCTTCTCGGTGATCAGTACGATGACGAGCGCGCTCGACGTGCAGGCCAGGAAGCCCGCGGCGAACGGCAATGCCGTGCCGTCGAACGCCTGGCCGACGACGGCGCCGGCGGCCATGCCGAGCAGGGTCGTGATCGAGCCGTAGAGCGAAGACGCGGTGCCGGCATTGGCGCGCTGCGGCTCCATCGCCAGCGCGGTGAAGTTCGCGAACATCAGGCCGAACGAGAACATCATGCCGGCGGATAGCAGCATGAACAGCCACAGCGGCAGCATGCCGAGGATCGCCGCGCTGAAACAGGCCAGCGCGATGACGACGCTGCCGACCAGCGCGCCGTGCGAGATCATGCGCATGCCGAGTCGGCCGACGAGGCGGGCGTTGAGGAAGCCGGCCACCGCAATGGTCACCGCGATCGCCGCGAAGGCGAGCGGGAAGTAGTGGCCGAGATGATAGACGTCGGTGAACAGTTGCTGCGAGGACAGGACATAGCCGAGCACGGCGCCGAAGATGCCGCTCGCCGCGAGCGCATAGCCCAGCGTCTGACGATTGGTGAGGGTGTTGCGGAAGGCCCCGACGATCTCTTTGACCGAGAACGGCTTGCGCTCGCTCTCCGGCAGCGTCTCGGGCAGCCGTGCGGCGGTCCACAGCAGCGTGACGATGCCGTACAAGGTCAGCACGACGAAGATGCCGCGCCACTGCGTCAGCAGCATCACCGCCTGGCCGAACGACGGCGCGATCACGGGAATGGCGATGAACACCATCATCGCCAGCGAGACGACGCTCGCCATGCGGCGGCCGGCATAGCAGTCGCGCACGATCGAGGTCGCGATCACCCGCGTCGCCGCGGTGCCGAGACCTTCCAGCGCGCGCGCCAGCAGCAGCATCTCGAAGGACGGCGCGGCGATCGCGAACAGGCTGGCGACCGCATACAGCACCATGCCGCCGATCAGCACCGGGCGCCGGCCGAAGCTGTCGGACAGCGGGCCGATCACGAACTGGCCGAGACCGAAGCCGATGACGAACGCCGTCAGCACCGTCTGCAGCCGGTTGGCGACGTCGATATGGAACGAGGCGCCGATGTTCGGCAGCGCCGGCAGCATCATGTCCATCGCCAGCGGATTGAGCGCCATGATCGCCGCGACCACGATGACGAATTCGGTGAAGCCCATCGGCCGGTGACGGACGATCTCGATGGTGTCGGCACTGGTATCAGCCAAGGCGCGGGCCTTCCATGGTGTTGAGAATGCGGGAGAGATCACCGATAAGTATCGGGTTTGCTGCGCCGCACAAGGCGTGTTTCGGAATGGCTGGTCACCGGCGCCGGCGCTTTCGCGATTGTGACCGGTTGTGACCCGCTGAAAATTGCGCCAGCGGCGACGCGATGGTAACGGCCGTGTGATCGACGTCCGGATCCAGGCCAGCATGAAGACCTACAAGATCGTCGTCTATGTCCCTGAAGCGGCGGGCGACGCCGTGCGCCGCGCGATGGGCGAGGCCGGCGCCGGCCGCATCGGCAATTACGACCACTGTTCGTTTACCGCGAAGGGCGTGGGCCGGTTTCGTCCGCTGGCAGGCGCCAACCCGGCCGTCGGCGCGGTCGGCCAGCTCGAGACGGTCGAGGAGGAGCGCATCGAGACCATCTGCGCCGAGGACCGGCTGAAAGCCGTGCTACAGGCGATCCGCGCTGCGCATCCCTATGAGGAGCCGGCGATCGATGTCTACCCGATCGAGGTGGTTGCGTTGCGATCCGCCGACAGTGCTTGATCTCATTGAGGAGCCGTTCGACTTTGTTGCGTCCCTGGTCATTTCAGCGTCGATTTCGCACTCGCTCCATTTGAGGTTCTCGGGCGCCCTTTGTGAGCTCAAGCAGGAGAGCCAGCTATCTTAGTTTGGCTTGTCAATCTGCCGCCTGATCTCGCCGATGAACGCCGCCAGATTCCGGTCGTCCGGCGTCATGATTGCGAGCCTTTCGGCGTAGCCCAGCGCCGCCCTTGCATCGCCTGCCCCGCGGCTGAGCGAAACCAGAGCGGACAGCACGTCCCTATCATTGGGATGGCTTTCCAGAGCTTCCTTTAGGACCGTCATTGCCTCGTCGGCTCGCCCGCCGGAATGCAGCGCCACCGCGTAGACATAGATATAGCGTGCGCGACCCGGTTCGAGTTCGGTTGCTCTGCGCAACTCGGCGAGCGCCTCGTCGTGCCGCTTCAGCCGGGTCAAGGTCAGGCCGAGTGCGTGATGCGCGGCCGCGTCGGTAGGTGATGCCGCAATTGCTCCGCGCAGAACGGTTTCTCCGTCGCCGTCGCGGCCAATTTGGCGATAGAGGTCGGCCAGATTGATGGCGGCCGCCGCATAGTGCGGGCTGAGCCTGAGGGCTGCCTTGTACTCGGTCTCTGCGTCCCCGGTCTGTCCGCGCAAGGCCAGGAAGTTTGCCAGTGCGGTGCGGGCCTCGGGCCGTTCGGCATGGGCGCGCTGCGCCGTGATGAATTCGTGTGCCGCCTGATCGAAGCGTGCGCGATCGGGCAGCGGCTGGCTTGCGGTCGGAACGGAAGCGAGCAGGGAGGCGACCCTGATCCGCACGCCACGCACGGGATCGGTGAGCAGCGGCGAGACCAGCGGCCAGATCTGGCCGGCAGGCACGTTTTCCAGCATGTCCAGCGCGCCGATCCGCACCATGGGATCGGGATCGGCCAGGGCTGCCCGTGCGGTCGCAATGTTCGCCGGAGCGATGCGCGAGGCGAGTTCGCCGAGCGCGCTCGCACGCGCCACGGCCGGCGCGTTCCTGTCCGCGGCCAGAAGGCCAAGCAGCGCGGCGGCGTCGGCCTGGTCGCTGCGTGCTGCGCGGAACGCGGGCCCATAGGTCTGGAAGCCCTTTCGGTCGGGCCCGAACCATTGCTCGATCGCGGCGGCGGCCCATTGCGCCGGCTTGTCGCTGTGGCAGTCGTTGCAGGCGTTCGGGGTCCCCAGCTCGACCGAAAGATCAGGGCGCGGAACGCGGAAGGCGTGATCGTGACGCAGGTCGATCTGCATATAGGTGCGCGCCGGCATGTGGCACGACATGCAGGTCGGCGCCGGATCGGCGTCCGCGTGATGGCGATGCTTCGCATCGGCGTATTTTTCGGACGCATGGCATTGCAGGCAAACGCCTTCGCCGGAGGCTCGGAGCTTTGCGCCGTGCGGCTCGTGACAATCGCTGCAGGTCACGCCGGCGGCAAACATCTTGCTCTGCTTGAACGGCGTATAGTTGTAGGGCTCCTCCACATCGCGGATCTGGCCATCGGCATGATAAGTGGTCCGCGCGAGCGCCTCGACAATATGGGTCTGGGACAGCGATTGACCGGGTGCCCAGTCCTCGCTGAAGCCGGCACGGCGCGCGTGGCATAGCCCGCACGTCTCGATCTCCTTTCGCAGCGCGGCCGGCGCGGCTGAACGCGTCGCATTTCCGCTCCGCGGATCGATCGGCCAGGTGACGCCGCGCCGTTCGTCGAAACGGACCAGCAATCCCTTGCTCGGATCCTCGTGCTTGCCGAATGGCCACCAGCGTTGCTTGTCACGGGCCCAGGCGGCGTGGGCGGAGCCCTGACCGTGACAGGTCTCGCAACCGACGCTGATTTCCGCCCATGTCGTCGCGAAGCGATCCGTCGCGGCGTCGTAATGCTTGCGCACGCCGGTCGAGTGGCATTCCGCGCACATGAAGTTCCAGTTCTGGTTCAGCTTGGTCCAGTGCAGGACGTCGTCGTGCTTGATCTCTTCTTCGGGATGGAGATGGAACCAGCGCTGGCCGCCTTTGTCCTTGGGCCGGCCGTCCCATGCGATCGGCAGCGCCTGGATGCGCCCATCTGGAAATTCGACGAGATATTGTTGCAGCGGATCGACACCGAACGTGTACTTCACCTCAAACACGGCAAGCTTGCCGTCGGGCCCGTCGGTTTCGATCATGAATTTTCCGCCATCGCGGAAGAGGCGGGAATGCACACCGAAGTAGTCGAAGCTCTTGTTGAAATCGCCGAGCACCGTCTTGTCGGTCGCGTGCGCCATCGCGGCCTTGTGCTGCGAAATATCCCATAATTTGGCTTCCGCCTGATGGCAGCCGGCGCAGCTTTCGCTGCCCACATAGGTGGCGACGAATGAGGCCTGCGCCGTGGAGGCCGGTCCGTCGGCCTTGAGGAGATGAAAAACCATGCCGACCACCAGCACGAGCGCGATCGTGACCGCTACTGCTATCCAGATCGCGCGCCTGGAGAAGGCCGTTTCGCCGGACGCAAGCCGATCCGCCGGCGCAGCCGGTGATGGGGCCGCGGCGGATCCCTTCCGCGGTCCCTTCGTGCCGGCTTTTGGCGGCCTGCGTGTCAACGCTTGTACCTCACGCCCCAAATTGGTGAGCTTGCGATCAAGCTGCTCCGTCGGTCATCTCCGCACATGCAGGAATGTCTGCCAAGGTTGCTTGACCTGCATCAAGGTGTGCCTCCCGGAGGGGCCGATGATGAGCTTTCCGATGGGAGGATGCCAAGATGAAATTATCAGTTGCCCTGACAGGGCTGTTGCTGGTGACGGCGTTCGTAGCCGCGAGCACCGAAAGGGCAAGTGCCGTGGTGTATTGTCAGTATGTCGAGTATCCCGTCGGCTGCGTCGTCAGGCCCGGCGTCGTGCTGCGGCCCCGCCCGGTGGCGCGCGCCGTGGTGGCCCCAGGCGTGCGCGTGCGGGGAACGCCGATGAATCGAGGCGGGCCGGTTAATCGCGTCGGCAGACGCTAGAATTATAGAATTATCGCTCTCCGCGAGCCGGTTGGGCCGGCCGAACGTCATTGCCCGCGCCGATGATCGCGGTTTGCGGGCAGGATCGTTCCGGCAGCGAGAAGCCGTGTCAATTGTGTCATTTGTCTGTCAATTGTCTCATCCAAAGGCAGTGATCATGAAGCGAATGAAGTTGGCTGCGTCGGTGCTGTCGTTGACGACGCTACTCGTGCTTCCAGCATTGGCCCAACAGTCGGCGCCGCCGAGTGCTGTGTTGCCGACCGAGCGATCGGTTCTGCCGATTCCTGAACCGAACCCTCCACACAGCACCGTATTCGATGCGCGCGATGCGCCGCCGCCGCCGCGGTTTGAAGTCAAGGCGCCGGCCGGTGCACCCAATGTACTGATCGTGCTCATCGACGACATGGGCTTCGGCCAGTCGAGCGCATTTGGCGGCCCGATCAGGATGCCGACGGTCGACCGCCTCGCCAACGAGGGTCTCCGCTACAACGAGTTTCACACCACGGCGCTTTGTTCGCCGACCCGCGCGGCGCTGCTCAGCGGCCGCAACCATCACATGAACAATTTTGGTTCGATCGCGGAAACCGCGACGTCCTTCCCGGGACAGACCGGTCAGCGTCCCAACAATGTCGCGTCCGTCGCGGAGATGCTGCGGTTGAACGGCTACAGCACGGCGCATTTCGGCAAAAATCACGAGACCGCGGCATGGGAGGTCAGTCCCTCCGGCCCGACCGACCGCTGGCCGACGCGCCAGGGCTTCGACAAGTTCTATGGCTTCATGGGCGGCGAAACCAATCAATGGGCGCCGCTGATCTACGATGGCATGACGCAGGTCGAGCCGTCGACGGACCCGAACTATCATTTCATGACCGACATGACCAACAAAGCGATCGACTGGATGCGGTCGGAGAAATCGCTGACGCCGGACAAGCCGTTCTTCATGTATTTTGCACCCGGCGCCACCCATGCCCCGCATCAGGTGCCCAAAGAATGGATTGCCAAGTACAAGGGCAAGTTCGATCAAGGCTGGGACAAGCTGCGCGAGGAGACGTTGGCGCGGCAGATCAAGCTCGGCGTGGTGCCACCCGATACCAAGCTCGCCCCGAAGCCGGACGCCATCCAGGACTGGGACAAGCTGAGCGCTGACGAGAAGAAGCTGTTCGTGCGCCAGATGGAAGTATTCGCCGGATTTGGCGAATACACCGACACCGAGATCGGCCGCCTGATCGACGCCATCAAGGCAACGGGCCAACTCGACAATACGTTGATCTTCTACATCGTCGGCGACAACGGCGCGAGTGCCGAAGGCGGCGCGAACGGCCTGTACAACGAGATGACTTATTTCAATGGAGTGCAGGAAACCGTCCAGGACGTCTTGAAGCACTATGACGAACTCGGCGGTCCCAACACCTACGGCCATTACGCGGCCGGCTGGGCGGTCGCTGGCGACACTCCTTTTACCTGGACCAAGCAAGTGGCCTCGAGCTATGGCGGCACCCGCAACGGCATGGTCGTCCATTGGCCGAAGGGGATCGCGGCGAAAGGTGAGCTTCGTCCGCAGTGGCATCACGTCATCGACATCGTGCCGACCATTCTCGAGGCAGCGAAACTGCCTGAGCCCAAGAGCGTAAATGGAACGGTCCAGACTCCCATTGAAGGCGTAAGCATGGCCTACAGCTTTGCCGACGCCAAGGCGCCGAGCAGGCATCTGACGCAGTATTTCGAAATCTTCGGCAACCGCGCGATCTACAGCGACGGCTGGCTTGCCGGCACGGTGCACCGAGCGGCCTGGGAAACCAAGCCGCGGCGGCCGCTCCAGCAGGATATCTGGGAGCTTTACGATGCGCGATCGGACTTCAGCCTGAGCAACGATCTGGCTGCCAAAAATCCGGACAAGCTGAAGGAGATGCAGGAGCTGTTCCTGAAGGAAGCAGTGAAATACAACGTGCTGCCGCTCGACGACCGCACCCTGGAGCGCACCAACGCGGCGCTGGTCGGACGTCCCGACCTGATGGCGGGCCGCACCAGCCTGACGGTCTACGAAGGCATGATCGGGATGACGGAGAATGTCTTCATCAACCTGAAGAACCAATCGCACGCCATTACTGCCGATCTGGACATCCCGAAGGGCGGAGCCAATGGCGTCATCATCGCTCAGGCCGGACGGTTCGGTGGCTGGACCTTCTACCTGAAGGACGGAAAGCCGACCTACACGTATAATTTTCTCGGTCTGCAGCGATACACCGTAACCGCCAAGCAGGCTCTTCCGGCAGGCAAAGCCGCACTGCGCTTTGAGTTCGCTTATGACGGTGGCGGCCTGGGCAAGGGTGGCGTGGGTACGATCCTCGTGAACGGAAAGACCGTCGCGACCGGCCGGATCGAACGAACCCAATGCTGCTTCTACTCCGCGGACGAAGGCGCAGACGTCGGTGCCGATGAAGGCACACCTGTTACCGAGGCCTACAAGGTGCCGTTCAAGTTCACGGGGAAGATCGGCAAGGTGACGATCGATCTAGTGGGTATGAAGAAGGCCGACAATGAAGAAGCCGTCCAGGCCCGCAAGGCAGCGGCTTTGAAGAAAGGACTGTCCGATTGATGCGCTCTTCGTGCTCGCCAGGTCAGTGGTCGGTCCCTTGAGAAGGAGCGTGCAGTGCAAATAGCCAATCTGGCGACGATCCTTCTGGCTTCAAGCTGAGGGGGGCGTCGGGCAAAATGCAAGCACCGTGGAGCCGAGGTTCTCGGGTGGAAGTTCCGGATCAAGACGCTTGAGAAAGATCTGACCGAGGTACCCAGAAGTGGCATCGCTACGATCATGTCGGACGAGTTTTTCAACGTCTACGACAAGACCGGACGGGGGATGAGCGACTACAAGCCGTAGTCGTCGACGACAACTCAGGCATGCCGCCTGAAATGGGAGCGTGGGGGGATTACGATTGCAGCGCGATAGATCGGGACGCAGCTCCGGCTTCCTGCGATTGTGGCTGAGCGGCGTTTTCGCGTCCGCCGCGTTGGCTTCTTTTTCGCCTCTGGTCGCCCATGCCGATGAGAGCGGCATCTCGTTCTGGCTGCCGGGATTGTACGGCAGCCTCGCCGCAACGCCTGCCACACAGGGCTGGTCGGTGGCTGCCATCTACTATCATACGAGCGTGGGTGCCTCAGGCGCGGCCGCGGCGTCGCGCGAGTTCCAAGTCGGACGATTTTCTCCGACCGTCAACATCGATCTCAATCTGGCTTTGCGCGGCCAGGCCGATCTGATGTTCATCGCGCCGACCTACACGTTTGCGACGCCCGTACTCGGCGGCCAGTTGTCGGCGACGCTGGCCAGCGTCTACGGCAGAAATTCCGCGAGTATCGCCGGTACGTTGACGACGGTTGCCGGTCCGATCGTCAGCACGCGCACCGGATTCCTCGAAGACGCACTCGTTTCTTACGGAGATCTCTATCCGACCGTGAAGCTGAAGTGGAATAACGGCGTCCACAACATCATGGTCTACGGCGCCGGCGATATTCCCGTCGGCGACTACAGTCGGAACCGGCTGGCCAACATCGGCATCGGTCACGGCGCCATCGACTTTGGCGGCGGCTACACTTTTCTGAATCCGGCGACCGGCACGGAATTTTCGGCCGTCGGGGGCTTGACCTACAATTTCAAGAATCCCGATACCCGGTACCAGAGCGGCATCGATTTCCATCTGGACTGGGGCGTGTCGCAGTTCCTGTCGAAGCAGGTCTTCGCCGGCTTCGTTGGCTACGCCTATCAGCAGATTACCGACGACTTCGGTCAGCCCGCCGCTCTCGGCGGCTTCCGCTCGCGCGTCCTCGGCGTTGGCCCGCAGATCGGATATATTTTCCAGATCGGCAGCAATCAGGCGTTCCTGGGGCTGAAGGGATATGGCGAGTTCGACGCCGCCAACCGGCCGTCGGGCTGGAACACGTGGCTGACGTTCTCGATCTCGGAGGCCGCGCCCGCCAGCACGATTGCGCCGACTTGGCACAAAGTGTCGAAATAGAATAGAGAAGTATCGACCGCCCGCATTGGACTGAATTCCGGCATTGTCATATCGGGTGGTTCCGCGACGGTCCAGCACGTCCGTCGCTTCGGATCAAAGCGGGATCGAGCGACCGTTACCTACTCCGGATTGATGAGCACGTGTCCTAGCATGCGGGAGCTTCGTTTCACGTTGCGCGGCTTTCGCGCGGTTTTGGTTGCAGCGCTGCTGGCGCTGTCGGCCCATGCGGCATTTGCCGGCGACTCCGCACCGGCCGATCAGATCTCGGCGTTTCGGCTCGCGCATGGCGAAGGCCGCGTGACGCGCGACGCGACGCTCGACCGCATCGCGATGGAGCAAGCGCGCGCGATGGCCGACAAGGACGATCTCAGCCACGAGGTGCTCGGTCCCTTCACCCGCCGTGTGGCTCCGTCGAAGGCCGGCCGCGCGGCCGAGAACATCGCCTATGGCTACGACAATTTCGACAAGACGCTGGGGCAGTGGATCAACTCGGCGGGGCACCGCAAGAACCTGCTGCTTCCCAAGGCGACCAAGGTCGGCATCGCCAGCGCAAAGAACGCCAGCGGCAAGCGCACCTATTGGGCGATGGTGATCGCGGGCGACTACGAGACCGACAGGCCGAAGAGCAAGGCCAAGGCCGTCGTCGCGCAGGCCGCGACCCGATCCGCGAAAGGCGACGCCAAGCCGGCGACGCGCTGGGGCGCCAAGCCGCCGGCGTCCGCCTCCAAGGACTGCCACCTCAGCATCAAGGTGATCGGTCTCTGCATCTGAGTGCGTGGGCCTCGGCTGGACGCCACGCCTGCCGCGCGATCACGGCGTTGTGCGAACAGCGCACGTTGTCGGGGTGAGCTTTATCAGATATACAATCAATGGTTGTCTTTTGGGCAGCCACTATTGTGAAGATTTTTCATCTCATTTTGTAAGGAGACAATCATGGCAGTCATTGAGCAGACCTCGGCCACCAGCACCAATCCGCAGACCGTCTCGGCGTCCTACCAATGGTCGCTCACGTCCTACGAGGAGCAGGGCAATCTGTGGCTCAAGTGGAGCACGAACTCGCCGTTCCGCGCGCAGCAGGGGCAGATCTCCGTCTACAGCGGCAGCAGCTTCCCCTCCGATCCTCAGAAGGACCGCAAGGCCTGGTCGTGGGACAACGAGCACGGCGGCGGCTCGGGATGGGACACGGGCTTGCGCTACGGCTCCGACTGGCACTGCGCCTGGATCGCCGAGAAGAGCCCGAACGGGCCCTACGCCTACGTGGTCAAGCTCATCACCAAGGTCGCCTGAGCTGACGCGCGCAACCGTTAAAGGTGGGAGTCGCGAGCCCACGTGAGTGGCCGCGCTGAGACCTGTGCCTCAGCGCGGCTGCTTCTTCAGGTGCAGATAGCTGGGATCGAACTCGCCGATCGCGCATAGCCGCGTCCAGTCGTGCACCGTCAGCAGGCCGCTGCGGAAATCGACAGCGCGGCTGGCGCGCAGCTCGACCAGCGTGCGGTTGACCGTCGCGATCGCGATGCCCAGTGCCTCGCCGAGCTGCACCAGGCTGACCGGCAGCCGCAACTGATCGTGCCGGACATGGCCGAGCGCGCGGGCGCGATAGAACAGCTCGCAGAACATGTGCGCCATGCGCGCCGGCTTGCTCCGCGCGCTGTTGTTGGTGATGGCCTCGCGGAAGATCGACGCATCGATCAGCGTCTCGCGCCAGATCGCAAAGCCGAGCGTCGGCCGCCGGCTGATCGCGCGGGTCAGCTCCTTGTGCGCAACGCTCGCCACCACCGCCGGCCCGATCGCGCAGACGGCGTGATCCATGCAGTCGAGGAAGATCGACTGGGCGTCGGGCCAGTCACCGGGCATGTGAAAGGAGAGATACTGCCGCTGCCCGCCGGACAGCAGGTGATAGCGCGCCACCCATCCGGAGATCACGACGACGGAACGGTCCGGCTCGTCGCCCTGGCGGATGAGGTCCTCCTGATCGGCGAGCTCGCGCAAAGCGGAGCTGAAATTCCGGATCTCGGCGATGTCCTCTCCGGTCAGTTTCGAATGCTCCCTGAGCTTGTTGGTGACGATCCGGTCCGCATCCATGAAAATCCTACCGTCCGGGCGGGGTTGCGTATCAAATGAGACGACGGAGCCGGCGTTACCGACTAAGGTCGCCGTCAGCAGATGCGGTCGAAGGTTGCCGGTCGCCGCATCGGGAGAACAGCCGTGCCCCACATCGCGTTCCTCAACCGGCTCCGCCGATTGTTCGGTGGCGCGGGGCCGCATATCGAGACCATCGCAGCCGCCCTTGCCGACGGCCGCATCAAGCAGCCGGCTCATCCGATGTCGGATCAGGAGCTGTCGCGCGCCATCCGCGAGTTCCAGAGCCGGCCGGCGTCGGAGGAGGCCTTGAAGAAGCTCGCTGAGCGGCTGGAGGCCGCCAAGCCCGACGGCCCCTCGTGACGGCCCTCATGACGATTTGGCGGGATCCGGCTCCAGCAGGAACAGCATCAGCCGCACCAGTTCGTCCTCGAGCTCGCGTGTGCCGACGAGGCGATGTTCGCGCATGACGGCAGCCCGGATCGGGCCCAGCGCAGCGCGGACCAGGATGAAGCGGCGCGCGGCCGGCATCGCTTCGCTCCGCAATCCCACCGTCGCGATCAGCCGTTCGGTCATGCGGTCCACCATCTCGTGCAGCGCCTTCTGCAGCTCCGCGTCGTTGCCCAGCAGACCGAGAAGATAGCGCCGCACACGGTGACGGCCGGCGAACGGGGCGAAGCCCTGGCGCACCGCCGCGCGCACGATCGCCTCGCGTCCAAGCCCGCGATGCGCCTCCAGCGCCTCCCCGAACTCCGCCTCCTGTCGAGCGAACTCGCGCAGCACCAGCGCACGCAACAGTGAGGTCTTGTCCCTGAAATAGCTATAGAGCGTGCCGATCGAGAAGCCCGCGCGCTCGGCGATGGCGTTCGTGCTCAGGCCCTTGCCGCCGCCGCTCTGCAGAAGTTGAGCGGTTGCCTCGAAAATCACGTCGAGGGTCTGCCGCGTGCGCTTCTGCACCGGGGTTTTTCGAAGCATTTCAGGAGCTTGCTGCACGGTCTGGACCTCGGCTGGCGGACGGGCGAAATCGAGTAGGCGTTGCTGCCGGCTCGGGTTAGATCAGAGCCCGCATGCGGGCGGCCGGACACTGAGTGGATGTGCTCCGGACCGAGCCCGCTTGCGCCGGGCTGAACCTCATTTGAACGAAGGACTGATTGCCATGCTGCGCGTCGCATTCCCGTTTGTCACATTCGTCGCCGTCTCCCAATGTCTTCTGTCGCAGGCCGCGCTGGCCGGCAACCGCGCCGCCGCCGACAGCTGTGCCGCCAAGCTGTCGCCCGTGGCGAAGCAGATCTACGACGTCGCAGCTCCTGCCATCGGCCCGGACAGCGTCGTCAAGGACGTGATCGTCGAGCGTGTCAGGCCGCTGGTGATGGCCGGCAAGTTCGATCGCGACACCGCCCGCGCCAACGCCACGCCGGCCGGCGAATGCCTGGTGCTGCTCAAGTAGGTCGCGCCGCGCCCCGAAAGGTTTGGAGGCTGCGACAGGTCATCACGCCGCAGCCTCCCGGCGCGGCGGTGTCCGGGCAACCCGGCTTGGCAAGTTCAGCCGACTCGCGCATCACTCGCTGATGCTGGACCTTCTCTCCCGTCACTGGGTTGCCGGTGCCGCGTTCATGGCCGCAGCGCTGCTGGCGCTGGTACCGCTGCTGGCGGCCGACTGGCCGCTCGCGCTGCTGCTGATCTTCCTGCATTCGCCGGGCTACATGATCCATCAGGTCGAGGAGCACACCGGCGACCGCTTCCGCAGCTTCGTCAACACCGTGATGTTCGGCGGCCGCGAGGCGCTGACCACGATCGACGTGCTCTGGGTCAATTGCGGCGCGGTCTGGGGCATCGACCTGATTGCGCTCTATGTCGCCTGGATCGCCGGCCCGGCCTGGGCGCTGGTCGCGCCCTATCTGATGCTCGTCAACTCGCTCGGCCATATCGGTCCGGCGCTGCGCTTCCGTGGCTACAATCCCGGCCTCGTCACCGGCATCGTGCTGTTCATTCCGCTCGGCCTCGTGACGGTCCTCACCATCCCGGCGACGGCTGCCCAGCATGCCCTCGGCTTCGGCCTGTCGCTGCTACTGCACGTCATCATCGCGGCCAACGCCATCCGGCGCGCGTCGCATGCCCGCGCCGCAGCCTGAGCGCGCGGCCTCATTCGCCGGGAACGAGCTGGACAGCGCGTGCCGACTGCGTCGGCCGCCGCAAGCGCCGCCGCGACAGATAGAGCAGCGTGCCCGTGACAGCGAACAGCGGCATCAGCGCGGCGGCGAGCATGAAGGCGAGCTGGCCGGGCCAGCCGAGAATGCTGCCGCGGTGGATATCCAGGATGCGGGCGAGCACGCGCTCGCCGGCGGTCTTGTCGGCGTAACGCTCGGCCGCGAGCAGCCGGCCCGTCGCGCCGTCGATACGGAATTCGTCGCGCCGGCCGTCATGCGCCTCGCTCGGCCAGGCGCGCACGCGCACCGCCGCGCCGGCGCCCGCCGGCAAGGTGAGCTGCATCACCGCGAAGCGATCCCCGATCTGCTCACGCAACGTGGCCCAGACCAGATCGAGCGCGACAGGCTTTGCTTCTGCAGACCCGGAGCGACCCTCGCGCGGAGCCTTGCCCGGCATCGGCGCTCCTGATGTCGCCGGCGCGAGCAGCCAGGTCAGGCCGTCCTTGTACCAGGCGTAGGAATAGGACAGCCCGGTCAGCGCGATCACCAGATAGACCGGCAGCACCCATGTGCCGATCACGCTGTGCAGCGAGCGATGCAGGCCGCGGCCGCTCAGTCCGAGCTGCGGCTTCAGCCACAGTGCTGCGCTGCTCGCCCGACGCGGCCAGCGCAGCACGAGGCCCGTGATCAGCAGCACGACGAGTCCGAGCACCGCGGCGCCGGTGATCTGGCGGCCGGCGCCGTTGCCGTCGCCCGGCAGCAGCAGCCAGCGATGCAGGTGGCGCACGGTCGTGAAGAACGCCTCGCCGCGGGGCTCACCGAGCACGCGGCCGTCATACGGATCGACCAGCAGCGAGGAGGAGCGGCCGCCGTCATCCTTGCGCGCGAAGCGGACGAGCGCGGCGACGGAGGGATCGCGCGACAGCGTGATCGCCGAGACCTTGCCGAGCGCCGGATCAGCCTGCAGCCGCGCCACCAGCTCGGCGGGCGAAAGCGGCGCTTCCGTACGCGGCGCGACGTGGGACAGTTTGGCGTTGAGACCGGCCTGGATCTCGTCCTCGAAACCCATGATCGCGCCGGTGATGCCCAAGAGGGAGAGGATCAGCGCGGCCGCAAGACCCAGGACAGAGTGGATCTGCAGCAGCGCGGGTTTGATGCTGAAGGACGTCACGCACGCTTCTCCTTGGCTCAGAACTTCACCGTCGCCGACAGCGACACCCGCCTCGCATCGCCGACCGCGACGGTCAGCGCGCTGTTGGC
This sequence comes from Bradyrhizobium sp. HKCCYLRH3059, assembly GCF_051168035.1. Taxonomy (NCBI): domain Bacteria; kingdom Pseudomonadati; phylum Pseudomonadota; class Alphaproteobacteria; order Hyphomicrobiales; family Nitrobacteraceae; genus Bradyrhizobium; species Bradyrhizobium sp. HKCCYLRH3059. The sequence goes on along the minus strand of NZ_JBNPUF010000007.1, from coordinate 470,319 downwards.
CGAGGGGTAGTAGACGTTGTCGAACAGGTTCTTGACGTTGAGCTGGTAGAGCACCGGCAGGTTATGGTGCTTGGTCTCGTAGCTCGCGAACACGTCGGCGACGACGTAGGACGGCAGCACGAAGCTGTTGGCGGCGTCGCCGGCGCGGTCGCCGACATAGCGCGCGCCGCCGCCGAGCCTGAGCTGGCCCGGCAGCGCCGTGCCGAAATCGTAGACGAGGTAGAGCGAGGCGGTGTTGAGCGCGACGTTCTGCAGGCGGTTGCCGCGATAGACCGGGTCGTCCGTGACCCTGGCATCGGTGTAGCCGTAGCTTCCGATCATGGTCCAGTGCTCGGCGATCTTGCCGCTGACGTCGACCTCGGCGCCGCGCGAGCGCACCTTGCCGGCGGTGGTGTATTCGACGACGTTGCTGGCATTGGTCTGCGACACCAGCACGTTCTGCTTGTCGATGTCGTAGACCGCGACGGTACCGGACAGCCTCTTGTCGAGATCGAACTTGAAGCCGGTCTCCCACGCCGTGCCTTGCTCCGGTGCGATGTTGGAGCCGAGCACCACGCCGCCCGTGAGCGGCGCGATGGTCGAGTTCGGTTTCAGGCTCTTGGTGTAGCTGGCGTAGAGCGACACCTGCTCGTTGAGCTTGAGGATGGCGCCGCCGAGCGGCAGCACGGTGTCGGCGGCGACGTTGGTATTGGCCTTGAACGGCCGGCCGCGGCCGGCGATCTGCTCGTAGTCCATGTAGCGCACGCCGCCGACGAAGGAGAGCTTGTCGGTGAGATGCAGCGTGTCCTGCACGAACAGCGAATACTGGCCGAGCTTGTCGGTCTGGTCGCTGTCGCTGGCCGAGACCAGCGTGCCGGGTTGGATCAGCCCGTAGACCGGGTTGTAGACATTGAACACGCTCGTGACCTTGTCGCGGATCAGGTCCTGGCGATAGATCGTGCGATATTGCGCGTCGCCGCCGAACAGCACCTCGTTGCGCAGGCCGCCGAGCCAGAAGGCGCCCTGGATGTAGGACGTGCCGTAGCTGACCCGGCTGAGCGAGCCCCAGGTGCCGTCGTTGCTGCGGGTCTCCTTGCCCTTCGCATCGATCGCGGTGATGCGCAGCTGGTTGGCGCTGGAGCTCTCGGTGTTGTAGCTGTAGGCCGCGGTGAGCTTCCAATCGTCGTTGAGCTTCTGCTCGACCGAGGCCTGGACCAGGTCGGACTGCCCCCATGTGTTGTTGAAGGGCTCGTCGAGCCGCCGCGTCGCGGGGATCGCGAGCGGTGCGCCATTTATGAAGGCGGTGCCGCGATCGAACGGGGTGATGAACTCGCGATGCTCGTAGTTGAGCTGGACCGTGGTCGTGTCGCCGTACCAGGCGAGCGACGGCGCCACCAGCATCTCGCGATGGCGGCCGAAATTGCGCCAGTAATCCTCGCTGACGCCGTAGCCGATGAAGCGATAGGCGAGGCCGCCGTCGCCGATCGGGCCGGTGACGTCGATCGTGCCGTCGGCGCCGGTCCGGTTGTTGGCATAGGCCGAGCCGAGGAGCGTCACCGAGCCGTGCTGATAAAGCTCGGGGCGCTTGCTGATGGTGTTGACGATGCCGCCGGGATCCATGATGCCGTAGAGCAGCGAGGCCGGGCCCTTCAGCACCTCGACGCTCTCCACGGCCGCATTGAGGCTGCGGCTCTGCACCAGCGGCAGGCCGTTGCGCATGATCGAGCCGTCGCGGTTGTCGCCGAAGCCGCGACGCATCACCGCGTCCTGCGTGCCGGCGAGCGTGTTGGCCTGGGTGACGCCGCTGATATTGGCGAGCGCGTCGTCGATGTTGCGCGGCAACTGGTCCCTGATCACCTGTTCGGGCACGACGTTGACGGATTGCGCGGTGTCGAGCGGCGAGGCGCCGCTGCGCAGCGTGGTCGCGCTCGGCATGGCGCGGTAGTTGAGCTTGGCGGCGTCGAGGACTACGGCCTCGGCCGCGGCGCGTTCCGCGCGTGTCGGCATCGGCGGCGGCGGCATCGCGCGTCGTGACGGTAGCGCGCGCGCCTGGCGCTGCGGCGCGCTGGCGGCGCTCGCAGGCTTGCGCTTCGGCGCCGGCACGTCGACCGTCACCGGCGGCAGCGTCGCCTGCGCAAACACGGGAGAGGGGGACCAGAGGAGGTCTGCGGTCAGAGCACTCACGAGCGCAATCGCGCCACGCATGCCGGTACGAGCGCGCGCATCGCGCCGGCCTTCACACTTCGTCATCGTCTACTGCACTTCCACGTCGCACCGTTCGAGGGAACGGTCAGCTCGATGCGACGTCTAGCAACGCAGTGCAGCGAAAGACACAACACGCCGGATTGAATTGCTCTAAGCCATGCGGTGTTGAATTGTTCTAATTGGTTCGGAGATGCGCAGGTCGCGGCGTCTTTGCGGCATTGCGCATTTGATGATCACGATCGACGCGGAGTGATCCATGATCGTGCACGATATGATGCGCGATAAGCGCTGCACCCAAGCTGCGGACGGAGCGCTGCTGGTCTCGTTTTCCGGGACTGCGTGCCGAGGACTCTCAACGCTTGGGACCGGTCGTTGATGCGGGCGCGCCCCCGAGCCTATTGTGCGGCGGCGAGTTCCAGCTCGGCCGGCTTGCCTGGTCCGATCAGCGGAATGTCCAGCGTGATGCGCGTGCCCTGCTGCGGCTGGCTGTCGAGCTCGATGCGGCCGCCGAGTGTGGATGCCACGAGGTTGAAGGCGATGTGCAGGCCGAGGCCGGCATTGCCCTTCTCGCGGCGCGTGGTGAAGAACGGGTCGAACACCCGCCCGCGAACCTGGTCGCGCATGCCGACGCCCTGATCGGCGCAGACGATGCGCACCGAATCGTCGCCGGGCTGTGCGACCTCCACGGTGAAGACGCCGCTGATGTCGCCGGGATAGGCATGCGTCGCCGCATTGAAGGCGAGGATGCTGATGACCTGTCCGAGTGCACCGGGATAGCTGGTGAGCACGATGCCCTCCGGGCAAGAGAGCACGACCGTCAGGCCCTGGCGCATCAACAGCGGGCGGAGCTTGGTGACGTGATCGGTCATCCAGCTCTGCAGCTCGAAGGTCTGCAGCGCCTCGTTGGCCTGGTCGACGGCGACCTGCTTGAAGCTGTGTACCATCTCGGAGGCGCGGTGCAGGCTCTGCGTCGTCAAATGCAGGCCCTGCTGCAGCCGAGCGACGCCCCTCGCCAGATCCGAGCGCCGCACCGGGCCGCCGCCAAGCATGCGCGCGATCGCCTCGACGTCGTCTTCCATCGCCGTCGACGTGGTCAGCGCCAGCCCGAGCGGGGTTGAGACCTCGTGGCCGACACCGGCGACGAGCTGGCCGAGCGAGGCCAGCTTCTCCGCCTGCACCAGATGGGCCTGCGTGGCATGCAGATCGCGGAGCGAGGCCTCGGAGCGCTCCTTCTCCCGCTGCAGCGCCTCCGCGGTGCGGAACTGCTTGCGCGCCTGGTACTCGCGCGCGCCGACGGCATAGAGCGAGAGCAGGCAGGCATTGCCGACCAGCGAATGATCGATGAAGCGCAGGCCGGGCGGCAGCGGCTCGGTCGCAAGACTCTCGGCCACCGCCAGCGCGCTCCAGCTCGTTGCACAGAAGATCGCGTAGGAGCCGGTGCGCAACGGCAGCATGGTGGAGACGAACAGGATGACGATGATCATGCCGGCCGCGGAGTAAGTGAAGCCCGACGGCAGCACCCAGTAGATCGTCGGCAGCACGCAACCGGGGATCACGCAATAGACCAGGTGAATCGGCTCGGCCCATCGGCGCGCCGGCGTCGACAGCAAAGCCGTCAGCGGCAGCAGCACCAGCGCGGCGGTCCCGCCGCGGATCGCGAACGTGGTCGGCACGATCTCGGGATAGAGCACCCAGTCCCACAGCGTGTAGCCGGCAAAGGTGAGGGCGCCGAGCAGCATCGCGATCTGCGTCCAGCCGGTGCTGCCGCGGACGTAATGGTCGACGAAACGCCGCTCCTCGACGGTATCCTCGAAACGGAGACCCAGACGCTCCAGCAATCCCAACATTATGCCACCGCAATCGAAAAACGATCCCCCGCCGCGGAGTGAGAGCCTCGGCGGGAGGGCAGACATACACGAGATGATCTGTTTGAGAAAACGACGGGAGATCGCATCCGCCGCCCGCGGCACGCAGAGCGCTATGAGAACTGTTCCAATTCTCGCCGTGCGGCATGTCTCCGCCCAGCCGAACGGAGCCGATCAGTGCTGCAGCATTTGCGCTCGACTTTCGTCAGGCTGCGCAGAGCCGCCGAGGACTCATGGCGCCGCATGACCCTCGACCACTACGTCCTTGCCGTAGCGGCCCTTCGTTCGGAACATCACCTTGTCGCCGTCGAAGCTGAGCCGCCAATTGCGCTCCTCGCCCTGGCCAATGAACTGGGCGTCGATCACGAAGGTCGTGGCGTCGATCCAGCTGCCCTTCATGGCCCGGTAGGTGAAGGGCTGCCAGGGATGGGGCGGCGCGGTCTTGCGATAGAGGCCATCGAGGCCGATCGGGCTCTGCAGATGCACCGTGCCTCCGGCGCGGTCCCGCGAGGGGATGTCCCAGGTGACCTGCGGTTCCGGTCCCGTGAGGTCCAGCTTGATCGTGTTGATGCCGAGCGGGCCGGGCGGGAAGCTGTAGGTCTTGCCCGAGATGGAAGCCGCCATCTCCGGCACGGCTCCGACCGGGCCTCGGGTTTCCGTCGCGACCTCGCGGACATCAGCGGCGAGCGCGGCTGCCGCTTCCGGCGCCGCAGGCAGGGCGCTGTCAGACGTCACAGTCGCCGAAATGGTGTTGGCGAGCTTGCGGAATGGACAGAACTCGCGCGCGGTCATCACCGCCACGATGTCGCGGTCGGGCAGTACCATGATGACCTGGCAGTGGTAGCCGACCGCCATGAACACGTGTTTGTCCGGCAGGGCCCAGAACTGATCGGCGTAGGAGAGCCCCGGATCGAACTTCGCATTCATGCTGACGGTGGCGTGGTTGACGGCTTCGATCCAGTCCGGCGGCAGCAATTGCTGCTCGCCCCAGCGGCCGCGCCGCAGATAGAGGTAGCCGATCTTCGCCATGTCGCGCGGCTTCAGCGCCAGCCCGAAACCGCCGGCGGAAATTCCCTGGGCATCCTTGAACCAGGCGTGCTCGGTGATCCCGAGCGGCCCAAACAGCCTCTCCTTGGCGAAGTCCTCCGCGCTCTTGCCGGTGAGCTTCGTGACGATCGCGGAGAGCAGATGCGAGTTGCCGCTGTTGTAGTAGAACGTCTCGCCGGGCGCTTGCGCCATCGGCCTGTCGAGGATGTACTGCACCCAATCCGGACTCCGGCCCATCTCGTAGAGGGATGTCTCGGCGCCGCCGCTATAACCCTCGTCCCAGTCGAACCCGGAGGTCATGTTGAGCAGGTGCTGCACCGTGAGCGCCTGCTTGCGCGCGTCGACATTGTCGATCTTGCGATCCTTGAAGAAGTCGAGCACCGGATGATCGAGACTGTCGAGCACGCCGTCCTTGAGCAGCATCGCAATCAGCGTCGAGACCACGGCTTTGGTCGCGGAATTGATGATGTGCGGCTCGTCGGCGTTGTACGGTGCATAGGACGCATCGAGCACGACCCGGCCGTGGCGCGCGATCAGCAGGCTGTCGAACCTCATCGCCTTACCGGAAGCGACGAGTTTTGCGAGGGCCGCCGAATCCATCCCTTCGTCCTCAGGCGTGGCGGTCGCCCAGTCGGATTGAGGAAAGCGGGCGAGGCTCAAGTCCTCGGCGAAGGCTGCGCTGGAGAAGAGCCGGGCCACCAGCAGCGCCGAGAACAACCAAAGTCCGGTCTTGAGACGCGCCATGTCGAATGTCTCCGATGAGCGACTTTCAGGTTATGGTATCAGAGGACCGCAATCCATCAAAGATTGTGTGATAGCCGGCGCGCACGTCGAAGAGCCGGCCCATTGCTCGGGCGTAGATTGAGATGAGGATTGAAGTGACCATGCAGGCCGGCATACTTCGACGTTTTCATGACGTTTTTCTTGGTGTTGCATTTGCCGTCGCGGCTCTGCTCACGGTCCTGGCGCGACCTGCTTCGGCCGAAGGCGAACGCGTGATCGCGGTGCCCGAGCTGCATGCGATGACGCCTGAGGCGGAAGATGATGCCGCCCTTCTGACGAGCGCGCTACGCGCGCGATTCCACGCAATGCCGTCGCTCCGGGTCGTCGAAGAGCCTGTCCCGATGGCAAGCCCAGGTCATCCGGATATTCTGCTGCCGCAATTCGAGAAATCGCGAGATCTGCACTTTGATCTCGTGCTGGTCGGCAATGCCGCGCTCCTCAGCGATGGCCGTCACAAAGTCTCGCTTCGGATTTGGAACGTCGAGAAGCAAACTCAACTCCTCGGGCAACAATACGTGTTTCGCGCATACCCCGGCCACGAGCAGGAGATTGCCAATGTAATCGGCGATGCGCTGGTCTCAGCCCTGTCGCAATAGGACTGGTGCTCATTCCGCCCAATACGCCCGCAGCACGGCCGCGATGCTCTGCGGCCGCTCGACGATGCTCCAGTGGCCGGCGTCCGGCTCGACATGAAGCCGCGCGCCGTGCGCTTGCGCGAACCGGCTGAGCGTGTCGAGCGGCACGAACGGATCCTGTGTGCCCGAGATCACCAGTCCACGCCGCGGCAGCTGTTCGAGCCGCGCGATCCAGTCGCCCTTGAAGCACAGACCGTCGGCGGAGCGATACAGCGCGAGGATCGCCCGGCGCATCGGAGCCTGCCATGCCGTGGCTTCGCGCGCCGCCAGCTCCGATGGCAATCCGCTCTGCCGGAACATCCGTGCCATGGCAGCTTGCGACGACACCGCCATGAATATCTCGCCGAGCACGGGCGTATTCCAGATCCGCGCGATGCGATGTCCCCGATAGTCCGGATCGAGTGCGCCGCCAGCGACCGCCCAGGAGCGCACCAGCCCCGGCCGCAGCGATGCCGCGCGCAGCACCAGCAGCGCGCCCCAATCATGCCCGACCAGGTCGAGCGGCCCGACCGCCGCATGCTGCGCTTCCAGCAGCGCGACCAGCCAGTCGGCGTAGGCGTCCTTGGTGCAGGCGAAGCCCGGAGGTGCATCGCCGTCGAAGCCGGGCAGGGCAGGCACTGCCACGGTCTCGCCGAGCGCCGCGATCAGCGGGCCCCAGATTGCGGGCGTGTCCGGCACGCCGTGGACGAAGATGCGGTTTGTCATGAGGTCATGGTACCACACGCTCGATCTTCGTATTCGACGAAATTTCCTCTTTCCTTTTTTCAGAAAACGTGCTTCTCTACGTCATCCCGCCTCATCGAAGAGGGGCGTACGCGTCGTCACGATACGTGGAGTGCGGGGAGCGATGGCCGTGAGGCGCCGGTGGACGACCGGCGTTTTGCGGACGGCGAAGTCGTGTGGTCCTGGCCTCCCGATGCTGAGGTCAAGTTCGTGCCGTTGCGCGAAGCAGCGGTGCGGATGATGGGGGCAAGAAAGCCCGGTCCCCAGGGAGAGCGCGAAGTAAGCCGTAAAGCCGTTGCGCAGGGAAGGCCGGGATGTCCTGGCCGATCCTGTGGTTCCTGCCCCGTGCATTTTCTATCGCACGGGGGCCGCGGGTGTCGGCAGACGCCCGGTCTTCCCTGCACCCTCTGATGGAAGAGGGTACGATGCGGGTGAACAACTCGGGCACGGATGTGTCGCGGGAGCGTGAAATGCGTGCTGGTGCAGATGCCGACAACCACACCCTCACCGTCATCCCGGACAAGCGCGCGGTCACGCGTGCGCCGATCCGGGATCCATAACCCCAGGGAGATCTGCGAGGCAGGATGGCCGCTCCAACTCGCCCAGCCAAATCCGCCGCGGCGTACGGATCCCGGGTCGGCGTTCACCAACGCTGGCGCGTTGGCGGCCTTGCCCGGGATGACACTGTTCATAGGGAGAGATTTATAGGGAGAGCGGCGCGGGACTGCCCGAATACGTCACCTCTCCTGACCATTATTCGGCGTTGCGAGACCCTCCCATTCCCAGTAAAAGCGCTGTCGAGGGCACCTCGGCAACAAACCGTCAACGGTTTTGCCGCACAGTTTTCGTGTTCTCGCAAAGGGTTTGGCAATGCTGATTCGCAGCGCAGAGATCGAGGCCATCGCCGGGGCAGACGCCCGGACGATCGCGCTCGCCGCGCTGCAGCCCGCCGACCTGATCGGCGCGATCGAGCTTCTGCTTCTTAGCTGCCCCTGAGGGCCGGCTGGGCGGGATGCGCCTGGGCACTCAGGGGGCTGCTTCGACACCGAAACACCCTTCAGCGCCTCTGGAAGCCACGCGCACCACCCGAAAAGTTCGAGGAAAGCAGATGTCCAATCCCGTTCAGTCCGACAAGGACCGCGTCGTCATTTTCGACACCACTTTGCGCGATGGCGAGCAGTGCCCCGGCGCCACCATGACGTTCGAGGAGAAGCTCAACATCGCCGCCATGCTGGACGGCATGGGCGTCGACATCATCGAGGCCGGCTTCCCGATCGCCTCCGACGGTGACTTCGAGGCCGTCAACGAGATCGCCAAGCGCACCCAGAACGCCGTGGTCTGCGGCCTGTCGCGCGCCGGCGCCAAGGACATCGACCGTTGCGCCGAGGCGATCCGCCCGGCCAGGCGCGGCCGCATCCACACCTTCCTGTCCACCTCGCCGGTGCACATGAAGTACAAGCTGCAGATGGACCCGCAGCAGGTCTACGAACTGGTGATCTCCTCGGTGACCCGCGCGCGCAACCACACCGACGACGTCGAATGGTCGTCCGAGGACGGCACCCGTACCGAGTTCGACTTCCTGTGCCGCTGCGTCGAGGCCGCGATCAGGGCCGGCGCGACCACCATCAACATTCCGGATACCGTCGGCTATGCCGTGCCGGAGGAGTATTACGACCTGTTCAAGCGCGTGCGCGAGAGCGTGCCGAACTCCGACAAGGCGGTATTCTCGGTCCATTGCCACAACGACCTGGGCATGGCGGTCGCCAACTCGATGGCCGGCGTGCGCGCCGGCGCCCGCCAGATCGAATGCACCATCAACGGCATCGGCGAGCGCGCCGGCAATGCGGCCCTGGAAGAGGTCGTGATGGCGATGCGCGTGCGCAACGACAAGCTGCCGTACTGGAACAAGATCGACACCACGCAGCTCACCCACGCCTCCAAGGTGGTCTCGGCCGCGACCTCGTTCCCGGTGCAGTACAACAAGGCCATCGTCGGCCGCAATGCGTTCGCGCATGAGAGCGGCATCCATCAGGACGGCATGCTGAAGAACGCGCAGACCTACGAGATCATGCTGCCGGAGACGGTCGGCGTGAAGCAGACCTCGCTGGTGATGGGCAAGCATTCCGGCCGCCATGCCTTCATCCACAAGCTGGAGGAGATGGGCCACAAGCTGGCGGGCAACCAGGTCGAGGACGCCTTCGTCCGCTTCAAGGCTTTGGCCGACCGCAAGAAGCACATCTATGACGAGGACATCGAGGCGCTGATCGACGAGGGCATGGTGAGCGCCCATGACCGCATCAAGCTGCTGTCGCTGTCGGTGATTGCGGGCACCCGCGGCCCGCAGCGCGCCACCATGAAGCTCGACGTCGACGGCGTGACCAAGATCGAGGAGAGCGAGGGCAACGGGCCGGTCGATGCCGTCTTCAACTGCATCAAGTCGCTGGTGCCGCACGAGGCCAAGCTGGAATTGTACCAGGTCCATGCCGTGACCGAGGGCACCGATGCGCAGGCCGAGGTCTCGGTGCGGCTGTCGCAGGACGGCCGCTCGATGACCGCGCGCGCGGCGGATCCGGATACGCTGGTGGCCTCGGCCAAGGCCTATCTGGGGGCGCTCAACAAGCTGGTCATGAAGCGCCAGCGCGACGTGGCGCAGGGCGCGGGTACGGCGGCCGCAGCGGCGAGCTGAGTTCACGATCGTCGGTTGGGCCGAACCTTGCTTCGTCATTCCGGGGCGACGCGCAGCGTCGAACCCGGAATCCCGAGCTTGGCTTGCGCCCGCGCCAATAACCTCCGGATTCCGGGCTCAGCCGCTTGCGCGGCTGCCCCGGAATGACAGTCACCACCACTTTTTGCGCTGCGGCATGGGAATCCCCGCCTCTGCGGCTAACGGTCAATGGCATTCCGGCCGTCGACCCGCTAACAATGTCCTTGGCATACAAAGCGGGGGCGTCATTGCAATGTCCCCCGAAACGTCGGGAGGACACCTTGCACTTCAAGTTTCGCCACGTGATCGCCACCGCCGCCTCGCTCGCGGTGCTCGCTCTGGCCGGCCCGGCCCTCGCCGCCGACAATCCGATCGTGATCAAGTTCAGCCACGTGGTGGCCTCGAACACCCCGAAGGGCCTCGCCGCCGACAAGTTCAAGGAGCTGGCCGAGAAATACACCGACGGGAAGGTCAAGGTCGAAGTCTATCCGAACTCGCAGCTCTACAAGGACAAGGAAGAGCTCGAGGCGCTGCAGCTCGGCGCGGTGCAGATGCTGGCGCCTTCGAACTCCAAGTTCGGCCCGATCGGCATCAAGGAATTCGAGGTGTTCGATCTGCCCTACATCCTGCCCGACCTCGCCACCCTGCGGAAGGTGACCGACGGCCCGCTCGGCACCAGGCTGCTGAAGCTGCTCGAGCCCAAGGGAATGATCGGGCTCGCCTACTGGGACAACGGCTTCAAGCAGATGAGCGCCAACAAGAAGCTCGTCGATCCCGCCGACTACAAGGGTCTGAAGTTCCGCATCCAGTCCTCGAAGGTGCTGGACGCGCAATTCCGCACCCTCGGCGCCATCCCGCAGGTGATGGCCTTCTCCGAAGTCTACCAGGCGCTGCAGACCGGCGTCGTCGACGGCCAGGAGAACACGCCCTCGAACATCTATACCCAGAAGATGCACGAGGTGCAGAAGTACATCACGCTGACCAATCACGGCTACATCGGCTACGTCGTGGTCGTGAACAAGAAGTTCTGGGACGGCCTGCCGCCGGATATCCGCGCCGCCTGCGAGAAGGCGATGAAGGAAGCGACCGCCTACGGCAACAACCAGTCGGCGAAGGAGAACGACGACGCGCTCGAGGAGATCCGCAAGTCCGGCAAGACCGAGCTGGTCAAGCTGACGCCGGCCCAGGACGAGGCGATGCGCAAGGCGATGATGCCGGTGTACAAGGACGTCGCGGGGCGCGTCGGCCAGCCGCTGATCGACGAGTTCCTGAAGGAGACGCGCGGCTCGACCAACTGATGGCGTGAGACGAGCGGTGCGCGGACAATGGCCCGCGCACCGAGGGGGCGAAGCACTCGGCGCGCAAGAAGGCAGACGGCGCAGCCAAGCGCCGCGGACGTTTTGATTGTGGGGGAGGGGACTTGGGCTTTCTGTTGCGCATCCTCGATCGGCTCGAGGAGATCCTGATCGCATTCCTGATCGCGGCGGCGACCTCGATCATCTTCGTGGCCGTGCTGCACCGCTATCTGGTCGGCGTGCCCTTCCTCTATCCCATCCTGTTTCCGATCGACCTGTCCTGGGCACAGGAGCTCTGCATCTACATGTTCGTGTGGATGGCCAAGTTCGGCGCCGCCTACGGCGTGCGCACGGGCATCCATGTCGGCGTCGACGTCGTCGTCAACATGATGCGGCCATCGCTGCGCAAGGTGACCATCCTGTTCGGCCTGCTGTGCGGAGCGCTGTTCACCTCCATCATCGGCACGATGGGCGCCAAGTTCGTCTACGGCCTGTCGCAGACCGACCAGGTGACGCCCGACATGGAGCTGCCGAGCTGGCTGGTCTATCTCTGCATCCCGCTCGGCTCCTATCTGATGTGCTTCCGCTTCCTGCAGGTCGCCTGGCACTATCTGCGCCACGACGAGCTGCCGCATCACGACCACGCCTATGTCGAAGGCGTCGACCCGACGGCGACGGAGGCGCTGCGATGAGCAGCCTCCTCATCTTCAGCCTGCTCATCTTCCTGATGCTGACGGGCATGCCGATCTCGATCGCGCTCGGCCTCACCGTGCTGTCGTTCGTGTTCTTCATGACGAACGTGCCGACCGAATCGGTCGCGCTGAAGCTGTTCACGGGCATCGACAATTTCGAGATCATGGCGATCCCGTTCTTCATCCTCGCCGGCAATTTCCTGACCCATGGCGGCGTCGCCCGAAGGATGATCAACTTCGCGACCTCGATGGTCGGGCACTGGTATGGCGGCCTCGGCCTTGCCGGCGTCGTGGCCTGTGCGCTGTTCGCCGCCGTCTCCGGCTCCTCGCCGGCGACCGTGATCGCGATCGGCTCGATCATGCTGCCGGCGATGGTCAAGCAGGGCTTTCCCAAGCGCTTTGGCGCCGGCGTCATCACGACGTCAGGCGCGCTCGGCATCCTGATCCCGCCCTCGATCGTGATGGTGGTCTATGCGGTCGCGACCGGCGGCAGCATCGCGCTCGATCCGGCCGGTCATCGCGTCTCCTCGGCCTCTGTCGGTCAGCTGTTCATCGCCGGGGTTATCCCCGGGCTGATGCTGGCGAGCCTGCTCGGCCTCACGACCTTCTACCGGGCCTGGAAGAACGACTATCCACGGATGCCGCGGGCGAGCTGGGCCGAGCGCTTCACGGCCTTCCGCAAATGCGTCTGGGGCCTGCTGCTGATCGTGATCGTGCTCGGCGGCATCTACACCGGCAAGTTCACGCCGACCGAGGCCGCGGCCGTCAGCGCCGTCTATGCCTTCGTCATCGCGGTGTTCGTCTATCGCGACATGTCGCTGAAGGACGTGCCGAAGGTGCTGCTCGGCTCGGCCAACATGAGCGCGATGATCCTCTACATCATCACCAATGCCGTGCTGTTCTCGTTCCTGATGGCCAATGAGAACATCCCGCAGCAGATCGCCAACTGGATGGCGGCGGCTGGCGTCAACTGGATCGTGTTCCTCTTGGTCGTCAACATCCTCCTGCTGCTCGCCGGCAACGTGATGGAGGCGACCTCGATCGTCTTGATCATGGCGCCGATCCTGTTCCCGGTCGCGGTCAAGCTCGGCATCCATCCGGTGCATCTGGGCATCCTGATGGTGGTCAACATGGAGGTCGGCATGTGCCACCCGCCCGTCGGGCTCAACCTCTACGTGGCCTCCGGCATCGCCAAGATGGGCATCACCGAACTGACCATCGCCGTCATGCCCTGGCTGCTGACGATGCTCGGCTTCCTCGCGCTCGTCACCTACGTGCCGGAAATCTCGCTGTGGTTGCCGCGCATGCTGGGGATGCTTTGAGGCGCGGCAACAAACTGAAACTGATTTGCAAAAACAGAAAGGTATTTGAAGCAATTACATCTTCGTAAGGTCGTACACTCTGTCCAAACTGTAAGTTGAAGGCGCGGAACGGCAGGCTCATGCTGATCCGAGTTTCCAAGGAGGTTGGCATGAGAAGGTTCACCATCGCCGCAGTCGCCGTGCTCGCCATCGCCGGCTCAACCGCGGTCTACGCCCAGCGCGGCTGGTTTCATGATCACATGCATCATGCGCGCATGAATCCGGAAGATCGCGCCGCCATGCTCGATGCGCGCATCGCTTCCGTCCATGCCGGCCTGAAGCTGACGGCGGAGCAGGAGAAATTGTGGCCGCCGGTCGAGAGCGCGGTGCGCGATCTCGTCAAGCTGCGGTTCGATCGTGCCAACGCGCGGATGAAGGCAGCCGACGAGGCGCAGGACAAGGATGTCGATCCGGTGGCGCGGCTGCGCGAGCGTGCCGACACCATGGCGGTCACGGCGGATGCGATGAAGAAGGTCGCCGACGCCGCCGACCCGCTCTACAAGACGCTCGACGATGGCCAGAAGCGCCGGCTGTCGATGCTGACCCGGCCGATGGGGCGCATGATGGGACCGGACGGTCTGCGCCATCACCGCTGGATGGAGCGCGGCGAGGGCGGCATGGAGGATGGTCCGCGCTTCGGCGAGCATCGCTTCGGCCCGGGACCGATGGGCCACATGGGCTGGTCCGAGGAGGAACGCGAGTCCGGGCGGCTTTGACAGCCGTTTGACGATCCTTCTGATTTCATTTGGGGAAAACCGCCGCCCGCCGGCGGTTTTTCTGCATCGAAAGTGCCGAAAAATGCTCAGGGATCGCTGGACATCCTGGAATCGCTTTGCTAAACGACCGGCTCTCGCGGAAGGCTTTCTCCGGATGCAAGATCCGGGCGCATAGCTCAGTTGGTAGAGCAGCTGACTCTTAATCAGCGGGTCCTAGGTTCGAGCCCTAGTGCGCCCACCAAGCCTTTCAAAGACTTATGCAGAAACACCGTCTGAGGTTGAAAAACTAACGGTTTTTCAGACGGTGTTTTTCGACAGTCTGCTCTCAATAGTTTGAAAGGCGAACCAGGGGACGTACGGCTAGCCAGCCGCGATCTTCGGTGGCGTCCAGCCTCAATGTCTTTGAACGTTGATTGGTGCCGTCGGGGTGCACCTCAGGCACCATGGCCGCGAGCGTTCGCTCCGACGTCCCAACTCTTGTCCTCTGGATCGGCGCCGACCAGCCGGTATGGGCGACACGGATCAGACGCCTGGGTGTCGGCACCTCGCGTCGTTTTCCGCAACGACGCAAGCGACCCTTCGCCGTGACCTGCGGACCGTTCTGGAGCCAGGATGCGCCACTCGCGCGCGCGAGGTGGCCAATCAGATGACGCCGCCGAGCCGAAGCCTGACAGCTACCGTAGCGCTTCTCGAAGAGCTGGCCGCCACGCGCGCGTGATTCGCCGCCGGCCTGCTGATTGGCCCCAATTGCCACATCCCAATCTGCTCCCAATTCCTCTAAAAACCATGGACGAGCCGCCCACGAACTCACGGCGCGGAAAACCTCGCCTGGAAGCCGCCCTGCGCTCCAGGCAAAGGGGATGTCAGGACAAGCTCGGCCCCGACTCCGGAGGCGATGGCTTTTGCAATGGCGAGGCCCAATCCCGAGCCGTCGGCATCGGTGCTGCCACGCTCGAACGGGCGAGACAAGCGTTCCAGCAACTCCGGCGGAACGGCTGTTCCCTCATTTGTAACGGTCAGCACGCCAGTGTTGGAAAGAGCTACAACGACGGGCGCGTGGGGCGCTCCGTGCTTGAGGCCGTTCTCGATGAGATTGCGCGCTAGAATGGCAAAGGCATCTGTATCGATATCGAAAAGGACCGGCGTAGCAGGAATGTTGACGGCGAGCCGACCGGCCGCAGCCGGATCGCGCATCATCTCCCCGACGACCAGTTTCAGAACCGATGCGATGTCGGTCGTCTCCTTGCCCTGAAGCCGTCCACCTTCCGCCTTCGCGAGTTGCATCAACTTTTCAGACAATTGCGAAAGCCGCCGCAGCGCCACCTCGATCTGCTGGGCCCGGGTTCGGGCCGCGGTGTCCCTGGTCTCGGCGATGAGCCGTTGCGTCTGCGCGAGCGCGGCAGCCACCGGTGTCCGTAGTTCGTGCGCGGAATTGGCCGTGAAACTTCGCTCAGCTTCCAGCGCGCGTCGAAGCTTCTCCAGGAGGCCGTTCACGGCACCGGCGATCGGTCCGATCTCGGAGGGCAGTCCCGCGGCTGGAACCGAGGACAGATCGCCGGTGCCGCGCGCTTCAATGTCGCTTCGTAGGCGCCTGACCGGGGTCATCGAAACGCGCACGACGCCCCATACGGCGAGAAGGCTGAGGGGAATGAGCAATCCCAACGGCCAGGCAAGCCCGAGGAGCGCCTGGTTCGCGACCTCGCGGCGATGTGTCAGCAGCTCCGCCACCGCGATCGTCATCGTGCCTCGCACTGCAGTGTCGAAGTAGATTCGATGGGTTGGGGTGTCGACAAACCCCATTTTGGAGAAAGGAGGAAAGATCGCGTCGTCGGCGCCGTGCGAGCGCAGCAGTACGGTGCCGCGCTCGTCGCGGACCACATAAGTGAAGTACTCGTCGTGCTGCCTCAGCGTAGCGATACGCTGAGACGTGCCGTCTGCCTCACGGCCGAGGATGTCGAGCACCGCAAGTGGAAGAATCCGCTGAGCCGTTTCCTCGAGCGCGCTATCGAATACTTCGTTCATTTCGTGACGCAGCCTTTGGCCGGTCACGACGGCTGCAACAATCCAAAGGAGTGCGACGCCGAGCCCGAGCCACAGCGAGATCTGCCACTGCAGACTACGCGGGCCTTTCATGAGGCGGTTCCCAGCCGATAGCCGAGACCTCGCACGGTCTCAATGACGGCGTGTCCGAGCTTCTTGCGAAGCCGGCTGACATGGACCTCGATGGTGTTGCTCTCGATCTCTTCGCCGAAGGAATAGAGCCGTTCCTCGAGCAGCGATTTGGACAAGACCTGCCGTGGACGCTGCAAGAAAGCCTCGAGCAGCACCCATTCCCGCGCTGTCAGGGCGATGCTCTTTCCTGCACGCGTCATCGACCGAGCGGCCAGGTCGATCTGAAGATCGCCAATTCGGATGAGCGGGTTCGGATTGCCGGCATAGCGGCGAGCGACGGCGTTCAGCCGCGCCGTAAGCTCCGAGAGATCGAAGGGCTTGATCATGTAATCGTCTGCGCCGGCGTTGAGCCCTTCGATCCGGTCGGACAATTGATCAAGCGCCGTTAGGATGATGACCGGCGTCACGTCTCCCTTGGCGCGTCGATCGCGCAGCAGTCCGATACCGCGGCCGTCCGGCAGCATGAGATCCAGGAGCAAGAGGTCATAGGCCGCGGTGCCAAGATATTCCCGTGCCGCATCCAAGCGGGTCACCCAGTCCACGGAATGGCCATCCGACACAATCTGGTCGCGTACTGCCGCCCCCAGAATCGTGTCGTCTTCGATCAGCAATATCCGCATCGGGTCATTCCGCGCACCCCGTCGACCTGTGAGGTTAGAGATAATCATAGAGGAGATTCTGACGTTGACCTGAAGCAAAAGTCGCGGCGTCTTCAGGTCAACGTCAGGAAACCGGCTCAAGAAGAAGGCAGGCAGGAGCCTTGAAGCGGGAGCAAGAGAACGTGAAGAGGACAGTGTTGATTGCCGCCATTCTGCTGGGGGCGCTGACCCCCGGCATGGCGCTGGCCGATGATGACGATTGCAGCGCGCCCATGGCGCAATGGCAGCCGCGCGAAGCGGTCGAACAAATGGCGAAAGCGCGCGGCTGGACGGTGCGCAGAATCAAGATCGACGATGGATGCTATGAGATCAGGGGACAGGACGAAGGCGGTCGCGCCATCGAGGCAAAGGTTGATCCTGCATCTCTGGCTGTGATCCGCGTGAAGCAAAAACGCGGAGAGCACGACAAGGATCATGATGAAGGTGACCGAGACCGGCGAGGCGATCAGTCGGGACCAGGACGAGCAGCCGCGCCTTCGGCGCCGCCCCCCAACGGACTTATTCAGGGCGGCACGGCCCCCAAGGTCCAAGTTCAATAGCGGTCCGGAAGCGACGAGCATCGTGGGACGCAAAAGGCTGGCCCGACCGACGGACATCGCCTGAATCGAGCGAACGCGACATCGCGTTCTAGCGCGCCCCGCGTCGTGCGGGGCGTTTGCTTTTGCAGAGAGCGCCAACCTGACGGCGACCTGAAGCAGAATCGGATCGGCCTTCAGGAGCACGTCAGCCGCGCCATTCAGTTATGGCGCGATAGAAACGCCACTGTCGGAGACAGAAATGAGATCGATGATTGCCGCCCTTGCCCTGACCACCGCGCTGACCGCCCCCGGGCTGGCCATGGCGCGACCCGTCACGTTGACCACGACGCTCAACAACTACGGCGGGAACGGCGCGTATTTGGCGCTCTACGTGACCGACGCGACCGGAGCTTACAAAGGCACGCTGTGGATGGCGGGCTCCAAGTCCAAATATTACAGCCATCTCAGCGGCTGGGAGCGCAGTTCTCGTGGAAACCTTGCCGATATCAACGGCATCACCGGCGCAAGCGTCGGAGCCGGCCGTACGCTGAAAATCACGCTCGATCTTGCGGATGCGCTCTTCGATGCGGGCTACAAGCTGCATATCGACGCCGCCGCCGAGGACATGCGCGACAGCCCGTCCGAGGTGGTCGTTCCGCTGACATCCGCGGGCGCGGGCCGGCCGCTGGCAGGGCGCACCTACATCCGCTCGTTCGCTTACGACATGTAGCCTTAGGATGGGTGTGATGCTGCGCTGGATTCATAGGGGCCTGGCCTTTGCCGTCATCCTGCCGCTGATGGTGCTTGTCCTGAGCGGAGCGGTGCTGTCGGTGATCCCGGCTTGGGAAAGAGCTGGTGCGATATCGCCAGACAGCATTAGCGTCGCCGACCTCGCCGGCCGGATCGCCCACAGATATCCTGGCGTCGAGCAGATCAAGCGACTGACCTCCGGCAAGGTCATCGCCTTCTACTCCGGAGCAGCGGGCCCGGCCGCGAGCGTGGTGGACCCTTCCAGCGGCAAGCCGGTTTCGGACTACGTGCGCTCCCCGTTCGAGCGCTGGATGACAAACCTGCACCGCTCGTTCTTTCTGAGCGATGGCGGACGCATGGCCGCAGGCGCGAGCGCATTCGCGATGCTTGTCCTGACGCTGTCAGGTCTGCAGATGACGGCCCGGCGCATGGGAGGGTGGCGGCACATTCTCGGCTGCTCCCGCGGCGGCGGCATGCAACGCCTGCATACCGATCTCGGTCGGCTGGTGGCCTTCGGGCTCGTGCTGTCGGCGATGACGGCGCTGTATCTGTCGCTCACGACGTTCGGACTGATCCCGGACGGCACGGCACAGGTGTCCGCATTTCCGAGCGTGACAAGCCGCGGCCAAGCTCTTCCGGTCGAGCAAATTCAGGCTTTGCGCGGCATCGATCTTTCCCAACTGCGTGAATTGACGTTTCCCAACCCCGCGAATCCGAACGATCTCTTCCAGCTAGCCACGGCTGCAGGCGAGGGCTACGTCGACTCGGTCAGTGGAGAGCTGCTGGGTTGGCAGGACAATTCGGTCGCCCGGCAGATCTACGAATTCATCTACATGCTGCACACCGGGCAAGGGCTCTGGTGGCTTGGATTGCTGCTCGGCGTCAGCGCCCTCGGCGTGCCGCTGCTCGGGTTAAGCGGAGCCGTGGTGTGGTCGAGCAGGAAGCACGCTCACGCTCCCATCACCGACAACGTTCCCGCCAAAGATGCCGACACCGTGATCCTGGTCGGCAGCGAGGGCGGCAGCACATGGGGCTTCGCCCGCACGCTGTATGCCGCGCTGACGGCCAACGGGCACAGGGTTCACGTCGCTCCGATGGACAGCTTGTTACGATCCTATCCGTCGACGCAGCGCATGTTCCTGCTGACGGCAACCTATGGCGACGGCGCAGCGCCGGCGACAGCCGGCGCGTTCCTCAAACGTCTCGACGCGATCACCGCGCCACTGCCTTTTCCGGTCGCGGTCCTCGGCTTCGGTGATCGGCAATTCCCGCAATTCTGTCAATTCGCCCGCGACGTCGAAGCGGCCCTGGCGCGTAAAGGTTCGAGATCGTTGATGCCGCTGGTCACGATCGACCGCCAGTCCGGGCAAGAGTTTGCGCGGTGGGGCGAGGCCCTGTCGGACGTCATGGGTGAAGACATTGCGCTGATACATTTGCCGGAGCGGCCGCGTACTCATACGCTGACGCTCATCGAACGCGTCGATTACGGCGCGGAGGTGCAGGCGCCAACCTGCGTGCTGCGCTTCGCGCTGCCAAGAAGCGGCATGTTCGCGCGCCTCACAGGGCATGCCTGGCCGCGCTTCGCCGCAGGCGACTTGATCGCGGTTCTGCCGCCGGACTGCAACTTGCCGCGCTACTATTCGTTGGCAAGTTCGACCCGTGATGGCTTCGTCGAAATCTGCGTCCGCAAGCGTCCGGGCGGACTTTGCTCCGGTCTGCTTCACGGCCTTCAGCCGGGCGACAGGGTCGAGGCCTTCTTGAAGGCAAACCCCGTTTTCCGTCCTTCACATGGACGAAAACCGGTGATCCTGATCGGCGCCGGCACCGGCATAGGTCCGCTGGCAGGATTTGTTCGTGCCAACGGCGGGCGCCGGCCGATGCATCTCTATTTCGGCGGGCGCGATCCAGCCTCGGACTTTCTTTATGAGCACGAAATCGATGGCTGGCTGGGTGAGAAACGACTGACGAGCCTCACCACTGCCTTCTCGCGCGTGAAAGGCGGCGGCTATGTGCAGGATCGCCTGCGCGATGACGCCGATCGCCTGCGCGCACTCGTCGCCAACGGAGCGCAGGTCATGGTCTGTGGCGGGCGCGACATGGCAGCGGACGTCATGCAGGCGGTGGCGGACGTATTGGCGCCCCTCGGTCTGGATCCTGTCGCACTCAAAGCCCAAGGGAGGTATGTTGAAGATGTCTACTGACCTGCTCCGTCATGTATTGAGCGGCGCCACCATGGGAACGCGCTGGTCGGCGCTGCTCTATGCACCGCCGTCGACCGATCTTGCCGCGCTGGAAGCCGCATTGGCTCACGCCGTCGATTGCGTCGACCATCAGATGTCCACATGGAAGCCGGACAGCGACCTGATGCGTCTCAATGCAGCGTCGCCGGGCACCTGGGAATCCTTGCCGATTGAACTCATGCGGGTTTTGGAGCGGGGAGTTGCAATCGGACGCGCCTCGGGCGGCGCCTTTGACGTCGGCCTCGGAAGTCTCGTCAATGCCTGGGGTTTCGGACCTCCCAGTTCGGCGCCAGACGCGCAAGCGCTTCGCGCGGCTCTTCGCGAGCGGATGCCACCAACCCACACTGTTCTTGAACTGGATGTGCCGGGACGAAGGGCGCGCAAACATAGCCACTTCGCCCTCGATCTTTCGGGCATCGCCAAGGGTTTTGCCGTGGACGAGATGATGCGTGTGGTTGAGATCTTCGGCGTCTCCAATGCGCTGGTCGGGCTTGATGGAGAGTTGAAAGCGCGGGGCGCCAAGGCAGACGGAGCCTCGTGGCGCGTAGCGGTGGAAGCGCCTGACTATGAACGGCGCGGTCCGCTCGGCGTGATCGAATTGCGTGATGCGGCGGTCGCGACGTCGGGCGACTATCGGCGCTGGGTCGATATCGGGCGAAAGCGCCTCTCTCATACGATGGACCGATCGCGCGGCGGTCCGGTAGAAAATGGAATTGCGTCAGTTTCAGTCGTTGCCGCTAGCTGCATGGACGCCGATGCCTGGGCCACTGCGCTCATGGTTCTCGGTCCGGAGCAAGGCAAGGCGCTGGCGCAGAAGCAAGGACTGGATGCACTGCTCATCCAGCGGCAAAACGAGACGTTCTTGGAGATTCCTGTCGGTCCCTTGTTCTATGAGCCTCGGGGCGCGCGGCAGGAAATGAGCCCGTAAACCGGCAGACTCTCAATCACAAGCATTCCCGCGTTCTGGTCCGTGGCGAGGGCGTCGGCCTTGGTGGCTCTCAGCAAGGAGCAGATCACACGCCGCTCAATCAGCGGGTTCTAGGTTCGCCCAGCTAACCTTCATCGGTTTCTCCAGGGATCGATGCTCGGCCGAGCTCTTCCAGGGCCTGTCGCACCGACTCGACGAGGTCCAGCGCCACCGGCGAGGGGCTGCGCTGCGGTGGGAACACCGCGGCGAATTCGAAATCGATGCGCGGCATGAATGGCCGCATCACCACGCCACGGCCGTCGAATTCGCGCGCGGTGAACGGATCGCAAATCGAGACGCCCAATCCCGACGACACCATCCCGCACATGATTTCCGACAGCGTCGTCTCGACCCGCAGCACGCGCCTGACATCCTCGCGATGGAAGATCTGATCGATCAGATGCCGGCTGGTGGAGCCTGACGAGAGCGAGATGAAGGTCTCCCCCTCGAAGTCGCGCGGCACCAAGATCGTCTTCGCGCAATGCGGATGGCCTGCGGGGAGAACGGCGACGCGCGGCAGCGCCGGCAGCTTGATGCTCGGCAGCCCGGCATGGGCGATCGGCACCTCGGCAAAGCCGACGTCGCATTGCGCG
The DNA here is from genome assembly GCF_051168035.1 of Bradyrhizobium sp. HKCCYLRH3059. Taxonomy (NCBI): domain Bacteria; kingdom Pseudomonadati; phylum Pseudomonadota; class Alphaproteobacteria; order Hyphomicrobiales; family Nitrobacteraceae; genus Bradyrhizobium; species Bradyrhizobium sp. HKCCYLRH3059. Next base: position 448,415 of record NZ_JBNPUF010000007.1, on the reverse strand, counting down.
TTCAGCACCCAGTCGATCACGATCGGCGAGATCACGCCGAAGAACGCGAGGTTGAGGTTCGGCCGTTCCTGCAGGAAGTGGCCTGCGAGCCGCGGCAGATAGCCATTGGCGAGCGCGGGGAGCGCGGCAATGCGCAGCGTCCCGGTGCGCCGGCCACGGATCTCCTCAGCGGCCGCGGTGATGCGATCGAGCCCGACGAAGGAGCGCTCGACCTCCATGTAGAGCGCCGTCGCTGCCGCGGTCGGCACCAGGCCGGTGCCGCGGCGCTCGAACAACTCCATCTTGAGCAGCGCCTGCAGGTCGCGCAGCAGCCGGCTGACCGCCGGCTGGGTCACCGCCATCAGCTTGGCGGCTTCCGTCACACTGCCGCTCAGCATCATCGCCCGGAAGGCTTCGACCTGCCGCGAGTTGATCCGCGCCATACGTCCTCACATCCATAACATTCTCGTATGAATAGGGTGCCATTATTCATTGGACGATCAAAGACTCTGCTGCGATCTTTTTTGGCAGGGTGAGGGAAGGCTCGTTTTTTAGGCTCTTCAGCTCCGGGTTTCTGGGGTGCGGATGCCATCGGGCAAGCCGATCTCCCTGGGGCGGTTTTTTAATACCGTCTCGTATCCAAGATGATGGAGATCGGTCCGATGAAGCACCCTAAACTCCTGATGGCGGTCGGCGTCGCCGTCCTGGCCTCTGCCTCGCAGGTCTGGGCTCAGCAGAAGACGCTCTATGTCGCCGGCTATGGCGGCTCGTTCGAGAAGACGATCCGCGAGGAGGTGATCCCGCCGTTCGAGCAGGCCAACGGCGTCAAGGTCGAATACGTCGCTGGCAACTCCACCGACACCCTCGCCAAGCTGCAGGCGCAGAAGGGCAACCAGCAGATCGACGTCGCGATCGTCGATGACGGCCCGATGTACCAGGCGATCCAGCTCGGCTTCTGCGACAAGGTCACCGGACTGCCCGGCGATCTGCTGGAGGTCGCGCGCTTCAAGGACGACAAGGCGGTCGCCATTGGCCTCGTCGCCACCGGCCTGATGTACAACAAGAAGGTGTTTGCCGAGAAAGGCTGGGCCGCGCCGACCTCGTGGAACGATCTCAAGGATCCGAAATACAAGCAGCTGCTCGTCATTCCGCCGATCAACAACACCTACGGCCTCAACGTGCTCCTGATGCTGGCGAAGATGAACGGCGGCAGCGAGAGCAATGTCGATGCCGGTTTCAAGATCTTCAAGAATGACATCAATCCCAACGTGCTGGCCTACGAGCCGTCGCCCGGCAAGATGACCGAGCTGTTCCAATCGGGGCAGGCGGTCATCGCGGTGTGGGGCAGCGGTCGCGTGCAGAGCTTTGCCAACACCGGCTTCCCGGTCGATTTCGTCTATCCGAAAGAAGGGGCCGTGAGCCTGCTGACGACGGCGTGTCCGATCGCCAAGCTGTCGGTCTCGCCGCTGGCCTCGAGCTTCATCAAGCTGCTGCTCGATCCGAAGATCCAGCTCACGATGCTGAAGGAATATGGCTATGGCCCGGTCGTGAAGTCCGTCGTGGTCCCCGAGGGCGTGGGCGCGATGGCGCCGATCGGCGAACGCGCCGCCAAGGTCTATGCGCCCGATTGGACCGTGGTCAACGAAAAGCGCGAGGAATGGACCAAGCGCTGGAATCGCGAGGTCGAACGCTGACTGGTCGTTTGTTGCGAGCCTCTCGTTGACGACGGTGTTCTCCCTTCCCCGCAGGGGGGAAGGGAAGTGCACCGTGCGCGGGGCGCCAGTATTCCTCGCCCATCTGGATCCAAAGCATGTCCTTCCTCGAGATCGATCGCGTCGGCAAATCTTTCGGCCCCAACGCGGCCGTCGAAGAGTTCAGCCTCGGCGTCGCCAAGGGCGAGTTCATCTCGTTCCTCGGCCCCTCGGGCTGCGGCAAGACCACCACGTTGCAGATGATCGCGGGCTTCCTCGATCCCTCACACGGCGCGATCCGCCTCGAGGGCAGGGACCTCGTCGCAGTGCCACCGGCGAAGCGCGGCCTCGGCATCGTGTTCCAGAGCTACGCGCTGTTTCCTCACATGACCGCGGCCGAGAACGTCGCGTTCGGCCTGGAGATGCGCAAAGTCGCGCGCAAGGAACGCGAGGAGCGCGTGCGATCGGCGCTCGCGCTGGTCGGCCTCGCCGGCTATGAGGACCGTCATCCCCGCCGCATGTCCGGCGGCCAGCAGCAGCGCGTTGCGCTCGCGCGCGCGCTGGTGATCCGGCCGAGCCTGCTGCTGCTCGATGAGCCCCTGTCCAACCTCGATGCGCGCCTGCGCGAGGACATGCAGATCGAGCTGCGCCAGATCCAGCGCGATCTCGGCACCACGACCATCCTCGTCACCCATGACCAGATCGAGGCGATGTCGCTGTCCGACCGCATCGTCGTGATGAGCAAGGGCAGGATCGAGCAGATCGGCACGCCGCAGCAGGTCTACGAGCAGCCGGCTTCCGCCTTCGTCGCGCAGTTTCTCGGCAAGACCAACGAGTTTGCTGCGACCGTGGACCACACCGGGGGGCAGGCCAGACTGGTCGCGGGATCGTGGAGTGCGCCGGCGCCGGCCGGCGTGGCCGGCGCCGTAGCCGTCAGCGTCCGGCCCGAGCGCATCAACTTCGGCGACGCCGGGCTTGCAGGGCGCATCACGAGCCGCATCTTCCAGGGCAATCACTGGCTGTTCCAATGCGACACCGAATGCGGGCCCGCCATCGTGATCCGGCAGAATGACGGCCAGCCGCAGCCGGAGCAGGGCGCAGCGGTGCATCTCGTCTGGCAGGTCTCGGACATGAGCCTGCGCGCTGCGAAGGCTGCAGCATGAGCGCGACCGTCGCGTCCAACTCGTCGGAGACGCGCGCCGGCCTTTCGCTGGCGCTGCCGGCCTTGATGCTGTTCCTGGGCGTCGTCGTGATCCCGTTGGCGATGACCGTGATGCTGTCGTTCCACGATTGGGGCCAGTACAAGGGCATCGAGCCGGTCTTCATCCTGAAGAACTGGCGCGAGATCGTGGACGATCCCTACTACGCGGAGATGTTCTGGCGCACCTTCCGCGTCGCGGTGCTGGCGACCTTGATCACGGCGGTGTTCGGCGTACCGGAGGCCTATATCCTCAACCGCATGCAGGGGCCGTGGAAGGGTCTCTTCCTGCTGGTGATCATCGGCCCGCTGCTGATCTCGGTCGTTGCGCGCACCCTCGGCTGGGCGCTCCTGTTCGGCGGTAACAACGGGCTCGCCAACAAGCTCCTGATGACATCAGGCCTGATCGAGTCACCAATCAGGTTCATGTTCACCGAGACCGGCATGGTGATCGCGCTGGCGCATGCGATGATGCCGTTCATGGTGCTCGCGGTGTGGACCGCGCTGCAGCGGCTCGATCCGCAGGTCGAGAATGCGGCGCTGTCGCTGGGGGCAAGCTCGCTGACGGTGGTCCGCCGCATCGTGCTGCCGCAGATCATGCCGGGCGTGCTGTCGGGCGCCATCATCGTATTCTCGCTGTCCGCCAGCGCGTTCGCGACGCCGGCGATCATCGGCGGCCGCAGGCTCAAGGTCGCGGCGACGCTCGCCTATGACGAATTCCTCAATACGTTGAACTGGCCGCTCGGCGCCGCGGTCGCCGTGCTGCTGCTGATCGCGCTCGTCCTGATCGTCGTCGGCTCCAACGCGCTGATCGAGCGCCGCTATCAGGAGGTGTTCCGATGAGCCGGAACGGCCCTCTGGCGCTGATCTTCCATGCCGTGTTCGTCGTCTTCATGGTGGCGCCGATCGTCGTCGTGTGCTGGGTTGCGTTCACGCCCGAAGGTTTTCTGTCGATCCCGATCACCAGCTTCTCGCTGCGCTGGTTCAGGGCGCTCGCCGACTATCCGGAATTCGTCCACGCCTTCGGCGTGAGCCTGTGGCTCGGCGCGCTGTCCTCGTGCGTGGCGCTCTTGTTCGCGGTGCCGGCGGCGCTGGCGATCAGCCGCTATCGCTTCCGCGGCCGTGGCGCGCTGTCGGCGCTGTTCCTGTCGCCCTTGATGATCCCGCACGTCGTGCTCGGCATCGCCTTCCTGCGCTTCTTCACGTCGGTCGGCATCGGCGGCACCTTCGTGGCGCTGGTGATCGCCCATGTCGTCGTGGTGTTTCCGTTCGCGCTGCGGCTGACGCTTGCGGCCGCGACCGGCATGGACCGGTCGATCGAGATGGCCGCGGTCTCGCTCGGTGCCGACGGCTGGACCATGTTTCGCCGCGTCACCTTGCCCGCGATCCTGCCTGGCATCGTGAGCGGCTGGATGCTCGCCTTCATCCAGTCGTTCGACGATCTGACCATGACCGTGTTCCTGGCGACGCCCGGCACCGAGACCTTGCCGGTGCGCATGTTCCTCTACATCCAGGACAACATCGATCCGCTGGTGACGTCGGTGTCGGCCAGCGTCATCGCCATCACCATGACCGTCCTGATCGTGCTCGATCGCGTCTATGGCCTCGACCGCGTGCTCACTGCCAAAGGCGGCGACGCAGGACGATAGGAGATACTACGATGAGAGACTATGACGTCGCCGTCGTCGGCGGCGGCCTGCTCGGCTCTGCGATTGCCTGGGGGCTCGGCCGGCTCGGTCAGCGCGTCGCCGTGCTCGACGAGGGCGACATCGCCAAGCGTGCCTCGCGCGCCAACTTCGCGCTGGTGTGGGTGCAGAGCAAGGGCCTGGGCATGCCGGCCTACACCGGCTGGACGGTGCGCGGCTCCAAGGCGTGGCCGAAGCTCGCCGAGGAGCTGAAGGCGCAGACCGGTCTCGACGTGGTGCTGCAGCAGAACGGCGGCTTTCATCTCACCCTCGGCGAGGCCGAGTACGAGCAGCGCACCCAGCTCGTCGCGCGCATGCACAACCAGGTCGGCGCCGCCGACTATCAGATGGAGATGCTGCCGGCGTCCGAGGTGAAGAAGATGCTGCCGCTGATCGGCCCGGAGGTCTCGGGCGGCAGCTTCTGCCCTTATGACGGTCACGTGAATTCGCTGCGCACCTTCCGCGCCCTGCACGCCGGCATGAAGCAGTTCGGCGTCGACTATCTGCCGGAGCGTGCGGTCGGTGCGATCGCGCTGGACGGCAGTGAGTTCAGGCTGACGACGGCGCAAGGCGAGATCCGCGCGGCGAAGGTCGTGCTCGCGGCAGGAAATGCCAACCAGACCCTGGCGCCGATGGTCGGGCTGTCGGCGCCGATGGGGCCGACGCGCGGCCAGATCGTCGTGACCGAGCGCACGATGCCGTTCTTGCCGCATCCGTTGACCACGATCCGCCAGACAGACGAGGGCACGGTGATGATCGGCGACAGCAAGGAGGACGAGCTCGACGACCGCGTGCAGAACTTTTCCGTCAACGCGGTCATGGCCGATCGCGCCCAGCGCACCTTCCCGCATCTGGCGCGGCTCAACGTCGTCAGGAGCTGGACCGGCATCCGCGTGATGCCGAAGGACGGCTTTCCGATCTACGAGCAGTCGGAGAGCCACCCGGGCGCCTTCGTCGCCTGCTGCCATTCCGGCGTGACGCTCGCGGCGAACCACGCTTTCGACATCGCGCGCATGGTCAAGGACGGCGCGCTCGAGCCGGAGCTGGTCGGTGCATTCACAGCCAGCCGCTTCGACAGCAAAGCGGGAGCGGGCGGCAGTGGCTACTACTGAGGGATGACGGCGCAAGGCGCCATGGAGACGATGATGTTCAAACGAACTGAGGGTGATGCGAGGGGATCGGTGACGATCCATGTCGGGGGCCAGCCGATTGCCGCGCGCGAGGGTGACTCCGTGTCGGCGGCGCTGCTCGCCTCCGGCCTCGACGTCCGGCGCGCCACCGCGGTCAGCGGCGCAAGGCGCCTGCCTTATTGCATGATGGGCGTGTGCTTCGACTGCCTCGTCACCATCGATGGAGTCGGTAACCGGCAAGGCTGTCTCGTGCCTGTCGCCGAGGGCATGCAGATCGAAGTCCAGAAGGGCAAGCGGGAGATCGGCAAATGAGCGCCGCGCCGAAGCATGATGAATATGACGCCGTGGTGATCGGCGCCGGTCCTGCGGGCCTCGCTGCTGCAGAGATGACGGCTGGCGCCGCTCTGTCGACGCTGCTGCTCGACGAGAACGCCGGCCCCGGCGGCCAGGTCTGGCGTGCGATCGATGCGACGCCTCTGAAGAGCGAAGCGCTGCTCGGCGCGGACTATTGGTCCGGCAAGCAGCTCGTGAAAGCCGCGCGCGACAGCGGTGCGGAGATCATTCATCGCGCCACGGTGTGGAGCCTCGACCGCAATCTCGAGATCGGCGTCTCGGTGGCCGGCGGCTCGGCCTTCATCAAGGCCAAGCGGGTCATCATCGCGACCGGAGCGCAGGAGCGTCCGTTCCCGATTCCCGGCTGGACCCTGCCCGGCGTGATGACCGCGGGCGCGGCGCAGACGATGTTGAAATCCTCCGGCCTCGTGCCTGACGGCCCGACGATTTTGGCCGGGCAGGGGCCGCTGCTGTGGCTGCTCGCGGCGCAGATCCTGCGCCTCGGCGGCCGCATCGATCGCATTCTCGACACCACCCAGCGCGCCAACTACATCGCGGCGCTGCCTCATGCCCTCGCGTTCCTGACCTCGCCCTATTTCGGCAAGGGGCTCGCGATGATGCGCGAGGTGCGCGCGAAGGTGCGCGTCACCAGCGGCGTGACCGAACTCGTGGCAGAGGGCGAGGGCAAGCTCTCGGCGGTCAGCTACGCCACAGCGGGCGGCAAGCGCGAGACACTGGCGGCCGAGTTGCTGCTGCTGCATCAGGGCGTGGTCCCCAATGTGAATCTCGCGATGGCCGCCGGTGTCGAGCATCGCTGGAACGAGCTGCAGCTGTGCTGGACTCCGGTGCTGGATGCCCTTGGTAACAGCTCCATTCCCGGCATCGCCATTGCCGGCGATGGCGCCGGCATTGGCGGTGCGCAGGCGGCCGTGGTGCGCGGCCGGCGGGCGGCCGGGGATGCGATCAAGGCGCTTCGCCCGCGCGCAAAGGTCACCGATAGGTCTGCGGAGCTGGCCCGCGCCGAGCGCGGCAGGACCTTCCTCGACGTTCTGTTCCAGCCGGCAAAGCAGTTCCGTATCCCGCAGGGCGACACCATCGTATGCCGCTGCGAGGAGATCACCGCCAAGGACGTGCTCGACTCCGTCGCGATCGGCGCCACCGGGCCGAACCAGCTCAAGGCCTATCGCCGCACCGGCATGGGGCCGTGCCAGGGGCGGCTGTGTGGCCTCACCGTCACCGAGCTGATGGCCGAGGCGCGCGGCAAGACCCCGCAGGAGATTGGCTACTACCGGCTGCGCGCGCCGGTGAAGCCGATCATGCTGTCGGAGCTCGCAGGCCTGCCGAAGACCGAAGAGGCCACCAAGGCCGTGGTGCGCGGATGACGGTGAAGACGGATGCCATCATCGTGGGTGGTGGCATTCACGGCTGCTCCACCGCGCTGCATCTGTGCTTGGCAGGGCTCAAGCCCGTGCTGATCGAGAAGGACTATGCCGGCCGCCACGCCTCCGGTGTCAACGCCGGCGGCGTGCGCCAGCTCGCGCGCGACGTCGCGGAGATTCCGCTGTCGATCCGCTCGATGGGCATCTGGGAGAACATCAGCGACCTGGTCGATGATGATTGCGGCTTCGAAAGCTTCGGCCAGGTGCTGGTCGCCGAGAACGACGCGGAGCTCGACGCCTGTCGCGCCCGCGTCGCCGATCTCAACGCGCGCGGCTTCGGCCACGAGGAGCTGATCGACGGCACGGAACTGCGTCGCCTCGTGCCGGCGGTGGCGGAGAGCTGTCCGGGCGGCGTGGTGTCGCGGCGCGACGGCGCGGCGCAGCCCGCGCGCACCACGACGGCGTTCCGCCGCAAGGCGGAGCAGCTCGGCGCGCTCATTCGCGAGGGCGTGGCCGCGACGAACATCCGCAAGGACGGCAAGCTTTGGCATGTCGACGTCGGCTCCGAGAGCTTTGCCGCTCCGGTGCTGGTCAATGCCGCCGGCGCCTGGGCCGGCCGCATTGCGGAACAGTGCGGCGAGCCGGTGCCGGTCGAGACCATCGCGCCGATGCTGATGATCACGTCGCCCGTCGCGCACTTCATCGATCCCGTCGTCATCCTGCGCGGCCGCAAGCTGTCGTTCAAGCAGTTCCCCAACGGCACGGTGCTGATCGGCGGGGGCCATCTTGCAACGCCCGACCAGGACCGCAACGAGACCGTGCTCGACTGGCGCAAGCTGTCGGAGAGCGCGCGCACCGTCGCGGAGCTGTTCGCGGTGATGCGCCGCGCGACCATCGTGCGCGCCTGGGCCGGCATCGAGGCGCGCATGCGCGACGACATTCCGGTGTTCGGGCCGAGCGCCGTTCACGACGGGCTGTATCACCAGTTCGGCTTCTCGGCGCACGGCTTCCAGCTCGGCCCCGGCGCCGGCGCGGTGATGGCCGAGCTCATCGCGCACGGCGGCACCCAGACGCGCATCGGCGATCTCAGCATCGCGCGCTTTCAGAACTCCATCCCTTCACCATCCACATGAGGACATGATGACCATCACCCGCAAGATCCGCTCCGCCATCCACCACCGCATCGTCGAGGCCAACGGCTTCGTCTTCATCGGCGGCACCATCGCCGACGATACCTCGGCCTCGATGGGCGAGCAGACCCGCAACATCCTCGGCAAGATCGACGGCTTCCTGAAGGAAGCTGGCACCGACAGGTCGCGCGTCGTCTCCGGCCAGATCTTCGTCACCGACCTGTCGAAGAAGAAGGAGATGGATGCGGCCTGGACTGCGTTCTTCGGCGACGACCTGCCGGTTCGCGCCACGGTCGGCGTCTCCGATCTCGGCGGCGGCGCGCTGATCGAGATCGTGGTCGCGGCCGTCAAGGGTTGAGCATCGCGCCGCATCGAGCGGTCAATCGATCACGCGCGGGGCTCGCTCCGCGCGTGATTTGCTTTTCGGTCCAATTCGATCGAACATGAGCCTGTCCGTCCACCGCACGCGCCGAAAGCCGACATCATGAATGAAGAGCGTAGCCTGCCGCGTCCATCTGCTGGCCTGAAGGCAGTGTTCGCTCACATCGAGAATCAAAAGCAGGATTTCCTGGCCCGCGTGATGGACTATGTCCGGCATCCCTCGATCAGCGCTCATAACATCGGCATCACCGAGGTCGCCGCGCTGCTGGTCGCCATGCTGCAGGAGATGGGCCTCGACGCCGAGACGATCGCGACCGCCGGGCATCCGATGGTGCTCGGACGCTGGCAGAAGAAGCCGGGCGCACCTACCGTGCTGCTCTACGGGCACTACGACGTGCAGCCGCCGGATCCGTTGGAGCTGTGGCTGAGTCCGCCGTTCGAGCCGACCATCCGCGATGGCCGCATCTATGCCCGCGGCATCGGCGACAACAAGGGGCAACATTTCGCGCAGCTCATGGCGATCGAATCCCATCTCCGAGTGCATGGCGAGCTGCCCTGCAACGTGATCTTTCTGCTCGAAGGCGAGGAGGAGATCGGCAGCCCGCGCATCGCCGATTTCGTCGCTGAGCATCGCGACGAGCTGAAAGCCGATTTCGTCGTCACCGCGGACGGGCCGATGCACCCCTCGGGGCGGCCGACCATGACCTATGGCGTGCGCGGCATGTGCTCGTTCGAGCTGCGCGCGAAGCACGCCAGCCGCGACGTGCATTCTGGCAACCTCGGCGGCATCGTGCCGAATCCGATCTGGACGTTGGTCCACCTGCTCGGGACGATGAAGAATGCCGCGGGCGAGATCACCATCGAGGGGCTGCATGATGCGATCGTGCCGCCGAGCGAGCTGGACATTGCTGCCGTGAAGCGCCTGCCGCTGGACCTCGATGCCGCCAAGGCGAGCCTCGGTCTCAGCCATCTCGATGCGCCGCCCGACCGCGGCTACTACGAACGTCTGATGTTCCATCCGACGCTGACCATCAACGGCTTGCACGGCGGTTATGGCGGACCGGGCAGCAAGACCGTGCTGCCCTGCGAGGCCTTCGCCAAATGCGACATCCGCCTGGTCGAGGCGATGACGCCGGACGACGTGTTGGCGAAGGTGGAGGCGCATGTGAAGCGCCATGCGCCGGAGGTGGAGTTCATCCGGCGCGGCGGCATGCTGCCGTCGCGCGTGCCACTTGATTCGCCGTTCGCCGCGATCATCCGCGACGCGATTGCGCTTGCGCAGGGCGTGACGCCGCTCGAATTCCCGTGCACCGGCGGCAGTCTGCCGGACTACGTCTTCACCAAGATCCTCGGCATTCCCGCCTTCGTCGTTCCCTATGCGAATGCCGACGAGGCCAATCACGCGCCCAACGAGAACATGACGATCGACTGCTTCTACAATGGCATCCGCACCGGTGCGGCACTGCTCGACCGCGTCGGCGCGCGCGTGCGCTGATGCCGGCGGAACGGCCATCACGATTCCGCGTGCAGTGCGGGAGGCGTCATCGAGCAGCCACGAACGGATGGCAAGCACACGGTCGTCCGCCGCCTTGCGGGTGAATCGGCCGCACGCGGCGAGATCGCGCATGGATTAACGCAGTTGATATCGCCTAGTCTCGGAAGGGATTAGTAATCGCCGCTTCAGGGCTCGGAGCTGCCACATGCACGACCCCGTTGACCAGCCGAGTGATTCGGCAAGTTCCGCTTTCCCTTGCGCGCGCGATCAGCGCAGCGCTCCGGAACACCCCGCCGCGGTTCCTGTGATCCAGCTCGACCACGCGCCAGCAATCGAGCCTGCGCCCAATGTCGATGAGGCTGCACAAAGCCCTGGCGCTCTCGGTCGGAAACGAACCGATGACGCGCATCTTGTCACACCAACCATGTGGCGCTGAGAAGGTCCCGCTCTTGGCGGCGATCGAACATGCGATGTTCGGCGACGAGTTCCTGAAGAACACCTTCGCCAACAACATTCGAGACTTTTGAGATCGCCACCTACAAGTCGCGGCTCGCATTGTGCCGTGCCGCCGGTGTCGAGGAGGGTTCGCGCGCCCCGCGAGCAGTCGTTGCAGGAGGAGGACCGATGGCAGGGTGGGTCGACTCCAATGCCGAGAAGGTCACGGAATTTGTTGGGTATGAGGAGCGTCAGGCGGCGTAACCTGGCGGTATCTCGGTCGGGATATGGAACCCGTCAGCGCGATGACAACCTCCGGTATCATCCGGATACCCACGACTCTCCTGATCTAGTAAGTAAAAACTAGCCCTTCTTGGGGCGTTTCCTCCCTGGACTTGGGCCGCCTGCACTTCGTGTGTCGGCGGCCTCTTTCTTTCAGGGGGGTGGGGTGGTGCTCTGGCCCCCGCAATCGGCCCCATGGGCGTTCGGTCCAGTCGCGCTCCTCCAAGCCGGTGATATCTCCGCGACAGTGTGAGATCGAGATCGCCCCACGCCGCGTCGCCGACCGGGCGCGTGCGACCGGAGCCTCAGCGCCGCGCGTGCTGCCAGCGCAGCAGCCGGCTCTCGGCCGCGCCCATCGCGAGCGCGGTCGTGTAGCCGATGATTCCGAGCAGCATCACGCCGGCAAACAGATCCGCCGAGCGGAACGAGCGCGCCGACAGCAGCACCCATTGGCCGAGGCCGTCGAGACCGGCGAGCATCTCGCAGACGACGGCGAGGATCAGCGCGACCGTGAGGCTCAGCCGCATGCCGGCGAGGATGTCGGGTGCCGCCGATGGCAGCGCGATCTTGAAGATCACGGCGAGCCGCGACATGTGCAGCACCCGCGCGACTTCGTAGAGTCGTGGTTCGACCGCGGCGAAGCCGTGGATCGTCCCGAGCAGCAGCGGCCACAGCGAGCCGAACGCGATCACGAACAGCGCCATGCCCTGGCTCAGTCCAAGAACGGCGATGGCGACAGGAATGATCGCTGAGACCGGCAGCGGCCGCAGCAGCTCCAGGGTCGGTGCGACGTAGATGCGCATCGCCTTCGAGGAGCCGATCATGGCGCCGAGCGCGATGCCGGCGGCGGAGGCGAGCAGCCAGCCATAGGCCATATGCGTGAGGGTGCCCGTGAGCTTGGTCAGGAGATCGCCGCTCGTGAAGCCGCGCAGCAGCGCCGCCCAGGCGCGGTCGGGGCTGGGAAGAAACACCGGTGATATCAGCCGCTGATCGGCGGCGCACTGCCACAGCACGATGATGCCGGCGGCGACGGCGAAGCTGGCGAGGCGCCAGGCGGCGACCGACCACTTCATGCGGGGTCTCCCATCGCGGCCGCGCGCTCGAACAAGCTTTGTTGTGCAGCCATCAGCGCGGTATTGAGCGCAAACCCGGTCACGCCGATCCATACCAGATAGGCCAGCATCAGATCGGGCCGCAACGCCTGCTGCGCGGTCATGATGGCGGCGCCGAGGCCGAGCGGGTTGATCGCGATCTCCACCGTGACCGCGACGATCAGCGCGATGCCGGCGGCGAGCCGGAACGCCAGAAAGATGCGGGGCAGGGCGGCGGGGATGACGATCTTCCTGATGCGATCGCGCTGCGTCAGCCGCAGCACGCGCGCCACCTCGATCAGCCGCGGCTCGATGCCGCCCACCGCGGCACGCGTCACGATCAGCACCGGCCAGACGCAGGCAAAGGCGACGATCGCGATCTCCATGCGATAGCCGAAGCCGAGCGCGATCAGCGCGATCGGCAGCAGCGCCACTGAAGGAATGGGCCTGATCGCCTCGATCGTGACCTCCATCAGCCGGTTGAAGATAGGCGACAGGCCGAGCGCGATGCCCAGCACGAGGCCGATGGTGCCGCCGAGCGCGAGGCCGGCGAACACCGAGGCGAGCGTGTCGCGCGTCGCCGCCAGCAGCGAGCCGTCGGTCAGCGCGCCCAGCAAGGCGAGCGCGATCGCGCTCGGCGGCGCCAGCGAGTCGCTCTGCACGCCGGCGAGCCGCATCCAGGCTTCGAACACGAGCAGTGCCGCGAACGGCAGCAGCGCGGGCTTGATGCGATCCGGCATCGTCATTCGCTCGCCTTGATGAAGTCGAACAACTCGCGCCGCAGCCGCAGGAACTCCGGATGCTCGCGCGTCGCCAACTGGTCGCGCGGCCGCGGCAGGCCGATCTTCAATTCCAGGCCGACGCGGCCGGGATGCGGCAGCAGGCCGACCACGCGGTCGCCGAGATAGATCGCCTCCTCGAGATCATGCGTGACGAACACGACGGTGGCGCCGGTCGCCGCCACCAGCGCCAGCATCTCGTCCTGCAGTCCCTGGCGCGTCATCGCGTCCAGCGCGCCGAACGGCTCATCCATCAGCAGCACCTTCGGATCCTGCGCGAGGCAGCGCGCGATCTGCAGCCGCTGCTGCATGCCGCCCGACATCTCGGTCGGATATTTGGCCGCATGGCCGGCGAGCCCGACCTTGGCGAGCAACTCGGCGATGCGCGCCTCGCGCTGTGCGGAGGGCATTCCGATCGTCTCCAAGGCCAGCGAGATGTTGCCGGCGGCGGTGCGCCACGGCAGCAGCGCCTTGCCATAGTCCTGGAACACGACGGCGATCTCGCGCCGCGGCGCGCGCATCGCCTCGCCCTCGAAGCGCACGCTGCCGCCGGTCGGCTGGTACAGCCCGGCCGCCAGCCGCAGCGCCGTGGTCTTGCCGCAGCCGGAGGCGCCGACCACGCACAGGATCTCGCCAGATGCGACCTCCAGGCTGATCGTGTCGATGATCGTCTTGCCGCCGAGCACCAGCGCGACATCGTCGAAGGCGATCTGCGCGCGCGCAGGCGAGGGAGATGATTGCACCAATGCGAGGGCAGGCTCTGCCATCTCAGGCTCCCTTCGGATGCGGATAGACGATATCGACGGTCGAGCACAGATGTGCCTCAAGCCGCGCTTGGGCCGCGGCGGCATTGCGCGCGAGCACGAGGTCGGCGAGCGTCTCGTGCTCCTTGATGAATCCGCTGCCATCCTCGAAGCTGCGCATCATCACGCGGCGGTAGCGATAGGCCTGGTCGTAGAGATCCGAATGAGCGGCAAGCAGGCGCCGTGATCCGCAGGCCGCCAGCAGCGCGGTGTGAAACGCCTTGTGCAAGCGATCGAACTCCGGCGCGCCTTCGCGGAACTCGGTCTGCATGCGCTGGATGTAGCGGCGCATCTGATGGAGCGCGGCGATGATGCCGGCCTCCCATTGGTCGTCGCCGCTCTGCATCGCCAGCCGCAGCGCCTCTTTCTCCACGACAGTGCGCATGCGCGTGATGTCGACGAGATCGTCCCGGCTGACCTCGGCGACGCGAAAACCGCGCTGGCCGATGCCGACGATCAGGCCGCGCGATACCAGCCGCGACAGCCCCTCGCGCAGCGGCGTCGGCCCGATCTCGTAGCGCCTGGCGAGCTCGACGATCCCCAGACGCGAGCCGGGGGCCAGAATGCCGGCGACGATGTCGCGCTCGATCAGCGCGGCGGCGCGCTCGCTGAGCGTGTCGCCGCTCGTCGGCTCAGTCTGCAGGATCGGGTTCGTTGCCGTCATCAGTTGAGGATCAATGTCTTGAGGTCGAGCTTGGTCTGCAGCATCTTCTGCGCCGACATCACGTCGATCCACCACGCCAGCTGCTCGGGCTTCAGCACCGGCTCGGCGTAGTTCGGCGCCGTCAGCTTGACCAGCTCCAGCGGTTGCTTGGTGAACTTGGCGATGGCGGCCGAGGCCTTCTCACGATCATTGTTCACGATTGGGGCGGTCTCCGCGATGGCGGCGCGGAATTTCTTCACCGTCTCCGGGTTCTTCTCGGCCCATTCGCGCGAGGCCGCATAGAAGATGATCGGCTCGGTGCGGGCGAGTTCGGCGGCGTAGCGCGCGCCGACCGTGCCGAGGCTGGCATTGGTCATGCGCGTCACGAACGGCTCGGCCGTCAGCACCGCATCGACGCCGCCCGACTTGATGGTGTCGGCCATGGTCGGAAACGTCACCTCGACGAAGTTGACGCTTCGTGGATCGACGCCCTTCTCGACCAGCCATTTCACGAACAGCACGTGCAGGAAGGCGCCGATGCCGGGGGCGCCGACCTTCTTGCCCTTGAAGTCCTGCGGCCCAGTGATGGTGATGCCGTTGCGCACGAAGGCGGCGACCGCATCGTTCGAGGTCTTGTTCATGATCGAGGCGCCGGAGACCGCGACGAGGTCGAGCCCACCGTCGGCGGCCTGGAGGAACACGGTCGATGTCGGCCCGCCGATCTGGATCGAGTTGGAGAGGATGGCTGCGGGGATGTTCGAGTTGATCCCGATCAGCACCATCTCTGCGTCGAGCCCGTGCTTCTTGAAGAGACCCTCATCGACCGCGACCATCGCCGAGGCGCAGTCCGAGGTGGCGGTGCAGCCGATCTGGATCTTCTCGGCGCGTGTCGCAGATGTGAGCACAAGCGTGGCCAGCACCGATCCGAGCGCAGCGCTGATGATCCGATGACGCATCCTTGACTCCTCCCCCGGGCGCCCGTCTCTCGGACGCCTCTTGTTTATCGATATTTTCTATGTTTGTATATTTTCAGACAGAACACAAGGGGAGGCCAGCGTGAAACTTGCGACATTTCGGGCGGAAGGCGGGGAGCGGATCGGCGTCGTCCATGGCGGCGATTCCAAGCTTTTCGACATCGCCGCGGCCGCCGACCGCGCTGGCAAGAGCAATCCGGCGTTCGGCTCGATGCTGTCGTTGATCGATGCCGGCGAAGCCGCGCTCGACGCAGCACGCGCGCTGGTCGAGCGCCATGGCAGCGACGAAAGCCTCTCGCACGACGTCGGCGGCACCGAGCTGCTGGCCCCGGTGCCGGAGCCGCGGCAGATGCGCGACGGCATGTCGTTTCCGCTGCACATCCTGCAGGCGCCGCGCGGCCAGCGAAAGCTCGCGGCGCGGCAGCGCGGCGACGCGCAGGAGCTCGCGCGCATCGATGCCGAGCCGCTCGGCGAATTGCCCGAGGTCTATCGCAAGGTCCCGATCTTCTACATCACCAACCGCTTCAGCGTGCGTGGCCCGAACACGACGGTGAAATGGCCGCGCTACAGCAAGGTGATGGACTATGAGCTGGAGTTCGGCATCATCACCAGGGGCAAAGGCAAGGATATTCCGGCCGCGAAGGCGCGCGATCACATCTTCGGCTTCACGATCTTCAACGACTTCTCCGCGCGCGACACGCAGCGCATCGAGATGGACGGCCGGCTCGGCCCCTCCAAAGGCAAGAGCTTTGACGGCGGCAACGTGATGGGGCCGTGGATCGTGACCCCGGACGAGATCGGCGACCCCTATCGCCTGAAGATGGAGGCGCGGGTCAACGGCGAGGTCCGCTCGCGTGGCGTCAGCGAGGGCATGCTGTTTTCGTTCGAGGAGCTGATCGCCTATATCAGCAAGGACGAGACCCTGATGCCCGGCGAGTTCATCGGCTCGGGCACCGTCGGCAACGGCTGCGGTCTCGAGCTCGGCTGGTATCTCGAGCATGGCGACGTGATCGAGCTCGAGGTCGAGAAGATCGGCATCCTGAAGAACAAGGTCGAGCGGCAGGACGTCTGATCCTGCTGCCGACGACAACAACCAATAACGACAAAGCGAGAGGACCGCCCATGGCCCGCAGACTGATCGACATCTCCGTGCCCTTGCAGAACGACGTGCCCGCCGATCCGCCCGGCAATCATCCGACCATCACCTATATCGACCATCAGCAGGGCCTGCCGCGCATGCTGCAGTTCTTCGACGGGCTGAAAGCCGAGGATCTGCCGGACGGGCAGGGCTGGGCGGTCGAGCAGGTGAATCTTTCGACCCACAACGGCACGCATCTCGATGCGCCCTGGCATTTTCATCCGACGATGAATCGTGGCGAGCGCGCCTGGACCATCGACGAGGTGCCGCTAGAGTGGTGTCTGCAGCCGGGCGTGAAGCTCGACTTCCGTCGTTTCCCGGACGGCTATGTGGTGACCGCGAGGGATGTCGAGGATGAGCTCAAGCGCATCGGCCACACGCTGTCGCCGCTCGAGATCGTCGTCGTCAATACCTCGGCCGGCGCGCGCTTCGGCCAGGCCAACTACGTCAATTCCGGCTGCGGCATGGGCTATGAGGCGACGATGTATCTGCTCGAGCGCGGCGTGCGCCTGACCGGCACCGACGGCTGGAGCTGGGACGCGCCGTTCGTGTTCACCGCGCAGAAATACGCCGAGACCCACGATGCCGCGCTGATCTGGGAAGGCCACAAGGCCGGACGCCACATCGGCTATTGCCATCTTGAGAAGCTGCACAATCTGGAGCAACTGCCGTCGACGGGGTTCATGGTGTCGTGTTTCCCGGTCAAGATCGAGCGCGCCTCGGCCGGATGGACGCGGGCGGTGGCGATCATCGAGGGGTGAGGCGCCTAATCTCCGATTGAAGTCACGACATGGGTTCTGGCGCGTTTGATCTTCGCGTCATTCCGGGGCGGCGCGCGCCAGCGCGACGAGCCCGGAATCCATCGAGCCGCGCGACGTGCTGAAGGATGGATTCCGGGTTCGCGCTGCGCGCGCCCCGGAATGACCGAGGAGAGGGCTCGGCAAAGCCAGAGAGGGAGCTCGTTGCGCGTCGTGGTGACAGTTGCGAGCCGACCTTGACTACAAAATCAGGCCGCTCTCTCTCATCTCGCTTTAGCAACTACACGCCAGCATGACCTCGTTCCGCCGCAGCATCGGCAGGATCCAGGGCGGATTGTAGAACGCGAGCAGCGGCGATCCGGTGACGGTCAGCCCCTTGCGCTGCGTGTAGTCGCGCAGTTGGCGAGTCTTGTCGGCGATGATGCCGTCGGAGGTGGAGCCCGAAAAGGTGATCGCGACCATGCGCTGCGCAGACTGGGCCGTCAGCTTGATCCGGGCATCGGCCGGCGGCGGCAGAGTGTCGAGCGACCAGTTCGAGGGCATCACGAAGCTGATGCTCCAGCGGTCGCTGGCGACGCCATCGGCGGGCGCGATGGTGGCGCTGGCCTGCTGCTGCACCGGTGCCGTCATCGCGATCTTGGCTTTCGCACGGTTGGCGCCGAAAATGTAGCCGGCGATGATGCGAAAGCCTTCCTCGATCGCCGGCTTGCGCGCGCCCTGCACCTCGGCCTGCGCGATGATCATCGGTGCATAGGCGCGGATTTCGAAGTCGCCATCGCGCGAAACGACGTCGTATCTGGGATGTTCGACCCGGCTCATGAGCGGCCCTGCGGCAATGGCGGCGCCGGCGAGGACAAGCACGGTGGCGCCTGCGAGCCAGATCAGCATGCGGCGTCTCCTCGGTGGTGTCGGCTCGGTCATGGCGGTTGCGCCGTCAGGTTTGAATAACGAGGAAACGCGAGCGAAGGTCCGGCAGATCACGTGCCGGCTGCCCGCCTGCGGTCGTCCTTCGACGCCCGACTGTAGCGTCGCCCGGATGAGCGCAGCGATATCCGGGATCGCACGAGGCGTAGGGGACCCGCGGATGTCGCTGCGCTCATCCGGGCTACGCGCGTGCCGATGGCGGTGCATGCCCGTCGGGCGACTCGGGCTCGGGCGCGACAAGATCCACCGCCCCGCAACCCCTCTCATGATCCAGATCGTGCCTGCGCCGAAAACGAAAATTCCGCAGCGCGCTCAGCGCGATCGCCTCTGTCCAGATCTCGGCGTAAAAATTTCCAACTTTCGTTTTATCGGAAGATATGCTCTCCTCCCTCCATCCCGCCTCATGCAGAGGGGCGTACGCGTCGTCACGATACGTTGAGGCGGGGAGCGGTGGCCGCGGGTCTGTCAGGCGCTTTTGCGCAAGACGACTGTCAGCTCGCGGACGTTCAAGCCGTGTGGTCCTGGCGCCCCGATGCTGGCGCCAAGCCTGATGCCGACCTGACGGGTTGCGCAGGTGACGGGGGCAAACAAGCCGGTCCCCGGGGAGAGCTCGGAGCAGACGTTCACCCATCGCGCAGGGAAGGCCGGGTCTGTCCGGCTGAACCTGTGGTTCCTGCCGCCTGCATTTTTTCCGCAGGCGGGCCACGGGCCTCAGTCGAGGTCCGGCCTTCCCTGCGCCCTCGCGTTTCCGGCGAGGGTCTCGAGCATCGCTTCGGGCGCGTGTTGCGCTGCGAGGGCGACGGCGCGTACGCGCATGGTGGCGCTGGCATATTGGATATGCTTATCAGTTGAGCGGGGCGCCGATGCTGGCGCGCCACCACCAACAAATCAGCCGGCCGCAACGGCTGATCCCAGGAGGAAACCCATGGCAGACACCTCACGCCGCGATCTCCTCGTCGCCGGCAGCGCCGCCGCAGCGGCTGCGATCATGACGGACACCTACCCTGCCGCGGCACAGGCCGGGCCGAAGCCGATCTTCGCCGTGCCGGCGACCACCATTCCGATCGCCGGCGAGCAGGGTGTGTTCCCCGTCCGCCGCATCTACTGCATCGGCCGCAACTACGCGGCGCACGCCATCGAGCGCGGCTCCGATCCGAACCGCGAGCCGCCGTTCTTCTTCCAGAAGCCGACCGACGCGATCCAGAACGTCGCGATCGGCGAGGTCGCCGATCATCCTTATCCGTCGCTGACCAAGAACTATCATCACGAGGTCGAACTGGTCGCGGCGCTGAAATCCGGCGGCACCAACATTCCCGCCGAGTCCGCGCTCGATCATGTCTATGGCTACGCGCTCGGCCTCGACATGACCCGCCGTGACCTGCAGAACGGCATGGCCGCCGAGAAGAAGCCATGGGAGATCGGCAAGAGTTTTGATCATGCCGCCGTGCTCGGCCCGATCCATCCGGTGGCGAAGGTCGGCCACTTCACCAAGGGCGCGATCTCGCTCGCGGTCAACGGCACGGTCCGGCAGAACTCCGACCTCACCAAGATGATCTGGAGCGTCGCCGAGCAGATCGCGAAACTGTCCGAGGCGTTCGAGCTGAAGGCCGGCGACATCATCTATTCCGGCACGCCGGAGAATGTCGGCCCGGTCGTCAAGGGCGACGTGCTCTTGTGCAAGCTCGAGGGCCTGCCGGACATGTCGATCAAGATCGTCTGAGAGAGGGGCTGGACCACACGTCGTGTGCAGCACGTTGACGCTGCCGATCGGAACGGAAGTCGCCGCCGCAATACCGATACGCGCCTTCTCCCCGCGCGCGGGGAGAGGCGAGCAGCGAGCGTCGCTACGCGCGCTATCCAACAAGCGCGGCAGCCCCAGCCATCCCTCCGGATGCTGCGACTGCCGCCGTGGCGCTCGCGGCGCCGCGCCTCTCATCGCCTGCCGGACGGGAACTATCGTTGTTCCCGCGCAAACAGGCGCTGCCAGCCGTTCGCAAGTTTGTGGCCCGACAAAGAGCCGCCGAGCACCGCCGCCTATCGTTGCCCTGCATCAGCCGAGCGAAACGAGGGCAGCCGTGGCCATCACCATCGAGATCGATCACGCCAAGACGCGGCGCATGGCGCAGGGCCAGAGCCCAAGCAAGGGCCAGGGTCAGGCCCGCGGCCCGGCACGGTCGTTGCGCAGCGCTGGCGGCCCGGTGGTTCCGCAAGGCGTCAAGGGGCCAATCCGGCGGCTGAAATGGCTGATTCTCGTTCTGACGCTCGCCGTCTACTACATCACGCCGTTCGTCCGCTGGAACCGCGGGCCGAATGCGCCAGGCCAAGCCGTGCTGCTCGATTTCGCCCACGGAAAGCTCTATCTTGGCCCCGCCGAGATCTGGCCGCAGGATCTCTATCTCATCACCGCGGCGATGCTGCTGGCGACGTTCATCCTCGTCCTGGTCAACGCGCTGGCCGGCCGCCTGTGGTGCGGCTTCGCCTGTCCGCAGACGGTGTGGACCGACCTGTTCCTGCTGGTCGAGCGCCTGGTCGAGGGCGACCGCCGGCAGCGGCTGAAGAACGTCGGCGCGCCGCTGACGGCGCGGCGGATCGCACAGATCGCCACCAAGCACGCGCTGTGGATGGCGATCGCGCTCGGCACCGGCGGCACCTTGATCTTCTACTTCACCGATGCGCCGGAGCTGGTGCGCGATGTCCTGCATGGCGAGATGTCGGCGACCGCGCTGACCTGGACCTTGGTGTTCGCCGGCACGACCTATGGCCTCGCCGGTTTCGCGCGCGAGCAGGTCTGCACCTTCATGTGCCCGTGGCCGCGTCTTCAAGGCGCGATCTGGGATCCGGAAGCCTTCACGGTGAACTATCGCGACTATCGCGGCGAGACCCGGATGTCGGCGAAGAAGGCCGCCGAGGCGCGGTCGCAGGGGCTGCCGGCCGGCGATTGCGTCGATTGCGGCGCCTGCGTCGCCGTCTGCCCGATCGGCATCGACATCCGCCAGGGGCCGAGCTTCGCCTGCATCAATTGCGGCCTCTGCGTCGATGCCTGCGACGGCGTGATGGCCAAGCTCGACCGTCCGCGCGGCCTGATCGACTACGAGAGCTGGCGCAACATCGAGCGTGGCCGTGTCGGCGAGCCGCGTGTCTCACGGCTGGTGCGGCCGAAGACGATCGGGCTCGCGCTCGCCTGCGTCGCTGTGGCCGGCGTGATCGCTGTTTCGTTCGTCACGAAGACCACCGCCGTGCTGTCGGTGCAGCATGATCGCGATCCGATGTCGGTGCGGCTGTCGGATGGCTCGGTGCGCAACGGCTACACGGTGAAGCTGCTCAACAAGTCGTCCGCCGTGCAGAGCTTCAGGCTCGGCATCAGCGGCATCGATGCGGCGCTCGCCATCGTCGGCCATGCGGCGGCGGATGCGATCGAGGTCGAGCCGGACGGCTCGGAGGCGCTGCGGGTGACGCTGACCATGCCCGAGTCTGTGGATGCCGATGTTACCTTCCAGGCGGTCGATGCCAACGGCCAGGTCGTGCTGACCGCGCGCGACCGCTTCGTGAACCGGTAGAGGAGGGCCTACAGATAGGATTTCGGCAGCAGCATGTGGATGCCCTTGTTGCCGTCGACCAGCTGGGTGACGCGCAGATTGCCGGCCAGCGAGCACAGCATGTAGGCCTGGTTGCGCGACAGGTTGGTGCGGGCGCAGACGTGCTTGACCATCTCGCGCACCGCCTGCTTGGCGGCGTCATCGAGATCCTCGTCGAGGCCGATCGACATCAGGTGGGTGGCGTTCTCGGCGAACGGCCAGGTGATGTCCATGTCCTTGCGCACGGTGAGGCGGAAGGTGCCGGTGACGCCGGTCTCGAGCGCGGTGATGCAAACCTCGCCGTCCGCCGTGATCGGCCGCTATGCCTCGGTGCGCTACGGGCGCTGACTGATCCTGCTTCTTCTGGCGTGATCATCGGTCGGATCGCTCCGGCCGATGATCTGCTGATTGCTGCAAGCTCACGTCGCGAGCTGATTGCCGATCGGCAATGCGCGCAGGCGCTTGCCGGTGGCGGCAAAGATCGCGTTGGCGAGCGCCGGCGCGAATGGCGGCACGCCCGGCTCGCCGACGCCGCTCGGCGGCGTGTCGGGATCAACGGGCACGATGTGCACGTTGGTGACCAGCGGCGCCTCGTCGATTCGGACCACCGGATGGTCGTCGAAGTTGCGCTGCTGCACCCGGCCATTCTTGAAGCTGATCTCGCCATATTTGGCGAGGCTCAGCCCCATGATCGCGGCGCCTTCGAGCTGCGAGGCGATGCGCTCGGGGTTGACGAAGGTGCCGCAGTCGATCGCGGTGTCGACCTGATGCACCACGAGCTTGCCCTTGTCGTCGACCGACACCTCCACGATGGTGGCGATGTAGCTGACGAAGCTGCGATGCGCGGCGATGCCGAGGCCGTGGCCCTTGGGCACCGAGCGGCCCCAATTGCCCTTCTCGGCCACGAACTCGACGACGCGGCGCAGCCGGCCGGTGTCGATCGGATAGCTCTCGTAGGGCTCGCCGTAGTTCCAGAGATCCTTCACCGAGGCGAGCTTCAGGACGCGCGGAGTGCCGATCAGATCGAGCAGCGTGTCCTTCTGGTCGCGGCCGGTCGCGTGCGCGATCTCGCCGACCATCGACTGCACGGCGAAGGCGCGCGGGATGTTGGAGACCGAGCGGAACCAGCCGATGCGGGTCATCGCCTTGGCGGCGGGATTCTCACATTGGATGTTGGCGATCTCGAACGGCATGTCGACGAGGCCCATGCCGAGCTCGAACGGCGCGGCATGATCGGCGCCCGCCGCGAAGGTCGACAGGATGGTTGGCGCGGCGCTGCGGTGGCGCCAGGCCACCACCTTGCCGCTCTTGTCGAGCCCGGCTTCGATGCGCTCCACCGACACGGTGTGCAGGAAATCGTGATGGAGGTCGTCATCGCGCGTCCACTGCACCTTGACCGGTGCGCCCAGCGTCTTCGACAGCAGGGCAGCCTCGAGCGCGAAGTCGCATTTGGACTTCCGCCCGAACCCGCCGCCGAGCAGGGTGACGTTGACGGTCACGTTCTCCGGCGGGATCTGCAGCGTCTTGGCGACATCCTCGTGCGTGCCGCCGGGGCTCTGCACAGGCGCCCAGATCTCGGCCTTGTCGCCCTTGACGTCGGCGACCGCGACCGGCGGCTCCATGCTGGCATGGGCGAAATGCGGCAGATAGTACTCGCCGGTGATCACCTTGTCGGCCGACTTCAGCGCGGCCTCGACGTCGCCTTCCTCGCGTACGACGAGGCCCGGCTGGCGCGCGGCGGCCTCGAGCTCGGCCCGATAGGCGACAGAGTCGTAGCTCGCATTGGCGCCGTCGTCCCACTCGATCTTGAGCACGTCGCGGCCCTTGATCGCGGCGCCGGTGTTGCGCGCGATCACCGCGACGCCGCCAAGCGGCTGGAACTTCGACGGCCAGGGCCAGCCCTTGACCTCGATCACCTGCTCGACGCCGGGCACCTTCAGCGCCTCGGCCGGATCGAACGACTTGACCTTGCCGCCGGTCACCGGTGGCCGGGCGATGACCGCGTATTTCATGCCGGGCAGGCGGACATCGGCGCCGTAGCGCGCCTTGCCGACGGTGATGTCGTGCAGATCGACGATGCTGACCTGACCCTTGCCGAGATAGCGGAAGTCCTTCGGCGATTTCAGCTGCACAGTGTCAACCGCAGGCACCGGCAGACTGGCGGCATCGGCCGCGAGCTCGCCGAAGCCGAGGCGGCGGCCGCTGGCGCTGTGCACGACCTCATGATTGACGGCTTTCACTTCGCTCGGCGGCACGCCGAGGCGCTGGGCCGCCGCGGCTTCGAGCATCGCCCGCGCCATGGCGCCGATCTGTCGCATCGGCAGCAGATAATGCCGCGTGCTGCGCGAACCGTCGGTATCCTGGTTGCCGAACTTCACCTCGTCGCCGGGGGCCTGCACGACGCGCACGCGCGACCAGTCGGCTTCCATCTCCTCCGCCACGATCAGCGGCAGGCTGGTACGCACGCCTGTGCCCATCTCGGAGCGGTGGGCGAGGATCGACACGATGCCGTCGCGGGCGATCGAAACGAAAACCTTGGGATCGACCACGGTGCCGTGCGGCATCTTGCCGGCGCCGGTTTCATAGGCGGCAAACGCCGGGCGCGACAGCAAGGGAGCCGCGAGCACGAACCCGCCCGCGAGGCCCAGCGTCTGCAGGATGGTACGGCGCGAGACGTTCTCGACCTTGAGATGGCGCTCGAAGCCGCGGCGAGACGCGGACTTTGCGATGTCGGGATTT
The DNA here is from genome assembly GCF_051168035.1 of Bradyrhizobium sp. HKCCYLRH3059. NCBI lineage: Bacteria > Pseudomonadati > Pseudomonadota > Alphaproteobacteria > Hyphomicrobiales > Nitrobacteraceae > Bradyrhizobium > Bradyrhizobium sp. HKCCYLRH3059. The sequence goes on along the minus strand of NZ_JBNPUF010000007.1, from coordinate 423,873 downwards.
GCGATGATGTTCATGATCACACCCCCGTCGAGGCCAGATGGACCGCATTCTCGATGCGCTGATAGCAGCCGCAGCGGCAGATGTTGCCGGCCATCGCATCCCTGATCTGGTCATGCGACGGTTTGGGATTCTCGTTCAAGAGTGCGGCCGCTTGCATGATCTGCCCGGCCTGGCAGAAGCCGCATTGCGGCACGTTGACCTGCCGCCATGCCTTCTGCACCGGATGATCTCCGGTCGGATGCAGACCTTCGATGGTGGTGACCTCTCGTCCCGCGACATCCGACACTGCGGTGATGCAGGCGCGCGCCGCTTCCTTGTCGACTATCACGGTGCAGGCGCCGCACAGCGCTGCGCCGCACCCGTATTTCGTTCCGGTCAAACCCAGCTCGTCGCGCAGATACCACAGCAGCGGCAGGCTCGGATCGCCATCCCAGCTCTGCTCCTGTCCGTTGATTTTCACCTTGATCATGTTCGCCCTCGCTCTGTCGGACCAATGGTCGCTGGTTCTGATCGTTGGTGGACGCGCGCGGGACCACATGTCCTTACGTGCACGCGCCGGATCAATTGAGAGTTGTCGGAAGACTACTGATGATAGCAGACCGGGACAGGCATCGGTCTACACAGGCGCGTGTGGTGTCAGAGCAGACGAGCGCTGCGCGTGCAGCCCGCTGCAATGCAAATACGGAACAATGGGCGATGCGCCGACGACAATGGCGGCCGCCTGACCAAAGCGGCGACAAAAAAAGAATGCCTCGCCGGCGTGGGGCAGGCGAGGCACCAAGTCTTCAGGAAGGAACGCTTCAGTTGTACGCTTGGTCCGTGGCGGCCGTCAGGCCGCCTTTGCTTTCGCCACGTGGGTGGCAATCGCATCCATCAGGGCCGGCGACAGGCAGTCATAGGGCTCGAGCCCCAGCTCCTTCAATCGCGCCCGAATCTCGCCCATCTGTTCCGGCTTCACGCCCGACTCGATCACCGAGGAGACGAAGGCCGCAAAGCCCGGCGCGGCCGAACCCTGCTCCTGGAACAGCTCGGGGTGAATGAAGTCGAGGCCGTAGAACGGGTGGCCCGTGTTCTCGATGCGGCCATACATATGCGTGCCGCAGCCGGTGCAGGCATAGCGCTGGATGACGGCGGAGGGATCGACGATCTTGAGCTTGTCGCCGTTCTCCAGCACCGTGACGTTCTGCCGCGGCACCACGGCAACGACCGAGAAGGTCGCGCCGGAGGGCTTCCAGCATTTGGTGCAGCCGCACGCGTGGTTATGCGCGACATCGCCCTTGATGCCGACCTTGACCGGCCGGTCGTGGCATTTGCAGACCAGCGTGCCGCCGGCGAAATGGCCGCTTCCCTGTTTGACGCCGTTATCGACGGACGGATGGATGTGGACAGTCATGGCGCAATCCTCCTCAGTTTTGCGTGCTTGGGGTCAGAACACGACGACGGAACGGATCGATTTGCCCTCATGCATCAGGTCGAAGCCCTTGTTGATGTCTTCGAGCTTGAGCGTGTGGGTGATCATCGGGTCGATTTCGATCTTCCCGTTCATGTACCAGTCGACGATCTTGGGAACGTCGGTGCGCCCGCGCGCGCCGCCGAACGCCGTGCCCTTCCAGACGCGTCCGGTGACGAGCTGGAATGGGCGGGTCGCGATCTCCTTGCCGGCCTCGGCGACACCGATGATGATCGATTCGCCCCAGCCGCGATGGCAGGCTTCCAGCGCCTGGCGCATCACCGTGGTATTGCCGGTGCAGTCGAAGGTGTAGTCGGCACCGCCGTCGGTCAGCGCGACCAGGTGCTGGACGATGTCGCCGGTCACCTTCTTCGGGTTGACGAAATGGGTCATGCCGAAGCGGCGGCCCCATTCCTCCTTGCTGTCATTGAGGTCAACGCCGATGATCTTGTCGGCCCCCGCCATCCTGGCGCCCTGAATGACATTGAGCCCGATGCCGCCGAGGCCGAACACCACGACGTTCGAGCCGGGCGTGACCTTGGCCGTGTTGACGACCGCGCCGACGCCGGTGGTGACACCGCAGCCGATATAGCAGCTCTTGTCGAAGGGCGCGTCCTCGCGGATCTTGGCGACCGCGATCTCCGGCAACACGGTGAAGTTGGAGAAGGTCGAGCAGCCCATGTAGTGGTAGATGGCCTGGCCCTTGTAGCTGAAGCGCGACGTGCCGTCGGGCATCAGGCCCTTGCCCTGCGTGGCGCGGATCGCGGTGCAGAGATTGGTCTTGCGGCTGAGGCAGCTCTTGCACTGGCGGCATTCCGGTGTGTAGAGCGGAATGACGTGGTCGCCGGGCTTGACCGAGGTCACGCCCGGGCCGACCTCGCGCACGATGCCGGCGCCCTCATGGCCGAGGATCGAGGGGAAGATGCCCTCGCTGTCGAAACCGTCGAGCGTGTAGGCATCGGTGTGGCAGATGCCGGTGGCCTTGATCTCGACCAGTACCTCGCCGGCCTTCGGCCCTTCGAGGTCGACCTCGACGATCTCCAGCGGCTTCTTGGCTTCGAAAGCGACCGCGGCGCGCGTCTTCATGTCTCAAACTCCTCTTTCATTCTCTTGAGCCCGCGACGCTGCCCAGGGAAACTGTTCAGCCGCGGTCCCCGTCGTCAGTCATTTCTTGCCCATGCAGGAGTTCTCCGCTTCCGTATAGGCTGGCGGTTTGTCCTCGTGCTTGGCCGGGCGAACGCGTCCTACCGCGTCATTGCCGCGGGCACGCAGGTAGATGTAGAGGTCGTCCATGTAGCAGGCCACGTTCGGATTGTCGCCGAAAGCCGGCATGACGTTCTCCTGGGACGTGCTGACATTCTTGCGGCCGCTGGCGATGACACCGATGAAATCGCCGTAGCTCATGGTCTTGACCGAGTCCTTCAGCGCAGGCGCATAAGTCGATCCCATGCCGTCGGGCCCGTGGCAGACGTGGCATTCGGAATGATAGCGGCGGTATCCGGAGTAGGTGTACCAGTCGACCGATCCGTCGGCGCCCACCTTGTAGGTCGGATTGCCATCCTTATCGAAGTACTTCCCGTCCTCGGACTTGACGGCCGCAGGATCTCCCGGACTTTCCGCCCAGGCATTTTCGGCGACAGTCATCCCGCCGGTTGCCAGGAACAGAGCCGTGGCGACCGCAAACCAGATTCTACGCAAGGGCGTTTTCCCATAATTTTTTGGAACAGGCGAACCGGCGCATGGACGAGATCCATGCGCCGGAGGCAGGTACCTGGCTTACTGCGGCAGCGAGAACACGGTGAGCGCGCCGCCGAGAGCGGTGTAGTTGCTCAGCGCGGCATAGCCGCCGACGGCACCGAGACCGGCAGTCGGATCGGTCAGACCCGCCGCGAGACCAATGCCGGCCCAGCCACCGACACCCGAGAGGACGGCGACGTACTGCTTGCCGTTCGCCTCGTAGGTCGTGACGTTGCCGATGATGCCGGACGGGGTCTTGAACTTGTAGAGCTCCTTGCCCGTCTTGGCATCGACCGCCTTGAGGTAGCCTTCGAGCGTTCCGTAGAATACCACGCCGCCGGCCGTCGCGAGCGCACCCGACCACACCGAGAACGGCTCCTTGTTCGACCAGGCGATCTTGCCGGTCTTGCCGTCCCAGGCGATGAAGTTGCCCATATGGGTCTCACCCGCCGGCGGATACATCGACAGGGTTGCGCCGACATAGGGCTGACCTGCGGTGTAGCTCACCTTGAAGGGCTCGTAGTCCATGCAGACATGGTTGGTGGGCACGTAGAACAGTTGCGTGTCCGGCGAGTAGGCCGCCGGCTGCTCGTCCTTGGTGCCCAGCGCCGCCGGGCAGATGCCCTTGGTGTTGACGTCCTCACCCTGCTTGTCGGTCGAGTACTGATCGACGACCTTGGGACGGCCGTAGGTCGCAGAGTTCTTGTCCATGTCGACGCCGGTGGTCCAGTTCACCTTCGGGTCGAACTTCTCGGCAACGAGCAACTCGCCCGTGGCACGGTCGAGCGTATAGCCGAGGCCGTTACGATCGAAGTGCGTGAGCAGCTTGCGCGGTTGGCCGTTGATGGACTGGTCGGACAGGATCATCTCGTTGACGCCGTCATAGTCCCACTCGTCGTGGGGCGTCATCTGATAGACCCACTTCGCGACGCCGGTGTCGGCATGGCGGGCGAAGATTGTCATCGACCACTTGTTGTCGCCGGGACGCTGCTTCGGATTCCAGGTCGAGGGATTGCCCGACCCGTAATAGACCATGTCGAGCTGCGGATCGTAGGAGATCCAGCCCCAGGTGCAGCCGCCGCCGGTCTTCCACTGATCGCCTTGCCAGGTCTTCAGGCTCGAGTCCTTGCCGACCGGCTTGCCGAGCGCCGTGGTGTTGGCGTCGAACAGGATCTGGTCATCCGGACCTTCGGAGTACGCCTTCCAGACCTGCTTGCCGCTCTTGATATCGTAAGCGGTCATGCTGCACTGGACGCCGAACTCGCCGCCGGACGTGCCGACCAACACCTTGTCCTTCACCACGAGCGGAGCCGAGGTTCCGGTCTGTCCCTTGCTCGGATCGCCATTGACGGCGGTCCAGACGTGCTGGCCGGTCTTGGCGTCGATCGCCACCAGCTTGTCGTCGGCCTGATGCAGGAAGATCTTGCCGTCCCCATAGGCGACGCCGCGGTTGACGGTGTCGCAGCACATCACCGGAATGACGTTCGGATCCTGCTTGGGCTCGTACTTCCAGACGATCTTGTTGTCCTGCGCGAGATCGAGCGCATACACCTTGTTCGGGAACGGCGTATGCACATACATCAAGTTGCCGATGATGAGCGGTCCGCCTTCGTGGCCGCGCAGCACGCCGGTGGAGAAGGTCCACGCGACCTGCAGCTTGCCGACGTTCTGAGCGTTGATCTGATTGAGCTTGGAGTAACGCGTATTGGCGTAGTCTCCCGCCGGCATCACCCAGTCCTTCGGGTTGGCCGACATCTTGACCAGCTCTTCACTGGCCCACGCGCCACCCGCGGCAAGCGCCGCGACTGACGTCAGACATGTTGCGAGTAGCACTCTTCGCATCGTCTTTCCTCCCGGGTTCAACTGAGGTTCCGCAGCACGCGGCCCAGTATTCGTTTTCGGCATCATTGAATATCCACTTCTCGACCGGGAAACTTGCCCAAAAGAGAAAAGAGCTTGCTCAAGAGTGAAGCGAATAGAAGTTTTTGAAGGAGATTTTGCTTTGCTGGTCCGCAACATGAGCGCCATTCTTGCTGCGGAGCATCAATTTGCAGCACCGCGGTTCCACCGAAGGTTGACGTTTCCCTTGACCTTACAGAGACGAAGGCGGAGGATCATCCGGGGGAAGTTATGGAACGAAGTGCGCCGCGAAAGCCGCGGCCTTAAAATGGGAGCAATCTTGCTACAGTCTCGTTCGCCGTCCGGCGGCGGACCCGTTGCGTTTCGATCATGAATCGGTGGATGAAACATGTCCGACACGATCCGCTCGCTTAATACTTCGGGATTCTCACCGAAGAGCCAGATCCAGCGTTGGTCAGATGCACTGACCGACCTGTGCGGACGTTTCGATGTCGATCCGCTGGAGGGCGCCTCATTCGAGGGGCGCATCAATTTCACGACGGTGTCGCGCCTGAAGCTCTGCCAGATCGAGGCCAGCCAGCACCGTATTGCGCATACCTATGCGCGTGCGCAAAAGGCCGCACATCCCTACATCAAGATCTTGTTCCAGACCTATGGAACGTCCTATTTCGAGCAGGATGGCCGCCAGATCGAGATCGGCCCGGGCGATTGTCTCGCCTATGACGTCTCGTTACCGCACACCATCATCAGCCCCGCGCTGACCCGCCATGACGTCGTGATCGTGCCGAAGGAGCTATTGCAGGAACGCGGCTTCCGGTCGGAAAAGATGCCTGCATACAAGCTGTCTGCGCGGAGCGGGACCGGTCGGATTGCGCATGACGTCACCCATGCCGCGTTCGATGAGGCGACCCGGCTTTCGCCCAACTCGGCTGTCAGCGTCGCCGAATCGCTCATCGATCTGTTGCTGTTGCCGCTGCGTGAAGCCGATCGAATGCTGGATCGGGCGGGACCCGAGGCGGTCTATATCCGCGCTCAAGCCTTCATCCGCGAGCATCTGCGCGATCCCGATCTGTGCATCGATCAGATTTCGGCGGCTCTGGGGTGCACCAAGCGCTACCTTCACATGGTGTTCAGCGACCGTGGCATGACGGTCAGCGACTACATCTGGCGGGCCCGGCTTCAGCATTGCCGGCAGGAACTGGAGACGCAGAGCGGCAAGACCATCACTGATGTCGCGTTCTCGTGGGGTTTTTCGAGTTCGTCGCACTTCAGCCGTGTCTTCCGCAAATATTTCGGCGTCGTGCCGTCGTCGGTTCATAAGACTGCGGCCCGCTGAGCGGTCGTGAGGTAGCCGCGCTAGCGTGCGCCGCTCCGGATGATCCTCTGGAATGCATCACCGAGAATCACCGGCTCGCGCGGTGGAAGGTAGGTCAGTCCGGCGGACCGACCGAGATTCGCCAGGGCCCCGGAAGCGTCGAGTTCCGTCAAGGCCTTGTCGACCGATGCGATGAGTTCGGCCGAACTGGTCAGCCCGACATAACCGCGGTTCACGCCGATCGGATAGCTGTAGCCCGACCCGCCGAGCCTGGTGTCGGGATGAGCCGCCCGATACGCATCGAAACGTCTGCCATCGAGCAGGGTCGCATCGAACTTGCCCTGTTCGAGCGCCCCGAGCAGATCATCCCGCGTGGGAATCAAATGCGTGATGTCGTCGATCAGCCGTCCCTTGTCGAACGTCATCAGGATTGCATCCGCCAACGTGCCGCTCTCGATTGCCAGCCGCAGCCCTGCCAGGTCGCCGATGTCGGTAATCGGGCGCTGTTTCGCGGAAGGTCCGAGAACGACGGTCAGTGTTGAGAACATGTATGGCTTGCTCGGCATCAGCGTGCCGAGCGGAACGCGGCGGCGGCGGTCGTCGCGGGTGGCGCCATCGAAGTCCGGCAGCTTGGCTGTCTTGACGCCGGGCGCGACCAATCCGTCCTGGGTGAACGCATAGCTGCCGAGCAGCGAGCAGCGTCCGTCCGAGAGCAGTGCGTTCGCCTCCAGCGCTGGACTGGAATCTTCGTCCAATTTGCTTTCGTACCACTGGATCTCGAGCTTTCTGCCAAGGCGGTCGGCGATTGCCTGACCGAGCAGGACGTCGAAACCGTTGCCGGGCTTGCCACGATGATGGACCGAGAGCGGCGGAAGATTTTCGTCAAGGCAGATGCGCAGCACGTCGTCAGCGGCTAAGGCGGCTGACGACACTGTCGAGATCATCAAGGCAGTCAGCCAACGGCAGAGATGGCGCATCACTGCGCTCTCCGGCTCGAGACATAGGCCCACAGCGCGGTGATCTCGTCATCGCTGAGAATGTCGCCCCAGGGCGGCATGCGACCGTTCTTGCCCTGCTTCACCGTGGTGACGAAACGAGGCTGGTCATCGGGAAACCGACGCAGGTCGGGCGTCACCGTGCCGGAGTTCACCATGTTGGGGCCGTGGCAGTGCGAGCACTTCTGAGCGAACGTCGTCTTGCCGATGTCCAGCTGGCTATGTGCGGCGCTGCCATCTTGTTGTTGGGCGAGGGCAGTCGTCGACAGGACGGCCGACATCGCCACGACGGCGGCGAAGGCCGCCGCCGCTTTCATGAACATGTTCTGTCTCACGGGCAATCCGCACTCAGTTCTTGACCGCGAAGACCCACAGCGAGCCGCCTGCCGGAACGTTGGCGAGGCGCTCGTCACCGGAGAACAGTGAGTAGACGCCGCCGTAGCCTGAGGTGACGGCGACATACTGCACGCCATCCTGCTGCCAGGTGACGGGCTGGCCTTCGATGCCGGAGCCGGTCTGGAACTGCCACAGCTTCTTGCCGCTGTCGGCGTCGAAAGCCTCGAACTCGCCGGTCAGCTTGCCCGAGAACACCACGCCGCCTGCCGTGGACAGCACGCCGGAGAAGCGCGGGATGTCGCTCGGCTGCTCCCACTTGGTCTTGCCGGTCATCGGATCGATGGCCTTGAGCTGACCGCGCGGCCCTTCCGGCCAATCCCACAGATCCGTCAGGTCCATGCCCAGGTACCACTCGCCGGCCTTGTAGGTCGCAGGCTCGGTCTTGTAGTGGCCGCCGAACACGAGCGTGTTGGCGTAGGCCAACCCGGTTTGCGGATTGAACGACATCGGCTCCCAGTTCTTGCCGCCGAGAATCGACGGATAGACCGTGACCTTCTTGCCCTCGCGGGCATCGCGCGTCACATCGGTCTCGACCGGCTTGCCCGTCTTCAGGTCGATGCTGGAGGCCCAGTTCACCTTCACATAGGGGTTGGCCGCGAGCAGCTTCCCATTGGTGCGATCGAGCACATAGAAGAAGCCATTGCGGTTGGCGTTCATCAGCACCTTGGTCTGCTTACCCTCGACGTTCATGTCGGCGAGCACCATCTCCGCGACCGCGTCGTAGTCGAACGGATTGTTCGGCGAGAACTGGAAGTGCCACTTCATCTTGCCGGTCTTCGGATCGAGCGCGAGCACCGAGCAGGTGTAGAGGTTGTCGCCCGGGCGCACCGCCGCGTTGAACGGTCCGGGATTACCGACGCCCCAGAACACGGTGTTCTGCTCGGGATCGTAGGAGCCGGTGATCCAGGTCGAGCCGCCGCCCAGCTTCCAGGTGTCGCCCTTCCAGGTGTCGCCGCCGGGTTCATCCGGGCTTGGGACCGTGTGTGTGCGCCACAAATGCTTGCCCGTCGCCGGATCCCAACCATCGATGAAGCCGCGGGTGCCGAACTCGGCGCCGGAGATGCCAGTCAGTACGACGCCGTCGGCGACCAGCGGCGCGACGGTCATCGAGTAGCCTTCCTTGATGTCAGCGGCCTTCTGACGCCACAGCTCCTTGCCGGTCTTGGCATCGAGCGCAATCACGTTGGCATCGAGCGTGGTCCGGAACACCTTGCCGTCGTACAGCGCGGCGCCGCGATTGATGATGCCGCAACAGACCACGCGCGGCGTCTCGGCGGGATAGTCGATCTTGCTTTTCCAGATCTGCTTGCCGGTCTTGGCGTCGACGGCCATCGTCGCATTGTGGGTCGTGACGTAGAGCACGCCCTGGTACACCAGCGGCTGCGACTCCTCACTGCGGTCATCGGCGAAACTGTAGTTCCAGACCGGCACCAGGTTCTTGGCGTTGTCCTTGTTGATCTGGGTGAGCGGGCTGAACCGCTGCAGATTGTAGCCCATGCCGTAGTTGAGAACGTTCGCCGTATCAGTTGCACCCTTGACCAACTGATCGGCGCTCTGCGCGCTTGCACCATGTGATGCAAAAATAGCGAGGCCTGCGGCCAGCGCGATCCGCTTCATTCATTTCCTCCGAGATTTTTATGCGCGCCTATCCTGACGCTGCGGGCACAACACTCCGCTCGAAATCGGGAACCGTCAATACGAAAAGGTGGCAACCGCCCTCTGCGCATCGGGAAGCCGTCCTCGTTCGATCGGGACAGAGCAGCCGATCCCCGTTGTCTCTGCTCGCGGATCTGGGTCGGCATGATCGCACCGCTCCGATGTTGCGTTGCGGCACAAACATTGCTTCGCCGCATCATGCCGGGATAACAGAGGAGTAGGCGGATGAGACGAACCATCCTTTGGCTCGGCATGCTTTGTTGCCTTTGGGTGAGTGCGAGTGCGCGTGATCTCGGTCAGTGGGGAGCGGTCGATCCTGCATTGCGTCAATGGTACGAGGCGCTGATGCAGCCTGACGTGCCGACGGCATCGTGCTGCGGTGAGGCCGACGCCTACTTTGCCGATGAGATCCATGTCCGCGACGGCAAGACCTATGTCATCATTACCGATGACCGTCCCGATGAGCCGCGTGGCCGCCCGCATATCGATGTCGGTACCGAGATCGAGGTCCCCGATCACAAGCTGAAGTGGGACAGGGGAAATCCGACGGGGCACGGCATCATCTTCCTGAGCCGCAATCGGTATGTGTTCTGCTACGTGCAGCCGGGCGGTGCGTGAGGGAAGATGCCGTCCCGCTCAGGGGCAACGTCCTACGAGGATTGAGGCGGAACGGCGTCCAGCCAGGCGGCTGGATTTTGTTTCATTCAATCGATCGACAACCGCTGGGGAAATGCTCCACGGTTGTGGAGCCTTGCGTTCCCCCCGATGCGGTCCTAGCTTCGATGTTGGCGCGAGCAATGCGTCAGTCAATGATAGTCGAACTTGGGAGCTTGAAATGGCCTGGAAGACACCGAAGATCGTCGAAGTGCCGGTTGGCATGGAAATCAACATGTACGCCTGTGCTGCGCGCAAGTAACGCGTAGCGATCTGCCAAGCCACGAGGAGCGCAATTCGCTTCTGACTGGCTTGGCGGATCCATTCGATGGACGGTCCGCGAGATCGTCCCGGCGACCGGCCTCTCGGCCGATCGGGTATGACGGGCACACCGCCGAACGTTGGTGACGATCAAACGTCCTGCGTGTCGAAGATATACAGGTCGACGCCGCCATCGGCGAAGTTGGGCAGATCGCCCGCCGCCGCCTTGCCTTCGGCAGAGCCCATTCCCGCCTGCAGCGCCTGCATCGAATCGAATATCAGGGTGGCAACGAGGTGGATGTTGGTGGCTCCCGCCGGCCCATTCACCGGGCCCCGGCTGATATCGTAGCTCTTCAGACCGGGAATCTTCTTCGCCAGCGGCACATGGACGTTCATATAGTGTTTGTCGAACGCCTCGGCGCTCTTGGGGGTCTTGTAGAGTACGAGAACCTTGGGCATCTGCTTCCTCCGCATTCGCTCTTTTGAGGTCGATCGACCGCTTCCATTGCAGCCGATCTGCCGGTTCGGATCAAGCGTCAGGGGCGGCTTCGCCCAGGGATAGTCGTTCCAGCCTTGGTTCCGCTGCATAATTTGTTGCGCGAGGAGAAACTGATGCAGCCGGATGTCGTAGTTTCAGATAAGCTGTTTCAGGCTTATCGAAGGACAACGAGCCATGAGCTCCATCGATCTCGTCATCACCGTTTGCGCAGTCCTGTCTCCGGCCACCTGCGAGGAGCAGCATCTCGTTTTCGCGGATGGCGGCGCCTCGCTGCAGCAATGCGCGATGAAGGCGCCGCCCTACATCGCCCAGTGGATCGGCGAGCACCCGAAATGGACTGCAGTGCGATGGCGCTGCGAATATCCCCACAGCAACGACAAGGCCTGAGGCCGGCTTGGCCGTCGGCACGCTGGCTGCTTACTTCGTGCACTCCTCGAGGTCCTTGTCGGCGACCGAAACCACGGCGTCGGCCTTGATCTCGAGGCCGCGAACAATGCACTGCCGCTCGCCGGCATAGCTCACCTTGGCGTCGTACCGCCCAGGCTCGACTCCGGTGAGCTTCAGCCGTTCGTCGTGATCGAGCTCCTTGTCCTTGTCGTTCAGCGTCTGATTCGGTCCCCAATTGTTCTGGCCAGCCGGGGAGAGCTGAAAGCCGGTCATCGTTGCGGTGGTCAGATTCCAGAGCCGAATGCCCTTGCTTTGTGCGGCGGCCGCGAGCGGGGTGCCGAACAGAATGATCGCCGTCACGGCGAATGCGCGTCTCATGGCGTTTTCCCTGGGGTCCGATGTCCGTTGCCATGACTATGACACGGAAAAATCCAGTCGCGCCACATCGGCCTTGATTGTCGCGACCACGTCGTTGTTGCGCTGCGCGCGCGGCAGGTCGATCGGGACTGAATGAAGCAGGCGGGCAGGGCGTGAGGACAGCAGGAAGATCCGGTCGCCGAGCCGTGCCGCGTCGTCCATGCTGTGCGTGACTAGCAGCGTGATCATGGGGCGCGAGGCCACGAGCGTCGCGATCTCCTCGCGCAGCCGCGCGGCGAGCGCGTCGTCGAGCGAAGCCAGCGGCTCGTCGAGAATCAGGAAATCCGGCTCGACCGCAAAGGCGCGCGCCAGCGCGACACGGCGGGCGAGGCCGAGCGACAACTCGCCTGGAAAATGGCTGCGATGTCCCTCGAGCTCGAGCACGCCGAAGATGGCGGCCAGCCTGTCCTCCGCGACATCGGGCGCTGCCAGCCGGACGTTGGCCTCGACGGATCGCCACGGCAGCAGCCGCGGCTCCTGGAACACCATCGCCAGCCGGGCTCCCTCGGGCCGCGATACATGGCCCTGATAGTCGCTGTCCAGACCGGCGAGGATCCGCAGCATCGTGCTCTTGCCGCAGCCGGAGGGGCCGACGACGACGCCGACCTCGCCCCGCTGCAGCGCAAAGGCAATGCCCGCGATCACCTCCTGGCGCTTGCCATTGGCGCTGGTGTAGCTCTTCGACCTGATATCGACCTCAAGCCGCACGGAGCCGCCACCTCGATGCACGCTGCTCGAACGGCTGGACGATAACGGCCTCGATCACCAGCACCACGGCGGCAAAGCTGAGCGAGTAGGCGAGCAGCAGCGGAATGTCGAACAGCTGGAAGGCGACGCCGATCTCGAAGCCGATGCCGTTGGGCCGTCCGAGCAGTTCGGCGACCAGCACGATCTTCCAGACCAATGAAAGGCCGGAGCGCGCGGCCGCCGCAATATAAGGTGCAAGCTGCGGCAGCAGGACATGGCGGAGGATGCGTCCGCGCGAAAAGGCAAACACCTTGGCCATCTCGTCGAGCGATGGATCGAGCGCGCGGGCGCCTTCGCGCAAGGTGACGACGGCGGTCGGCAGCTTGTTGATCGCGATCGCCGTGATCGCAGCGACCTCGGTGAGACCGGCCCAGATATAGGCGAGCACGATCACCACCAGCGCGGGCAGATTGAGCAGCAGGATCAGCCAGGGATCGCCAAGGCGGTTGGCGAGCTGGCTGCGCCCCATCAAAAAGCCGATTGCCGAGCCGAGTGCCATTGACAGAGTGAAAGCGAGGGCGACGCGGGCGAGCGTTGCGCCGAGATGCAGAAACAGCGCGCCGGACCGCGCTTCCGTCACCGCAACCGCAAGCACGGCCGATGGCAATGGCAGCTTGGCGCTGCCGGCGACAGCCGCGGCAATCCACCAGGTGGCGAGCAGAAGCGCAAAGGACAACAAGCGCAGCACTAATCCCTCGCATCCGCCCTGTAGTAGGTGCCGGGACTGAGCTCTGGAGATGGGCCGACCAGATCGCGGCCGCCGATCGAAGCCAGCACGCTGTAGAGGATGCGGGCGTCGGCCTCTTCCTCGGCGATCGGCCGGTGCGGAATGCCCTCGCGATAGCGGTCGCGATAGGCGCGCAACGTCGCCTCATCAGGCGCGCCGGTCAGCGGCGCGATCGTCTGCCAGTCGGCATCCGACGTCGCCAGGATCTCCTTGGCCTTGGCCGTGACGGACAGGAACCGTGTCACGAGATCGCGATGCTTGGCGGCCCAGTCCTCGTCGAAGACGTAGCCGATCATCGCGGTGCGGCCCTTGGCGCCGAACGGCGGCAGCAGGTCCTCGACGCCGGCAAGCCGGCGGAAGCCCTTGGCCTCCAGCGCTGCGCAGAAATTCCAGTAGTTCAAGCCCGCATCCATCTCGCCGTCGGCCAGCTTGGCGGCCAGCAGCGGCGGCGCGCCGTAGGTGATCGTCGCCTGCGATTTCAGATCGACGCCGTCGCGCTTGAGCGTGGCCTGCAGCAGCAGCCAGCTCTTGTCGAGCGGGCCGCCGGCCACCGCGAGCTTGCGTCCCTTCAGATCGGCAAGCGTCTTGATCGGTGAGGTCGCCGGCACCATCACGGCGCCGAGCGCGCTCGAATAGGGATAGAAGGTGAGCTTGGCGCCGAGCGCACGCTCGCGCGACACCCACAGCCAGTCCGACACCATGATGTCGGCGTTGCCGGCCCGCAGCGCGATCTTGCCGGCCTCCGGGCTCGCGAGCTCGATCGCCTCGATCGCGATATCCGCCTGCTTGTCGAGCTGGCGGGCGCGGATCACGGCCAGCTCCCAGGCGAAGGTGCCGGTCTTTTGCACCGCAACCTTGACGGCCTCGGCGGCGCAGCATGCCGTGACCGGCAGCAGGGCGCAGGCGACAATCGCCATCAACAAACGACCGATCTGCGTCATGAGCCCGTCTGCATTTCCTCGAGATGTGTTCTTTTCAGCCTCATTCCCTTAGCATAGCTTCGGCTGCGATGCCGCGGAGGACTGTGATGCGTAGTGCTGTTCCGGTAGGACCGATTGTCGCCACCCTCATTGCCACGATTGCGCTGTGCGGGCCGGCTCGTGCCGAGGAGCTCAACGACTATCCGACCTCGGCGCGGGCCGAATATGTGTTCGGCTGCATGAAGGCGAATGGCGAGACCAGGGAGGCGATCGCGCAGTGCTCCTGCTCGATCGACGTGATCGCTTCGATCATTCCCTATGAGCGCTACGTCACGGCCGAGACCGTCCTCAGCATGTCCCAGGTGCACAGCAATCTCGGCACCCAGTTCCGCACGTCCGAGCAGGCGGCCAACGCGCTGAACGATCTCCGCCGGGCGCAGGCCGAAGCCGAAGTGAGATGCTTCTGAAGCGCTGCCGCTCTGCCGCATCAAGTTCCTGAACCGTCGGCCGGCCAATCGTGCTCGAACACGTGGCCCTGCGTATCCTTCGCCTCCGCATGGAATTGCTTGGCGCCGTTCGACACGTAGGTGAAGCGGATGTTGGGATCCTCCGAGATCGAGATGCCGCCTTCGACCGACAGCACCAGACTGCCGTCCTGCGACAGCGTAAGCCGGTCGATGAAGAAGGCCGGAATGTAGAGCTGCGTCACCTGATCCATCTGGAGCCCGGAATTGTTGGGATGCCCGACCATGACCTGCGCTTCGCGGATGCCGCTCGTGGCGCCGTCGCTGCTTTGCGTGAACTGCCGGTAGCGCATCTGGCCGATGCGCGCCTTGGCCTCGTCCGGATTCTTCGCCGCCGGCGCCGAGCAGCCTCCGGACGCCTTGACGAAGGTCTTGACCACATAGAGCTGACCATCCGTCAGCTCGGCCACGGCATGCACATCCGTGTAGTTGTTGACGCGGACCCGCGTCGAGATCGCGGTCACATTGGCGTCCGCGCCGAGCGTGAACTTGGCCGCCATCGGCGCGGGATTCTGGTCGATCACCAGCGTGATGGTCTTGATACGGCGCTCGTCGGCGGGCGACAGCTTGCTGCGCAGGGTGACCGGAACGACCGAGGCATCCTCGGCGCGCGTCGGCATCTCGATCGACAGCACATTGGTGCCGTCCTGCATCGCCTTGTTGTTGAAGATGTCCTGGACCAGTCCCGGCCAGGGATCGTAACCATCAGCGGCCTTCGCAGGTGCGAACGCAAGCGCGAGGCATGCCCCGAGAAGCAGGGTGGACGGCAGGTGGAGCCGGATCATGGCGCAATCCTCCTCGGGCAGTCGGGTGAATTAACGATCATAGCGCGTCGCCGCCCTCATTCCCATTCCATTTCCGAGAACGCCGCCGTTGCGTTGCGGGCATTGTAGTCGTCGAACAGCTCCCATTTGCCGCGTTCCGATCCTGCCGCCCCAGCGGCGTCCGCGATCGGCCTGCCTGCCTTGATCAGCCCGCGAACGTCGTGGGCCAATGTGTCGAGGTAGCGACGCTCGTCACTGAGCGCCAGTGGCCACGGGCTGACAGGGCCATGGCCGGGAACGACGCGCTCGGCCGGGATGGTCGCGAGCGCGGCCATGTCGGCGATCCAGCCGCGCAGGCTGCCATCCATCACCGGGATGTGACGCAGGAATACGAGATCACCGGCGAACAAGGTCCGGCTCCGGTCATCATAGACGGACAGGTCGCAGTCGCTATGCGCGGTGCTCCAGGCCTTGAGCGTGAGGGTACGGCCGCCGAGGTCGAGCATCATCTCGTCGTCCACCAGGATCGACGGGGCGACGAGACGGACCTCGTCGATCAGCTCGGCGCCCATCAGGCGCCGGAACGCCTCGATGTAGTGCGGTCCGCGCAATGCAAGCGCGCGCGGCAGGTTCTTGGCGCCGACGAAGCGCGTGCCGTCGCCCTCGAATGCCGCGTTGCCGAATGCGTGATCCGGATGGGCGTGGGTGTTGATGACGTAGCGCACGGGCTTGGCGGTACGGGCGCGGACCGCTGCCAGCAGCGCGCGGCCTTCGCGGACGCTGCCGCCGGTGTCGATCACGGCGACCGCGTCGTTGCCGACGATGAAACCGACATTGGCGATGGCGCCCTCGTTCGCCGCGTTCATCAGCGCGGTCTGGCCGATGTGAACGAACACGCCGGGCGCGATCTCGCTGACCTCGAGTTCCGGCGGCATGGCAAGAGCGGCGCTGCCGAGCGCCAGCGCCCCCCAGGCGGTGATCGCGATGATCAGTTGTCTCACCATCGGCTTGCCTTGCTCGCGTGAGAGGTGTGCGTCAGGCGATGGACGTTGCGGTGCAGCAATGGGTCAACTCTTCGCGATGACGCCGGCTGTTGCACCGGAGCGGCCGGCGGCCTAGCATTTTCAAAAATACCACGATGCGTTCGATAGGGATGGAAATACGGATGACGAAGCGTCACAACCTTGCCTGCTCGCTGGCCGTTGCCGCGGGGCTCACTCTGCTCGGGCCGGCCGCCGCTTTCGCGCAGAGCAATGATGGCCTGGACCTGTCGATCGAGCTGGTCGATCCCAAGGTGCTCAGGGTCTGCGCCGATCCGCGCAACCTGCCGTTCTCGAACGAGAAGGGCGACGGCTTCGAGAACAAGCTGGCCGAGCTCTTTGCCGCCAAGCTGCAGAAGAAGGTGGACTACACGTTCTTCCCGCAGGCCACCGGATTCGTGCGCATGACGCTCGGCTCGCACCGTTGCGACGTGATCATGGGCTTTCCCCAAGGGGACGACCTGGTGCAGAGCACCAGTCCCTATTACCGGACGGCCTATGCGATCGTGACCAAGCCGGGCTCCGATCTTGCCGATGTGACGACGCTGGAGGATGCCAAGCTCAAGGGCAAGCACATCGGCATCGTGGCGGGCACGCCGCCGGCAACCAATATGGCGCTGGCCGGGCTGATGCCGACCGCAAAGCCCTATCCGCTGATGATCGACACCCGCGTCGATTCCTCGGCAGAGGCGATGATCAACGATCTGAAGTCCGGCGAGATCGATGCCGGCGTGCTGTGGGGGCCGATGGCCGGCTACTATGCCAAGCAGGCGAGCCCGCAACTGCATGTCACGCCGCTGGTGAAGGAGACCAGCGGGCCGAAGCTGATCTATCGCATCGCCATGGGTGTCCGTGGCGCGGACCAGAACTGGCGCCGTCAGCTCAACAAGCTGATCCAGGAGAACCAGGGGGAGATCAACAAGATCCTGCTCGATTTCGGGGTGCCGCTGCTGGACGAGAGCAATCATCTGATCACCGCCGAGGCTGCGGCGAAGCCATGATCGGTCGGCTCAGCGCTGCGGCATTGGCAGGCGTGCTGCTGATCGCCGCGGCGGTGCGGGCCGATGATCTCGTGCCGGAGCCGGACAGCTATCGCACCGAGAACTATCGCGCGCCGGTGCCGACGACCCTGAGCGGAGCGCGCGTGCTGTCGACGCGGGAGACCGAGGCGATCTGGCGCGCGAAGTCCGCCGTCTTCGTCGATGTGTTGCCGCGGCCGCCCAAGCCGAAGAACCTGCCGGCCGGGACGGTGTGGCGCGAGCAGCCGCGCCTGGACATTCCCGGCAGCATCTGGCTGCCCGACACCGGCTACGGGGTGCTGGCGCCCCAGACCGAGGACTATCTGAAGCGCGGCCTTGCCCGCGCTTCCGAGGGCGATTTGAGTCGTCTGCTCGTGTTCTACTGCCTCGAGGATTGCTGGATGTCGTGGAATGCCGCCAAGCGCGCGCTGACCTATGGCTACCGCAACGTCGCGTGGTATCCGGACGGGACCGACGCCTGGAGCCGCGCCGACCTGCCGCTGCAGCAGACGCAGCCCGAGCCGCGGCCTGAGGAGTGAGCGGAGAGGGCGGCGGTAGCGCATCAAATCAGCTACTCCATGTCCTGCTGGATCTCGCGCGCTAGGGCGAACAGGCGCTGGTCGATCGCGGTCGGGACCTCGCAGACGAACTTCATCACGCGACGCCGGTCCTCGAAGATGCGCGTCTCCCAGTTCAACTGGTTGGTCATCTCCTCGACCTTGGCCTGATCCGGGTTGGGGCCGCTGTGCATCTCCTGCAGCGCGATGGTGTCGCCGCGCACCTTGTCGACGGCCTCGCGCTGCTTGCGCATGACGCGCTCGAGGCCGTTCATCACCGATGTCCGCTGCGCGTTCAGCGTGTCGAACAGCCCGGCGAACAGCAGCTTGCCCTTGCGTATCTTCTCCTCGGCCGTACCGGTGAGGAAATCGGCGACGTCCTTCTGGGCCTGCTCCAGCGGGATACGGCGCGCGGCAAGCTTGGCGACGAGCTCGGCCACCTTCGCATCGTCCTTCCAGCTCGCGCCGACATCGTCGATCGGCGGGCCGGACCACACGGCGGCGATCGAGATCTCCGGCACCTTGGCCTGCGGGCAGGGCCAATCCGGATAGCGCGGATCGGCGGCCTGCGCAGCACCTGCCGACGCAGCGATGGCGACGGCCGCCAGTGTCGTTCTGAACCTCATGCCTCGCCTCCGGGACCGCGCCTGACAAACCCCCGCGACGGATCGTAGGCCAGGATCGCGCCGATCATGAAGACGGCGGTGCAGCCGCCGACCACCGCGAGCGAAACCCAGTTCAGCTTGCCATATAGCGCGAAGCGGATGAGCTCGACCGCGTGGGTGAAGGGATTGGCTTCGCAGAGATAAGCCAGCCAGGGACTGCCTTCCTCGACCCGCCAGAGCGGGTAGAGCGCCGATGAGGCGAAGAACATCGGAAAGATCACGAAGTTCATGACGCCGGCGAAATTCTCGAGCTGCTTGATGCCGGAGGAGATCAGCATGCCCAGCGCGCCGAGCATCAGGCCGGACAGGATCAGCGCCGGCAGCACCGTCAGATAGCCCATCGGCGGCGGGGTGATGTCCCAGAACCAGGCGATGGCGAGAAACGCATAGACCTGCAGCACCGAGACGGCGGTGCCGGCGAGCAGCTTGCAGAACAGCAGATAGCCGCGCGGCAGCGGGCTCACCAGCAAGGTGCGCATGTTGCCCATCTCGCGGTCGTAGACCATCGACAGCGACGACTGCATGCCGTTGAACAACTGGATCATCGCCATCAGGCCGGGCGCGATATAGACCTCGTAGGGGATATAGGTCTCGTAGGGCGGGATGATCGAGATGCCCAGCACCTGGCGGAAGCCGGCGGCGAAGATGAACAGCCAGACCAGCGGCCGTACCAGCGCCGAGACGAAGCGCTCGCGCTGATGCAGGAAGCGCAGGCCCTCGCGCCAGACGATGCCGGTGAGGCAGGTGATGTATTCGCCGGCCGAAAAGCCGCTGCGTGTGGGTGTGGGCGCGTGCACGGTGGTGACGGTCATGGCTCGGAGCTCCGCGCCGGACTGGCCTGGGTCGTCAGCCGCGCGAACGCCGCGTTGACGTCGGTCGCACCGGCCTCGGCGATGACCTGCGGGACGGGCCCGCGCGCCAGCACGCGGCCCTGATGCAGCACGACGAGATCATCGGTCGCGGCGATCTCGTCGAACAGATGCGTCGCCCAGAGCACGCCGATGCCCTGCTCGGCGACGAGCTGACGGACATGGCCGACGATGTCGGCGCGGGCCTTGACGTCGAGGCCGACGGTGGCCTCGTCGAGCAGCAGGAGGCGCGGCCGGTGCAGCAGGGCGCGAGCAATCTCCAGCCGGCGCATCTGGCCGCCGGAGAGGTCGCGCACCTTGCTGCCGGCGCGGTCGGCGAGGCCGATGCGCGCCAGCAGCTCCTCGCTGCGCGCGCGGGCCTCGCGGCGCGAGATGCCGTGCAGCGCGGCGTGGTAGAGCAGGTTCTGCGTCAGCGACAGATCGAGGTCGAGCGTGCGCGGCTGGAACACGACGCCGAGCAGCCGCAGCGCCTCGCCCGGCGTGCGGCCGATGTCATGGCCGAAAATGCCGATCTGGCCGGTCTGCACTGCGAACAGCCGGGTGATGAGCGAGAACAGCGTGCTCTTGCCGGCGCCGTTGAGACCGAGCAGGGCGGTGAAGCTCGCAGGCTGGACGGCGAAGCTGACGTCGTTGAGCGCCTTGCGTGCACCGTAGGAATGGCTGACGCCGGCGACCGACAGCGCCGGCACCTGGTCGGAGGCCGGCTGCGGGGTGGCGCCTGTGGCGTCGAGAGCGGGTGCGTTCTGCGTCGTCATGGCTGTGCAATCGTGATGCCCCAGGGCAGCTCGCCGACCTGGATGGTCTTGATCACCTTCTGCGCGGCGACATCGATCACCGAGACATCGTTGGAGACGCCGTTGGTGACCAGAAGATATTTCTCATCCGGCGTGAACTCCATGTGCCAGACGCGCTGGCCGACCAGGAGATATTTCTTCACCTCGTGGGTGGTGCCGTCGACGATGGCGACGCGATTGGCGGGGCCGAGCGCGACGAAGCCGGTCTTGCCGTCCTTGGTCAGGGCGATTCCGACCGGCTGGATCGCCTCGCTGCGCAGGCCGGGCACGGCGAACTTGATCTTGCCGGTGACCTCGCGCTTGGCGGGGTCGATGATCGAGACGGTGCCGCCAATCTCGGCCGAGACCCACAGCTCCGAGCCGTCGCTCTTGAACTCGGCAAAGCGCGGCCGCGCATCGACCAGCACGTTGGCGACGATCTTGCGGGTCGCCGTGTCGATGAAATGCGCCATGTTGGTGGTTTCGGAGGTGCAGATCAGGATCTTGCCGTCCGGACTGAGCATCATGCCCTCCGGCTCGACGCCGACCTGGACGTCGCCGATGCGGACGCGCTTCTCGAGGTCGAGCACCGTGACCGTGTTGTCGTTCTCGTTGGCGACATAGAGCGTCTTGCCGGCGGCGTCCTGCGCGAACAATTCGGGATCGGGGCCGGAGGGCAGGGTATCCACCACCTCCATCTTCTTGGCATCGATCACCTGGATGGTGTCGTCGTCGCCGACTGCCACCATCACGAACTTGCCGTCGCGCGTGAACGCGATCCCGCGCGGCCGCTGGCCGACCTTGATGGTCTTGGTGACCGTCCAGGTGTCGGTGTCGATGACGGAGACGGTGTTGCCCTTCTCGTTGGAGACGAAGGCGACGTAGGCGGAGGCGGAGGCTGCATGGGCCATGACGAGTGCGGCGATGAGCAGGCTGACTGCTGTGCCGAAGCGCTTGCAAAGCTGCGATCGCCCTTCGGGACGCGCGTGTGCGGAAGGCTCCACACCAGCACGCATGTCGGCCCGGCATATCGGACTAGGCATTCTCATCAGCATGGTTCGATCCGACATCATTGCAGCTTGCACTTGGTTTCGGGGCGGTCGACGCCGAGCGTGTCGAGTTCGGAGACCTGGTGCAGAAAGCCCTCCTGCGGCGAGACCGAGACGATCATGCGGCCGTCGGCCAGAAGGATCGGCTGGCGCAATTGCAGGTTCCAGTCGCGCAGGGAGAGGCGGGTGCCCTTGAAGGCGGCGATGGTGAAGTTCGGGCCCTTGAGGTAGTCGGCCATCGTCTTGGCGTCGCCGGAGTTGGTGCGCGAGGCGGCCTCGCCGACCATGCGCACGGCCATCCAGGCCTGCATGTCCAAGGCGTCCATGCGGCGCGAGGCGAGCTTCATGAAGCGGTTCTGCAACTGCGTCGCCCCCCACTGGTCCTGCGCCGGATCCCAGCTCGTCGGCCGCAGGCCGGCGGAGCCCGCGACGGGGCGCGGATCCCAGGTGCGGTAGGGCAGATAGTTGGCGAACACCTCGCTCTCGTCGGCGGTGACCAGCACGTCATAGGCCGGCGCCTTCTGCGTGAACACCGGCATCTGGCGCTGGATCAAGGTCACGCCGCTGTCGGTGCGGCGCGCGCCGCCGGTGTCCTCGAAGGTCCGCTCCTCGACGATCTTGGCGCCGAAGCGGGTGGCGGCGCGGCGCAGCGCGTCGGCGAACAGTCTGTCGCTGTCGTGCGAGCCGGTGACGAGCAGCCAGCGCTTCCACTGCTTCCAGACCAGATATTGCGCCAGGCCGTCGGCCAGCATCGAGCGCGTCGGTGCGACATGGATGACGTTGGCGCGGCAGTCCTGCTCACGCAGGCGGTCGTCGGTGGCGCCGACATTGAGCAAGGTGACGCCGCGGCCCCGCAACGCATCTGCGGCCTTCAGCACCGCATCCGCCGGCAGGTCCACGAGGACGAATCCCGTCTTGCCGGCGAGCTCATTGGCGGCCTGCGCGGCGTCCTCGTCATCCTTGACGCGGCGGTCGATCAAAGTGAAGCGCTGGTTGAGGAACTTGCCGGTGGTGTTGTTGTCCTCGATCGCGAGCTTCGCGCCGGCCACGCCATCATCGGCCGCAGGCTGGTCGAGCGGCGACAAGGTCTGCGGCAAGCTCGCGCGGCCGAGATAGCCGATCGCGATGTCGACCGGATCCGCCGCGCTGGCGGCGGTTGCGGCGGCGATGAGGCCGATCGCGCCCATCAGAGATCGGGCCAGAACTCCCAGGACCACACGTCCTCCCATTGTTCCCTCGTCCTTGTCCGGCGAGGTTTCGCCTTGCAAGATGAACGAATTGGCCTAGCTTTCAACCCCACTTTTGGCCGCTGTCGGGTCATTTCGGATCACGACCTTGAAACCTGCCGTTCTCCCCGCGTTCCTGATCCTGATGTCTGCGACATCAGTGCATGCCGAGCCGACCAAGGTGGCGGTGTTCGACTTCGAGCTGATCGACACCAGCCTGCAGGGCGAGGTGCAGGGCCCGCGCCAGGACGAGCAGAACAGGCTGGCGCATGCGGCCGAGCAACTGCGCGCGGCGCTGCAGGACTCCGGACGTTTTCGCGTGCTCGACATCGCTCCCGTCAACGATGCGGCGCACCACAGCAATCTGCAGGCTTGCGGCGGCTGCGACGTCAAGCTCGCGGGCGACATCGGCGCCGATCTCGCCATCACCGGGACGGTGCAGAAGGTCTCCAATCTCATCCTCAACATGAACATCTATCTGCGCGACGTTCATACCGGCAAGCCGGTCGCGGCGATGACTGCGGATATGCGCGGCAACACCGACGAATCCTGGACGCGCACCATGGCTTGGCTCGTCCGCAACCGCCTGCTGGCGCCGAACTACGGCGCGCCGCAGGCGCAGTAGCTGACGAGATATGACGGTGCATTCTCGCGGCGAATGACGCCCGAGCTTTGCGTGCCGGTCGCCCCTTGGAAAACAAGAGGCGCAGGGAAGGCCGGGAGCCTGCCGCCCCCATGGCCCGCCTGCGACAAGAAATGCAGGCGGCAGGTACCACAGGTTCGGCTGGGACATCCCGGCCCTCCCTGCGCGGATGGTCTTAACGGTTGCTTCGCGTTCTCCCCGGTGCGCCGGGCGTTCTGGTCACCGTGCGCGACGACGCGCTGTGAGCGCGCCGCCGCGGAGGCATCGGCATCGGGATGCCAGGACCACGCGACTTGGCCGTACGCCGTGACGCGTTCGTCCGCACGCTCTCACGGGGCATGTGATGCCCTGAGCATGCTGCGCGCCGCCGGCGTCCACCGCATCCCACCTCCACGTTCGTGACGACCGCGATACGCCCTCTCGACGAGGCGGGATAGGGCTAAACAATCATGATTTCCGGAAAAACGAAAGTAAAATTTTTGTCGCCGCCGGGCTGGACACTGGGATCGCCTTGTGGCGCCGAGCGAAATCCCCGTCGTCGCGCACGTGGAATCCGGGCGCCGGGCACGACAAGATCGCCTCGACGGGCGCGTCATCGCACCCGTCGGGCAAATCACGTCCGCGGCTGATATCAGCGTGCGAGCCGCGCCGCGTGCCAGCGCAGATGATCGGCCATATAGGTCGAGATGAAGTAGTAGCTGTGGTCGTAGCCCTCCTGCTTGCGCAGCAGCAGCGGGATGTGGGCCTTGTCGCAGGCCGCCTTGAGCAGCTCCGGGCGCAACTGCTGCGTCAGGAACTGATCGGCGGTGCCGACATCGACCAGCAGGTCGGAGACGCGCGCGCCGTCCTCGATCAGCGCCACCGCATCGTGCTTGCGCCACGCCGCCTTGTCGGCGCCGAGATAGCCGCCCAGGGCCTTCTCGCCCCACGGCACCTGCGAGGGCGCGACGATCGGCGAGAACGCGCTGGCCGCGCGGTAGCGGTCCGGGTTGCGCAGCGCCACCGTGAGCGCGCCATGGCCGCCCATCGAGTGGCCCATCACCGACTGGCGGCGCGGATCGACCGGGAAGTTCGCCGCGACCACGCTCGGCAGCTCCTCGGTGACGTAGCTCCACATCCGGTAGTTCTTCGCGAACGGCGCCTCGGTCGCGTCGACATAGAAGCCGGCGCCGAGGCCGAAATCATAGGCATTGTTGGGATCGCCCGGCACGCCGTCGCCGCGCGGCGAGGTGTCGGGCGCCACGAAGACCAGGCCGAGCTCGGCGCAGGCGGCACGAAACTCGCCCTTCTCGGTGACGTTGGCGTGGGTGCAGGTCAGGCCGGAGAGATACCAGACGACCGGCAGCTTCGCGCCGTCGGCATGCGGCGGCACGAACACCGAGAACGTCATCTCGGTCTTGGTCTCCTGGCTGGCGTGGCGGTAGACGCCCTGGACGCCGCCATGGGACTTGTTCTGGGAGACGGTCGTGAGGGTCATGGGATCACCTGTTCGGCAATGATGTCGGGCCGCTGGCGCGCGTGCCGCCAACGCGTGTCAGGCTGCGTCGTTCAATCGGGACGAGTCAAGCGACGCCGTTCTCGATCGCCAAACGCACCAACTCGCCGGATGTTCGCACGCCGAGCTTCTGGCGGATGATCGAGGAGGTGTTGGCGACGGTCTTGTAGGACGAGTGGATCAGCCAGGCAATCTCCGACAGGCTCTTGCCGGCGCTGAGCAGGCGAAGGATCTCGAGCTCCCGCGAGGTCAGTTTCGCCAGCGGGCTCTGCGCGACCGCGGCGCCCGCGAAGGCGATGCTGCGCGCGATCGCAGGCGGCAGATAGCTGCCGCCGCGGGCGACCTCGCGGATCGCCTCGGCGAGATCGTTCGGATCGCCGCTCTTCGAGACGTAGCCCTTGGCGCCGATGTCGATGGCGCGCGCGGCGAACACCGGATCGTCGTTCATGCTGAACATGATCAGCCGGGCATTGGCATCGTGGGCGAGGATGCGCCGCGCGAGCTCGAAGCCGGAGACGGTCGGCAGGTTGATGTCGACGACGCAGACGTCCGGCCGGCGCGCGATGAAGCTGGCTTCGCCGCTCTCGGCATCGGCGGCTTCGAGCAGCTCGAGGTCCGGATCGGTCGAGAGCAGGGCCCGGCAGCCTGATGCCACAATGGGATGGTCATCGACGATCAGTACGCGCATGGCCTTGGGGTCCCGGACTTCCAACTCGCGTCATTGTTGCGATGCATCATGGATGCATGCTGCGCGATATTGCATGATGTTGCAATTAGATCGCCGGCGGATTTGTCTGTCAATGTGAGTGCGGATGAAACACGGTGGCCGTGGGGCGGAGAGAATGTGGCAGAATTGGTCGTTGCGGACCCGCATCAACGTGCTGCTGGCGCTGCTGCTGACGCTGGGTCTCGCCATCAACATCGGCCGTCTCGTGCTGGAGGCGGCGCCGCGCGTGCTGGCGGAGGACCAGAGCGTCATCCGCCTGACGCGGGCCTTCGTCGAGACCATCATGGACGAGGTCAACGACGCGCCGGATCCGAGCGCGCGCCTCGATCGGATCGTCGGCGATCTCCGACAGCTTCGTCACGTCAGCGTGAGACGGCAGGGCATGCCGGCGCAGACCCCGACCTCTCCGGGCGTCGGCCGCGCGGCGCCGGCATGGTTCATCGCACTGGTGCATCCCGACAAGACCTCGGTGAGCATGCCGGTCATCGTCGCGGGGCGGAGCGAAACGCTGGTGATCACGTCGCACCCCGACGACGAGATCGCGGAGATCTGGGACGGCATCGTCACCCAGCTCGTCGTCGGCTCGCTGGTCGGGCTGGCGCTGTTTGCGATCACCATGCTCGTGGTCGGTCGCGCGCTGGCGCCGCTTTCGGATCTGTCGGACGCGATGAGCCAGATCGAGGCCGGCGCCTACGATACCCGCGTCAAGCCGGGCGGCGCGCCCGAGCTCGCGGCGCTCTGCGCCAAGCTCAACCATCTCGCCGGCGCGCTCGGCGAGGCGGTGGAGGAGAAGCGCCGCCTGGCCGAGCGCACGGTGTCGCTGCAGGACCACGAGCGCAAGGAGATCGCGCGCGAGCTGCACGACGAGTTCGGGCCGCATCTGTTCGCGCTGCGCGCCCATGCCAGCGCGCTGATGCGATTGCCGGACGCTGCGACGCTCGACGTCGCGGCGATGCGCCGGCACGGCCAGGCGATCCTCGACCAGGTCAACGCCGTGCAGCAGTTCAACCGCCGCATCCTCGAGCGGCTGCGGCCCGTGGGTCTCGCCGAGCTGGGCCTGCGCGAAGCGCTCGGCGCATTGGTGCGGCTGTGGCGGGAGTCGCGGCCCGAGGTCGCGATCGAGACCAGGTTCACCGACACGGTCGCGCGCAGCAATGAGACGGCGGAGCTGACGATCTACCGGGTGGTGCAGGAAGCGCTGACCAACGTGTTCCGCCACGCCGAGGCCACCACGGTCGACGTCACCATCGAGCCGCTGCAGCAGACGACGGCCGGTCATCGCCGCAGCTACACGCGGGTGCGCGTCCGCGACGACGGCCGCGGGTTCAGCCCGGAGCACAAGCTCGGATTCGGCCTCACCGGCATGCGCGAGCGGCTGCTGGCGCTCGGCGGCACCCTGACGGTGGCTTCTACCGGCACGGGCGTCACGATCGAGGCCATGGTGCCGGCGGATGCAGCGTGAGCCGTGGGCTAGGAACCAACGATCGCGCGGCGCATTCAACGAGCTACTTGCGATGGGCGTGAGCCGCAATCCGGAGCACGCGCCGGCAGCTCGCGGTGATCAGATGTCCAGAACCTTGCCTGTGCTGAGCGGCGCAGCCCTGCTGGCCGCGCTGTCGTTCCACAATGCCGTCGCGCGTGACGACGGCCGCTACGCCAACTCGCCGCTCAAGGGCTGGTTCGACAGCCTCAGAAGCGGTCGCGGCCCGTGCTGTTCGGACGCCGACGGCTTCGCGGTGTCCGATCCGGATTGGGACCTCGAAGGCACGCATTACCGGGTGCGGCTCGACGGTCAATGGATCGTCGTGCCGGACGATGCCGTCATCACGGAGCCCAACCGTGCCGGGCGCACCATGGTGTGGCCGATCAAGGGATCGCTCGGCACTTCCATCCGCTGCTTCATGCCGGGCAATCTGAGCTGAAGAGGCGGTGCGCCGCGTTCTCTCGCCGCGCCGCTGCGGCGGATCGCCCGTGCGCGCCGTGCCTTGGAACTTCGTCTCGTTCGGATGATTGCCACGCAAGGTCACGCCGCCGACGCAGCCTCATGCGAGGGAGAACCATGGACCGGACCAGCGACACTGAACTTCAGGAGAGGATTCGCAGGCGCGCTCACCAGCTCTGGGAGCAGGCCGGCCGGCCTGACGGCCGCGAGGATGAGTTCTGGTATCAGGCCGAGCGTGAGATCGGCGAGATGAGCGAGCTTCACGACGAGGCGACGGCGCCGCCGCCGACGATCCTGCCGGGGTGAGTGCGAGCAGAAAAAAGGACGAACTGATGAGCAAGGAAACGCCGAAGGACGATCCGCGCCAGGACAGCGACTGGGGCTCGATGAAGCAGACCGACAAGCCCTGGGCCGAGAAGCCCGAGAAGGAGCAGCGCTCGGAAGCGGCGAAGGACCTCGAGAAGTGGGGCGAGAGCAAAACGCATTGAGGTGGGCGGAGGTGGCCGCTCTCGCGCGATCGATGAACTCCGGCAGTGTCGAGGAAGGCCTCGTTCAACCCGGCCGTCGTTGCGAGCCGCAGCGCTGCCTCTCTCTGCCCTTCAAGGGAAGGAGGGAGGGGCCGGCCGCAGCCGGGACCATGGTCCGTATCGCCTCAGCAAGGATGAGATGAACAACGCCGAGATGAAGGCGTCTCTCCGTTGACGGGGACCCGTGCCGTCACGCGGTGTGACCCGGATCGACATCATCCGGCGTCTTCTTGTCGCGCTGCGGCGTCATCTTCGCCGGATCCTTCGCGCCCGGCACGCCGCGCGGGCCGAGCTGATCGCGCTGGATGTCGTCCTCCGAGCGGTCGGGCTCGCGTCCGTTGATGGGGAGGTCTTTTGCCATCGCCTGATCCTCTCGCTGTTCGCATCAGGGCAATGCGCGCGGTGTGCTCACGTTCCGCGCGATCCGCGCGCCGCGGCGGCAGGAACGCCGCCCCGGCGCTGCGATTGAAGCTGCAGCAACCTGTAGGAGATCAAGATGTCCGATCATCATCCCAAACCGCCGTTTCCGCCGCAGTCACAGGCCATGCCGGGAACGACCGCGGCGATGCAGCCGCGGCCCGACCATGGCGAGGCCAGCTACAAGGGCTCGGGAAAACTGACCGGCAAGAAGGCCGTCATCACCGGCGGCGACAGCGGCATCGGCCGTGCGGTCGCGATCGCCTATGCGCGCGAGGGCGCCGACATCCTGATCGCCTACCTGCAGGAGCACGATGATGCCAGGGAGGTGAAAGCGCTGGTCGAGAAGGAGGGCCGCAAGGCGGTGCTGATGCCCGGCGACATCCAGGACCCCGCGCATTGCAGGGCCATCATCCGGCGCGCCGTCGATGAGCTCGGTGGCGTCGACATTCTCGTCAACAACGCCGCCCATCAGGCGACGTTCAGCGACGTCGGCGACATCTCGGACGAAGAATGGGAGATGACGTTCCGCACCAACATCCATGCGACGTTCTATCTCGCCAAGGCGGCCGTGCCGCACATGAAGCCGGGGAGCGCGATCGTCAACACGGCCTCGGTCAATTCCGACATGCCCAATCCGACGCTGCTCGCCTACGCCACCACCAAGGGCGCGATCCAGAACTTCACCGCGGGTCTCGCCCAGATGCTGGCCGATAAGGGCATCCGCGCCAACGCGGTGGCGCCTGGTCCGATCTGGACGCCATTGATCCCCTCGACCATGCCGGAGGAAAAGGTGAAGACGTTCGGCCAGCAGGTGCCGATGAAGCGCCCCGGCCAGCCGGCCGAGCTGGCCACCGCCTATGTGATGCTCGCCGATCCCCTGTCGAGCTACACGTCGGGGACGACGGTCGCCGTCACCGGCGGCAAGCCGGTCATCTGAGGACCAGTGCACATCGTCTGCTGTCGCATTTGTCCGATATCCGACAAGTCCGTGCGTCGGCACGTCATACGCATGCCGGTGCTACGCGGCGGACATCATCGCGCACGGCGCGGGCTCGGCCTGCACCGGCCACACCGCCGCAGCGGCCGTATCACCCTGCCGCTCGTCGAGAATCCGCTTCACCGAGCGCGAGCAGAGGCCGCATTGGACCGTGCAGCCGAGACAATCATACACTTGCGCCGGCGAGCCGAAGACGATGTCGGCCGCCGTGACGATGTCGCGAATGGCCGTGTCGCTGATGACGTTGCAGGAACAGATGATCATGGCTGTTGCTCGCTCCTGCAAACGATAAGCAACCGGGATGCCAAGGTCGGCGCGCACGGCGCGGGCTAGTCAGAATCGTTCGAAGCGACCTGATGCGCGGGCACGCTTGCGGTCGTCCCGATGCGGTTCGCGGCGTGCAGCCGTATTGCGGCCAACGTCGCCTGGGCGAGCGCCTGTCCCTGCGCATCGATCCCGGTCCACTGCGCATGACGGCCGCGGGAATCGATCTCGGCGAGCGCGACGCCGGCCGGCACGTCGCTGCCGTCGCGGACGATGCCGCGCAGGATGCCGTCATAGGGGGCCGTGACCGGTGCGCCGGAGAGATGGCCGATCACGAAGCCCTTGTAGATGCGCGTGCCGATCTCGATCGGGGTATGCCATCGGCCCTCATGCGGCGAATGCACCAGGCGCTCGACACCGACGAGCGCGCCGACGTCATCCGTTGCCAGCGTCCAGCCCTCGCGCACGATCTGGCCGAGCCGGCCCGGCCGAGTCTCGATTGCGATATCGCAATTGGCTGATGGCGAGAAGCCCGGACCGATGCCGATCGAGAGCCGCGTCATGCCGCGCAAATTCGGGGTCACCGCGCGCCGCTGCATCCGCGCGTCGATCAGGACGTCGATGGTACGGACCGGCAGGAGATCGAGCAACCCGAGTGGAGTGACAAGGACGTGCCGGGGATTGCCGAGCGCCTTGAACACCTCCATCGTGCTCTCGATGCGCTCGCCCGTCACGTTCTCGATGCGGACCGTGTCGCCGAACAGGGCGTCGTGAAACGCCATCTTACGGCGCATGACCGGCGGATTGGGATCATGCGACAGCACCACGCAGAAGCCCGCACGATGCAGATGCACGCCGATCGCCGACGCGACATCGTTGGTCCCGAGGACCACGGCGAAGCGCACTGCATTCGTCCCCATGTCCTGGTCCATACGGTGTTGGCGTCTCGTGGCTGTCGGTCGTGCGACTGACAAGCGGTCTTCCAGTTCGAATGATCAGATCCGTCGAGCAAGAGTTGGACCATCAGGCATCGTTCTGAAAACGATCGCTCTGTGAAGGTCCTGCAAAGGACGCGGCACAAAAGCCGACGCTGGATGTGTCCAGAACCCGCCAATCTGTCGCGAACCCGACAGGAAAAGCTGCTTTGCCCGCCGTTTTCGCTGGCCCGGAATCTGCACAACCAGCGCATGGCGATACCCCTGGTATTTCCGATCGTTACGGAGCCTGCGCCCAGATCACGTCTGCGGCAAAGGCAGCAGCCGAAGCTTGGCAGCCGGCGTCTTGGTGGCGTTGCGGCGCAGGATCAGGACGGATGAGGTGAGCCTCGATCTCGACCAGGACGTCCGCGATCCCGCCATGGAGGCGGCTCAGACCATCACGGCGTGCCCGTTCCGTCGAGACGTGGCGGCCGCCGAGCGGCCCGCGCGCGCCGAGCAGAAAACGCTCGTGCTGACCGGCGGCTCGCGCGGCATCGGTCATGCGACCGCAAAGCTGTTCTCCGACGCCGGCTGGCGCATCATCACCTGCTCGCGCCAGCCGTTCGACGGCGGCCGCTGTCCGTGGGACGCCGGTCCCGACAACCACGTCCAGGTCGATCTGAGCGATCGCAAGGCGATCCCGCGTGCGATTGCCGACATCAAGCAGCGGCTCGACGGCGCGCCGCTGCATGCCCTGATCAACAATGCGGCGATCTCGCCGAAGGCCGAGGACGGTGGCCGGCTGGATTCGCTCGCGACCTCGGTCGAGACTTGGATGACCGTCTTTCACGTCAACTTTCTCGGACCGATCCTGCTCGCGCGCGGGCTGTTCGAGGAGCTGAAGCGCGGGCAGGGCGCGGTCGTCAACGTGACGTCGATCGTCGGCACCCGCGTCCATCCGTTTGCGGGCACTGCCTATGCGACCTCGAAGGCGGCGCTCGCCTGCCTGACCCGCGAGATGGCGCACGATTTCGCGCCGCATGGCATCCGCGTCAACGCCATCGCCCCAGGCGAGATCAAGACCGAGATGGTGTCGCCGGAGACCGAGGCGCGGTTCTCGCCGCTGATTCCGATGCGCCGGATCGGCGCGCCGGAAGAGGTCGCCAAGGTGCTGTTCTTCCTGTGCTCGGATGCGGCGAGCTACGTGACCGGCGAGGAGATTCAGATCAATGGGGGGCAGCACCTCTAGGTTGATCACCGCCGCGCGCGGCCGACACGCGGATGTGAACGCGTCATGCCGTGGCTGGCCGCAAGGAGACGAGCGGCGGGCCGCAAGTGGAAAGTTGGTGTTCAGGTGTCGTCCGTTGCGATCCGGTCGCAAACAGGCCGGCGGATGCGCAGCTATCAGGTGTCGAGTAGACAACGCGAAATCGTCAGGCGCACCGTTTTGCCGCCCGTGCGGACGTGCAATGCACGCATCGCGACGGGTGTAAACTAATTTGTTAACATCATGAAAGCCTGCAGCTTTTCTGGCCTGTCCGTTGCACACTACTTCTGCGGCAATGCAGCAAAGTTAGGCACGACAATCATCTGCAGTTAAGGGAGGATGTTAGAACACCTACAATCACGGGCGGCTTCACCAAGGCGTTCGTGACGATCAGAGAAGCGACCATGGTCCAAACGGAAACACGTCAGGTCGAAGCTCAGGACGTCAGGTCCAACGCCGTGCCGATCCCGCTCAGCGAGATCGCGCTGACCGGAATTTTCGAAATCTCGAAAATCCTCGCCGCGCCGACGCGGCTGGAGATCACCCTCGCCAACGTCGTCAACCTGCTGCAGTCCTTCATGCAGATGCGCCACGGCGTGGTGTCGCTGCTCGCCGATGACGGCATTCCCGATCTCGCAGTCGGGGCCGGGTGGAGCGAAGGCAGCGATCAGCGCTATCGCGAACGTCTGCCGCAGAAGGCGATCGACCAGATCGTCGCCACCGCCGTGCCGCTGATCGCGGAGAACGTCGCCGATCATCCCGCCTTCAGCGCCGCCGACGCGGTCACGCTCGGCGCCTGCGCCGACACCCGCGTCTCCTTCCTCGGCGTTCCCATCCGCATCGACCAGCGCGTCGTCGGCACGCTGACGATCGACCGTGTCTGGGACGGCCGCGCCGTGTTCCGGCTCGATTCCGACGTCCGCTTTCTGACCATGGTCGCCAACCTGATCGGCCAGACCATCAAGCTTCATCGGGTCGTCGCGCGGGACCGCGAGCGGCTGATGGCGGAAAGCCACCGGCTGCAGAAGGAGCTGTCGGAGCTGAAGCCGGCGCCGAAGGATCGCAAGAAGGTGCTGGTCGACGGCATCGTCGGCGACAGCCCGGCGCTGCGCGCACTGTTGGAAAAGATCAACGTCGTCGCCAAGTCGAATGCGCCGGTGCTGTTGCGGGGCGAATCCGGCACCGGCAAGGAGCTGGTGGCGAAGGCGATCCATGAACTGTCCAATCGCGCGAAGCGGCCGTTCATCAAGATCAACTGCGCCGCATTGCCGGAGACGGTGCTGGAGTCGGAGCTGTTCGGCCACGAGAAGGGCGCCTTCACCGGTGCGATCAACGCGCGCAAAGGCCGCTTCGAGCTGGCCGACAAGGGCACCTTGTTCCTCGACGAGATCGGCGAGATCTCGCCGGCGTTCCAGGCCAAGCTCTTGCGGGTGTTGCAGGAGCAGGAGTTCGAGCGCGTCGGCGGCAACCAGACCATCAAGGTCGATGTCCGCATCGTCACCGCCACCAACCGCAACCTCGAGGAGGCGGTGTCGCGCAACGAGTTCCGCGCCGACCTCTACTACCGGATCAGCGTGGTGCCCATCAAACTGCCGCCGCTGCGCGAGCGTCGCAGCGACATTCCGCAGCTGGCGCGCGAGTTCCTGCGCCGCTTCAATTGCGAGAACGAGCGCGATCTGACGTTCGACGTCAGCGCGATCGAGGTGCTGATGCATTGCGGCTTCCCCGGCAACGTGCGCGAGCTGGAGAACTGCGTGCAACGGACCGCGACCATGGCGACGGGCTCGGCGATCGGTATGGACGACTTCGCCTGCAGCCGCAACGAGTGCATGTCGGCGATCCTGTGGAAGGGCAACACGGTGACCCCGCCGCCGCCGCGCGGCCAGCCGATCGTGCCGCTGCCGATCCTGCCGCGGACCTCGGCGCCGGTCGAGGCTCCCGTCGAGTTGCCGGCGATCGATGCCGATGACGGCGAGTATTCCGATAGTTCGGAGGGCGGCGCCGTGCCGGAGCGCGACCGAATCGTGCAGGCGATGGAGCGGTCCGGCTGGGTCCAGGCCAAGGCCGCCCGCCTGCTCGGCCTCACGCCGCGTCAGATCGGCTACGCGCTGAAGAAGCACAACATCGAGGTCAAGCGGTTCTGAGCGGCGCGGCTTGATGGGATCGAAGGGCGCGCAGTAGCGCGCCCTTCTTCGTTTGGACTTTGACGCTCCGGCGTTGCCCCAATCTCCTCCGTCATTCCGGGGCGACGCACGCGCGAAGCGCGACGAGCCGGAATCCATTTCGCCGCGCGATCTGCCGCACGGTGGATTCCGGGCTCGTGCTGCGCACGCCCCGGAATGACGGAGGAGCGACCTGGGTCACGACCGGCGTTCGCGCGCGAGGTGACATCGGACAATTGCGCAGTGAGACCTCGACTCCGACGACACGCTGCTCCCGCCCTGTCGCACTTGCGACATGCTGTCGGGAGAGCGACAGCTCGCCGCGACCTGCGACGTTTAGAATCCTCCTTAGAAATCAACCAAATGCTCTCTGGCACGGCGCTTGAAAGATATCGCGCGAATGACATCGCTCGATGTCGCACGGATCGCGGGGAGCTGCACATGGCCTACAAGATCATCGCCTCACAATGCACGGTCTGCGGGGCCTGCGAGTTCGAGTGCCCGAATGCGGCCATTCGGCTCAAGAACGACATGTACATCATCGATCCGAAGAAGTGCACGGAGTGCGAGGGCCACTTCGATGCGCCGCAATGCGCCGCCGTCTGTCCGGTGCCGGACACCTGCGTCCCCGCTTGACGCGGGCCGCGGCGGAAACATTGCAAGCGGAGTGAGAGATGGCAGCGGTTCAGGAGACCATTGATCGGGTCAAGGGCATCGACGTCGATCAATATCGCTACGGGTTCGAGACCGTCATCGAATCCGAGAAGGCTCCGAAGGGGCTGTCGGAAGACACCATCCGCTTCATCTCGGCCAAGAAGAACGAGCCGGCCTGGATGCTGGAATGGCGGCTGGAGGCGTATCGCCGCTGGCTGACCATGACGGAGCCGAGCTGGGCGCGTGTCGGATACCCGAAGATCGACTATCAGGATCTCTATTACTACGCGGCGCCGAAGCCGAAGAAGAAGGTGGCCTCGCTCGACGAGATCGACCCGGAGATCCTCAAGACCTACGAGAAGCTCGGCATTCCCCTGCGCGAGGTCGAGATCCTCGAAGGCGTCGAGCGCCCGGCTGGAGGCGCGGAAGCCGACGCCGATGGCGAGGCGGCCACGCCGCGCAGCAAGATCGCGGTCGATGCCGTGTTCGATTCGGTCTCGGTGGCGACGACCTTCAAGGAGGAGCTGAAGAAGGCCGGCGTGATCTTCATGCCAATCTCCGAGGCGCTGCGCGAGCATCCGGACCTGGTGCAGAAATATCTCGGAACGGTCGTGCCGACGACCGACAATTATTTCGCGACGCTCAACTCGGCGGTGTTCTCCGACGGTTCGTTCGTCTACATCCCGCCGGGCGTGCGCTGCCCGATGGAGCTGTCCACGTATTTCCGCATCAACGAGCGCAACACCGGCCAGTTCGAGCGCACGCTGATCATCGCCGACAAGGGTGCCTACGTCTCCTATCTCGAGGGCTGCACGGCACCCCAGCGCGACGAGAACCAGCTGCACGCCGCCGTGGTCGAGCTGGTCGCGCTGGATGATGCCGAGATCAAGTACTCGACGGTGCAGAACTGGTACCCTGGCAATTCGGAGGGCGTCGGCGGCATCTATAATTTCGTCACCAAGCGCGGCGACTGCCGCGGCACCAATTCCAAGATCTCCTGGACCCAGGTCGAGACGGGATCGGCGATCACGTGGAAATATCCGAGCTGCATCCTGCGCGGCGACAATTCCAGCGGCGAGTTCTACTCGATCGCGATCTCCAACGGCTTCCAGCAGGTCGACAGCGGCACCAAAATGATCCATCTCGGCAAGAACACGTCGAGCCGGATCATCTCCAAGGGCATCGCCGCCGGAAAGTCGCAGAACACCTATCGCGGCCTCGTCAGCGCCCATCGCAAGGCCTCTGGCGCCCGCAACTTCACCGCCTGCGATTCGCTGCTGATCGGCGACAAATGCGGCGCGCACACCGTACCCTACATCGAGGCCAAGAACTCGTCGGCGGTGTTCGAGCACGAGGCGACGACGTCCAAGATCTCTGAGGACGTGCTGTTCTACTGCATCCAGCGCGGTCTGTCGCAGGAAGAGGCGGTTGGGCTCGTCGTCAACGGCTTCGTC
Source organism: Bradyrhizobium sp. HKCCYLRH3059 (assembly GCF_051168035.1). Lineage (NCBI taxonomy): Bacteria > Pseudomonadati > Pseudomonadota > Alphaproteobacteria > Hyphomicrobiales > Nitrobacteraceae > Bradyrhizobium > Bradyrhizobium sp. HKCCYLRH3059. Next base: position 387,897 of record NZ_JBNPUF010000007.1, on the reverse strand, counting down.
AAGGACGTGCTGCAGCAGCTGCCGATGGAGTTCGCGGTCGAGGCGCAGAAGCTGATCTCGATCTCGCTGGAAGGTTCGGTTGGATGACGGCGTCGCGCGGCGACAACATCACAAGGAGTGTTCGATGACGGCCTTGCTCGAAATCAAGGGGCTCCATGCCGAGATCGCCGGCGGACGGAAGATCATCCAGGGCCTGGACCTGACCGTGAACAAGGGCGAGATCCACGCCATCATGGGGCCGAACGGTGCCGGCAAGTCGACGCTGTCCTACGTGCTCGCCGGCAAGCCCGGCTACGAGGTCACCGCCGGTGAGGTCTATCTCAACGGCGAGGACCTCTTGGCAATGGAGGCCGATGAGCGCGCCGCCAAGGGCGTGTTCCTGGCGTTCCAATATCCGCTGGAGATCCCGGGTGTCGCGACCTTGACGTTCCTGCGGGCCGCCTTCAACGCCCAGCGGAAGGCGCGCGGCGAAGAGGAGCTGTCGTCGCCGGATCTTATCAAGCGCGTGCGCGAGATCGCCAAGACGCTCAACATCGACGCCGACATGCTGAAGCGGCCGCTCAATGTCGGCTTCTCCGGCGGCGAGAAGAAGCGCAACGAGACCCTGCAGATGGCGCTGCTGCAGCCCTCGCTCTGCGTGCTCGACGAGACTGACTCCGGTCTCGACATCGACGCGCTGAAGGTGGTCGCCAGCGGCGTCAATGCGCTGCGCTCGGCCGAGCGGGGCATGATCGTCATCACCCACTATCAGCGGCTGCTCGACTACATCGTGCCCGACATCGTTCACGTCTTCGCGGCGGGCCGCATCGTCCGCACCGGGACCGCGGACCTCGCGCGCGAGCTCGAGGCGACCGGTTACGCCCAGTATCAGAGCGAAGCGGCGTAGGGCGGAGCACGAGCATGGGCGTCGCGATCCGCAAGACCAAGGCCGAGCTCGGGCTGGCCGATCTGTACCAGGGCGCCCGCCGTTATCTGCCGGGCGGCGAGGAGATCACGGCGGTGCGCGCCGCCGCTTTTGACCGCTTCAACGCGGTCGGCCTGCCGCATCGGCGCGTCGAGGCGTGGCGCTACACCGATCTGCGCACGCAGATGAAGGAGGCCAAGCGGCTGGCCTCGCTGCCCGATGACGCCGCCAAGACCAAGGCGCGCGAGGCGAGCGACCTGTTCGCGGGCACTGGCTTCCGCAAGCTGATGATCGTTGACGGTGCCTTCGTGCCCGAGCTGTCCGACCTCGCCGATCTCGGGCCCGGCCTCACCATCCAGCCGATGGCCGACGCGCTCGCGGCCGACAAGCCGCTGCTGTCGCAGCGGCTCGGTCCGGTCGTGCCGGACGACGATCCGGCGCTGGCGCTCAACACCGCGCTGGCTGCCAATGGCGTCGTGATCCTGGTGGCGCCGGGCACGGCGCTGAGCCGGCCAATCCACGTCGCGTTCGTCACGACGAACTGGGTCGCAACCTCGATGTACACGCGGTCGCTGGTCAATATCGGAACTGGGGCCAGCGCCACCATCGTCGAGTCGCATCAGGGGCCCGACGGCAGCGAATATCAGGTCAACACCGCGATGCAGCTCGTCGTCGGCGACGAGGCGCGGATCGACCATGTCAAGGTGACCCGGGAGGGCAACAGCGCGCTGCACATCTCCTCGCTGCTCGCCAATATCGGCGCGCGCGCGACCTTCAATCAGCTCGGCTTCGTCGCCGGTGGCAGCCTGGTGCGCAGCCAGCTGTTCGTGCACATCGCGGGCGAGGGAACCGTAGCCGACATCCGCGGCGGATCGCTGCTGTCCGGCGCCCAGCATGCCGACACGACCTTGGCGATCGAGCATGCCGCCGAGAACTGCCAGAGCCGCGAGACCTTCAAGGCTGTCGTCGGCGACACCGCGCGCGCGGTGTTCCAGGGCAAGATCACGGTCAGCCCCGGCGCGCAGAAGACCGACGCCAAGATGATGTCACGGGCGCTGCTGTTGTCCGACGAGGCCGAAGCCGACAGCAAGCCGGAGCTCGAAATCTTCGCCGACGATGTGCAATGCGGCCACGGCACCACGACCGGCGCGATCGATGACGAGCTGCTGTTCTATCTGATGGCGCGCGGCATTCCGCCGAAGGAAGCCAAGGCGCTGCTGATCCAGGCCTTCGTCGGCGAGATCATCGAGGGCGCCGCCAATGAGAGCGTGCGGGCGGCGCTAACGGAGGCGATGCTGGGCTGGCTCGGACAACGGGAGTAGGTGATGCATGCAGCGGTGCAGGGAAGCGGCTACGACGTTGGCCGCATCCGCGCGGATTTCCCGATCCTCGGCATGCAGGTGCACGGCAAGCCGCTGGTTTATCTCGACAACGCCGCGTCAGCGCAGAAGCCGCAGGCGGTGCTCGACCGGATGAACCAGGTCTACACGTCCGAATACGCCAACGTGCATCGCGGCCTGCATTATCTCGCGAACGCCGCCACCGAGGCCTACGAGGGCGCCCGCGCCAAGGTCGCGACGTTCCTCAATGCCGAAAGTCCGGAGCAGATCATCTTCACGCGCGGCGCCACCGAGGCGGTCAATCTGGTGGCGCAGACCTTCGGGCGCGAGCGGATCGGGCCGGGCGACGAGATCGTGCTGTCGATCATGGAGCACCACGCCAACATCATCCCCTGGCATTTCCTCCGGGAGCGGCAGGGCGCCGTGATCAAATGGGCTCCCGTCGACGGCGACGGCAACTTCCTGCTCGACGAGTTCGAGAAGCTGCTGACGCCGCGCACCAGGATGGTGGCGATGACGCAGATGTCGAACGTGCTCGGCACGGTGGTCCCGGTCAAGGAGGTCATCCGCATCGCGCATGACCGCGGCATTCCGGTGCTGATCGACGGCTCCCAGGCCGCCGTGCACATGGAGGTCGACGTCAGGGATCTCGACGCGGACTTCTACTGCATCACCGGGCACAAGATCTATGGCCCGACCGGCATCGGCGCGCTCTACGGCAAGCGTGAGCTGCTGGCGGCGATGCCGCCGTTCAACGGCGGCGGCGAGATGATCCGCGAGGTGTCGCGGGACCGGGTCACCTACGGCGATCCGCCGCACCGCTTCGAGGCGGGCACGCCGCCGATCGTGGAGGCCGCCGGGCTGGGCGCCGCGATCGACTACGTTGCCTCGATCGGCAAGCAGCGCATCGCGGCGCATGAGCATGATCTCGTCACCTACGCCACCGAGCAGCTGCGCGAAATCAACTCGCTGCGCATCATCGGCAACGCCGCCGACAAGGGCGCGATCGTCTCGTTCGAGATGCAGGGCGCCCACGCCCACGACTTCGCCACCGTCATCGACCGCTCCGGCGTCGCGGTCCGCGCCGGCACCCATTGCGCCATGCCGCTGCTGGAGCGTTTTGGCGTCACCGCAACCTGCCGCGCGTCGTTCGCGATGTACAACACGCGCGAAGAGGTGGATGTGCTGGTCCGTGCGCTGAAGAAGGCACAGGAGTTTTTCTCTTAAGAGCACTCGCTCTGTCCTGGCAGAGTTCCTACTGACTCGCATCTGGCGAGTTGGAATCGAGCATTCGCCAAGCTGGCGGTGCGCTCCCTCGCCCCGCTTGCGGGGAGAGGGTTGGGGTGAGGGGGACTCTCCACACGCACCAGACTCGCGGAGAGTCCCCCTCACCCGGATTGCATCTTCGATGCAATCCGGCCTCTCCCCGCACGCGGGGAGAGGCGAAGACTGAATGTGCCGCGCTATAGCGGCTTCATCAAAGCAACAAATCAAAACCTACGCCGCCGCAGCCATCGCCGCCTGCGCATCGGCCTTGATGCGGCTGACCATCGAGCGGAAGCCGTTGGAGCGCTGGGGCGTGAGATGCTCGCGCAGGCCCAGCTTCTCGAACAGGGCGATCGGATCGGCGGCGAGAACGTCCGGCGCGGTGCGGCCGGAGACCATCGCCAGGAGGATCGCGACCAGGCCACGCACGATGTGCGCGTCGCTGTCGCCGACGAAATGCAGCACGGGCGCGGCGGCGTCGTGCCGCACGGCGGTGGCGAGCCAGACCTGGCTGGTGCAGCCCTGCACCTTGTTGCCATCATTGCGGTCGGCGTCAGGCAGCGGCGGCAGGCCGCGGCCGAGCTCGATCACGTAGCGGTAGCGGTCGTCCCAGTCGTCGAGCAGCGCGAAATTCTCGACGATGTCCTCGATGTCCGGTATCCCCGGCGTCGCAGTCTGGGTCATCCTCAACATCATCCTCTCCTCGTCATCGGCCGATCTCCGTAGATGCGGGGCCAGCTATGCCGTCATGTCAGGCTCGCTGCCGCGCCGCGCCAGCACGGAATCGACCGCGTGCGTGACCCCGTCGAAGGTGATTGGCTTGGCGATGATGGCTTCCGCGCCCTGCCGCAGGCCGGCCAGCGCGAGCGGCGACCGGGGCGATCCCGCGACCACGATGATGCCGGCCTGATGCATCTTCCGGGCGAGCATGCCGACCGTCTCGGCGCCGTCGTCCTCCAGGATGCTCATCCCGATGAGGACGGCGTCGGGCGAGGTCCGTGCCGCCTTGGTCAAAGCGTCGGCGGTCTCCGCGAAGGTGAAGGTCTCGTGACGCTCACTGAGAATGTAGCCGAGCGCCGAGCGGATCACCTGATCGGCTTCAATGACAAAGACGCGCGCCTTGCTCGCCATCAAAAGTACTCCTGCTGGCCCGTTCGAAAGCGGGTTTGATCTGCATCAAGCAAACTCCGTACCGCCGCTCCTGACCGGCCCCCCGCGAGCGCTCCGCGGTGTTCTCTACGGAAGCGCCGCTCGGAGCCGCGGCGGCATGTGTCGTTTCGGACAGCACGGCGCGGGAGCGTCGGGTGGAAACCCCCGATGTCGGATTTGCAACAAGTCCATCCTAGCGCCGAGCTTGGCCGCATCTCTTTCAAAACATGGCCTTTTTAACGATTCCAAAGCTCTGGCACAGCCGTTGCAAAACTGGGCTCAGGCAATGGTTGAGGGCTGAGTGCACGCCGACGCTTCGGACGAGCGATGCTCTCCTTCCCAATAACCCGTCTGCCGGTTCTGGAGAGAGGACGCGGTCTCGCGATGCAAGGCGCATGCGGGACATTGGCAATCGGTTGATGGAGAGCAGAATGTCATCACTTCGACAAATCGCATTCTACGGCAAGGGCGGCATCGGCAAATCGACGACGTCGCAGAACACGCTCGCGGCGCTCGCCGAGATGGGTCATCGGATCCTGATCGTCGGCTGCGACCCCAAGGCGGATTCGACCCGCCTGATCCTGCACGCCAAGGCGCAGGACACGATCCTGAGCCTGGCTGCTGCCGCCGGCAGCGTCGAGGACCTCGAGATCGAGGAAGTCATGAAGGTCGGCTATCGCGACATCCGCTGCGTCGAGTCCGGCGGTCCGGAGCCGGGCGTCGGCTGCGCCGGCCGCGGCGTCATCACCTCGATCAACTTCCTGGAAGAGAACGGCGCCTATGAGGACATCGACTACGTGTCCTACGACGTGCTCGGCGACGTCGTGTGCGGCGGCTTCGCGATGCCGATCCGCGAGAACAAGGCGCAGGAAATCTACATCGTGATGTCCGGCGAGATGATGGCGATGTATGCCGCCAACAACATCTCCAAGGGCATCCTGAAATATGCGAATTCCGGCGGCGTGCGCCTGGGCGGCCTGGTCTGCAACGAGCGTCAGACCGACAAGGAGCTGGAGCTGGCGGAGGCTCTCGCCAAGAAGCTCGGCACCCAGCTGATTTACTTCGTGCCGCGCGACAACATCGTGCAGCACGCCGAGCTGCGCCGCATGACCGTGCTGGAATATGCGCCGGATTCCGTCCAGGCCGGGCACTACCGCTCGCTGGCGCAGAAGATCCACAACAACGGCGGCAAGGGCATCATCCCGACCCCGATCACGATGGACGAGCTCGAGGACATGCTGATGGAGCACGGCATCATGAAGGCCGTCGACGAAACCCAGATCGGAAAGACTGCCGCCGAACTCGCCGCAACGGCTTAAGCAGTCTTGGTACCGGCCTTCCTCCCGTCGGAAGGCCGGTACCTCATCGCATGTCCCGTCGGCGCGCGGCAGGGGATCAAGCTATGACCATCGCAATCGTGGGCGTCTCGGAGTCCGTCGCTGCCGGCCTGCAACCGTCGCCGCGCAGCGGCTCCTGCGAAGAGAACGCGCGGCATCACGGCCGCCAGATTTACCGCCTGCTGACCGGCGTCGATCCCGACGAGGCGCTGATCGACAGTGACATCGGTTTCGATCGTCACGTCATCGCATCGGTTCTCGCCGTTTCAGCGATGGAGCATGGCGCGCTGGCGGAGCGCGCGGGGCTTTCGACCGTCGAACTGATCGCACTGCTGGCGCAGTTGTTTCCGGCAGCCTCGATCGACTCCTCATGGCTGCCGATCACCGGGGCCGCGGCCGCGCCGGACGAGGACGAAATCACGATGGTGCGCGATCTGCTCGCCGCGCAGCGCTCCACGGACGGCGAGGTCGGCCGCTGGCTCGCGGCCATGGTGGCGCGTCGCGCGATGGAGCCCAACCATCTCTGGGAAGACCTGGGCCTGCGCGAGCGCTCCGAATTGTCGCGCCTGCTGATGCGCCACTTCGCGCCGTTGGCGAGCCGCAACACCAGCAACATGCGCTGGAAGCGCTTCTTCTACCGCATGCTGTGCGAGGATGATGGCTTCGTGATGTGCACGACGCCGGTCTGTACCCAGTGCAACGACTTCCAGCTCTGCTTCGGCGAGGAGAGCGGCGAGAGCCGGATGGCCGAACGGCGGCGCGAGGTGGCGCTGCGGGAGGCGGCGGGCGCCGCGATGTGAGTTCGAGGACCGTGACGATGTTGATGGACAGCCAGCTTGGATCCCCGTGCAACTCCGACGGCGGACGTTGTCCTCAGGCGGAGACCTGCGAAGCTGGCGAGATCCTGATGCGTCGATGCGAGGACGCGCTGCGCCGGGCCGGGTTGCGCCCCACCCAGCAGCGTCAGCAACTGAGCCGGATTCTGTTCGGCGGCGGTGACCGCCACATCACCGCCGACGCGCTCTATGCCGCAGCCGTTGCTTCGGGCATGAAGATCTCGCAGGCCACCATCTACAACACGCTCAACCAGTTCGTGGAGCTGGGCCTGCTGCGCCAAATTGGCGTGGACGGCTCGAAATCGTTCTTCGACACCAATACGACCGTGCACCCGCACTTCTTCTACGAGGACGAAGGCGCGCTCGTCGATGTGCCCGGACAGGTCGCGTTCGAGCAGATGCCCGAGCCGCTGCCGGGTTATGGCATGGAGCGGATCGACATCGTCATTCATCTGCGCCGCAGGCGTCACGCCTGACGGCAGCGCAGGTCGCCGCGGCTTGGCGCTGCGCGGGCATGTCTCTCTGCGTCGACGTTCGATGTCCGACGCTGTTACGAATCCGACAATCCGGGGCAATGGAAAAACAATTGGATAATCAATTGATTGGCGTGGTGTCCGGCGGTGGCATGGCCGTTGCTGAGTGAATGGCAGGCCGCAATGGAGCGTCGTGCTTCTGGCGGCCGCACACAGGTTGCGACGGAGCGAGTGAATGCCAGACGTCTCCGGACAGCGCGGGTCTAGGAATGCCCGAGATGCCGGCTCTGCCCACGGGGGCACAGCCTCGGGGAGCCCGATGCCCCGGGTCATCCTCAACGATACCACGCTCCGCGACGGCGAACAGGCGCCGGGCGTCGCCTTCGCCCTCGGAGAGAAGGTCGCGATCGCTCGTGCGCTCGCCCGTGCCGGCGTTCCCGAGATCGAGGCCGGCACGCCGGCGATGGGGGCCGACGAGATCGCGGCGATCAGGGCGATCGTCGAGGCCGGTCTGCCCGCGACCATCATCGGCTGGTGCCGGATGCGCGAGGCGGATGTCGATGCGGCGATCGCGGCCGGCGTCTCGATGGTGAATGTCTCCATCCCGACATCCGACGTGCAGATCGCCGCCAAGCTCGGCGGCAGCCGCAGCGCCGCGCTGGAGCTGCTCAAGCGCGTGGTCGGCTATGCGCGAAGCCGCGGACTGGCCGTTGCCGTCGGCGGTGAGGATTCGTCGCGCGCCGATGTCGGCTTTCTCGCCGAGGTGATCGCGACCGCGAAGTCGCTCGGTGCCCGACGCTTCCGCGTCGCCGATACACTGAGCGTGCTCGATCCCGACGCGACGTCAGCCCTGGTCGGCGCCTTGCGTGCGACCACGGACCTGGAGATCGAGTTTCACGGCCATGACGATCTCGGTCTTGCCACCGCCAACACGCTGGCGGCGGTCAAGGCGGGCGCGACCCATGCGTCGGTCACCGTGATCGGCCTCGGCGAGCGTGCCGGCAATGCCCCGCTGGAAGAGGTCGCGGTCGCGCTGCGGCAGCTCTACCGGCGCGAGACCGGCATCGTGCTGGCCGAGCTCGATCACGTCGCCAATGTCGTGGCGGCCGCCGCGGCACGCGCCATTCCACTCAACAAGGCCATCGTCGGCGAGCACGTCTTCACCCATGAATCCGGCATTCACGTCGACGGCCTGCTGAAGGATCAGCACACCTACCAGGCGCTCGATCCGGTCCTGTTCGGCCGCTCCAATCGGATCGTGATCGGGAAGCATTCCGGGCTGTCGGCGATCACCTCGTTGCTGTCGGATTTGCGGCTGCCGGCGAGCGCCGACCAGGCCCAGCGCATCCTGGCGCGGGTGCGCAGGCATGCCGTCGCTCACAAGGGGCCGGTGCCGAAGGAGGCCGTTGCGGCCATCTGGCGCGAAGTCTGCGATCACCCGCTGGCGAGCTTTGCCTGATCATGAGCGACATCGTCGATACCCCCATTGCAGAGCCGATCGTCGTCGAGGCGAGCCGGCCTTCGCTGCTTCGCCTGATCCGCGAGGACATTGCGTGTGTCCGCTCGCGCGATCCGGCGGCGCGCAGCGAAATCGAGACACTGCTGACCTATCCCGGCATTCACGCGCTGATCTGGCACCGCCTGGCGCATCGGCTGTGGATCCGCGGCTGGCGTTTTCCGGCGCGCTTGTTGTCGTGGCTCGGACGTTTCCTGTCGAATGTCGACATTCATCCGGGCGCCGAAATCGGCCGCCGCTTCTTCATCGATCATGGCGCCTGCGTCGTGATCGGCGAGACCGCGGAGGTCGGCGACGATGTCACGTTGTATCACGGCGTCACCCTGGGAGGTACGTCGTGGTCGCCAGGCAAGCGGCATCCGACGCTGGACAGCGGTGTCGTCGTCGGCGCCGGCGCCAAGATTCTCGGACCGATCACCATCGGTCCGCGGACCCGCGTCGGTGCCAACTCCGTCGTCATCCAGAGCACGCCGCCCGACGTCACGGTGGTCGGGATCCCCGCCAAGGTGGTGCGGCCTGAGTTCACCCATCGGCGGACCGTCGGACGGATCGATCTGGACCATCATTTGATGCCTGATCCGGTCGGTGAAGCCCTTTCCGTGATGCTGGACCGGATCGAATTCCTCGAGGCGCAGCTCGCTCACACCAGGCAGAGGATGCGTCAGGGACCGCCGCCTCCGGCGCCGACCTCTCTCTGCGAGGTTGATCCGATTTCGAGTCAAGGAGCAAAGCAATGACTGCGGCAACGCCGAACGTTCTGGACGAACTGAAGAAGACCTCTGCGGCCGAGGAGTTCTTCAAGCTGCTCGGTGTCGACTACGATCCCAAGGTGCTCAACGTTTGCCGGCTGCATATCCTCCGCCGGATGGGGCAGTACCTCGTCAGCGAAGACTTCTCCGGCGTTTCCAGTGAGGACGTCGCAGCCCGCTGCAAATCGTTCCTGGAGCAGGCCTATCAGGACTTCCTCGTCTCGACGCCGCTCGATCAGCGGGTGTTCAAGGTGCTCAAGGAGGCGGTGGCGCCGCCGAAGCCGGCTCCAAAGCCGTTCGTGTCGCTGACGACGCTCAAGTAGCGCATGAACTGACGATCGCTCCCGCGCGCGCCGCCAGCACGACTGGCGGCGCTTCTGCTTTCAGGCGAGCCGTTTGCTTTCAAGTTCCTGTCGCATTCCCGACGCGTGTTGCTTGCGACGTGTCGGACCTCGTCGGCGAGTCCTCAGAAGCAGATCAGGTTCATGCGCCAAGATGTTGAATCCGTACCGATATTCATCGTGGCCGAAACTGGTACGACAATTGCTGTCCTGATCGCAGGACTACACACCCGGAGTGATCGCATGCATATCGTCGTCTGCATCAAGCAGGTTCCGGACTCCGCGCAGATCCGCGTTCATCCGGTGACCAACACCATCATGCGCCAGGGTGTGCCAACCATCATCAACCCCTACGACCTGTTCGCGCTCGAGGCGGCGCTGCAACTGCGCGACAAGTTCGGCGGCGAAGTGACGGTGCTGACCATGGGACCGCCGTCCGCCGAGGACTCGCTGCGCCGGGCGCTGACCTACGGCGCCGACCGCGCCGTGCTGCTGACCGATCGCTTCTTCGCCGGCGCCGATACGCTGGCGACCACCTATGCGCTGGCGACAGCCATTCGCAAGGTCAGCGAGACCTTTGGCGCGCCCGACATCGTGTTCACCGGCAAGCAGACGATCGACGGCGACACCGCGCAGGTCGGCCCGGGCATCGCCAAGCGGCTGGGCCTGCTGCAACTGACCTATGTGGCGAAGATCCGCGAGGTCGATCCTGTCGCGCGCACCATCGAAGCCGAGCGCCGCTCCGAGGGCGGTGTTCAGGTGCTGAAGACCAAGCTGCCGTGCCTGGTGACGATGCTCGAGGCGACCAACGAGATCCGCCGCGGCGCCATGGCCGATGCGCTCCGTGCGGCGCGCGCTCAGATCGTCACCTGGAGCGCCAAGGACGCCGGCGTCGAGGACATCTCGAAGTGCGGCTTGAAGGGCTCGCCGACCATCGTGAAGCGGGTCTTCGCGCCGTCCCCCCGGGCGGAGAAGGCAACCATGGTCGACTTCTCGAACCGCGCGCCGGCCGACGCGCTGATCGAGGAATTGTTCAAGCGGCAGCCGAAGCTCGAAGCCGAGCTGACGACGTCAGCGCACGGCTTCTGATCCAAACGGCTTTTGACGGACCAAGGGACGACGACCATGAGCGAACCCACCAAAGCACCGCCCGCCGCAGCCGGTCGCGCCGCGACCAAGAAGGAGCTGCCCGAGCATTTCAAGGCCTACAAGCACGTCTGGGTGTTCATCGAGCAGGAGCGCGGCCAGGTCCACCCGGTATCCTGGGAGCTGATGGGCGCCGGACGCAAGCTCGCCGACAAGCTGAAGGTCGATCTCGCGGCCGTCGTGATCGGTCCTCCCGGAGAAGCCGTGCAGCACGCTGCCGCGGAGTCGTTCTGCTATGGCGCCGATCTCGCCTACATCGTCGCGGACGGCGTTCTCACCGACTATCGCAACGAAGCCTACACCAAGGCGCTGACCGACGTCGTCAACACCTTCAAGCCGGAGATCCTGCTGCTCGGCGCCACCACGCTCGGCCGCGACCTCGCCGGCTCCGTCGCGACAACGCTGCTCACGGGTCTGACCGCCGACTGCACCGAGCTCGACGTCGATGCCGACGGCTCGCTGGCCGCGACGCGTCCGACCTTCGGCGGCTCGCTGCTCTGCACGATCTACACGCTGAACTATCGGCCGCAGATGGCCACCGTCCGCCCGCGCGTGATGCCGATGCCGGACCGCGTCGAGAAACCCGCCAGTCGCATCATCGAGCACAAGCTCGGTCTCGTCGAGGAGGACATCGTCACCAAGGTGCTGTCCTTCATTCCGGATCGCGATTCCGCCAAGTCCAATCTCGCCTATGCCGACATCGTCGTGGCGGGCGGGCTCGGGCTTGGCTCGCCGGAGAACTTCCAGCTCGTCAAGGGGCTCGCCGCGGTGCTCGGCGCCGACTTCGGCTGCTCGCGGCCGCTGGTGCAGAAGGGCTGGGTGACCTCGGATCGCCAGATCGGCCAGACCGGCAAGACCATTCGGCCCAAGCTCTACATCGCCGCGGGCATCTCCGGCGCGATCCAGCATCGGGTCGGTGTCGAGGGCGCCGACCTGATCGTTGCCATCAACACCGACAAGAACGCGCCGATCTTCGACTTCGCGCATGTCGGCATCGTCACCGATGCGATCCGGCTGCTGCCCGCGCTGACGGAGGCATTCCGCGCGCGTCTGTCGCCGCATTCGCGCGATCGCATCGCAAGCTAGGCACCAGAGAGGGAGCAGGGCAATGATCGAGGAACGTTTCGACGCGATCGTCGTGGGTGCCGGCATGGCCGGTAATGCGGCTGCGCTGACCATGGCCAAGCGCGGCATGAAGGTGCTGCAGCTCGAGCGCGGCGAGTATTCCGGCTCCAAGAACGTGCAGGGCGCGATCCTCTACGCCGACATGCTGGAGAAGCTGATTCCGGACTTCCGCGAGGAAGCGCCGCTGGAACGCCATCTGGTCGAGCAGCGCTTCTGGATGCTCGACGACAAGTCGCATGTCGGCCTGCACTACAAGTCGGACGACTTCAACGAGGAAAAGCCGAACCGTTACACGATCATCCGCGCCCAGTTCGACAAATGGTTCTCGTCCAAGGTCAAGGAGGCTGGCGCCACCGTGCTGTGCGAGACCACCGTGACCGAGCTCGCGCAGGATGCCTATGGCAAGGTGATCGGCGTCAGAACCGATCGGCGCGATGGTGAGATCCATGCCGACGTCGTCGTGCTGGCCGAGGGCGTCAACGGCCTGCTCGGAACCCGCGCCGGCCTGCGCGAGCGGCCGAAGCCGGAGAACGTCGCTCTCGCGGTCAAGGAGATGCACTTCCTGCCGCGCGAAACGATCGAGGCGCGCTTCAACCTGAAGGGCGACGAAGGGGCCGTCATCGAGGCCGTCGGCACGATTTCCCGCGGCATGACCGGCATGGGCTTCATCTATTCCAACAAGGAGTGCATTTCGCTCGGCATCGGCTGCCTCGTCTCCGACTTCCAGAAGACCGGCGAGACGCCCTACGGCCTGCTCGAGCGGTTCAAGCAGCATCCGTCGGTGGCGCCGCTGATCGAGGGGTCGGAAGTCAAGGAGTACTCGGCGCACCTGATTCCCGAGGGCGGCTACAACGCGATTCCCGAACTCTGCGGCGACGGCTGGGTGGTGGTCGGCGACGCCGCACAGCTCAACAATGCGATTCATCGCGAGGGCTCCAATCTCGCGATGACCTCCGGCCGCATCGCCGCCGAGGCGATCTTCCAGGTCAAGTCGCGCCGCGATCCGATGACGAAAGCGAACCTCGCGCTCTACAAGAAGATGCTGGAGGACTCCTTCGTCATCAAGGATCTGAAGAAATACAAGGACATGCCGGCGCTGCTGCACAACCAGTCGCAGAACTTCTTCCTGACCTATCCGCAGCTTGTCTCCAAGGCGATGCAGAACTTCGTGCGCGTCGACGGCACGCCGAAGAAGGAGAAGGAAAGCAGCACCGTGCGCTCCTTCGTGAATGCAAGGTCATGGACCGGCCTGTTCGGCGACGCCTTCAGGTTTGCTCGGGCGTGGCGATGATTGGTGAATGAACGAAACAGCTCAGGCGAGGGAGATCAGACATGAGCACGGACGTCGCAGTCAGGGTCGAAGACAAGCTGTTCTACAATCGCTATCAGGTCGATCCCGGCCGGGCCCATATCAAGGTCCGTCCGCATACCACGCCGACGCCGCAGTTGAAGGCGCTTCTCAAGGCCTGCCCGGCACGCTGCTACGAGCTCAACGACAAGGGCCAGGTCGAGATCACGGTGGACGGCTGCATCGAATGCGGCACCTGCCGGGTCATCGGCGAGGCCAGCGGCGACATCGAGTGGAGCTATCCGCGCGGCGGCTATGGCGTGCTGTTCAAGTTCGGCTGACGCCGTCAGATCACGCCGGTCGACGGGGTGCCGCAAACGCAGCGCCGGATCATCAATCCTGTATTGTGTTTGATATAGGTCATTGAGTTCTGGCACGCGTTCTGTTTACATTGAGCAGCAGCAACGAGGCTGCAACGGATGAGGAACAGCACGTGAAGCTGAGCGCACGAAATGTCTTACCGGGACGAATCATCTCGGTTGAAAAGGGAACGACCACCGCCCACGTCAAGGTGGAGCTCGCCCCGGGACTGACAGTCTTCTCGGCGATCACCAACGAGGCGGTGGACGAACTCGCACTTGCCGTCGGCGACAGCGTCTCCGCCGTCATCAAGTCGTCGGATGTGATGATCGGCAAATAGGAGCGTGGCGCCGAATTGCTGCGCCGATCAGCCGCGCGACGCCTGTCGCGCGCGCAGGTCGAGCCACCAGGTTTCCATCGCGGAAAGCGACGGCTGGAGCAGCGTGCCGAAATCGCCCGCAAAGGTCCGCCAGTCGTCGATGCATTTCTGCGGCACGGCCGTCAGCACCGGAATCCCCGACGTGATTGCGTCGGCCAGCTCGCCGCGCAACCCGCTTCCGGAAGCCTCCTGCTTGGAGAACTTGTTGATCACGATGAGGTCGGCATGGGCCGCGATGGCGCGGTGAACGGCCATGCCGGCTTCGGCAAGGCCCGCGGTGTCGAGCTTGCAGGCCGTCGATCCGGTGCCGAGGTCCTGACAGATCGAGATCGTGTCGCCATTGGCGAGATCGATCACGTCCATTCCGCTTTTCTTGCCGACTTCGTCTCTCGTATTGCGCTGAACGATGCCGCCGACGCGGACGCCCCGTTGCAGCAGCTCCTGGGCAAAGGCGTCCAGCAAGGCATCGGCGTCGTCGCCCGGTCCGTAGAGAATGGCGGCGAGACGGGGCTGATTGGGCTCAGCGGAAGCAGGAAGATCGTGCGGGATCATGCGGGGCCTGGCGATCGGGGGCGGGCGGCGACCAGGGTTTATATAGAGGATGCAGCCTGTGGAGAAAGAGCAGATGTCGCGCGCGCCGACCACCGCTACGCACCATGATCTGGAAGCGCTGCTCCGCGACGATGTCCCCTATGGCGACCTGACGACGGAGACGCTCGGGATCGGCGCCGAGCCGGGCCTGATGCACTTCGCTGCGCGCGGCCGCATGGTATTGGCCCTGGCCGAGGACGCGGCGGCCTTGATCGAGCTCACGGGCTGCCATGTCGAATTGTTCGCCGGCAGCGGAACGGTGCTGGAGGAGGGGGCTCCGATCCTCCGTGCAGAGGGCACGGCGGCCGGCCTGTTGCGGAGCTGGAAGGTGGCGCAGACGCTCATCGAGATCTGGTCAGGCGTCGCCACCGGGGCGGCTGCGATCGTCGGCGCGGCGCGCGCGATCAGGCCTGGCATTGTGGTCGCCTGCACGCGCAAGAACGTCCCCGGAACCAAGCCGTTCGCCGTTGCCGCGGTGAAGGCGGGTGGCGCGGTGATGCATCGGCTCGGCCTGTCGGAGTCGGTGCTGGTGTTTCCGGAACACCGGGCGTTTCTCGGCGATGCGCCGCTTGCCGATGTCGCCGAGCGGTTGCGGCGGAGCGCGCCGGAGAAGCGGCTCGTGATCGAGGTCACCACGGTCGAGCAGGCCGTCGCCGCCGCCGTGGCCGGCTTCGACGTCATCCAGGCCGAGAAATTTCCGCCTGCCGAGATCGCTGCGCTGACCGAGCGTATCGCCATCAGCGCGGCGCTGCCGCGGCGACCAATCATTGCGGCCGCGGGTGGCGTGAATGCGCAGAACGCCGCAGCCTATGCTGCGGCGGGGGCGGACGTGCTGGTCACCTCGGCGCCCTACCTCGCGCGTCCCTGCGACGTGCAGGTGCGGATCAGCCCTGCCTCGGCCGCGGCTTGACCGCACGACCCGGCTACTGTGGGTGCCGCGGAGCGGCGCGCTTCTGGCGGTTGGCTCGCCATTCCATGAATTCACGGAACAGCCGGGGATCGGCCGATACGCCGCTGGCCTGCAGATCGTTGGCCTGTGCGTTCGCTCCCAGCATCTGGGCGGGCGGTGTATTGCGATCGAGCCAGTCCTGCGCCGTCTTGAATCTTGTCCAGCCCGCGATCGGCGCCAGCGGCGCCACCTCCTGCCATTTCGGGTGGTATGGTGGCCGTTGCAGCGCCTGCATGTTGCTGAAGAAGGCCTCGACCAGCAGAGACAGCCGGCGGTGACGGTCGCTCCCGGCCGGCCAGTTGAACGACGCCAGCACGGCCTCGGCCGCGATCGTGTTCACCGGCGCCGAGGCGCCGACGAGGTTCGGATAGTCCTCGGCGGACAATTGCGCCGGCAGATAGTCGTCGTGCAGAGCCTTGTCGTAGTCGACGGGCACCAGATGCAGATTGGGATCGCTGACCTGGCTCAGCCATTGCACCGGCTTGCCCTCGACCGTGATGATGGCGTCGATGTCGCCCTTGCGCAGCATGTCCAGCGCCAGCCGCGGCTCGATATAGAGCAGATGCGGCCTGATCCCGAGGCGCTCGAACACGTTGATCGAGGTGACGAAGGTGCCGCCGTCGGGCAGGTCGACGGCGATGGTCTTGCCGTCGAGCTCGCTCAGGCTGGCGATCGATCTCGGCGCCAGCACGTGCATCTCCTCGTTGAACAGCTTGGTGACATAGACCAGTTGTTCGCGGATGTTGTTGGCGAAGTCCTTGCGCTCGAGAAAGGCCAGGGTGTCCTTCCGGATGATGCCGGCGTCGACGCCGCGCAGCAGCAGGATGTCGGCGACCGATTGCACCGAGCCGCGGCCGATCACGGGAAGGATGCGCAGCTCCGTCCCCTTGTCGAGCGCGGATGCGAGGTCCGCGCCCATATTGGCGTAGGTGCTGCCGAACGAGCCGGTCATCAGGGTGACGGTATTGGCATTCAGCTGGTTGGCCAGATCGCGCTTCGCCGTGCCGTAACGGAAGATGGTCTTGAAGGAATCGCTGACGCTGCCGGGATCGATACCGCTCCGGACCGGACCGAAGCGCTGCCACTTGCCGCCGGTGAACTGCATCATCTGCATCTGCTCCAGCGGCGCGTGATCATGGGGGCTGGTGTTGACGGTGATGCCGGGCGTCAGCATCGGCAATTTGAGGCTTTTCAGGGATGCCGCCTGCTTCATGATATTGTCGCGCGACAGGTCGTCGCCGCAACTCCGCAGCACTGCGACCATCGCGTTTGCCGCGAGGTAGCCGAAGGTCGCAAGACCATTGCTCCTCGGTACGTCCGGCAGATAGCGGTCCATGAAGGCGGACCATTCGCGGTAGGATGGATCGCCTGCAGCCGCGGCCTCCTCGCCCTCGTAGTAATAGCCCGCGGACAGGATGCCTTCGGCATTCTGCAGGCCGGCCGGCTGCATCACGGCGGACACCGATTCCGAGACCGTCGAGATGATGTGGTCCGGACGCCAGCCGAGCTCGGCCGCGCGGCGGATCGCCATCACGGCGAATTTGGGCGTGGTCACGTCGAAGAAGATGTCGGCGCCGGAGGCCTTCAGCGTGGCGATCTGCTGATTGACGTTGGCGTCGGTGACCTTGTAGCCGGCTTCCGCCACGATCGGGAGCTTGCCGCCCAGGCCGTCCTTCAATCCCTTGACGTAATCCCTTCCGAAATCGTCGTCCTGATAGAGAATTGCGATCTTGCCGCGGCTGTGGGTCTCCAGCAGGTACTGGGCATAGACGTGCGCCTCGGCCTGGTAGCTCGGCTGAAAGCCCATGGTCCACGGAAAGTCGTGCGGCTGGTCCCATTGCGAGGAGCCGGATGCCACGAACAATTGCGGGACTTTGTTGGCGTTGAGATAAGGGCGCACCGCCAGGTTGGGAGCCGTGCCCAGGCTCGCAAACATCAGCAGGACGTTGTCCTCCTCGACGAGCTTGCGCGTCATCTCCACCGTCCTCTGCGGCGCATAGCCGTCATCGTAGGAAATGAAGTTGACGCGCCGGCCGTTGATGCCGCCCTCGGCATTGATCTTGTTGAAGTAGGCCGCGATCGTCTTGCCGATGACGCCATAGGCGAGAGCCGGGCCGCTGTAGGGCATGGTGTTGCCGATGCGGATCTCGTTGTCCGCGGCGACCGCTTGATGTCCGGTCAGCGCCAGCGGAGCGGACAGAGCCAGGGCGAGGCATGCGGCTGCTCGAGGGGGGCTGATCTTTGCATCCCGTGGTCTGCGACGTCGGCTCCATCTGGCGGCCAAGCCGGCGCGAACTGCAGCATGGATGCCGTGCATCATCAGTCCTCCCATCGATATTTGGTTCTCGGGCGCAGCAGATCGCGGCCGCCCGTCTCGCAGGGAGCGGTCCGGGTCGCGTCTCGAGCGCTTCGAGATTTATGCGTTAGCGCGCAGCCGAGATGCGTCGGCTGGCTTCCGGCGATCCTTGCTCCGCAGCCCTGAGATACCAGGTACGCGCCTTGGCTGCGTCGGGAACAGCACCGAGCAACCGCGATTTCGTCAGTTCGGCCGGGTCATAGGTGCGCGCGAGCAGAAGGGAGGCGTCCGCAATTCCGGCGTCGGAAAGCCGCGTCAGGATCAGGCGCGCGCTGGCGACGTCGCCCGCGGCGAGCAGGTCGCGTCCGCGCTTCATCAGCGCATCGACCTCGTCTCGCGGCAGCGGAACGGTCGGGCGAGGCGAGGCCATCGGGAGCGCAGCGGAGGGGGGCGAGACCGCCGGTGCTGCCGCGGCTGGCGCTGGCGACGTCGGCGTCGAGGGCCATGGCCGCATCGCCAGTTCTGTACCGCTGGGAGCCGCGAGCGCGGCGACCGTCTGCGGCGGGTCGTCCTGGGCGACCTTGGCTTCCGCAGGATCGATCTGGGCCAGGCTTTCCAGCACGGCGGTCGGCATGATCGGGCTCTTGCCACCCGGTGTCGCTGCGCTGTTGTCGAAGGAGACCATGTTGACCACCATCATGGCGATGGAGGCCGCGATGCCGACGGCGGCACCGATCTTGATGATGCTACTCAGCCGCAACGATTTGTCCGGATCCTCCGGCGGCAGGGGCATCACCACGGGATCGAGCTTCGCGCTCCAGGCACGGTGGGCCTCCTCATCGTCGAGGTCAAGGGCCGCTGGCCGGGCCGGCAGGGAGCTTGGCCGGGACACCAGATGATGCGGCAGGGGGATGCCGTCGGCGGGCGGATCGAATGCCGTCGGGCCGGCCTCCGTCTGGCGGCGGCGCGGCGCATATCTGCGGAGCTCTTCGTTCGCCCAGGGCGGCGCTGGTTTCGCCGGATCGTTCTGATCTGGAGCACTCATCACTAGCCTCCTGTCTCCGACGAACGGGTCGTGGGAGATAGCTTCAGGACGTCGGGCGCGCGCGGTCCAACCGAAGCGCACATGATGCGACATCGGGGACATTGCATCAACGCTTCCGTCGAGACCGACAGGTCCGGTTTCCTTCCGACATGCACGCCATTGTTTTCGCGCGCCCTGGTCACAATCGATGTTGCTTGGTCCCTAAGCTGATCAATGTTCTTGTCGGGAAGGGTGAGTAGGTAAGGCTATTTGATGGAAATTTCCCGGCGCGCCGCATCGGTGACTACTCGCAATGCGCGAGACCGGGGGCGAGTTCTGCGCTTTGCGGAAAGATCGGTTGGAGTATCAGGATGCCGCAGCCATCTCGACTTTGCCGCGAGGTCAGGGGCTTAGCGGACCGAGGAGTTGCAGGCGCGCCGGGAAATTCTGCAACTCAGGCGAGAAATGGCGAAAGACAAATGCGGCCGGACAATGCCGGCCGCATTCACATATCCGATCGATTCTTATTCCGCCGCCAGCGCGACGGACACACCAGCGGCTTCGATCGCAACGGCAACCGACTGGATGATGGCGGCAAAGCGCACGGCGGTCTGGATCGTGGCCGCGGGCACGCCCGCATCCTGCAGGACCTTCTCGTGCGAATCGATGCACGTGCCGCAGCCGTTGATGGCGGACACCGC
Organism: Bradyrhizobium sp. HKCCYLRH3059; assembly: GCF_051168035.1. Classification (NCBI taxonomy): domain Bacteria; kingdom Pseudomonadati; phylum Pseudomonadota; class Alphaproteobacteria; order Hyphomicrobiales; family Nitrobacteraceae; genus Bradyrhizobium; species Bradyrhizobium sp. HKCCYLRH3059. The sequence continues at coordinate 368,127 of NZ_JBNPUF010000007.1, read as the reverse complement.
GAGCGACCACAGCTCGAAATCGGCCTTGGCGACGCCGGGGTTGGCGATGACGTTCATCCGCAGCCGGGCCGGCATCGTCGCGTACTCCTTGTTCGAGGCAAGGTGTACGAAGCGGTAGTAGACGTTGTTCATGGCCATGATCGCGGCGGCCGATTTCGCCGCCGCCAGAGCGGCGGGCGACAGCCGCGCGGCCGCAACCGATTCCAACGCCGCCACGACGCTCGGATTGCGAGTCGCAATCGCGCAGGCGACGAACAGGCCATATTTGGCCTGCGGCGACAGCGTCTCGTCGGAGGCCATGGACGACAGGTTGAGCCTGACGTCCTTGGCGAAGTCCGGGATCTGGTCCTTCAGCTGCTCGATCGACATGATCAGGCGACCTTCAGGGTCTCGCCGCCGACTTCGCGGTTGCACGGGCAGAGCTCGTCGGTCTGCAGCGCGTCGAGGACGCGCAGCGTATCCTTCGGAGCGCGGCCGACATTCAGGTTGGTCGCATAGACGTGCTGGATGGTGTTGTCGGGATCGACGATGAAGGTGTAGCGGTAGGCGACGCCGTCGGGCGAGCGGACGCCGAGGCCGTCGACCAATGCGCCCTTGGTGTCGGCGAATTGCCAGATCGGCAGCTTGTGCAGATCCTTGTGGTCGCGGCGCCAGGCGAGCTTGCAGAACTCGTTGTCGGTCGAGCCGCCGAGCACGACGGCATCGCGGTCCGCGAAATCCTTCGCCAGGCGCGCGAACTCGGCGATCTCGGTCGGGCAGACGAAGGTGAAATCCTTCGGATAGAAGAAGATGATCTTCCACTTTCCAGGGAAGCTGGTCTCGGTCAGGGTCTCGAAGGCGCTCTCGCCCTTCTCTTCCTGAAGATGAAAGCCGGGTTTCACGCCGACGATTTCAAACGATGGCAGCTTGCTTCCGATTCCGAGCATTGGGGCACTCCAAGAAAATTATTGCGCTGCAATAGCGAGGCGCATTGTGCATTGCAAGCGATATGCCATTCGTTTTTAGTATCAGTGGATTGTCGAAAACCCGACACGTGGCGGCAACATGCTGCGAGTGCGAGGCCGTGGCGATGGGGAGCTTTTGGATGGAGCTGGCTTGGAGCGTCGGCTTCGTGACATTGCGATCGGACATCGAGCGACGACAGCCGGAGCGCGCGCGTCGTCGCCACGGCAAAATGAGGTTGATATCCGCTTGGTCGAAGCGCCATGCGACGTCGTGTTGACGGTCTCGACGACGCCCGACGTGCAATTTCTTTGTGCGGCCGAAGTGGCAAAATTGACATTATCGCCTTCGTCGCGATGCACGTTTGACCACGGCGACTCGCTAAGCGGCATGAAGGCGACAAGCCGTCGGCAGATCACGGCGCGGCACGGTGCAAGGTGTCGCACGGCGCACAGTGTTGTCAGCTTTTCAGCAGATCGCGTCTGTTATTTCGCCTTGCTGCGCGATGACCTGACCATAGTCTCCTCGCAGATTTTCATCGGCCTGGGAGGAGTTCATCACCATGAGCGAAACTGTCTCGGCACCAAATGCAAGCGCGAGCCTGTCGATCGATCGACGATTTCTCGCGACCTCAGCCGCGCTCGCGGCAGGATGGGGAGCCCTGCCGCGGGAGCGCGCCGACATCTCGCCGCCACTCTCGGTCTTCGACCGCGAGGCGCCGCCGCACTATGCAGGCCATGCCGAACTGACGCCGCTATCCCCCCTGGACGACCGTGAGCGGCCAGTCTCCGATGATGCGGAAACGTTCGTGGGCATTGGCCTGGCGGAACAGCACAATCCTGTCGATCCGGAGCTTTGTCAGTGACAGTGCCGCGAATCTCTCCTGCAGCATCATCAGGATCGGCCGGCGCCGTTCGTCGGACAGCCGGCAGGTCAGCGTCATGTGGAAGCGGAAATCCTCCATGACATAGGGATAACCCCAACGATCGAGATGATCGCGCTGCCGTGGTGTCAGCAGATCCGGCTTGCGCCGAGCACGGTCGTCGGCCGTCATCGGAGCGCGAAATGGCTCAAAGGCCTGGACACAATCGGCCGCGAGCTGTTGCAGCGCCGGCGACGGCTCGCCGGGGATCATCGCGATGAAGCCGCTGATCGCGTCCACGATCGGACGGATGGCCGGGACGGCTCGCGGCGTGGCCGCGAACGCGGCACAGGCGCTGCGGAGCGCGGCTTCGTTCTCCGCATCGGACAGCTCGAACGGAGCCTTCAAGGTCGCGTGAAAGCCGTATTTGCGCGGGTCTGCGGTCAGCTCAGCCCAGTCTGGAACCGCGCGGACGATCTCGCTCGGAAAGCTGCGGTCATCGCCGCTCCACGCGTCGTATCCGAGCAGGCTCGCGCCGAATTCCGCCAGATCCGCCGTCGCTGGTGGAGCATAATAGATCGCATAGCGCAGAAGATTGGCCATGGTTCGCTACTCCGCCGCCATGGCACGCGCCGGCCGGGCGTTCAGCCGGTCGGTCTCGGTGAGATAGACCAGCCGGCCGGACGCGATCACGGCGACGACATGGGGGCGCAACGGCACGCGGTCGTCGACCAGAATGATATCGGCGCGGCGGCCCTCGGCGAGCGTGCCGCGGTCCGCCAGCCCGGCTGCGCGTGCAGGGCTGCCCGAGATCAGATCCCAGGCGCGCGCCAGCGGAAGAACGCCGTCGGCCGCAAGCCGGTACGCTGCCAGCAGCGGCGCTGGATAGTAGTAGTCGGAGGCCAGCACCGAGCAGAGGCCCTTGGCGATCATGTCGCTGGCCTTCGTCCACCCGGTATGGCTGCCGCCACGGACGACGTTGGGCGCGCCGAATACGATCGCGTCGTCCCCTTGAGCGGCCTCGCGCGCGGTCTCCTCATTGACCGGAAACTCTGCGATGGTCACTCCCTGGCTGCGAAACGCCTTGCGCATGGCCGGGCTGTTGTCGTCATGCGACAGCATGCGGACACCAGCCTTGCGTGCGATCTCGGCCAGCCGCGCGATCGAGGCCGGAACGGCGTCGGCGCGAGCGGCGATGCGCGCGACCAACCGGTCGAACTCCGCGCCGGGCAGGCCGGTGCGGTCGACCATGCGCTGGCGCTTGTGCGGCTTGTCCAGACTCGCCACCGTCGAATCCATGTGATCGTTGAAGGCGAACAGGTCAACGCGCCGGTCGGCGAGCCACCGGCCGATCTCCTCCTCATCGTCGAGATTGAAGGTCTCGTGACGCAGATGAAAGCGCGTGTCGGCTGCGAGCCGCGGGCGCAGCGCTTCGATCGATTCGAGCAGGCGCCGCGCATTGTCGGCGCTGCGCAGGCCCGGCTCCCATGACCAGGTCGTCGCGTGAAAGACCGTGGTGATGCCATTGCTGATGGCCTGGCGGTCGCTGTCGATCAGCGCAACGTCTGTCGGGAAATCGACCCCGGCGCGCGGCATCATCTGGCGCTCGAACGCATCGCCGTGGATGTCGACGATGCCGGGAAGCACAGTGAGCCCCTCCGCATCGAGTTCGAGACCCGACCGGCGTCCCGGTGTCCCGATGCCGGCGATCACGCCGCCGGATATGATCAAGGAAGTGTCTACGAGGTCGGTATCGACGAGGCAGCGGCCTCGCGAGATGCAGATATCGGTCATGGGGCGGCACTCTGCAGCACCGCGACGCGCGCGTCGAGGGCAGCCTCGTATTTGTCGAGAAACGCAGTGATCGCGAGCTTGCGAAAATCCGGCAGCGCCGCGCGCAGCGCCTCGTGATTCCAATCCCACCACGCCAGATCCAGCAGCCGCTGCTCGACCTCGTGCGGAAACCGGCGCTTGATCGGGCGCGCCGGATTGCCGGCGACGACGGTATAGGCCGGAACGTCCTTGGTGACGATGGCGCCAGCCGCCACGACCGCGCCGGTGCCGATGTTGCGGCCCGGCAGCACGATCGCGCCATGGCCGATCCAGACATCGTGTCCGATCTGGACATGATGCTCTCTCCGCCAGGCGAAGAACTCCGCATCGTCCGGCTCTCCTGGAAAATAGGCGCTGGCGCGATAGGTGAAATGGGCCTGCGTCGCCCGCTGCATCGGGTGGTTGCCCGGATTGATCCGGGTCATCGCCGCGATCGAGCAGAACTTCCCGATCCTCGTGTAGGTGATCTGGGAATCGTTGACCACATAGGAGTAGTCGCCCATCGTCACCTCCTGCAGGATGGTGCGGGCGCCTATCTCGCAATAGGCGCCGAGCGTCACGTCCTGGAGCTTGGCCGAGGGATCAACGGTAGGTTCAATCGAAAGCGACTTGCCGGCCATCTCGCGTCCTGTCTCTACGCCTGTGAGGGTGTTGGATCTCCCCTATGACAGAGGCGTGACATCTGCATGACTGTGACCGGCATGTGGACGGACGTGGCGCCGCAGTGTCCCTGTCACATAACTGTAGAATCCAGACGCTAGCGATAGGCCAAAGCGAGGCGTCTGGAGAATTCAATGCTGGTGGTGGATGGCCTGACGTGCCGTTTTGGCATGAAAGCCGCAGTCGACAATGCATCCTTCTCTGTTGCACCGGGCAGCTTCGTCGGCGTGATCGGGCGTTCCGGCGCCGGCAAGTCGACCCTGCTGCGGTCCATCAATCGTCTGAGCCCGGTGAGTGGCGGGCGCGTCCTCTTCAAGGATCTCGACGTGACGGCGCTGCGCGGCCGTGACCTGCGGCAGTGGCGCGCGCGCTCGGCGATGATCTTCCAGCAGTTCAATCTGGTCGGCCGATTGGACGTGCTGACGAACGTGCTGATGGGGCGACTGGCCGAAATCCCGTCGTGGCGCTCGCTGGCGCTGCTCTGGCCAGCGGAGGATGTCGCCATGGCGCTGTCCGCGCTCGAACAGTTCGACATGGCCTCCCTCGCCGCGCAGCGCGCCGATCAGCTCTCGGGCGGGCAGCAGCAGCGCGTCGCGATCGCGCGCGCGATGGTGCAGAACCCCGAGATCATTCTCGCAGACGAGCCGATCGCCTCGCTCGATCCCCGTAACACCAAGATCGTGATGGACGCGTTGCTGCGCATCAACAAGCATTTCGGCATCACCGTCGTCTGCAATCTGCATTCGCTCGATCTGGCGCGCAGCTATTGCGATCGCCTGATCGGCATGGCGACCGGACGGATCGTGTTCGACGACGTGCCGTCGGCGCTGACGGCGCAGATCGCACGTGAACTCTACGATCTCGAGGCGGACGAGGTGATGGGTTCGATCCATCCGGCACCGGCGGCAACGGTGCCGGTACTTGGCGAAGCGGCCGTGGCCTGAGACGCGGATTTCTGCAAGCTCGAGCTTCCGCATGGCGCGGGGGCGAGACCTGTTACTTACTGCAACAAGAGGGCATGTTATGATCAATCGTCGCATCGTTCTGGCGGGCGTCGCTGCGCTGGCTTTCACGGCCTCGGCGTCAGCCGAGGACTGGAAGGCGAAGTATCCTGAGCTGACCTTCGCCGTGGTCCCGGCAGAGAACGCCTCGGGTGTCACCGAGCGCTGGACGCCTTTCGTGAACTATCTCTCGAAAGAGCTGGGCGTGAAGGTGACGCTGCGTATCGCCAACGATTATGCGGCCGTGATCGAAGGCCAGCGCGCCGGCAACATCCACATCGCGAGCTATGGCTCGGCGTCGTTTGCCCGCGCCCGGCTCACCGGGGTCAAGACCGATGCCTTCGCCAACGACATCAACTCCGACGGCAGCACCGGCTACTATTCGGTGTTCTTCGTCAAGGCGAGCAGCCCGTACCGGAAGGTCGAAGACCTCAAGGGCAAGAATCTCGGCCTCGTCGATCCGAACTCAACGTCGGGCAACAACGTGCCCCGCTTCGAGCTCAACAAGATGGGCGTGACCGACGCCGAGACGTATTTTGGCAAGGTTGTCTTCACCGGCAGCCACGAGAACGCGGTGCTGGCCCTTTCGCAGGGGACTGTCGACATCGCGGCCAACCAATGGACGAGCGACAACGATTCGACGTTGGCCCAGATGCTGACCAAGGGCATGCTGAAGAACGCTGACGGTTCGCCGATGAAGAAGGACGACTTCCGCATCATTCACAAGTCGGCGCCGATCATCAACGGCCCCTACGCCTACAACACGGACCTGCCGGACGATCTGAAATCGGCGATCGCCAAGGCCTTCTTCGATGCGCCGATCAAGGACAAGGCCGCCTTCGACCGTCTCTCCGACGGCCAGAAGAAGGGCTTCCACCCTGCCACGACGAAGGACTGGGATGGCACGATCGACCTGATCAAATTCGTCGACAGCCTGCGCAAGAAGGCGTCCTGATCGACGATCCATCGATGGTGAGCCGGGTCTCGTGGGGCCCGGCTCGTCCGTTGAAGAATCCCTCGCACGTCCGAACCAAGAGCAGCACGAAGCCGATGGCTGTTGCCGTTTCGATCCTTCCGAGCCAGCAGCTTGCGGCTCTGAACGAGACCTATCGGCGGGCCGTTTCGCGCCGTCGATTGCGTCTTGCCCTGTCCGCCATGGTATTCCTGGCGGTGCTCTTCGCCGCGGCCATCGGTGCCGAGGTCAATCCGCGGACGTTCTATACCTACTTCGGCAACTTCATCAGCTACTTCGATCGCATCTTCACGCTCGACGACGGGCAGCGGGTCTGGACCAATCTGCCCGAATGGTTCTGGGGCTTCAAGAAGTGGATCAAGCTTCTGGCAGAGACGCTGCTGATCAGCTACGTCGGCACGATGGCCGGAATGCTCGTCGCATTCGGTCTCAACTTCTTCGCCGCCGAGAACACCTCGCCCGCGCCGTGGATCCGCTTCACGGTGCGCCGGCTCCTGGAATTCGCCCGCACCGTTCCGAGCGTCGTGTTCGCCCTGATCTTCGTCATTGCTTTCGGGCTTGGGCCGATCCCGGGCGTCCTCGCCATCGCCCTTCATTCGAGCGGTGCGCTCGGCAAGCTGTTCTCCGAGGTCGTCGAAAACGCCGACATGAAGCCGGTCGAGGGCGTGCGCGCCACCGGCGCGAGCTGGCTGTCCTGCATGCGCTTTGCCGTGCTGCCCCAGGTCATCGCCGGCTTCTCCAGCTACACGCTGCTGCGGTTCGAGATCAACGTGCGCGAGGCGTCCGTGATGGGCTTCGTCGGTGCCGGCGGCATCGGCCAGGAGCTCGTGGTCGCGATCCGCAAGTTCTACTATTCCGACGTCAGCGCCATTCTTGTCATGATCGTGGTCACCGTGTTCCTGATCGACATCGGTACCGGCTGGCTGCGCGGCCGCCTGTTCGGCTCGGAGGCCCGCACATGAGTATCTCCGGCTCACCCGACCCGAAGCAGCTCGCCGAGCGCTATCCGCAGATCTTCAATCGGCCGCTGTCCGCACGCCTTGCAACGCCGCTCGTGCTGGCGTTGGCCGTGGCGATCTTCGTCTTCGGTCTGGTCGATCTCGACTTCTCGCCGTCGCGGATGCTGTCCGGCCTCGGCCAGCTCGGCTGGATCGCGCGGATGATGCTGCCGCCGGATCCCGGCTCATCGCTTCCGATTTATCTCAAGGCGCTCGGCGAGACGCTCTCGATCGCGGTGCTCGGCACCACCTTGGCGGCCGTGTTCGCTCTTCCGGTCAGCCTGCTTGCAGCCAGGAATATCATCCCGTCGGCGATCTTCCGTTTTCCGGTGCGTCGCCTGTTCGACACCATTCGTGGCGTCGACACACTGATCTGGGCGCTGGTCTGGATCAATGTCGTCGGCCTCGGGCCGTTCGCCGGAGTGCTGGCGATTGCGGTCTCGGATTTCGGAGCGCTCGGCAAGCTGTTCTCGGAGGCGATGGAGAGCGCCGACCGGCGGCAGGTCGAGGGCGTTCGCGCTGCCGGCGGCAGCCCGCTGCATGAGATCCGCTTCGGCCTTCTGCCGCAGGTTCTTCCCGTGATTGCCGGCCAGGTGCTCTACTTCATCGAATCCAACACGCGCTCGGCGACGATCATCGGCATCGTCGGCGCGGGAGGCATCGGGCTGCAGCTGGCGGAGCAGATCCGCGTGCTGGAATGGCAGAAGGTGTCGTTCCTGATCCTGATGATCCTCGTTGCGGTGGCTGTGATCGACTGGATCTCAGGCAAGCTGCGCTTTGCGATCATCGGCCGCCGCGCCATTGCTTGAACAGCGCGGCATCCGAAGGTTGCGATCGTTCGCCTACGAACGATCAGGATGCAGTGCCGGCTGTGTGTGCTGCACCGACTGTCGCAAATCCTTCACGTGCCGCCTTTAGGGGAAGCTCCGGAACTGGCTGCCATGCCAGGACATACGGAGTCCGTCTTCATGAAGCTCACTCGCCTCGTTCTCGCGCTGCTCGCGCTATGTGTTGCCGCATCATGGCAGCCGGCCAAAGCCGCGGACGTCATCTGCTACAACTGCCCGCCGGAATGGGCCGACTGGGCCTCGATGCTCAAGGCGATCAAGACCGATCTCGGCTACGACATTCCACACGACAACAAGAACTCCGGCCAGGCGCTGGCGCAGATCCTCGCCGAGAAGAGCAATCCGGTCGGCGACATCGGCTATTTCGGCGTCACCTTCGGCATGAAGGCGAAGACGCAGGACGCGCTGGAGGCCTACAAGCCCGCAAACTGGGATCAGGTCCCCGCCGGCCTGAAGGATGCGGACGGCTACTGGACCACGATCCACTCCGGCACGCTCGGTCTGTTCGTGAACAAGGACGCGCTCGGCGGCAAGCCCGTTCCGGCCTGCTGGAAGGACCTGCTCAAACCCGACTACAAGGGCATGGTGGGCTACCTCGATCCGAGCTCTGCGGCCGTCGGCTATGTCGGCGCCGTTGCCGTCAACCTCGCGCTCGGCGGTTCGCAGGCCAATTTCGAGCCAGCCCTTACGTTCTTCAAGGATCTGCGCAAGAACGATCCGATCGTGCCGAAGCAGACGTCCTATGCGCGTGTCGTCTCGGGCGAGATCCCGATCCTGTTCGACTACGACTTCAACGCCTACCGCGCGAAATATACCGAGAAGGGCAATTTCGAGTTCGTGATTCCCTGCGAAGGCTCGGTGGTCTTTCCCTATGTCGTCGGCCTTGTGAAGAACGCGCCCGACAAGGACAAGGCGAAGAAGGTGATCGACTATCTGCTGTCCGACAAGGGCCAGGCGATCTGGACCAATGCCTATCTGCGTCCGGCGCGCCCGATCGAGCTGCCGGACTCGGTGAAGAACAAGTTCCTGCCGGACAGCGACTACGCCCGCGCCAAGAGCGTGAACTGGGGCGATATGGAAGCTGCGCAAAAGGGCTTCGTCGATCGCTATCTGTCCGAAGTCCGCTGAAGGAGCACCGCGCCTCCGCCGGAGACGATCCGGCGGAGGTGCACTTGATCACATGTCGCACAAATCCTTCGTCCGGCTCTGCCTGCTGCCCCTGGCGGCCGTCACCGCGGCATTCTTCCTGTTGCCGATGGCGAGGCTGCTCGCGACCGGCGCCGAGGGACCGCACGGTCTGACCGAATATCTCGCGATCATTCTCGAGCCGCGCTACCGCACGACACTCCTCAACACGCTGGCGCTGGCGGCGGCCACCACGATCGCGACCCTGGTCATTGCGACGATCGCCGGCCTGTTTCTGCAGCGCCACAGGTTTCCGGGCCGCGCGATCCTGGTTGCGATCCTGACGTTTCCGCTCGCTTTTCCGGGCGTTGTGGTCGGCTTCATGATCATCCTTCTGGCTGGCCGTCAGGGGCTGATCGGCGAGGTCTCGTCCCGGCTCACCGGCGACAAGCTCGTATTCGCCTATTCGATCTACGGGCTGTTCCTCGGCTATCTCTATTTCTCGATTCCGCGGGTGATCCTCACGATCATGGCTGCCGCGCAGAAGCTGGACCCGGGGCTGGAGGAGGCCGCGCGCTCGCTCGGCGCAAGCCCCTGGGCCGTGCTGCGCGACGTGATTCTGCCGGCACTGACCCCGGCGCTGATCGCATCCGGCGCAATCGCGTTCGCGACCGCGATGGGCGCGTTCGGAACGGCATTCACCTTGGCCACGAACATCGACGTGTTGCCGATGCTGATCTACACGGAGTTCACGCTGGCCGGAAACCTGGCCACGTCGGCGGCGCTCTCGGTCGGCCTTGGCCTGATGACCTGGCTGATGCTCGCATTGGCGCGCTCCTTCGCCGGCAGCTCGGTGGCAGCGGCAGGGTAGGCACGTGCGCGACAGAGCCATCTTCATCCTTCAACTGCTGTTCACACTGCTGGTCGCCGCCTTCCTGGCCGTGCCGGCCGGCCTTTCGATCGCCGCGGGCGTGACCGTCAACTACTTCCGCGGCATTCAATCCGGCGTGACGCTGCAGTGGGTGGCCGAGGTCTGGGAGCTCTACGCGGGCACGATCATGGCATCGATCCTGATCGCGCTGGGCACGCTGGCGGTCGCGCTCGTGGTCGGTGTTCCCGCTGCCTATGCGCTGTACGTTCGCGGCGGACGGCTGGCGCGGCTGGTCGAGGAAATCATCACCTTGCCGCTCGCGATTCCCGGGCTCGCCATCGCGCTTGCGCTGTTGCTCACCTATGGCGGGGCGGGAAGCTTCCGCCGCTCATGGCTGTTCATCCTCGCCGGCCATGTGATCTTTACGATGCCATTCATGGTGCGGTCCGTCATGGCGGTGTTCTCGACGATCGACGTGAAGTCGCTCGACGAAGGTGCCGCATCGGTCGGAGCCGCGCCATGGCGCCGCTTCATCGACGTCATCGTTCCCAACGCCGCGCCCGGCATCCTGGCGGGCAGCCTCATGGTGGTGACACTATCTCTCGGAGAGTTCAACCTGACCTGGATGTTGCATACGCCGCTGACCAAGACATTGCCGGTCGGCCTCGCCGACAGCTACGCATCGATGCGGCTCGAGGTCGCGTCCGCCTACACGCTGATCTTCTTCGTCATGATCATCCCGCTGCTGGTGGCCATGCAATGGATCGGCGAGAGAGGAAGCCTGAGGTGAGCACGATGACCCGGCATGGAGCCGCCCTCAAGGTGGAGAATTGCGGCAAGACCTTTGCTGACGGGACCTGCGCGCTCGCGCGCGCCACGCTCGACATCGCGCAGAGCGAGACGCTGGTGCTGTTGGGGCCGTCCGGCTGCGGCAAGACCACGCTGCTGCGGATCGTGGCCGGGCTCGAAACACCCGATGCGGGCGGGCGCGTGCTGTTCGGCGGCAAGGATCTGACGAGGCAGCCGATCGAGAAGCGCAACGTCGGCATGGTGTTTCAATCCTACGCGCTGTTCCCCAACATGACCGTCGCGGACAATATCGGCTACGGGCTCAAGATCCGCGGCGTGCCCAAGCCGGAGCGCGCCTCGCGGGTCGCGGAGCTGGTCACGCTGACCAACCTCGCCGGCCTCGAAGATCGGCGAATCGATCAGCTCTCGGGCGGCCAGCGCCAGCGCGTCGCGCTGGCGCGCGCGGTCGCGATACGGCCGAGCGTGCTGCTGCTCGACGAGCCGCTCACCGCGCTCGATGCGGCCTTGCGAGAGCGCCTGCGCGGCGAGCTCAACGGCTTGTTGCGCACGCTCGGCATCACGGCGATCTACGTCACGCATGACCAGGCCGAAGCCATGGAGCTCGGCGACCGCATCGTCGTGATGCGCAAGGGCGCCATCGCCCAGATCGGGACGCCGCGCGAAATCTATTTCTCGCCCGCCGATCGATTCGTCGCGGAGTTCGTCGGCGCGGCCAACATCATCGAGGCGCCGATCGACGGCGCCCAGCTCGTTCTGCCGGGAGGTCGGCAGCCGATCGCCGATCCCGGTCCACGTAACCTGGCGGTGGCGATGGTTCGGCCGGAAACGATCGGGATCGTCGACGCCGCGGCATCGAGTCTGACTGGCGTCGTCGACAGCGTCCGCTTTGTCGGCGACCGGCAGCGGATCATCGTCCGCGACGCCGCCTCAATTGCACTGACCGTGGACGCGCCGAATTCGATCAGGGTCGCTGCGGGAGAGCGGATCGGCCTATGGATTGCCCCGGACTCCATTCGGCTGTTGCCGGAGAAAGGCTGATCTGCTGATGACCAAGAGCCCCGTCGTCATCGCCCAGATATCCGACCTGCACATCAAGGCGCCCGGCCGGCTCGCCTACCGCCGCGTCAATACGGCGCGCGCGCTGGCCCGTTGCATCACGGAGCTCAACCGGTTCGAGCCGAAATTCGATCTGGTGGTGATCTCGGGCGATCTCGTCGATACGCCGTCGTCGGCCGAGTACGATCATCTCAAGGATCTTCTCGCCGAGCTCGAAACTCCATTCGTCGCCGTGCCCGGCAATCACGATTCACGCGAGCTGATGCGCGCGGCGTTTCCGGACGCTCTGCATGGTCAACCCACCGGTCCGCTGAACCGGTGCGTGGAGTTGGCCGATCTCGATCTGCTTCTGCTCGATTCCAGCGTGCCCGGCCATCCGCATGGCGAGCTCGATGAAGCGAGTCTGCAATGGCTCGACGCCGCGCTGGCCGGATCCAGCGAAAGGCCGGCCCTGCTGTTTCTGCACCACCCGCCGTTCGCCACTGGCATCTGGCACATGGACCGGCAGAACCTGCGCAACGCCGACGATCTCGCGGCCGTCCTCACGCGCCATCCGCGGGTGCAACTGATCGGGTGCGGTCACGTTCATCGCGCGACGCTGACCCGGTTTGCGGGCATCCCCTGCACGATCTGCCCGGCACCGAACCATGCCGTCGCGCTCGACCTGGCCGAGCTTCGCCCGCCATCCTTCCGGATCGAGCCACCGGCCTTTCACCTACATGCCTGGTTTCCGGGACCGGGATTTGGAACGGTCGTCACGCATCAGGTGCCGATCGGGGATTTCGACGGGCCGCATCCGTTCTTCAATCAGGACGGCACGCTCATCGACTGAGGGCGCAAGAACGAAGCGAGGCGGCGGGGTCTGGTCTAGCTCTCGACCTCGAACGTCACGCGCTCCGCCGCGAAGCGCGAGCGCTTGCTGACCAGCGGCGTCCCATCGGCATCGATGTCGGTGCTGTCGACCACCAGCACCGGACGGCCCAGCGCGAGGTCGAGCCGTGCGGCGTCGCTCGCGTCGGCGATGGCCGCCGTGATCCTGGTCGCGCCGCGGCGATAGTCGCGAATGCCGTAATGCGCAAGCAGCGCCGTCATCGAGCGGAGCGATGCGAAGATGTGGCCGGCCTCGGGAAATCGCTCGGACGACAGCCAGGACGTGCTGACGCAGATGGGGGTCTTGTCGGCAAGACGCAGTGCCTCGATTCGGACCAGCGGCGCCCCCGTCTTCAGTCGGAGCGCGTGCGCGAGTTCGCGCGTCGCCGACTCTTCGGACGCTGCGATCAACTGTCCGCGCGGCTCGCGCCCGCCGGCGCCCACGATCTCGGAGAACCTGGTTCGCGATCTCAGGGGATATGACAGACGAGGCGCTTCGACATAAGTGCCGCTGCCGCGCTCGGCGCGCACGAGGCCGCGCTCGGCCAAGGTCGCGAGCGCGCGACGCACCGTATGACGGTTGACGCGGTAGGTTTCGGCGATCTCGGTCTCGCCGGGCAGGCGGGTGCCGGCCGCGAAGCGGCCGTCGGCGATGTCGCGCTCGATGCCGTCGGCCACCCGGCGCCACAGTGCCACGCCCGAGTCAGCGCCCTGCATGCTCATCTGCGGTTCTCCGCTGCGCGACCTGAAAATCACGCCCATGTCATCAAACAGTCATGGCGCTTCGTTACGAAGTTGTCTATTAACATAGACAACTTCGCGATAGCAAGTTCGGGGTGAAGATGGAAGGCGAGACCGCGATGCAGGACCGGCGCAGGACGGCGATGCGGGTATTGGCGCATGCCTCGCATGCGGACATCCGCGCCAGGCTCGACGGACTGGCGCTGCCTGAGTATCGCGACCTGCGTCCGGCGGAGAATGGTCTCGTGATGCTGCGGGGCCGGATCGGCGGTGATGGCGCGCCGTTCAATGTCGGCGAAGCGACGGTGTCGCGCGCCGCGGTACGGCTGGAGAGCGGCGAGGTCGGGTTCGGCTATGTGCTCGGACGAGACGCCGGCAAGGCGCGTCTGATGGCGCTGTGTGACGCGATGATCCAGTCGTCGAGCCATGCGCGATCGATCGAGACTCAGGTGGTCGCGCCGCTGCAGGAGCAGATGCGCGCATCGCGGGAGCATCGAGCGGAGGAGGCTGCGGCCACGCGTGTCGATTTCTACACCATGGTGCGAGGAGAGGGCTGATGGGTCTCGCGGCATCCGATCTGCAACACGGTTTCGCCGACAATGTTCTGTCCGCGCAATCCACCTTCCGTACCGTCATGGAGGCCATGGCGCGTCCGGGCAATGTGCGGCAGGTCGAGGGCAATGTCGGCCGGCCGTCGTCGTTGATGCCTGGTGCTGCCGCGATCGCGTTGACCTTGTTCGATCACGATACGCCGATCTGGCTCGATGCGCCGCTCGCCGGCACGCCCGAGGTCGGCGCCTGGCTCAAGTTTCACACCGGGGCGCCGATCGTCGCCGATGCCGCGCTCGCCTGCTTTGCGGTGGCGGCGGACCCCGAAGCGCTGCCTGATCTGGATTCATTCGCGCTCGGCAGTGCTGAATACCCTGATCGCTCGACGACGCTGATCCTGCAGGTGCCGAGCTTGTCCGGAGGGCCGGCGTTCAAGCTGCGCGGTCCAGGCATCGACGGGACGACATCGTTCCGTGCAACGGTCGCGCCCGCCGATCTGTTCGAGCGGCTGTCGATCAATGAGAAGCTGTTTCCGCGTGGTGTCGATGTGGTGCTGGTCGATGGCTCGTCCATCGTCGCCATCCCGCGAACGACCCGACTCGTTTCCGCAGGAGAGTGAGGCATGTATGTTGCCGTCAAGGGTGGCGAGCGCGCCATCGAGAACGCGCACCGGCTGCTGGCGCATGAACGCCGGGGTGATCGCGATGTGCCCGAACTTTCGCTGGCGCAGATCTCCGAGCAGTTGGGGCTTGCCGTCGATCGCGTGATGGCCGAGGGCTCGCTGTACGACCGCGAGCTCGCGTCGCTCGCAATCAAGCAGGCACGCGGTGATCTGATCGAGGCGATCTTCCTGGTGCGTGCCTTCCGCGCGACCCTGCCGCGCTTCGGTGCGACCGAGCCGGTCGACACCGGTGCGATGCGGGTGCAGCGGCGCGTCTCGTCGACCTTCAAGGACATTCCGGGCGGCCAGGTGCTCGGGCCGACCTTCGACTATACGCATCGGCTGCTCGATCCGCAGTTGGCGGCCGCCGCCGAGCCGGAGCCGCCGGCCCGTGCCGAGGCGCCGAATGCGCCGACGCCACGTGTCACCGATATTCTCGGCCAGGACGGGCTGATCGAGCCGTCGCCGCAAGCCGATGTTGGCGCGCCGGTCGGCGATCTCACCCGCGATCCCCTAGGCTTTCCCGCCGATCGTGATCTGCGGTTGCAGAATCTCGCACGCGGTGATGAGGGCTTTCTGCTCGCGCTCGGCTACTCGACCCAGCGCGGCTACGGCCGCAACCATCCCTTTGCCGGCGAAATCCGCTTCGGCGAAGTCGAGGTCGAGTTCGTGGCCGAGGAGGTCGGGTTCGCGGTGCCGCTCGGATCGATCGAGCTGACCGAATGCCAGATGGTGAACCAGTTCAAGGGGTCGGCCACCGAGCCGCCGTGCTTCACGCGCGGTTACGGTCTCGCCTTCGGCCAGAGCGAGCGCAAGACGATGTCGATGGCGCTGGTCGACCGCGCCTTGCGGGCGCGTGAGCTGGGTGAGGATGTGATTGCGCCGGCGCAGGATGAGGAGTTCGTGATGTCGCACTCCGACAACGTGCAGGCGACCGGGTTCGTCGAGCATCTGAAGCTGCCGCATTATGTCGACTTCCAGTCCGAGCTCGGCCTGCTGCGCAAGCTGCGCCAGGAGTTCGCCGAGGCCAATGCCGCTCCCGAATTGAAGGAGGCTGCGGAATGAACGCGCCGACCTACAATTTCGCCTATCTCGACGAGCAGACCAAGCGGATGATCCGTCGCGCGATCCTGAAGGCGATCGCGATTCCCGGCTATCAGGTGCCGTTCGCGAGCCGCGAGATGCCGATGCCCTATGGCTGGGGCACCGGCGGCGTACAGGTCACCGCCGCCATTCTCGGTCCCGACGACGTGCTCAAGGTCATCGACCAGGGCTCGGACGATACGACCAATGCGATCTCGATCCGCAAGTTCTTCGCCAAGACCGCGGGCGTTGCGACCACGACGTCGACGGAAGAGGCGAGCGTGATCCAGACCCGGCATCGCATTCCCGAGGCGCCGCTTCACGAGGGGCAGGTGCTGGTCTATCAGGTGCCGATCCCGGAGCCGCTGCGCTTTCTCGAGCCGCGCGAGACCGAGACCCGCCGCATGCATGCGCTGGCCGAATATGGCCTGATGCACGTCAAGCTCTATGAGGACATCGCACGCTTCGGCCACATCGCGACGTCCTACGCCTATCCGGTCAAGGTCAATGCGCGCTACGTGATGGATCCGTCGCCGACGCCGAAGTTCGACAATCCCAAGATGGACAATTGCCCGGCGCTGCAATTGTTCGGTGCGGGACGCGAGAAGCGAATCTATGCCATTCCGCCCTATACGCCGGTCGTCTCGCTGGATTTCGAGGACCATCCGTTCACGCGCTACAAGTTCGATGCACCCTGCGCGCTGTGCGGCGCGGAGGATTCCTACCTGGACGAGATCGTGACCGACGACAAGGGCAGCCGCATGTTCGTCTGCTCCGACACCGATTACTGCGAGGGCCGCCAGGCGTCCGGACATCGTGGCGAGCAGAGCGCCGCCCCGCACAAGGAGAGCGCCCATGGCTGAGATGATCAGCGCATCCGATCAGCCGCTGCTCGTCGCGGAAGGGCTTGCGAAGAGCTACGGCCGGATGGCAGCCTGCCGCGACGTCTCCTTCGTGCTCTATCCCGGCGAGGTGCTCGCCATCGTCGGCGAGTCCGGCTCGGGCAAATCGACACTCTTGCAGATGCTGTCGGCGCAACTGGCGCCGACGTTGGGCCGCGTGTCCTATCGGATGCGGGACGGGGTGCTGCGCGATCTTGCCGGCCTTGGCGAGGTGGAGCGCCGTTTTCTGTTCCGCACCGATTGGGGCTATGTCCATCAGGACCCGACGCAAGGCCTGCGCATGGCGGTCTCCGCCGGCGCCAATGTCGGCGAGCGGCTGATGGCGGTCGGCTGGAATCACTACGGTCAGATCAGGCAGACCGCCTCGTCCTGGCTCGCGCGCGTGGAGATCGACGTTGCCCGCATCGACGATGCGCCGCGGACCTATTCCGGCGGCATGCGGCAGCGGCTGCAGATCGCGCGCAATCTCGTGACCGAGCCCAGGCTCGTGTTCATGGATGAGCCGACCGGAGGACTCGACGTGTCCGTGCAGGCGCGCCTGCTCGATCTGATGCGCAGCCTCGTCAACGAGCTCGGCCTCGCCGCCATCGTCGTGACCCACGATCTGGCCGTGGCGCGGTTGCTGTCTCATCGTGTGATGGTCATGAAGGAGGGGCGGGTGATCGAGACCGGCCTCACCGACCAGGTGCTCGACGATCCGCGCGAGCCTTACACGCAGCTACTCGTATCCTCGATCCTGCCGCCATGATGCAATGAGCCCAATGCGATGACCGTGATGATCGATGTCGAAAGTGCAGAGAAGACCTTCACCATGCATCTGCAGGGCGGCATATCGCTGCCCGTGGTGCGCGGCGTGTCGTTCCAGGTCAAGGCCGGCGAATGCGTCGTGTTGTCGGGACCGTCGGGTGCCGGCAAGTCGTCGATCCTGAAGATGATCTTCGGCAACTACCGTTGCGATGGCGGACGCATCGGCGTCCGGCACCTCGGCGAGATGACCGATCTCGCCGGCGCCGAGCCGCGCCTTGTCCTCCATGCGAGGCGGCAGACCATCGGTTATGTCAGTCAGTTCCTGCGCGCGGTGCCGCGTGTCCCTGCGCTCGATGTCGTTGCCGAGCCGCTGCTCGCGGCCGGCCTGCCGCGCGACGATGCGAGGGTGCGGGCGGGAGGACTGCTGCGGCGGCTGAACATTCCCGAGCGGCTGTGGTCGCTGCCGCCATCGACCTTCTCGGGCGGCGAGCAGCAGCGGGTCAACATCGCTCGCGGCTTCATCTCCGACGTCCCGGTGCTGCTGCTCGATGAGCCGACCGCGTCGCTCGATGCGGCGAACCGTGCGGTCGTGGTCGACCTGATTGCGGCGAAGAAGAAGGACGGGGTGGCGATGCTCGCGATCGTGCATGATGACGATATCCGTGCGCAGATTGCGGATCGTACGGTCGACGTCACGACATTCGCTGCGGCGGCATGAGGTACACATTGCAGATGAGCGCGAACATGTCCGATATCGTGATAGGCAATGCCAGGCTGGTCCTCGCCGACCGGGTCGTCGAGCAGGGCTGGGTGGCGATCGCCGGAGGCCTGATCGCGGAACTGGGCGAGGGGGCGGCGCCGGCCGGCAGCCTGGATGCCGGCGGCGACCTGCTGATGCCCGGGCTGGTCGAACTGCACACCGATCACCTCGAGGCGCATTTCGTGCCCCGCCCCAAGGTCTATTGGGATCCCGTTGCTGCGGTCATTTCCTATGACGGGCAACTTGCGACCGCGGGCATCACGACGGTGCTGGATTCGCTGCGGGTGTGGAGCGAGGAGGGCGCCGAGGGCGTCGACGGCCAGGCCAATGTGCTCGCGGAAGCGATCGCGACGGCGCGCGACGGCGGGCTGCTGCGGTCCGATCACTTCCTGCATCTGCGCTGCGAGGTGCCGATGCCGACCGTGGTCGAGGAGGCGCGGCAACTGGCGGGGCGTCCGGATGTGCGGCTGATGTCGCTGATGGATCATACGCCCGGGCAGCGCCAGTTTCGCGACGAAGGCAAGCTGCGCGACTACTATCGCGGCAAGAGCGGCGGCAAGACCGATGCGGAGCTCGACGTGATGTTCGCACGCCGCTTCGCCTATCAGCAGGCCTATGCGGCGCCGAACATGCGCGACATCGTTGCACTGGCGAAGACCCATGACGTGCCCCTGGCCAGTCACGATGACACGACGGAGGAGAACGTCGCCGATGCAATCAAGGACGGCATCGCCGTCGCGGAGTTTCCAACCACGATGGAAGCCGCGCGGGGCCTTCACCAGGCGGGCATCAGCATTCTGATGGGCGCTCCGAACGTGGTGCGCGGCGGGTCTCACTCCGGCAATATCGCCGCCGTGGACCTGGCGCACGAGGGCCTGCTCGACATTCTGTCGTCGGACTACGTCCCGTCGAGCCTGCTGATGGGCGCGCTGCAATTGCCGCAGCGGGTGCCGTCCATCGGTCTTGCGGCGGCCGTCCGCACCGTCACCAAGGCCCCTGCGGACGCCGTCGGCCTGCATGATCGCGGCGAGATCGCGGTGGGCAAGCGTGCGGACCTGATCCGCGTCCATGTCGCGGGCCAGTTGTCGGTCGTGCGCAGCGTCTGGCGGGAAGGACAGCGGGTGGCATGAGCGAAACCGAGGTTGCATCGGCGAAGACGCCCGCGAAGCTCGGTCCCGGCCGCCTGATCCTGGTGGTCGGGCCGAGCGGCGCGGGCAAGGACACCTTGCTCAATGTGGCGCGCCGCGAATGCGCTGGCGACGACCGGATCGTTTTTCCGCGGCGGATCGTCACGCGCGAGGCCTCGGCTTTCGAGGATAATCTCGAGATGAGCGCGTCCGCTTTTCGTGAGGCGCTCAGCGCCGGTGAGTTCGCGCTGCATTGGGAGGCCCACGGACACGACTACGGCGTGCCGCGCGCGATCAAGAATGACATCCTGGCCGGCCGCATCGTGGTCGTGAACGTCTCGCGAACGATCATTCCCGCCGCGCGGCGGGACTATGCCGACGTCGTCGTCATCGCCATCACTGCGCCGGCGGATGTTCTCGCCGAACGGCTCGGCAAGCGGCACCGCCCGAGTGACGGCGATATCGGTGAGCGTCTTCACCGGGCGGTGAGCGAGGACGCCGCAGCGGACGTCACGATCGTCAATGTCGGCGATCCCGAGCCGCACGGTCACAGGCTGGCGAACATCATCAAGCGACCGATCGACGCAGAACCGATCGGATCCGAGGGAGGAAGCGGCCATGTCGATCATCACCACGATTGAGCAGCTCGAGGCGATCTATGGCGAGACGGGGCTGGCATCGACGGCGAAGGTGGCTGATCGCGTGACGCCGCACTACCGGATCATGATCGAGAAGTCGCCTTTCGTGGCGCTGGCGACGTGTGGTCCCGAAGGTCTCGACTGTTCGCCGCGCGGCGATCTTCCCGGCTTCATCCGCATCCATGACGACAAGACGCTGATGATGCCGGATCGCCGCGGCAACAATCGCGTGGATTCCTTGCGCAACGTCGTGCGCGATCCGCGGATCGCACTGCTGTTCCTGATTCCGGGATCGGGCAACACGCTGCGTGTGAACGGGCACGGTCACCTGTCGACCGCTCCCGATCTGTTGGAGTCGTTCCGGATGGAAGGCAAGCTGCCGCGCTCCGTCCTGGTCATGACGGTGGGAGAGATCTACTTCCAATGTGCGCGCGCGATCGTTCGTGCCGATCTCTGGAACCCGGACAAGCGGGTCGACCCGCAGCAACTGCCTACGCCGGGACAGATCCTTGCGGCGATGACGGCCAACGACATCGACGGCGCGGCGTACGATCGCGAGTGGCCCGAGCGTGCGCGGAAATCGATGTGGTGAATTCGGAGCGCGGCTCTTCAAAAAAGGGGAGGCCGCGCTCCTAAAGATCAGGCTGCGACATCGAGCAGGCGTGAGGATCCCCTGACGAGCGCCTTGCGGCCGGCCATTGTGAGTGTTGCCGCGCCATTGTCGATGGAGGCGAGTCCAAATGCAGTGAGCTCGTCGACAATCATGCCGTTCAGCCTGCGGCGTTCACGCGCGGGAATGCGAAGCGCCTTCAGCGTCTCCCATTGGTCCGGCGTGAGTTCGTGTTCGAATTCCGCGTTCATGCTGCCTCGAATGTTGACGTCCGGCACTCGTCTTAGAAAGTCCGCGTGACGAAGATGCGACCTTCATGCATCCGTACTGATACGGTCCACGTCATTACGCTCGAACCCGCCCGCGATTAATTCAAATTTGAATGATCGCGAATGTGGTGCTGCATTGCAGCTCGCCGTGTTGGTAGCGGTGAACGATCGTCCGTCGTTAACAGATAATTAAGCGATGTGGGCAGCGCACAACGGTAACGCCGCTGTCACATCGGTGTGTCAAACGGCGCCATCGTCCTGCTCGAATCGGCCGGCGCATGTTTGAAGCGAAACACGTTGAATGGCTGACCTGACCGACGTTCCGCCGCTGCGATCGAACCGCAGAATCTGGTTGCGCAGTCTGGGCGGACTGGCCTTGAGCCTCTCGATTGCAGCTGCGGCCGTGTATGTCCTGGCACGCGCCGTCAAGAAGCTCGACCTTGCTCATGTTCTGTCGATCGTCGAGGCCACGGACCTTCATCTGATCGCGATGGCGCTGGCGTTCATCGTCCTCTCCTACGCCAGCCTCACGCTCTACGACCTGTTCGCGTTGCGGACGATCGGCCGCCGGGACATTCCCTATCGCGCCGCCGCGCTCGGCAGCTTCACGAGCTACCCGATCGCGCACGGCATCGGTGCGGTCGCGCTGGTCTCGCCACTGGTGCGATATCGGATCTACGCGCCGTACCGGCTCGGTGCGATCGACATTGCCAATATCAGCTTCCTGACCGGCCTGACCTTCTGGCTCGGAAATCTCACCGCGCTCGGCCTGAGCTTGATGATCGATCCGGATGCCTTCGGATGGATGGAATATTGGCCGCCGGCGATCAACCGTCTCGTTGCCGCGGCACTGCTTTGCGCCGTTGCCGCCTTCGTCGTGTGGAGCTGGCCCGGGCGGCGAAGTGCGCGCTGGCCCGTTCGACTGCCGTCCGGGCCCGCCGTGCTGCTGCAGATCGTGGTCGGCCTGTTCGAGCTCAGCGCCGCGGCGCTGGCAATGTACGTCCTCATGCCGCCGGAACTCGGCATCGACCTCGCGCGGCTGATGGCGGTCTTCATTGCCGCGACCTTGCTTGGATTTGCCAGCCATGCCCCAGCCGGCATCGGCCTGTTCGACGCAACGATCCTGCTGGGCCTGGGCGGCGTTGACCAGGAGCGCCTGCTGGCGGCGCTGCTGATCTTCCGCGCGCTCTATCACCTGTTGCCGTTTGTGCTCGCCCTGGTCGTGTTCGGCAGCGTCGAGCTGTCGCGCTCCTGCCGGAGGTCGTCGATGGTGTCAGACCGGCGAGTTCAGCTTCAACCCGATCATGCCGGTGATGATCAGCGTGAGGCAGATCAGCCGTGTCGGGTCCGCCGGCTCGCTGTAGAGGATCATACCGGCGAGGATGCTCCCGGCCGCGCCGATCCCGGTCCATACCGCATAGGCGGTGCCAAACGGCAGTGAGCGCAGCGCGAGCGACATCATCGCGAAGCTGAGCAGAATGGCGATCACGGTGGCGACGCTGGGCCAGAAGCGCGTCAGGCCGTCGGAATGCTTCAGGCCAAGCGCCCAGATGATCTCGAGAGCTCCGGCCGCGAACAGAGCTAGCCAGCCGTTCATGAGGGCCGCGCGCCCAACGGTGTAACATCGCCCACAGATCCGAGGCGGGCCTCGCGAAGCCGCGGATCGCCTGCACCGAGCAGTCCGGCCATTTCGTCATCTCCGCGCCGGTCGAACCTGCCGTCCATCTGCATGGTTTGCGCGACGCGCATATGACAAGCTGGGCGCGCGTCGGGTCTATCTCTCCTCCATCATCGTGAATACGAATCCTGTCAGCGTTGCGCCGACAGCAAAGGACAGCGTCAATACACCGACGAAGATCACGAGCGTCGCGTGCGGATCGACACTGTGGGCGATCAGGGTCGAGATGCCGAACGCATCCAGTTGGGTCAGCCCGAAGGCGAAGCCGAGCCCCATGGCGATGCCCATCAAGGTGTGGCAGGCCAGCTCGATCAGCATGGCCGGATTGACTACTGCGCTGCGTCGTTTGGGCGGCATGGGCTCGGACTCCACGCTATGGCCGATGAACGCTGGAACGGTGAACGTTGTTCCTGTGCCGGCTGGCAAAGCCGATTGCCAAACCGAGCCGACAGCGGCTACGGATGACCGAGGTTCGGTCGCGGAAAAACAAAGCTCGAACGGCCCGCAAGGGGGGCCGGCGCGCGGCCGAGCGGCGCAGCGTCGCGCGATCCGACAGGGAGGATAACCCATGACGAACGCCATTCGTTTCCACAAGACCGGCGGTCCCGAGGTTCTCGCTTGGGAGCAGATCGAGGTCGGCAAGCCCGGCCCCGGCGAGGCGCGTATCCGCCACACGGCGGTCGGGCTCAACTTCATCGACATCTACAATCGTTCCGGGCTCTATCCGGTCCAGCTTCCGAGCGGACTGGGCAGCGAGGGCGCGGGTGTGATCGAGGAACTGGGCGAAGGGGTGACGGACCTGAAGGTGGGCGACCGGGTCGCCTACGGCTCGTCGCCGCTCGGCGCCTATTCAGAGGCGCGGCTGATGCCGGCCGCGCTGCTGTTGAAACTGCCCGACGAGATCGACGACAAGACCGCCGCTGCCATGATGCTCAAGGGCCTGACCGCCCAGTACCTGATCCGGCAGACCTACCGCGTCAAGGCGGGCGAGACCATCCTGCTGCATGCCGCCGCCGGCGGCGTCGGCCTCATCCTCAGCCAGTGGGCCAAGCATCTCGGCGTTCACGTCATCGGCACCGTATCCAGCGATGACAAGGCGCAGCTGGCCAAGGCCCACGGCTGCGAGCACACCATCATCTATACGCGGGAGGACTTCGTCGCGCGCGTCGGCGAGATCACCGGCGGCAAGAAGGTGCCCGTGGTCTATGATTCCGTCGGCAAGGACACGTTCCTGAAATCGCTCGATTGCCTCGCGCCGCTCGGCTACGCCGTGCTGTTCGGCCAGTCCTCCGGCACGGTCGATCCGCTCAATCTCGGGCTGCTCGCCCAGAAGGGCTCGCTGTTCGTGACCCGGCCGACGCTGTTCACCTACGCCGCCAAGCGCGAGAGCCTGGTCGCGATGGCCAACGAGCTGTTCGACGTGGTCAAATCTGGCGCGGTGAAGATCGAGGTCAACCAGACCTATCCGCTCAAGGAGGCGGCCCGGGCTCACGCCGATCTCGCGGCACGCAAGACGACCGGCTCGACGGTCTTTCTGGTCTGATCTGGCGCGTCCTCCGGTCGCGAGATCCCGATAGGGCCGGCGCAGCCGGGTCAAACCCGCTCGTGCTTGCGCAGGTCGCGGAGGTGATCGGACCGGGCGGCCTGCAGGTCGGCGTCCCGCCCATCGATCTCGGGCAGGGCGGCTTCGGACATGATGTCGGCCGTGACGTCGGCAACCGACCGGTCGACGATCTCGTGGATGAAGCTGACGTTCGAATATTCCCCCGACGCGATGCGCGCAACGACGTCGCGCCGGGTCATCTCAGGATCGACCACGGCCTCGCGTCCGCGCCGGCCGTAGTCGATCATCACGACGAAATACTGCATGGAGCGCCGGTTCGCCTTCGGCTGACTGTGATCGCTCCATTATTTCTTTAAATCAGAATTTTGTCAAGACTGATTCGGTCCACCCTCGTCTCACCGACTCCATCCCCAGCCTGCGCGGCCGCGACCACGCCGGTATCAGCGCAGAGATAGTCCAGGCGATGTGACGTGGCGTGCGGAAGCATGTTCCCGCACGCCATGAGGACCGCGTCATCGCCCATCACTGCACGTTGAACGTCGCGCCGGGACATTCGGTGGTCACGCTGATCGGGATCGCCTGCGCCGCCGCCGCGGTCGGCTTCGGCTTCGCAACCACCTTCCAGCGGCCGGGCTTGTTCAGCCAATATCTGTGCCTCGATGTCGCAATGCGGCGCTCGGTATAGGTCGTGCCCTTCCAGATCAAAGGGCCCTTCGGCTTCGGTGCCGCGACCTCATGCCACGGTCCGAACTCGCCGAAGTCCATGAACCACAGATGCCATTCGAGCTTCTGATATTCATGATGGGACGCGACCACCTCGACGATGGGGCGACCGTTCAGCCACGACACCTCGTCCTCGAGTGGCTTGATCTGCTGGCAACGGGTATGCAACGGCTCCTGAACGCGAAGCAGATCGTCTCGCTGGCTTTGCGTGAGCATCGCCGAGGTGACGGGCAGTCCCACGTTCGGATCATCGGCCGGATATGAGCAGATCGGCACCGTCGGCGGCCCCTGGCCCGTCCAGGGATTGTTGCTGCAATAGACGCGCCTCGTCACCGACGAAATGCCGGTGGTCGCCGTTTCCTCCGCCTTTCCGGTTTCCCGGTCCCAGACACCGCTGAACGTCGTCTTTTGATTCGGCGGACAGGCCACGGTCTTGTGGGCCGTCCACCAGTGCGAAACCTCGAATTCATAGTACGAGTAGCGCGGCTCTGGATACAGCACGGCTCTGACGCTGGTCAGCGCGTGGTGCGCTTCGCACGCCGTTCCATAGGTATCCAGCCAGCACACGAGGTGGAAGTTTTCGTTCGGCCAGCATCCCGCACGCGCCGACGACGTAAAGCCGAGTGCGGCGATCACCAAGGTAAAGGCAAGAAGATATCTCCGCATGGCGTTTCCCATGATGGCGTTTCCCCCATGTCCTGCCTGTGCAGCCACAGGTTGAAGATGAGTTTGCTCCGGCGCGGCGCCTGGTCGTTGATCGGGATCAATCCGCTTGCGCGACGCCGTCAACGCCGGCCGGACGTCGGCGATGACGCGATGGCACAGCGGGTCCGCTCGCTGGCGGCCCGTGGATCGTCGGGGCGGGTCACCGCTTGGAGCCGAGATAGCGGAAGACCAGCCTGTCCCACCGCCGCCTCCGAATGCCGACTGCTACGTCCATCGCGATGAGCTGCGGGTCGAGGACTGATCCGGGCGCCGGGCGCGGCTGGTGGCAAGGCGTCACGCCCGTCGGGCGAATCAGGGTCGATGCGCCCGCACGATGGTCCGTTCATGGCCTTCGATCGCCTGCAGACGACGTGTGCGGAAACGCTTGTTTTGGGCGAGGCTTCAACGCATTGCCCCGGTCTGGCCCGCCGGGCCGAAAGATTCTTCTTTCTCTTTTTCAGAATTCATGATTGTCTACGCGCATCCCGCCTCATGGAGAGGGGCGTATCGCGGTCGTCACGACACGTGGAGGCGGGGAGTGATGGGCGAGCCGGTTTGCAGCGTGGTCATTCGCGCCGACGAACAACACCGGCTCGTACGGTCAAGTCGCGTGGTCCTGATACCCCGATGCCGGTATCAAGCCTGCGCCGGCGCTGACAGCGCCGCGTGGGTGACGGTGACCAACAAGCCCGGCGCACCGGGGAGAACGCGAAGCAGCCGTGAAAACCATCGCGCAGGGAGGGCCGGATCGTTCCGGCTGGACCTGTGGTACCTGCCGCCTGCGTTTTTTGAGCAGGCGGGCCACGGGCCTCAGTCGAGGTCCGGCCTTCCCTGCACCCTCTCGTTTGAAGAGGGTGAGACCACTGTATCACTCGGACGCCTGGGCGCCGCGAGGCTAAGGACGCACATCCCCATATGTCGCTCAGAATTGTTGATCACGACGGCGCCACAGGCGCGGGGCCTACCCTCCCTTGGAGGCGGGATGCAGGGAGAACGCCGCGGCGTTCCCCCTGCATCCGGCGTCGAGTCTTACTTGTTCGCCGCGCGGGCGCGCGACTTGGCGGCCGCCTTGGCGCGGATCCGCGAGATCTGGCCGCGTGGCAGGGTGACGAAGATCTCGCCGATCCAGTCCAGCTTGACCCCCACGATCGGCTTGGCGTTGAAGCTCTTCAGATTGACCACGGACGGCGATTTGCCGCGTTCAATCGTCTTCAGGTAGCGCTCGCCGGACTTGAGGCGTACCACCGCCTCCTCGCCGTAGAAGCTCGACAGCGGGTGCCGCTGCTCGCGGTAGACCACGATCACGTCGCCATTCTCGTATTTCGGCAGCATCGAATCGCCCGTGACCTCGAAGGCGATGGTCTCCTCGGAGATCGGGAAGGGCAGGGCGACCTCGCCGAGGCCCTCGACGGGCACCTGCTCGTAATCCGGCTCGATCACCGAGCCGGCGCCGACCCGCCCCATGATGGGGACGGAATTGAGCTCCAGATATTCCGTGATGAGCGGAATCTCGGCCGCCTTGATCAGGCGCTGGCCGCCGAGGATCTCGGAGACCGCGCCCGGCCGCACGCCCATGGCGCGGGCCAACCCTCCTTTCGTCTTTCCCGGCTTCTCGAGTGCACGCTCGATCATGGCAACGTCCAACATGGCTTTGACCTCTTTTGCGAATCTCGGAAGGGATTATATGTTTCGAATAATCAGAACTCAAGCTTGACTTTTTCTTCGGAATATCGGAAGATTTGGCCGTCGGGTGAGCCGGCGGATCCGGCGGCCCCGACCCAGAAGGAAGAGGCGAGAATGCAATCCACAGATTGGCCAGACCAGCATTCCAAGATGCTGTGCGAGCTTCATGCCCAGGGGCGGTCCTATGCCGAGATCGCGCGCGCCCTCAATGCGCAGTTCGGAACCGCCTATACGCGGAACGCGACGCTTGGCCGCGGCAAGCGGATCGGGCTGGCCGCGCCGGGCGGGCCGAAAGCCGCGCGATCCGCGCCCCGGTCGATGTCCGCGGCGCCCCGAACCGGACGGCGAGGCGCCGACGCGGCGGTGCGGCCGATGCCGTCCCCGGCGAAGCCCGCCGCGGCCGTCAAGCTGCGTTGCGTCGGCATCAGCCCGCGCCTGCTGTCCCTGGACCAGCTCGAGCGCAACGATTGCCGCTACCCCTATGGCGGTGACCGGGACGACGATCCCATCACCTTTTGTGGTCATCCGCGCCAGCCCGGCTCCTGCTACTGCACGCCGCACTACCATCTCACGCGGCTTCCGCCCGAGGAGGCCGCCGTGCGCTCCGCCGGCCCTTTGATCCTGCGGCTGGTTGCCGCCGCGTAGAGCGCGGCAAACCCGACCCGAACCGACCCCATCCATTTTCCGGAGACGAGACATGGTGCGCCCCAGACGCAGCAAGCCCCATCGCATGTCCAAGACCCACGACCGGAGAGCTCACGACCTGCCGCGAAATGCAGACGTGATTCCCGTGGAGATCGACGATCCGCTGGCGCTCGAGCCCGGCGATAAGATCGTCGCGTTGCGATCGGTCCGCAGCGACCCGCTCGGCCGGCTGCACGCGCACAAGCAGCTGGATGACGCCCAATACCGGGCCGGACGGGCGTTCCAGAACGATTGGGAGCGGGCCGAGCGAGGCCCGCAGGCGGTCGATCCCTCGCGCGAGCACGTTGACGGCGCCCGCGGGCGTGAGCCGGTCACCGAAGGCCAGAGGCAGGCGGTGCTGCGGCTCAACCGCGCCGAGCGCGAGCTCGGCGCCGACGGCGCGGCGATCACCCATGACGTCCTGGTGCACGGCCTGACCATGGAGCAGGTCGGACACAAGCGGGGGCTCGCCAGCCAGCGCTGGAATGATTATTTTGCCCGGCGCTTCAAGGAGTGCCTGGACCGGCTGGCCGTGGTCTACGGGTTGTCCACCGACAGGGTCTCCAGGAAATGCGATGGGGCCGTGCGATCGGGCCATCGGGGCGAGAGCTAACGGCCGGTACGACCGGCACTCGTTCCGTCGTCGACGGGTACGAGCGCCGGTCGGACAATCGTTTTCCCTCAGGGATGCGGCGTCACGACATAAGTGGTGCTGTAGGGCTCGACGCGCAGCGAGGCATGCGACAGCAGACCGATCTTGGCCGAAGGTGCCATCTGCAGCTCGCCGTTCGGGCCGCGATGAACGTTGTACTGCCAGGCTGAGAGGTCGCCTTTCTGCGCCAGTGCGCGCGCAACGGCGCTGGCATCGCTGCCGCCGATCGTCGCCAGCTCGTCGCTATTGAGACCGATGACGATCTCGTCCTTGACGGTCACCACCTTGAACAGCGAGGTCGCGCTGTCACCGGCGCTCGCCATCGAAGCGGTGAGCGCCAGCGTGGCGACGGCGCTGAAGAATGGGCGTGTCAGTCTGGAAGGCATGAGGACTCCTGTTGCCGACGGCATGATGGACGGCGTCGGCGTGCAGCCATTGGTTCCCGACGGGGGGCCGTCGGTTCGAAGAAATCGATGCGGCGGTGGGCTGAACCAGGGGGCGTGACGTCGCGTCTAAGCACGATTGCGGGATGCGTACGTGCCGCCGGACGGCCGGGTTGGTCCTGAGTTGACACAGGTCAAGCTGCACGCCCGGGCATGTCGTATTTGGGAACGAGTGAAGTGAAGGGTGATGCCATGTTCAGCGGGAAATATCGATCTCCTTCGGCCGGTGGAAAAATCGCGATTGCGGCCGTCGCGGCCATCGCCGCGGTGGCGAGCGCGCCGGCGCCAGCCCATGCGGGGGCGGCGGGTCCGGCCAACAAGTCGGCGGTCGCGACGGCGACATCCGGCGATTTGACCGATCTCAGCGCTCGTCGGCGCTATCGCCGCGTCTACAGGGGCAATCCGGCCGCCGGCTTGGCCATCATGGGTGCAATGATCGGCACCATCGGCGCAATCGCCGCGCATCAGCACGACGACTATTATTACTATGGGCCCGGCTATTATCCCGGACCCGGCTATTACGGGCCGCCAAGGGTGTACTACGCACCGCGGCCATATTATGTTCGTCCGTACTACGGGCCGCCCGGTTACTACTACAGTCCGTACTGACGTGACGCGGCGCTCCGTCCATGTTGTGGTGTCGGCTCAGAAGCCGCCGGCGCTGAAACGGAGCGGCTGCACGACGTCGTACGCCGCCTTGCTGATCGGGACCGCGTAGTCGACGGTAAGCGGTCCGAACGGTGATGCCCAGGTCATGCCGACGCCGACCGAGGAGCGCAGCACGTTCCTGTTCGCCACTTGGGCATTCTGGGTCGGGCCGCGATAGCCGAACACGGTTCCGGCGTCGACGAAGGCCGATGCACGCAGGCCGTATTCCTGCGGCAATCCGGGAATGTTGCCCTGCAGCTCCGCCGTGGTCGCCCAAAACAGGCTGCCGCCGACATTGTCCATCGTCGATCCTGGCGTCAGATCGCGCGGCCCAAAGCCGCCCGGCGCGAAGCCGCGCACCATGGTGGGACCGCCGAAGAAGCTGTTGAGCAGCGGCGCCTGCTGGCCGCCCCATCCGGTGATATAGCCGCCTTGCGCGCGCACCATGCCGGTCAGGTCGCTGTTGATCGACCGATAATAGCGGACGTCGCCCGTGGTCCGTAAGAAGCGAACGTCGCCGCCGAGACCGGCGAGATCCTGCGTCAACTGCGAACGAATGCCGCTGGTCGGCACCTTGTTGTTGTCGAGCGAGCTGTAGGTGACGGTATTGCCGAGCGAGGACACCGTCTGCCGTCCGGCTGCGACCGCCTGGCGAACCGGCAGGGACACCGCCGCCGGCGAGATTCCCGGCGCGAGCACCACCCTTTGGTCGTAGAGCGAATAGCGCCACAGCATGGCAGTCTGCTCGCTGACCGGCATGCCCAGGGTGAGGGCACCGCCATAGGTGTTGCTGCCGAACGATTGGAATGTGCTGACCATGCTCTGTCGCGCGAACAGCTCCATGCCGGGTGTCGTTCGACCGAGGGCGTAGGGCGAGGTGAAGGACAGGCTGGCGCCTCGCGCGAACTGGCCGTAGGTGAAAGTGGCCTGCGCAGTGTTGCCGGTGCCGAGTACGTTGCGGTCACCGATCTTCACCTCGGCGAGCAATCCGTCCGTGGACGAATAGCCGCCCGAGACGTTGAAGTCCCCGGTCGCCTGATCGACTGCCTCGACATCCAGCACCACGCGATCCCTGGCCGAGCCCGGCCGCGTCGAGATCTTGACGGTCTTGAAGTAGTTGAGGTTGCGCAGGCGACGTTCGGCGCGGTCGATCAGCGTCCGGTTGTAGGCGTCGCCCTCGCTGACGTCGAACTCGCGTCGAATCACGTCGTCATGCGTGCGCGTGTTGCCGTGGATCTCGATGCGCTCGACATAGCTGCGCCGTCCCTGCTCGATCTGGAAGGTGACGTCGGCCTGCCGATCCTGCGCATGCCGATTGATCCTGGGCTCGACCTGCGCAAACGGAAAGCCGAGCTTGCCAAGTTCGGCCGTCAGGACGTCCGAGGTCTTGTCGATCTTGCTCTGGTCGAAGGTGTCGCCCTGCTGCGTCAGCAACAATGTGCGCAGGCGGTCGCAGGCCAGCCCCTGCACGTTGCAGGAGACGTCGACTGCGGCGAATTTATAGAGGCCGCCTTCCTCGATCGCAAAGGTGAGGTTGTAGCCGCCATTTGCCGCGTCATAGTCGACGCTCACGTTCGTGACCTCGGCATCGGCGTAGCCGTGGTCACGGTAATATCGCCGCAGCAGCTCGCGGTCCTCGTTGACACGATCTGCGTCGTAGACGTTGCCCCCGGTCACGAAGCTCAGCACGTTGGTGGCCGAGGTCTTGATCACCGCGTGCAATTGTCGGGCGCCATAGGCGCGGTTGCCTGTGAAGTTGATCGCCCTGACCGGCGTCTTCCTGCCTTCGGTGATGGTGAAGACGAGATCGACGCGGTCGTTTCCGCGATCGATGATCTCCGGGACGACGCGGACGTCGTCGCGTCCCGCACGATGATACGCCTGGATGATGCGGGCGACGTCGCCCTGGACAGTTGCGCGTTGCAGGCCGGCTCGCGGCTTTGATAGCACCGCGCCCGTGAGCTCCGCGTCCTTCACCTTCTTGTTACCTTCGAAGGCGACGCGATCGAGCACTTTTGCTTCCGAGACGCGGACCACGGTCCGTCCGTCGGCGCGGCTGATCTTCACGTCGTCGAACAGTCCGCTCGCAACCAGCGCCTTCAAGCCGGCGTCGAGCGCGGCGGCGTCGTAGCGCCCGTTGGCGTCAGCGCGAAAATAGGATCGCACGGTGTCGGCATCGACGCGCCGATTGCCCTGTACTGCAAGGGCTTCGCCCGCCACCGCCGGCGGCGCGGACGTCAGCACCGACAGCGTCGCAACGATCAATGCGACGTGTCGCGATCTGCTGTCTCCGCGGTGACGGCTGTTTTGGGTCAACATGCGCGCGTCTGCCTGCTCGTCATGCCGGGATGCAAGAGCCGGTGGGCGGCCAAATCATGTCGAGGCCGTGGAGACTCGGGGGCCTGCGATCACGCCTGCGAAGGGTGGCCGGCAGGGAACCGAGCGCGGCCGCAGAATCGACGCAGAGTCGATTCAAACGGCGTGCAGCATCGTCCTCATCCGTACGCGCCAGCAGATGCTGATGCGGCGAACGTTTGTCGGGAGCAGACCATGCGCGCGATCGCCTTGGCCCTCATCGCTTGCACTTTCGTTCAATCAGCCCTTGCTGCTGCGGTCGTCCCAGAGATCGACCCACGCGCGTCGCTCGGTGTCGTCCAGAATTGGATCTACAACTATCGCACCAAACCCGACTACGCCCATGTGCCGGCGGCGGTCCGGGTGCTGTTTCATTCGCAGACGTTCAAGGAGCCGGAGAACGCGGGCATCTATCTCGGCTTCATCGCGGGGGCGATCGGCTCCAATCCCGCCAAGGCCGAACAACTCGTCAACAGCTTCTTTCCCGTGCCTCCCGAGGAGGAGTGGGTGGTCGTGCGTGCCATCGCTTATTCGGGTCTGCCGGATTGGCGCAATCTCATGCGCAGGGTCGCGCCGAAGATGCCGGGCCGCCGCGTGATGATCGACGGCTATCTGAGCGGCGCACAGCCGACCTTGATGGACATCCCCTTGGAGGAAACGAAGCCTGGCGTGATGGACAAGCTGCGTGGCGCATTGACGCAGAATCCGTTCAAGAAGGAGGAGCGCAAGCTCGACACGCGGCTCAGCTACGCGACCCACCAGGATCTGCTCGACATCCTCTGGGGTTATTACTTCGCAACCGGCTCGCGCGTACCGATCCAGCGCATCGTGCAGATGCTGCCGTGGTCGAAGAGCCGCGACACGGTCGACAAGCTGACGATCGGCAGCATGGCGCGCTATACGCTTGCCAGCTATTCGGTGCGCGATGCCAGCCTGCGCGACTATCTCCGGGAGGAGCTGGCGCGGCAGTCGGGACCGGTCAAGGAGCCGCTCAGGGAGGTGGTTGAGGCCGCCGATACGGTGCAGCTCGGCGCCGTCCGCAAGGATGCCGTCGCCGCCGTCGAGGAGCTGAAGACCAGGGGCTCTGACGCCCGGCGCAACATGGATTTCTGGGGACAGCTCGGCGTCGGCGCCCTTGCGCTCGGTTGTGTCTCGGCCGCCGCGCTGGGGCAGGTCGCCGTCGGCATCCCTTGCGTGATCGGCGGCTCGGCCTCCCAGGGCCTGCTCTCGTTCTGGGAGAAGCAGCAATAGACCCTCGGTGGCGCAGCGGAGGCGTTCGTTGGCGGCCGAGGGAAGGGGAGAGCCGGTGGAGTGGATCGGCGGGGCGTCTAGCCCTCAAGGTGCTCTTGCTGCGGAAGCGGCCCGATCGCGTGCCCGATATGCACACTCAAGAGTTGTTCGGCTTTTCGTTTCCTCTACGAAAAGTAGAAAAGGCAGTCAGCGCGCAGTCACTGCCGGCACGCCTATGAAAAAATCAGGACAGGCTGACTTTCACTGCAGCCGGATAAACCGGCTCGCGGTGAACCTCCGCGCCAGATTCGTCGACGACGACGATGGACAGCCTGCGGTCGGTGATGCGCGGGTCGTGCCGGAGGCGCCGGGCCAAATCCCGGCTGTGCTCGATCGCCCCTGCACTCGTCGCAAATTCCAGGCCGGTCCGGTCTCTGGTCGGTATGCCATCCTTCATATCGAAATAATAAGTGCGCATGGTCTTCCTGCAGCCGCTGTGTCGCGGGAGTGGGCACGGATCCCGAGCGAGATCCGCAACCCATTCTTCCCCCCAAGCAAACTATAGAAGACCTCTAATGTGGAGGACAAGCTTACCGCTGCCGTAATCCCCCCGCCTCGTTCGGTAAACGACCGTTTCCACTGGTATCGTCAGCCGGAAACTGCCAGAAGGCTCAAATTGTGACGCCGAAATCAACCAACCGGTCAGTTCGGCTTGCTGCAAGAGTTGTTCGCTGGCATACTTTCAACCTCGTCGGGTTCCGCACGGTCGATTTCCAGGCGGGCCATCCTGAGGATCAGGGTCGCAGTCGTCAGACCGAGACTTTCAGCCTCGATTGCTGCAGTATCTACCTTGCGTGCAAGGCCTTCACGTTTGCTAAGGACTGGCATTACTGTTTCCTGCCAAAGGTGCGAGATGAAGAATTCAACATTCATCGCGGAGCTGCACACGAAGCTCGGAGCCCCATCGAGCGAAGCCGTGGAAAGCCTTCGTCTGCTGAAGGCATTCCTGAAGCTGGCTCCGGGCCAGCGCATCGAGGTGATCGAGATGGTTGAGCGGTTGACCGCGGAGTCCCTTTCGGAGACCGATCGCCCTCTGTCCTGAGCTCATCCCTCCCGATTACCTGCAATGGTTGCGGGAGGTCGCGTCGCAATCGCATAGATTGCATCATCCAGCGCTTCCGATTCGTGCAGCGTCCCGGCCGGCAGCAGAATCTTGTCGCCGGCCGTGCAGATGCGCTCGCCACC
The DNA here is from genome assembly GCF_051168035.1 of Bradyrhizobium sp. HKCCYLRH3059. Taxonomy (NCBI): domain Bacteria; kingdom Pseudomonadati; phylum Pseudomonadota; class Alphaproteobacteria; order Hyphomicrobiales; family Nitrobacteraceae; genus Bradyrhizobium; species Bradyrhizobium sp. HKCCYLRH3059. The sequence continues at coordinate 333,581 of NZ_JBNPUF010000007.1, read as the reverse complement.
TTCCCAACGAAACGTGAGTCGTCCCTGGATCACGACGAGGATTTCGTCGACGGGGTGGGTATGGAAGGCGTGAACCTTGCCGGCCGCATCGTGCTGCAGCTCGATGCAGCCCTGCGTCGGCAACAGCGCCAGGATGTCGGGATCGATCGCGAAGCTGGTCTTCGTTCCAGCGATGATCTGGGTCATGCGGCCTGCTCCTTGTCTGCAATGGACGATGGCTTGGTCTGCGCCAGCTTGTGGAAGGGACAGGCCGGCGGCGGCTGGTTGTCGTCGTAGAGGAAGTACTGTTTGAACTCCCGGCCCTCCGGATTGCCGTAGCGTCCGAGCTGGGGCGAAGGCGCCGTCGTGTCGAATGGGACCAGCCGTTTGCGCACCTCGCCGAAGGCCTTGGCGGCGGCCTCCTCCGTGCCGAGCATCCGTTCGAACACCCAGCGCGGCTGGAAGGTCAGCATGAATGCGCTCGAGCGGCGGCTTTGCCGCATCACATGCGCGGGCGTGCTGCAGACGACGAAGATCGGCTCTCCGGCAAACGAAAACTCCCACATCGGATGATCGACGGTCTCGGGAATTTCGGCGGGCCACGGCTGGCTGTCGACGCGCGCCAGCTGATCGAGGATGTGCCAGAACTTCTTGTAGTAAGAGTTGATGGTCTGGACCGGGCGCGGGCGCGTGAACAGCACCAGCGAGGTGTTGGGTCCGTGCGAGCGGCTCTCCGAGACGAACAAGGCGAGCTGCTGGCCGAGCACGTCGATGTCGATGGGGTCGAGAAACAGATAACGAAGCTGATCGTGACGATAGCCCGCGACGCCGAATACGCACGGAAAGGGTCTTGCTTCGCTGCTCATCTGAGCCTCGAATTCCGAAAACAGGACACTTTGCCAGGTGCCGGCCTGATGGCCGGATCGGGCTTCGTCCCTTCTCAAATACAAACGCGACATACTGACCCTCTCTGTTCTTATGCTTAAGTACGAAGTATCAATTTGCGCCTCATCATCAGCGGCCCAAGGAGTCCAGGAAGCGACATCAGAACGAGAATTTCGATCAGGGCTGCGTAGCCGGAATCGCTGGCGGCACTGCGCAGGCTTGATCCGATGTCGGGGTTGAGGCCGCTCGCACTCACCATGGCAAAGGCGATCACCGGCTGAGCCAGTCCGGCAAAAATGCCGGCGGCCGTCGTATTGATCGATGCGCCGACGCCGATGCGCTCCGCCGTGTAGAGATGCTTGGTGCTTTTCAGGATCAGCGGCACGGTGCCCCCGGCCATCAGACCGAGCACGGCGAACACCGCGCCGACATAGAAGAAGCCGAAGCTGTGCGCCAGTGCCGGCAACAGCATCACGACGAGCAGCATGCGCAGCAAGGTGATGGAGATCAGAGCTGCATTGAGCGACTGCATCCGGTCCGCGGCATGGCCGAGAAAGATCGATCCGATGGCGTTGCCGACCATGAAAGCGAGCAGGGGACCGCCGGCCGCCGAAGGCGAGATGCCGAAATAATGCGCGACCATCGGGATGCCCCATACCCCGGCGAGCGTGGTCACGACCGCGAAATGGGCAGCGAAGCTCATGGCGCAGCCCCAGGTCGCGGCCGATCCGAGCGCATGCCAGCTTGTGACCAGGACGCTCTTCAGCGTCCGGCTGGTGTAGTTCGCCGGTGCCGATTTCAAGGTCGCGAACGCGCAGGCAAAGTTCGCGACGCCGACGCAGGCGATGAAGAGAAAACAGGCGCGCCAGCCGAAGCCGCTGACCGCAGCGGCGAGCGGGGTCGTGGCGAGGACGCCGCCGACATAGCCCGACACCTGGGAGATGCCGGACATCAAGCCGAAACGCTGGTCGGAAAAGCTCTGCGCGACGAGCTTCAGCAGCGCCGTGAACACCAGCGCGTCGCCGCAGGCCACGACCACGCGCGCGACGAAGACGTCGAGCAGGCTGGGCGACAGGGCGAAGGCGGCACTGCCGAGCACCGACGCCGTCATGCTGCACAGCACGACGCGCTTCACACCGTAGCGGTCGACCAGAACGCCCGCGGGGATCTGCATCAAGGTGTAGCCCCAGAAGTAGCTGGAGGCGAGCATCGCGACGCCGGAGGCGTCGGTGCCGAAGTCGCGCATGAAGTCGAGGCCCACGGTCTGCGGCGACATCCGCTGCAGGAAGGCGACGGCGTAGGCGAGCGCGACCGTACCCCACGCAACATAGGCGCGATCGAGGAACCGGAGCGGAGAGGATGCGACCGCTTGTTGTCCGAGCGCCGCCATCACACCCTCGCATAGCCGACGGAGAACAGGGCGTCGGCGGAATCCGGGATGATCCGCGACATCGCGGTCTCGACCAGCGAGGCTCTGCCGTGATAGTCTTGCCTGATGTGCTGGATGTGTCCGTAGGCGCCGCGCATGATCATGCGGGGCACCTCGAGCGGCTTGCCCGGATAGATCGTCGCGCACATCTCGACGCAGGCGGCCTGCAACTCGGCATCCGCCGTCTCATCGAGCAGCGACGGCGCGACTCTCTCGCAGATCTTGGCGTTGGCAGCCCACACGATCGGGTTGCGCGTACGCCATCCGTAAAGAATTTCTTCGCCGGGTGTGGCCGAGCCGTGATGCTTGAGGATCTGCGACGTAAAGAACCCATACAGGCCACGACCCTGATGTGCGGGTAATACTTCGGTCCCACTGCGATAAATGGCCGGCCGCTGCGCGATGGTCATCACGCGATAGACTGAGAACGCGACCAGTCCGACGTGATCGTAGACCAGAACGAGGCCGTATTTGCCGGTGAATGGCGACGAGGCCGCGGTCCAATGCGGTTCGATTGCTTTCCAGTTAATGGCAATGATCGAATTCATTGCATCCATGATCGGCTGCCGATCAGGCAGCTCGATCTCCGACGCGTCGGAAAAGCTGTAGACGGTGTAGTCGTCCCAGGGCGAGGCGATGGTCCTGTATCGACCGTCCAAATTGCGCGACATCGCGTGAACTCCACCACTGCAAGGTCGAGCTATACAGGCGGTCCTCCGATGGCTTAAAGGACAATATGCCCTCGAATTCTGCCAACTCTCCCCGGCGTGCTGCGGTGCGTCGAGATAGTGCCGAAAGGCGGCTGGCCATCTTTGCCTTTCCCGGAGTGACGTTGCTCGACGTTTCCGGCCCGGCGCAGGTGTTCGCCGAACTCAGCGAGATCGAGCTGCCAGGGCCGGGCTATGCGCTGAGCTACGTGTCCAAGGAGGGCGGACTGGTGCCGACCGATGTCGGCCTGATGATCGACACTGCGCCACTCTCGTCCCTGAAGCCTGAGGAGGTCGATACGCTGCTGATCCCGGGGGGGCCCGGCATCTGGAAGCTGCGGCAGGACGAGATGGTGATGCAGTGGATCGGCCAGGTGCTCCCCGGTGCCCGGCGCATCGCATCCGTCTGCCTGGGCGCCTTTGCGCTGGCCTGGGTCGGCGCGCTGGAGGGCAGGCGGGCCGCGACACATTGGCGCTACTGCCCCCGTCTGCAGGACAGTTTTCCGAACGTGAAGGTCGAGCCCGACGCGATCTTTGTGCAGGATGGCCGGGTCTGGTCATCCGCAGGCGTGAGCGCCGGCATCGATCTCGCGCTGGCGATGATCGAGGAGGATTTCGGCCATACGATCGCGCTCGACGTGGCGCGCCGGCTCGTCGTCTTTCTGAAACGTCCTGGTGGCCAGAGTCAGTTTTCGACCGTCCTGGCGGCGCAGGCGTCCGACGTCGAGGGTCGGTTCAGTGCGCTGCATGCCTGGATCATCGAGAACATCGCCAGCGACTTGCGGGTCGAGGCGCTGGCCGCGCGAGCCGGCATGACGCCGCGCACCTTTGCGCGCACCTATGTCAGCCGCACCGGCATGACCCCGGCACAGGGAGTCGAGGCGCTCAGGGTCGAGACGGCGCGCCTCCTACTCGAAAGCCGCCAGATCGAAAACGTGGTCGAAATCGCCAAACGGGCGGGCTTTGGCGACGACGAGCGCATGCGGCGGGCGTTCCTGCGGCATCTCGGTGTGTCGCCGTCGGAGTATCGGCGCCGCTTCTCGGGCTGAGCGGCGCTTGCCGCAACCGGGGCTGACAAGACTCGCCGGACTCGGCGCCCTTTCCTTTGCTTTCGGGTCAATCCCGCCGCTCGCTTTGAGGCCGGTGCGGCCATGCCTTATGCGAGCGCTCAAAGCCTTCCGTAAAAGGCCACGTGTATAATGCTGAAAATTTGATGCAGATCCGCCTCCGCCGAGGGGAAAGGCCAATGACCAACATCGTTCCCTTTCGCACGAGGACACTCTCTCCTGAGGCCGCCTTTGCGAGCGCTGAGCAGAAGGCGGTGGTTGTGGTGGCCGGTGCTGGCCTCATGGACACCGTGCGAGTCGGTGCATTCAGCGTCAGGGAGGATGCGAGAAAAACTGTCCTCCTCCTCGATCTTGCCCTGCAGCATGCGCGAGAGCTCTCGGGCCTGTTGCGGACGAGCGCGCGCGACGGATCTATGATCGTCACCTCGCTTCGATCGAATACGCTTTGCAGATTGCGCGTCAACGTATAGCCGCATTCTGACAGCCGCTGGCGGCTTTCCTCCGCATCCATTTGTACGGCGACGCAGGGAGTCGGATGTGGTAGTTGGATCTGTCGTGGAGGAAGCAACGATGACCCAAACCAAACTGGAAGTGCCCGCTGAACTGCGGGACCTGGCCGAAAAGACCATCTCGCAGGCTGAAAAAGCATTCGAGATGTTCTTCGACGCAGCCGGCAAGTCGATCGGCACAGTTCCCGGGCCTGCCGCCGACATGTCCAAGCAGGCGCTCACTCTTACCGAGCAGAACATCAAGACGGCCTTCGAGCACGCTCGAAAGCTCGTTCACGCCACCGAGCTCGAGGAGGCGATGCGGATCCAGTCCGAGTTCCTGCGCAGCCAGTTCACCAACGCCGGTGAACACATGAAGACGATCACGGCGAGCATCATGTCGGCCGCGAGCAAGGCGACCGAGCCCAAGAGCTGAAGCGCGAGCCTCGCCGTCGCAGGAGCGACGGTCTGCATGGACGGAACTCGGCGGCAGTGCTGCCGCCGAATGGATGCGAGCGGACGAGACGGGCGAAAGAGCCCAGCCCTATTTTCGCAGGCTGCCGATATAGGCGGCGATGTCGGCTGCCTCCAGCCGGTTGAGCGGGAAGCTTGGCATCTTCGGATGCGGGTCGAGCAGGAAAAACGCGACCTTCTCCGGCGTGAAATCCGTTCTCTGAGCAATCTGGGCGAAGGAGGGAACGTCCGCGCTGGCCTGCTTCTGCGTCCCCTCGATGAGGTGGCACGAGGCGCACCAGCGACGGGCCAGATCTCCGCCGTGATCCGGATCGGCGGCCCAGGCCGGTGTCGATGCCGCAGCCGCGATCGCGATCGCCATAACTCTCATCACCGAGGCGTGCATCAAGGAACTCCTGATCTTTGTCTGTTGGGTGGTGGCATACCTCGCCGGAGTGACGGCGGGTGGCTCACGAAGGAATGTTTCGCCCCCGGAGAGGAGCGATCTTGGCGGCTCCGTCTCGCAGGCACGCGCGGCACGTCGATGAATCTCGACGTCAATTACAGCATGATTTGGGAAAGTGGGACAGGTCGATCCGGCTGACGATTGCCTTCAGGAGCGCGGTCGCGCGGCGCAGCCAAGACATATCGGCCGGGCGAGACACGTCGGTCGAGGCGGTGATCGTCAACTCTTCCGCAACGTAGGACATGTCGAGCCCTCCCTGTCGCTCAGCATCTTTCCGCTCAGCCTGTTGACGAGATGCGTACCGCCACATGCTGGGCATGCGGCCGCCTCATAGGCATCGAACTGGTCGGCAAGAACCGGTGCGGCCAAGTCGATCTGAACGTTCGATCCCGTCTGGGAGCAGCGAAAAACGAGAGTTTCCATCATCTAAACATGACAAATGCCGGCATCGATGCCTTGATCTGTCTCAACAGACGATGAGGCGACCGGCGCGTGCCGGACTGCCGGAGGACAGAATGTCAGGTCAGGCTATGCGATGCGGCCTTCGCCCTGCCGATCCGTTCGGCAACGTTTACCGTGGACACGGAACCCGTCTGGGCCGCACGGAGGGCCGCATCGATCTTCGACTTCACGCGCCGCGCTGCGAGCGCAGCGAGTCTGGTCTGGGTGCGTCCGGTCTTGATCTGATCGCCAAACTCGTACCGCCATTCCCAAATGTCCGGTTCAGCAGTCGCCACGACGGTATATTGAACACCTCGGTGGATCACGGAACCCCCCCTGTCAACACTTCCACTCAAAGTCAATGTCTAACCAATCTACAATCAATCCGGGCAAATACGGGACTGGAACAATTGCCAGCTCCGCGGTGGTTAGAGGGTTAACACCACCATGCCGACAATGTTCCGCAGGTGCCCGGCTTCCGTGCACACTTTTCCGGTGCGGATATCGGCCGTGCACAATCGGCGGAAATCGCGGGGCAGCCTGAAGACGCAGACGGGGGCTGCGTTCAAGGGCCCGAAATCTGCCAGAAGGGCGGACGACGCGTGTGGCGGATTCGAGTTCCGATCGATGGCCGGCAGGAGATATCAAGGCACGACATGCCGGAGTCGATGTTAGTCCGCCATCCCGAGACGAGGTCCATCTTGCTTGCCGATGATCAAGAACTGGCGAAGACAGATAGCGTGGCAGCCGGTAACGGCAACGGAGGTCGTGACCTCCGGGTCGACGCGTTCCGGGGGCTCGCCCTTTGGTTCATCTTCATCGATCATGTTCCGGACAATTCGCTGGCGTGGCTGACGCTGCGCAACTACGGCTTCAGCGACACCTCCGAGGTGTTCGTCTTCGTCTCCGGCTACACCTGCATGCTCGCCTATGGCGGAGCGCTGCCGAAGCAGGGCTGGGCGACCACGGTGGTGCGGGCGCTGCGGCGCGCCTGGGAGATCTATGCGGCGTTCCTGGTGCTGCTGCTCGCCTATGCGGCGCTGGTCTGGGTGATCGGCGGCGGCACGCGCTTCGTCGACGAGACCAACACCGGCTTCTTCTTTCGCGAGCCCGGGCCCACGCTGGTGCATGTGGCGCTGCTGCAATTCGCGCCCGTCAACACCGACATCCTGCTGACGTTCGCAATCCTGCACATCTGCTTTCCCGTCATCCTGTGGCTGATGATCACCAGCGCGACGTTGACGCTGGTGCTTTCATTCCTGCTCTACATGATGGTTCAGCTGTTCAGCTGGCAGGTGCCGGCGTGGCCGAGCGGCGAACTGTATTTCAATCCGTTCGCCTGGCAGTTCCTGTTCGTGATCGGCGCCTGGTACGGCTGTGCCGGCACCACGCGCCTGCGTCCGCTCCTCGACTCGCGAGCGCTGTTGATCGTGGCGATCACCTATCTCGCGTTCAGCCTGTTGATGGCGCTCAGCTGGGAGTTCAAGAGTCTCGAGAACCTGATCCCGTCGGCCATCAACGGCCTGATCTATCCGATCTACAAGAGCCACCTGGCGCCGGTGCGGCTCTTGCACTTCCTGGCGCTTGCCTTCGTGGTGTCGCGGCTGGCGCCGCGGGACTGGAAGGGGCCGATTCGTCCGCTGATGACGGCCATGATCAGGTGCGGCGAGAACTCGCTCCCGATCTATTGCCAGGGTGTGCTGCTGGCCTTCCTCGGCCAGGTCATTCTGACCGACGTGGCGAGCGGGTTGGCGATGCAGCTGCTGATCAGTGTCGCCGGGATCGCGATCATGACCATCGCGGCCACGCTGCTGACATGGGAATCACAGCTCGACCGGCGCGGGCCGCGGCTGTTCTGACCACCGCTCCTCAACGCCGGCGTGCGACGGTGACCCCGAGCAGGAAGGCGACGAACAGGCTCGCGAGCGGCGCCTCGCGGGTGATCGCGCTGATGGTCGACAGGGCGGTCCCCGGCCGCCGCGCGGCCCTTGCCGCTTCGCTCAGTCGGTCAACGGCCGCTCCCAGCGTGCCCACCACCTCGCCGAGTGTGTGTGACATGTCCGTCGCGGTGTCGAGCGCGCGTTCGGCAACGCCCGGCTGTGGAGGTGTTTCGAACGTTTCGCTGTTCACTGTCGTTGCCTTCTTGCCGCGGCTCGTCGGATTGGCACCCCCGTGCCGACGCGATTCGGCCGAGGGCGAATGTAATGCTCCTGAAAATGCCGGCTGATGCGATTGGTTCCCATGGACCGAGACGTCGCTGGCGAAGCATGCGGTGCAAAATCGCGCTACGCTGGGCGACCGGCCGTCGATGAAAGGATTCCGTCTTGGCTTCTCCAGACCTTACAGCGCCACATCGCATCGCCGTCCTTGGTGCGCCGATCGATCTCGGCGCGTCGGTCCGCGGTACGCTGATGGGGCCTGCTGCGCTGCGCACCGCAGGTCTCGTCACCGTGCTGGAAAGTCTCGGGCTCGACGTCACCGACTACGGCGATGTCGGCATCGCCGACATCACGGAGCAGGTTGACGAGCCGCCGATGAAGGCCAAGCACTATCGCCAGATCCAGCGCTGGTCGCTGGTGCTGGCGCGTCGCAGTCAAGAGCTGGCGCAGACCGGCGCCATCCCGGTGTTTCTCGGCGGCGACCATTCGCTGTCGATGGGGTCTGTGAACGGGATCGCGCGCCATTGCCACGAGATCGGGCGGGAGCTGTTCGTGCTCTGGCTCGACGCACATGCCGACTACAACACGCCTGAAACCACCATCACGGCGAACATGCACGGCATGTCCGCCGCGTTCTTGTGCGGCGAGCCGGGTCTCGATGGTCTGCTCGGCGACGAGGCACGCACGTCCATCACCCCAGATCAGTTGGAGCTGTTCGGCATCCGCTCGATCGACAGAGCGGAAAAGGAACTGCTGCGTCTCCGGCGTATCAGCATCGCCGACATGCGCGCCATCGACGAATTCGGCGTCGGCGTGCTGATGCGCCGGATCCTCGACAAGGTTCGTGCGCGGAACGGCGTCCTGCATGTGAGCTTCGATGTCGACTTCCTCGACCCCGAGGTCGCCCCCGGCGTCGGCACGACCGTACCGGGCGGCGCGACCTATCGCGAGGCGCATCTCATCATGGAGATGCTGCACGATTCCGGCCTGGTCCGTTCGGTCGACATCGTCGAGCTCAACCCGTTCCTCGACGAGCGCGGCAAGACCGCGCGCGTCGCCGTCGAACTGGTCGCCAGCCTGTTCGGTCAGCAGATCACGGACCGGCCGACGCCGAGCAATGCGATCGTTCCGGATCAATAGAGCGGATGCCTCCTCACTCGACCTCGGTGAGCCCGAGGCATCCGCAATCTCGGGCTCAGTAGCGTGCGTCGTACATCTTCGACTCGACGAAGCCGAGCAGATCGTTCGGCGCAGGCCCTGTGGCGAGCCCGTTCTGATAGGCAACGCCGGCCACCGCGGCGCCGATATAGGCAGACACCTCGCGGATGCGCGGCAGCGCCGGGTAAAGGCTGCCCTGCTCAAGATCGGCGCCGGTGACGCAGTTCGCCAGGGTATGCGCGGCGGCCATGAACATCTCGTCGGTCACCAGCCGCGCGCCGCTGGCGATGGCACCCAGGCCGACGCCGGGAAAGATGTAGGAGTTGTTGCCCTGGCGCGGCACGAAGGTCTTGCCGTCGAGCTTGACCGGATCGTAGGGGCTGCCGCAGGCGAACAGCGCGCGGCCCTGGGTATAGCGATAGGCCGACTCCGCGGAGCATTCCGCCTTCGAGGTCGGGTTGGAGAGCGCGAAGATGATGGGTCGCTCGTTCAGTTCGGCCATGGCCTGCAGCACTTCTGGCGTGAAGGCGCCGCCGACGGCCGCCACGCCGATGATCGCGGTCGGCTTCAGCGTCCTGATCGCGGTCAGGAAGTCTGCGATCGGCGCCTGGTCGTGCGCATAGCGCAGCTTGTGGCCGTGCAGGTTCTCTCGCCTCTTGATGACGAGGCCGCGCGAGTCCGTCAGCCAGTTGCGCCGCAGCGCCTCTGCTTCGGACAGGCCCTCGGCCATCATGGCGGAGACGACGAGATCCGCGATGCCGGTGGCCGCCTCGCCGGCCCCGAGGAACAGCACCGTCTGGTCGCGGAGCTTGCCGCCGGTGATGCGCAGCGCCGAAAACAGGCCGGCAAGCGCCACCGCCGCCGTGCCCTGGATGTCGTCGTTGAAGACGCAGGCGTCGTCGCGATATTTGTGCAGCAGCTTGAATGCGGCGTGATTGGCGAAGTCCTCGAACTGAATCAGCACGCCCGGGAAGGCGGCGCGGGCCGCGGTCATGAACTCGTCGACGAACGTGTCGTAGGCTTCGCCCGTAAGGCGCTTCTGGCGCAGCCCAATGTAGTAGGGGTCGGCCAGAAGCTCTTCGTTGTTGGTGCCGACATCGAGCATGACGGGCAGGCACTCTTCCGGATGGATGCCGGCGCAGGCCGAGTACAGCGACAGCTTGCCGACCGGAATGCCCATGCCGTTGGCGCCGAGATCGCCGAGCCCGAGAATGCGCTCACCGTCGGTGACGACGATGAGCTTGGCGCGATACGGCCAGTTGGCGAGGATCTCCGCGATCCGGCCGCGGTCATTGGCCGAGATGAACAGGCCGCGCGGACGCTGGAAGATCAGGCCGAATTTCTGGCAGGCGAGGCCGACGGTCGGCGTGTAGATCAGCGGCTGGATCTCGTCGATGTTGTCGCAGACCACCCGGAAGAACAGCGCTTCGTTGCGGTCATGCAGTGCGTTCAGTGCCACGTACTTCTCGAGGTCGCTGGACAGGCTGCGAAGATTGACCAGGATCCGCTCGGCCTGGGCCTGCATCGACATGACCCCGGCGGGCAGGAAGCCGCGCAGGCCGAGCGCATCGCGCTCCTGCTCGGTAAAGCCGGTGCCCTTGTTGAGCAGCGGATCGCGCAGCAGCGCAAGTCCGCGCGGAGAATAGGGGGGTAGCGTCGATGCGCTCATGCGTTGCGGCTGGGTCAAGGCAGTCTCCGAGGTCCTTTGTTCGAGCACCGCCATACCGGAGCGCGCCCGGCGTTGATCGGCATCAATCGCGGCGGGATGGCGGGAACGGGACTGTTAACACAGTTTACGTTCCGCATTGCACCAATGACGTTGTGCAACTGCGTTGCAGCCCACGCAGAGGAAAATGCGATGGCCGCTAGGCGCGGCCCGTGACGAATGACCAAAGCAGCGCCAGCACGGCGATGGCCATGATACCTGTCCCCATCCACCCCAGGGCGATCAGCCAGGTCCGTCCGCGGAAGCGGCCCATCAGCCTGGGATTGGACACGATCACCATCATCATCGCCATGATCGGCACGGCGGCGATGCCGTTGAGCACGGCGCTCCACACCAGCATGTGGATCGGGTCGATGCCGGTGAAGCCGAGCCCGAAGCCGATGATCGTGGCGGCAGCGATGATGCTGTAGAAGCCGACCGCCTCGTCCGGCTTGGCCTCCAGGGTCGCGTGCCAGCCGAAGATCTCGGCGACGGCGTATGCCGCCGAGCCCGCCAGCACCGGGATCGCCAGCATGCCGGTCCCGATGATGCCGAGCGCGAACAACAGGAAGGTGAAGTCGCCCGCGAGCGGGCGCAGGGCTTCGGCCGCCTGCGTCGCCGAGTCGATCTTGGTAATGCCATGCGCGTGCAGCACCGTGGCGGTCGTCACGATGATGAAGAACGCGATCGCGTTCGAGAAGATCATGCCGATCGTGGTGTCGATCCTGATCCGTCGGAGGTCGGGGTGGTCCTTCTTCGACAGCTCGCGCAAGGGACGGTCGACCTTGCCCTGGTTCATCTCCTCGACCTCCTGCGAGGCCTGCCAGAAGAACAGGTAGGGGCTGATGGTGGTGCCGAGCACAGCCACCACCGTCAGCAGATAGTTGGCCTCCGTCGAGAAGCTGGGCCAAACCGCCGCGAGCAGCGCCGTGCTCCAGGGCACTTTGACCATCAAGGCGGTCGCGACGTAGGCGAACAGGCTGAGGGTCAGCACCTTGATGAAGGGTGCGTAGCGGCGGTAGGGCAGGAATACTTGGAGCAGCGTCGAGCCGGCGGCGAAGATCAGCGCGTGCTCATGATTGAGACCGCCGATCACCAGCGACAGCGACTCCGCCATCGCCGCAATGTCGGCTGCGATGTTGAAGGTGTTGGCGCCGACCAGGAGCGCGACGAGGCCGAAGACGATGCCGCGTGGCGCAAGCGCGGTGATGTTGGCCGCCAGCCCTTTGCCGGTGACACGGCCAATGCGCGCGCTCACCAGCTGGATCGCGATCATGAAAGGCGCTGTCAGAAAGACCGTCCACAACAGCCCGTAGCCGAACTGCGCGCCGGCCTGGGAGTACGTCGCTATTCCCGACGGATCGTCGTCGGCGGCACCGGTCACGAGACCTGGACCCAACAGCCGGAATACGCTCCAGAGCGACCGTTTCGGCTTGTTCGGTTCAGATCCGATGGTCGTGGCCATGGCAGCGCTCCCCCGGCGGTGTATGTCTCTCGAAGTCGCACGACCCCTTTTTGTTCCCGGCTCCGGAACCGGAGGAGATTACCAGCGTTCCAGATCACGTCGGATTTCGACCAGGGGGAGCGCGTGCCGGACCAGCGACAAACAGGGCACGATCAGGAGCTCGGCATGGCCGAGCGCGAGAGGCTTTTTTCCGGAGGCAGTGAGCTGGCCGGACTGATGTTGCGGTTCGATTGGGAGAGCACCTCGATCGGACCGCCGGCGCGTTGGCCGCAGAGCCTGAAGACGGCCGTCAGGATCATGTTGACATCCCAACAGCCGATCTGGATCGGTTGGGGCAGGGAGCTGATCTATCTCTACAACGATGCTTACAAGACCATCATCGGCGGCAAACATCCGTGGGCTCTCGGCCGACCGATCTCTGCAGTCTGGCACGAGATCTGGGAGGACATCGGTCCGTTGCTGGCCAAGGCCGGCGGCGGTGATCAGGGCACCTATGTCGAGGCGCAACTCCTGATCATGGAGCGCAACGGCTTTCCCGAGGAGACGTACTACACATTTTCCTACAGTCCCATTCCGGACGACGATGGATCACCCGGAGGAATCTTCTGCGCGAACACCGATGACACTCAGCGCGTGATCAGCGAGCGCCAGCTCTCGTTGCTGCGCGAACTGGCAAATGCCGGGGCCGGGGCCCGCAGCATCGATCAGGCCTGCGCAAGCTGCGCGGACGCCTTGGCGCGGGAGTCGCGCGACCTGCCGTTCGCAATGATCTACATGACCGACCCGGACGGCGAGGCGGCGCGACTGGAGGCCCTGACCGGCATCGACCGCGATCATCCTGCCGTTCAGCCGAGGCTGAGAATTCAGCCGGAGGGAACGTGGCCTCTGGCTGAAGCGCTGAAGCTGCAGGATGCGGTGCTGGTTCGTGACCTTCCGCGGCGGTTCGGCCTCAGCTTTCCGACCGGCGGATGGCGTCAGCCGCCACAGCACGCCGTTGTGCTTCCGCTGCCCGCGTCGGGGGAAGCCGGACGGGGCGGATTCCTCATCGCAGGTCTCAATCCGTTCCGTCTCTACGACGAGAGCTATGCCCGCTTTCTGAACCTCGTCGCGGGGCAGATTGCAGCGGCCGTCAGCAATGGCGGGGCCTATCAGGCAGAGCGGCGTCGGGCGGAAGCGCTGGCCGAAATCGACCGCGCCAAGACGACGTTCTTTTCCAACATCAGCCACGAGTTTCGCACGCCGCTGACGCTGATGTTGAGCCCGCTGGAAGACCTGCTCGGCCGCGACGAGGCCCAACTCACCTCCGACGCGCGATCCGTCCTCAGCCTGATCCACCGCAACGGCATTCGCCTGTTGAAGCTCGTGAACACTCTGCTCGACTTTTCGCGCATCGAGGCCGGCCGCATGACCGCGCACTTCGAGCCGATCGATCTTGCGGTTTTCACGGCCGAGCTCGTGTCCAACTTCCGCTCGGCGACGGATCCTGCCGGCCTGCGTCTCACCATCGACCCCACGCCCCTGTCCGAGCCGGTGTATGTCGACCGCGACATGTGGGAGAAGATCGTTCTCAATCTGGTGTCGAATGCGTTCAAGTTCACCTTCGAAGGTGAAATCGCGGTGTCGATCGGCTTGTCCACTGACGGCAATCATGCCGAGCTCAGGGTTCGCGACACCGGCACCGGCATCCCGCCCAGTGAACTGCCGCACCTGTTCGAACGGTTCCGTCGCATCGAAGGCGCGCGCGGCCGATCCTTCGAGGGCAGCGGCATCGGTCTCGCTCTCGTTCAGGAGCTGGTGAGGCTTCATGGAGGGGAGATCGCTGTAGACAGCGAGCTCGGCCGCGGCTCGGTTTTCACCGTGCGAATTCCGCTAGGCTCGGCGCATCTGCCAGCGGGCCAGATCGGACCTTCCCGTGTCCTGGCCGTTACCAACGTCCGTGCCGAAGCCTACATCGAGGAGGCGCTCGGGTGGTTGAACGGCGGTGTGCCGTTCGAGCTTCCTCACCCGTCATCATCCGACGACCTGGGAGTTCGCTCCGCGACGGCATCGGCCCGTGATCGCGTGGTGCTCGCGGACGACAATCCTGATATGCGCGACTACGTCCGCCGTCTGCTCGGCGAGGATTATGACGTGGAGGCGGTCAGCGATGGCATGGCGGCCCTGGAGGCCGTCCGACAGCGCCGCCCCGATCTCGTGCTGACCGACGTCATGATGCCGGGGCTCGACGGCTTCGGCCTGCTGAAAGCGCTGCGTAGCGATGCGCAGCTTCGCGACATTCCTGTGGTCATGCTGTCGGCGCGCGCCGGAGAGGAGGCCAAGGTCGAGGGGCTTGATGCCGGGGCGAGCGACTATCTCACCAAGCCGTTCAGCGCGCGCGAGCTGCTGGCGCGGGTGCGCGCCAATATCGATCTGTCGCGGGTGCGGCACGAGGCCGAGATCACGCTGCGTGAGCTGAACGAGCGTCTGGAGACGCAGGTCTCCGAGCGTACCGCGGAGCTGCAGGCCAAGGAGGCGCGGCTGCGGACGATCTTCGAGGCGAGCTACACGTTCCAAGCGCTGCTCTCGTCCGATGGGACGCTTCTGGACGCCAATGCGACCTCGCTCGAAGCGATCGCTGCGCCGCTGCACGAGGTCGCAGGGCTGCCATTCTGGGAGACGCCGTGGTTTGCGGGTACGCCCGGCATGCCCGAGGTGATCAGATCCCTGGTCGACGCCGTCGCTCGCGGCGACGGGGCGCGCCAGGAGCTGCAGCTCGAACTGCCGGTCGGCGGCTCGCGCTGGTTCGACTTCCAGATGCGGCCGGTGCGGGACGAGACCGGACAGGTGGCCGCCATCGTGCCCGAGGCGGTCGAGCTGACCGAACGGCGCAAGGCGGAGGAAGCATTCCGCCAGGCCCAGAAGATGGAGGCGATCGGCCAGCTCACCGGCGGCGTCGCGCACGACTTTAACAATCTGCTGACCGTGATCCGGTCGTCGGCCGACCTGTTGCGCCGGCGCCAGCTGTCCCCGGAGCGCATGCGGCGCTACGTGGATGCGATCTCGGACACGGCGGATCGCGCCGCCAAGCTCACCGGACAGTTGCTCGCCTTCGCGCGGCGGACGCCGATGGAGCGCCGCGTCTTCGATGCCGCGGGGCATATCGAGCGGATCGAAGAGATGCTGCAGACCGTCCTCGGAGCGCCGGCCGTGATCGAACTCGACCTCGCATTGCGGCCGCTTCCGGTCGACGTCGACATCAATCAGTTCGAGACGGCGCTCGTGAACCTCGTCGCCAATGCGCGTGATGCGATGGAGGGGCAGGGCGTCCTGACCATTCGCGGCGAGATCGTCCGAGAGGACGGTCGGTCCGGGCAGTCGTCGTTCGTCTCCATTGCCGTCAGCGACACCGGATCCGGCATTCCTCCAGATCAGATCGACCGGATCTTCGAGCCGTTTTTCACCACCAAAGGGGTTGGGCGCGGCACCGGCCTCGGCCTGTCTCAGGTCTACGGCTTCGTTCATCAGTCCGGCGGACGGGTGCTGGTCGACAGTGAGCTCGGCAAGGGCACGAAGCTGACATTGTTACTCCCGCTGACGCACAAGCCGCTGGGACCGCGCGAGCGGAGCGAGCAGGGTCCCGAACAGCTCGCCGCGCGCTGGAATGTGCTGGTCGTCGAGGACAATCCGGAAATCGGCGAGTTCTCCACGCAGTTGCTCGAGGATCTCGGCTACCGAACGGTGCTCGCGCGCAGCGGAACGGATGCGTTGCGGATGATCGACGAGGATCCCGAGAGCTTCGATCTCGTGCTCAGCGACGTCGTGATGCCCGGCATGGACGGGGTGACGCTCGGCCAGGAAATCCGCCGGCGGCTGCCGATGATCCCGATCGTGCTCAACAGCGGCTACAGCCATGTCCTCGCCGACGGCGACCGCCACGGTTTCAGCCTGATCCAGAAGCCTTACTCGGTCGACGAGCTGTCGCGCGTGCTGCGGCAGGTCATGGCCGCGCGAGCCGCAGGCGCGAAGCCGGCGTCGTCGGCATGAGAACCGCGGCAGCTTTCCCCTGACCATGGTGGGCCTCGCGCGATCCGCACTTGAAGGATCGCGCCGGACCGGCGTATTTTCGGTCTCCGGGGGAAGTCTCATGGCAGACGAGAAATGGCGGCTGCGTGGCGGTCGGGCGCAGCGGCGGATATTCGCTCTTGTCTCGGGCGCGGCGCTGGTGACGAGCGGCGGCGCCCTTGCCAAGGACGATGAGGCGGACGCGCCGGCGCCGGGCCTTGCCAACGTCTACATCGATTTCCGCACGAACTACGCCTATGTGCCCGGCGGAGCATTGTCGACGGGCCTTGGCGACACCTCCCTGTTCGGAACTCTGTCGCAGCTCGCGACCTTGCGCAAGCTGCTCGACCGTCCAGCCTTGCCACGACGGCCGCAACTGTCGGCTCCGACCAACCAGGGCCTTGGCGTCGACGTTCCGCTCACGGTCGATCTCGGCGACGCGTTGTCGCTCTACGCGGGCTTCACCGGCAGCACGTCGTACAACGGCCTGTCCGGCTGGTCCGACGTGGCGGTCACGAGCTGGTTCCTCGGCTTCCAGGCCGATGTCTATCAGCAGAACGGCGGCGCGCTTCCGACGCTCACCTTGCAGTCGACGCTGACCCGGTCGGTGCCGGACGCGCCGTTGGCGACGACCTCGTTCAACACCGTCATCGAAGCCAAATACGCGCTCGATCCGGATGAGATGAAAGGCTGGCTCGCCGGCGTTCAATATACCCATGTCGAGGTCGACTCAGTGCTAGCGCATGTCGGCAGCACGACGGCGGGCTATGTCGGCGGCTTCTATCAGTGGGAGAACAACTGGAAGGTCTCCGCGCGCGTCGGCCTCCAGTCGTTCGGCGGTGCGCAGCTGCTTGCTGTCACGCCGATCGCGCCCTACACGCAGCCGCTGGTCAGGCTGGATCTCGACCGCATGGACGATGACGACAACCGGCTGTTCGGCATCACCGCGCAGATCGCCTGGGCGCCGAAGCCGGTCTACCAGCTGACGGTGAGAACGCCGCTCTACGCGATCAAGAACTGACGGGTTGATCGAAGCTTCGCGCCGGCTCGTGTCAGCGCATGCTCACGAACTTGCCCCAGAGGGCGGCCAGCAACGCGCCCGTCATCATGTAGTGCGGCTTGTCGCAGAACAGGCTGCCATATTGACAGACATCGGCGCCGACCGCTCCGAGCTGGTGCTGGCTCGCCACATAGAACAGGGCGGACAAGCCGGCGAGCACGACCGCAACGACATACATCGGAAGATCTCCTCCGCCGGCCGCGCCCGACGGGCTGAAGTTGCGTTGCCGGCCGGCGCAACTATCTGCGCTTGACACGTCGGGCAAATCAGGCGCATTTTGCCATCGTCGAAGAAATCATAGAGCCCGCGCCGCGAACTCGGCAGCGGGCTTTTTGTTCGCTCGGACCGGATTTGGAGCGGCGGTTATCGAAATCGCAAGGCCTGACTGCTGCATTTCGATCAAATTTGACACGTCGGGCAAATCACCGGCATAGTGTTATTATCGAATTTTCCGAAAATATGATGCCGGGTTGTCCGCGGGCATTTGACGTGAGCGGCGCAGGCCGGCATCGTCTGTCGACCATGATCGCCGGCAATTCATCGCGCGCCGGCGCGAAGACAACTTCGAACATCCGGTTACTCGCTGGCCTGCGCGAACGGGCCGGCGCGTGGGCGTGGCGACCGTCGCTCCGCCCGCAGCGGTCCCTTGCTTGAGCCGAGGGATAGGGTTCGCGCCTGAAACGATCGCGCGTTCGGCT
Organism: Bradyrhizobium sp. HKCCYLRH3059; assembly: GCF_051168035.1. Lineage (NCBI taxonomy): Bacteria > Pseudomonadati > Pseudomonadota > Alphaproteobacteria > Hyphomicrobiales > Nitrobacteraceae > Bradyrhizobium > Bradyrhizobium sp. HKCCYLRH3059. Next base: position 315,380 of record NZ_JBNPUF010000007.1, on the reverse strand, counting down.
GCGATCTGCCGCACTTTTCCTTCGCCTAGGAGAGAGAGGAAGATGACCGCCTATCTCATCGCGCTCGCCCTGATCGGCCTGGTGATGATCGCAGCCGCCGATGCAATCTCGTGACGATCACCAACCTCGCATTCATCATCCATGATACCGGACTTGACCATGTCGAAGACGATCACCGAAATTCGCTCGATGGCCCGCAGCCACACCAAGACGGCGATCAATACGCTGGTTGGCGTGATGCGCTCGCCGAAGGCGACACATGCCGCGCGCGTGTCCGCCGCCAACGCCATCCTCGACCGCGGTTGGGGGAAGGCGCCTCAGGCGCTGCAGAACAGCGAGGACGGCGCCCTCGAGCTGATCCACCGCATCGAGCGTGTCATCGTGCATCCGGATGGAGAGGACGATGCACAGGAGGATGAGTGATCCCGGTGGTGGGTGAGGCGTGCGCTCGTACGATGGGAAGATCGACGTTCAATTGAGTGGCAGCTTGCTGTTCACCCCGGCTTCCGCGACGGTGGCGAAATCAGATCAAAACGCGTCGGCCCGAAATTGTGTGTCAAGACGGACTCAGCGCCCAAACAAGTAGAAAAAGTCAGAGCCGGCCGACTTGACGCCGACGCGTGTTTGTTCGAGCTTTGTTCTTGATGCGAACGCCGCCCCGCGTCGTTTCGTTCCGTGGGAAATCGCAGTCTGGATATCTTCGGGTCATCAACATGATTGCATCAGCATGGTCTTGGCCGGCGCGAGTCGTGAGTGTCTTGAAGCGGCTGCTTGCTCTCTGGCTGTTGCTCTTCGGATTATCGTGCCGCGCGGCTGTCGCAAGCGATGTCCTCATCAGCTATGCGGTTGAAGTCAAGGGAGAGACGGATAGCGGCAATCTCAACGATTGCGACGAGGTCGGCATATGCCGCTTCCACGCTGCCGGTCTGGACGTTGAAATCGTCCTCTATTCAGAAGCAGGCGTTGCCATGCTGGAGATGATTGTCAAAGGACCGCCTGGCTGCTGTTATAACTTCGAGGCCAAAGAGCAATTTCGAGCGACCATCAAACCCGGCCTGACGCGGTTGGAGATCTATCAGCGCATGTGGTCACCGCATGATGATTTCGTCAGGACCCCATTCTCCTGGAATGGACGGATTGGAACCATCTATCTCGCATTCTCACAAAAGCGCTTGGCGAAGTAATCGGGCGCGTGGGAGCTGGCCGTTGACAATTCCTCCGCAATCTGATGTTCTGTTTTTGTTCCAGGGGGGGCGTCAGCTCGTGCGACTGTCCTCGTTCGCCCCTCGCCTCAGAGGCTGGAGGCCGTCGGATGACACTTGTCGGGACGAGCGTCAGCACTTCGGTAGCCCGCATGCGTTGCGCGGTAGAGGAGGCGTATTGTGCGACCTAATAAGGGGGGACTGATCGCTTCGGCCCTCTACACCGTGCACTTTCTGGTGTTCAGCTGCCTGTCTTATTTCGCCGGCTTGAAGTCAAGCGTATTGCTGGCCGAAATGGCTGTTCTTCCGGCCGGGATGATCCTTGGTTGGTTGTGGTCAGCCCTGGGTCTTCACGATCCGCCCTTCGATATCGATAGTTGGATGAATAGCTATCTCTCCTATTTCCCCGTAAGCCTGCTGGTGTCGTATCTTTTCGGATGGATGCTTCATAGTCTCTGGCGTCTGGCTGTCAGACGCATTGGTCCTGGCCTGGACCGGATCGACGCCCGTTTGATCAAACGATTGCATCGGGATTAGTCGCACGACGCGACGACCGGTGGCCTCGTTGCGCGGCGAGCGCCGATCCGCATAGCGGCGCGCAGGACGGACTGCCCGCTCCAACATTTCGCGGTCGCAAGATGAATGAGCCCGACGCTGAGCCGCCGGCGTCGTTCATATGGATAGCCGCGCCACCAAGTGGCGTCCAACTGCGCTCGCAGCGAGCAGGCAGCGTTCATTCAACAATCTCTATCAACACAAAGGGAGGCGACTATGGCCGCTCGACACTCGCTCACATTTCAGATCAATCCCGGCCTGCCGGGGCACGCCGCCGTCGTCGTCAATGATCCGACCGGGCAGGTGTATGCGGGATTCGGGCCAGAGCATCATGGTTCGATTTCTGACAAGGGAAGATTCGACGCTCATTCGATGCAGGATGGAAAGGCGCCACCGAACGACTTTTCCAGCGTTGCGGATGAGGGCCAATACGCAACGTTCACAGTTCCAATCACCGAACGGCAAGCGGATCTCGCCCGTGGGGAGATCGCAAAGCTCAGTGCCGAGCCTCTCTTTTACAATGGCTGGGATCTTGCTCGTTTTTCACAAGACCCCCGCATCTGTACTTCGATCGTGAACCGGATCACCGAAGCTGCAGGTCTCGGAAAGCACCTCTATCCGGTTCCGCAAGCCAACTACGAGTATCTGTCCGACATAGCCGACACGTTGGCGAAGGATCCAAAAGCGCGGAGATTGGCACGAACCGGATTGCCAGTTCCTGACGCCCTTCGTGGAATTCAGAAGGACTACGCCTACGTCGGCGGTGGAGCGGACACCCCTTCCGAGCGATTGGGACGGTTTCCCGGTCAATCAAACAGCGGCGCGCGATCCGTGCCCGCCGCCCTCTTCGATGAGCGGTTTGGAGACTGGATCAATCCGGTGGAAGGAGCCGCCGTGCCAAGGCAGGCCGAGTCGGGCTTCACCATCGAGGACAAGCGTCAGCCCGTACGCCGTCTTCGATCGCGGTAGTCGACTCCGACGGATCAATCCGTATTCGATGCTGGGGCTCCGCCCGTGCCCTTCCTGTCGGGCCCGTGGACCGCGCAGCCGCCCGGCAGAAGCAGGTGATCATTGTCTACGCTGAAAATCCTCACCGCAAGAGTGTTCGAGCCACTGCTCGCGCCGGCTCGCTACAAGGGCGCGTTCGGTGGGCGTGGCTCGGGCAAGTCGCACTTCTTCGGCGAACTGCTGGTCGAGACCTGCCAGGCCGATCGAGGTACGCTCGCCGTCTGCATTCGCGAGGCGCAACGCACCTTGGCGCAATCATCCAAGCGGTTGATCGAGGACAAGATCGCGGCGCTCGGCCTCGGCCAAGGCTTTCGCTCGTTCAGCGACCGCATCGCGACGCCGGGCGACGGGCTCATCATCTTTCGCGGCATGCAGGATCACACCGCGGAATCGATCAAGTCGCTGGAGGGATTTCGCATCGCCTGGATCGACGAGGCGCAGACCCTGAGCGCGCGCTCGCTGGCGTTGCTGCGGCCGACGATCCGCGCGCCGCGCTCGGAACTGTGGGCGAGTTGGAATCCGCGCCGCAAGTCGGATGCCGTCGACGATTTCCTGCGCAGCCGCAAGCCGGACGGGGCGGTCGTGGTGAAGGCGAATTGGCGCGACAACCCGTGGCTTCCGGCGGTGCTTGACGAAGAGCGCCGACTCGACCTCGCGCTCTATCCCGACCGTTACGAGCACATTTGGGAGGGCGACTACGTGCGCGCGTTCGAAGGAGCCTATTTCGCCGATCTGCTGGCGCAAGCGAAGCGCGACGGGCGGATCGGCAAGCTGGCGGCGGATCCGCTGCTGCCATTGCGCGCCTTCGTCGATATCGGGGGCGCCGGCGCCACAGCCGACGCGTTCACGATCTGGATCGTGCAGTGGGTCGGCAACGAAATTCGCGTGCTCGACTATTATGAGGCGGTCGGCCAGGTCCTCGCCTTCCACGTCAACTGGCTCCGCACGCGCGGCTATCAGAACGCGATCCTCAATCTTCCGCATGATGGCCTCGCGACCAATGCGGTGACCGGCAAGCGCTATGCCGACCATCTGCGCGACGCCGGCTTCGCTGTCGAACCGCCGCTCAAGAACCAGGGCAGGGGAGCGGCGATGATGCGGATCGAGGCCCTGCGCCGGCTCGGCCCGCAGCTCTGGTTCAACGAAGCGGCGACCGAAGCCGGGCGCGAGGCGCTCGGCTTCTATCACGAGCGCAGGGATGAGACGCGCAATGTCGGGCTCGGCCCCGAGCACGACTGGTCGTCGCACGCCGCCGATGCGCTCGGACTGATGGCGGTCTGCTACGAGGCTCCGGGGCGGGCCGCAAGCTTTAACCGTCCCATTCGATATCAGGATGCGGGGTGGCGGTAACGTCGCCAGGGGCTGGCGAGGGCGTTGGAGAGCCGATGGTCCCAGACGTTATGCGTGCCGCACTCTTCGCGATCGTCATTGACAACCGCGAATTGTCGTCGTTCTTTATTTGTTCCTGACGCGCCCGCTGGCTCTGAAATTCGTGAAGGCCGACATGCAGCTTCTGTTCAAGCTTCTAAAGTATGGCTCCGTAACGCTCATTCTCGTCGCGTGGTTTCCGCTCCAGTTTTCGGTTGTTTCGAATCTTCCGCAGCTTGCGCTGGCGGTCGTCGTGACTGGTTATCTGGTTGCAATCCTTCTGCTTGCCCTGGCGACCGTGTCAGTAAGGTTTGGTGTGAAGCTGACAGCTCGGCTGAATAGGTGGTTTGTGCTCTTCGCGCCTGTGGCGCTTGCGCCGCCTGTCCACCTCTATCTGGTGCTCGAGACCTATTGGTACGACATCTACTACCGCTGCGACGAGTGCGGATGGGTGCAGTTCCTGGCTCTTCTTGTGAAGGAGCAGGAGAGCCTCCTCGCGTCCCATACGCTCCAGATCGTTGCTGCGGCCGCAGCGCTGTATGCCATCCTCCTCGCTTCAAGCCTCTTCATCAAAGTCATGCACGGACGTTTCCAGGGGAGTTGAATGACAACCTATTTGCGAACTGCGGAAGATAGAAAGCGGGCGCTCCTGGATGATGCGCCGGATACCAAGTTCGAATTCGAAAGCCAGAAGTTCTCCGACATTCCGAAGGATAAGCGACCTGCCATCAATACCGCTGTGCAGCACCACCAGTGGGGTGCTCAGCAAGTCAAGACGTACAATGCGCTGATCGAGGAGGCCGCCAGGCGCCATGGGGTAAACCCCGATCTCGTGAGAGCCGTAATCTACACGGAGGTCTCGAGAGGAGGCGAGTACGGTTATCCGGGGGAGGCTGTGGGCCGGGCGGTGAGGTCGCTATTTCGACTCGACCATGACGTGATTGCTCGCACGATCCTGCCAGGCAACATCGATTCCAGTTGGCAGAAGCTCATTCCCGGATCCGACGTTCACACCCCGCGAGACAACATCGAGCTCACCGCGAAGCTGCTGGCGGGGATCGCAAAGCGGCTGGACGATCCCAGCGTCGAAAACATCTATTCGCTCTACAACGGCCTGTCGCACGATCGAACGTATGTGAACAAGCAGATCAAGTCGACGCCTTACTATGCCAAACGTGCGTTCGAGGATAAAGCCTGGGAGAAAGACGAGTGGTCCGCGCCCGATCCGGCCGATGATCCCGCGGAGGGCGGACCGGTGGCTCCGGGCAACCAGGTCGGTCCCGTCGGATCGCGCGCGCCGTCGGCTGCTCATGATGCTCCCGCCTGGTTCGACGACCGCTTCGGCCGATGGTCCCCTTCGACCAGCGCCGCCGCGGTGTCGCAATCACCGCTCCTGCGTGAGCTCGCGCGCCGCGGGAATGCGGAGGCGGCTGGCGCTCAGCCGTTTCGGTCCGGGTCCCCATCGCCGTCTCCCCTGTTTCCTGGAGAGTCGGGAGAGCCGCCGAACCAGGCCGATCTCGCCGCGAGTGGAGGCGGCCCCGATCCGGTCAGGTCTCCCATCCGCATCCTGCGCTCCCGCCGCGCAGATCAGATGCTGCCAGCAGCAAGCGTCGGACCGCCCGGGACTGCTCCCAATCAAATGCCCGTCGGCGACCAAGTGCCGTCGTTCGATGATCGGTTCGGAAGCTGGGCGTCGACGGGCAATGTGACCGCGCCGCTCTCGCCCTACCTGCCGTTCTTGCCGATGCCGGAGTCGGCAGGCTCGGCCGGTGTGCTCACCGGGAATGCAATGCCGGATTATCCTTTCGAGATTCCGGCGTTTGGAGAGGCAACGCCTGGCTTGGAGGATTGGGCCGGGACTCGGCGTCGGCGTTCGCCGTGGGGCCCGGCGCGCTGATTGCGGCCCCGTCTGCGAACAGGCCTGGCGGCGGCCGCGTCTGGCGCCTTCCCGTTGATGCCGCTCTTCAGCGCCGGCACCAGTCGGCCCATCTCATCGCTCACATCATGCCAACGATACGGTTCTGACCATGCCGAAAATGTCGAACGCCGACCTCAAGACGATGCTCGCCGCCGAGAAGGCCGATGCACTGGCCGCCATCTCCGCCGCACGGCTGGCGGAAGAGCGCGCCGATGCGATGGATTATTATCTCGGCAACATGCGCAAGGACATGCCGGCGCAGGAGGGGCGCTCGCGGGCGGTCTCGACCGATGTCGCCGACACGGTAGAAGGACTGATGCCGCACCTGATGGACATCTTCGCCGGATCCGACGAGGTCGTGCGGTTCGAGCCCGTCGGGCCGGAGGACGAGGCCGCCGCGGCGCAGGAGACGGATTACGTCAATCATGTCTTCATGCAGCAGAACCCCGGCTTCATGATCCTGTATTCCTTCATCAAGGATGCTCTCCTCTCGAAGGTCGGTGTCGTCAAGGTGTGGTGGGAGGAGCGTGAGGAAGAGAGCCGTGAGACCTACTATGACCTCACTGAGGATCAGTTTGCGCTGCTGGCGCAATCCGTCATGGAGTCCGAGGGTGCGATGAGGATCGTGGCGCATTCGATGCGGGGCCGGCGGCAGGACGTCAAACCGCGCAACGCCGGTCGGGATGTGGCGGACGCGTGACCGCGTTGGCCGCGGCGGCGGTGCCGGACACGGTCGCTCGCTCCGACGATCATCGGCCGCCTCGGCAGCCGTAGCTCGCATACGAACCAGTGCGCCCGAACGGCGCAGGCCTGTTGGAGGGAAAGATCAATGGCAGGGGTATTATTCGTTCTCGGTGGATTTCTCCTGTTCGTCGCGGCTATCCACACGCATTCTGTCTATCGTGCCATTCTCGACACGCTGCCTCCGCAGTTTCAGGACGAGTGGACGTCGCGGTACGCATTCTCGGTATACGCCTTGGCGCCGACGACGCCGTTGGATGTTCAGGCCTCCTACGTCAAGGCCATGGTCCTGTCCTGCCCGGCCTGTCTGTCGATCTCTTTCGGCTTCTTTGCTGCAGGGAATGTCGTGTTGGGCTGCCTTGCGATGCTGGCCTTCGTCATCGCGACGTACCGCGCGCTGCAGGGCTGGAGAACCTACAAATCGAATCTCGATCGGCCGATCGATCGTGTTGAGGAGACGAGTCAATGACCAAAGGAACGTATGGTGGTGGCACGTTCGGTATTCCCTGGTTGGGGGGCCTCGGCGGCGGGCTCTATATCGACAATCACGGGCGCGTGTACCCGCAGGTCTACTACGGCACGCCAGGCGCGAGCTTGTCGGCGGGCTACACGGATGACCTCGAAGGCTTGTTGACGGGGACTTCGATCTCCGGGAGTCCGGGGATCGGAGTGATCCGTCCCAATGCCGGATTCAGCGGCGGCGCATCCGGCTTCGGGATCGGGACGCCTGGCGTCGGAGTGACCTACGGGTTCGGCCCGCTCGAGATGTCCCAGGATTTCTCGCATCCCTGGATCAAGACCATCGTCCGCGACCGGGCCGCGATGGCCGGAGTCCCCAGCCGCTACAACGTGTTCGAGTACGGCTTCCCTGATGTTCAAGACGCGCCCGCGGGCGCGCGAGTTTCGCGATCGGCGGCCGCGAACGATGCCCGAGCGACGACGAAACCCTCTGGCCGTTCAGGAGAGACGTCCGTCTTCGACACGGCAGGTCCGCCGATTCTTTATCCCTACGCAGGCAGCTTATCCGGTCCAGTCGCGTTCGCCGCACGCGGCGATCGACCAGAGACGGCTCAAGACCAGCCGGCCGCAGGCGGCCTGCTGGGCATGATCCAAGACTACATGCGCTCCGCTCAAGGCGGGCGCGCAGGAGACTGAACGCACAGTTGCCGACCGCGGGTTAGATATGTGTATTTGAGACGGCTTGCCAGTTGCTTGAAGCCGTCATCTTAGCGTTCCCAACGCCAAGATGATGAGAAAGCCGCCAGCCAACCATCCCCACAGGATGCGTTCGTGCCGGATTGCGATTTTCAGATGTTCTCGACCGGGCTCCGTCAGCTTCGCAGGATCCATTGCCGAGAAGCGAAACCCGCAAAACAGCCATGACGTGTAATAGCCCGGCCTCATGTAGCGCATGTCCGAGGCGCTCGGGGCAATGTGATTGTGAATGACGCGAAGGTCATTCAGCCAGAGTGCCCATAGCGGCAGACCTGCGATCGTCCAAACGAGAAGGATGCCGATTGTCGCGTAGGACATGTTTGCAGATCCGGCGAGGGTTCGATCGAAGCTGATCGATGAATTTCATCGCCAGTCGATAGACACCGTCCCGATCCGTTTCTCTATCACCGAATGAGCCCCAACGCCATGAACATCTCTCCTCAGTCCGCACCGCTGCAACCGGTGCCGGAACCGATCACGCACGACGTCACCATCGTCACCACGCGAAAACTCGCCCAGGCGCGGGTGATGGGCGTGCCGCCGGAGGAGTTCGGGATCGAGCGCGGCGCGCGTTCGATCCGCGACTGCAACTATTGCTTCCATGAGATCGTTACCAAGACCGAGGCGCAGCTGATTGCCGAAGGATTTGACGCCGCGCAGATCCGCTCGCTCGGCAACGATGGCGGGACGACCCGGGTCGAGACGCTCGCCCGCGATACGGTCGACGAGCACTCTCCGGCGTCATCGAGCGCGTCGAACTCGGGCACCAGGCTCGTCCGGATCACCGAGCACTACGTCCGGATGGACTATGAAGGCGAGGGCAGGCCGTGCCTGTACCAGATCATCACCGGCGGCGACCAGGGCGAGATCCTGCGCAAGGACGGCCAGGACTGCATCACGCCGTTCGACGCGATCCCGTTCGCGGCGACCACGCCGGTGCCGATGACGCATCGCTTCTTCGGTCGCTCGATCGCCGATCTGGTCATGCCGCTGCAGCGCGAGAAGACAGCGCTGAAGCGCGGCGCGCTGGACAATCTCTATCTGCACAACAATCCGCGCGTCGAGGTGGCCGAGCAGAACGCGGGGCCGAACACGCTGGACGATCTCCTGGTCTCGCGTCCCGGCGGCGTCGTTCGGACCAAGACCGCGGGCGGGCTGAACTGGCAGGTGGTGCCCGACATCACCAGCTCGATCTATCCGATGCTGCAATATATCGATGCCGAGCTCGAGAGCCGCTCGGGGCTCTCGAAGCAGGCGCAGGGCATCGACGCCAATGCGCTGCAGAACCAGTCGGCGACGGCAGTTGCGCAAGTGTTCTCCGCCTCGCAGATGCGCATCAAGCTGATCGCGCGGATCATGGCGGAGGGCGTGCGAGACATGTTCGGCCTGCTGCATGGCACGATCCGCAAGCATGGTCAGCAGCGCCAGACCGTGCGGCTGCGCAATGCCTGGGTCCAAATCGATCCGCGCGGCTGGAAGACGCGCGACGACATGACGATCGAGGTTGGGCTCGGCTCCGGTGGCAAGGCGCAGCAGTTCGCGCAGACCATGGCGATTGCCAACGTCCAGAAGGAGCTGGCGATGGCCGGCAAGATCAACCTGGTTGGCGATCGCGAGCTCTACAACACGGCGGCCGAGCTGACGCGGATCATGGGGCACAAGAATCCCGGTCGGTTCTTCAACGATCCGGCCGCGGTCGACCCGCAGACCGGCCGGCAGCTGCATCCGCCGCCGGCGCCGCTGCAGCCGCCGCCCGATCCGAAGCTGCTCGCGGCGCAGGCGCGTCTGCAGACCGAGCAGGCGATCGCAGCGCATAAGGCGGAGCTGGCGCAGCAGCAGGCGCACAACGACATGGTCCATCAGCAGGTGAAGATGCAGGCCGAGATCGAGCTGGCCAAGATCAAGGCCGGGCTGGATGCCAAGATTGCGCTGTTCGATGCGCACCTCAAGTCGATCGAGTCGGCGCAGAAGCGCGAGCAGGCGCATGCGGCTCACGAGCTGAAGATCGCCGAAGCGGCCGTGGGTCTCGCAACTGCAGCTCATGCCAATCGCGCATCTGATGAGCAGAAGGAGGGGCACGATGACTGACGAGAGCATCCTGCAACAGACGGCGGCGCGGGGCACTCGCGCCAAGGCGCTGCTCGACGACGAACTGCTCGCCGGCGCCTTCGACGTGCTGGAGGCGAGCTACAGCGCGGCCTGGCGGCAGACGCAGATCGACGACGTCGCCGGCCGCGAAAAGCTGTTCCTCGCCATCAATATCGTCGGCAAGGTGCGCAACCATCTCGGTGCGATCGTCGCCAACGGCAAGCTGGCGGAGGCGGAGCTGAGGGAGCTCGCGCAAACCGCGGAGCGGAGGAAGCGGTTTGGCGTGCTGTGAGCAGCCCGGCCCCGCCAGAGGACGACCAAGGCGGCGTTGACATGTTCGCGATTTGTTCTGTACGTTTCTGAGCGGAGACCCGTTGGGCGGTGGACAGAATGCGAAGGTGCATCAGTCCGGCGTTCCGACCGTCGCGAACTCCTTGTGCGCCTGCCTGGTCACTGGCGAACATTCGATCGTGGTGTTGCATGTGCCGAAACCTGATACGTATCGTAAGCCGCGGGCTGTTGACGAGCTTCGCCGTGCTCGTTCTCATTGTCCCGCACCATCTGGAAGCTCAGCAGGTCAAGCCGGACCCCGAGGCTTATCATCGCGCGGTGGATTACTGTCGTGGTGACGTGCCGCGGCCCACGGCGATCAGCCCCGACCGGACGATCGTCTGCTTCGGCGATCCGTACGGCGCCGACGTCGACCCGTCTATCGTGAGCCAGATCGCCGAAAACGGGCTCTTCGTCGTGCGCGGCTATGGTGGAAGGCGCGCGACGGCGATGAGCGTCTCCGACCTGCTGCGCAGCCGCAATGCGACGGTGGTGGTTTTCGACGTCTGCGCTCTCTCTTGCTCCGCGTATTACTTCGTGGCTTCGGCAAGAACCTACGTCGTGAAGAATACGATCGTACAATGGCAGCAGGCTTTGGAAGATTGCAGGGTCACGTTTCGTCAGCCGCGCGATTCCAGCATCCCGAAGCTTTGGCGCGCGGAGTGTCCGAAAGGTGATGAATGGCGTCTCACCTTTGCGAGCGACTATCCGGAGTTCGGGCGCTTCTATCAGGACAGGGTCATCGATCAATTCCATTTCGAACCGCTGCCCGACAGCGAATATGTCCGAAAGCGCCTGAAGGGGCTCTACGATCAGACGGGGCGATTTCCAGCCATTGGATGGATGTTGAGCCCGACATCGCTCAAGCGCCTTTTCAAGGCTGAAATCATCTACGAGGCCTACCCGCAATCGCAGGAGGAAGCGACGGCATTGGCCAATCATTTCGGCGCGCGCGACGTGATCTATGATCCATGATCATCAGCGCATCCGATCTGATCAACAACGCGATAGCATTGTCAGGAGTGTCCAAAATGAGGGATAGAGCTGCATTAGACTCCATGCCGATCGTGTCGGATCCCAACTATTCAGGCCAGTTGCGAGGGTACCGCCAGCAGTGGACGGTACCAAGTGTCGAGGACCTCGCTCGAAACCGGCCGCCTCGCTATCTTCCCGGCGATGACCCGGCCGGGGACAATCCCACCAATTCGCCTTGGCTGCCGAACTATCGAAGGGAGACGCCGCGCTCACTTGATCCACAGTCGTCGTTGCCTGAATCGATGTTCTCTCCGTGGGCCTGGCCTGCTTCGTCATCGGCCCTGAAAGCACTGATGGCGCATGCCGCGCTTGGCGACGCGTCGGGAGCAAGCGGCGTAGCCGGACGAGGCTCAGGCGCGTTGGCCTCGCGCCCCAGGGGGCCGGCTGTTCTGTTCGGCCTCGGCGCTTCGTCGCAGGCGCCCAGCTACGGCGAACAGACCCGAGGCGGCGGTCTGCTCGGCTTGCTGGCCGAGCTCATGGCGGCCAATCCCGACGATCGATCGTCCCGAAGGTGAAATCGAGGGGCGATGTCGGATGCAATCGCGCTCTGGCATCTTGGCGATCGCACGCCGGTCGCTCGCACTGGCCTTGGTCCTGGGCGTTGCCATTGTTGCAGGCAGCGGCGACGCGCAGCAACGAGACGGCGCCTGGGACCCTTATCATCTCGCCGTGATTTATTGCCGTGGACCGTTGCAGCGCCCACTGGCCCAGGGCCCTGACAAGCGGATCGTATGTTTCGACGGCTGGGTAGTCAGGAATCCCTACGATCAGTTCGGTGTCGATCCGAAGATCGCTTGGAGCCTCAACCCCAGGTACAACATCTTCTTCAAGGCGAAGATCATCTACGAAGCCTATCCCGAAGGTCAGGACGAGTTCGACGCGCTCGTCGCACGGCATCGTATCGGGCAGCTGATCCATGATCGGATCAGGTGGCGATCAACTGATCAACAAGAATACAGCTCGCAACGATCACCCATTGACACGTCGGGCAAATCACCGTCATAAAGGCAACATCACAGGACTTACACGAGCCCGCGCCGGACACACCGCCGCGGGCTTTTTCGTGAGCCATCACGTCGTCCGGCTCTCGACACATGGACCATGCTGTTGAACGTCACCGCGCCAAACGAGGTGAGGTCATGACAGTCGGTCCTGCCGACCCCGTTCGCAACGGGCGCCACGGCATCGGTATCTCGTATGAGCCGAACCGAGAGTTATCTCTCGCGCCATCGTGCCGGCGGGACCTGAACGCCTCAGACCATCTTCAGAACTGCGCAGCGTCGATCGGCGCAACGCACGGTCGTGACTTCCAAGCGGCGGCACGATCTCGGCGAAGGCCGCGCGCCGTGCAAGCAACACGAGGGATCATCGATGACCACACCCACGTCCACTTTCGTCACCTACCAGGCGGTCGGCAACCGCGAAGATCTCAGCGATATGATCTATCGCATCGACCCGGTCGACACGCCGTTCATGAGCGGCGTCGACAAGGAAAAGGCGACGGCCGTCAATCACGAATGGCAGACCCAGGCGCTGGCGCCGGCGGATGGCAGCAACGCCCAGCTCGAAGGCGACGACCCCAACACCAACGTGACCACGCCGACCGTTCGCCTCGGCAACCAGTGCCAGATCTCCTACAAGGTCGCGCGTGTCTCCGGCACCCAGCAGGCGGTCGACCATGCCGGCCGCGACAACGAGCTCGCCTATCAGGAAATGCTGAAGGGCCTCGAGCTCAAGCGCGATCTCGAGACCATTCTTTGCGGTACGAACCAGGCCAAGCTGATCGGCAACACCACGACGCCGCGCAAGACGGCTTCGATCCTGTCATGGATCGTCTCCAACACGTCGAAGGGCAGCGCCGGCGGCGCGGCCGATCCGGCCGCGGCCGACGGCTCGGGCACGCGCACCGACGGCACTCAGATCGCCTTCACCGAGGCGCGGCTGAAGACGGTGCTGTCGTCGATCTGGATCAACGGCGGCAAGCCGGGCACGATCCTGACCGGTGCGTTCAACAAGCAGGTGTTCTCGACCTTCACCGGCCGCTCGACCGCGATCGAAGAGGCCAAATCGAAGAAGATCGTCGCCTCGGTCGATGCCTACGAATCCGATTTCGGCAAGCTCAAGGTGGTCGCCAGCCGCTTCCAGCGGCCGCGTGACGTGCTCGTGCTCGAAATGGACAAGTGGGCCGTGGCCTATCTCAACGGCCGCAACATGATCTCCATCCCGCTCGCCAAGACCGGCGATTCCGACCGGCGCCAGATCCTCGCCGAATACGCGCTGGTCGCGCGCAACGAGAAGGCCAGCGGCGGCATCTTCGACAACACCACCGCATAGTCCGATCTTTCACCACCCTGACCCGCAGGCGGCTCTCGGGCCGCCTGTTTCTTTTGGAGGTTCATTCATGCCGCTTCCCGGCAATCGTCCCCTGAACACGGCCGATCTGACGGCCTACACGCCTTCCTGCGGCGCGAGTCCCGTCGCCGCCTATGTCCGTGCGCCCTTCCGCGGCCGGCTGCTCAAGGTGGCCGGCATCCTCGGCGGTGCCATCACCACGGCCGACGGCACCGTCACCGTGACGGTGAACGGGGCGTCGGTCGCAAGCTACACGGTGCCGCAATCAGGCTCCGCGGCGGGTCAGCTGTTCTCGGTGGTGCCGGCGTCGCCGGTCTACCTCAACGAAGACGACGTCGTTGCACTGACACCCTCCGGTGCGTCGGGCGCATCAGTGCCGATGCATTTTTCGCTTGCAGTCAGGGGAGCCTGAGATGTCGTTCTTTCCCAAACAGCCATCATCCCGGATAGGCGGCACGCAGACCATCGCCTTTGACGGCAGCGTCGGAGCCACCAACAAGTTCGGTCCGGGCACGTTCCAGCTTCGACTCGCCGCGAGCTCGGCCTGCTGCTACCGGATCGGCGACGGCGCCCAGACGGCGACCACGGCCGACGTCTTTCTCCCCGCCAACGCGGTCGAATACGTCACCGTCACTCCCGGACAGAACATCGCGGCCATCAAGGCCGCCAGCAACGGCCTGGTCACGGCGACGGCCGGCACGCTGTGGATCACGGAGCTGTCGTGATGGACGGGCTGACCATTCGCCCGCATCTCGACCGCGATGGCTCCGGTCTCGTGATCGAGCATCTCCAGGATGTCGCGCCCATCCTGGACTGGAACAGCGAAGCGCGCCGCGACGAGCAGCGCAGCGACTGGGGCCGCCACGTCGCGCGCATTCCGAACGTCATCTACGTCAAATGGCTGAACGAGGAATATGCCAGGGGCAACACCCGGCTTCGCCTGTTCACGCCCGAGTTCGACGCGATCGTGCAGACGAAGCTGAATGATCCCGATTGGGCCTATCTGCGCATCGACAAGCCTGCGCTGCAGAGCGGATGGAGGGCGAAGCCGTCATGCCGCTGATCTCGAACTATTCATCGTTGCAGTCCGCAGTGACCGAATACCTGGCGCGCGACCAGGACACCACCTTGGTAGCTCGGATACCGAGCTTCATCCAGCTGGCTGAGGCCAAGTTCAACCGGCAGCTGTTCGTGCGGCAGATGGAACAGCGGGCGATTGCGGTCGTCGATCTCGGCGCCAGCGAGCCGGAGTTCATCGCGTTGCCGTCCGACTTTCAGTCGATGCGGCGGATACGGCTGACCAGCGTGCGCGGCCAGCCTGCGCTGGAGTTCAGGTCCGGCGTGCAACTCGACGAGTATCGCTGTCGTGTCTCGGACGTCGCGGGCCAGCCGCGCTACTTCTCGGTCTTCGGCGACCAGATCGAGCTCGCGCCGCGGCCTGACGCGGCCTACACGATCGAGATGGTCTACCGACGGACCATCCCGCCGCTGGCATCGAACGATTCGAACTGGCTGCTCACGCTGGCACCCGATCTCTATCTCTACGGCGCTCTGCTGGAGTCGGCGCCGTATCTCAAAGAGGACGGACGGATTCAGACCTGGGGCCTCGGCTTCACCAGCGCTCTCGCCGATCTCAATGCTCTCGGCCTGACGTCGACCTTCAACGCCGGTCCGATGACGATGCGGCTCTCCGGCCAGGCCGTCTGAGACACCGTCCAACACAGAGGATCACATGGCTGCCTTCAACAAGTTCAATTGCTTCGTCCAGGACGTCGCGCATGCCCTGCACGACATGCTCACGGGAACGTCGCATGTCTACAGGATCTATCTCACCAGCACGACGCCGGTCGCGACCAATACGGTCTACAACACGCCCGCCGACCTGACGACCGGGAATGGCTACACGGCAGGTGGCGTCTCGATCGGCACGATCACCGGCGGGCAGACCTCCGGCACCTTCCGATTCATCGGCGGCAGCGACCCGTCGTGGACCGCGGCCGGCGGCTCGATCGGGCCCTTTCAGTACGCCGTACTCTACAACGCGACATCGGCCACCAAGCCGCTGATCGGCTGGTGGGACTACGGCACCTCCGTCACCCTGACCAACGGCAACACGTTCACGGTCGACCTCGACCAGGTGAACGGCATCCTGACGATCACCTGACATGGCAGCTTTTCTCGACATCTGCAGGTTCCTGCCCACAACCGGCGGCACGACGGACTGGACCTATGCCGCCGCCGTCCAGGGCTATCAGAGCCCGGCCGCGGCCGGCGCGGTCAATGGCCGGCTCTACAAATACAGGGCCGAGAGTGCCGACCTGACGCAATGGGAAGTTGGCGAGGGCGCCTACGCCTCGTCGACCGGCACATTGGCTCGGACGACGATCCTGTTCACCTCGGCCGGCACGACGGCGAAGGTCAATTTTTCCGCTGCGCCGCAGGTCGCGATCGTCGCGCTGAAGGAGGATCTCGTTTCGATCGAGGAGGCCAACGTCTTCACCAGCACGCAGCAGGCGCAGGCGCGGAGCAATATCGCCGCGGCTGCAGGCCCCGGCAACTGGACGCGCTCCGTCCTGACGTCAGGATCCGGCACCTACACCCTCAAAGCCGGATGCAAGGCGTTGCTGGTCCGGATGGTTGGCGGCGGGGGCGGTGGGGGTGGCGGTGGCACGACGGGAGCGACATTTGGTGGTGTCGGCGGCGACACAACGTTCGGCTCGTCGTTCCTGACCGCCTCGGGAGGAGCAAACGGCGGCCCGTACGGCAACGCTTACGCGAGTGGTGGCGGTGCGGCGGGCGGTGATCTCAATATCAGAGGGAGTCACAGCACGCCGACCGATGGTGCGGGCGGTTCGACAGGCGCGGCGCTTCAAGGAAGGAATGGCGCCAACTCTGCATTTGGCGGCTGCGGAGCAGGCGGATGGATTGGCTCTGCAGGAAGTGCCGCGGCGACAAATAGCGGCAGCGGCGGCGGAGGAGGCGGAGGCACTGACGGCGGTTCGGGCGGGCGCGGTGCTGCCGGCGGTGGCGCCGGAGGGTACTTGGAGAAGTACATTGCTGCTCCGGCCGCGACATACGCGTATTCGGTCGGCGCAGCGGGCAGCGGCGGTTCTGCGGGGGCGAACGGCACGACTGGCGGCGCCGGTGGCTCCGGCATCATCATCATCGACGAGTACTACTGATGTCACTGCTCGGATTCGACGCCGTCGGTAGTCTGGCGATCGCGCAACTCCCGCGCGGCTCCGCAACGAATACGATCTTCCTCGCGAGTCCGGCCGCCGTCACGCTTGCAGGTCGAACAACCAGCTTCCAATCTGCGCTCACTCAGATCACCGCGGCGCTCGTCTATGCCGGCGGCTCGGCGGTTGCGCGCATCGGTCTTCTCAGTGCGCAGAACGGCTGGCTGACGGCGGGCACCACGGTCCTGTATTCGTTCGGTGCTTTCGCCGCCCGCGGCGATTTCGTCGCGGCGGGGAACTCCATCACGACGGTCGGCAAGATGCAGGCCGCGGGGCGGACTCATATCGTCAGCGGCCAATCATCGGCCTTCGTCGGCGCAATGACCGGCGACAAGTCCTCATATCAGCTCGTCGGATACGACGTCGGCTACGGTCGCGGCTTCGAGGCCTGGTATCCTCTCGGCACCGGGACAATCGGCTGGAGCGGCAGCAACGCTCCTGAGCAGTCCTGGTCGCCGCAGCCAAGTATAGCCGACCATTGGCTGGGTGTCCCGGCATTGTCATTTTCGTGGAATGCGGTGCCTCCATCGACGCCGCCCTGGACGAGCGATTGATGTCCTCGTCGTGGCCATCATCTGTTCGAGCCTGATGCGCGCGGCCGTTTGAAGGCCCGGGCACCATCGACGTTGTCGATCTTTTCTGTTTCCTCTTGACCGCGGCGGAGGTCCGCCGGCGGCAATCGATGATTGGAGGTGACATGCCTCTTCTTGCCTTTGGCGAATATCGGCCCGACGTGAGCGACTACGAAGGTCAGGCTACCCGGAACATCCAGAACGTCGTGCCGCGTGGCGACGGCTATGGCCCCTTTCCGTCCTTCTCGGCCTACACATCCGCTCTGCCTGACCCGTGCCGCGGTGCGTTCTACGCCTTGAAATCGGACGGCACCGTCGTGACATTCGCCGCGACCGCGACGAAGCTCTACCGCCTCAACAACACGGACTTCACCTGGCTGGATGTCTCGAGGGGCGGCGCCAGCTATTCGCAGCTCTCCGCGGCAGCGCAGTGGCAGTTCGCACAGACCGGCAATCTCGTGTTCGCCACGCAGGCGAATGCGCTACTGCAGGTGTTCGATCTGACGTCGTCGACCGCGTTCGACAATGCCCTGGGCTCGCCGCCGCAGGCCGCCTATATCAGCGTGGTCGGACGCTTCCTGGTGCTCTCCGGCCTGCTGTCGACGCCCTATCGCATCCAATGGTCGGGTCTCAACAACTTCAATTCGGCGACGTCCTGGGATGGCCTGACGGCAGGGTCCGATCATCAGGACTTTCCGGACGGCGGCATCGTCCGCGGCGTTGCCGGCGGGGAAGCCGGGATCATCTTCCAGGATCAGGCGATCCGGCGCATGTCCTACGTCCCGGGATCGCCGATCATCTTCCAGATCGATCGCATCACCCAGGACAAGGGTCTCTATGCGCCGTACTCGATCATCCGTGCCGGCGAGCGGATCTTCTTCTATGCCGGCCAGGGCTTTCACAAGATCGAGCCCGGCGGCCTGCCGCAGCCGATCGGCCGCGAGAAGGTCGACCGCACATTCCTTGCCGATCTCGACAAGGGCAATCTGCAATTGCTGATCGGGGCGGCAGATCCGCGCTCGACGCGGGTGTTCTGGTCCTACAGGTCGATTTCCGGCGCGATCGGCACCTATGACAAGCTGTTGGGCTACGATTTCCTGCTCGACCGCTTCTTTTCGATCGCGGCAACCGGCGAATACCTGCTCGGCATGTCGCAGACGGGCCTCACGCTCGAGAATCTCGACAGCATCTCGTCGTCGATCGACGCGATGACCTTGAGCCTCGACGCCTACGCGACGGCCGTCCAGCCGGAGATCGCGCAGTTCTCCGCAAATCATGTGCTGGGCTTCTTCCGTGGCAACAATCTCGAGGCGACGATGGAGAGCGCAGAGCAGGGCACCGACGACAGCCGGATCATGATCCGTGGCTTTCGGCCGGTCACCGACGCGACGACGCTGTTCGGATCGGTCTCCTCGCGCGACAGGCCATCGGCGGCCGCCGCCGCAGGGGTAGAGGTGTCGGTCAACACGCGGACGGGTCGCTGCGACCTTCGCAAGGACACGCGCTATGCCCGCTTCAAGGTCCGGATTCCGGCCGACGCGTCATGGAGCTTCTGTGCAGGCGTTGTGCCTGACCTCACCCCGAGCGGCACACTATGACAGCCTATGTTCCTGGTATCACCGAGACCGATCTCAAGAAGATCATCCTGGCGCTGCAGCAGCTCGCCGCCGGGCGATCCAACGCTGTCGGCAGCGTCACCCTATTGCCGGGGGTCGCGACCACCGTGGTTGCCGACATGAACTGCTCTGCCGCGTCGACCCCGATTCTGACGGCGGCGAGCCCCGGCGCCGCGGTGGAGCTCGGCAACGGCACCATCCATGTCAGCGCCGTGACCAACGGATCGTTCACGCTCACGCACGCCAACAGCGCGGCGGCGCGGACGTTTCTCTATGCATTGCTCGGCTGAACTCGCCTGCGTCGATCCCGGTCAGGTTGGACTTATCTGGCCCAAGGTCGCGCCGCGGCTGCGGCGGGCGATCCTGCGGACCGGTCTGTCTGCCTTCGCCGATGTGGAGCGCGACGTTCTCGACGGCCGCGCGCTGTTGTGGCTGGCGCTGAGCCAGGAGGGCGACATAATCGCGATCGATGCGGTGGCCACGACACGGCTCGAACTGACGGACGCCGGCAAAGTGTGCGTCATCGTCGCCTGTGAGGGCAGGGGGCGATACCGTTGGCTCCCGCTGATCGGCGGCATCGAAACTTACGCGAAGACAGAAAGCTGTCGCGGCATGCGCATCTACGGCCGTAAAGGCTGGCTGCGCGCGCTCGCCGACTATCGGCACACGCATGTGATTATCCAGAAGGAGTTGAGGTGACAATCAGCGTTGATGGTCTCGATAGCGCTTTTCATACGCTGATCAGACAAGATGATCCTATCACGGATAAAATCAGCTCTGCCCCCGGCACGCGCAAAGGCGACCTTTGCACTTGACAGGATGTTCTTGATATGTTCCTTTTTAATTCAGAGGGCATGTTGCGTCCCCAAATTGCGCAGTTGCCGGACAAAACGCATGTTTTATCAGACAAGTGCAGATCGCACCAAAACAGCAAGAGTCTTAGCAGGCTTTGTGCAGTCGGGAGCAAAAGCCGCTCTCGTGGCGCTGGCACTCACGATGAGAATGGACTCGACTCGTGCCGAGCAGATTGACTTCAGCCCTTATCGCGCTGCTGCAGAATACTGCGCTCGCGAAGTCGCGGGTCCGCTGGCACTTTCGCCGGATCAGCGGATTCTTTGCTTTGACGGCCATCTCTATGCCCATCAGGATCTGTCGCTCGTCGACGAATTGCAAGTCGGCGGACTAGTCGTTATCCGCAGTTTTGGTGGTGACGACGTTGCAATGATGGAGCTTGCGGAGCGCCTACGTGGTCGGAATGCGACCGTCGTAGTTCGTAGCTACTGCTTGCTTGGGTGCGCCAGTTATATCGTGGTTGCCTCCGGGATGACGATTATACTGAAAGATGCGTTGGTTGCATGGGGACCTTTGGTGGTGGACGGATTCTGCTTAGGTCTTCGGAATGCACTCGACGAAGGTTTGCCACGCCTTGACATCGGCCCCTGTGGGAAACCGCTTCTGCGGACGCCAGGTCCAATCTATGAACTGAGGCTGGGATTCATGAGCGTACGGCGCGTCAATGATAATTTCGAGGAACCGCCGGAGAGTACATTTATCAGGAGAGCTCTAAGGAATATCGATTGGAAAAGGGCGACCGAGACAACTGGTCTGATGTGGACATGGCATCCTCGCTATCAACAAAGTTCAGTCAAGACCAAGATCGTTTACGAACGCTATCCCGATAGCCAGGAGGAAGTTGCGGCTCTTGCCGAGCGATTGCGGCTCCGTGCTCGAGTTGTTTACGATCCATGAGGGCTATTTCCGAAATGTCAGCCGAGCTGTTCTGACACCCGAAAAAGCCTTGATAGTTGACGGCGCGCTGACGTGGCGCGCTTTTTTTTACCTCGGGGAATGAAGATATGGTGGGAAATCCAAGAGAGAAATCAAGTGATTGGCCAAATATAGTGCGTGAGGGGATCGAGCCAGAAGTATTGCGTGTGCCTGATTGGAGACGTTATCTTGATGGCAGAGATTATACCCGTCCTTTCCAGGGTATTCCGCTGCCAGGGTCGAGGACGCCAAGCTCGCCACCAAGATTGCCCTCCTGGTTCGAAGATCCATCACAGCCGGGCCTGCCGCCATCGTTGAAATATCCGGCACCCGGCAATCCTAGCCCGGGTTTTCCTCCTATTCCGGCACCAGTTCCCGCACCGTCACCCATCCCTGGAAGGCCGATCCGCGACTGGCTGTTTGATTATCTGCTCGGAAACAATCTTCTGGACCAACGGCCATTTCAGCAGACCTCACAGTCGGCATTGAGAAAAGATGCCAGTCGCACCGGACTTGATCCGGACATGAGACTTGCTGCCGCACAGCAGGCCGATCAGGGTCATCCGACCCGGGCATCGCAAACGGGTTCAAGCGAAGAACCATCGAAGCCGCAGAAGCGCTTCTTGAGATCGCGCGTTGAGTAACGTTGATCTGCACGAGGACGACTGAACTCTCCGTGTGCCGCTGCCTCCTCCGGACGGATCGCAGACTTGCTCACGGCGACGCCTTGTTCGAGGACTGCGATCTTGCAGTTGCGCCAACTCTTAGCATTGTCAAATCAAGGAACGTGCCCAATGGGCGGACAATCATCCAGCACCCAGACTCAACAATCCCAGACGCAGCCGTGGCAGCCGGCGCAGCCGATGTTGCAGAACATCCTGTCTCAGGTCGGCAACGGCCTGAACAATACCGTGCTGACCAGCGCCGAGACCGGCGCGCTCGATACGCTCAAGCAGAATGGGGCGTTGGGCAATCCCTATGCCGGCGGTATCGGGGCCTATGCGCAGTCGCTGCTCAATGGCGGCAACGCACAGGCGCAGGCGCCGGCTGCCCAGGCCAATCTGCAGACGTTGCAGGGCCAGCTGACGCCCTACGCCAATGGCAGCATGATCGGCAACAATCCTGCGCTGGCGGCGCAACTGGCGCAGCTCCAGAACGACGTCGGCACCTCCATCAACGGCCAGTTCGCGGCCGCCGGACGCGATTTCAGCGGCGCCAACCAGATGGCGTATGGCCGCGGCGTGGCGGCGGCGGAAGCGCCTGTGATCGCGGCTCAGTACAACCAGGACGTCCAGAACCAGCTGAGCGCGGCCAATGCGTTGTACGGTGCCGGCAACACGACGGCCAACATGCTGGGCGGCATGCAGCAGCAGTACCTCACCAATCAGGGGCAGGGGCTGACGGCGTCACAGGCCGCGCTCGATGCGCAGAATTATGGAGCCAATGCCACGTTGGCGGAGGAGGCGCAGCGCCGCGGCATCCCGGTGCAGGCGCTCGGACTGCTGGCGCAGATCGGAACGCCGATCGCACAGCTCGGTCAGCAGACCAACGGCACCATGACGGGAACACAGGAGATGTCCGGTGCCGACCAGTTTGCGAAGATCGCCGGCGGCATCGGCAGTCTTCTACAGCCGTTCAGCGGCGCGTTCGGCAAGAAGTAGTTCGGTGCAGCGTCTCGAGGGAGTGGTCGTGAATGTCAGATGAATCAGAGCATCTCGTGACGGGTGCAGCATTCGAGCTGGAGAATGCCGGCTATCGGCCGATGCCGGATCCGGAGGAGCGGCCGGAGCGCGAGGCGCTCGGCGGCGACGTTGCGTCGCTGCGCGACGCTGCCGAGCAGCGCACCGATCCCCGTCCGCCGGTGATGGTCCGGGAGTATGTCGACGAAGCCGGCAACCTGGTCGATCGCGGCGAGTCGGTCACGCTCGAACGCGCGGCGCGTGATCACGCGCGCGTCCGGGCCGCTGAGGTGGGTGAGGCATCTCGCGGGACGCCGGATTCCGATTCGAGCGACCACTTGGGTTCGCCGGCAAATGGTGAGCCCGACGGTTTCGAGCCGGCTTCAGGCGAAGCCGAGTCCACTGCCGAGACCGGCTCGACGCAGCACGATGCTTCGTCGCGGCTTGCGCCGGAGTTGGAGAGAGCCCTGCAGCATCCGCAGGTGCTGCAGGCGATCGAGGAGAAGATCGGCGAAGCAGAGCAGGCCCGCCAATCCTACCGAGAAGGCCTGGCATCGGCCGTCCAGATTGCCCAGGCGAGCTTCCTCAGCCAGTTTCCTGAATTTGCCGGCATGCCCGCGGAGCAGGTCCCCGCCGCGCTCGAACGGATGTCGCGCGAGGATCCCGGAAGGTTCGGGCGCATCCAGGCGGCTGTCGCGATGTCGGATCAGTTGCTGGCACAGCAGGCCGAGGCGCAGCGCCAGCACGCCGAATTGGCTCAGCGGAGCTTCCAGTCCTTCGCGCAGGAGCAGGACGACCAGCTCGAGGGCATGCTGAAGAGCGAGCCGCGCGCCATGCGCCAGGCCGTTGCCGCAGAGATCGTGGCGTCGGCAAATGAGAGCGGGATCCCGGCGTCCGAACTCAACCGGCTGTTCCAGACCGAGCCGTTGATGCGCCACGCCACGTTCCAGCGGATGATGTACGACGCGGCGCGATATCGCCTGATGATGCGGGCAAAGGACGCTGCGGTGACGAAGGCTGTCCCGCCCGTGGTGCGGCCGGGGGTCTCAGTCTCGTCGGGGGAGCGGGGACGGACGGATCTGCGGGCGCTCAACGCCCGCTTGACATCGTCGGGTGATCTCAAGGACGCGGTCGCCCTCTATCAGGCCCGCATGTCCAGACGGCCGTGAGGCCGGTCGATGACAAACCCCGTTCTGGCTGCGCTTGCCGAGGCGCGCAGGCAGCGCGCTCCGCTGTTCGCACGCTGGTGTGAGCGGGAGCACGAGACGTTCTGCCCGGCCTCGCCGGCGGCGGTCGCCCGCTTTGCCAGAGAACACGCCGGCCTGGGTGTCGAGCAGGTCTGGGAGGCGCTTCTCGACGTCTCCAGAACTCACGCCTCGTTGGGGCTGGCTGATCCCACAGCGGCAGAGCCGGTCGCGATCGTCGTCGACGACATCGCCAACCTATCGCCCCCGCAATCCTGGCCGGGTCCCTGGAAGGAGCGCTTCAGGCTTTTGCCGCACGATCTGAAGCGCTTCATCGCAGATCACGAGACGAGGCGCGAAAAGAGCCTGAGACGCACACAGAACGCCCTGGCGCATACGAACAAGATGCTCGCACGCCTCCGATCGGCGGAGCGTACGATGAAGGAGGATCAGACCGATGAAGCAGAATCGCAGCAATCCGACCATCGAAGAGAGGATTCAGGAGCTTCGGGGTGAGATCGAGCGTGTCGTGCAGACTCGCGTGGACGCGATCGCAAGAGAGAGCCCCGGAGTGCCCAAGGGGGTGATCCGCAATCTGCTGATCGCCAGGGCGCCGTCCTGTGCCTGTGAGCAATATCTGACGCTACGGCGAGAAACTTAGCCACGCACGCGTGATCGATCATCGGGCACGAGCCACGATGCGCCCGCATCGACGAGCCAGAACTAGGTCCCCGGCAGCCCCGCGTGGCTGCCATTTTCATGTGAGGAGCAGAATGACACTCTATCGATGGTCGCAGACCGCCTCGGCCGATGCCACGGCCGATCCGACGATCAACTGGTCCGAAGGACAGGTCCCGTCGAGCATCAACGACTCCGCTCGGGCCATGATGGCCGCGACCGCAAAATATCGCGACGACATCGCGGGGGCGATCGCAACGAGCGGCACGAGCACAGCCTATGCCGTAACGAGCAATCAGCAATTCGATTCGTTGCCGCATCTCAACGGCCAGATCATCGCGTTCACGCCGCACGTCACCAATGGCGCACCGGTGACGCTCAACGTCGATTCGCTTGGTGCCAAGCCGCTGCGCAGCGCCCCCAATGCGGATCTTCTGCCCGGAACGATCATCCAGGGGACGCCCTACGTCGCCGTGTACAATCACACGGATAGCAGCTTCTATCTGCATGGATTTTACGGTAATCCGTATAACATTCCGCTCGGGGCAACACTCGAATACTGGGCGGGGAGCAGCCCGAACAGCTCGTTTGCGTTCCCCTACGGCCAGGCGATCAGCCGCACGACCTACGCCACCCTGTTTACACTGATTGGCATCAACTATGGTTCGGGTGATGGGTCAACCACCTTCAACCTGCCAGACCTCCGCGGCCGTGCGACGGCCTGCCCAGACAACATGGGCGGATCTTCGGCTAACCGGTTGGCATCAGGAGCACTAGCCGGTGTTCGCCATAGCCTAGGTGGAGCTGGAGGAGAAGATGCGCATACTCTGACGCTTTCGGAGTTGCCGACGGGCATTGCGTCCGGCGCATCGAATAACATCACGGTTCAATCACAAAACGGGCTTACCGGAATTCCCGTTACGACAGCCGCGGTAAATGTCCAGGGCGGCGTCGCTGCGTTCGGCTCTGGCGGGCCCTATTCTGCAAATTCTAGCAGCGCAAGCTGGGCAGGCGTCAACTCGCTCTCAGGCGCCAACCAAATCAACGTAACCTCGAACAATACAGGCGGATTATCTCACAATCTCGTTCAACCGACTATTCTCTGCAATCGCATCATGAGGGTCATCTGATATATGGTGGGCGCGGCCACGCGCGGTGACTATGCTAGTCTATGATGGCGGTGTAGCGCTGTCTAAAGCTAGCTCGTGTCGACTTGACAATGGCGTCGATAGTGGTTCCCGCAGCTCGGGAAATCATGGTTGGCCATTGATCAACCAGCCGGCTCAGCAGGAGGGATGCGCCGAAAACGCAGACGATGGTAAGAGCAACGGAAGCCGGGGTAGCAACGGAGGGCGGGAGCGTGATGACGAGCCAGCTCGTCATGCTGCAGATGATCGGAAGATGGATTAGGTAGAGCGTGAATGAAATGCGGCCCAACGTCCGACCTAGCGCGCCGCCGATCAAGCGCTGCACAAGCGGCCAAGTCAGGACCACGGCTACGATCAAGACTGCTGAAAGCATCTGCCACTTCATCATATCTACGTGAGGAAAATTCAGACGATTCAGTATTCGTTCGGTTGCAATGAAGAAGAACAGCCCAGCTACAAGTGATACTACGCGTAGTACAGTCGATCTCATCAGTCGGCAAAGCTCGGAGTTGAAATCGAAAAACAGCGCGCCCACCGAGAACAGCATCAAGTAATCAGACCAGAACCAGATGGCCAGGGCGATGTAAAAGATGGCCCTCCATATTCTCGTCATCGAGAAGGAGCCGATAACGAATACGAAGACGCTGCCAATCAACTCCGGACGCATCGTCCAAAGGTTCGAGTTGTAAGCGGACGTGCCGGTAATGAAGGCACCGTAAACAGCCTCCCATACCATCGTTGTGAACGACGGCTCGAATTGGTACCAGAGTGCGAGCCATTGCGATCCCGTGACCGCAGCGGCTTCAGCATTTCGATAGGCGCCAACTGCGAGAAGTCCCCAGGCGAACGCTGATGTGAGGAGCATGGGGCCAGCCAAGCGAACATAGCGTCGCAAAACCTGCGCTGGCAGGCTCATTCTTGAGCGAGCAATCATATCGGCCAACACGTATCCACTCAGGACGAAAAAAACGCATACGGCCGCGCGACCGTTGAAAATCCAGAAGGCGCCGAAAAGAGAGAGAAGCAGGTGGCCAATGAAGACGACCACGGCTGCGACCCCGCGTAGACCGTCCAGGTACGGTTTGCGATCTGGAATGACCAAGGTGGCTCTCACGCGTTTCTAAGGTGGCGACTGGCCCGCCGCCGAGGCATGCGAGCAACGACACAATCACGCAACCCCGTGTGTAGCAAGACGGAAGCCGCTAGCCTTAGCGGCTTTTTATGAAGGGACGCCCCCCCTGATGGACCTGAATTCTATAGCCGATGCCAACGCCCGCCGGTGGGAGAGAGCCAACCTAACCCGCTCATTGGACGCCACAGCCCGCCGCCTTGTTGCCGCCCGGAGACGCTACCAAGTGGTCGAGGCCGCGACCGGCGTCCCCTGGCCAATCATCGCCGTCATCCACGAGCGCGAATCGTCGCAGAGCTGGGCCCGGTCGCTGGCGCAGGGGGATCCCTGGGACCGAGTGTCGGTCCACGTGCCTGCGGGACGGGGACCATTCGCCTCCTGGGAGGACGCCGCGGTGGATGCGCTCGTCAACTGCGCGCCGCACGCGGCGCGCTGGCGGGACTGGTCGATTGGCGGCGCCTTGACGCTTCTCGAGCAGTATAATGGGCTCGGTTATGCGCGCCGGGGCGTGCCGTCTCCCTATGTCTGGGCCGGAACCGATCAATATCGTGCCGGCAAGTATGTCCGTGACGGAGTCTACGATCCCCAGGCGGTCGACCGTCAGCCGGGGTGCGCCGGGCTGCTCAAGGCCATGATGGAGATCGATGCGACCATCGGCTTCCCGCCCGGTCTTGTGGAGGCGCAGGAGCGGCCGCCCGACAGCGGGCCTCCGGCGCCAACTCCCGCATCGATCAGGCATCCGGCAAAGGGCTCCATTGGAGCCCTTTTTGCAGCCCTGGTGAAGCGCCTTCTCGGCAATCGCTGACCGGCGAAGTCCTCGTGCTCCAGGTCGGCGTACCGACGGACGCGCGGTCTCGGGCAAAACACAACGATCTGCAGCGCGCCGAGCGTGGCTTGTGAGAGCCGGCGGCGCGTCTGCGCATTTTTGGAAAGGATTCATCATGTGGACAAGAGTCAAGGCCGCGTGCCGTCATTCGCTGACGATCGCCTGGGGTTACGCGCTGGCGGTCATCGGGTTTCTGTTGTCGATCGTCGACAACGTCAGCGACGCGCTTGGAGACCCAAGCTTGAAGGATCAGATCAGCGCCGCCGTGGGCGATGCCCGCGCCGTGGGCCGGATTTTTCTCGCGATCTCGCTGATCACGATTCTCGCACGGCTGCGTTCGCTGAAGAGGGCGTCGTGACATGTGGATGAGCATTCTGGGCTTTCTGGGCGGGCCCGTGATCAAGGGGCTGATCGACGCCTACCAGGCGAAGCTGAGGGCGGGCAACGCGGATGCCAAGATCGCGGCAGACCTTGCGGCGACGGAGATCGCCGCGCAGGTCTCCGAAAGCGACGCGCAGCTCCGGCTGCGTGCGGCGGAAATCGGCTGCTGGTACGAGCCGGACAAGCTGATCGGCTACTGCGTCTCGATCTACTTTGCCAAGCTGCTGGTGTGGGACAAGGTGCTCGGGCTGGGCTCGACGGATCCGCTCGCGGGCTTCGCGTCGACCACCGCGAATCTCGTCATCTCCTTCTATTTTGCCAAGCGCGGCTTCGAAAATGTAGCGAGGATCATCAGGCGATGAACATCACCCATGACGAAATCACGGCCGTCGTCGCCGAGACCCTGGCCAAGCAGAGCCAGCTTCAGCGCGACGAGATCGATGCTGTCGTGATGAGGGCGATCGCGACCATTCTCACCTCGTTCGGCATCGAGGAGGAGGATCGGAAGGAGCTGAGAGCCGATTTCCAGCACCTGCGGCGCTGGCGCAAGAGCGTGGAGCAGGCTCAGAGCTATACGTTCAAGGCCGTCATCACGGTCATCGCGACCGGTCTGATCGGTGCGATCTGGCTCGGCATCAAAGTCGTGCTCGGAAGGTGATGCCGTGCCAGCCAGGATCTCACGGCGAGGCCGCCGCTTCCGCATCAGGGAGGTCGACGCTTGCGAGCCTGACGTCCTCGACACCTTGAAGGAGCTCCATGCGCGCACATTCCTCGATTGCGCGCCTCTGCCCGATTTCGAGAGCGGACAATGGTGGATATCGACCGAGCTCGGACGGCCCGTCGCCTTTGCAGGAATGGTGCCGTCATCCCTCGGCAAAGGCATAGCCTATCTTTCGAGGGTTGGTGTTCTCCAAGAGCGATGTGGTTACGGCCTGCAGCGGCGGCTGATGCGTGCGATCGAACTGCGCGCGCGTCGCTCGGGCCTGGATTGCATCGTTTCGGACACGACCTGCAACATTGTCTCCGCGAACAATTCCATTCGGTGCGGATATGTGTTGTTCCAACCGGGCCGGCCCTGGGCCTGGGGGAACTCGCTCTATTGGCGCAAGATGATCGGCCGGTGAGCTGTCGACCGACGCCTCATGCAGATTGCATTGCGCTGCAGCAGAATTAAGCCGGTCCGACAGCTCCGACCCGGGCCTTTTTTTGCGGCCGTCGTTGAGCTAACCATGCGTTGTCGGACGTTGGAGACAAGCCGCGCCCGGCAGTTAACGGAAGATCGCTTCAGACGATCAAAGCAGCGGGAAGGACTCTGGGATGCCGGCCGAGGTCACCCTGCCAGAGCGTGCGCCACGGCCGCCTGACGCGCCAACCGCGCTGGCGGGTCTGCTGGTGATCGACTTCACGCGCGTTGTCGCAGGGCCGGCGTGTACACAGACGCTGGCCGATTTCGGCGCCGAGGTGATCAAGATCGAGCAGCCGCTCACGGGAGACGATACCCGCGCATACGAGCACGCCGAGCTCGGCGGAGAGAGCGCGGCGTTCCTCAGCCTCAACCGGAACAAGCGCGGTATGGTGTTGGATCTCACGATACCGCAGGCCAGAGACGTCGCTCGTGCGCTGATCGCCAAGGCCGACATCGTCGTGGAGAATTTCTCGTCGTCCGTCATGGAGAGGTTCGGGCTGGACTATCAAACACTGTCCAGCACCAATCCCGGGCTGATCTATTGCTCGATCTCGGCCTACGGACGCTCAGGTCCATTCGCGTGGCGATCAGGGTTCGATCCAATCACCCAGGCGGAAAGCGGGTTCATGTCCCTCAACGGTTTCGCCGACGGTCCGCCGGTGCGGACCGGTCCTCCGATCGTTGATCTGGCCACCGGCATGTCCGCCTGCAATGCCATCCTGCTGGCACTTGCCGCCCGGCAGCGGCTCGGTCGCGGGCAGCACGTCGAAGTGGCGCTGTTCGACATCGCCTTGGCGATGACGGGCTTCTCCGGAATGGCGTATTTGATGAGCGGCGTGAACCCCACGCGAACGGGCAATTCGCCGAACGACTCTCCGACGGTCGGCGTCTTTGAAGCGTCAGATGGCCCGCTCTACATCGCATGTGCCAACGATCGACTCTACCGCCGGTTGGCAACGGAGGTACTTGGTCGTCCGGATCTCCTGAGCGATCCTCGCTTTGCCACGCGAAGAGCGAGATGGGTCAACCGTGCGCAACTGCGCGGCCTCATCGCCGACATCCTTGCCGCGGAACGGATGGATGTCTGGATATCTCGGATGAACCAGGCTGGAGTTCCGGTTGGACACGTTCGAACGGTCGAACAGGCGTTCAACGCGGCCGAGGTCCGGATGCGCGACCGCACCTGTCGTATTCCGCACCCGACGGCAGGCTCGATACCCAACGTCGAGCCGGCAATCACCATGAAGCTCACACCGACCGTCGAGCCCACGGCGGCGCCGCGGCTGGGAGAGCATACGGCCGCAATTCTGCGCGACAGGCTTCGGTACACCGAGCAGGAGATCGAAGCCCTGCGTCAGGTAGGGGCGTTCGGACGCAACGATCCGGGAGCCTAAGGCATCGTCACTGGTGCCGGACACGGAAGAAGAGCGGCAGCGTCCTCAGCAGCCATCAGCCGGCTTTGGCCATCTCATCGTCTTCCGGTGAGTTCAGATACATGCCCGACATGGTGTCGACCCAGCACAGATGATCATGCACCTTCTTGACGCCAGAGATGTTCTCGGTGGCAACGATCGCCGCCTGCCGCGACCGCTCTTCGGTAATGACGCCGCTCAGATGAACGATACCGTCCTTGACGATGACGGACAATCCGAACGGGCACCAGTCGTTCTTCTCGAGGGCGTCGATCACGCGGTTGCGGATGTGATCGTCGTCGGCCGTTGGATCTGGAACCTGCCGCCCGAGCGCGGCAACCGCTTGCAGCAGGTTCGCCCGTGACACGATGCCGATCACCCGGTCTCCCTTGACCACGGGCAACCGCTTCACGTGGTTCTTTTCCATCAGTTCCACGATCTCAGCCAGCGCGGCGTCTTCGGTGATCGTCAAGGGAGACTTGGTCATCACCTCTGACACTTTGCGACCATGCTCGTGGACGAAGTCGGCGGCCGACTTTCCGGGCCCGAGAATGAATCGCAGCCAACGGCCGCGCTTTCGCCCAGTGCCGATCTCCGTTCGGCGAATGAAATCGCCTTCCGAGACGACGCCCACCAGCTTTCCGCCGGGGTCGACCACTGGAAGGCCGCTGACGTGCCGTTGAAGCATGATATTTGCCGCATCCACGATGGAAGTGTCAGGGGTCACAGTGATGACGGGACGGGTCATGATCTGATGGGCGCGCATAGCGAACTCCAATGTCAAAGGCTAAGAAAAAGTAACCCGCTGCGACGGTCTTGAATTGACGCAGGTCAAAGGAGGTGCCGCCGCCGTCATTGACGCAGCTCAAGGTCTTGGCATTGAATTGCAGCTATAAAGCATTCTGATCCAGCGAGAGGAGAGGTGCCCATGTCCGAGTTCTCCGGGACCAAGATCCTGGCCGACGAAACGGCCGAACTGTCCGAACGTGTCGCTCTCTCCAACAAGCACGCACTTGAGCTGCTAGTTGGTTCGCAGCAGATCGTCATGGAGGAGGTTCTGTTTGCCAGCAACGAAGTGCTGGATCGCGCGCGTACGGAGACGCATCTGCTGGCCGAGTTCGTGTCGAAGCTGGCTGGCGTGCATTCCGTGATGGGAATCCAGGCGATGGTTCAGGAATGTGGACGGCATCAGATTGATTTCGTCAGGCGGGATTGCGATCGACTCTTCAAGCACGGGCAACGCCTGATTGATGCCAGCGTGAATCTTATGGGGCAACGGTGGCGAAACTGAAGAGTGCGGGTGTGTCGCGTCTCGAGGCGCGGGAGCGTGAGAGAATAACCGACAACGACCGGAGCAAGGCCGTTGTCTCCGTAGAGACCTCTTTGAAGCCGGCGGGGGGGCTCGCTACATCGAACGCAAGGTCGCTCTGTCAGGAAGCCGACGCGGGCTCCGGGGCATTTCGGCGCGAGGACCACGAGCTGGACAAGGCGTTCAGCGCGATGCTGGCTCGACTCACCGCGGGGATATCGCCGGCTGCTCTGTCGATGGCGTATCTGGATTGGGTGTGCCATCTGGCGGCTGCGCCTCAGCGTCAAATCGAGATCGTCCGAGACGCCTGGAACGGCGCGAAGCTGGTTGCCGAACGGTCATTGCATTTTGCGGATCCCAATCGCGGTCCTTGGGATCTGATCAGGCCGCAGGCCAACGATCATCGCTTTTCCAAGCCGCAATGGACGGCCCAACCGTTCAACTTGTTCGCCCAGGCGTTCCTGCTTGGAGAAGATTGGTGGCACAAGGCGACCACCGGCATTCGTGGTGTCGACCCCGCCAACGAAGCCGTCGTCGACTTTTCAATTCGTCAACTGCTCGACATTTTAGCGCCATCGAACTTTGCAGCGACCAACCCGGAAGTTCTGGAAAGGACGTTTCAAAGCGGTGGCGAGAACCTGATCTTCGGCTGGCAGAACTGGCTCGCCGATATCATGCAGGTGATGCAGCCGGGAAAGATATCGAGCAATGGTGAGTTCGTCGTCGGCAAGACTGTCGCGACGGCACCGGGCAAGGTTGTGCTTCGCAATCAGTTGATTGAGCTGATTCAATACATGCCGACGACCGAGAAGGTGCGACCAGAGCCGGTCCTGATCGTACCGGCTTGGATCATGAAGTATTACATCCTGGATCTGTCGCCGCACAATTCGCTGGTCCGATACCTGACCGACCAGGGCTTTACGGTTTTCATGATCTCCTGGCGAAACCCCGGAGCGGAAGACCGGGATCTTGCGTTTGACGACTACCGCTCGCTGGGCGTCATGGCTGCCCTGGACATGATCGGAACGATCATTCCGAATACGCCGGTCCATGCCGCAGGCTATTGTCTCGGGGGAACGCTTCTTTCGATCACGGCGGCAGCCATGGCACGGGATGGCGACCAGCGTCTGAAGACAATCACGCTGTTTGCGGCCCAGACCGATTTCACGGAAGCGGGAGAGCTGACGCTCTTCATCAATGAAAGCCAGGTCGCCTTTCTCGAAGACATGATGTGGGAGCGTGGATATCTCGATACCACCCAGATGGCGGGCGCATTTCAATTGCTGCGCTCCAACGATCTGATCTGGTCTCGTGTCTCGCGCGACTATCTTCTCGGCGAGCGCGCAAACCCGAGCGACTTGATGGCATGGAACGCAGATGCGACGCGGCTGCCGTATCGGATGCACTCCGAATATCTGCGCAAGCTCTTCCTGAACAACGATCTCGCCGAGGGGCGGTATCGGGTCGAGGGGAAGCCTGTTTCGCTCTCCGATATCCACACGCCGATGTTCGTCGTCGGGACGCTGCGTGATCACGTTGCGCCTTGGAAATCGACGTACAAGGTCCATTACGAGGTTGATGCTGACGTCACTTTCGTGCTCGCGAGCGGCGGCCACAATGCCGGCATCGTGTCGCCGCCGGGCGAGCAGGGGCGCTCCCATCAGATGCGGACCAAGGCTGCCGACGCTCCTTATCTCGGGCCGGACGAGTGGCAGAGCAGCTCTCCAAAGCTGGAGGGATCGTGGTGGCCGGCCTGGACAACATGGCTCGGACAGCAGTCGGGAGCGCCGGGCGCGCCGCCGCAAGTCGGGACAGATCGTTCGAATGATCTTGGAGACGCGCCGGGCGACTACGTGCACACGTGATCGCCGCATGTTGCGGCCAAGGAGCACCATCCCGTCGGACTTAGGCGCTGGCCCGGAGCAATGAAAGGCTTCGGTCCAATGTCGTCTCAGCCGTGCCTGACGCATCGACCTGGAGCCAATCGAGACCACCGATATCGTAGTGTTCCTGATCCTCGGCAACCCCGACCGTTGCATCGGACGCATCGGCGACTCGATGGTGAATCCGCTCCTGCCGGCTGCGCAAATCTGCAACGAGGAAGAGGCCGGCAAAGGGCACCTTCAGCCGTTTCGCGAGATCATGGATCTCCTGCCGTTCATCCGAACGTGCAAACACGGCGTCGATGATCACCGTGAAACCTTGTGAGAGCACGCGGCTGGCCCGCGTCGTCAACTCTCGATAGACTCGTGCACTCGATTCCGGCGTATAGGCCTCAGCTGGGAGGCGTTCGGTTTCCTTCACGCCAGACAGTTGCTTGCGCAGCACATCGCTGCGCAACACGATTGCTCCCGGTGGAGGAACCAAGAGAGGAGCGAGAGTCCGGGCGAGCGCAGATTTCCCCGTTCCCGACAGGCCTCCGACCGCGATCATCCTCGGCTCCGCCGGCCGAATCAGGCTGCGCGCAAGTTGAAAGTAGCTCTCTGCGGTCTCGATCGTTGCGGAGCGATCTGCGTCCGAGTGTTCAGCATCAAGGCGGTCGAACCTTGCGACAAAGACTTGTGCACGGATGGCGGCCCGGATCGCCATGAACAGAGGCAGAGCAGCCAATCCTTCGGTCTGGTCGGGCGCTGCGGTCGAGAGGTAGCGGTTCAAGAGGTGGCTTGCAGCGACCGGCTGCGCGAAGTGCAAGAGGTCCATCAGTGGAAAGGCGAGGTCGTACAGGACGTCGATCGTGGCTATTCGGTCGTCGAACTCGATGGCGTCGAACAGCACCGGCTTGTCGTCAATGAGGACAATGTTGGCCAGATGGAGGTCGCCATGGCAGCGTTTCACGTGCCCGTCCTTTGCACGTTGCTCGAGCAGGGGGCGGAGCCGCGCGAAGGCCGAGTGGCAAAGGACGCGGAGTTCTTCGACCTCCGTTTCGCCAAATCGCGAGACTGTCCGAAAGCTGGCGACGAATGCGTCGATCCAGATTGGAATGGACTCCGTCCACAGATTGGAGGAGCTCCGAACGGCGACTGCATGCGACGCTGCGATCGTCTCTGCCAGACGCTCGCCCAATCCGACGTCCAACTGCTGGCGGCGAGAAAGATGATCAAGCGTCTGGCTGTCATCGAAGCGACGCATCTCGACGGCATATTCGACCGGAGTGCCGGATCCACCGACATCGAATGACCCGTCTGGCGCCTTGGTGATGGCGACGACACGCAGATAGATGTCCGGAGCAAACGGGTGATTGATCTCCATTTCCTTTACGCACGCGGCCTTGCGCCGATCGAGCGTCGAATAGTCCAGAAATGGCAGCCGAACGGCGCGCTTGATCTTCAGGGCGCGGTCGCCGATCAGAAACACGGAAGCCGCGTGCGTGTCGATCCGGCGGACACCTGGATGTCGGGCGGTATTGCCCAAGAAGGAGAAGACCAGTTCCTGATCGGATGGTGATGCCATGGGCGGTGTTGCCACGTTCAATTCAAAAGTCCGGGATGAGCACCGCCGCGCCGACGACGTCACCCCGCCTCAGGCGAGCCAGAACGTCATTTGCGTCGGACAGCGGATAGGGCGTCGTATGGGTCCGTATTTGAGCCTGCTGCGCGACTCGCAGGAAATCGAGACCGTCTTGCCGCGTCAGGTTGGCGACGGACACCACCTGGCGTTCGCCCCAGAGGAGGGAATACGGGAACGTCGGAATGTCGCTCATATGGATACCTGCGCAGACCACCCGGCCGCCCTTCCGAACAGCCCGCAGAGCGGCCGGAACGAGCTCGCCAGCCGGCGCGTAGATGACGGCCGCATCCAGAGCAACATCGGGACGCTGGCCCGCCGCTCCGGCCCATGTGGCGCCAAGTTGGCGCGCCAAATCCTGCGCAGCCTCGTCGTGCTCGCGGGTGAACGCATAGATCTGGCGCCCCTGCCAGCGGGCCACCTGGGCAACGATGTGACCGGCCGCGCCGAATCCGTAGATGCCAAGCCTCTCGGCGTTCCCTGCCATGACCAGGGATCGCCAGCCGATCAGGCCGGCGCACAACAGCGGTGCGGTGGCGACGTCATCCTCCAGACCTCCGAGCGGGAACGCATAATTTGCGTCGACGACGGTGTGGGTCGCATAGCCGCCATCGCGCGTATAGCCGGTAAACGTCGGCTGGTCGCAGAGATTTTCCATGCCACGTGCGCAGAACGTGCAGTGGCCGCATGTGTGCCCCAGCCATGGAATTCCGACGCGCTCGCCGAGCCTGTGCGTCGTCACACCAGGACCAATCTGATCGACATGACCGACGATCTCGTGTCCGGGGATGATCGGATACCGGATGTCGGGGAGCTCACCGTCGAACACATGCAGGTCAGTGCGACACACACCGCATGCCCTGACCTTGACGCGGATCTCACCGGGACCAGGATCGGGGTCCGCGAGTGTCTCGGGCTGCAGAGGCGCTCCAGGCTTTCGCAGAACCATCGCTCGCATCGGAGAGCCTCCCGGACGAATTTGCAGGGTAATAAGATAATCAGCCCGGCAATCGTTTGATGCTCATCAAGGACTTGGTTCGAATACTGCGGCCTACCGAGCAGAGCCGGCAGGTGCGGTCGGGGAACGGAGCGGTATTGCATCCGTCACTATGCTGGGATGATAAGTCGCGCTAGACCCGCTGCGGATTGAAACTAAGATCAATCTCCGGGATTCACCCGCCTTTCACCAACTGATGTTGGACGTGCAAATGTCGACCTACCGATTGCGGAACCTGCTTTTGCCTCGCTCCATCGCTCTGATCGGAGGGAGTCCGCGACCGAACTCGGTAGGGAAGGCCATTCTCGACAATATCGTCAAGGCGCGGTTCGAGGGCAAGCTTGGCCTGGTCAATTCCCGCTATCGGGAAATATCCAACATCGCAGCCGTTGGCAGTCTCGCCGAATTGGCGTTTGTGCCGGAACTTGTGGTGATCACGACGCCACCCCCTTCGATCCCGGATCTCATTCATCGCGCAGGCGCGTTGGGGACGGCAGGGGCTCTGATCATTACCTCGGGTCTCGGGCACGGAGAGGGGTCCCTCGCCGATCAGGCAGAGAAGGCAGCGCAGAAATACGGCATGCGTCTCATTGGGCCGAACTGTCTCGGCATCATGATGCCGACCATCAAGCTCAATGCGAGCTTTTCGGCGCACATGCCGGTTGCAGGCAGCCTGGCGCTCATTTCACAGTCCGGCGCTATCGCGGCGGGGATGGTAGATTGGGCTGCTCAGCGCGGTGTTGGGTTTTCTGGAATCGTCTCGATCGGCGATCAGTTGGACGTCGATCTCGCAGATCTTCTTGACCACTTCGCGCTGGACGGTGGGACCCGCGCGATCCTGCTCTACATCGAAGCCGTCAAGGACGCTCGAAAGTTCATGTCCGCGGCGCGAGCGGCGGCAAGGGTCAAGCCGGTTGTGGTCGTGAAATCGGGCCGCGGTGCCGTCGGTGCGCAAGCTGCCGCGACACATACGGGCGCGCTGGCGGGAGCGGATGCCGTCTACGATGCGGCTTTTCGCCGGGCCGGCGTTCTGCGGGTCTCCGATCTGCGCGAGTTGTTCGACTGCGCCGAAACGCTGGGGCGGGTGGAGTCGCCCATGGGCAAGAGGCTCGCCATTCTCACGAATGGCGGCGGGATCGGCGTGCTCGCGGTGGATCGACTGGTCGAGCTCGGAGGCGTGCCTGCCGCACTCTCGCCGGTCGTCCACGACAAACTCGACGCCATCCTGCCGCCGACCTGGTCCGGATCCAACCCGGTCGACATCGTCGGCGATGCCGATGCTGCACGCTACACGCTCGCGCTCGAGGCGCTGCTCGCCGATCGAGCCAACGATGCAATTCTCGTCATGAACGTTCAGACCGCGATTGCATCCGCGAGCGCCATTGCCACGGCTGTCACCGAGTTCGTCAGTACCTATCGAAAGCAGCACCGGCGCTGGGCAAAGCCGGTTCTGGCGGCATGGGTCGGTGCGGAGCAGTCGGTCATCGAGACCTTGAGCGGGGCAGGAATTCCGAACTACCCAACGGAGGATGATGCCGTTCGCGGCTTCATGCATCTCGTTCGTCATCGGGAGGTGGTCGAATCGCTTGCCGCTGTGCCGCCGGCCATGCCGAGCTCTTTTGCGCCCGACGTCGAGGCAGCCCGCAGAATTGTAGCGACAGCCCTCGCCGACGGGCGGACCTGGCTCGATCCGGTCGAGATCAGTCGCCTGCTGGAGGCCTATGATATTGCGATGGTTCCGACGTTCGCTGCGTCCTCGGTCGACGAGGCGGTCGGATATGCGGAGCAGTTGTTCGCTCAAGGCACAACTGTCGTGCTCAAGATCTTGTCGAGAGATATCATTCACAAATCCGACGTCGGCGGTGTCGTGCTCAATCTCACTACGGCCGAGGCCGTGCGTAACGCCGCGAACGAGATCATGGCCCGCGCGAAGGCCGTTCGGCCCGACGCACGGATTTCCGGCGTGATCGTGCAAGCCATGATCGTCCGCGCCAAGGCGAGGGAGCTGATCATGGGCATTGCCGACGATCCGACCTTCGGAACCGTGATCGTGTTCGGCAGGGGCGGTACCGCCGTCGAGATCATCAACGACAAAGCGCTCGGTCTGCCTCCGCTCGATCTCCATCTGGCGCGAAACCTCATCGAGCGGACGCGCGTCTCACGATTGCTGCGCGCCTATCGTGATGTCCCAGCGGTCAAGCCCGATGCAGTCGCACTGGTGCTGGTCAAGCTTGCGCAGCTTGCAGCAGACGTTCCGGAGATTCGCGAACTCGATATCAATCCGCTGCTCGCCGACGAGAGCGGCGTCATGGCCGTCGATGCGCGCGTCGCCGTCGGCAGGGTTCCGCCGAAATTCAAAGGCTCTGGTCCGTCGAATTTCGCCGTTCGGCCCTATCCGAGCCAATGGGAACGGCATCTCCAGGTCAAGGACGGCTGGCGGATCCTTGCGCGGCCGATCCGACCCGAGGATGAGCCAACCATTCATGAGTTCCTCAAGCATGTCACTGCGGAAGACCTGCGTCTTCGATTCTTTGCTCCAATGAAGGAGTTCACGCACGAGTTCATCGCGCGCCTGACGCAGCTCGACTATGCGCGCGCGATGGCTTTTGTGGCTCTCGATGAAGCGACAAACGAACTGGTCGGCGTCGTGAGGATTCACTCCGACTCGGTTTACGAGAGCGGGGAATACGCGATCCTGTTGCGGTCGGATCTCAAGGGACGCGGACTCGGCTGGGCATTGATGCAGCTGATCATCGAATACGCCAAGTCGGAGGGCCTGAAGATGATCTCCGGCGACGTCCTGCAGGAGAATGTCGTCATGCTGGAGATGTGTAGGAATCTCGGTTTCGAGGTCAAAACCGATCCAACCGAGCGCGACCTTTGCAATGTCAAACTCAGGCTCTAAGCTCAGATCTTCGGTGTCCTCTCACCCGGTCCATCGGTTCAGGTCGGATGGTGGTCGTCATTGGACGGCGGACTCGCCGCCTCGCCTTCGGAAGCGCCATGCGAGCGGAGAGTTCTGATGATCATCGTCGCAATGGGAACGATGAGCAGCGGAATGAGGCTGTTGAGCGGATGGTTGACCACGCTCGAGATTCGGGACTGCAAAGCTCGTGCTTCCAATTGCAGCGAGTCCATCGCCGAGGAGTGAATCTCGTTGGCTAGTTCGAGTTCCCGGCCGGACGGTGCACGGGATGCGATGATCAGCAGGATCGCCGCAATCGCGATATTGCAGGCTCCGAGTGCCGCGGCTGCCACGACCGCGGAGGTGACCTGGACCAATGCAAGATAGGCCGCCAGCTCGAACATCAGGAGGCCAAAGACGGCGATCAGCGCCGCAAAGGCCCGGAGGCCAAGCCCGACGAGCAAGTGCCGAAGCCTGATGTCGGCAATGACCCGGTCCGTCCGCCAGAGAAGGCGTAAATGTTTAACGACATTTTCGGTATCCACTTAAGTTCTCCGCAGCAGGAGGCCAACGGCAAGCCCGAGGGCGAAGGCCGAAGCCGTCGCCACGATCGGACGATCCCTGATCATTCGTTCCACCTGAACGTCTGTCTCGCTTAGACGCATGTCTAGCACCTCGATCGCTGCAGCGAGCATTCCGGCGGCGGCTGGTTGCGCGTCCGGGTTGTCACGCGGCGTACCCGCGCCCCGCAACAGCTGGCTTAGCTCTCGCGTCAGGCTCTCCAGCTCGGTCCGGAGGGTCGTCGGGTCGATGGCCATGTTTTGTCCTTGCGTCAAAATCACTGTAGAACGTAGCTCGGCACGATGCTTGATTTCGCTCAACCCGTTGCGCTGACGGGATTGACGCAGATCAAGCGAGGCAGATCGGCGCGATTTAGGAACGGGTGTGCCTCGGCACGCCGACTGAGGGAGACATCCAATTGCGTGCTCATCCGGGACTGACCGCGGCGACGACAGAGGATGTGCTCGAGCTTCGTCCGAGCGGATCATGGGTGTCCCTGAACGTGGCAGAGCTCGAGAGCTTGACCAGCTCTGTCGGCAACAGCATCAACAGCGCGACCGCCGTGAAGCTCGATCTTGGGGCCGTCAGCGAAATCGATACCGTCGGTGCTTGGTTGCTTGAGAAGCTCGGCCGCCGGGCTGCTGCGGGCGATCGTCGGGTCGAGATGATCGGGGTAGCAGAAAACTACGTCGGCCTCGTCGAGGAGGTCCGGCAGGTCAATCGACGAGTCGTCGAGCCGGCACCGAGACTGAACCCGATCCTCGCCAAACTCACCGACCTCGGTCGTTCGAGTCTGGGGGCCGCCCAGGACATCAAGGTGTTTCTGGACATGTTGGCCGCGCTGTTCTTTGCGCTGCTGCGCACGCTGCGCCGGCCTCAATCTCTGCGCGTGACCTCCCTCGTCTATCAGATGTACCGCATCGGGTGGCAGGCCATTCCAATCGTGGTGTT
Source organism: Bradyrhizobium sp. HKCCYLRH3059 (assembly GCF_051168035.1). Taxonomy (NCBI): domain Bacteria; kingdom Pseudomonadati; phylum Pseudomonadota; class Alphaproteobacteria; order Hyphomicrobiales; family Nitrobacteraceae; genus Bradyrhizobium; species Bradyrhizobium sp. HKCCYLRH3059. Next base: position 274,524 of record NZ_JBNPUF010000007.1, on the reverse strand, counting down.
GATCACATTCCTGATCGGCGCCATCATCGCCCAGCAGGGGATCTTCCATTTTCGACGTTTCGGTGCCGAGTCTTACGTCGTCGACATGGTCGGAATTCTGGTCCTGCGCGAGCTTGGCGTTCTGATCGTCGCGATCATGGTGGCAGGGCGGTCGGGAAGCGCCTACACGGCCGAGCTTGGATCGATGAAGATGCGCGAGGAGATCGACGCGCTGGTGACGATGGGACTTGATCCTGTCGAGGTGCTGATTCTGCCCCGTATCGTTGCGTTGATCTTGACCTTGCCAATTCTCGCCTTCATCGGCTCGATGGCCGGCCTGTATGGAGGAGGGCTGGTGGCCCAGCTCTATGGCGGCATGGGACCGGCAATCTTCATCGCCCGGCTACACGATGCCATCTCGGTGACGCACTTCGAAGTGGGAATATTGAAGGCGCCGTTCATGGCCCTGGTGATCGGCATTGTTGCCTGCAGTGAGGGACTTCGTGTGAAAGGTAGTGCCGAATCGCTGGGGCAACAGACTACGACATCCGTGGTGAAATCCATTTTCCTGGTCATCGTGCTCGATGGTCTTTTCGCCGTGTTTTTTGCGTCCATTGGAATGTAGCGATGGATGATCTTGGCGTGTCCAGCGCGATCCGCGTGACCGATCTCGTTGTCGGGTTCGGCCGGCAGCTCGTTCTGAACAATCTTTCGCTCGACGTTCGTCGCGGTGAGATTCTCGGGTTGGTTGGCGCGTCGGGCGGCGGAAAATCCGTCCTGATGCGGACGATCATCGGACTCATTCCTCGGCGCAGCGGGACCATTGAGGTCATGGGGACAACCGTTGGGGGCGCCGAGGAGCGGACGACGCAGGCTGCAGCGAAGCGCTGGGGAATTCTGTTCCAGCAGGGTGCTCTGTTCTCGTCACTGACGGTCAAACAGAACGTACAGTTTCCGCTGCGCGAGAGCCTGCAGATGTCGCAGGAGTTGATGGATGAGATCGCGATAGCCAAGCTCGAAATGGTCGGCCTTCGCGCAGAGGACGGTGATAAATTCCCAGCCGAGCTATCCGGCGGCATGACGAAGCGCGCCGCGCTGGCGCGCGCCCTCGCTCTCGATCCGGCGATCGTATTTCTTGATGAGCCGACCTCCGGCCTCGATCCGATCTCCGCCGGCGACTTCGACGCCCTGATCAAGACGCTCCAGCTGACGTTGGGATTGACGGTGTTCATGGTGACCCATGACCTCGCCAGCCTCAACACGGTCTGCGACCGTGTCGCTGCGTTGGCCGATGGCAGGATCGTGGCGATTGGTCCTATGAGCGACCTCCTCCGATCAGAACATCCATGGGTCAAAGCCTATTTTCACGGCAAGCGATCCCAGATGCTGCAACCAAAAGCGAGTTGAAAGATGGAAACCCGTGCGCCCTTCGCTGTCATCGGCGGCTTCGTGCTGGCGGCCATCGTCGCGATCTTTGGCTTCGTTTACTGGCTCAACAACACCGGAGGACTCGGGCCTCGCACGACCTATCACGTGCAGTTCGAGGGCTCGGTGCCCGGCCTGCTGGTCGGGGCTGCCGTTCTGTTCAACGGAATCCGGGTCGGCGAGGTGACTGAGCTCGGTCTGGCGCCGAACGATCCGCGTCGGGTCAACGCAACGATTTCCGTGGCGTCGACGACCCCGGTGCGCGCCGACACCAAAGTAGGGTTGGAATTTCAGGGGCTGACCGGAGTGCCGGTGATCGCGCTGGAGGGCGGCGCGTCTGCAGGAGCGGCGAGTGCCGTATCGACCTTGATTGCAGAACCAGGCGCCGGACAAAGCATGACGCAGGCCGCCCGGGACGCCCTGCGGCGTGTCGACGCAGTTCTTGCGGAGAATGCCGGGCCGCTCAAAGATACGATCGCCAACCTCAAGACATTCTCGGACGGCCTCGCGCGGAATACCGGCAAGCTCGATGGAATCGTCTCGGGTCTGGAGAAAATGACGGGAGGCGGTGCTCCAGCACAGAAAGTCACCTATGATCTGAGCGCGCCAAGAGAACTGGGGCCGGTCAACAAGACCATCAAGGGTCAGCTCTCGATACCTGAGCCCACGGCCGTGGCGATGCTGCAGACTCAGCGCATACTGTTCACGCCCACAAAGGACTACCCCGGGTTCGGTGATTTCCTGTGGGCTGACAGCATCCCCAAGTTGTTGCAATCACGTCTGATCGATGCCTTCGAGAACTACGATGTGGCCCACGCTCCGCTGCGGACATCCGATTTGGGCCAGCCGGATTTTCAGCTGCTGATCGATGTCCGCCGTTTCCGGATCAATGGCGATACCGCCGCGGTGGAAATTGGCCTGTCGGCTCGCCTCGTCGACAAGAACGGCAAGGCCATCGCGTCTCGGCTGTTTGACGAAAACCAGCCCGTTGCCCGGCTTGATCCTGCTGATGCCGTGTCCGCCTTCGATGAGGCCTTCGGCCGGATTGCCAAATCGATTCTGACCTGGACGATACAGGCGCTCTGAATCGATCGGGCTATTCCAAGCTCTTCAAATACGAGAGCAGATCGTGGATCTGCGGCGGCGCAAGCTGGAATTGGGGCATGGCCGGGTGACCAGTCATGATCCCCTCCGCGAGCGCTTCGCCCAAAGATTCGATCGGGTAGCGGAGATGGAGGCTTCGGAACGGAGGAGCCGGTTCGAACGGGCTATCTCCCGTTCGACCAATGGCGTGACATCGTGCGCAGTGGGCCTTCGCGAAAGCCTGTCCGCGTTGCTGCGCCGTCGACGCCGCGTATGACGGGGTCGCTAACGCAATCGCGGCGAGAAGGTGGCACAGAACAAGCCGCTGCATTCACGATATCCATTGGTTGGGAGTGGCGGCCACGATAGGGCCCGGATTGTTGGTTCGTTTGATTTGAATCAATCGGAACTTCGAGCGTCCGTTAGAATGCAATCATTCTCTTTGCGCTTGGCCCACCGGAGCCCCCGTATGAAGACGTCTCTTGTTGCAATCGATTTCCACGGGCAGGCCTGTGCCGATTGTGCCGTGCGGGGATTCAGTGTCTGTGCGTCGCTCGACCAGTTCGAAATGCGCGAATTCGAGCACCTCAGCCGCCGAGCGCATTTTGCGACCTGCGAGACGGTTTTCGCGCAGGAAGACACGTCGTCCTGCTTCTACAATTTATTGGATGGGGTCATGAGGCTCTACAAGCTTCTCCCCGACGGACGCAGGCAGATCGTCGGATTTGCGCTCCCCGGTGACTTCGTCGGCATGACGACGGAGGAACGGCACGGATTTTCGGCTGACGCGATCGGTCCCGTCACCGTCTGCCAGTTCGCGAAGGGACCGTTCGGACGGTTTGCCGAGGACAAGCCGAATCTGCTGCGCCGGATGAACGAACTGGCCGTGCAGGAGCTGAATCAGGCGCGTGATCACATGGTACTTCTTGGGCGCCGATCAGCCGAGGAGAAGGTCGCGACATTCCTCGTTGGCTGGAGGGATCGGCTGGTGGAGCTTCGGGGACCCTCTAACATGGTACCGTTGCCGATGAGTCGGCAGGATATCGCCGACTATCTCGGGCTCACCATCGAGACCGTCAGTCGAACGTTCACGAAGCTCGAACGGGAGGGCATCATCGCGATCCTGCCCGGGGGCGTCTCGCTTCGGGACTCGGCGCGAGCCGAAGCAATGGCTGCTGCCTGACATCGTTGGCGAAATCCGCATTGCATTGATCTGGATCAAGGACTGTCGCGCAGCCCGTAGGGAACTGTGTCTCAAACTCGAACAGGGGAGAGAGACATGCCGCTCGACGCTATGATCGTCAGCTTTGCAGTTGTGGGGGTTTTTGTCGGGTTCGCTGCGGTCCTGCTTTGGGCTGATTCACAGACAAGGCATCGGGTGTGAGGTACAGGCTGCCCTTGGACTGCGGCATCTTGCGCTCAGAAGAGTAGCACTGCTGGTCCGACGGGGCGGCTGGACGACGCTCACGCGTTGCACAATGTATGCCGGCCCGTCTCGGCGGCGGAAACGCCCCCGGCGTCGATTGGCACTGGCTTCGCCGTTGAGCGTTCGCCGCATTTTCCTGGACAATCCGCCGATCTGCCGTATTCCGAGGTGCAATGAAATCGAGGATCGGTGGTCGCAAGTCCGAGGGATCGTCTTTGCTGGTGGCTGTAGGCGTGTCCATAGTCCCCTGACATTTGCGGGGCCTTGGCCACCGGCTTTGGACCTCTCCCTTGGGCGGCGGTATTCGGACGCCTGGGAGATGCGGTGTGGCTGAGGAAAAGCGGGCGAGCGTCCGACCTACCAACAACGGCAAGCTGTCGGTGCTGCGTCAGCACCCGATTTTTTGTGAACTCGAGGCTGATGCGGTCGATCAGCTCTGCCGCTACGCCAAGCCGACATCGCTCAAGCGCGGTGCAACCATCTTCTCAAAAGGCGATCCCGGCTCGAGCTTGTATGCCGTGATCAGTGGCACCGTCAAAATCAGTGTCTCGTCGCCCGACGGTCGCAATGCTATCCTGAACCTGATCAGCGCCGGCGAGATATTCGGCGAAGTCGCCGTGCTCGACGGACGAGAACGTACAGCCGATGCAACGGCCAATACGAACTGCGAGATCCTGGTCATCGATCGGCGCGAATTCCTGCCGTTCGTAAAGAGCCAGCCGGTGCTGGCAATGAAGTTCATCGAGCTGCTTTGCGATCGGCTGCGCTGGACCAGCGACCAGGTCGAGCAGGTCATCCTTCAGGATCTTCCCCGCCGCCTTGCCAGTGCGCTGCTCGGCCTGACCGACAAGCGCAAGCTGGATGCCGCGAGCCGCACCATAGCCATCACGCAGCAGGAGATCAGCGAAATGGTCGGCATGACGCGGGAGAGCATCAACAAGCAGTTGCGTGCATGGGCCGCGCGGGACTGGGTCCGCCTCGAGCACGGGGCGATCGTGCTTCTGAACCCCGAGCCGCTACGCGGATTGGCGGAGGCTGGTCAAGACGAAGACGAGTAGGGGCGGCGCGGCAGTTTCCGGCGTCCTACCTAGCCGATGATGGCCGGACCCGCTGGCCGTGGGGGATGGCCCTCACGATAGGCGATCACGATGCAGAGCAGGATCAGCGAGAGGCCGAGCAGTGGCCCCGGGAATACACCCGCCATGAACAGTGCGCTGATCGAGATCGTTCCGCCGGGCGCGAGCGCGTGAAGGACGGCGTTATGGCTTGGTGGCACCAGCACAACAGGACGGCCATCGCTTCGGGCCAGGAAGCGGCGCCGTTCTGGACGTAGCGGGTGAAGACCGCCCAAGGGATGACGGCTGAGATCAGCACGAGCGCCGTTACGCCCACGATGACGCAAGCGGGATACAGTGCATCGATCGCCCGGCGATAGAGTCCGGCCATCGTAAGCCTCTTGATCGTCCGAACCGAGCATGCGGTCTATGCGATGTCCTGAATGCGCTTGATCATTTCTTGGTACTTCGGACCGTATTTGTCCCAGACCGGCTTCACGGCCTTCTGGAACGGCGCCTTGTTGGCGATTTCGACGATCTCGGAGCCACCGGCCTTGGCCTTCTCAATCGCTTCCCGCTCGTAGGCCTTCCAGAGTTCGCGCTCCTCCATCTGCGCTTCGCGCGCGAACTTCTTGATCAAGGTCTGGTCGTCGGTCGACAGGTTTGCCCAGGACCGCTTCGAGAACACGAGGATTTCCGGAATGACGAGATGCTGGGTGAGCGAATAGTACTTCGCGGCCGTGTAATGATTGCTGGAGACGTAGCTCGGCGGATTGTTTTCGGCCCCGTCGATCACGCCGGTCTGCAGCGCGCTGAAGACCTGATCGTAGCCCATCGCGACGCCGTTGCCGCCGAGCGCGTTCATCATGTCGATGAAGATGGGATTGCCGATCACGCGGATCTTCAGCCCCTTGACGTCCTCGACCGTCCTGATGGGCTTCTTGGTGTTGTAGATGCTGCGCGCGCCAGAATTCATCCAGCAGAGTGCGACGAGATTTGCGCTGGCATTGGCGCTGACGCGGTCCAGAAGGTCCTGACCGATCGGACCGTCCATCATCTTTTCAGAATGTTCGATGCTCTTGAACAGGAAGGGCATGTTGACGACGTTGACGTCGTCGACGATCGGGCCGAGCGCGCCGGCGCTGACCCGCAGTATCTGGATCGCCCCGATCTGGGTCTGCTCGATAGTCTCTTTCTCGCCGCCGAGCTGAGCGGAGGGATACATCTGGATCAACAGCCTGCCGTTGGTTGCCGCTGCAAGCTTCTTGCCGAGGTTTTCTGTTGCTGCAACCGTCGGATAACCCGGCGGCTGAACGTCGGATGCCTTGAACACCGCCTTCGATTGCGCAAGGGCGGCCGAGATCGGCGGCAGCGTTGCAACGCCCGCAAAGCCCACGCTCAGTCTGATGAAATCGCGTCTTTTCATGGCGTCTCTCCGACGGAATGATCGTGTCGCCGCAAGGTTCGATGCGATCATCTCGTTAGCCTGGTTGATCGAAATACTCTGGATTCTTGGTCTGAATTTCAGAGATGTCGTCGAGCAGGCGTTCCAGATGACTCGCCATGGCAGCCCTGGCACGATCCGGATCGCGCCGTTCGATGGCCTGGAGAATTGGTTCGTGCTCTGCGATCACTTCGGCCATCCGTCCGATCTGCGGCAGGGTCAGTCGACGATAGCGGTCGACGTGAACCTTGACCTGAACGATCAGCTTCCAGATCCCGGGATAGCCGGCGACCTCGGCGATGCCAGCGTGAAACATCTCGTCCGCCTGGTGGAAGGCTTCGCGATCCTTTGCGGCGCAGGCCTCGCGCTGACGTTCGAGGGTCGCATGCAGGTTGAGCAACTGGCTCGATGTCGCATGCTCGGCCGCCATCCGTGCGGTCGTCTCTTCGAGAGACTTTCGGATGATGATGGTCTCGGGGAGTGCTGCGACCGGAATGCGCGAGACGAAGATGCCGGACTGCGGAAAGATCTCGACCAGCCCTTCGTCCGCGAGTTTCAGAATGGCCTCGCGGACCGGTGTCCTGCTGACGCCATAGGCCGTCGCGATCTGCGCTTCCGAAATCGGTTCGCCCGGCAGGCGCACGAGCGACACGAGTTCGGACCTGAGATCGGTGTAGATGCGTGACGCTGCTGTCGCGCCGCGGGGGCGACCATTGCGGCGCATGCGGGCGACCACGGGCCGTGGCGCTGCGGCCAATTTCCTCGGGGGTCGACCGGACATCTTCGTTTCCTCAGCTGATATATTAATATATGAAACTGGCTTTGCAATCGAAATTGCCGTCAGCTGAGGACTCGCGATGGTGCACTGCGCTGTACGCAGGCAGCAACCACGAGCACGCAACAGAGCCTATCGTCTTTTCTTGCCGTCTTCATCTCGCCCCTAACGCCGGATCGGCCGTTGTCGGCGGCGACTTGTCCACATCCAGAAGCAAATCTGCGGTGGAGCAGACACGCACGAATCTCGTTCGTGCGAATGCCTCGCGAATGCTCTCGGCGGATGCATTCTTTGATGCTACCAATCGGGCATGAACCAGCAGACTCGGGTCGATATCCGCCATTCTACCTGCCCGCACGATTGTCCGTCGGCCTGCGCGCTCGACGTCGAAGTGCTCGATCGGAAGACGATCGGCCGCGTTCGCGGCTCGAAACGGCAGACCTATACGGCTGGCGTGGTTTGCGCCAAGGTCGCGAGATATGCCGAGCGGATTCATCATCCTGAGAGGCTGATGCATCCGATGCGTCGCGTCGGCCCGAAAGGCTCAGGGCAATTTGCACGCATCACCTGGGACGAGGCGTTGGACGTGATCGCCGAGCGGTTTCTCCAGGTGGAGCGCGACTTTGGCGCTCAGTCGGTCTGGCCGTATTATTACGCGGGCACGATGGGTCTCGTGATGCGCGATGGCCTCAACCGTCTCACCCATGTGAAGAAGTACTCGCGGTTCTACTCGACGATCTGCGCCAATGTCGCGCGCATCGGCTTTGCCATCGGCACCGGGAAGATTGCCGGCGTCGATCCGCGGGAGATGGCGCTCTCGGATCTGGTCGTGATCTGGGGCACGAACCCGGTGAACACGCAGGTCAATGTCATGACTCATGCGGCGCGCGCCCGGAAGGAACGAGGCGCCAAGATCGCGGCGATCGATGTCTACGACAATGAGACCATGAAGCAGGCCGACATCAAGGTCATCCTGCGACCTGGGACCGACGGCGCATTTGCCTGCGGCGTGATGCACGTGCTGTTTCGCGATGGCTATGCCGACCGCGCCTATATGGAGAAGTACACGGACTGTCCTGCGGAACTCGAAGCGCATCTGCAGACGCGGACGCCGCAATGGGCATCGCAGATTTCTGGCGTTCCCGTGGCCGAGATCGAGGCGTTCGCCCGTCTGGTCGGCGAGACGAAGCGGACCTTCTTCCGACTGGGTTATGGCTTCACCCGCAGCAGGAACGGCGCGACGCAGATGCATGCGGCATCCTGCATTCCCGCGGTGACGGGCGCCTGGCAATACGAAGGAGGCGGTGCCTTCTTCAACAACGCGGCGCTGTGGCATTTCGACGAGTCCATCATCGAGGGCCACGACGCCGTGGATCATTCCACTCGCTTTCTCGATCAGTCCCAGATCGGGCGCATCCTGACGGGAGACGCGGTGGCCCTCTGTGGCGGCCCGCCAGTCAAGGCGATGCTGATCCAGAACACCAATCCGATGACGGTGGCACCCGAGCAGGAGCTGGTTCGCAACGGATTTGCGCGCGAAGACCTTTTCGTCGCCGTCCACGAGCAGTTCATGACCGAGACGGCGCAGATGGCGGACATCGTGCTGCCCGCCACGATGTTCATGGAGCATGACGATCTCTATTACGGCGGCGGCCATCAGCACATTTCGGTCGGACCGAAGCTGATCGACCCGCCCGGCGAGTGCCGGTCCAATCATGAGGTGCTGCAGGGCCTGGCGCGCCGGTTGCGGGCGGTGCATCCGGGCTTCGAGATGTCGCCGCGCGAGTTGATCGATGCGACGTTGAAGAAGAGCGGCCATGGCGATATCGCCGGGCTCGAGGCCGATGTCTGGCGTGACCTTCAGCCGGACTTTCGCACCTCGCACTATCTCGACGGTTTCGCGCACAGGGACGGTAAATTCCACTTCAAGGCCGACTGGGCTCATCCGCCATTCGGCCGCGTCATGGGCAATCCGGAGCGCATGCCGTCATTGCCCGACCATTGGGCGGTGACCGAAGAGGTCGATCAGCAGCATCCGTTCCGGCTTGCGACAAGTCCGGCTCGCTCGTTCCTCAACACCTCCTTCAACGAGACGCCATCGTCGCAGGCGCGGGAAGGGGGCCCCTCCGTCATGATCCATCCACTGGATGCAGCCCCGCTCGGCATTGTCGACGGCGACATCGTCACGCTCGGCAATGAGCGCGGACAGACCTCGCTTGCCGCCCGGCTGTTCGACGGAGTTCAACGCGGGGTGCTGATCGCCGAATCGATCCATCCCAATCGCGCCCATATCGGTGGACGGGGCATCAACGTGCTCACCGCAGCCGACACCGTCGCTCCGATCGGGGGCGCTGCCTTCCACGACAACAAGGTCTGGCTGCGCAAATCGGCGGGCTGACCAGCTCGGCAAAAGCCGAGTTATCAACATCCCTTTTGATTCCAAGGCGTTATTCACCTCTCACGCCTAGGAGCGGGCCGTTCACAGGATTATTTTACCTTTATCGGGCCTCTTGCATTCCCCGCTTGAGCGTCGCTCAAATTTGTTGTAAGCATTTTGAGCAACGCTCAAAAACGTGGAGAAGTCCCATGCAGGTTCTCAGCTCTCGCGCTCCGCAACTTTTTTCGATCAATCCCATGGTGATGCTGAACGGTCTGGCGCGGTCCGCGTCTCACCTTTTGACGGCGCGCGTCGAGCGCATCGCAAATGCCTGTGATGTTGCCGGTCTGCTCGCTGCGCGACGAGCGAGGCGGCTGGCCGGACAACGTCTTTTTCGTGCCGCCGGGCGCGAAGGGCGCCGGCTTCGCCGTGGCGGCCTATTCGGCTGCTTCCGCTACCTGAGCGAACTGACCTGACCTTGTCTCGAATCCCCATCTCAGGCGCAACGAAGCGGTCACCATGTCCTTGCGTTCCATACATCCCCTCCAGCTCCTACAGGTCTGGATAAGCCTTTTGCACACGACCTACGCGCTACTCTTCGTGCTGGTCGGCGACCAACAGCAGAACGCGAAACCGCATGACCGCGTCTAACGGGATGCATCACCGGCACCACTTCATTTCATCACCAACCCAGGCTCTTGCGGTCCTTGCGGCCAAGCCGCTGCAGCACACCAGGAATCGATCATGATCAAGCAGTTGATGTCGTCGCGTCGTTTTGCCCCGCTGTTCTGGGCCCAATTCTCCTCGGCGCTGAACGACAACGTTTTGAAGAATGCGTTGGTCATCATGCTGCTCTACGGCGCCGTGGCAACGCATGGCGACGCGCTTGTGACCGTGGCGGGCGCCGTCTTCATCTTCCCATTCTTCATCCTGTCCGGGCTCGGCGGCGAGCTGGCGGATCGATACGTCAAGGGAATCGTGGCGCGCCGGCTCAAGTTCGCGGAAATCTTTGCCGCAGGCTTCGCGGCGCTGGGCTTCTTTCTGCATTCGATCCCGCTTCTGTTCGTCGCCCTCGGCATGTTCGGTGTCATCGCCGCGCTGTTCGGCCCCGTGAAATACGCGATGCTGCCGGATCAACTGACGGTCGGTGAACTCGCTACTGGCAACGCGCTGGTAGAAGGTGCGACCTTCATGGCCATCCTGATCGGCACCATCGCCGGCGGCCAGCTCGTCTCCGGCTCGTCGCATATGGGATGGGTCGCTCTCGCCGTCATCGGCCTCGCGGTGATCTCCTGGGCTTCGGCGTCGCGCATTCCGCACACTTCGCCGTCGGCACCGGATCTGCGCATCACGGCCAACCCTTGGACATCGACCTCGCACCTTCTGAAGTCGTTGCATGCCATGCCCCGGCTGTGGGACGGCATGGTGATCGTGTCGTGGTTCTGGCTGGTCGGCGCCGTCGTGCTGTCGCTGCTGCCCGCGCTGGTCAAGGATGTCGTCGGCGGCACCGAGGGCGTGGTCACCTTGTGCCTCGCCGTCTTCGCGATCGGCATCGCCATCGGCTCGCTGTTCGCGGCGCATCTCAGCCACGTCAGGCCGAATCTCGCGCTGGTGCCGATCGGCGCCATCCTCATGGGCGTGCTCGGTCTCGATCTGTCCTGGACGATCGGGACGACAGCGACCGCGAAGGACCTCACGCCGCTCGCCTTCGTCGGCTCCTGGGCGGGAGCGCGCATGCTGATTGATTTCGCGGTGTTCGCCTTTGGTGGCGGCCTGTTCGTGGTTCCTGCCTTCGCCGCGGTGCAGGCCTGGTCGGAGCCGACTGAGCGCGCCCGGGTCATCGCTGCCGGCAACGTGCTGCAGGCCGCCTTCATGGTGGTCGGCTCGCTGGGCGTGGCCGGTCTGCAGGCCGCAGGCCTCTCGATCGCCTGGATCTTCTTCGGTCTGGCTTTGGCGAGCTTCGGCGCCGTTTGGTTCGTGCTCAACAAATGGGGCAGGGAGGGCGTGCGCGACTTCGGCGCGATGCTGTTCCGCGCGCTGTTCCGCACTGAGGTGCGTGGGCTGGAGAACCTGCCGCCGGCCGGCACCCGCATGCTGATCGCGCCGAACCATGTCAGCCTGATCGACGGTCCGCTGCTCCACGCGGTGCTGCCGATCGATGCCACCTTTGCCGTCGACACCGGGATCTCCAAGGCCTGGTGGGCGAAGGTCTTCCTGAAACTTGTAAGCCACATCACGATCGACCCGACCAAGCCGCTCGGTGCTCGCGATCTGATCAAGCTGGTCGCCAGCCAGGAACCGGTGGTGATCTTCCCAGAGGGCCGCATCACGGTGTCGGGCTCGCTGATGAAGGTCTATGACGGCACCGCGATGATCGCCGACAAGGCCGACGCCGTCGTGGTGCCGGTCCGCATCGAGGGTGCGCAGCGCTCGCATCTCAGCTATCTCAAGGATGGCCAGATCAAGCGCTCGTGGTTTCCCAAGGTGACGGTGACGATCCTGCCGCCGGTGAAGCTCACCATCGATGCGGCTCTCAAGGGCAAGACCCGCCGCAATGCAGCTGGCGCTGCGCTGCAGGACGTGATGATCGAAGCCATGGTGAAGAACGCCATGCTGGATCGAACGCTGTTCGAGGCGCTCGCCCATGCCCATCGCGACCACGACACCGGCAAGGTGATGATCGAGGATCCGCTCGGCACCAAGCTGACCTATCGCAAGCTGCTGCTGGGCTCGCAGGTGCTCAGCCGCAAGCTCGAGCAGGGCACGATGGTGGGCGAGAACATCGGCCTGTTGCTGCCGAACTCCGCCGGCGTCGCCGTGGTCTTCATGGCGCTGCAGTCGATCGGCCGCGTGCCGGCCATGCTGAACTTCTCCGCCGGCCCGGTGAACGTGCTGGCGGCGATGAAGGCGGCGCAGGTCACGACCGTTCTGACGTCGCGGGCCTTCATCGAGAAGGGCAAGCTCGACAAGCTGATCGCGGCGATCGAGGGGCAGGCCCGTCTGGTCTATCTCGAGGACGTCAAGGCCTCGGTCAGCCTGGCCGACAAGATCAAGGGAATGATCGACGGCACCAGGCCGCGCATCGCCCGCAATGCCGACCACCCCGCCGTGATTCTGTTCACGTCCGGCTCCGAAGGCACGCCAAAGGGCGTCGTCCTGTCCCATCGCAACATTCTCGCGAACGCCGCCCAGGCATTGGCGAGGGTCGATGCCAACGCTAACGATCTTGTGTTCAATGTTTTGCCGGTGTTCCACTCCTTCGGCCTCACCGGCGGCATGATGATGCCCATGTTGGCGGGCATTCCGATCTATATGTACCCGTCGCCGCTGCATTACCGGATAGTGCCCGAACTGATCTATCAGACTGGCGCCACGATCTTGTTCGGCACCGACACCTTCCTGACTGGTTACGCACGCTCCGCTCATGCCTATGATTTCCGCACGCTGCGGCTGGTCATCGCCGGCGCCGAGCCGGTCAAGGATCGGACACGGCAGATCTACATGGAGCGTTATGGCATCCGCCTGCTCGAAGGCTATGGCGTCACCGAGACCGCGCCGGTGCTGGCGATGAACACGCCGATGGCCAACCGGGTCGGCACCGTCGGGCGCCTGTCGCCGCTGATGGAGTACCGGCTCGACAAGGTGCCGGGCATCGAGGAGGGCGGGCGGCTTTCGGTCCGGGGGCCCAATGTCATGCTCGGCTATGTCAGGGCCGAAAATCCCGGCGTGCTCGAGGCGCTGCCGGAGGGCTGGCACGACACCGGCGACATCGTCACCATCGACGCGCAGGGCTTCATCACGATCAAGGGCCGCGCCAAGCGCTTTGCCAAGATCGCCGGTGAGATGGTGTCGCTGACGGTGGTCGAGCAGATCGCCGCGACCTTGTGGCCGCAGGCGGCTTCGGTCGCGGTGTCGATCCCCGATCAGCGCAAGGGCGAGCGCATCGTGCTGATCACGACGCAGAAGGATGCCGAGCGCTCCGCGATGCAGCGCCAGGCCAAGGGCCAAGGTGCGCCGGAGCTTGCGGTGCCGGCCGTCGTGATGGTGGTCGACAAGATCCCGCTGCTCGGTTCCGGCAAGACCGACTATGTCGGCGCCAAGGCACTTGCCGAGGCGAGTGCGGCAACCGCTACGACGGAGCGCGAGCCGGAGGAGCGGGAAGTCGCGTGATCGCATCGCTGCGCCGGCGTTCTCAGCACAGTGGCCCCCGCGGCGCGGGGGTTGTGCTGCTGCATGGCATCGCCGGCCGATCATTGATGCTGCGTCCACTGGAAAAGCGGTTGCAGCGCGCAGGTTTTGCGACGCTGAACCTCGACTATGAAAGCCGCAAGAAACCGCTCGAGTTTCTTGCCGACGACATCCGCCCGGCGATCGCCGATTTCACCGCCAGGATCGACGGTCCGATCCACTTCGTCACCCACTCGATGGGCGGGCTGCTGGCACGGGTCGCGATTGCGAAGCATCGGCCGGCGCGGCTCGGCCGTGTCGTCATGTTGGGAACGCCCAATGGCGGCAGCGAGCTTGCCGACCGGCTGCAGAACGTCGGGCTCTATCGCGCTTATTTCGGTCCAGCCGGCCTGCAATTGGTGACCACGAAGGACGTCACGCTCGCCTCTCTGCCACCCGCCGACTACGAGATCGGCGTGATCGCCGGCAACCGCTTCCTCGATCCGATCGCCGGGCTGTTCCTGCTGCCGTGGCCGAACGACGGCCGCGTCTCCGTCGAGAGCTGCAAGCTCGCCGGGATGACGGACCACACCACCATCAAGGCGTCGCACATGGGCCTGCTGGTGCATCCGACGTCGTTCCGGCAGACCATCGCGTTCCTGCGCACTGGCCAGTTCGAGCCGGTGCGTCCGCTGCTGCACGGGGTCATCGCCGAGATCGGCCGCCGCGCGGCCTCTTGACGCAAGTTTTCCTTGCCCGCGGCAGCTATCCCGCGACAATCTCGCATCCGACATCAAGCGACAGGCAAGGCGATGACCGACGACAGCGTGATTCTCGACAAGCGCGGGCAGGCCCTCTGGATCACCATCAATCGTCCGGAGAAGCGCAACGCGCTGAATGGCGACGTGATCGCCGGGATCTCGCGCGGCTATCGCACGGCACATGACGATCCCGAGGTGCGCGTGATCGTGCTGACCGGCGCAGGAGACAAGGCGTTCTGCGCCGGCGCCGACCTGCAGAACTCCGGCGCGGCCTTCGCGATGGATTTCTCCCGCCCGAATGTCGATTACGCGGACTTGCTCCGGCTGTCGCAGAATTCCACCAAGCCGGCGATTGCGCGCGTCGGCGGCGTCTGTATGGCCGGCGGCATGGGCTTGCTGTGCATGACCGACATGGCGGTCGCAGCCGATCACGTCGTCTTCGGCCTGCCGGAGGTGAAGGTCGGCGTGTTCCCGATGCAGGTCCTGAGCCTCTTGCAGAGTATCGCGCCGCCGCGTCTCGTCAACGAATGGGCGCTCACGGGCGAGCCGTTCGACGCCAAGACTGCACAGGCTGCCGGGCTGCTCAACCATGTCGTTCCCGCCGCCGAGCTCGACGGCAAGATGGACTGGCTGATCGGCCGTCTCGTCGACAAGTCGCCGACCGCCATCCGCCGCGGCAAATACGCCATGCGCGCCATCGCCTCGATGTCGTTCGACGAGTCCATCGCCTATCTCGAAAGCCAGATCGCGCTGCTGGCGATGACCGAGGATGCCAAGGAGGGCCTGAGGGCGTTTGCCGAGAAGCGCAAGCCGGTGTGGCCGGGGAAGTAGCTCGCTGCGGGTAGAGTGTGTGACGGCGGCTCTGTTGTTGCCGCTGTCATGCTCCGCGAAGGCGGAGCATCCAGTATGCCGAGGCCTCCCGGTTCGATGACCACGGCCTCTGGAATACTGGATAGCCGGCTTTCGCGGGCGATGACAGTGGAGGGGTGGAAAGGTTCTTTGCTCCAACAATATTTGTCCACATAGGGTGATACATGGATCCGCGATCTCGCGACGCTTCGCGTCCGAGTCTTGCGTCAGATTTCGCCCTCTGAACGAAGAGGGCGCAGGGAAGGCCGGGCGCTCGCCGCCCCCATGCCCGCCTGCAGGAAGAAAAGCAGGCGGCAGTGACCACAGGTTTGGCCGCAACTACCGGCCTTCCCTGCGCGACGGGCTTACGGCTTATACGTGATCTCCCTGGTGCGCCGGGCTTTCTGGCCACCATCCCCGCGCGAAGCAAAGCCTCGTCGCGAGTTGACATCAGCGTCGGGATGTCAGGACCACACGATTTCGCCGTCCGCCACGCCACCAGTCGTCTTGCGCAAACGCGCCTGATGCCGCGACGGCCATCGCATCACCGGCCCAACGCTTGTGACGATCGCGAGGCGCCCCCTCTCGTAAGCCGCGACGCCGTGAAATGTGCAGCTGATTTGCCCGACAAGACAACACCCACCGGGGTGCGACATAGTAACCCGACGGGCAAAGTCGCGTCAGGAGTGCGGCCGAAGCCGCATCGGCTGCAGCTTGTTGTACATCAGGCTGCGCCACAGCCATTCGATGGGGCCGAACTGAAACAGCCTCAGCCAGCACCAGCTCGCGATCACCTGGAGCACATAGACGACCACGCCGATGCCAAGTGCGAGCGAGACGCTGAGCCGGCCGAACAGGCCGAGGCCATAGCCGTAGAACACGACGCCGAAGATGACGGACTGCATGAGATAGTTGGTGAAGGCCATCCGGCCGACGGGAGCCGCCCAGCCTAGCAGGCGGGCGCCCCAGATGGTGCTTGCAGCCGAAAGGATCAGCGCACCATAGGCAAGCGCCAGGCTCACAGTCGCAAGCGATGCGCCGGCGTCGATCGTGACAGCGAGTGCGGCCAGGGCCGTCAGCAGCAGCATGACGCGGTGATGCGGCATATCGCGCAGAAGGCCGGATCGCCAGATGACGATGCCGGCGAGGAAAAGTCCGAGCGTGCGCGGAAAGATCCACAAATGCAGCGGCGCGATGGCGCTGATTTCGGACAGCCGGAACACCAGGATCTGCGAGAAGTTGCCGTTGGCATAGATGCGATTGGCATCGACAACATGCTGCATCATCCAGGAGGAGCTTAGTAGCGGCAGCACGGGAATAAGCCAGCTGGTGAAGTACAGCCCGAGCAGGGTGAGGCTGCTCGCGATCACCAGCCAGCTTGGCGCGAACAGGAACGGCAGCACGAGCAGTCCGGCAAGCGCATATTCGGTCAGGATGTCACCATTCCACAGCAGCGTCAGGTGCAAAATGCCGATCGCGAGCAGGACGAGCAGCCGCCGGAGCAGCAGGGGGATACGTCGCTCCGGAGCGATCCGGTCGAACTGCATGGCCAGCCCGATGCCGAACAGCAGCGAGAACAGGGCAAGCGCCTTCATGGAGACGGCGCGCGCGAGACCATCTTCGATGGCGCGATTGAAGGGCGAGTCTCCGACGATGGCCCACAAAAGCTTGACCGTCTCCGGTGATGACGATCCGGCGAAGAAGGTCGTGCCCGCTTCGTGCGCTCTCGGCGTCGGCAGAAATTGCTGGAAGATCGAGATACGGAACTCAAATACGACGTTGATGGCCATGACGCCAAAGAGGGCGAGGCCCCGGAGGATGTCGATGGCTGGCAGCCGGTCGCCACCAGAGGCAGGCCCCGTCGGATTAGCTGATCCGATCGTCGCAGTCATAGGGCTGAGAACTCATAAGCAGGGAATGGACTGACTTCCGCGTTCACAGGCAGGCGTCATGATGGCTTGCTGTCACCTCTGTGATCGCTCCTGCATCGTCTGACTTCCAGGTCACGTCGATCGTCTGCACACAGGCTGGATTGCCCCATCGATAGAAATGGACATTGGCGGTCTCGGACGTTCGGCATGGTGCATGAATCTCTCCCAGCCGCACCACGATATGTCCGTCGCGGACGCAATCCGGGAACGGTTCGAATCCTTGCTTCAGCAGCGTTGCTGTCAACATCGCGGCTGGTGTTCCGGATGGGAATTCCGCCTGAAGGTGGGCCGTGAGCCGTTTTCCGCTCTCCACTGATTTGAGCCAGGAGTCCGCAACGTCGTTCTCGAACATCGGAGGTGGCCGTGTATTCATGAACAGCGGCGAGGTGAGTATTGAAAGAAATAGAACGGCGGCCGGTGGATTGAAGATGGCGATGAAAGCTGACCCCGTCGCGAGCAATGCGGCACTGGCCATGAGGCCACGCAGCATCCATGTCAGCCACCGAGGGCGCATGCGATCGGTTTGTGCGTTTCGTCGTATCATGGGAGATGAACGTTAGCCCTGCGCAGCGTTGTGCGCAACGATCGCAATATTCCCGCCCAAGGGCATCTTTGTTGCTGCGAAGGACGGCAGTTGGCGCTAGCGTTGTGAGATGATGCAAAGTGGCCCAATTGCAACCGACGGCCTTCTCATCCGGCCGATGCGGCCGGAAGAGATTCCGCTGGCCATCGACTGGGCGGCGGCCGAGGGCTGGAATCCCGGCCTGTCCGATGCCGCGTGCTTTTCCGTGGTCGATCCGCAGGGATTTCTCATCGCCGAACGTGACGGTGTGCCGGTCGCGACGGTGTCCTGCGTCAACTACGACGAACGCTTCGCGTTTCTGGGCTTCTACATCGTACGTCCTGATCTGCGCGGGCATGGCTATGGCCTGCGGCTCTGGCAGGCTGCGATGGCGCATGCGGGATCGCGTGTCGTCGGCCTCGACGGTGTCGTCGCGCAGCAGGACAATTATCGAAAGTCCGGCTTCAAATATGCCTATGCCAATGTCCGCTACAGTGGGAAGGCCGCTACGGTGCTGCCCGCTGCTGCGCGATCGGACTTCGTTGCGCTGAGCGACGTGCCGCTGGCCGACATCGAGGCCTCCGACGCGGCTGTGTTTCCGGCGTCGCGCCGCGCGTTCCTGCAGGCCTGGATCGGAGCCCCCGGCCATGTCGGCCGCGCTGTCATCCGTGATGGCGCGCTTGCCGCCTGGGGCGTGATCCGGCCGTGCCGCACCGGCTCTAAGATCGGTCCGCTGGTCGCGCACAGCCGGGCCGATGCCGAGGCCATCGTCTCGGCGCTGCTGAGCGAGATCGGCGACTCCGAGGTCTTCCTCGATGTGCCGGCGATCAACCCGGAGGCGGTGGCGCTGGCGGAGAGTCTCGGGCTGAAGCCGGTGTTCGAGACCGCGCGCATGTACACCCGCCCGATCGCGCCACTACGCATCGAGCGGCTGTTCGGCGTCACCACTTTCGAGCTCGGCTAGCTCATTTGTCGAGCGGCCGCGCGAAGCTCAATTCGTGACCGTCGGGATCGGTGAGATGGAAGTAGCGCTCGCCCCATTCGGCGTCGCGCGGCGTGGTGGAGGGCGAGAAGCCGGCGGCCAGCGCCTTGGCGTAGACGGCGTCGACGTCCGAGACATGAAAGATGATGCGGCCCCACCAGCTCCACTGCTTGTCCTCCGGCATAGCGATCAGGTTGAGATAGCCCGCGCCGACTCGGAAGGTCGTGAACGGGGTGTCGGCGCCGCCATACGGGATGTCGTCGAAGCCGAGCGCGCGATAGAAGGCGACCGCGCGGGCCATGTCATGGGTGGCAATGGTGATCGCGCTGATGCTTTCGATGGTCATGCAGGCGCTCCGGACGGGAATGGATAGCGCGGAGCAGAAAAGCGCATCTCGCCGGTGTCACGCAAGCACCGCGTTGCAACGCGCGGCCTAGCGCCTCCCCCGCCGGCTCAGCGTCGCTCCCAGCGCAAAGAAGACAGCGGCCCCGATTGCGACGGTCGCGGCGCGGGCCACATCGCCGGGCACGAGCATCGCGTGCAGGGCCGCGCCACGGCTGAACGAGCCGCGGGTACGGTGCAGGCGTGTAACCGGGTGATCGAGATTGTCGGTGCGGTCGGGCACCAGCGGCACGTCGGTCTGCTGCCCGGCGATCGCCTTGGCGGCGAGGTAGCGGTCGAGCAAAGCCGGGGCGATGGCGTTGCCGAGGATGGTCAGCAGCGTCGGCCAGCCGATCCAATATTCGCGGAAGCCGCCATCGGCAACGCGATAGACGGCGTCAGCGATCACCTCAGGCTCCACCGGCCGGCCCATTGGCCGTGGCGTATGCGCAAGGTGCGCGCGAGCCCAGTCGAATTGCGGTGTGTTCACCGCGGGCAGATCGACGATGCAGAGCGTGATGCCTGAGCGCTCGTGCATCAGCTCGGCCCGCAGCGAGTCGGTGAAGCCCCGGATCGCATGTTTGGCGCCGCAATAGGCCGCCTGTAGCGGAATGCCGCGATAGGCGAGCGCCGAACCGATCTGGATGATGCGGCCTTCGCCGCGTCGGCGCATCGATCGCAGCGCCGCCATCGTGCCGTGCACGAAACCGAGATAGGTCACCTCGGTGACGCGGCGGAATTCCTCCGGTGTGATGTCGGCCACGGTCGAGAACACCGTTTCCATGGCGTCATTGATCCAGATGTCGACCGGACCCAGGCGCTGCTCGAGCCGCTCGGCAGCGTCGAACAGGGCCTGCGCATCGGCGACATCGACGGCCTCGTATTCGGCATGGGCAAACCGCGCCTGCAGCTCGCGCTGGACGTCGCGCAGCGCATGCTCATCGCGCGCGATCAGGCCGATGCGATCGCCGGCCTCGCCGAAGCGGTTCGCGATGGCACGGCCGACGCCGGCGGAGGCGCCAGTGATGATGATGGTGCGAGCTCGTCTGCGAGGCATGTCCGGTTCTCCACGCGCCCCGTCGTACAAACGTGCAGCAGCCGGCAATGTTTCGGGCCGGTCAAGCCGGCCGAATGAATTCTCCGTCAGCCGCGATCTGAGCCGTGGAATTCGACGCATGATCGATCAGGCTTCGAGAGGGCGGCCAGCCCCCTCGAGATTGTGGGACGGAAAAGCTCGCTGAGCTTTGCAGGTGCGACCGGAGCTCAGCCCGGATTGGCCTTGAGGCCGGCGGCCTCGATACCGGCGACGGCGCAGATCTCGTCATTGTCGGAGCTGTCGCCGGAGACGCCGACGGCGCCGACGAGCGTCGTGCCGTCCATGATCAGCACGCCGCCGGGCACCGGGACCATGCGGCCCTGGGCCAGCGTGTTCACGGCGTCGATGAAATAGGCCTGCTCCTGGGCGCGCTGGAACAGGGCGCGGGAGCCGAGGCCGAGCGCCAGCGCGCCATAAGCCTTGCCATGCGCGACCTCGGCCCGCATCAGGCTGGTGCCGTCCTGGGCGGCGGCCGCCTTCAGGCAGCCGCGGGCGTCGAGCACCATCACGGCGAGCGGCTTGAGCTTCTTCTCGATGCCCTTCGCGAGCGTGGCATCCAGAATCTTGCGAGCGGCGTCGAGCTTGAGATCGGCCATGTCGGTGTCCTTTGCGATTTGTGATGAAAAGTCGGCTCTATCATCCGTCATTGCGAGCGAAGCGAAGCAATCCAGGACGAAAGAAAAGGTCTGGATTGCTTCGTCGCTACGCTCCTCGCAATGACGAACATTGAGGTCGCGCTCCGCGGCGTCCGGTCTCTCGTGACCTACGTTGATGCTTGCGCCCGCTCCAGGCTCATCGCCAGGAGCTGCGCGGCGTGAACGGCACCGCGGGCGGCGCCGTCCTGGATCTGGTGGCGGCAGGAGGTGCCGTCGGCAACGATGAACGTTGCGGCGTCGGCGTTGCGCACGGCGGGCAGCAGCGACGCCTCCGCCATCTGCTGCGAGACCTCGTAGGTCTCCGCGCCATAGCCGAACGCGCCGGCCATGCCGCAGCAGGAGGATTCGATGGTCTCGACCGTGAGCTCCGGAATGAGTCGTAGCACCTGCTCGACAGGCTTGAAAGCGGCGAAGGATTTCTGATGGCAATGGCCGTGCAACAAGGCCTTACCGGGCAGGGGGGCGAGCGGCAGCGCCAGCCTGCCGCTCTCGGCCTCGCGCGCCAGAAACTCTTCCAGCAGCAGCGCGTGTGCGCTGATCGTTTTCGCGGTGGCGTCGTTGCGCAGCGACAGCAGTTCGTCGCGCAGCGTCAGCAGACAGCTTGGCTCGAGGCCAATGATCGGCACGCCGCGCGAGGCGAACGGCGCGTAGGTCTCGACCAGGCGCTGCAGCTCGGACTGGGCCTCGTCGACGAGGCCGGCGGAGAGGAAGGTGCGGCCGCAGCACAGGGCGCGGCCGCCATCGGCCGGCTTGGGCACGTAGACGCGATAGCCGCCGGCGATCAGCACGCGCAGCGCGGCGTCGAGATTTTCGCGCTCATAGACGCGGTTGAAGGTGTCGCCGAACAGCACGACCTCGCGGCCATCAGCCGGACCGAACGCGTCGGCGTCGACGCGGAAGGTGTCGGTGCGGAAGGCCGGAAGCTTGCGCTTGGCGCTGATGCCCGCAACGCGCTCCATCAGCACGCGCAGGGGCGCAACATGATTGCGCAGGTTCACGAGCGGCGCGATGCGGGCAGCCATATCGGCATAGCGCGGCAGATAGGCGACGAGCCGGTCGCGCAGCGTGAGGCCATGCGTCGTCGCCCGGGCCGCCAGCACCTCGATCTTCATCTTGGCCATGTCAACGCCGGTCGGGCACTCGCGGCGGCAGGCCTTGCAGGAGACGCAGAGCTTCAAGGTCTCCATCATCTCGTCGGACGACAGCGCGCCGGGACCGAGCTGGCCGGAGATCGCGAGCCGCAAGGTATTGGCACGGCCGCGCGTGACATCCTTCTCGTCGCGGGTGGCGCGATAGGACGGGCACATCACGCCGCCGTCGAGCTTGCGGCAGGCGCCGTTGTTGTTGCACATCTCGACCGCGCCCTGGAAGCCGCCGGCGGCACCCGGATAGGCCGACCAGTCGAGCACCGGCTTGATGTCGTCGACGATGCGGTAGTCCGGCGGATAGCGGAACAGCGAGCGGTCGTCCATCCTGGGTGGATCGACGATGCGGCCAGGATTGAGCACGTTCGCCGGATCGAAGCGCTGCTTGACCTCCTTGAAGTCGGCGACGATGCGGCTGCCGAACATCTGCTCGTGGAATTCCGAGCGCACGATGCCATCGCCATGCTCGCCGGAATGCGAACCCTTGTACTCGCGCACCATGGCGAAAGCTTCCTCGGCGATGGCGCGCATCGCCTTGACGTCCTTCTCCAGCTTCAGGTTCAGCACCGGGCGCACATGCAGGCAGCCCTCGGAGGCGTGCGCGTACATCGTGCCGCGCGTGCCGTGCCTGGCGAACACCTCGTTGAGCCGCGCGGTGTAGTCGGCGAGGTGGGGCAGCGGCACGGCGCAGTCCTCGACGAACGACACCGGCTTGCCGGCCTCCTTCATCGACATCATCACGTTGAGGCCGGCGGCGCGGAAGTCGGCGACGGCGGTCTGAAGCGCAGGGTCTGATATCTCGACGACGCCGCCCCATTTGCAGATCTCGTTGCTCCAGGAGAAGCCGAGATCACCCATCAACTCGGAGAGCTGCTTCAGCTTGGCGAGGTTCTCGTCCTTCGTCTCCTCCGCGAACTCGACCACCAGGATCGCGTCGGGATCGCCGCGCACCGCCGCCGCGATCACCGGCTGGAACATCGCGATGTCGCGGCCCAGCCCGATCATGGTGCGGTCGACCAGCTCGACCGCGATCGGCTTCAGCTTGACCAGATGCTGGGCCGCATCCATCGCCTGATAGAAGCTGCCGAAATGACAGACGCCGAGCACCTTGGTGCGGATCAGCGGCCACAGCTTGAGCTCGATCCGGGTGGAGAAGGCCAGCGTGCCCTCGGAGCCGACCAGCAGATGGGCCAGGTTGTTGGCGGCGTTGCGCGGCGTCAGTGCGTCGAGATTGTAGCCGCCGACGCGGCGCTGCACCTTGGGAAACCTGTCGGCGATCTCCGCGGCCTCGCGCTCGCCCAGCGCCAGCATGTCGCGAAACAACCTGCGCGCGCTGTCCGGCGCGCTGACGTCACGAAGGTCTCGCGCCACCTCGCCGAAATGCGCCAGCGTGCCGTCGGCCAGCGCGGCGTCGATGGCGATGGTGTTGTCGCGCATCGTGCCGTAGCGCAGCGAGCGGCCGCCGCAGGAATTGTTGCCGGCCATGCCGCCGATCGTGGCGCGGGACGCCGTGGAGACGTCGACCGGAAACCAAAGGCCGTGCTTCTTGAGCTGGCGATTGAGGTCGTCGAGCACGATGCCCGGCTCGACCACGCAGGTCCGCCCCTCGACATCGAGCGAGACGATGCGGTTCAGGTGCTTGGAGAAGTCGACGACGATCCCCTCGTTGACCGTCTGGCCGCATTGCGAGGTGCCGCCGCCGCGGGGCGTGACGATGCGGCCGTCGTCGCGGGCGATGGCGAGCGCACGCAGCGCCTCGTCCATCGTGCGCGGCACGACCACGCCCGCCGGAATGACTTGGTAGAACGAGGCGTCTGTGGCGTAGCGGCCGCGGTTGAAGCGGTCGAAGAAGACGTCGCCTATCATCTCGGCGCGGAGCTTCTGTTCGAGCCTGGACGGACCGGCTTTGGCGTTCGGCATGGTGATCCCTGGTGGGGCCCGGCTGTCGTCCGGCGGGCGCTGTTCCGCCCGGTGTCATTCATTTCCGCAAATGCGTCAATCTGATTGCATGCAAATTTGCGCAATCCCCGGCGTTATTCGACCTTGTCTGGCTTGGCTGCCGCCAGCGGCGGCTGGCTCTCGGCGAAGTACGCGATCGCAGCCGCGCCCTTGTTGCGCAGATGCTGGAACAGGATGTCGGACAGCTCGCTTCCGGCGCGCCGGCGCAGGGCATCGAGGATCAGCTCATGCTCGCGCATGGCCTCGCTCCAGCGTTCGCGCTTGCGGGCGAAATTGGCCGAGAAGCGCACCCGGCGGATGCGGCCCGCCAGGCTCTCATAGGTCGCATGAAGGGTGGCGTTGGCGGCGGCGTCGACGATCGCCCGGTGGATCAACTGGTTCATGCGGAAATAGCCCTGCATGTCCTGCCGCATGTAGAATCCGTACATATCATGATGAAATTGCTCGATTTCCGCGATCGCTTCATCTGAAATCTTCTCGCAGGCGAGGCGTCCGGCGAGGCCTTCCAGGCCTCCCATCAGGTCGAACAGTTCGTGGATGTCGGCGGCGCTGAGCGGGCGCACCCGGGCGCCGCGATTGGGCAGCAGCTCGACCAGCCCCTCGGCTGCGAGCACCTTGAGCGCTTCGCGCAAGGGGGTGCGGGACACCCCCAGCATTTCGCAAAGCTGCCGCTCGGACAGGCGTCCGCCGTCGGCGACATGGCCCTCGACGATGTAGTCGCGCAGCCGCGCCAGGATCTCGTCATGCAGCGAGGTCTCGTCCCGCGCAGGCACGGATCGACCGCTTGGCCCTGCCAAGGGTGGCGTCTCGATATCGGGAATCGTGGAATTCATCTTACGCATTGTAGCGGTAGTTACAGATGTGGTCGACCTCGTGCGTGCATGCGATTGAGCTCTTGCATGCTGAAGAATTGAATGCAATTATGGGTGCCAGAATGCCGTCGTCGCCCGGAGCTCTGTCGTGACCCGTCCCCAAGGCCGTCATTTCTTGCATATTCCGGGCCCGAGTCCGGTGCCCGAGCGGGTGCTGCGGGCGATGGACATGCCAGTGATCGATCACCGCAGCGCCGAGTTCGCCGAACTCGGCAAGGCCGTGCTCGGCGGCTCGCAGGCGATCTTCAAGACCACGAGCCCGGTGATCATCTATCCGTCTTCGGGCACCGGCGCCTGGGAGGCTGCCATCGTCAACACGTTGTCGCCGGGCGACAAGGTGCTGATGGTCGAGACCGGCCACTTCGCCACGCTGTGGCGGCAGATGGCGGCGCGGTGGGGAATCGAGGTCGACTTCATTCCCGGCGACTGGCGCCGTGGCGTCGACCCTGCCGTCATCGAGGAGGCGTTGGTCGCCGACGCCGGTCATCGGCTCAAGGCGGTGATGGTCGTGCACAACGAAACCTCGACCGGCGCGACCAGCCGGATCGGTGAGGTGCGCGCCGCGATGGACCGCGCCAAGCATCCGGCGCTGCTGATGGTCGACACCATCTCCGGTCTCGCCTCGGCCGACTTCCGCTTCGACGAGTGGAAGGTCGATGTCGCCGTGTCCTGCTCGCAGAAGGGCTTCATGCTGCCGCCGGGGCTCGGCTTCAACGCCGTCTCGGACAAGGCGCGCCTTGTTGCCAAGGCCAACAAGATGCCGCGCTCGTTCTGGGATTGGGAGGACATGCTGAAGCTGAACGCGAACGGCTTCTTCCCCTATACCCCGGCGACGAACCTGCTCTATGGCCTGCGCGAAGCGATTGCCATGCTGCTCGAGGAGGGACTCGACCAGGTGTTCGCGCGCCACCAGCGGCTTGCGGCCGCGACCCGCGCCGCGGTCGAGCATTGGGGTCTCGAGGTGCTGTGCCAGGAGCCGAAGGATTTTTCCCCGGTGCTGACCGCCGTGCTGATGCCGCCGGGCCATGACGCCGATCAGTTCCGCCAGGTCGTGCTCGACAATTACAACATGTCGCTCGGCTCGGGCCTGTCCAAGGTCGCGGGCAAGGTGTTTCGCATCGGCCATCTCGGCGAGTGCAATGCGCTGACCCTGATGGCGGCGCTGAGTGGAGTCGAGATGGGGCTGCGTGCGGTCGGCGTGCCGCATCGCGCGGGCGGTGTCGATGCCGCGATGGTGCTGCTGGATGAGCCATCGCAGGGCAATGCGCCGCGCCAGCTTGCGGCGGTGAAATGAGGCCAAACCGCGTGCAGCAAGCTGGGGCGTCCCGCTATGCCGCACTGCACAGAAGAAGGGGATTTGTGTGCATCTGAGGGATGTCAGCCCGGAGCGATCGGTGCTTGCGTCTTCTTTATTGACGCCAGCGGTCTGGCGGGAGAAAAGCGCGACCAGCGCGTGGGATGCCACGTCCGCGCACCAACCAAATGACCGGGGATGGACGCCAATGACTGTGCACACGGGACGGCATTTTCTTCAGATTCCGGGACCGACCAACGTGCCCGACCGCGTGCTGCGCGCGATGGACATGCCGACCTTGGACCATCGCGGTCCGGAGTTCGCGGAGCTCGGCTTCGCCGTGCTGGCGGCCAGCCAGCGCATCTTCCGCACCAAGCAGCCGGTGATCATCTATCCGTCGTCGGGCACCGGCGCGTGGGAAGCCGCGATCGTCAACGCGCTCGCGCCCGGCGACAGGGTGCTGATGGTTGAGACCGGCCAGTTCGCTGTGCTGTGGCGGGGCATCGCCGACAAGTTCAAGCTCGACGTCGACTTCATCCCCGGCGACTGGCGTCATGGCGCCGACATCGCGGCGATCGAGCAGCGTCTGGTCGACGACAAGGCGCACAAGATCAAGGCCGTCTGCGTCGTGCACAACGAGACCTCGACCGGCTGCCTAACGCCGCCGCTCGAGGTGCGCAAGGCGCTCGACCGGTCCGGCCACCCGGCACTCCTGATGGTCGACACCATCTCCGGCCTCGGCTCGATGGAGTATGAGCACGACGCGTGGGGCATCGACGTCTCCGTTGCGGGCTCGCAGAAGGGCCTGATGCTGCCGCCGGGCCTCGGCTTCAACGCCGTCTCGGAGAAGGCGCTCGCCGCCGCCAAGGCCAATCCCGGCATGCGCTCCTACTGGGACTGGCAGGAGATCATCACCTTCAACAAGCTCGGCACCTTCCCGTACACGCCGGCCTGCAATCTGCTGATGGGCCTCAACGAGGCGCTGAAGATGCTGGAGGAGGAGGGGCACGAGAACGTGTTCGCCCGCCACCGCCGCCACAGCCTTGCGACGCGCGCCGCCGTGAAGGCGTGGGGCCTCGACACGCAATGCGCCGATCCGCAGGCGCATTCGCCGGCGCTGACCGGCGTGGTCATCCCCGAAGGCCATGACGCCGATCAGTTCCGCAAGACCGTGCTGGAAAACTTCGACATGTCGCTCGGCACCGGCCTCAACAAGATCAAGGGCAAGGTGTTCCGCATCGGCCACATCGGTCATTTCAACGACCTGATGCTGATGGGGACGCTCGCCGGCGTCGAGATGGGCCTTGCGCTCGCCAATGTGCCGCATCGTGCCGGTGGCGTGCTCGCGGCAATGGACGTCCTGAAGGCGCGCGAGGCGGCGCCAATCCCGAAGGTGGCCTGATGACCGCGCCTGTGACCGGCTCCGACGATCTGATCTATGCCGTCGACGACGGCATCGCCAAGATCACCTTCAACCGGCCGCAGGCGCGCAACGCGATGACCTTCGCGATGTACGACCGGATGGCCTCGATCTGCGAGGCCATCAACGCCGATCGGTCGATCAAGGCGCTGATCCTGACCGGTGCGGGCGACAAGGCGTTTGCCTCCGGCACCGATATCTCGCAATTCCGCGCCTTCAAGACCGCGCAGGATGCGCTCGACTACGAGGCGCGGATCGACCGCGTGCTCGGCACGCTGGAGCTGTGCCGTGTGCCGGTGATTGCGGCGATTGCGGGCGCCTGCACCGGCGGCGGCGCCGGCATTGCCGCCTGCTGCGACATTCGCATCGGCACCGAGACGGCACGTATCGGTTTTCCGATCGCGCGCACGCTCGGCAACTGCCTGTCGATGTCGAACATCTCGCGCGTGGTCTCCTTGATCGGACCGGCGCGCACCAAGGATCTGATCTTCAAGGCACGGTTGGTCGAGGCGCCGGAGGCGCTCGCGCTCGGTCTGCTCAACGAGATCGTGCCTGACGTCGAGACGCTGCAGACACGCGCGCTGGAGACCGCGAGGCTCATCGCCTCGCACGCGCCGATCACCCTCGAGGTGACCAAGGAGGCGGTGCGCCGCATTCGCCGGACCCTGTCGCGGGACGAGGGCGAGGATTTGATCCTGCGCGCCTATATGAGTGAGGATTTCCGCGAGGGGATGGAGGCGTTCCTCAACAAGCGGACGCCGAATTGGAAAGGCAAGTAGTCCAATGCCGTGCTTGCGACCTTATGCCGAGGAACATGAGGCCGCATCATGCTTGTGTTCTTGAACTGACCACAATAAGCCAGCAGTATCCTGGTAGGATGCAAGCTGGCGCTTCGAACGGGGAAGAAAACACGTGCGCAAACTCATCAAGATCGCGGCCGCAACGGCGGCCTTTTTTGCAACTGCGCCCGCCTTTGCCGGCTGGGAGCCGACCAAGCCGGTCGAGATTGTCGTCGCCGCAGGCGCTGGCGGTGCATCAGACCAGATGGCGCGGATGATGCAGGCTGCCATTCAGAAGAACAATCTTCTGAAGCAGCCGGTTGTCGTGTCGCTGAAGGGCGGCGCGTCGGGCGCCGAAGCCCTGATGTACATGAAGTCCAGCGACGGCGATCCGAACAAGATCCTGATCGCCTATTCGCTGATCTACATGCTGCCGCTGTCGGCCAAGCTGCCGTTCGACTGGCACGAGCTGTCGCCGGTCGCGGTGATCGCACTCGATCAGTTCGTGCTGTGGGACAACGTCAACGGCCCCAAGACGGTGAAGGAGTTCATCGAGGCTGCCAAGGCGTCGAGCTCGCCGTTCAAGTTGGGCGGCACCGGCTCTAAGCGCGAAGATCACGTGCTCACGGTCTTCATGGAGAAGAAGACCGGAGCCAAGTTCTCCTATCTGCCCTACAAGTCGGGCGGCGAGGCTGCGACCCAACTGGTCGGCGGGCACACCGAAGCGAACGTCAACAATCCTTCCGAGAATCTCGAAGTCTGGCGCGCCGGCCAGGTGCGTCCGCTCTGCGTGTTCGACAAGGAGCGCATCTCCTACACGACCAAGGTCACGGAGACGCAGTCCTGGAACGACATTCCGACCTGCAAGGAGGAGGGGCTGGACGTGCAATACCTGATGCTGCGCGCGATGTTCCTGCCGGGCAAGGTGACGCAGGAACAGCAGGAGTTCTACGTCGACCTGTTCAGCAAGCTGGTGCAGACACCGGAGTACAAGGACTACATGGAGAAGCAGGCGCTGAAGCCGATCTTCCTCACCGGCAAGGACATGCTGCAGTTCCTCGAAGAGGACGGCTCGCTCAACAAGCAGCTGATGACGGAAGCCGGCTTCGTCGCCAAGTGAGGCTGGGCGGGGCGAGGGGATGAGGAGGATCGATGTCCAACGCTGAGCTCGAGATTGCCGTCGACGATCCGACCGCGCCGGAGGAGAATTCTCCGGCCGTCACCTCTACCCGGACCGTCGACGTCGCGGTGTCGCTGCTGCTGCTCGCGCTCGCGTCCGTACTCGCCTGGGACAATTGGCGGACCGGCGCGTCCTGGGACTCGACCGGTCCGGAGCCCGGCTACTTTCCGTTCTATCTGTCGGTGATCCTCGGCGGCGCCAGCCTTTACGGGATCGGTGCCGCCTTCCTGTCGAGCAAGGAAGCGGTCGAGACCTTCGTGACGCGCGCGCAGCTGCGGCGCGTGATGGCCGTGTTCGTGCCGACCTTGTTGTTCTGCATCGCGATGCAGTTTCTCGGCATCTATGTCGCGAGCTTCCTGCTCATCGCCGGGTTCATGCGTCTCGTCGGCAAGATCGCGATCTGGAAATCGCTGCTCACGGCGTTCCTGTTCAGCGCCGTGATGTTCGTGACGTTCGATGTCGTGTTCGACGTGATCATGCCGAAGGGCCCGCTCGAAGCGGCGTTCGGGTACTGACACCGGTCTCTCCCCCGTCATTGCGAGGAGCAACGCGACGACGCAATCCAGGGCTGCGCACTCGACTCTGGATTGCTTCGCTGCGCTCGCAATGACGAGGAAACAGTTGGAATGAAATCATGGAAGCCTTGGGTCTGCTGCTGCACGGGTTCGCGGTCCTCCTGACCTGGAAGACGCTGCTGCTGATGATGGTTGGGCTCGTGCTCGGCGTCTTCGTCGGCGTGCTGCCCGGGCTGGGGGGGCCCAACGGCGTCGCCATCCTGCTGCCGCTGACCTTCTCGATGGACCCGACCTCGGCCATCGTGATGCTGTCCTGCATCTACTGGGGCGCGCTGTTCGGCGGCGCCATCACCTCGATCCTGTTCAACATTCCCGGCGAGGCGTGGTCGGTGGCGACCACTTTCGACGGCTATCCGATGGCGCAGCAGGGCAAGGCGGCGGAGGCGCTGACGGCCGCCTTCACCTCGTCGTTCATCGGCTCGCTGGTCGCGGTGATGCTGATCACCTTCCTGGCGCCCTGGATCTCGTCGTTTGCGTTGAAGTTCGGTCCGCCTGAATTCTTCGCCGTGTATCTCCTGACCTTCTGCTCATTCGTGGGCTTGGGACGCGAGGACAAGCACAAGACGGTCATTGCGATGGCGCTCGGTCTGCTGCTTGCCGGCGTCGGCATGGACACCGTGTCCGGTCAGTTGCGGATGACCTTCGGCTCGACCGATCTGTTGCGCGGCATCAACTTCCTGGTCGCGGTCATCGGCCTGTTCGGCATCAGCGAGATCCTGCTGACGATGGAGGAACGCCTGGCGCTGCGCGGTCACGCCGCCGCGATCTCCTTGCGCACGGTGCTCGCCGTCTGGAAGGACCTGCCGAAATACTGGATGACGCTGCTGCGTTCCTCGGTGATCGGCTGCTGGCTCGGCATCACGCCGGGCGGCGCGATCGCGGCCTCCTTCATGGGCTACAACCTCGCCAAGCGATTCTCCAAGAATCCGGACAGTTTTGGCAAGGGACGCATTGAGGGCGTGTTCGCGCCTGAGACGGCCGCGCATGCCTCAGGCACGGCGGCGCTGCTGCCGATGCTGGCGCTCGGCATTCCTGGCTCGGGCACCGCGGCGATCCTGCTCGGCGGCCTGATGGTGTGGGGCCTCAATCCCGGCCCGCTGCTGTTCGTGGAGCACAAGGACTTCGTCTGGGGCCTGATCGCCTCGATGTATCTCGGCAATGTCGTCGGCCTCGTGCTCGTGCTTTCCACCGTGCCGATCTTCGCCTCGATCCTGCGCGTGCCGTTCGCGGCCGTGGCGCCGATGATCGTGGTGTCCTGCGCGATCGGCGCCTACGCGATCCAGAACGCGATGTTCGACGTCTGGCTGATGCTCGGCTTCGGCGTCGTCGGCTATGTCTTCAAGAAGATCAAGATCCCGCTGGCGCCGTTCACCTTGGCGCTGGTGCTCGGCAGCCGTGCCGAGGACGCGTTCCGGCAGTCGATGATCATCTCCGGCGGCAACATGAAGGTGTTCTGGGCGAACGGGCTGGTGGGCACCATCACGACGCTGGCGATCGTGCTGCTGTTCTGGCCGCTGATCGATCGTGTGATCGCGAGCTTCAGCAAGTCGGGAGCGCCGGCCGCGAAGGCCGAGGCTTAGTACGGTTGTCGCTGATCACCCGTGCCCTGCCAGCTGGATGCCTGCGCTCGATCGGCTACGCCGTTCCTACCACGTGTAGCGCACGCTGCCCTTGCCGGCATAGGAACGGGTGACGCTCGAGAACTCGCCTTCGAACGTCGCCATGGCGCTCCAGCCGTTCTGCCAGCTCATCTCGACCGAGGTCGTCGTCAGCGCGGAGTCGCGCGCCTGCGCGGCGCCGTTGACGACGAAGCTTGCGCCCGGCAGCGTCTGGAACGTCGCCGCGACCGAACGATCGGGATTGAAGTCGTGCGCCCAGGCGAGGCGGCCGCGCAAGGTGAGGGCGCCGTCTGCCAGCGCATGGGACTTGTCGGTGCGCAGGCCGAACTCGGTGCGTGTGTCGGTGACGGTCTTGCCGGTGTAGCTCAGTGCGAAGGTCGACGTGCCGGAGATGGCCTGCTCCACATAGGCCGGTAGGCGCAGGCTCGTCACCTGCGCAGCCGCGTAAGGCGTCAGGCCGATGCCGCCTATGGGAGCGACGAAGCGCGTGCCGCCCTCGATGCGGCCGATCCAGGCATTGGCTTGATAGGTCGCGCGCAGCCGGTCGACACCGGAGATGGTGACGGTGCGATCCGCGGTGACGTCCTGCCAGCCATAGGCCAGGGCCGCTCTCAGATAGCTCGGGCCGATATGATCATGCAGATAGGCGCCGGCCTGGAACAGGTCGGAGCGGCCGGAGCCGAGGCCGTTGACGCTGAAGCTGGTGCCGCCGCCGCCGAGCGCGAAGCCCGCAATCGTGCGCGGTGCGATCCGGTAGTCGGCGCCGACGGCGGTGCCGGCGATGCGGCTGGTGGTATCGTTGGAGCCGACGACTGCATTGCCGCTGGTCGTTTGCGAGCCGCCGAAGCCCGCCGCCCAGACATTCCAGCGCTGCGCAAAGTCGGCCGGCCTGTCGTCAGTCAGCATCGCGAAAGCATCGGTGCGCTTGCGGGATGTGTCAGCATAGCTGATCGCGCCCCCGCCGCTGGCTTGACGTTGTGCGAAGGGATCGGTCAGCAGGCTGGCGAACTGGCTCATGGCGTTGAACGTGGTCTGTTGCACGTCGGTGGCGCTCTCGCCGGACGCCTGCGTGAGGCCCGCCTGGTTCAACTTGCCGAACACGACGGGAATATCGCCGGTGCGATCGAAGAACGCCGATAGCGTATCGCCGACCGTCTTCTGATTGCCGTTGAGTCCGCCGGGCACGGCGAAGGCGAGGATCAGATCGAGATAGACGTTGTTGGCGTCGTAGCTCAGGCTGGTCTTGAAGCCGGAGGGCAGGTTGGTCTTCACCACCGATCCGAAGCCGCCCGAGATGCCGCCGCTCGTGGTCAGGATGGTGTAGCGCTTGTCGATATAGCCGCCGCCGGTGCCGAACACGGCGTTGACGGTGGCGCCGCCGAGGGTGGCCGATCCGGTGACGCTCGCGAATGAGGCCGTGGTCGGATCGAGCTGCACCAGATAGTACGCACCGGACTGGAAGGCGAGATTGCCGACGATGGTCATCGACGAGCCGGCGGTGCCATTGCCGGGCGCCAGCGTGCCGCCGGCATTGATGCCGACCGTCATCGGCGGATCGACGAGACCCGCACCCGTCAGGGTGCCGCCGGCATTCACGGTCACCCCAGAGGTGTTCGTGATCGCACCTTCGACGTCGAGCACGCCGCCGTCGATGGTCGTCGCCCCGGTGTAGCTGCTGGTGCCTGACAAGGTCAGGATGCCTACGCCGACCTTGGTGAGCCCGCCCGTGCCCGAAATCGTCCCGCTGAGTGTCGCGTTGTTGCCGTTGGTATCGAACGTGCCGCCGCCGGCATTGAGGGTCACGTTCCGGCTGGAGCTGAAGCCGGCGAGATATTGCAGCGTGCCGCCACCGAACGACACGCCGCCGGAAGCATCGCCGAGATTGGCATCTGATGACACCGCGAGCGCGCCCTGGTTGATGCTCCACGGCGTAACCGCGGTCGTCGTGCCGGTCAGCGTCCAGGTCGCGGTGCCCGTCTTCACGAAACTCGAGAAGCCCTGGAATTGCGCGGTCGCGCCGATCGTGGAAACGTCGAAGCTGCCGTTCGCGGCGCCGCCGAGCCGGAACGTATCGGTGCCGGTGCCGACGACATTGCCATTGATGATCGAGCTCGCCCAGATCTCCAGCACGTTGCTGCCGCCGGTGAAGCTGATGGCGGCGGGGGCCGCGAACAATCCGAAGCCGTTACCGCGCGAGATCGTGCCGCTGTTGATGATCGCGAGATTGGCGCCGATGACGCCCGCACCGGCCGTTCCAGCCGTGCCGGAGTGACTTGTATCCGTCGCGCCGGCCACGCCTGCGTCGCCGCCGGTGATGGTGCCGGAGTTGATCAGCGTGCCGTCCGCGGCGAAGGCGACGCCGGCGGCACCACTACCACCGTCGCCACTCGCATTCGGTTGGGTGCTGGATGGCGCGTCACCACCATTTCCGCCGCCACCGCCTTTGATGGTGCCGGCGTTGGTCAGCACGACGCTGCTTCCCGTCAGAAAGATACCGTAACCGCCCTGGCCGCCATTGCCACCCCAGCCATTCACGACGACATTTAGCGAGGCAGCCGCGCCGCCATTGCCGCCCTTGCCTCCCGTGATGCTGCTGCCATTGCTGTAGGTGAGCCCGCTGCCATCGACGACCACCCCGTATCCGCCGGCGCCGCCGCCGCCACCTCCGAAATCCCCGGTGGTGGCGCCGCCACGTCCACCATTGCCGCCCGACACCGCTGCGGAGTTGCTCGTGTCCGTGGTTACGACGGCGCCATGTGCGCCACCACCACCTCCGCCTCCGCTGTGAATCGAGAAGCCGCTTTGACCGCTTATTCCGTTGGCGCCCGGACCGATTCCGCCGCTGCCACCCGGCGCGCTACCGGTCGAATCGCTGCCGCCGGCCCCGCCGAGTGTGCCGGCGCCGCCACCGCCGCCGCCTCGGGTAGGAATAGGTGCGTTGGCGCCGACATTTCCAACGGCCGTGGCCGAGCTGGCACCGCCATTGGCGAAGGTGTCCTGGCTGCTGCCGCCGGCGCCGCCTCTGGTGGCCTGCGCAATGGCTGGCGCCGCCGCAAGCACCGGGGTGACCAGCGCGGCCGCTGACAACCAGCACAACCGCCTCGAGCGCGAGACCGTATGGGGACCGGATCGGTTTGCGATCAGCACGTCAGCCTTTGCATCTTCGCGATTGAATCCATGTCATGCAGGCGCCGTCAGGCGCCTCCAATCGTGCCAGACGGCATATCGCAGCCAAGATCGCCTCGGCGGGTACTGTGATTTTTTGGGTGGATTTCGAGATGGCCTAAGTTCGTCGCTGCCTGTGACCGTCGTGCAACATTCGATACGAACCAGCCTCCGCCTCCGGTTGTGCGTGGTCGTTCCGCAACCGAACGGCGCGCATGCGGCGGGCTTGTGCAGCATGGGCTGTGGCATCAGCGATCCTGCCTCAAACGCTGCGGATAGACCGCGACGAGCACCTGAATTGCCCAGATTCTCCCTGCGCGTCAGCCTCGCGGACCGAGCCGGCCAAACGCGGCGGGTGAACAGGCCACACGCTGAGGCTCCCACGACCATCGGCATCAGTTGCGAGTTTCTGATTGGGACCATGCCGTAATTGGTTCGCGGATTGTGGTGGATAGGGCTTGGCTGGGAACACCAAAACAATCGTACCGATGTTCGAAGCCGTCGGGCGCTTCTCCAGAGGTTGTGTCTTTGCGATGACAGCATTTTAGGCAGAGCGGTGATAGGCTCCATTCATGGGCAGATATCGTTCTGCTCACGCGCGGTGCCTGATCTCTGGTCATCGCGCCCTGATGTTTCCTCCCGAGACGATCACCTTGCCCGGCGCGTGCGTCGGGCTTTTTTTTGCGTTCGGCGGATCAGAGTTCGCAGCTCATCCCGCCGCCCTCGAAAAGAAAAAGCCTCCGTCCGGCTTTCGGAACGAAGGCTTCGAGCAAAGATGATTCAGGTCAGCGAGCGCGCGGACCCGAGGTAAGTCAGCCTCAGTGGGCCTTCTCCGCAACCGGCATGTGGTACCAGTCGGACTCGTTGTCGAGCATCGTTTCGTCGAACGGCAGAACGCCGACGTGATTCAGAGCGGCCGCGTTGACGTCGCGCACCATGTCCATCGCCGTCAGAAACTCGTTCAATTCCGTCGCGCTCATGGAAGGCTACTCCTCACACGCGCGGGCCGAAGGGGTCCGCGATCAACTGATGCGAAGAGGTTAACGCGGTCTCGCTCTGGCCTCAATCCCGCCCAGGTCGAAGTTCCAACGTGGTGACATCTGGGCCACAGCGGCGGGATGCCGCAGCTTGGTCATATTGCACCTGCTCACACGACGCGGTGCAGCCGGAGATCGGCGATCTCGCCATCGGTGAAGCCGAACTCGGAGAGGATCTCCTCGGTCTGCTCGCCGAACTCCGGCGGCCGTGCCGCCATCCGGCTCGGCGTGCGCGACAAGGTGAAGGGCTGCGCCACCAGCGTGATGTCGCGGCCGTCGTCGCTGGCGACCTGCTGCGCCATGCCGAGATGCTTCACCTGCGGGTCCTCGAACATCTGATCGATCGCGTAGATCGGCCCGCAGGGCACGCCGGCGGCATTGAGCTCGGCGACCCATTGCTCGCTCGTCTTCGCCAGCGTGCGCGCATTGATCTCGGCGTTGAGCGCATCGCGGTTCTTGGAGCGCGCCGGCGCGGTCGCGTAGTCCGGATTGTCGATCCATTCGGGCGCGCCGAGCGTCTGGCACAGCCGCTCCCAGATCCGCCCCCCCGTGGCGGCGATGTTGATGTAGCCGTCGGAAGTCTTGAACACGCCGGTCGGAATGCTGGTCGGATGGTTGTTGCCGGCTTGAGGGGCGACCTCCTTCTCCATCAGCCAGCGTGCGGCCTGGAAGTCGAGCATGAAGATCTGCGCCTGCAACAACGACGTCTGCACCCACTGGCCCTCACCGGAGACCTCGCGCTCGAGCAGCGCGGTGAGGATGCCCATCGCGCAGGACAGGCCTGCGGAGAGATCGGCGATCGGGATGCCCGCGCGCATCGGGCCCTCTCCAGGCGCGCCGGTGATCGACATCAGCCCGCCCATGCCCTGCGCGATCTGATCGAAGCCCGGCCGCTTCGCATAGGGGCCGTCCTGGCCGAAACCGGAGATGCTGCCATAGACGATGCGCGGATTGACGTTGCGCACGGCCTCGTAGTCGATGCCGAGCTTGGTCTTCACATCAGGGCGATAGTTCTCGATCACGACATCGGCCCGCTTGGCCAGTCGCATGAACACGTCGACGCCCTTTGGGTCTTTCAAGTTGAGCGTCATCGCGCGCTTGTTGCGATGCAGGTTTTGGAAGTCGGAACCGCGGCGCGGGCCGCCCAGGGCCTCGCCACCATCCTCCATCATGGCGTCGATCTTGATGACGTTGGCGCCCCAATCGGCGAACTGCCGCGCGCAGGTCGGGCCGGCGCGCACCCGCGTCAAATCGAGGACAGTGAAGCGGGACAGGGCTTTGGACGCGCGCGGAAAGGCCATGCGACGAACTCCGAGAGAACGTGACATGGCTGTATAGGAGAGCGCGCGGGAGGCGACAATTGCGTGCGGGTGGTGCGGGCCGCCCCGCTCATGCCGCTGGCGCAGGGCTTCCTGCTACGGGAACAACGCGAGGACTTCACCGCTCGTCGGCGATCACCTTGCCGTCGTTGGGCAGCGTGCCTGGTGCGATCAGCTCGATGCTGCCGCCGAGCTTGGTGATGTTGCGCAGGCTGGCGGCGAGCGCGTCCTGCAGGCCATCTGATGGCGAGGCGCATTCCGCCTTCAGCGTCATCGCATCGGTCTCGCCGGCGCGGGTGACGACCAGGCGGAGGCGGCCGAGCTCCGGGTGGCGCTTGCCGATCTCGGCGACCTGCTCGGGGCGCACGAACATGCCCTTGATCTTGGTCGTCTGGTCGGCGCGGCCCATCCAGCCCTTGATGCGCATGTTGGTGCGGCCGCAGGCGCTGGTGCCGGGCAGGGCGGCGGTGAGGTCGCCGAGGGCAAGCCGAATCCAGGGATGGTGGCGATCGAGCGAGGTGACGACGATCTCGCCGACATCGCCTGGCGCCACCGGATCGCCGGTGCCGGGGCGGACGATCTCCAAGATCAGGTCCTCGTTGACGACCATGCCGTCGCGCGCTGCGGTCTCGTAGGCGACGATGCCGAGATCGGCGGTGCCGAACGCCTGATAGGCATCGACGCCGCGCGCCTTGATCTCGGCCTGCAGCGACGGCGGGAACGCCGCGCCCGACACCAGCGCGCGCTTGAGCGAGGACACGTCGCGGCCGGCGCTGGCGGCGCTGTCGAGCAGGATCTTCAGGAAGTCGGGCGTGCCGCTGTAGCCGATCGGGCGATAGGCCTCGATCAGCTCGAACTGCGCCTCGGTGTTGCCCGGGCCAGCCGGGATCACCGCGCAGCCGAGCGCACGCGCCGAGGCGTCGAAGATGAAGCCGCCGGGCGTGAGGTGATAGCTGAAGGTATTGAGTACGATATCGCCGCTGCGGAAGCCCGAGGCGAACAGGGCGCGGGCGCCGCGCCAGGGATCGCTGTGCGCCGCCTCCGGTTCGAAGATCGGCCCGGGCGACGTGAACAGACGCGAGAACGCGCCGGGCGCCTGCGCGACGAAGCCGCCGAATGGCGGGGCCGCCTTGTGCAGGGCAGGCAGCTCGGATTTGCGCAGCACCGGCAGTTGCGCGAGCGCAGCGCGCGTCGTGATGTCCTGGGGATCGATGCCCTGCAGCAGCGCGGCATAGGCCGGCGCCTTCATCGCCGCGTGCAGCACGTCGGGCAGGCGGCCGAACAGATCCTGCTCGCGGGCTGCGGGATCACGGGTTTCGAGGGCGTCGTAGTGGGTCATCGTACCCAGTCCTTGAATCTTGCGGTCGTCATGCCCGGGCTTGTCCCGGGCATCCACGTCGTTCGTCGTTGCGGCTCGTGCGTGGATGACCGGGTCAAGCCCGGCCATGACGAGGAGAGAGTTCGGCTACAGCCACCGCTTCCGCCGCTTGAAGCTCTTCAGGTTCTTGAAGCTCTTGCGCTGGTCGCCGGCGCCGCCGAGGTAGAATTCCTTGACGTCCTCGTTGTCGCGCAAGCTGTCGGCGGTGCCGTCGAGCACCACCTTTCCCTGTTCCATGATGTAGCCGTGGCTGGCCACCGACAGCGCCGCGCGCGCGTTCTGCTCGACCAGCAGGATGGTGACGCCGAGATCCCTGTTGATCTCCTTGATGATCGCGAACACTTCCTTCACCAGCAGCGGCGACAGGCCCATCGACGGCTCATCCATCAGGATCATCTTCGGCCGCGCCATCAGCGCCCGTCCGATCGCCAGCATCTGCTGTTCGCCGCCGGAAAGATAACCCGCAAGGCCGGTGCGTTCCTTCAGCCGCGGGAAATAGTTGAACACCATCTCGATGTCACTGTTGACCTCGCGATCGGATCGCGTGAACGCCCCGAGCTTGAGGTTCTCTAGCGACGTCATGTCGGAGACGATGCGGCGGCCCTCCATGACCTGGAAGATGCCGCGCCGGACGATCTTCTCCGGATCGATGCCGTCGATGCGCGTGCCGTCGAACATGATCTCGCCGCGCGTGACCTCGCCGTCCTCGGTCTTCAACAGGCCGGAGATCGCCTTCAGCGTCGTCGACTTGCCGGCGCCGTTGGCGCCGAGCAGCGCAACGATCGCGCCCTTGGGCACGTCGAGGCTGAGGCCGCGCAGCACCAGGATGACGTCGTCATAGACGACCTCGATGTTGCGGACGGAGAGCAGGGGGGCTGCGCTCGCGGTCGCATTTGCATTGGGCTTATCGAGGGTCTCAACCATATCCGTTCACCTCACTGTCGTCCCCCGCGGTAGGCGGGGGGCCCAGTATTCCAGAGCCGCCGATGCTCGGTGGAGAAGCCGCGGCGTACCGGATCCCCCGCTTTCGCGGGGGATGACGATGGCGTGCGGAGCGGCTGCTGAGTTGATTCAGCGGCCGCCTGGCAACTTACCAACCCGCCCATTCCGCCTTGCGCGGCAGCTCGATGGTCTTGACCTTCTCGAGCTTGATCACGCCCTTGGCCATGAGATCGTTGAGGTCGCCATCGGTCGGGCCGGTTACCTTGGCGCGATAGAGGTCGACCTTCATCGTGCCGCGGTGATCCTTGTCGGTCCAGGTCGAGGGGCTGCAGACGCCTTCCATCCCTGCGGGCACCCAGTCCTTCTTCTGGTAGAAGCCCTTGGCGACGTTCTCGCCGGTGGCGCCGCCGTTCTTCGCAGCCCACTCGATCGCCTCCTTCATGTAGAGCGACGAGCAGACCGCGGCGACATAGTGCACTGGCCGATAGACCTTGCCGGTCGGGTCGGACATCTTGGAGATCTCCTGCACCGTCTTCATGCCCGGCGCATCGCCGCCCCAGGCCACCGAGGTGCGCAGCGGAAAGACGACGCCGTCGGCGGCATCGCCCGCGGTCTTGGCGGCGTTCTCGTCCATGCCCCAGACGTTGGACAGGAATTGGACGTCGACGCCGGCATTCTTGCAGGCCTTCATCACCGAGATGTTGGAGGCCGCGGTGTTGCCCAGATAGGCGTAGTTGGCGCCGGAGCTCTTCAGGCTCAGGCACTGCGCGCTGTAGTCGCCGGGCGCCAGCGCGAACACCAGCGGCGGCAGCACCTCGAAGCCGAGCTCGGTGGCGAGCGCTTCGCCCGCGGCCTTCGGCGCGTTGGGATAGGGATGGTTGGCGCCCATGTGCACGAATTTCGGCTTGCCGGGCTTGCCCTTGGCCTTCCAGTCCTCGGCCGCCCAGGTCAGCTCGGCGCGCAGTGCGTCCGAGTAGCTTGGGCCGTAGAAGAAGTTGTACGGCGCGGCCTTGGCCTTGCCGCTGGTGCCTTCAGGGTCGGTCAGCGCGGCGGCGTAGGAGCCGGACATGTCAGGGATCTTGTCGTTGGCGAGGAAGCCGGTCAGCGCCTCGGTGTCCGCGGTGCCCCAGCCCATGATCGCCGCGACCTTGTTGTCCGGGGCCGACCACTTCTTGTACAGCGCGATCGCGCGCGGCACCTGGTAGCCGTAGTCGTTGCTGTCGACCGCGAGCTGCTTGCCGCCGATGCCGCCGTTCTTGTTGACCCAGGCGAAGGTGTCCATCACGGCCTGGCCATAGGGCGTGCCGACGTCGGACGTGCCGCCCGAGAGATCCTGCAGATGCCCGATTGCGATCTGCTGCGCCTGCGCGGTTGAGGCGAAGGCGCCTGCGAGCAGCGCCAGCGCCGCCGAGCCGAGCAATGATTTCATCGTCATAGTGCTTCCTCCTGTGATGCGTTCGGGCCGGATTGTCGCCGGTCCCTGTTGGTTGAGTTCAATGTGAGAACGGATAGAGCTTCCAGTATGTCTTGATCTGGCGCCAGCGATGCGCCAGCCCGTCGGGCTCGAACATCAGGAAGGCGATGATGATCAGGCCGATCGCGATCTCGCGCAAAAAAGTGATGTTGTTGTTGAGCGCGAGCGCCTTGTCGATCGCGCCGCCCTTGAGGTGGTGGCTCAGCCATTCCATCGATTCCGGCAGCAGAACGACGAATGCTGTCCCCATCAGGGTGCCCATGATCGAACCGGTGCCGCCGATGATGATCATGGCGAGAAACAGGATCGAGCGCTCGATGCCAAAGCCTTCCTGCGAGATCACCAGCTGGTAGTGCGCGTAGAGCGCGCCGGCAATGCCGGCGAAGAACGCGGCGAGGCCGAACGACAGCGTCCGGTACTTCGTCAGGTTGATGCCCATGATCTCGGCCGAGAGATAGTGGTCGCGGATTGCGATCAGCGCGCGGCCGTCGCGGGTGCGCATCAGGTTGGTGACCAGGAGGTAGCACACCACGACATAGGCCAGCACGACGTAGAAATATTGCCGGTCGCCGCGCAGCGTATAGCCGAAGATCGAGAACGGATTGGCGGAGGCCGGCACCGAGCCGCCGGAGAACCACTCGGCGCGGGAGAAGAAGTCGAGCAGGATGTATTGCGCGGCGAGGGTGGCGATGACGAGATAGAGACCCTTCAGCCGCGCCGCCGGAAGTCCGAAAATCAGCCCGACGAGTGCTGTGATCACCCCGGCGAGCGGGATCGCGAAGAACACCGGGATCGCGTAGGTGTTGTTGATATAGGCCGAGGTGAAGGCGCCGAGCAGGAAGAAGCCGGCCTGTCCGATCGAGATCTGGCCGGTGAAGCCGACCAGGATGTTGAGGCCTAGTGCGGCGATGGCGAAGATGCCGATCTGGATCGAGACCGACAGCCAGTATTCGGAGAACACCTGCGGCGCGAAGCACAAGAGGATCACGCCGGCGATCGCGAAATTGCGGCTGGTTCTGGTCGGGAAGATCGTGGTGTCGGCCGCGTAGGAGGTGCGGAAGTCGCCGGCGGGTATCGTGGAGCGCGCAACCATGATTCAGATCCGCTCGATGTCTTTGGTGCCGAA
The DNA here is from genome assembly GCF_051168035.1 of Bradyrhizobium sp. HKCCYLRH3059. Taxonomy (NCBI): domain Bacteria; kingdom Pseudomonadati; phylum Pseudomonadota; class Alphaproteobacteria; order Hyphomicrobiales; family Nitrobacteraceae; genus Bradyrhizobium; species Bradyrhizobium sp. HKCCYLRH3059. The sequence goes on along the minus strand of NZ_JBNPUF010000007.1, from coordinate 232,291 downwards.
CAGGCCGTAGGGCTTGATCATCAGGATGATGATCAGCACGTAGAATGGCGCGATCTCGTACAGATTGCCCCAGTGCAGATACTGGCTGTCGACATATTGCGCGATGTTCTCGAGGAGGCCGATGATGATGCCGCCGAGCACGGCGCCACCGACCGAGTCGAGGCCGCCGAGGATCGCCGCCGGAAAAACCTTGATGCCGTAGGCCGACAGGCCGGAGGAGACGCCGTTGACCACGGCGACGACAACACCGGCCACGGCCGAGACTGTTGCCGAGATGGCCCAGGCCATCGCGAACACGTTCTTCACGGAGATGCCGAGCGATTGCGCGACCTGCTGGTTGAAGGCGGTTGCCCGCATCGCCAGGCCATATTTGGAGGCCTTGAAGAACCAAGCCATGCCGAGCATCATCAGGACCGATACCACGAGGCTCATGACGTAGACCGTCTGGATTTGAAGTCCGAACAGGTCGACGGACGTGCTGGCGAACACTGGCGGGAACGGCTGCGGGTTGACGCCGAACATCCATTTCAGCGCCGCCTGGAACACGGTCGAAAGGCCGATCGTGACCATGATGACGGAGATGATCGGCTCCCCGATCATCGGACGGAGGATCACGACCTGGATCGCGATGCCGAACGCGAACATGAAGACCAGCGTCAGCGGCATGCCGACCCAGAACGGCACCTGATATTTCGTCAGCAATGCCCAGCACACCCAGGCGCCGATCAGCAGCAGCTCGCCTTGCGCGAAATTGACGACCTGGGTCGCCTTGTAGATCAGCACGAACGACATCGCGACCACGCCATAGAGCGTTCCGACGACGAGGCCGTTGACCAGGAGCTGGATGAGGAAGGCGGTGTTCATGATCGTTCTCACTCGTCATCGCCGGGCTTGACCCGGCGATCCATCGCGAAGGAGGTTTTCGGAAGAGGATGGATGCGCGGGTCAAGCCCGCGCATGACGACCTCATGTGGCAGAAGGCGCATCACTCCGCGGCCTCCGCCATGGCGCCATGTCCACCCAGATCCACCACCTTCAGCGTCGTGCGGATGCGCTGGGTGGTGCCGTCCTGGAAGCGGATGACGGTATCGACGGGGATGGCAGGCTTGCCGCCATAGATGCCGTCGATGATATCGGCGTACTTCTCGTTGATGACGCTGCGACGTACCTTGCGCGTACGTGTGAGCTCGCCGTCGTCGGCGTCGAGTTCCTTGTAAAGCAGGAGGAAGCGGGCGATGCGCTGCGCCGGCGGCAGGTGGGCGTTGACGGTCTCGACCTCCTTCTGCAACAGCGCGTAGACCTCGTTGCGCGAGGCGAGATCGGAGTAGGTGGTGAACGCGATGCGGTTCTTCTCCGCCCATTTCGAGATGATCGAGTAGCGGATGCAGATCATCGCGGCGAGATGCTCGCGGCCGGCGCCGAGCACGACGGCCTCGGCGATATACGGTGAGAACTTCAGCTTGTTCTCGATATATTGCGGCGAGAAGCGTTCGCCGCGCGCGGTCTCGGCGAGGTCCTTGATGCGGTCGATGACGACGAGCTGCTTCGCCTCGTTGAAATAGCCGGCGTCGCCCGAATGCATCCAGCCGTCCTTGACGTCGGCGGCCGAGGCTTCCGGGGCCTTGTAGTAGCCCAGGAACATGTTCGGATGGCGTACCAGGATCTCGCCGATCCCCTGGCTGTCGGGCTGGTCGATCTTGATCTCGATGTCCTCGGCCATCGGCACGCCCGTCGTGTCCGGATCGACCTTGTCGGCCGGGTGCAGCGTGTAGGCCCCGAGCAGCTCGGTCTGGCCGTAGAGCGTGCGCAAGGGCACGCCCATGGCGCGGAAGAACTTGAACGTGTCGGGCCCGAGCGCGGCGCCGCCGGTGGCGGCCGAGCGCAACCGGGTGAATCCGAGCCGGTCGCGCAGTGCCCGGAACAGCAGCATGTCGGCAAGGCTCGAATGCTGGCCCCTCTCCAGCGCGGCAAGGCCGGTCGACATGCCCAGATGATAGAGCCGCTGCTTCAGCGGCGAGGCGTCCATGACGGCGGCACGGACGTCGGCCGCGATCTGCTCCCACACCCTCGGTGCGAACAGCACGAAGGTCGGCGCGATCTCGCGGAAGTCGTTCATCATCGTATCGGGCTCTTCGACGAAGTTGACCTTCATCCGGCAGAGCAGACCTTTGCCGAGCACATAGACCTGTTCCATGATCCAGGGCAGCGGCAGCACCGAGACGTATTCGTCCTGCGGTCCCTTGGGGTCGAAGGCGAGATAGGTGGCGCAATGCTTGAGCACGCGCGCGGCCGAGAGCATCGCGAGCTTTGGATGCGAGGTCGTGCCCGAGGTGGTGCAGAGGATGGCGACGTCGTCGCCGACGGTTGCATCGACCATGCGGTCGTAGAGATCGGGCTCGCGCGCCGCCCGGTTGCGGCCGAGCTCGGCGAGCTTGTCCGCCGGCAGCAGCCTGGGATCGTCATATTTGCGCATGCCGCGCGGATCGGAATAGACGATGTGCTTGAGCGCCGGCACGCGCTCGGCGAGGTTGAGCAGCTTGTCGACCTGCTCCTCATCCTCAGCGAACACCAGTCGCGCCTCGCCGTAATTGAGCAGGTAGGCGGCCTCGTCGTCGAGCACGTCCCGATAGAGCCCGAGGCTCATGGCCCGGATCGCATGCGTCGCGACCTCCGCGGCAACCCAGTCCGGCCGGTTGTCGCCGATGATGCCGATCACGTCGTCCTTGCCGAGGCCGAGCTCCACCATGCCGAGCGCGAAATCGCGCACGCGCGCCTGGTAGTCGGCCCAGGTGAAGGTGCGCCACAGCCCGAGATTCTTCTCGCGCAGCGCGATCTCCGTCCCGTGCTCTTTCGCGTTCAGCCGTAGCAGCTTCGGATAGGTGTCGGCCTGCTTGACGCGACCCGCATAGTCCATCATGCCGCGTCCTCCGCGATGGACGGCGCCTCGTCGGGATCGACCAGCAGTTCGTCCTCCTCGCCGAGATAGGCACGCTTGACGTGAGGATCGGCGAGCACGGCGGCCGGGTCGCCCTCGGCAATCTTGCGGCCGAAATCGAGCACCATGACGCGATGGGAGATGTCCATGACCACGCCCATGTCGTGTTCGATCATCACGACCGTCATGCCGAATTCCTCGTTGAGGTCGACGATGTAGCGCGCCATGTCCTCCTTTTCCTCGAAGTTCATGCCGGCCATCGGCTCGTCGAGGAGGATCAGATGCGGCTCCAGCGCCATGGCGCGCGCCAGTTCGACGCGCTTGCGCAAACCGTAGGAGAGGGTGCCGGCGGGCGCCTTGCGCACCGACTGCAGGTCGAGAAAGTCGATGATCTGCTCGACCTTCTCGCGATGCTTCAGCTCCTCGCGCCGCGCGCCGGTGAGCCAATACAGAGAGCCGGTGAGGAAATTGTTCTTCAGCAGGTGATGGCGCCCGACCATGATATTGTCGAGCACGCTCATGTGGTGGAACAGCGCGAGGTTCTGGAAGGTGCGGCCGATGCCGATGTTGGCGCGCGCGCTCGGTGGCAGGCCGGTGATGTCGCGGCCGCGATGGAACAGGCGGCCCTCGGTCGGCTTGTAGCGGCCGGAGATGCAGTTGACGATCGAGGTCTTGCCGGCGCCGTTCGGGCCGATGATCGAGAACAACTCGCCCTCGCGCACGCCGAAGCTGACGTCGGTCAGGGCTCGCACCCCACCGAAACGCAGCGACACTCCGCGCGCTTCCAACGTATAGTCCAAGTCGTCCTCCCGAACTGTCTTCGGCGCTTGGCGCGCTCTTCAAGGCATCGTGTCGCGCGACGTTGAGTTCGTCGCATTGGGTGCAATCCTATCCCGGGCATCGGTTCCGCGCCATCCGACGAATGACGGGCCGCCCGGGCGGGCGCATTTTGCCGCATCTCGATGCGCCTCGTCGGTGTCCAGAGGCGCGAGTCGAAGACGGTGGTCCTCGATAGGGGAAAGCGCTATCAGGAATTGTCTTGCGCCTGACAATTCCCAGGCAATATTCACTGCAGGATTGTTGCGATGCAATATGGTCGCCGCGAGCTTCGACGAGACGAGATGCCGGCTTGATCTCTCCCGATACCCTTCTGCGCATCGCGCCCTGGTCCCGCCATCTGAAGCCCGAGGAAATCGACACGGCTGCGGCCGGCATCGTCGAGCGGTCGTTTGCGGCCAACGAGCACATCTTCCTTCGCGGCGACCAATTCGACTACTGGACCGGGATCGTCACCGGTCTCGCGCGGATGAGCACGGTGTCGCGCGGCGGCAAGGCGACGACATTCGCCGGCATGTCGGCGGGCGCCTGGTTCGGCGAGGGCAGCGTGCTGAAGAACGAGCTGCGCCGCTATGACGTCGTGGCGCTGCGCGATACGCGCGTCGCGCTGATGGAGCGGCCGACCTTCATGCGGCTGTTCGAGAACAGCGTCGGCTTCAACCGCTTCCTCGTCACCCAGCTCAACGAGCGGCTCGGCCAGTTCATTGGCCTCGTCGAGGTCGGCCGCACGCTGGATGCGACGGCGCGGCTCGCCCGCAGCATTGCCTCGCTGTTCAATCCGATCCTCTACCCGAATACGACCCGCCATCTGGAGATCACCCAGGAGGAGATCGGCGCGCTGTCGGGCCTGTCGCGGCAGAACGCCAATCAGTGTCTCAAGACGCTGGAGCGCGAGGGCCTGCTGCGGGTGGAGTATGGCGGGGTGACGGTGCTCGATCTCGACCGCCTGCGCTGCTACGGGGATTAGGTCCTGCTTCTCGTTGCGCCGATACGGGATTGATCCAACGCCTGTTTTCCGTCGAGCTTGACCGGCGGCTTCGGCTGTGGACTGCTCGCCGGGAACTTCGGCCCGAGGGGGCGCGACGGTGTTGGAGTGAGCATGGCGGGGAAGGACTGCAGCGGCCGCGTGGCGCTGATCACGGGCGTCACGGGCCAGGACGGCGCGTATCTGGCCGAATATCTGCTCGGTCTCGGCTACACGGTGCACGGGATCAAGCGGCGGTCATCGTCCTTCAATACCGCGCGGATCGACCATCTCTACCAGGATCCGCACGAAGGCAACGTGCCGTTCCTGCTGCACTACGGCGACATGACCGATTCCACCAACCTGATCCGGCTGGTGCAGCAGATCCGCCCCGACGAGATCTACAATCTCGCCGCCCAGAGCCACGTCGGCGTCAGCTTCGAGAGTCCGGAATACACCGCCAATGCCGACGCGCTCGGGGTTCTGCGCTTGTTGGAAGCCATTCGCATTCTCGGAATGGAGAAGCAGACGCGCTTCTACCAGGCCTCGACCTCGGAGTTGTACGGCCTGGTGCAGGAGATCCCGCAACGGGAGACCACGCCGTTCTATCCGCGCTCGCCCTATGGCTGCGCCAAGCTCTACGGCTACTGGATCACGGTGAACTATCGCGAGGCCTACGGGATGTTCGCCTGCAACGGCATCCTGTTCAACCACGAGAGCCCGATCCGTGGCGAGACCTTCGTGACCCGCAAGATCACCCGCGGCGTCGCCCGCATCGAAACCGGCCTGGAGGAGACGATCTATCTCGGCAATCTCGAGGCCAAACGCGACTGGGGCCATGCGCGCGACTATGTCGAGGGCATGCATCGCATCCTGCAGGCCGATACGCCCGACGATTTCGTGCTGGCGACCGGTGAGACCCATTCGGTGCGCGAACTGGTCGAACTCGCCTTCGCCGAGGTCGGTCGCCGCATCGAATGGCGCGGCAAGGGGGTCGAGGAGACCGGGATCGACGCCAAGTCCGGCAAGGCGGTGGTGCGGATCGACCCGACCTATTTCCGCCCGACCGAGGTCGACCTCTTGATCGGCGATTGCAGCAAGGCGCGCGACAAGCTCGGATGGAAACCAAGGACGAGCTTCGCTCAACTGGTCAAGGAGATGGTCGCCAGCGATCTGTGCGCCGCGCGGCGGGAGGCGAGCAGTGGCCACGCCGTTTGATCTCCGCGGCAAGCGTGTCTTCGTCGCCGGCCATCGCGGGATGGTCGGCAGCGCGCTGGTGCGGCGGTTGGCGAGCGAAGGCGTCGAGTTGCTGACGGTGCCGCGTAGCGAGGTCGATCTGCGCGACCAGGCGGCGGTGTTCGCATGGTTCGCGCGCGCCAGGCCGCAGGTCGTGTTCCTCGCTGCGGCGAAGGTCGGCGGCATCGTCGCCAACAACACGCTGCGCGCCGAGTTCATCTACGACAACATTGCCATTGCTGCCAATGTCATCCACGCCGCGCATGTGAACGGCGCCGAGAAGCTGATGTTTCTCGGTTCCTCCTGCATCTATCCGAAGCTTGCCGCGCAGCCACTGCGCGAGGACGCCATGCTGACCGGGCCGCTGGAGCCGACCAACGAGCCCTATGCGATCGCCAAGATCGCCGGCATCAAGATGGTCGAGGCCTATCGCAGCCAGTACGGCGCCGACTTCATCAACGTGATGCCGACCAATCTCTATGGTCCCGGCGACAACTACCATCCTGAATACAGCCACGTGGTCGCGGCGCTGATCCGCCGTTTCCACGAGGCCAGGCTCGCCGATGCGCCCGAGGTGGTCGTCTGGGGCACGGGAACGCCGCGGCGCGAATTCCTCTATGTCGACGACATGGCGGATGCCTGCGTGCACCTGATGAAGACCTATTCCGACGCCGGGCTGGTCAACATCGGCACCGGCGAGGACATCACGATTGCCGATTTCGCCCGTGTGGTCGCGGCGACGGTCGGCTATCAGGGACGGATCAGCTTCGACACCTCGCGGCCAGACGGCACGCCGCGCAAGCTGCTCGACGTGTCGCGCCTCGCCGCGCTCGGCTGGCGCGCGACGACGTCGCTGAAGGACGGCATCGCGCGCGCGTATCAAGCGTTCCTGCAGGAGAGGGGGCACGCGCAAGCGTAACCCTCCGCTGTCGTCCCGGCCTCGAGCCGTGACCCATAACCACCGGATGCTGTGAGACGCGCGGAATGTGCCGTTTGCCCATGTCAGACATCACGCGGTACGGGTCCCGGCGTTTGCCGGGACGACACCATTAGTTTGGTGAAGCGCGTGGCACTTTCACACCCAGCGCCGTGGCCATCGCCGAAATCAGCGGCTTCATGAAATAGGCCTCGCCCGCCGGCGTGATCGACGGCGCCAGCCCATGCGCAGCCAGCTCCTCCGTCACCACGGGCCCGACCGAGGCGATCTGCGTGCGTGCCAGCCCCTCGCGCAGGCGTGCCTCGACGCCGTGCGCCCTGGCCACGTCGAACAGCCGCCGCGGCTGGCCGGAGCTCGTCAGCGCGATCGCATCGACCTTGCCGGCGATCATCTCGTCGATCGCGGTGAGGATGTTCGCATCCGCCGCCTTGGCGTCATAGACGTAGGGCAGCACGGGATCGACCTCGGCGCCCGCGGCCTTGATGGCGCCGATCAGTGCCGAATGGTCCTTGTCGGGATAGAGCTGCAGGCCGAGCCGATGACCCTGGAGATCGTAGCGCGACAGCAGCTCAGCCACGCCTTCGGATGTCGGCTTCTCGGTCGTGACCTGCGGCTCGAGCCCGAGCTCGCGCAAAGCGCGACCCGGCTTCGGGCCACGGGTGAACTTGCGTGTTTTGCCGAGCGCGGCGATGAACTCCGCTTGGAGGCCGATCCGGCGCACCACGGTCATCAGCCGCCGCAGGCCTTCGCCGGTCATCAGCACCACGTCATCGAACGGCCGCTCGATGCAGCGGCGGATCCAGGCCTCGATCGGCACCGGGTCCGGCGCATCCTCGATCGTGAACATCGGACATTGCAGCACGTCGGCGCCCTGCTCGGCGAGCAGTCGCGAGAACTGCGCCTCCTCGCGGGTTTCCAGGATCAGGATGCGGTTGCCGGTCAGCCTGTCAGCCATGGCGATGCTCGAAGTTTGAGAGTTGATGTTTTGTTCATCCTGCCCCCGCGCCGGGCGTTGGCGCAAGCGCGCGGAGGGTGGTAGAGCAGGGCCCGAACGGGCGCCAAGCCTGCCGCATCATTCACCCCTTCGTCATCCGCCCGGTAACGTCACGCCATGTCCGACCACCAGTATGTTCTGACCCTGTCCTGCCCGGATCGTCCCGGCATCGTCTCGGCCGTCTCCACCTTCCTCGCCCACAATGGCCAGAACATTCTCGATGCCCAGCAGTTCGGCGACTTCGAGACGGGTCACTTCTTCATGCGGGTGGTGTTCACGGCCGCCGATCTCGCCGTCAACCTGCCGGCGCTGCAGACCGGCTTCGCCGCGATCGCCGAGCGCTTTGCGATGGACTGGCAGATGCGCGACCGCGCCGGGCAGCGCCGGGTGATGCTGCTGGTGTCGAAGTTCGACCATTGTCTGGTCGACATCCTCTATCGCTGGCGCACCCGCGACCTCGCGATGATTCCGACCGCCATCGTCTCCAACCATCCGCGCGAGACCTATGCCGGGCTCGATTTCGGCGACATCCCGTTCCACCACATGCCGGTGACCAAGGACACCAAGCGCGACCAGGAACAGGCGATCCTGAAGCTGGTCGATGAGACGAAGACCGATCTCGTCGTGCTGGCGCGCTATATGCAGATCCTGTCTGACGAGATGTCCGCCAGCCTGTCGGGCCGCTGCATCAACATCCATCATTCGTTCCTGCCGGGCTTCAAGGGCGCCAAACCCTACCACCAGGCCTATGAGCGCGGCGTCAAGCTGATCGGTGCGACCGCCCATTACGTCACCCGCGATCTCGACGAGGGCCCGATCATCGACCAGGACGTCGAGCGCATCAGCCATCGCGACACCCCCGACGATCTCGTGCGCAAGGGCCGCGACATCGAGCGGCGCGTGTTGGCACGGGCGATCCGCTATCACCTGGAGGACCGTGTCATCCTCAACGGCCGCAAGACCGTCGTCTTCATGGATTGATGTCGTCACCGCTTGTCAGCGGCCGGGGACGGTCGCCTGCGCGTTGGCATTGGACTGCGTCTCCTTGTCGCGTTCGGCGGCCGGCATCTGCCGCTGCCGCTCGCGCTCCTGCATGAACCGGTCGTATTCGGCGGTGCCCGGCCGGGGTGGCGCGTCGGCCGGCAGACCGCCGGCCCATTGCGGCATCAGATCGCCCATCCCCGCGCCGACCTTCTCATTGATCGACGAGCAGCCGGAAAGGATCGGCCCGGCCATGGCGAGAAGCATCATCGCGGCCGGAAACAGTCTGGTCCGGTGGGGGTGTCTGGCCGGCATTGATGGGTGACCTTTCGTGCTGCGGGCGACCCGCGGCCTGGACCCTAACGACTTGCCATCAATTGGCAAAATTTGGCCGTTCGATGATTTGGGTATTAATATACCAATCACGGATTGGTGGTCCGTTGCGGAAACCTACCGTTCACGAAGCCTCCCATGATCGCCATTGACAACGGGGTCCCGAGTCCGCAGCGATGCGCCCGCGGTATCGTGAACGAGATCGCACGGTTAAGACAACAATGGCCGGGGGCTGCGGTCCTGATCCGACCAGGGAGGTAGTTTCAATGTTCGTGCGAAGCAAGACACTGACGCTCGCCAGTGCGGCTCTTGCCGCGGCTGCGCTCGCGTCGGGTGCGGCGCGGGCCGAAGACGTATTCAAGATCGGCCTGATCGTGCCGATGACCGGCGGCCAGGCGTCGACCGGCAAGCAGATCGACAACGCGATCAAGCTGTACATGCAGCAGAACGGCGACACCGTCGCCGGCAAGAAGATCCAGGTCATCCTCAAGGACGACGCGGCGCTGCCCGACAATACCAAGCGTCTGGCGCAGGAACTGATCGTCAACGACAAGGTCAACGTGATCGCCGGCTTTGGCGTGACGCCGGCGGCCTTCGCCGCCGCGCCGCTCGCCACCCAGGGCAAGATCCCGGAAGTCGTCATGGCGGCCGGCACCTCCATCATCACCGAGAAGTCGCCCTACATCGTCCGTACCAGCTTCACGCTGCCGCAGTCCTCCACCATCATCGGCGACTGGGCGGTCAAGAACGGCATCAAGAAGGTCGCCACGCTGACCTCGGACTACGCGCCCGGCAACGACGCGCTGGCCTCGTTCAAGGAGCATTTCACCGCTGGCGGTGGCGAGATCGTCGAGGAAATCAAGGTTCCGCTGGCGAACCCCGACTTCGCTCCCTTCCTGCAGCGCATGAAGGACGCCAAGCCGGACGCCATGTTCGTGTTCGTGCCGGCCGGCCAGGGCGGCAACTTCATGAAACAATATGCCGAGCGCGGCCTCGACAAGAGCGGCATCAAGGTGATCGGACCGGGTGACGTCACCGACGACGACCTGCTCAACGACATGGGCGACGCCGTGCTCGGCGCCGTCACCGCGCACATCTATTCGGCGGCGCATCCGTCGGCGAAGAACAAGGAGTTCGTCGCGGCCTACAAGAAGGCGTTCAACAGCCGTCCAGGCTTCATGGCGGTCGGCGGCTACGACGGCATCCATCTGATCTACGAGGCGCTGAAGAAGACCGGTGGCAAGACCGACGGCGATTCCCTGATTGCTGCGATGAAGGGCATGGCCTGGGAGAGCCCGCGCGGTCCCATCTCGATCGATCCGGAGACGCGCGACATCGTTCAGAACGTCTACATCCGCAAGGTCGAGAAGGTCGACGGCGAGCTCTACAACGTCGAATTCCAGACCTTCGACGCCGTCAAGGATCCGGGCAAGGCCAAGAAGTGACGCGATAGGCGTCATCGAGGGACGCGCGGCACGACAGGTGCCGCTCCCTCTCCCGCTTGCGGGGGAGGGCTGGGGTGGGGGCGCCCCGCGGCGCGCTGGTCGTGTGCAGAGAGTTCCCCCACCCGGATCGCATCTTCGATGCGATCCGACCTCCCCCGCACGCGGGGGAGGCGCAGACCGAGCGAAGCGTGACATGTGTGCCCTTCCCTGGAAGGGATAGGACCGGGGACCGACGTACACTTCAATGACCGCCATCCTCACCAACCTGTTCGACGGCGTCGCCTACGGCATGCTGCTGTTCGTGCTGGCCTGCGGGCTCGCCGTGACGCTCGGCCTGATGAACTTCGTCAACCTCGCCCATGGCGCCTTCGCCATGGCCGGCGGCTATGTCTGCGCCGTGCTCGTCAACCGGATGGGATGGCCGTTCTTCGCGGCGCTGCCGCTGGCCTTCGTCGCGAGCGCCATGATCGGCGCGCTGCTGGAGCGGGCGCTCTATCAGCATCTCTATGCGCGCAGCCATCTCGACCAGGTGCTGTTCTCGATCGGGCTCGTCTTCATGACGGTGGCCGCGGTCGACTACATCATGGGCTCCTCGCGAATCTTCATCAATCTGCCCGACGTGCTGCAGGGCCAGTTCGACGTCTTCGGCGTCGGCATCGGCCGCTATCGGCTGATGATCATCGTGATCTGCGGGCTGCTCACGGTGGGGCTGCAGCTGGTGCTCTCCAAGACCCGGTTCGGCAGCCGACTGCGCGCCGCCGTCGATGATCCCCGCGCGGCGAGCGGCCTCGGCATCAACGTGCCGCAGGTGTTCGCCTTCACCTTCGCGTTCGGCTGCGGGCTCGCTGGCCTGGGCGGCGCGCTCAGCGCCGAGATCCTCGGCCTCGATCCGTACTTCCCGCTGAAGTTCATGATCTACTTCCTGATCGTGGTCACCGTGGGCGGCTCGTCCTCGATCACCGGGCCGTTCCTGGCCTCGCTGCTGCTCGGCATCGGCGACGTCGCCGGCAAATACTACGTGCCGAAGCTCGGCCCCTTCGTCATCTACACCATCATGATCGTGATCCTGATCTGGCGTCCGAACGGCCTGTTCGGTCGCACGGCGACGCGGTGAGGATCGCATGACCACGAACGCACAAACCGAGGTCGGATTTCACGCCAGGCAGCATGGCCGCTGGCACTGGAGCGAGTTCGCCTTCTGGATCGTCGTGCTGGCGGTCGGACTGGCGTTTCCCTCGCGCTACCTGATCATGACCGAGATCCTGCGGCTGGCGCTGTTCGCGCTCTCGCTCGACCTGATCCTCGGCTATGCCGGCATCGTCTCGCTCGGCCACGCCGCCTTCTTCGGCGTCGGGGCCTATTGCGCGGGCCTGCTCTCGGTGCACGGCATCATCAACGAGCCGGTGCTGGCGCTGATCGTGGCCGGCCTCGCCGCCACCGTGCTTGGCTTCGCCACCAGCTTCCTGGTCATCCGCGGCGTCGACCTGACGCGGCTGATGGTGACGCTCGGCATCGCGCTGTTGATGGAGGCGCTGGCGGAGCGCTTCTCCAACATCACCGGCGGTACCGACGGTCTCCAGGGCATCGACATCCAGCCGATCTTCGGCGTGTTCGCCTTCGACATGTTCGGCAGGACCGGCTTCTTCTATTCGCTTGCGGTGCTGTTCGTGCTGTTCCTGTTGGCGCGGACCATCGTCCACTCGCCGTTCGGCCTGTCGCTGCGCGCGATCAAGAACAATCCTTTGCGCGCCGCCGCCGTCGGCATTCCCGTCAACAAGCGCCTGATCGCGATCTACACCGTCGCGGCGTTCTATGCCGGCATTGCGGGGGCACTGTTCACCCAGACCACGGCGCTCGCCTCGCTCGACGTGTTCGCGTTCGAGCGCTCTGCTGATCTGGTGCTGATGCTGGTCATCGGCGGCTCCGGCTATCTCTATGGCGGGCTGATCGGCGCCGCCGTGTTCCGGATGTTGCAGGAACTGTTCCAGTGGATCACGCCGCAGTACTGGATGTTCTGGATCGGCCTGGTGCTGGTCGTCATCGTGCTGGTCGGCCGCCACCGCATCCACGCCTATGCGCTGTGGTTGCCCAACCTCGTCCTGCGCCAGATCGCCGGCCGCAAGGCCGCGGTGGCCCTCACCGATAACGAGGCGCCATGACCTACGCATTGGAAACCCGCGGCCTCGACAAGCATTTCGGCGGCCTTCACGTCACCCGCGATCTGTCGCTGCAGATCGCGCCCGGCGCGCGCCACGCGCTGATCGGTCCGAACGGCGCCGGCAAGACCACGGTCATCAATCAGCTCACCGGCGTGCTGGAGCCGAGCGCCGGCCGCATCCTGCTCGAAGGCCAGGACATCACCGATCTGCCGGTGCACAAGCGCGTGCTGCGCGGCCTGTCGCGCACCTTCCAGATCAACCAGCTGTATCCCGACCTGACGCCGTTGGAGACCATCGGGCTTGCGGTCTCCGAGCGGCTCGGCGGCGGCGGCAATTGGTGGCGGCGCATGGGCACGCGCGACGACATCAATGCCGAGATCGCCGAGACGCTCGAGCGCTTCCGGCTGCTCGACGTGATGAACGACCGTACCTCGACCTTGCCCTATGGCAAGCAGCGCCTGCTGGAGATCGCGGTCGCGATCGCCGCGCGCCCGCGCGTGCTGCTGCTCGACGAGCCCGCCGCCGGCGTGCCCGAGGGCGAGCGCAAGGACATCCTCGCCGCGGTCGCCGCGCTGCCGCGCGACGTCACGGTGCTGCTGATCGAGCACGACATGGACCTCGTCTTCTCCTTCGCCGACCGCATCTCGGTCCTGGTCTCCGGCGCTCTGCTGGTCGAAGGCACGCCCGACGAGGTCGCGCGTGATCCGCAGGTCAAGGCGGTCTATCTCGGCGAGGCTGCGTGATGACCGATCTGCTCGCGATTGAAAATCTTCGCGCCGGCTACGGCCAGGCGGTCGTGCTGCCGAACATGTCGCTCAAGCTGCCCGAGGGCCAGGTGCTGGCGCTGCTCGGCCGCAATGGCACTGGCAAGACCACGTTGATCAACTCCATCGTCGGCGTCACCCGCCGCTTCTCCGGCAAGCTCGCGCTCGCCGGCACCGACATCACGGCTCTTCGCGCCGACCAGCGCGCCCGCGCCGGCATCGGCTGGGTGCCGCAGGAGCGCAACATCTTCCGCTCGCTCACGGTGGAGGAGAACATGACGGCGGTGGCGCAGCCGGGACCCTGGACGATCGAGCGCGTCTACCAGATGTTTCCGCGGCTCAAGGAGCGACGCAACAATTTCGGCAATCAGCTCTCCGGCGGCGAGCAGCAGATGCTGGCGATCGGCCGCGCGCTCACCCTGAATCCCAAGGTGCTGCTGCTCGACGAGCCGACCGAGGGCCTCGCGCCGATCATCGTCGAGGAGCTGCTGGCCGCGATCGGCACCATCAGTCGCGCCGGCGGCCTGTGCTCCGTGATCGTCGAGCAGCACGCGCAGAAGCTGCTCGCGCTGGCTGACCGCGTCGTCATCCTGGAGCGTGGCACCATCGTGCATGACGCGCCGTCGAGCGCCTTGAAGGCCGATCCGGCGCCATTGGAGCGGCACCTCGGCGTCGCGAGCGCGGCGGCGCATTGACCTGATCGTCGGGCTTGAACGCTACGGGGCGAAGCGTCATCCTTGGTTGCAGGGACGGTGTGGCTCGCGCAGTCAGCGTGAAGGCCCTGCCGGAAGATCCGGCGGTATGGTGCGGCCGCCGTGGACACCGGTATGCAGGATCCGGTCGTTACAGCAGGAAGGCTGGCCAGCGCCGTTGTCGCGATGGCACTTCACCTGGAGGCGGATTTGATGGGTTCACCTCAGGATGCCCCATTGAACGAGGTCAGGGTAGGTCAGCCCATTGCACGGGCCATGGATTGCGCCATGCCCCTCCACGATCTCTCCTCGATAGAATTGTATACCGACCGGATACGGGGTAGGGGATGGACCCAGTCCATCACGCTTTGCCCAGGTAACCAGCCAGGACAGATCGCAGCCGGTCCAACAACCCTATCCAACGAATCGACGCCTTCCAAGGAGTGAGCACATGCAACGCACCAAGCCCCCATTCCGCGCCGACGAAGTCGGCAGCCTCTTGCGGCCGCAGAAGATCAAGGAAGCCCGCGCCAAGCTCGAGAAGGGCGAGATCTCGGCCGACGATCTCCGAAAGATCGAGGACATGGAGATTGAGAAGGTCGTGCATCGCCAGGCCTCGACCGGCCTCAAGCTCGCCACCGACGGAGAGTTCCGTCGCTCCTGGTGGCACTTCGACTTTCTCGCCAAGCTGACCGGATGCGAGCTGTTTCACCCGAACACCGGCATCCAGTTCACCGGCGTGCAGACCCGTCATGACGCGGTGCGCGTGATCGGCAAGCTCGACTTCCCGGATAGTCATCCGATGCTCGACCACTTCCGCTTCCTCAAGAAGCACGCCGACACCGCGCATGTCACGGCGAAGATGACGATCCCGTCACCGGCGGTGCTGCACTTCCGTGGCGGCCGCAAGTCGATCTCCAAGGACGTCTATCCCGATCTCGACGCCTTCTACGAGGATCTCGGCAAGACCTATCGCAAGGCCGTGAAGGCCTTCTACGACGCCGGCTGCCGCTACCTGCAGTTCGACGATACGGTCTGGGCTTATCTGTGCTCGCAGGACGAGCTCAAGAAGGCGCGCGAGCGCGGCGACAATCCCGACGGTCTGCAGCAGATCTATTCGCGCATCATCAACTACGCGATCGCCGAGCGGCCCGCGGACATGACGATCACCACGCATGTCTGCCGCGGCAATTTCCGTTCGACCTGGATTTCCTCGGGCGGCTACGAGCCGGTCGCCGAGACCATGCTCGCCAATACCAATTACGACGGCTATTTCCTGGAGTATGACAGCGAGCGCGCCGGCGGCTTCGAGCCGCTGCGCTTCCTGCCCAAGGGCAACAAGGTCGTCGTCGTCGGTCTCGTGACCTCGAAGGTCGGCGAGCTGGAGAAGAAGGACGACATCAAGCGCCGCCTGGAAGAGGCCTCGAAGTTCGCCCCGCTCGACCAGCTCGCGCTGTCGCCGCAATGCGGCTTCGCCTCGACCGAGGAAGGCAACATCCTCTCCGAGGAAGAGCAGTGGGCCAAGCTGCGCCTCTGCGTCGAGCTTGCCGAGGAGATCTGGGGGAAGTAAGCGCGCCGTGAACACTGCACGCCTCGACATGGGGCGTGCTGATCAGTGATGCGGAAGCGGGGCCGGAGCAATCCGCTCCGCTTCTTTTTTGCGCAGCAGCGCGCGGCGGATCAGCCGCTGTGCCGGGGCCTCGAACCCGGAATAGGTGAGATACGCCGCGGTCAGGGTCAGCCCCATGAAGCCGACCCAGAACGAGGGGCTGCCGTAGGGGATCGCTCGTCCAAGCGCGCCGAAAGCCAGCGCGATCGTGAGCTGGATCGGGAAGTGCAACAGGTAGCACGAATAAGTCATGTTGCCGGCGGCCTGCAGCAGGACTTCGGTGCGCCGCGGCAGCGTGATGGGCGTCGCGCAGACGAACAAGAGGATGGGTGTATAAACGAGCAGGAGCGCTGCGGAGCGCTCGGCAAGCTCAACGCCGGAGAGCCAGAGGGCCGGCGGAATTGTAACGACGGCGCACGCGGCGAACGCTTCCAGCCGCGCGCGGTACGGGGCATCGGCGACGCTCTGCCGCACCATGGCGGCCAGTCCGCCGGCATAGAAGAACACGAAACACTTGCCGACCAGTGTCCCGCTCGCGATGCCGGCCAGGATCATCGCCAGGTTCAACAGCGGTGATGTGGTGACGAAACGCAGCGCCAGGAAGAAGGCCGCATAGACCAGAACCTCGATCGAGACCGACCAGATCGGGCCGTTGAAGCTGACCCCGGTCGGCGGCAGCCAGTCGCTCGCCATGAAAAGCTGGGTGACGAAATGAGCGAGATCGTTGCTCTGGTAGACGAAGAAGACGCCGTGCTGCGCGGCATAGAGGGCCTGCAGCCCCGCGACCAGCAGCAGCGTTGCGAGATGCAGCGGATAGAGCCGCGACACCCGGTTGACGAAGAAGGTCCAGCCATCGACCGTGCCATCCGGGATGATCGCGCTGTACTTCCAGAAGAAGATGAAGCCCGAGATGCACCAGAAGATCACCACGCCGTATTCGCCGAGCTCATAGAACGGAAACAGGACATTGTAGAACGGCAGCTCGCTGCGGACGAGATCGACAGGGGCATCGGCGATGTAGGCGAAGTGCGGGTAGTGCCACAGCAGCACCGAGATCGTGGCGAGGAAACGCAGCAGCTCCAGTCCGAGCAGCTTGTGAGTCCCAGGCGATGTCGATGTGTGAAGCGGGGCCATGCGGTGATCGTTAACCGTCTCGACGGGATGTGCGCCCCCATCCTAGCCGGCGCGAAGTGAAGGATTGTTTTCGCAGCCTGCGGGATCAGCGGCAGGCGAGCTCGGTTCCCTGCAGGATCGCCTGGTCCCAGGACCGATAGCCCATGGCATTCAGGTGGATGCCTTCGAGCGTGAACGGCGATTCCATCGGCGGCAGGGGCAGGAAGGTCGCGCCGGTGCGCCTCGCGAGGTCCGGCAGCATGGCGCGATAGCCGGTGATGTTCGCCATGGCGGCCTTCTCCATGGCCGGCGTGAATGGCCCGCGCGCCTCGACGGAGGGAAACTCGGTGACGAAGATGCGCGTGGTGAGGTTTGATAGCTCGCGCAGCAGGGCCTCGTAGCGCCCGGCGAAGGCCTCGCCGGAGTCGGACTTGGCGGTCAGCGCATCGTTCACGCCGAGGGAGACGATGATCGCGAACGGCCGTTTCGGGCCGAGTGCGGGCTTGAGCCAGCCGGCCAGGTCGCTGCGCGTCCCGGCGCCGGCGAGACCGGCGTTGACGATCGGATGTCCGCAGGCGCTGGCCGGCAGCGTCGCCGCCTCGACGATGCTGTCGCCGAGCACGACGATCGGGTCATCGGAGCGCGCCATCAGGTTGTAGTGGACGATGAGCTGGCGAACCGTGCGGTTGTCGCTGCCCGACGGCGTCGCGGAGCGGCGCGCCAGCACGAACGTCGCGGCTGCTGCGGCAATCACCGCAAACAGCACGAATCCCAGCCGCGCCTGCGTCTTTGCTGCCATATGGACGATCGATGCCTTGATGCGACCCGACCGTAGTCTGAATTCGCAAACGGAGCTCTAATTCGCCCGCGTCCAGGTCGAGGAACGGCAGATGACGCCGCCAAAGGCGCAACCGGCGGTCGTCAGGGTGCCGCCGGTGAGCGTCATCTTGGCATCATAGGTCTTGCCGTCATCGGGATTGCTGTAGCTGCCGGCCCAGGCATTGGGGCCGGTCGGCTTCATCCCGGAGAACAGCCGCTGTCCGACCTTGGCGGGAGTGTCGGTGCCTTCCTTGATCCAGACCAGCGTGCCGCAGACGGCGCCGCCGCAGGGCGCGAATTTGACCTTGGAGGCGCCGCTTTCGCGCAGCCAGACGCCGGTGACATCGTCGGCGAGCGCCGGGCCTGCGGCCAGCACGACTGACAGACCAAGTCCAACAACGAAACGACCGATCATGCGAGCCTCCCTGATCCTTCGAGACGAGCTTGTTGCCGGCGGATCGTGTCGGCGATTGGGCGGGCCGACGGCGATACGCTTCGTCTCCATTGTGCGGCAGCATATCAGGATTCGGGCATGCTGCACCTGACTCCCCGAGGGCCGTGACGGTCGGGCTGGAGCAGCGCCTGCCCAGCCGCAGGTCTATCTCGCCGCCAGATAGACCTCACCGAGCAGCGAGGAGTTCGACCACGGCACCTGCTTGTTCTTGGTGCCGGCCACGACCTCGGCGCGAACGCGCGTCAGCATCTGCTGCACCTCGAGACCGGGCGTGCCGATGTGGCGGGTCAGCGCCGCCGAGAACGGGCTGTTGTCGCCGTCGCCGTCGAGCGCGACCTTGCCCGGCGCCGTCGCGAACGCGATCAGCGTGCCGGCCCCGGACGTTGCGCCGGTACCGAGCGAGGTTGGTGCGGCGAGCCCGCTGGCGCTGAGACCCCGGCCGGGGCCGGCGCCTGCCGTCTCCGGCGGGGCGAACGGATTGTTGCGGCAGGCATCGAGGATCAGGATGTTGGTGCGGACCTGGTCGTCGAGCCCGGCCAGGATCTGGTCCATGTCGACCATCGCCGTGACCACGTCGCTGCCTGCAGACGGCGCAATGTCGGTGGGGACGAGATAGTTGCGGCCGTCGATCTGCACGCCGTGGCCGGCATAGAACACCACGGCGACCTGCGCCCGCGCCGCCTCGCGCAGGAAGTCGCGCGTCTTCGCCTGCATCGCCGCGCGGTCGAGATCGAGGCCCTCCGTCACCGTGAAGCCGATGTCGCGCAGGCTCCTGGCGATGGCTCGCGCGTCGCGCGGCGGATTGGGCAGCGGCTGCACGTGCGTGTAGGCGCCGTTGCCGATGACCAGCGCCATGCGCTGCCCGGTCGGCACCGCTGCGGCCGAGGAGGGGGCCGGGGATTCCGGCCGCTGCTGGGGGCGCGCCGCCGGCTCCGACAGCAGCGACAGCCGCACCCTGGCGGTGGCCTGGCTGGCCTTGCTGCCGGCATCGGATGCGGTGGGCTTCAGCGCCGCGGCGTAATCCGCCTTGGCCGCATCGAACTCGCCCTTGGCCTCATAGGCCAGCGCGCGATGCACGTGGGCTGAGATGACGACGCTGCCCGGCGGTGTCATCACGTTGGCCGGCGGATTCTGCGCCAGCCGGACCGCCTCGGAGGCGTCGGCAACGGCGCGGTCGAGATGGCCCTTGGCGCGCCAGATCACGCTGCGGTTGATCAGCGGCGAGGCCAGCGCCGGATCGAGCCGGATCGCCTCGTTGATGTCGCCGAGCGCGCCGTCGAGGTCGCCGGTCGCTTCCTTGGAGATGCCGCGATTCTGCCAGGACAGCGCGGATTTCGGCGTCAGCCTGATCGCCTGGTCATAGTCGGCAATCGCCCTGGCGTAGTCGCCGGTGCCGCGATAGGCGTTGCCGCGGTTGTGGAAGAGCGTGCCGCTCGGCGCGCCGATCTTGATGGCGTCGTTGAAGTCGGCGATCGCGATCTCGTACTCGCCCTTGTCGTAATAGGCCGAGCCGCGCAGATTGTAGATCGCCTGCGCCGGCTGCAGCCGCAGCGCCTCGGTGGCATCGGCGATGACGTGGGTGTAGTCGCCCTTCTTGTTCCAGCCGACCGCGCGCCAGAAATAGATCGTGGCGAGCTGGCTGCCGGAGAACACCTTCAGCGCGATGATCTTGGTGCAGGCGGCGATCATCTGGTCGGCCGGCGTCGTCTCGGTGGTACAGAGGGGGCCAAGCTGGGACTTCGACTGGGCGAGGCCGGGAGACGCCCAGAGGGCAGCCAGCAGCGGTATCAGCAGCAGGAGGGAGCGGCGCATCGGCACGGACCGTGGGGGACGAGAGGCGGGAACCTATCCGGTTTGTTGCGTCCGGAAGGTTCCGGGTTCAGGCTCTTTCCAATGGTGGGCAGATGGTGCTAGGAGGTTGGGCCAAGGGCGCGTTGCCCACTCCTGTTTCCCACCCGTCGAGCCGAATGAAGAACGACCAGCTGCTCGCCCAGATCACGGAGTTCTGCCGCCAGTCGGACATGGCGGAATCGACGTTCGGCCGGCGCGCCGTGAACGACGGCAAGCTCGTGCAGCGGCTGCGCGAGGGCAAGCGCATCACCATCGACACGCTGGATCGCATCCAGGCCTATATCGCGGCCTCGACTGGCACGCTGCCGCCGCCGCGGCTCGACGTCGTGCCCGAAAAGCGCGATCCCAAGAGCAATTTCCGCTTCTTCGAGAACCGTCAGAAATACCTGCTGTTCGTGCACACCTGCAGCGAGAAGCGGGTGGTGGCCGAGCGCGTCGGTCTCGAACTCGCCAGCATCCATCCGCGGCCGCCGGCGCTGCGGCTGTTCGACGCCGGCGTCGGCGACGGCACCGTGCTGTCGAAGGTCCTGCGCACCATGCACGGCCGTTTTCCACACATTCCGTTCTATGTGGCCGGCAAGGAGCTGAGCCTCGAGGATGTCAGGCTGACACTGGAGAAGGTCCCGGACCGGCTGTTCGAGCATCCGGCCAGCGTGTTCGTGTTCACCAACATGAACTATGCCGAGGCGCCCTGGCTGACGCCGGCGTCGCCTTCGGTAGCCGCCTCGATGATCTGGCACGAGGTCGTGCTGCAGGGCGATTCGTCCGGGGATTTCGAGGCCCAGATCACGGCGCTGAAGCCGTTTCTGGAGCAGAACTGGCGCGCCAACGTCTCCCCGCGCACCGGCATGCCGGTCTATGAGCGGCCGATCGCCTTGGTGCTGTATCGCGAGGATCACCGCTTCCTGCTCGACGGCATCATCCCGCGGGCCGGTCGGGTCGAGGCCAATTTCGACCTGATCATCGCCTCGCAGCCCTACCGGGCCCGGTCCTCGGTCAATTTCCGCGCCAAGCGCATCATCGCACCGCTGGCGCGGGCGCTGAAGCCGGGCGGCCGGCTGATCGGAATCCACTCCCACGGCCAGGATCCGGGCCTGGACATCATCCAGGCGGTCTGGCCGGGAGAAAATCCTTTCTCGGTCAGCCGCCATGAGCTATTGCGCGCCGTGAAATACGAGCTCGGCTCCAGTGGGCGGGACTTAAATTTTAACGCCTATGCGGACAATCGCTCGATTTTCAGGTATGAGATGGAGGCTCTGCCCAACGAGGTCACCGGTGCGATCGGAACCTCGACGGCCTTTGCAGCCTGGAACGCGGCGGTGTATGTCGCGCAGATCGAGGAAGACCGCCTGACCGAGGTGGCCCACTCGTCCCGCGCGCTCGACGCCGCCAGAGAGGTTCTGCGAAAGCACAACGGGCTGTGGTTCTACGATGAATCCTACGTCATCTCGCGGCGTCGCGACTGACATTCCTTAGGGATCAATACAAACGACCGCCGTGGGCGGCGAAGAAGGGGTTGCTTGATGCGCGCGTCATATCTGTTCACCTCGGAGTCGGTGTCCGAAGGCCACCCGGACAAGGTCTGCGACCGTATTTCCGACGAGATCGTCGACCTGTTCTACCGTGAAGGGCCGAAGGCCGGCATCGACCCCTGGCAGATCCGCGCCGCCTGCGAGACGCTCGCCACCACCAACAAGGTCGTGATCGCCGGTGAGACCCGCGGCCCGGCTTCGGTCACCAACGAGCACATCGAGCACGTCGTCCGCGAGGCCATCAAGGACATCGGCTACGAGCAGGAAGGTTTTCACTGGAAGACCTGCGATATCGAGATCCTGCTGCATCCGCAGTCGGCCGACATCGCCCAGGGCGTCGACGCGCTGCAGCCCGGCGAAGTCAAGGAAGAGGGCGCCGGCGACCAGGGCATCATGTTCGGTTACGCGACCAATGAAACGCCGGATTTGATGCCGGCGCCGATCTTCTATGCCCACAAGATCCTGCGGCTGATCTCGGAAGCCCGCCACGCCGGTGTCGAGAAGGTGCTCGGTCCGGATTCCAAGAGCCAGGTCACCGTGCAGTATGAGAACGGCAAGCCGGTCGGCGTGCGCGAGATCGTGGTGTCGCACCAGCATCTGGTCGAGGACATGACTTCGGCGCAGGTCCGCAAGCGCGTCGAGCCCTATGTGCGCAAGGCGCTGCCGGAAGGCTGGATCACGCCGAAGACGATCTGGCACATCAACCCGACCGGCAAGTTCTACATCGGCGGTCCCGATGGCGACGCTGGTCTGACCGGCCGCAAGATCATCGTCGATACCTATGGCGGTGCTGCCCCGCATGGCGGCGGCGCGTTCTCCGGCAAGGATCCGACCAAGGTCGACCGCTCCGCCGCCTATGCCGCGCGCTACGTCGCAAAGAACATCGTCGCCGCTGGTCTCGCCGACCGCTGCACCCTGCAGCTCGCCTATGCGATCGGCGTGGCGCGGCCGCTGTCGATCTATATCGACACCCACGGCACCGGCAAGGTGCCGGAGGAGGTGCTCGAGAAGGCGGCCGCTCAGGCGATGGACCTGACCCCGCGCGGCATTCGCACCCACCTCGACCTCAATCGCCCGATCTATGCGCGCACCTCGTCCTACGGCCATTTCGGCCGTACGCCGGACAATGAGGGCGGCTTCTCCTGGGAGAAGACCGACCTCGTCGAGGCGCTCAAGCGTGCGGTGTAGCTCTTAGTGCCGTCATTCCGGGGCCGCGCGACAGCGCTGAACCCGGAATCTCGAAGTGATGGATTCCGGGTTCGCGCTGACGCGCGCCCGGAATGACGCCTTTTACAGACAGGAACCCCACATGACCGCCAAGCCAGGTTTCAACGACTACATCGTCAAGGACATTTCGCTCGCCGAGTTCGGACGCAAGGAGATCTCGCTCGCTGAGACCGAGATGCCCGGCCTGATGGCGACGCGCGAGGAG
This sequence comes from Bradyrhizobium sp. HKCCYLRH3059, assembly GCF_051168035.1. Classification (NCBI taxonomy): domain Bacteria; kingdom Pseudomonadati; phylum Pseudomonadota; class Alphaproteobacteria; order Hyphomicrobiales; family Nitrobacteraceae; genus Bradyrhizobium; species Bradyrhizobium sp. HKCCYLRH3059. The sequence continues at coordinate 209,204 of NZ_JBNPUF010000007.1, read as the reverse complement.
TATGGCCCGAAGCAGCCGCTGAAGGGCGCGCGCATCGCAGGCTCGCTGCACATGACCATCCAGACCGCGGTGCTGATCGAGACGCTGAAGGCGCTCGGCGCCGACATCCGCTGGGTCTCCTGCAACATCTATTCGACCCAGGACCACGCGGCGGCCGCGATCGCCGCCGCCGGAATTCCGGTGTTCGCCGTCAAGGGCGAGACGCTTGTCGACTATTGGGACTACACCGCCAAGCTGTTCGACTGGCACGGCGGCGGCCATCCCAACATGATCCTCGATGACGGTGGCGACGCCACCATGTATGTCCATCTCGGCCTGCGCGCCGAGAACGGCGACACCGCGTTCCTCGACAAGCCGGCGTCCGAGGAAGAGGAGGTGTTCTTCGCGCTGCTGAAGAAGCAGCTCAAGGAGAAGCCGAAGGGCTACTTCGCCGAAATCGCCAAGTCGATCAAGGGCGTCTCGGAAGAGACCACCACGGGCGTGCACCGCCTGTACGACATGCAGAAGGCCGGCACGCTGCTGTGGCCCGCGATCAACGTCAACGACAGCGTCACCAAGTCGAAGTTCGACAACCTCTATGGCTGTCGTGAGTCGCTGGTCGACGGCATCCGCCGCGGCACCGACGTGATGATGTCGGGCAAGGTCGCGATGGTCGCCGGCTTCGGCGACGTCGGCAAGGGCTCGGCCGCCTCGCTGCGCCAGGCCGGCTGCCGCGTCATGGTGTCCGAGATCGACCCGATCTGCGCGCTGCAGGCGGCAATGGAGGGCTATGAGGTGGTGACGATGGAGGACGCCGCGCCGCGCGCCGACATCTTCGTGACCGCCACCGGCAACAAGGACATCATCACCATCGAGCACATGCGCGCGATGAAGGATCGCGCCATCGTCTGCAACATCGGCCACTTCGACAACGAGATCCAGGTCGCCTCGCTGAAGAACCTGAAGTGGACCAACATCAAGCCGCAGGTCGACGAGATCACCTTCCCTGACGGCAAGCGCATGATCCTGCTGTCCGAAGGCCGCCTCGTGAACCTCGGCAATGCGATGGGCCACCCGTCCTTCGTGATGTCGGCGTCCTTCACCAACCAGACCTTGGCCCAGATCGAGCTCTACGCCAACAACAAGGACGGCAAGTACAAGAAGGAAGTCTACGTGCTGCCGAAGTCGCTGGACGAGAAGGTGGCGATGCTGCATCTCGCCAAGATCGGCGTGAATCTCACCAAGCTGCGCCCCGACCAGGCCTCCTACATCGGCGTCAAGCCGGAAGGCCCGTTCAAGTCGGACCACTACCGCTACTGATATCCGGCGCACCGCGCGGCTGACATGGCGAAGGCCGGGGCATTGCCCCGGCCTTTTGCTTGCTTCGGCGTAGTTGTGAGTTGAATCTGCGCCTGCCTCCGATCGGCATTGCGAGCCACCTTGTCCCCGCAGGTGCGCGGCCCGATGACAAGCTCCGCGAAGCAATCCAGAGTCGTGGACGGGACTCTGGATTGCTTCGTCGCTTTGCTCCTCGCAATGACGGAGATCGCGGCGCGCTCTATGAAATCAGCGGAACGCCGCGACCTGCGGTGAACGTGACAATCAGCTCGTTCGCCGCGAGGCCAGCGCCGACGCGCGGATCGCCTTCGTACGCTTCGCCGCATGATGCTCAGGCCGTGCCGCGATCCGCTTGTGCTTCTTCGTCTCCGCCGCTGCCACCTTCACGGCCGGCGCGCGATGCTTGGCATATTCCTCGCCGTCGACCGGGCCGACATGCGGCGGGTCGTGATCGAGATAGGGCCGGCCGATGCCGAACGTCTTGCCGTTGGCATCGACCCATTTCCACAGCGCCTCGGTCGCCACCCAGCGCTGTGCGCGCGTCGCGCCGTTGACGCTGACGATGTCGGCCGCGAGTCCGTGGCCGTAGCCGCCGCGCAGGCTGCCGCCGTGATAGGAGCGGTTGCTGGCGGCCTTCAGGCCGCTCGCGATCTCCTGCCGGTAGTCGTCGCGGAAGCCGCTGGTGATGCCGGGCGCGAGCCCTGCGGCCTCGGCGGCATGCAAAGTGTGAAACAGCTTCAGCTTGAAGCCGCGGTCCATGCCGCCGATCACATACTCCATCATGCTGCGGCCGATGCGCTCGGCCGCCTTCGGATCCTTCCAGGTGAAGTCGTTGTCGACGAGCTTGGTGAAGCTGCGCGTCACCTTCACCATGCGTCCCTTGCGCTTGACCGTGACGACGCGGCGCTCGGTCTCGCGGATCTTGTCGAGCTTCGGTGCGCGCTCGTACAGCGCCCACAGATAGCGGTCGATGCAGGCATCGATGTCGGGGCACTCGTCGAGGATCTCGATGCGGTCGGCGCTGGCGACAGTGGGCCGGGGCGGTTCGGTCGCCGCGCCGGGCGCGGCCTGTTCGTCCGCCGGCAGGACAGCCGATGGAGTGATCGACGCGGTCGTCAGCGCAGTCTCGGCTGCGGTCGGCTGCGGCGACGTCGCGATCGGCTCCGCGGCGACGGGCGGCGTCGCTGCCTCGATCTCGGCGGCGGCCGCGGGCCATGCCGCCGCACAAGCTACCAGGACAACGGACCGACACAACGCACGCGCCAAAAGCTGCTGCGAGCTCATCATCCGGCCTCCCCAAAATCCGAGCCCCTGCTGGTGAGGGGCGGTCAGGCATCCGATACCTGCGATTGTTCGGCGCAAGACGGCCCGGCGCAATAACGCATCTCCGCGCCCGCGCAGCTTTTGCGAGAACTGTGGCCTGCGTGCAACGCTCGTGAGTTCCGTGTGTGGCGCGATTCGCCGCGAACGATCGTTCGGCGATGACAGATGCTGGAGACCGCAGGGCCTCTGGCTGACGCTCGGTTGCCACCGCCAGCCGCGCCGCGTACTCTCTTGAAACTGGTTCGTGGAGCTGACGTCATGAGCACCATCGAGATCATCGTCGGCGGCACGAGGTTGATCCGGGACTACGCGCCCGAGGACTCGATCTGGTCGCTGCCCGAGGAAAAGCGCGAACGCAAGGCGCTGGCCGATGCGCAGCGCGATCTCGCCGTGGGGGCCGACCGTCTGGCGCAGACGCCCTACGCCGTGCGCGGCTGAGCCGCCCGGTCAGCGCGAGCCGCGCCGCAGCAGCTTGCGCCCCGTCAGCATGGCGCGGGCGAGATTCTCGCGCTGCAGGCGGCTCACCAGCACGACGCCGGCGACATGCAGCACCACCAGCGGGATCAGGAGATATGACGTCACCTCGTGGGTGTCCTCGACCCACCAGATGCCGAAGAAGCGCACGGTCACCTGCATCGCGCCGGTCATCGCGGAGACGATGAGCAGAAGCAGCAGTGCGAGCTGCATCGCCGTGCCCGCGGGATTCAGCCCGAGATAGCGCCCGGTCTTGCCGCGCCGCAGATTCCACAGGTAGGCCGGCGTCGCGCGCAGCCGGAGCTTGAGACTGCGGAAGCGCGAATGGCGCGTACCGATGATGCCCCAGATCAGGCGAAAGGCGAGCAAGCCGAGGATCGCGTAGCCCGCGATCCGGTGCAGGCCGTCATGGACGTTCGGCGTCACCCAGGCGATGAGCACCAGCACGACCAGCATCCAGTGCCACAGCCGCAGCGGCAGGTCCCAGACCTGCACGGTGTCGGCGGTGTCCTTGCGTTTCAGGCTGGCTCGGGGGGCTGTGCCGTGCATGGCTCTCACGTCACGTCGTCCAGCACGCTGGGCGACGCTTGCGCCAACTACTTGGCGATCGTGTGCTTCAGGCTGATATCCTCCGGGCTGTAGAACAGCTCATGGAGCTTGCCGCCCTTGACGCCGTAGACCTCGTAGCAGGAGCCTTCGACCTTCGAGCGGCGCACCTCGTAGCCCGCTTCCTTGGCCTTGGCTTCCGCCTCGGCGGCCGGCTTCCACTGGGCCTTGTCGAGCTTGGTGCAGTCCTTGTAGCCGTCGGCCAGAGCCGGCGAGATGGCGAAGCCGGCGAGTGCGGCACCGATCACGGCCGCGATGGTCAGTCTCATCAATCCCTCCAATGAGAAGATTCAAATACGATGCATCGTGGGATCAGTGGAGACGGCAACCGCCCCGATGTGTCAACGGAGCGGCGGCTGGAATCGCTCTTAGAGCTTTTCCAAGTTCGTGAGAGCGGCGATTTTGGCCGAGAATCGCAGACGGCGTGATGCGCGACGTTACGTCTCGCTCGTGCCGCTCGTCGCGACGCCGTGGTCGTCTGGCGCCCGCTCTCGCCCTGTCCCGCTGGCGGGACAGGGCGAGATACGAATGCCGGCGTCAGAATTCCAGGTTCGCACCCAGATAGAACGAACGTCCGGGGCCGGGAACGGCGGTGCCCCACATCGTCGCGGTGCCCGATACGCCGCCGCCGGTGGCAGCGACGGTGCCGGCCTCCTTGTTGAACGACATCGATGCGCCCTCGCCGATATAGGCGCCGCCGAGCGGCAGGTAGTAGAGCTTGTTGAACAGGTTCTCGACGCCGAAGCTGATGCGCAGCCTCTGCCAGGTGTAGTTGCTGCGCAGGTTCACCAGGCTGTAGCCCGGGGTCTTGAGCTCGTTGCGCGCGACGGAGACGTCGGACTTGCGGCCTACCATCACCAGCTCGAGGCCGCTGTCCCAGCCGTCGAGCCGGTGCGTGAGCGTCAGCCTGCCGTTGACCGGCATGATGTTGTAGAGACCGCTTCCGGTGTCGAGATTCCGGCCGTTGGTATAGCTCAACACTCCTTTCAGGCCGAAATCGCCGATCGGCGTCCTGCCCAGCGGCACTTTGCCGGACAGATCGAAGCCGTACAGCCGTGCCTGCTGGTTCATGTATTTCATGATCACGAACTGGTTGGCGACGGCAGGCACGGCGGCGGTGTTGGTGGCGGCCTTCCACTGCACCGCATCGATGTAGTCGCGTACATGGGTGTAGTAGGGCGTGAGCCGGATCTCGGCCTCATGGTCGGCGCTGTGCCAGGCGCCGGTGAAGCTCACGGTATGGGCGACCTCGGGTCTCAGATTGGGGTTTCCGAGATAGCCGTTGCCGTCGCCGACGAAGTTGTTCATCTCCAGCGCCATGGTGTTGCGCGACCAGGAATAACGCTCGTAGAGATTCGGCGAGCGGGTCTTCTGCATCGCGCCGAACTCGAAGGTGAGATGGGCGCTCGGCGTGTTCCGGAACAGCGCCGTCAGATCGACATTGTTGTCCTTTCGCGAGCGATCCATGGCGTTGAACGCCGCGCGGGAGCCAACAGAGCTCGTCTCGTACATGCCGGACATGAATCCCGATGTCAGCGGCGTGGTGCTGGTGTTGTAGCCGACGACCGGTCCGGTGTCGGTCTCGACGCGTTCGAACCGCACGCCCAGCAGCGACAGCCAGGACGGGCTCCACTTCGCCTCCCACTCGCTGAACACGCCGGCCCGGTCGCGCTTGCCGCCGTTGATGTTCCAGAACGTCAGTGGCGCCATGCCGCCGATGCAGTTGCCGACGCCGCAATCGGGGGCCGGCGGCCACCAGTCGTCGAGACGGTAGGTCTGCAGGTCGACGCCGACGCGGACCACGTCGCGGGACGACAGCGTGATGTCGGCCTTGGAGGTCAGGCCGTTGGTCTTGGTGTGCGTATACATCGGCATGCCGTTGACCGGATAGCGCGCACCCGTCGTGTTCGGCGGGCTGAGTGTGCCATACGAGAACAGCCGATCGCCGCCGAAGTCCATGTAGTGATCGACGGACTGGTGATAGAGGCGGGTGTCCAGATCTCCCCAGTCGAACCGGCCGAGATGGTGCAGGTTGAAGCTGTAGGCATCGTTGCCCAGCATGTCCATGCGCTGGTTCGGGTAGAGCTGATAGGGGACCTCCTGCACTCCCGCCTTCAGCTCGATGAGCTGGCCGTCCTTGTTCCAGGCGATGCCCATCAGATGATTCCTGGTCTCGTAGGCGGATGAGCCGACCTGATCGAGGGGAAGCACCGGCGTGATCGAACTCCTCAGGGTGAAGTTCTTGAAGTTGCCGCCGGCCGTATAGTTGTCGGCCTTGACCGCAGCGCCGCTGTAGCTGACGCTGTAGTTCTCGGTGGCCATGGTGGCCGACAGGTTGACGCCGCGCACGTTGCCGTTGCTGCGGTAGAACGTGCCGATGCTGCCTTTGGTCAGCAGGCTCTGCCCCGGCGCCGCGAACAGGGCCGCCGGCGAGCTGACGGCGACGGTGCCGCCGATCGAGTCGCCGCCGACGCTCACGGGCGTGATGCCCGCCCAGACCTTGGCCGCGGCGACCTGGGCCGGATCGATATAGGACAGCGCCGGGTTCATGTGATTGGGACACGAGGCGATGGTGTCCATGCCGTCGACCTTGATGCGCAGGCGGTCGTCGGCGAGGCCATGGATCGCCGGCAGGCTGGAGACCCCTCCGGCCGAATAGAGGCTGACTCCGGGGACATCCGCAAACAGCGCAGCGGTGTCGTTCGTGGTGGCGCGCTTCGCCAGGATGTCATCCGGTGCAACCGAAGTGGCGCCGGGAGGCGCGCCGACGCCGTCGGATGAGGCCGCCTGCGGCGGTGGCGCGCTGGCCGGATTGGTCGCCGCATGTGCGCCCCTGCGGCGGACTGCCGTTCGGGCGGCCGGCCGGGGCTTCGGGACAGCGACCGTCACCTGCGGCAGCGTGGCGGCGGAGCGAGCCTGCGATGGGTCCTGCGCGAGCACGGGACTCGAAAGGGCGAATGCCAGCAGCGCCGGCGATGTGAGCACGGTGGTTGAGCGGAGCAACCGCTGCCGGACGGGTGTCGAACAATGGTCCATGAGGGGATCTCGGAATAGGAATGGGAGAGGCGCCCGGCTGCGAGCGCGCCGTGGCCTCGTGAACATGTCGCGACGAGGCGGCTCCGGGCACGGCTGCGGCGACCGCCGGACGGCAGCCCACAGCGCGCGCGGACGAGACCGGCCGCATCGTGACGGGATGAGATGTCTGGAGTATCGGCCTAGAGGGCCGCCGGTGGTCCGCGAGCGACCGGCAGTTCGAGCGCAGGCCGAGGCGCCGCAACGAGGTCTGTCCGCTCGATCAGGATCGCCACGACCACCGGCATCGGCCGCGCCACGGCGGGGACGTGCGGGACAGTGACGCCGCGCCCGAGCGCACAGAACGGACAACTCGCGCATTGCTTGGCCGCAGTGCCGATGTCGTCCGACGTTGGATCGTCGGCGGAGCTCTGACAGATGACGGCGACGGCATCGGGGGCCGCAACCGCAGCGCTCATCGCGGAGAGCGCCAGCGCGGACTGGAAGATCAGGGCCCATGCCGCGAACCAGACGAGAGCGCCGCCGAGCCGCGACAGCGCTGCGCGCCGCCGCGCCGAGCGCATGCGCGCCTCACGTCGTCCTGATGCGATGCCTTGTAGTTGACGCCCTTGACGAGCCACCGACTGACGCCCCCGTCCCTCGCAACTACCTACAGGAGCGGACATCCGGTTGGCAATGGACGACACGCGGCCGGCTCGACTCCCGTCGCAGTGGATCAATTCGGCCACAGTGAAGTGACTTCAACTCATTCGCGAGCGGCCGGTGCGACTGAAATGCGCGCGGGCCATTCTTGCGAGTCGAACTCAATCGCGGCGCGGTCTCGCGACGGATGACGGCCGGGCCTGGACGCCGTCAGCGACATCTGTCAAATATATCCTCATGACCTTCCGCATTCGCATCGCAGGCGCTGCCGTCAGCAGCCGAATTACCGACCCGGCCTGATCCGTCGGGCCGGGCGCTTCCGCCTGCGAGAATTGCCTGTGAATGCTCTTGGCGCCCGAAGATGCGCCGTATGCGAGGTCTGTATCCGTGTCTCCCAACCAACCGACGCTGCACCTCGTGTGCGGCAAGATCGCTGCCGGCAAATCGACGCTCACCGCGGAGCTCGGCCATCGCCCGGCCACCGTCGTGGTCGCCGAGGACGACTGGCTGTCGCGGCTCTATCCCGGCGAGCAGAGCAGCCTGGCGGACTACGTGCGCAATTCGTCACGGCTGCGCAGCGTGATGGGGCCGCACGTCGTCGCGTTGTTGCGAGCCGGCGTTTCGGTCGTGCTCGACTTCCCCGCCAACACGCCGGCGAGCCGCGCCTGGATGCGCGGTCTGTTCGAAGCCGCCGGCGTGCCGCACCAGTTGCATCACCTCGACGTGCCCGACGAGGTCTGCAAGGCGCGGCTGCGCGCCCGCAACGCGGAAGGCCGCCACGCCTTCACCGTGACCGACGAGGAGTTCGACCTGTTCACTTCATACTTCGTGGCGCCGACCCCGGAGGAAGGATTCGACGTGATCTTGCATCGGCCGTGACCTTGCGGCGGCGACTGGGACTGCTGTCGTCCCGCTGGCTTGTTGGCGGCAATCCTGGCGGTGCGCGTCGCCGCGCAACCGTCAGCCGTGCCGCGGCGATCACCGCCTGGTCTCAGAAGATTGCGTCCAGCGCGCTTTCGGCAGCGGAGATGAGCGCGCGCACCTTTGCGCTCTCAGACAGTAGCGCGGCGAATGACGGGTCCGCGCCGATGTGCTGATCCAACTCATCCAAGGCGTTGCGCCACTGCTGCAACTCTTGCTGGAGGCGTTCGGTCTGGGGACGCAGGAGTGCCCGACAAGCCGCCACGGCGTGCTGTTCGACGAATCGCGAGGAATCGGGAGCAGGAAAATGAATGATGTCGGCCACGGTCTTCTCGTCAGCGCCTTCTGGTGAACGCCCGCATTCGATCGCTTATGGGGCGGCGACCCGCCGGGCTCCGCCGCCCTGGTCGCGCGCAGCTAAGCCGCGGTCCGGGCGGCCAAGGCCTGAGCTTCGGCTGCGGCGCGGGCCATGCTGGACGACATCTCGTTCGTCACCGTGCTCTGCTCTTCCACCGCCGCCGCCGTCGAGGTGACGTATTCGCTGACGCTGTTGATCGCCTGCTTGATCGAGTTGAGCGCCGTCACGACGTCGCCCGAGATGCCGTTGAGGTTCTCGATTTCCTGGGCGATCTTGTCGGTGGCCTGCTTGGCCTGGTTGGCGAGGTTCTTGACCTCGGCGGCGACGACCGCAAAGCCACGCCCGGCTTCGCCGGCGCGGGCGGATTCGATGGTGGCGTTGAGCGCGAGCAGGTTGATCTGCCCGGTGATGTTGTTGATCATCTCGACGATGCCGCTCATCGCCTGCGTGGCTTCGGACAGCCGCTGCGCCTGGCCGTCGGCGGATGCCACCTGACCGACGGCGCCCATCGCCGTCTCGCGGGACTTGGTCATGGCTTCGGAAATCTCCCGCACAGACGCGTTCAACTCCTCGGAGCCTGCTGCGACGGATTCCATCATCGCACGGACGCGCTCGTTGCCTATGCGCACCAGCACCTGCCTGGTGACGTCGGTCGCATACTTCACGACCTTGAACGGCTTGCCGTTGAGATCGAGGATCGGATTGTACGAGGCCTGGATGTAGACCTCCTTGCCGCCCTTGCCGATGCGTTTGTATTCCGCCGCCTGATACTGCCCCCGGTTCAGGTCGGCCCAAAACTCGCGATATGCGGCACCATCGCGCTCCGAAGGCTCGACGAACATGCTATGATGTTTGCCTTTGACCTCGGCCAGGGTGTAGCCGAGCACATGCAGGAAATTGTCATTCGCGGTGATGATCGTGCCGTCCATGTTGAACTCGATCACAGCCTGCGACTTGCCGATGGCATCGATCTGGCCGGCCAGATCCGCGTTCCTGAGCTTCTGCGCGGTGACGTCGGTCGCGAACTTGACCACGCCGAACGGCTTGCCGGCGGTATCGAGCATGGGATTGTAGGTGGCGAGAATCCAGACCTCCTTGCCTCCCTTGCCGATGCGCTTGTATTCGCCGCCTTGATATTCGCCGCGATTGAGGGCCGTCCAGAACTCGCGATACGCCGCGCTGTCGCGCTGTGACGGCTCGACGAACATGCTGTGATGCCGGCCCTGGATCTCGTCGAGCCGATAACCCAGAACGTCGCAAAAGTTCTGGTTCGCCGTCACGACCGTTCCGTCCAGCTTGAACTCGATCACGGCCTGGGCGCGATCGATGGCAGCGATCTTGGAGCCGTCCGCCATGCTGCGCAGCTTTTTCGCGGTAATGTCGGTCGCGAACTTCACCACCTTCACCGGTCGGCGGTTGCCGTCGAGAACCGGATTGTAGGACGCCTCGATCCAGACCTCGCCGCCGCCTTTGGTGATCCGCTTGAATTCTGCGGCCTGGAATTCGCCGCGGTTGAGAGCCGCCCAGAATTCGCGATAGGCCGCGCTGTCCCGCTCGGCCGGCGCCACGAACATGCTGTGATGCTTGCCCTGGATCTCATCCAGCCGGTATCCGAGCGTATCGAGGAAGTTCTTGTTTGCCGTGATGATCGTGCCGTCCATGTTGAACTCGATCACGGCCTGCGAGCGGCTGATCGCGTCGAGCATGGCCTGTGCGTCACCCTTGGCGTGTCTGCGGCCGAACATTCTCTTTCCTCTCTAGGTCTGCTCTGCCGGGGTTTCGGCACATGCACGTCTGTCGATTTCCAGGACCTTGGTTCGCTGGGGCCAAACGCCGCCGCGAGGCCCGACTCTGGTCCAGAGTGAGCGGATCGTAGTTGAATCGAATTATCCAAGTATTTGTCCGATCCCCGACAGATCGGCCGTATGCTGCCGCTCCGATGACCCCGATACCCATCGCATTTGGCCGCTTGGTACGCCGTTGTTCCGAGCGAGCCATTGGACGACCCGGCGCAGACCACGGCCAGCCCCGCGAGGCAGCATTCTGTCCGTAACAATACGGGGTGTTCGGTTATCACCGCGAAAATCGTACGCCCCCTCGCGCCGGGACGTTGTCCGAACTGTGGAACTGAACGAAATTCGTGCTTGCCACGTGTCCTAACGCACGGCCTTGTGCTCACGCGCCTGACGATTGCACGAGGGTTGACCAGGTGGTGATGCCGATCGGGCGGAGGAGCTGTTTGGGTCAAATCTCATATCTCGATCGATATCCGCTGTTTCGCTCGCGTGATCGCGAGTTCGCGCGCGATCGCTTGTTCAGCATCTACGCCGTCGATCGTTTCGACAGCTCCGACTCCAGCTTCGGCATCGAGGCCAATCTTGCGCGGCTCAGCACCGCGGGGCTGGCGTTCTGCTCATATGCGGGCGCGGCGTCGGTGTCGTTTCCGGAATCGACGATCTACAGACAGTTCTTCTCGATCCAGGGCACTGCCGGATACAGGACTGCGCGAGGCCACCAGGCGATCGTCGCCTGGAGTCCCCTGATATCCGGGGATTCAAGACTGGATCTCGAATTTCCTGCCGGCTACTGCCAACTGGTGGTCAGGGTCGAAAGCGCGCCTTTGCACCAGCTGTTGAGAGCCATGCTCGGCGATGACAGAGATACGAATCTGACCTTTGACGAAGGCCCAACCGATCCTGCTGTCATGGCTCTCGTCCGCCAGGACGTTTTCAGGCTTGCCGGTGAGTTGCAGATGTTCGGAGCGGACTACTCGCCGATAGCCATCGCAGAGCTCGAGCGGAGCTTGATGATCCGGCTCCTGCTTGCAAATCGGCACAGCTTTAGCAGCCGCCTGCTGAATGCGCCCCAGCGAGTCAACCGTATGGTTGTCGATACCGTCGAGTCCTATATCGAGGCACATTGGGACGAGCCTCTGGACCTCGAGAAGATTGCCGCGATCGCGGGGGTCAGCGTCCGGTCGATTTTCCGCGAGTTCTCGGAGTCGGGACGCGGATCACCCGGCCAGTTTGCCAAGCGCGTCCGACTTCAGCGGGCATCCGAACTTTTGCGACGGCCCGATGCCAACACAAGCGTCGTGTCGGTCGCCTTCAAATGCGGCTTTGGCAATCTGGGCCGCTTTGCCAGCGAGTACCGTCAGATGATGGGTGAGTTGCCCTCGGAGACGTTGCGGAACGCAAGGAAGACGTGAGCTTCCATGGGATCACGGACGCGCCTGCGTTACAATCGTATCGGACGTCGAGCGATGATATACGCGTTTGACAATGTGCATTGCGACGCCGGCCGTTTCATCGCGAGCCGCGCGATTCTCAAGCCGTGACGAATCCGATCCTCAACCGCCGGTTCTGCCGGCCCTTGTTGTCGACCTTGAGAATGCGGATGCGCCGCGCCTGCGCCGTCGAGACCAGGTGCGTGCCGCCGCAGGCCTGGCGGTCGAGGCCGTCGATGTCGACGATGCGGATCAGGCCGTCGGCCTGGCGCGGCGGGGCGACCGATTTGGCGCGAAACAGGCCCGCGGTCGCCTGCGCGTCGTCATAGGGCATGTCGAAGGCGCGTACCGGGCGATCGTCCGAGATCGCCGCGTTGACCGCGTCCTCCACCGCGCGCAGCTGCTCCGGCGCCAACTTGGGCAGGTCGAAGTCGACGCTGAACTCGTCGGTCTCGGTCATGCGGACGCCGGTCAGCAGCGCGCCGTCGAACAGGGTGTAGACGGCGCTGTTGACGAGATGCGCCACCGTGTGCTGCTCGCTCATGCGCTGCCGGAACGCCGGATCGACGTGCAGTTCGATCGCCCCGTCCGGGATGGCGTCATCACCGATCAGGTGCCAGATGCCGTCGGCGGTCGGCTCGAACCCGGTGACGACGCGGACGATCCCGTTCCACGTGATCGTGCCGCGGTCCGGCAATTGTCCGCCACCGCCGGGATAGAACGGCGAGCGCGCCACCAGCACCGCGCCGGGTCGCGCGTCGAGCGCGGTGATGTCGAGCTCCAGCACGTCGGGACGATCGACAGCGAAAGGGCGGGGCAGGAAGTCGGTCATGCAGAACGGCTCGCAATCGCATCGCCCGGATGAGCGGAGCGACGTCCGGGTTCATCGAGACGGCGCGTGAGGCCCCGCATATCGCTGCGCTCATGCGGGCCACGAAGCTACGACGATACGCAGCATCGCCGCGCTGCGCAAATGGCCGTTCCTGTCTCGGCCGCAGCGCCGGGTCTCAACGGCATGCGGCCACCGTGAACCACGCCATGCGAAACGCGCCATCGCCCAGGCGCAGGCACACGGTGTCGCCCGGCTGCAACCTTTCGTACAGCGCCTGCGCAACATGGGCATCGGTGGCTCGCGCGAACGGGCCCCACGGCTCGAGCGTCACCTGATGCGTGGCGAGCCGGCTGTGGCCGAGATGCTTGGCGAGCACACGGCTGCGCAGCAGCGCCGGCGCCGAGCGGTCGAGTGCGGTGTTGAACTGGCCAAGCGTCCCGAACGCATAGGCGGCGACGAAGAGAGCGGCGAGCAGCAGCCGCCAGCCGCGGCGGCGGAGCTGGGTTTCGAACCGCGCGGCGACGATGAGGAAAATGATCGCGACCGCGGTCGCGAAGGCTGTCAGCGGCAGCCAGTCGACGAGATTGATGTCCGACAGCGTGCGCGCGGCAAGCGTGCCGGCCGCCACGATGCAACCGGTGCCGAGATTGGCGCCGTAGCCGGAGCCGAGGCCGATGCGGAACCGCCCGGGAAAGCGCAAGGTGAGGATGAGCGCCACCAGCGGGATGACGGTGACGACCGCGATCAGCTGGCCGGCCGGAAAGCTCGGGAAGAGCGACCAGGCTGCGAGCCCGATTGCGAACAGCGAAAAGCCCAGGGCGATGCGCTGCGACGGCGCACCACTGCCGTCCCGGCTGTCGCTGTCGCCGGGCCTGTCGTCGCGCGGGTGGGGAGCGTTCATCACCAGATCCGTATCGAGGGTGTTTCCCGCTGATAGCGGAGGAGGGTTGACCGACGACGAATGCGCCGGCGATTTGACAGCGACGAGCCGGGTTGCGACTGTCCGCAGCCAGAGCAAGAAAGCCGCACCAGGAAACGCCAGGAACACCTCATGTCAACAGAGCATGTCGACGTGCTGATCGTCGGCGCCGGGCTGTCCGGCATCGCCGCCGCCTATCATCTGCAGCACAAGTGCCCGAGCAAGCGCTTCGCGATCCTGGAGGGGCGAGGCGCGATCGGCGGCACATGGGACCTGTTCCGCTATCCCGGCATCCGCTCCGACAGCGACATGTACACGCTCGGCTATTCGTTCAAGCCGTGGACCGATCCGAAGGCGATCGCCGACGGGCCGCAGATCCTGAAATACGTCCAGGACACCGCGACCGAGAACGGCATCGACCGCCACATCCGGTTCAACCATCGGGTCCGGCGCGCGTCGTGGTCGAGCGCGGACGCACGCTGGACCGTCGAGGCCGAGCGCCGGACGGAGCAGGGCACGGTCGAGACAGTGTCGATGACCTGCGGCTTTCTGTTCATGTGCTCCGGCTACTACCGCTACGAGTCGGGCTATCTGCCGGACTTCAAGGGCATGGCCGATTTCAAGGGCCGCATCGTGCATCCGCAGGCCTGGCCGGAGGATCTCGACTATGCCGGCAAGCGCGTCGTCGTGATCGGCTCCGGCGCGACCGCGGTCACATTGGTGCCGGCGATGGCCAAGTCCGCCGCGCATGTGACGATGCTGCAGCGCTCACCGACCTATGTGGTGTCGCGCCCGGCGCAGGACGCGCTCGCCAACAAGCTGCGCCGGCATCTGCCCGCTGGCCTCGCCTATCACCTGATCCGCTGGCGCAACGTGCTGTTCGGGATGTATTTCTTCCAGCTCAGCCGGCGCAAGCCGCAGCGGGTCAAGCAGCTGATCCTGGGCGGGGTGCGCGCCGCGCTGGGCCCCGATTACGACGTCGCCACCCATTTCACGCCGCGCTACAACCCGTGGGACCAGCGGTTGTGCCTGGTGCCGGATGGCGACCTGTTCAAGACCATTCGCGAGCAGCGCGCCTCGGTGGTGACGGCCGGGATCGAGACCTTCACCGAGCGCGGCTTGCGCCTCACCGACGGCCGCGAAATCGAGGCCGATATCGTGGTCACCGCGACCGGGCTGGTGCTGCAGGTGCTCGGCGGCATCGAGGTCGTCGTGGATGGCCGCACCGTCGATTTCGCCAAGACGCTCAACTACAAGGGCATGATGTATTCCGACGTGCCGAATCTGGCGGCGACGCTCGGCTACACCAACGCGTCCTGGACGCTGAAATGCGACCTCACTTGCGAATATGTCTGCCGTCTCCTGAACTACATGGACCGGCACGGCTATCGCCAATGCGTGCCGCACAATGACGATTCCACCGTTACGCCGCTGCCGTCGCTGAGCTTCAGCTCCGGCTATGTGCAGCGCGCGGTCGCCGACCTGCCGAAGCAGGGCTCCAAGCGGCCGTGGCGGCTGTACCAGAACTACGCGCTGGATATCGTCTCGCTGCGCTTCGGCAAGGTCGACGACGGCGTGATGCGGTATTCATGAGGGCAGGGGGAATCGGCAACGTGGTGTGAGTCTGCGTCAAGATCTCTCCACGGCGTCATGGCCGGCCTTGTCCCGCCCATCCACGCCGACATGCCGGGCAACCACGAGATGGATGTCGGGGACAAGCCCGACCATGAGCAACTAGGTCGCAGTTCGCCCGGGGTGAAAGGCACTTTCGGCGTGCGCCCCCATGTCCGAATGCAATGCCCTCCATCACCGCTCCGCCGCCCCCTCCCGCAGCGGCGCGCGGCTGAGATCGTTGCCGGCGGCGATCGCCTTCTGCATGAGGCGGATCAACTCCTTCGCCTCGGCCTCGCTGAGGCCGCGCACCATCAGCCGCTGCGCCGCCTCGACCGCCGGCGTGATCGCCTCCAGCGTCCTTCTCCCCTCGTCGGTGATCAACAGCTCCCGTGACCGGCGGTC
Source organism: Bradyrhizobium sp. HKCCYLRH3059 (assembly GCF_051168035.1). Classification (NCBI taxonomy): domain Bacteria; kingdom Pseudomonadati; phylum Pseudomonadota; class Alphaproteobacteria; order Hyphomicrobiales; family Nitrobacteraceae; genus Bradyrhizobium; species Bradyrhizobium sp. HKCCYLRH3059. Next base: position 193,537 of record NZ_JBNPUF010000007.1, on the reverse strand, counting down.
GCGCGCGCTCGCACGGCGGACGACGAGGCCCTTCTGTGCGAGCCGGTCGATCACTCCGGTGATCGTGGTGCGGTCATAGGCGATCAGGCCAGCGAGCGTGATCTGGTCGATGGCCGGGTTGGCCGCGATCGCCGCCAGCGCCGCATATTGCACCGGCGTCAGGTCGAAGCCGGCCGCTTCCACCTCCGCCAGGAACACCGCCACGGCGATCTGCTGAAACCGGCGCGCCAGGTGCCCCGGCATGTCCCGCATCTCGGTCAATTCGAATCTCCTGTCACCAGCTTGACAAGCATACTGATGATCAGCATACTGATCAATAAGAATGGCGAGGGAGGGTGGTCACGTGCAGTTTCATCTCAACGGCTTCCAGCCGGGCGATCCCGAGATCTTCGACGCGGCCGAACGTGTCGCGAGCGCCGGCGCGACCGGCCCGCTGCCGCCCGAGGCCGATGTCCTCATCGTCGGCTGTGGCCCCGCCGGGTTGAACCTCGCTGCCCAGCTTTCCGCTTTTCCGGACATCAGGACCTGCATCGTCGAGCAGAAGCCGGGCCGGCTGCTGCTCGGCCAGGCCGACGGCATCGCCTGCCGCACCATGGAGATGTTCCAGGCCTATGGTTTTGCCGAGAAAGTGCTGAGGGAAGCGTGCTGGATCAACGAGACCACGTTCTGGAAGCCGAGCGACCAAGACAGCAAGCATATCGCGCGCAGCGGTCGCGTGCAGGACGTCGAGGACGGCCTGTCGGAGATGCCGCATGTCGTGCTCAACCAGGCTCGGGTCCACGATTTCTTCCTGGACGTGATGCGCCGTTCGGCCGCGAAGCTCGAGCCGCACTACGCGCGGCGACTGCGTGATCTGCGGATCGATCCGGCCGCGGGCATCGACGCGCACGGCGTGACAGTCAGCTTCGATCGCATTGATCCGGAGCATGAAGGCCAGGTGGAGACGGTGCGCGCGCGCTACGTCGTCGGCTGTGATGGCGCGCGCAGCGTCGTGCGCAAGGCGATCGGCCGCGAGCTGCACGGGGATTCCGCCAACCACGCCTGGGGCGTCATGGACGTGCTCGCCGTGACCGACTTTCCCGACATCCGCTTCAAGTCGCTGATCCAGTCCGCCAAGGACGGCAGCCTGCTGGTGATCCCGCGCGAGGGCGGCTATCTCGTCCGGCTGTATGTCGAGCTCGCCAAGCTCGAGGTCGGCGAGCGCGTGGCCGGGCGCAACATCACCGTCGACGAGGTGATCGCCAAGGCGCAGCGCATTCTCGCGCCCTATACGCTTGAGGTGAAGGAGGTCGCGTGGTGGTCGGTCTACGAGATCGGCCAGCGCATCACCGACAAGTTCGACGACGTGCCGGAGGCCGAGGTCGCAACGCGGCTGCCGCGCGTCTTCATCGCCGGTGACGCCTGCCACACCCACAGCCCGAAGGCGGGGCAGGGCATGAACGTGTCGATGCAGGACACGTTCAATCTCGGCTGGAAGCTCGCCGCCGTGCTGGGCAGGCGTTGCGCGCCGCAGCTCCTGCACAGCTATTCGGCCGAACGGCGGGCCATCGCCCAGGAGCTGATCGATTTCGATCGCGAATGGTCGGGAATTCTTGCCTCCGCCGCCAAGCAGGGCGGCGCCGATGCGGCCAGGACGCAGGACTATTTCGTCCGTCACGGCCGCTACACGGCGGGCACCGCCACGCACTATCGGCCCTCCGTCCTCACCGGCGACGACACTTTCCAGCCGCTCGCCACCGGCTTCGTCATCGGCAAGCGCTTTCACTCGGCGCCGGTCATCCGGCTCGGCGACGCCAAGCCGGCGCAGCTCGGACATGTCGTGCAAGCCGACGGCCGCTTCCGCATCTTCGCTTTCGCGGCCGCGGAGGATCCGGCCGCGCCGGGGTCCGCGATCCGCCGCCTGTGCACATTCCTCAGCGAGGATTCGGCCTCGCCCGTGCGCCGCCACACCCAGGTGGGCGCCGACATCGACTCCGTGATCGATCTGCGCGCGGTGTTCCAGCAGGGGCATCGCGAACTCGCGCTCGAACGAATGCCGGAGCTGCTGCTGCCGCGGAAGGGCCGTTACGGTCTTATCGACTACGAGAAGATGTTCTGTGCCGATCTGAAGAGCGGCCAGGACATCTTTGCGATGCGCGGCATCGATCGCGCCGCGGGCTGCATCGTGATCGTGCGGCCCGATCAGTATGTCGCCGACGTCCTGCCGCTCGACGACGTCGGGAGGCTGTCGGCGTATTTCGATCGTGTGCTGCTGCCGGTTCGCTGAGGGATGCAGAGGGTAAACGAAACCCAAATCCGGTCGCCGGATTTCCGGGCTTGGCGCTAGCCAGATCCCAAGGTTTCCTCGCTACAAACGAGGTCTCCGGATTGGACGATTGAGTGGGTGAGACGTCGAAATGTTGATGTTGGCGAACCGTCGCAAGAGTGAACGTCGGCTGTGCAGGAGGATCGCGAAGATTCACTATGGCAACGGCAGCCTGCCGCGGGACTGCACGGTCACGGATATTTCCGACGGCGGCGTCAAGGTGATCGCCGAATTCGTCGAGATTCCCCCGCAGTTCACCATCGTCTTCGCGCCCGACCACCAGCGCAAGTGCCGGCTGGCCTGGCGCATCGGCTGCGAGTTCGGCGCCGAATTCATCGATTGAGCGGGCCGGCCGCGCCCGCTTAACGGGACCTTAGGGTTAATCTGCCAGCGTGCAGATCATCTGGTCCCGAAGTAGTTCAGTTGCATGCGTACGCGGCCCCTTCGCTCTCTCCCTCTGCTCCGGCCGGCCGCGTTCGCGCTGTCGTTCACGGCCGTGCTGCTCGGTCTCGGCGCCTGCCAGACCACCGATCTCAGCGAGGTCACGGGGGCACTGGGCGGCAATCCCGAAAAGAGCCGCGCGGCCGCCGCCGACCCGCGCGCCGAGATCGACCAGCTCCGCGAGCGCTTCCGCGCCAATCCCAACGATCCCGAGGTGGCGCTGCGCTATGGCAGCGCCCTGCGCGGCACCGGCCAGCGCTCGCAGGCGGTCGCCGTGCTCGAGCAGGCGACGATCGCCAATCCCGGCAACAAGGCGCTGCTGGCGGCCTTTGGCCGCGCGCTTGCCGACAATGGCAATTTCCAGCAGGCGTTCGACGTGCTCAGCCGCGCGCATTCGCCCGAGGATCCCGACTGGCGCATCCTGTCGGCGCAGGGCGCCACGCTCGACCAGATGGGGCGCAACGAGGAGGCCCGGCAATACTACATGACGGCGCTGAAGATCGCCCCTGACGATCCTTCCGTGCTGTCCAATCTCGGTCTCTCCTATGCGCTCTCCAACGAACTGCCGAAGGCCGAGGAGCAGTTGCGCAAGGCCAGCGCGCACCCCGATGCCAGCCCGCGGGTCCGGACCAATCTCGCCGTCATCGTCGGCCTGCAGGGCCGGATGAGCGAGGCCGAGAGCATCGCGCGTTCGGGGCTGCCGCCGGAGCAGGCCAGCGCCAGCGTCGCCTATGTCAAGCGCATCCTGGAGCGCCGCAAGATCGCGCAGCGCGAGCTGTCGCCGCGCCGCGACCGTCCGGTGGCCGGCGAGCCCGACAAGGCGCTGGCGCGGGCACTCAGCCGGTCCGACGACTAGAGCATGATCCGGAAAGTGGAAACCGGTTTTCCCTCGCGACAAACGCCAACGGCATTTACGCGGAGATCATGCCCAAACAAAGAGATGAGATCATGATGCGAGTCCCTGGAATCGCATCATGATCTCAGGCGCTATTTCGCGCCGAGCAGTTTCGCGATCGGCGCCAGCAGCGAGCCGCGCTGCGGCTTGTGGTCGATCCGTCCGGTGAGCCGGTTCGCGATGTCCTGGAACAGTTTTGGCGTGCGGCTCAGCCCCGATATCTCCGCGATCATCTGGCCGTTGTTGGCGGCGGTGCCGAACAGTTTGCAGTCGAACGGGATGACCGCGACCGGCTCGGCCTCGACGGTCTTGGCGAAGCGCTTCAGGTCGATCTCCGGCCGCTTGGGCATGCCGACCTGGTTCAGGCAGTACAGCGGCGGCCGGTCGTTGGGACGGGAGGCCTTGAGCACGCCGAGCAGGTTCTTGGCGTTGCGCAGGTTCGCCAGATCGGGCTCGGCGACCACGAGGATGTCGTCGGCATTGATCAGCGCATGCCGCGTCCAGGCCGACCATTGGTGCGGCACGTCGAGCACGATGCATTGCTGGGTCATGCGCAGGGTGTCGAAGATCGCGTCGAATGCGTCGGCGCCGAAATCATAGACGCGGTCGAGCGTCGCGGGCGCGGCGAGCAGGTTGAGATTTTCGGTGCATTTGGCGAGCAGGCGCTCCATCAGCGCCGTATCCGGCCGGTCCGGCTGGAACACGGCGTTGGCGATGCCCTGCAGCGGATCCTGGTTGTAGTCCAGCCCCGCGGTGCCGAACGCCATGTCGAGATCGATCACGACCGAATCCAGCGTCAGGTCGCGCGCCATGCTCCAGGCGACGTTGTGGGCGACGGTGGAGGCGCCGACGCCGCCCTTGGCGCCGACCACGGCGACGATGCGGCCGGTGATGACGGCCTCCGAGGCCGAGAACAGGCTGCAGACCGAGCGGATCACGTCGATGGTCTCGACCGGGCCGAGCACGTAGTCGTTGACGCCGCGCCGGACCAGCTCGCGATAGGCGACGCCGTCGGACGGGCTGCCGATCAGCACCACGCGGGTGCCGGGATCGCAGACGCTGGCGAGATCGTCGAGGCCGCCGAGAATGTCGCCGCCGGGCCTGGTCTCGATCACGATGACGTTCGGCGTCGGCTGCGAATGATAGGTCTCGATGGCGCGCGGCATGCCGCCCGCCTTGATCGTGATGTGCGCCTTGCCGAGCCGGCGGTCCTGGCTCGCGGCGAGGATCGCGGCCGAGGTCTGGTCGGTTTCGCAGAATGCCTGCACCGAGACGCGCGGGACCGGCGCGATGTGATCGTCGAGGGCCGGGCCGGTGGGGCCGGGCTGCTCATCCTGGCTCTGACGGGACGCGTTGATCATTTGCCTGTATCGCTGAGCTTGGCCTTGTCGGACTCCGGATACGCCACCGCCGTCGACTCGCCCTTGCGGTACTTCTCGAACAGCGCGGAGCGGCGCGGCGTGTAGGCGGCCATCTCCGAGCGCGGCTGCTCGAGATCGGCCGGGTTGTCGATCATCGCAGCGAGGTTGCGCTGCGTGGCGCAGCCGAAATTCTGATAGTGCTGGTTGCTGCTGTAGCCGGGATTGCTGAAGTTCGGCCCGAGGTCGTCGGGCCACAGCCCGCAGGGACCGGCGACGGCGGCGATCTTCGGATAGCTCAGCCGGATGACGGCGAGCTGCCGCGGATCGTCGGGCATGGTGTTGCGCAGGGTGATCGCGTGCGAGGGAACGCCGCCGGCGGTCAGCACGGCGCGGATCTCGCGGTAGGCGTCGGCCGCGGCGCGCGCATTCGACGTGCCCGTCGGCACCTCCGCCATGATCCCGCCGGTGCCTTCGCGCAGCCATGAGCGCGCGAGCCCCGCGACGTCCACGCGCTGCTGGTAGGTCAGGCCGCCGCGGCCGCTGCCGATGAAGACGACGGTCGACTGCCGGCCTTCCTCGATCGCGATCGGATGGCGGATCTTGTAGTCGTCCGGGATCGTCGCGACGACCTCACCGGTGGTGGTGTTGCAGGCGCCGAGCGTGAGCGCCAGCCCCGCGATGGCGACGATCCGGCGCAGCGCGCGCCTGCCGTCTGGTATGGATGTTGCCGACATGATCGTTCCCCCGTGCCCCGTCGTCCCGCAATCTCAGTCGATGATGAAGCCGAAGCCGGCCGGCTGCCCCGTGGCCGCGTCGACCCTGGCGGCGATGCCGTACAGCCGGTTCATGCGGCCGAGCAGCGCCGACTCCGAGTCGGTGGCCGGCGCGAAGCCGTCGTCCGGACGCGACAGCTCCTTCTGGGCGACGGCGCGCACGACATAGGGCGTCACCAGCACCATCAGCTCGGTCTCGTTGTTGACGTAGTCCTGGCTGCGGAACAGCTGGCCGAGCACCGGCAGCTGGTTGAGCCCGGGCAGGCCGTTGATCGCCTGCTTGGTCTGGTTCTGGATCAGGCCGGCCATCGCCATCGAGCCACCGGAGGGGATCTCGACCGTGGTCTCGGCGCGGCGGGTGCGGATCGCGGGGATCGTCACCGACGAGGTCGAGGCCGAGGTCAGCGCATAGGACACCGTGATCGCGTTGTCGTTCGACAGCTCCGACACCTCCGTCATCACCCGGAGGCTGATGCGGCCTTCGCCGAGCACGACGGGCGTGAAGTTGAGCGAGATGCCGAACTTCTTGTAGGTGATCGACGTGCTGCAGACCCGCGTGGTGGGATCGCAGGAATAGCCGCCGGGAATCGGGAACTCGCCGCCCGCGATGAAGGTCGCGGATTCGCCGGAGATCGCGGTCAGGTTCGGCTCGGCGAGCGTCTTGACGACACCGGCCGTCTCCATGGCGCGCAGCGTCGCCGAGACCGACGACAAGCCGCCGCCGGTGGCGGAAAGGCCGTTGGGGCCGACCAGCGACTTGCCATAGGCGGTGAACGGGTTGGTGTTGTTGAAGTTCACCACCGCGGTGCCGTAGTTCAGGCTGGCGCTGAGATCGATGCCGAGCTGCTTGACGATCTCGCGCCGGACCTCCGACACGTTGACCTTCAGCATCACCTGATCGCGGCCGCGCACGACGATCGAGTTGACCACCTTGTCGGCACCGCCGACCAGGCGTGCGGCGATCTCGCCGGCCTGCTGCGCCTCGACCGGGCTCGACACCGATCCGGTCAGGATCACGCCTTCGCCGACGCCGTCGATCTTGACGCCGGGAATGCTCTGGCTCAGCGCCTGGCGCACGCCGTTGAGATCGCGCTTGATCGCGATGTCATAGGCGGCGACCTGCTGTCCCTCGCCGTCGAAGAACACGACGTTGGTCTGGCCGACTGCGGCGCCGATGATGTAGGCGCGCCGGGCCGAACGGACGACCGCGTTGGCGACCTTGGGATCGGCGACCAGCACGTCCTTGACGTCCTGCGGGAAGTCGACGACCACCGACTTGCCGATGCCGAGCGAGAGGAAGCGCACCTTCGACGAGCCGACCGAAACCACCGGCGTCTCCGGCCTGTCGTCGGCCGCCTTCACCGGCGTCAGCGCCGGATTGAGCGCAAGCCCGATCACGGCCGATGTCGATAGCGCGCGGACGACCCACGTCCCGAACTTTGCGCGTTGATGCCCACCCATCATCTTCCTCGTCCTTTCGGTCACTTCTGCGCCGTGAGCGAGCTCGTGATCCCATAGCGAATGATCTCGATGGCGCTGCCCCGTCGCGCCATCTGCTGCTGCTGTTGCTGCGCCTCGGTCTTGTTGCCGTCGGCGGCGTTCACGTCGGCGATGCTGCGCAGCGCCAGCGCCAGCGAGCCGGCCTGTCGCGCGCGCGCCAGGGTCTCGGCCTGCTCGGGCCTGAGCTCGAGCGTCACCGTCTTGCCGACGACGGTGTTCTGGCCTTCCTTCTCCTTCGGCGCCTGATCGATCGCGAGCACGCGGACGTTGGAGAGAATGATCTCGGAGCTGACGAAGTCGGCGGCGCCGGGCTTGTCAGGGTTCTTGTCGCGCTTCGACAGGATGACGTCGACGCGGTCGTTCGGCAGGATGAAGCCGCCGGCGCCGGTCTCGGGCGAGATCTCGGTGGAGATCGCGCGCATGCCCGCGGGCAGGATCGCCGCCATGAAGCCGGAGCCGTCCGCCTTCACCAGCTTCTGCTCGCGGATCGGCTCGCCGATCACGAACGGCGAACGGGCGATGGTGCCGACCAGCTGATTGGCCGCCTCGGGACGGTCGCCGCGCCGGATGAAGATGTTGCTCGCGGCCTCGGGCCAGGTCTGCCAGATCAGGTCGCCGGGCTTGATCGCCTGTCCGAGCCCGATGTCGGTCTTGGCGACCAGCACCTCGACCGTCGGCAGCTGCACGACCGGCGCCACGGGCGCCTGCCGCTGGCCGTCGGAATTGCTGACCAGATAGGCCGCAACGCCGCCCGCGCCGAGAGCGATGGTTAACACCACGATGCGTGCGGTCATCATACGCGTGACTACTCTGCTTACTCATACGCCCGGGGCGACGCGCGAGCCGACTGACAGCCGTCCCCCTCACTTACGACTAAGCGGCAATAGTATAAGCGAAATTGAACGGCATGGGCTGCAGCAGCTGCCGTGCCGACCGATTGCGCAAGTGGTGAACAGGTTGTTAGCAAGCAAATAGCGAAACGACGCGAATGTGTTAGCTGTTTGCTCGCAGCGCGGTTGCGCGCGCTGATAGTTGCTCACCAGATTGAATGAAATTGTGAGTTGCATCCGCGCCTCGGTGGTCGCGCGTTAGGATGAATCATTGACTAATCACGTTGGACGCGAACGCACGCTCATCGTGAGACGGTGTGCGTCGTGGCGCGATGGCGCCGCGGCTGATGCGATCAGCCGCTCGTGCCCGGACGAACAAGTGCCGCGCCGCACCGTAATCCGACGGGCCGACATTTTTAGAAAGCAGAAACGGGTTGGACATACGATTCCGTTGAGCGGGATTTCCGTCTCGGATTCAGATTTCCTCAACAATTTGCGCGCACGGTCCGGGCATGGCGGCTTTGCCCAATTCGATTTAGTTCGACCGAAAATGCACGTAGAAATTGTAACAGGCATATCGTGCCGCGGCGTGGGCCGGGCCATCGTCGGGGACAGCATGGGGTCGGGGGGAGACGTGCAATGTCGGTTGCTCGATTCCTGAAGCAGCGCGCGGTCAGGATTCAGACGGTCGGGTCCTACACGCTTCCGAACTGGTATTCCCCGGAAGGACGGCTGCGATCCTTCGCCTGCCGCACCACGCGGGTGTCGCCGTTCCGCGCGCTGCTCGAGGTGCCCGTGGTCGGCAAGGTCGGCGATCGCCTGACCTCGTATTTCCGCGACTTCGGCAAGTTCGAAGGCGAGATCAGCGACACCGTGCATGGCGGCTTTCTGCTCGAGCTGGAGATGACGCGCGCCGAGCGCGCCAAGCTCGCCGAGAAGCTGGTCTGGCTGGAGAAGAAGCAGAAGGATCCGTCGATCCGCGATTCCCGCCGCGATGCGCGCTTCGTGCCGAACTCGCCGCATTCGGCGCTGACGCTCGCCGACGGCAGCTGCATCCCGTGCTTCGTGATCGATGCCTCGATGTCGGGCGCCGCGGTCTCGGCGGAGATCCAGCCGGAGATCGGCACGCCGCTGGCGGTGGGCAGTTGCATCGGCCGTGTCATCAGGCATTTCCCCGACGGCTTCGCCGTCCGCTTCGTCGACCAGTTGCCAGGCGCCAACGAGCTCGAACGGCGGGTCATCACGCCGCCGGTGCGCCCGATGCGGCGGAAGCTCGTGGTCCACGGCGATGACCGCCTGATCGGGGCGCCGGAGGACTTCTTCCTGGTGTGACGGCGGCGCTCCCGCGGCGCTCGACGGCGGCCGCTCCGGCCTGCGCGGTTTCGCGTATGGAGCGGCGGCAGGAATCGCGGCATGGGAACCGGCGGCCGTCCGCACGGTTAACGCGATGTTAATCGGCATCGTGACAGCTTGCGCGTGCCGGGTGCATTGCCAGGAGGACCAGTCCCATGGAGGCCCAGAAGACCGCGGTGGATGCCATCGTCGTCCTGACTGGCTGCGACCGCGACGCGGTGGTCGCCTTCATCCGCCGCATGTATCTGGCCGGCGTCCGGGACCCCAAGCGGCTGACCTTCAAGGGCCTGCAGGAGCTGACGCGGGCTTAGCGGGATCGCGTGCCGGGGCCGGCGGCTGTTGCAGCCGGGTCACGCCGCAGAACTTTCAACCCCGATTCCCGTTCACAACCCCCGTGCGAAGGGATGCGGCCGATCGCGCTTGCGGCTAAATTGAGGCCCTTGGCCGGCATCAGAGCACCCCTTCGATCTCGCCCAGAAGGCGACACATCTGCGCAACACGCTCTGAGCGGCCGGATCATGGGTCCCGGACATGCTCAGACAGCTCTTCGCGCCACAGCTCATCGGCCTCTACATCCTGATCGGGGCCACCATCTACGTCCACTTCCGCGGCAAGCAGCGGCTGCGCTTCGCCCGCCAGCTCGGCGACCACTCCACCTATCTCGCCCCCTACAATGTGCTGATGTATGCCGGCTCGGCTGTGCCCAACACGCCGGTGATCCCGGTGGAGCAGTTTCCCGAGTTGAAGAAGCTCACCGATAACTGGCAGACCATCCGCGAGGAGGCGGTACGCCTGTTCGACGAGGGCTTCATCCGCGCCGCCGCCGCCAACAACGACTGGGGCTTCTACTCGTTCTTCAAGAGCGGCTGGAAGCGCTTCTATCTGAAATGGTACGACGACTTCCTACCGTCGGCGCGTACGCTGTGTCCGAAGACGGTCGAGCTTTTGAACTCCATCCCGAACGTGCATGGCGCGATGTTCGCGATGCTGCCGCCCGGCGGCAAGCTCGGCGCCCACCGCGATCCCTTCGCCGGCTCGCTGCGCTATCACTTGGGGCTCGTCACGCCGAACTCCGACAAGTGCCGCATCCTGGTCGACGGCGTGCCCTGCGTCTGGCGCGACGGCGAAGCCTTCATGTTCGACGAGACCTTCATCCACAGCGCCGAGAACGCCACCGACGTCAACCGCATCATCCTGTTCTGCGACGTCGAGCGCCCGATGAAGCTCGGCTTCATCGCCGCCATCAACCGCTGGGTCAGCCACCACATCGTCAAGGCCTCGGCGACGCAGAACGTCGACGGCGAGCACGTCGGCGTGCTGAACAAGGTGTTCGGCAAGCTGTATGAGCTTCATCTGGCCACGCGGAAGGTGAAGGCGTGGAACAGGACGGTGTATTATGCGGCGAAGTACACGTTGACGGTGGCGATCGTCGGCGCCATCGTGGTGTCGGCGTTTCGGTGATGGACGGAGTAGGGCGGATTAGCGGAGCGTAATCCGCCATATTCTCCGACGCATGGCGGGTTACTCCTCCGCGACCAACTGTTAGGACCAAATTTCCTCAAGCCGGCCGCGCAGTTCACGAAACTGCTCTTCGGGTAAGCATGCAGCCACCTCGACCAAAAGGCTAACTAATGCGCCGGGATTGTCTTTTGATTTCATATTTAAAAGTGGCAACGCCCGTCTCTTTCGCTCCACATTAATTCTCGCCATCGCACTCGGCGTTTTGCCATATTCGGCAAGGAATGCGAGAAGCGCTGAATGAACTTCCGTGTGCAGCGGATTCTGGGGATCGACGATATCAAACCAGCTCTGCAACTGGGCCTCTGTACGCCGGCCGTCACTATCTTCGGCCGACGCTAAATACTTTTTGGCGTCGATATCCTGATAGCCGATGAACTTCGACGGTCCAAAATGCCACTGTCCATTTTCGTCTTTGTCAGCGTACCACGCACGTGCATACGCAAGACGGGCTTGAAGATCTGGGCTGCGCTTCAGCTCTGTTTCGAATTTCCTAATGTTGGCTTTTGCCTGTGAAGGATTAGCCACAATCTTTAACATTTTCGATCTCCGTCGACAACATCGTGTTGTTCATGAAGTTCACGAATAAGATGAACAAAGATCAGCCGCGTGTCAAGAGGCACTGCGCGGCCCAGGTCCCCTGCGCGGCGAAACTCGGTCTTGCAAGAATTTGCTTAAGTTGTTCGCGGAACGGCCGACTGTACCTGCGGCTAAGGCGCGGCAGACGGCGATATCCGGGTTCTATCTCTCGTGTGTCGTTCCGCTAACGCGGGCTACTCAATGCCTGCTTCGCGGGCATGACGACACGAGCGCAAAGTGTACGGCAGGCCACCTAGGCCATTGGTCGGGGCCGCTCTCTCCCGCACGTCATTCCGTGGCATTCGTGCCGGCATGACGAAAGCCATGGCGGCGCGAATGAGCCCGGAATCCATAGCCACGAACGGCCATGAGGCGGCGACGTGTCGTCGCTCGAACCGCGTCCTGTACCACCATCGTGAGTATGGATTCCGGGCTCGCGGTCGGCGTCACAGCTTCGCTGCGGCGCCTCGCCGCGTCCCGGAATAACAGGCGGGATGACCCGACGGGCAAATCAATTCGTTTTTACGGAACAGTGTCAATCCCTTCCGAAAAACATAAACAGCTTTGCGGCGCCCCCAAATCAGCACTACTATCCCGCCCATCCTGTTGCACGGTAGGGGACGGTTCGCGGTCGTCACGGACGTTGGCAGCGGGGAGCGGTGGACGCGGGGCGGCGGTGTGTGATGAGCACGGACGAACGTTTGCCTCGCGGACGGTGAAGGCGTGTGGTTCTGATACTCCGACGCTAGTATCAACGTTGCGACAAAGCTTCGCTTTGCGCAGCGGATGGTGGCCAGAAAGCCCGGTGCACCAGGAAGAGCGCGCTATAGCCTGTTAAAACCATCGCGCGGGGAAGGCCGGGTGTGTTCGGCCAGACCTGTGGTGACTGCCGCCTGCTTTTTTTCTGCAGGCGGGCCACGGGCGCGGCCAGCGCCCGGCCTTCCCTGCGCCCTCCATCTGGAGAGGGCGGGAATTGGAGCATCACTCGGGCGCGGGAGCGTCGCGAGAGCGTGAGTGCTCGTCTCTTCCTTGATGCTGTTTGAGATTGTGGATCAGTGTTGCCGCTCGGCCGGTGCCCACCCTCCCCTGGAGGGGGAGGGTCGCTCGCGCGCGAAGCGGGCGAGCGGGGTGGGGTGATCTCTCCACGCGCACCGGTGCCAGAGGAGAGATCACCCCACCCCGCCTCACGTGTCGCTTCGCTCCTCGTGAGGCGACCCTCCCCCTCCAGGGGAGGGTGAACCAGTCCTCGGCTGCGATTGGGCTTCAATGAAGGAAAGCCGTTCAGGGCGCGGACTGCGTCGCGAGAGCGTGGATGCTCGTCTCAGCCTGAACGCTGTTTGAGATTGTGGATCAGATGATGTCGCAAAGCAGGTCTGACCCTCCCCCTCCAGGGGAGGGTGACCTCGGTGCCTGGCTGCGATCGGGCGCCAGACCGAAAAAAGCCGCGCAGAGCGCGGCCTTTTTGGAAGTGTTGCGAGGGACCGTGGGCGCCGCTTACGCCGCCGCCGGCCCGATCGAGACCTTCAGCGTGCCCACGCCGTCGACGCCGCATTCGATCTTGTCGCCCGGAACGACCGCCGCGACGCCGGCGGGCGTGCCGGTCATGATGATGTCGCCGGCGGCGAGCTCGACCTGCTGGGAGAGCTTCCAGATGATCTCCGGCACGTTCCAGATCAGCTCGGAGAGGTCGCCGGTCTGGCGCTCGGTGCCGTTGACCGACAGCCAGATCTTGCCCTTCGACGGGTGGCCGATCTTGGCCGCGGGCACCACCGACGAGCAGGGCGCGGAATGGTCGAACGACTTGCCGACCTCCCAGGGGCGCTGCATCTTGCGGGAGGCGAGCTGCAGGTCGCGGCGGGTGAGGTCGATGCCGACGGCGTAGCCGTAGATGTGGTCGAGCGCCTTGTCGGTCGGAATGTTGAGGCCGCCGCTCTTCAGCGCGACCACCAGCTCGACCTCGTGATGCATGTCCTTGGTCAGCGACGGGTAGGGGATCACGGCGCCGTCCGGCTCCAGCATGTCGGCATGCTTGGCGAAGAAGAACGGCGGGTCGCGCTCGTCATTGCCCATCTCGCGGATGTGCTCGAGATAGTTGCGGCCGACGCACCAGATGCGGCGGACCGGAAAGACGCCGGCTTCGCCGACAACGGGAAGCGAAGGCTGCGGGAAGGCCGGGATGACGGTGGAGGCGCTCATGAAATGGATCTCGGGTGCGGTGAAATAAGCGGGTCAGGACGTCGCGGTCATGGGGATGACGTTCGGCCCCATGTCGCGCTGTTGCAGGCGGAAGAACGAAGCATAGCGGCCGCCACGGCGCAACAGATCGTCATGCCGGCCGCGCTCGACGATCTCGCCGGCCTCGACCACCAGGATGGCGTCGGCGTTCATGATGGTGTGCAGGCGATGCGCGATGACGATGGTGGTGCGGTTCTGGCAGAGATGCTCGATCGCCTCCTGCACCTGGCGCTCGGATTCGGAATCCAGCGCCGCGGTGGCCTCGTCGAGCAGGATGATCGGCGCGTTGCGGATCAGCGCGCGGGCGACCGCGATGCGCTGGCGCTGGCCGCCGGAGAGCTGGGTGCCGTGCTCGCCGACCGGCGTGTCGTAGCCGAGCGGGAAGCTCATGATGAAGTCGTGCGCGCAGGCCGCCTTCGCCGCCTCGATGATCTCGGCCTCGGTCGCGCCCGGCTTGCCGAAGGCGATGTTGGCGCGGATGCTATCGCGGAACAGGTAGACGTCCTGGCCGACATAGGCGGTCTGCTCGCGCAAGCTGCGCCGCGACACCTGCGCGATCGACTGGCCGTCGATCAGGATGTCGCCCGCGGTCGCCTCGTAGAACCGCAGCAGCAGCGCCAGCACCGTCGACTTGCCGCCGCCGGACGGGCCGACCAGCGCGGTGACCTTGCCGGGCTCGGCCGTGAAGCTCATGCGGTTGAGCACCGGTTCGTTGTCGCGATAGGCGAAGGAGACGTCGCGCAGCTCGATCTTCGCCTGCGTCAGCTTCAGCGCCGGCTTGTCGTCGTCGGGCTGCTCGCTGGCGGGGCTGTCGACCACTTCGAGCAGCATGCGGGCGCCGACGAGCTGGCTGTTGAGATCGATGTTGAGCCGCGCCAGCCGCTTGGCCGGCTCGGTCGCCATCAGGAAGGCGGTCATGAAGGAGAAGAACTGGCCGGGCGTGGCGTTGAGCGCGACCACGGCATAGCCGCCATACATCAGGCAGCCGGCGACCGCGAAGCCGCCGAGCATCTCCATCAGCGGGTTGGAGCGGTTGGAGACGCGGGCCATCTTGTTGGCGTTGCGCTCGACCACCGCGATGTTCTCGTCGATGCGCGCGCGCATCGCGTCCTCGAGCGTGAACGCCTTGACGGTGCGGATGCCCTGCAGCGATTCCTGCATGGTCTCCAGGATGTCGGCATTGCCGGTGAACTGGCTGTGGGCGAGGCCCTTGATGCGCTTGACCAGCTTGCGCAGCACCAGCATGGCCGGCGGCACGACGACGAGGCCGAGCAGCGACATCCAGGGGTCCTGCGCGACCATCACGGCGATCATGCTGATCAAGAGCAGCAGGTCGCGGCCGATCGCGTTGATCAGCATGGTCAGGACGTCGGTGATGGACTTGGCGCCGGCGGTGAGGCGTGCCAGGAACTCCGACGAGTGCCGCTCGGAGAAGAAGCCGATGCTCTCGCTCATCAGCTTCGCGAACAGCGCGCGCTGGTTGTTGGCGAGGATCGCGTTCGAGATCTTCGACAGGATCACCGCATAGCCGTAGGTCGAGACGCCCTTGACGAACAGCAGCAGCACGGTGACGCCGGAGAGCACCGCGATGCCGGGGATGCTCTTGTCGACATAGGCCTTGTTGATGACCTGGCCGAGGATGTAGGCGGCGCCGGCGCTGGCGCCGGCCGAGACCGCCATCAGCGCGAAGGCGGTGAGATAGCGGCGCCAGTAGAGGATGCCCTGTTCCATCACGAGGCGGCGGATCAGGATCGCGGCGCCATAGGGATCGTCGGTGATCTTCTTCGGAAATTCGGCCATTCTGGTCCCTGGCCGCCGGGACAAATCGCCGGGCGGACAGCAGTGCTTGCCCGCTCGGGGCGGCTTTTTCAAGCCCCCCGGCGTCCGGCTAAGTCGTTGATTCTAGGCCGAGGCCCGCTGCAGCGTGCCGCTGTGGCGTTCCAGGAACAGTTTCTCCTCCCAGGCCAGCGCATGGGCGGCGATCGTTTCCAGATCGTCATAGATCGGCGTCCAGTCGAGCAGCGCCTTCAGACGGCTGGTGTCGGCGACCATGCTCATGATGTCGCCGGGGCGCCGCGGCGCGTATTGGACGGGAATGGCGCGGCCGGAGACGCGCCGGACGGCCTCGATGGTCTCGAGCACGGAATAGCCGCGGCCGTACCCACAATTCAGCGTGACCGAGCTGCCGCCGGCGCGCAGATAGGCCAGCGCGGAGCGGTGCACCTGGGCGAGATCGCAGACATGGATGAAATCGCGGATGCAGGTGCCGTCGGGGGTCGGATAATCCGTGCCGTAGACGTCGATCTTGGCGCGCTGGCCGGTGGCGACCTCCATCGCGATCTTCATCAGGTGCGTCGCCCCGACGGTGGCAAGCCCGGCTCGTCCGAACGGATCGGCGCCGGCGACGTTGAAGTAGCGCAGCACCACGTAGTTGAGGTCATGTGCCGAGGCCACGTCGTGCAGTATGATCTCGGCCATCAGCTTCGAGGTGCCGTAGGGCGAGGTCGGACGGGTCGGCGCGCTCTCGGGCACCGGCACCTCGTTCGGATTGCCGTAGACGGCCGCGGTCGAGGAGAACACGAAGCGGCTGACGCCGCGCTTGACCGCCGCATTCAACAGGCTGCGCGTGGTCATGGTGTTGTTGCGGTAGTAGAGCAGCGGATCGCGCACCGATTCCGGCACCACGACCGAGCCCGCCAGATGGATGATGCTGTCGACGCCGTGCTGGCCGATGACGCCGTCGACGAGATTTTCATCGCCGGCATCGCCGATGAACAGCGGCACGCCGTCGGGCACGAAGGCGGAAAAGCCGCTCGAAAGGTTGTCGATCACCACGACGCTTTCGCCGGCTTCCGCCAGCGCGAGCACCATGTGGCTGCCGATATAGCCGGCGCCGCCGGTCACGAGCACGGTCATTGTTTGACGCGATCCCTGTTTGTTTCCGGCAGACTAACGCCCGCGAAATGAACGACCTGTTGCGTGCATAGCGAACTGGCGGCGATGCTTAATGTTGCGTATAGGGAACCGCTGCAATTGGAGTTGAGTGTGCAAGCCGAGCCGTTTTCCGCCGCAGATCTCGACGTGATCGTGCCCAACCTGCACCGGCGCTATTCCGGCGTGACCGCGACCAACCGGATGGTGGCGCCGAAGCTGGCGAGGCTGGTGCGCGCGGCGTGGCTCGGCTCCTACGCGCCCGAAGGGATCGCGCGGATGCGCGCGAGCGATCTGTTCAAATTGTGGGGCCGGCGGCGGCCGCTGATCTGGCATGCCCGCCGCAACGACGAGATGATCGTCGGCGTGATCATGCGGGCGCTCGGCTGGCCGTTGAAGCTGGTGTTCACCTCGGCCGCGCAGCGCCATCACAGCTGGATCACGCGCTGGCTGATCCGCCGCATGGACGCGATCATCGCGACCAGCGACATCTCGGCGTCCTATCTGAAACGCGAAGCGACGGTGGTGACGCATGGCGTCGACACCGACGTGTATTCCCCGCCGGCGGATCGCGCCGCGGCCTTCGCCGAGAGCGGACTGCCGGGCAAATATGCCATCGGCTGCTTCGGCCGCGTCCGCGCGCAGAAGGGCAGCGACGTGTTCGTCGCGGCGATGTGCCGGCTGCTGCCGCGTTTTCCGGATTTTTCCGCGGTGCTGGTCGGCGCCGTGACGCCCGAGCAGATGCCGTTCGCGAGCGAGTTGAAGAAGCAGATCGCCGCCGCGGGCCTGGAGCAGCGCATCATCATCACCGGCGAGCTCGACATCGCCGACGTGCAGCGCTGGTACCAGCGTCTCACGATCTACGCCTTCACCTCGCGCAACGAAGGTTTTGGTCTCACGCTGATCGAGGCGATGGCGGCAGGAGCGGCGCTGGTCGCGGCGCGCGCCGGCGCGGCGGAGATCGTGGTCGAGGATGGCGTCACAGGCGTGCTGGTCCCGCCCGGCGACGTCGATGCGCTGGTCGCAGCGCTCGAGCCGTTGATGCGGGATCCGGATGCCGCACTGGCGATGGGCGCGCGGGCGCGGCAGCGGGTGGTGGAGAGGTTCAGCCTCGAGGCCGAGGCCGACAAGATCGCAGCCGTCTATCGCGAACTGGTCTGAGCGATGATGTCGGCGACGAACGCATCGAGATCGCCGCCGGCGAACAGGAAGCCGGGCAGGCCGGCGGCTTCGGCCGCCGCGATGTCCGAGGCGCGGTCGCCGATCACGAAGCTGCCCTCGCGCCTGACGGGCCAGTGCTGCATCAGGTCGAGGATCATGCCCGGCGCCGGCTTGCGCCAGGGATGCTCGCGCAGATAGCGCTCGACGGAGCCTTCGGTGTGGTAGGGGCAGTAGCGGACGTCGTCGATGACAGCCCCCTGCGCCGCGAGCTCGGCCCGCATCCAGTCGTGCAGGCCCGTGACGTCATCCTCCGAGAACAGCCCGCGCGCCACGCCGGACTGGTTGGTGAACAGGAACACGTGATAGCCGGAGTCGTTGAGCCGCCGGATCGCCTGCGCCACGTTCGGCATCCAGCGGATGCGATCGGGCGAGCCGATGTAGTTGTCGTCGTGATTGATGACGCCGTCGCGGTCGAGAAACGCCGCCGGCTTGAGCTGAGCGGTCGTCATCTAGCCCTCGTCCTGCATCAGCGCCGCTTCGATCATCTCGCAGATGCCATGCGCCGTCGCGAGATGGATCTGCTGGATCAGCGGCGTGTCGTCGCTCGGCGCCACCAGCAGTTCGTCACACAATTCGCCCATCGCGAGGCCCTTGGCGCCGGTGAAGCCGACCGTGACCAGTCCGCGCTCGCGCGCCTTGCGCAGCGCGTTGAGGATGCTCGGCGAGCGGCCGGAGGTCGAGATCGCCAGCAGCACGTCGCCCGGTGTACCGAGCCCTTCGACCTGGCGGGCGAAGACGTGATCGAAGCCGTAGTCGTTGCCGATCGCGGTCAGCGCCGAGGTATCGGTCGTCAGCGCGATCGCGGCATAGGCGGGCCGCTCCTGCCTGTAGCGGCCGACGATCTCGGCGGCGATGTGCTGCGCGTCCGCCGCGCTGCCGCCATTGCCGACGATCAGCAGCTTGTGGCCGCGACGCAGCGCAGAGATGATTTTCGTTGCGATCCGCCCGGCGCTGGCGAGCATCGCGGCATCGTCGGCCGCGCGTTCCATGGCGGCGCGGGAGCGGGCGAGATGGTTGGCGATCGGGTTGAGGGCGCGGGTCACGCGGGCGGCTCAGGTTACGTCAGGGCCGGTGTATGGGGCGCGGTGTCGCTTCGCAAGCTGGTGCACGACCGGTATTGCCGCGTCGGCAAGGACCTGCTGGGCGATGGCGGCGACATCGGTCGCCGGAATGTCGCGCATGCAGCGGTGGTCGTTCATCCGGCAGACCGGCCGGTGGCAGGGCTGGCAGGGGATATGAGTCCTGGTCTGGACCGTCGCCGCGAGGCCGTTCAGCGGCGCCCAATGGTATGGGCTGGTCGGACCGAAGATGCCCATGGTCGGCGTCCCCAGCGCCGCGGCGATGTGCATGAGCCCCGAATCATTGGAGATGGCGACGCTGGCCGTCGCCATGGCCAGGATACCGTTGCGCAGGTCGGTTCCGGTGAGGTCGCGGACGTCCGGGCCGCCGGCGGCGACGATCTCGGCGGCGAGCGCCTTCTCGCCGGGGCCGCCGACCACCCAGACGTCGAGGCCGGCCCCGCGCAGCAGCCGGGCCGCCTCGCCGTAATAGGGCCAGCGCTTGGCGGCACCCACCGATCCCGGTGCCAGCGCCACGGCCGGGCGGTTCCCCAGGCCATTGGCCTCGCGCCAGCGCGCGACGTCCTCCGGCGGCACCCGCAGCTGCGGGACCGGCCATTCCGGCGGCAGGGGCGCCCCGTCGGGCAGCGCCAGCGCGGCATTCTTGTCGATGAAGCGGGGCAGCGCCTTCTCGCCCCAGCGCCAGCGGTTGAGCAGGCCGAAGCGGACCTCGCCGACGAAGCCCACCCGCTCGGGGATGCCGGCCAGCGCCGGTGCCAGCGCCGATTTCCAGGTCCGCGGCATCACCAGGGCGGTCCGATAGCGACGTTCGCGCAACATCGCGGCGAGCTGCCATTGCCGGCCGAGCGCCAGCCGGCTGCGCGGCAGATCCCAGACGATGCCGGAGCGGACCCCGGGCATGTAATCGACCAGCGGCGCGCACAGCGACGTCACCAGCAGGTCGACCGGCCGATTCGGCCAGCGCTCCTTGAGCACCCGCACCACGGTGTGGCCGCGCACGAAATCGCCGATCCACATATAGGGGATGATCAGGATCGGGCTGGTGTCCGCCGCGTCCACCTCGACCTTGGCCGAATTCGAATTCATTCTTTGTCTGCCTAGCTCAGGCGCGCTGGTAGCCGCTCGGCCGCCGCAGGTAAAGTGGGCCGAGCGGGCCGTCACCAAAGCGCTTACACTTTGCCGCCGCATGCGCTACGCGAGGGCCGGGGTTTTCGGGATCAGGACGGGTTGCGGAATGTTGCTGGTGACCGGCGGCGCCGGGTTTATCGGATCGAATCTGGTCGCGGCGCTGAACGACGCCGGCCGGACCGATGTCGTGGTCTGTGACACGCTCGGCAGCGAGGGCAAGTGGCGCAACCTGGCCAAGCGGCAGCTGGCCGACGTCGTGCCGCCTTCCGATCTGGACGTCTGGCTGAAGGGGCGCCGGCTCGAGGCCGTCCTGCACATGGGCGCGATCTCCGCGACCACGGTGGTCGACGGCGATCTCGTGATGGAGCGCAACTTCCGCAGTTCCTTGCGCCTGCTCGACTGGTGTACGGCCAACACCACGCCGTTCATCTACGCCTCGTCGGCGGCGACCTATGGCGACGGCGCGCAGGGCTTCGTCGATGAGCCGTCGCTGGCGGCGCTGAAGACGTTGCGGCCGATGAATCTCTATGGCTGGAGCAAGCATCTGTTCGACATGGCGGTGGCCGCGCGCGCCGAGCGCGGCGAGAGGCTGCCGCCGCAATATGCCGGGTTGAAGTTCTTCAACGTGTTCGGTCCCAACGAGTACCACAAGGGATCGATGATGAGCGTGCTGACCCGCCGCTTCGACGACATCAAGGCCGGACACACGCTGCAACTGTTCAAGTCGCACCGCGAAGGCATCGCCGACGGCGACCAGCGCCGCGACTTCATCCATGTCGACGACGTCGTCCGCGTGATGCTGTGGCTGTTGGCCTCTCCCTCCGTCTCGGGCCTGTTCAACGTCGGCACGGGCCAGGCGCGCAGCTTCAAGGACATGATGCTGGCGGCCTATGCTACGCTCGGTGCGACGCCGCGGATCGAGTACATCGACATGCCCGAAGCGATTCGCGGCAGCTACCAGTATTTCACCCAGAGCAAGGTCGACCGGCTGTTGGCGGCCGGCTACAACGGCGGCTTCACGTCGCTCGAGGATGCGGTCGCTGGCTATATCCGGAACTATCTCGATTCCGCCGACCGCTTCCGCTAGACGATCTGGTTCCGACCATTGCACCGAGACTGCCGCTGATGTTCGACTTTGACGATCTCTCGCAAGCGATCGCCCGCCAGACGGTGCTGTGCATCGGCGACCTGATGCTGGACGAGTTCGTCTATGGCGAGGTGTCGCGGATTTCCCCCGAGGCGCCGGCGCCGGTCATCGCGGTCCAGCGAAGCGAGACCACTATCGGCGGTGCCGGCAACGTCGCGCGCAACATCGCCGCGCTCGGCGCCCGCTGCATCTTCGTCGGTCTCGTCGGGCAGGATGCGGCCGGCGACCAGCTGGAGGCCGAGCTCGCCAAGGAGGGTGGCATCGAGAGCGTGCTTGTCCGTGATCCTTCGCGGCCGACGACGCGCAAGGTGCGCTTCGTCTCCGAGCATTTCTCCACCCACATGCTCCGCGCCGACTGGGAGCGCGCCGCACCGGCGGCCGGCGAGATCGAGCAGAAGCTGATCGAGGCCATCCTGCCGCTGATCGCGCGGGCCGATATCGTGCTGCTGTCGGACTACGCCAAGGGCGTGCTCACGGCGCGCGTGTTGCGCAACGTGATCGACGCGACGCGCAAGGCCGGCAAGCGCGTCATCGTCGATCCCAAGAGCGCGAATCTCGCGATCTATCGCGGCGCGAGCGTGCTGACGCCGAACCGCAAGGAGTTTTCGGAAGCGACCCGCAGCCGCGCCGAGACCGAACAGGAGATCGCCGCGGCCGCGCAGGATGCGATCTATCTCGCGGACTGCGAGGCGATCCTGGTGACGCAGAGCGAGCGCGGCATGACGCTGGTCCCGCGCGAGGGCGATCCGATTCACGTGCCGGCCTATCCCGTGAAGGTGCGCGACGTCTCCGGCGCCGGCGACACGGTTGTTGCGGTGCTTGCCGCGACGCTCGCGGCCGGCGCCGCCTGGGCGGATGCGTTGCGGATGGCGAGCGCCGCGGCGGCGGTGGCCGTCAGCAAGCACGGCACCGCCAGCGTGACATCGGCCGAGCTGCGCCGAAAGATCCTGCCGCATGCCTATCGTGCCGCTGAGGAGAAGATCATCGAGAGCGATGACGAGCTCGCCGCCCGCGTCGAGGTCTGGCGGGGAGAGGGCCTGCGCGTGGGCTTTACCAATGGCTGCTTCGACATTCTGCATCCCGGCCACGTCAAGGTGCTGACCGCGGCGCGCGCCGCCTGCGACCGGCTCGTGGTCGGGCTGAACAGCGATGCCTCCGTCAAGCGGCTGAAGGGCGAAAGCCGGCCCGTGCAGGACGAGCGCGCGCGCGCCGAGGTCCTGGCCGCGCTCGAGGCGGTGGACCTCGTCGCCATCTTCGCCGAGGACACGCCGCTCCGCTTGATCGAGCTGGTCCGGCCGAGCGTCCTGGTCAAGGGCGGCGACTATACGCGCGAGCAGGTGGTGGGGCATGAGGTCGTCGAGGCCGGCGGCGGCGAGGTGATCCTGATCGACATCCTGAAAGGGCACAGCACGACCGCGCTGGTCGATCGCGCCCGGAGCGAGGCGCGATGAGCGCGCTGGCAGGTCATCCCGGCCCGGCGCTGCTGGCGCGCCGCTGGCGCGATCCGGCGGCGTGGCGGACGACGGTCGATGTCGTGGCGATTCTGCTGGCGGCCTCGCTGCCGTGGTCGACCTCGCTGGTGTCGATCCTCGGCGTCGTCATGCTGATCACGATGGTGCCGTTTCTCGATGTCGAGCGTCTGCTGCAGGTCCTGAAGCGGCCGATCGCGCTGGCGCCGATCGCGCTGTTCCTGCTGGCGCTGGTGGGAACGCTGTGGTCGGACGTCGCATGGGGCGCGCGGTTCTACGCGGTGGGACCTGCGGCCAAGCTTCTGGTGCTGCCCGCGCTGCTCTACCATTTCCAGCGGTCGGAGCGCGGCCTGTGGGTCTTCACCGCGTTTCTCGCCTCCTGCGTGCTGATGGTCGTGGTGTCGACCGCGGTCGCGTTCAATCCTGCGCTCGCGCTCAAGGCCAATGCCGATCGCGGCATCTTCGTGAAGAACTACATCGACCAGGGCCAGGAGTTCTCGCTCTGCGCCGTGGCGCTGGCCTATCCGATCGCCCAGTTGCTGCGCGCCCGCCGCTTCCTTCCGGCCGGCCTGCTCACTGCGATCATGATCGCGTTCCTCGCCAACATGATCTTCATCGTTGTCTCGCGTACCGCGCTGGTGACGATCCCGATCCTGCTTGCGGTGTTCGGGCTGATCCACCTGAAATGGCGTGCCAACCTGCTGATCGCGGCCGTTGCCCTTGCGCTGGGCCTCGCGGCATGGACCGTGTCCCCGCAATTGCAGGGCAAGGTGGCGACGTTCACGAGCCAATATCAGGACTACAGGAACGATCGCGCGGTGACGTCGATCGGCGAGCGGCTCGAGTTCTGGCGCAAGTCGTTGCGGTTCCTGGCCGACGCGCCGCTGATCGGGCACGGCTCGGGCTCGACGCGTCATCTGTTCGAGCTGGCCGCGAGCGGGTCGCGCGACCTCTCCTCGAGCCAGGTCGTCAGCAATCCGCACAATCAGACGCTCTACGTGGCGGTCCAATGGGGGGCGCTCGGGATCGTGATTCTCTACGCGATGTGGGCCGTGCACCTTCTGTTGTTCCGCGGCGACGGGCTGGTGCCCTGGATCGGGCTGCTCGTCGTCGTGCAGAACATCTTCACCTCGCTGTTCAATTCCCACATCTTCGATTTCCACGAGGGGTGGATGTACGTGATCGGCGTCGGCGTGGCCGGCGGAATGGTGTGGCGATCGCGGACGCCGCCTGATGCTGGGCAGGGGACGCTCGAACCATGACGCGTCCGTCTCAACTGACCTACCGGAATATGCTGATCGCCGCGCATGACCTCCTGGTCAGCGTCGTCGCGCTGTTCGCGGCGTTCTATATCCGCTTCGAAGGCGCCAGCACCTTCTGGGAGCGGGTGCCGCTGCTCTTGCAGATCCTGCCGTACTTCATCGCCTTCAGCTTCGTCGTCTTCTACTTCTCGAGCCTTCTGACGACGAAGTGGCGGTTCATCTCGCTGCCGGACGCGCTGAACATCGTCCGAGTCGCGACCGTGCTGACGCTGGCGCTGCTGGTTCTCGACTACATCATCGTTGCGCCGAACGTCCGCGGCACCTTCTTCTTCGGCAAGCTCACGATCATTCTCTACTGGTTCCTGGAGATCTTTGCGCTGAGCGCGCTGCGTTTCGCCTATCGCTACTTCCGCTACACGCGGGTGCGACGGCACGCGCGGTCCGAGGACGCTGCCCCCGCGCTCCTGATCGGCCGTGCTGCCGACGCCGAGGTCGTGCTGCGCGGCATCGAGAGCGGCGCGGTCAAGCGGATCTGGCCGATCGGCATTCTCTCGCCATCGGCCGCCGACCGGGGGCAGTTGATCCGCGGCGTGCCGGTGCTGGGCGGCATCGACGATGTCGAGGATGTCGCGGCCGACTTCGCCCGCCGCGACCGGCCGATCGCGCGCGCCCTGATGATGCCGACGGCGTTCGATCCGGACTGTCATCCGGAAACCTTCCTGATGCGGGCGCGCCGGTTGCGCCTGATCGTGAGCCGCCTGCCGTCGCTGGAGAGCGGCGATGCGCCGAGGCTCGCGCCGGTCGCGGTCGAGGACCTCCTGCTGCGGCCGAGCGAGAAGATCGATTACGGACGTCTCGAAGCGCTGGTGCGTGGCAAGGCGGTGGTCGTCACCGGCGGCGGCGGCTCGATCGGGGCCGAGATCTGCCAGCGCGTCGTGGCATTCGGCGCGGCGCGGCTGCTCATTCTGGAGAATTCCGAGCCGGCGCTCTACGCGATCACCGAGGTGCTCGCGGCCGATCCCGAGGCTGCCGTCGCCGTCGAGGGGCGCATCGCCGACATCCGCGATCGCGACCGGGTGTTCGCGCTGATCGGCGAGTTCAAGCCGGATCTGGTCTTCCATGCCGCCGCCCTGAAGCATGTGCCGATCCTCGAGCGCGACTGGAGCGAGGGCGTCAAGACCAACATCTTCGGCTCGATCAACGTGGCCGATGCCGCGGTGGCCTCAGGGGCCGAGGCCATGGTGATGATCTCGACCGACAAGGCGATCGAGCCGGTGTCGATGCTCGGCCTCACCAAGCGCTTCGCCGAAATGTACTGCCAGGCGCTCGATCGCCAGCTCGCCGACCGGCCGACGGGACGGCCGCCGATGCGGCTGATCTCGGTGCGCTTCGGCAACGTTTTGGCGTCGAACGGCTCGGTGGTGCCGAAGTTCAAGGCCCAGATCGAGGCGGGCGGTCCTGTCACGGTGACACACCCGGACATGGTGCGCTATTTCATGACCATCCGCGAGGCCTGCGATCTCGTGATCACCGCGGCCTCGCATGCGCTGGCGCCGCAGCGCCCGGACGTCTCGGTCTATGTGCTGAACATGGGCCAGCCGGTCCGTATCGTCGAACTGGCCGAACGCATGATTCGCCTGTCCGGCCTGCAGCCGGGCTACGACGTCGAGATCGTGTTCACGGGCATCCGGCCCGGCGAGCGCCTCAACGAGATCCTGTTTGCGAGCGAGGAGCCGCCGGTCGAGATCGGTGTCGCCGGCATCATGGCCGCCAACCCGAACGAGCCGCCGATGCCGACGCTGAAGGCCTGGATCGCGGCGCTCGATCAGGCGATCGCGCGCAATGATCCGGTGACGATCAAGTCGGTGCTGAAGGATGCGGTGCCGGAATTCGGCTCGAGCGCGGCCTGAGTCTTCAATGGCGCCGCCGCGAGAAGCGGCTCAGCACCCAGGTGACGGCGCCGAGACCGAAGACGAGCAGGATGGCGTCGGCCGTCATGGAACGCTGCGCGACCGAGATGGCTGCGAGCGTCGCAAGCACGACGTTGAGGATGAACACCTCGCTGACGACGCGCCAGACGGTGAAGCCGTTATCGGTGGCCTGTTGATAGAAATGCGTGCGGTGCGCCGCCCAGAACGGCTCGCGCTGTGCCATCCGTCGCAACAGGGTGAAAGTGGCGTCGATCAGATAATACAGCGGCAGCAGCAGCGCCGCTGCGACGTCGCCCTGCCAGGCAAGATGGAGCAGGCCCCAGCCGAGCAGCAGCCCGATCGGCAGGCTGCCGACATCCCCGAGAAAGACCTTTGCGACGGGACGGTTGAAGGGCGCAAAGCCGAGCATGGCGCCACCCAGCGCCGCAGCGATGGCGGTCGCCGGCCAGGGCAGTTCACCGGAGAGGCCAAACAGGACGAGCGTCGCCGTGATCGGCACTGCCTCGGCCACGGTCATCAAATCGAGCCCGTCCATGAAGTTGACGAGGTTGACGAACCACAGGCCGGCGATCAGCAGCAGCGTGCGCTCGACCGCCAGCGGGATCGGAAACAGCCTGAGATCGTCAGGCGCGGTGAATACGACGAGGCCGACGGCCAATCCCTGCAGGACCAGGCGCGGCAGCACCGGGATCGGCCTGATGTCGTCGATCAGGCCGACCAGCGCCAGCATCGGCACGGCGATGAACAGCATCAGCAGCGGCGCGAAACCGGCCACGGAGGCGAACGCGCCGCCGACAACGATCGTGGCGCCGATCACGGCAATGCCGGCCCCCTGCGGCGTCGGGATCTTGTGCGACGAGCGCGCATTCGGCCGCGCCAGCGCGTAGCGTTGGAGCACTGGACGCAACAGCACGATCAGGATGGCGCACATCGCGGCCGCGAGCACGGCGATGGCGGCAAGGACCGCGGTGGGATCGGCGATCATCCGCAGACCTCTGCGGCCGAGATGAGGCGATCATAGAGCGCCACCACCGAACGGCCAATGATCCTGGCCGAGAGCTTGTCCTCGACCAGTTGACGGGCCGCCGCGCCATAACGTGCGCGCATCTCGGGCGACGCCGCCAGCTGCGCCATCGCCTGCGCGAGCGCCGCCGCATCCTCGACCGGCACGGCGAGTCCGGTCTGGTCGTGGATCGCAATCTCGCGGCAGCCGGGTGCATTGGTGGAGATCAGCGGCCGGGCGCAGGCGGCGGCCTCCAGCAGGCTGACCGGAAGTCCTTCGCGATGCGACGGCAGCACGGCCACGTGGCAGCGGCGCCAGAGCTCGGTGATGTCCTTGATCTGGCCGAGCAGGGTGATGCCGGGTTCCTTCCGCCAGGCCTCGACCTCCTCGGCCGAGACCGAGGCAGGATTGGCCGGATCAGGCGAGCCGGCGATCAGCAACTGGTCGTCGCGGCCCTGCTGGCGCAGCATGCGGTGCGCAGCGACCAGGGCGCGGACGCCCTTGTCGGTCAGCAGCCGTCCTGCGAAGCCGAAGGTGATCGGCCCGTCCGGTTCTGGCAGCGGCTGGAAGCGGTCGGTGTCGACGCCCGAGCCCGGGATCAGCGTGATCTTGTCGCCCCGGACGCCCATGGCTTGAAGCGCCTCGCGATCGTCGGGATTCTGGACCAGCACGCAGCTCGGTGTCCGGTTCATGAGCTGCGGCAGCAGCCACAGCAGGCCCTGCTTGAGCAGACGCGAGCGCCAGCTCGCCGATGTGAACACATAGCCGAGGCCGGTCATGGCGTTGACGACCGGAGTGGTGCGTCCAAGCGCGGCGAGCGAGCCGAGCACGCTCGACTGCAATCCGGAATGATGCACCACGTCGGGGCTGATCGCAGCCTCGACGGCGCGGATCGCGCGGATCGTGGGCAGGGCTGATGACGGCGACAGCCCGCCGCGTTGGAACGGGATCGGATGCAGCACGAACCGCTCGGCGGCGATCGCGGCGGCGCCGGCATTGACGTTGGTCGCGACATGCACCTCGTAGCCGGCCTCGCGCGCCGCGCGCGCCATCGGCAGGCGATGCATCAGGAAGGCGTAATCCTCGTTGGCCACGTAGAGCAGGCGGCGCGGCGAAGCGGAGCGGGGCGGGGGCATCAAACTCACGGTGTAGGATGGTCGAAGCGCCGTATAGGGCAAGAGCGGCCCTCGCGCGAGCCGTTATCTGTCCTGCGGCGGGCGGAAACCGCCCGCCGGGCACCCTTCGCCCGCCGAATGGCGGAGACGACGCCTCGAATGCCGCCGGTCTCAGACCAGATGGAAGCTCGACAGATGAGACAGCAGCTCGGCCGTCGACACGTGCTGAATCGTGATGGTGTCGAGTGCCGGATCGGTGATGACGGCGTTGCCCGCGGCGTCGTCATGGATGGCGGCCTGCAGCGTGGACGGGTCCGCGAAGATGCTCTGGCTGAACACGATCTTGTCGGTGCCGACCGCAAAGTCGGCGATGTTCACCTGACCGAAATGCTCGGCGAACACGAAGGTGTCGTGTCCCTGCAGCGACACCGATGAGGATGCCGCGCCGGAGATCGAGGTCCCGGAGATCAGAGTGCCGCCCTGGCCGTCCGCTGCGAAGTGAAAGCTGTCCTGCGACAATGGGCCGACGAAGTGCAGCGACGCGCTGTTGGGCCCGTCGCTCAGCGACAGCATTCCGCTCGTCTCGTCGAAATGCGTCTGAAGCGATGTGAATGCGATGCTCTTGAGATCGATCTGAGCGGCGGTGCTACCGAATCCGATGAGATTGCCGCTGAAATCCGCCGACGCTGTCAGGTTCTGACCGCCGGCAGGCGTTGCCGATTGTGGAGCTGCCAGCAGCGGGCTGTTGGAGGAGGGAACACCGATCGTGCCGTCGCCGTTGAAGTCCTGATGGAATAACGTTTCGAGGTTCTCAGCCGTCGTACTTGTCCCTGATACCCACCCGCTGAGGTTCGCCTTGTAATTACCATCTCCATCTGCGGTTGTGAAGGTGAATTGACCGGTGGTCGGATCTTTCCAGGCAATGTCGTAGCCCGATCCGATCTGAATAGCGCCGATCGGAATCGTGTTGCCGAGTTGGCCGACGACCACCGGCGCGCCGCCGATCTTGATCGTCGGGCCGGACCCACCGGTGTAGAGACCATAATTGTTGTCGATCTGGACCAAGCTGGTCGATCCATCGGTCTGAATGACGATTGGTGCGGATATGCCGATCACACCGTCGCTATTGAAGTCCTGGTGAAAGGTCGTTTCGAATGTTTTGGCCGTCGCGCTCGTTCCCGACACCCATCCGCTGAGGTTGGATGTGTAGTTGCCGTTGCCGTCGGCAGCAGTGAAGGTGAACTCGCCGGTCGTCGCATCCTTCCAGGCAATATCGTAACCGGACCCGACCTGGATGGCGCCGATCGGGGTCGTGTTGCCGAGCTGGCCGACGACCACCGGCGCGCCGCCGATCTTGATCGTCGGGCCAGAGCCGGCAGTGTAGAGTCCGTAGTTGTTGCCGACCTGGACCAGGCTGGTCGATCCGTCGACCTGGATGACCGTAGCGACCGGCCCGATCGTGCCGTCGCCGCTGAAATCCTGACCGAAGACGATTTCTTCGGACATCGCCGTCGCGCTACTCCCGGACACCCATCCGCTGAGATTGGACGTGTAGTTGCCGTTGCCGTCAGCAGCAGTGAAGGTGAACTGGCCGGTGGTCGAATCCTTCCAGACGATGTCGTAGCCGGACGAGGTGTGAATCGCGCCGATCGGGGCGGCATTTCCCAACTGGCCAACAACGACGGGGGCACCGCCAATCTTGATCGATGGACCCGAGCCGTTGACGTACATGAAATATTGGTCGGCGATCTGGAGCAGACTCGTGTCGCCGTTGGCGTGGACAAGCGACGCAGTGACTCCGACGGACCCGTCGTGGTTGAAATCCTGCCCGAAGGTTGTTTCCTGGAGTTCAGAAGTCAAACTATTTCCCGAGACGATGCCGGAAATGTTCGACGTGTAGTTCCCGTTATTGTCGGCGGTCGTGAAGGTGAACTGATTCGTACCTGCGACCTGCCAAGCGATGTTGTATCCAGAGCCCGTCTTGATGGCGCCTACCGGCGCGACGCTGCCGAATTCACCGACCGTGACGGGCGTGCCCCCGTACTTCATTTCAGGGCCGGTTCCGGTCGTCCTGCTGATGAGATAATAGCGGTTTCCCACCAACGTCAGGCTGGTGTCGCCGTTCGTCTGGATCACCGTGCCGGACGAGCCGGTCAGGTGAAACCCGAGTGCATCGAGCTGCTTGAGATCCACCGCCGTCAGCGTCTGCAGCGTGCTGTAGGTGTAGAACTCGTTGAACGGATCGTTGCCGCCCTGCACGCCGCTGTTCAGGAAATCGCTCGGGTCGGACGACTGGCCGTAATCGGCGAGCTTGGTATAGCCGCCGTCGAGGGAGAAATACGCGGTCGACGCCGTGGCGCCGCCGGTCATCAGGCGCGCGCCTGGGCTCGAAAAACGATAGAAGTCGAAAATGTCCGGCTGCGGACCGTAGGGGACGCGGCCGAACGCATGCGTGAGCTCATGCAGGGCCACGCCGACCAGCAGGCTCGAATTGATATCGGTGGCGAACGTCGCGCTGCCGTCGTCGGTGGTGGCATCGTTGGCGCCGAGGCCGCCCCACAGCTTCAGCTGCGAATTCCACACCGCGACGTAGGACTGTCCCTGGATGCTGGATCCCGCCGGCAGGGCATTGAAGGTGGTATCGCCTGGGCTGGCATAGTTGATCAGGTTGGACCTGACGCTCGAATAGCTCATCCACTGGCCGCCGTCAGGACCGGCCGCCGCGCCGCCGCCGACGCCGCTATAGTCGATCTTGATGTTGACGGTGATATGATCCGAGATCATCGAGGTGAGGATCGCGGCGGCCTGCTGAATGCCGGCGCGAAAGCTCGCCGGTGCATTCATCGCCGCCGTGTCGAACAGCAGATTGATTGTCAGTCCGCCGGCGCTCACCGCGGTGACCGCGCCGATCCCGCCGAAGTCGCCCTGCGCGAGCTGGGCCTGGACCGCCTCGTCGGGCAGCTCCACGGGATTCGACGGCGGAGGGACCCCCGCGTCGTACGGAGGTGAGGTCGTGACCGACTGTAAGGTGGACACTCCGGGCATTGCCTCAGTTCCGGCTAATCGCATGAGCGGCGCATGGCTCGACCGTATCGACGCGCTGCCGAGCCGAATCGCGACCATCCCAAGTTACAGGGCATCGATCTTGCTCGGAGGTTAACGGGAGCCCCGAAGCACTGGAAAACGACCCGCTATGGCCGTCGCGGGCGTTGATCGAACCGAGGCCGGGTTACGCGTTCAGTGCAGCAGCTCGGGCAGACGGTCCAGGAACGCGGGGACCGGTAGCGCAGCACCAAAATTGTAGGGGTTGCTGCTGAGCGCTGCGCGATAGCGATCAAGCTGCGGGCCGCCCTCACGCAGGGATCTGCCGGTTCCGTCCAGGCAATCGAGCTTGTAGCGGACGGCTGCCGTGATGTCCTGTGCGGTATTGGGGTGGATTTCGAGCCCGTGACGGGCCAGCACGGCGGTGTCGATCAGCAGCGCCTGCAGCGGCTGGCGGTAGGTCTCTCGCAGCGAGAGGTAGCGCCGTCCACGCCGGTCATAGACCGGCCGCACGGTGAAGTCGGTGCGGTCATGCCAGAACTGGCAGTCGTTGGAGATGCAGTTGACCAGCAGCATCGGCGTTCCCAGCGCCTGCACGGCCGTGGTCAGGCCCGATGTCGTGCCGACGAATAGACGAGCTGCGGCGCAGAGATAGAGGTCCATCTCCGCCGATTTGATGTCGCTGTGCGCGTAGTCGAACACGCCGGCCATGCCGCGCAGCGGCGTCATGCTGCGATCGCCGAGCCTGACCACGGCGCCGCCGCGTGAGGTGATTGCGGCGATGGCGTCCAGGTAGTCGCCGACATTGGCGGAGCGATGCTGGCGCGTGGTGCCTGGTCCGTCGCCATGATAGCCGCCCTCGCGGATGTGCATCGCGACGAACCAGTCCGCGGTGACACCTGCGGCGCGCAGCCTGGCAGCCCCGGTGTCCATCAGCTCCGATGGGACCTTCACGATCGGCAGCCGCCGCTGTTCGGCCCAGGCGACCTGCGCGCGCGACGCCGCGTGGGCCCATGGCTCGGCCAGACCGTCCTGGCCGCGGACGGCGATGAACTGGTCGCCGACCAGCCGCTGATAGGGCAGCAGGTCGTCGACGAGAGCAGGGTCCTCGACGATCGTGACATGCGGCGCGAACAGCCTGAGGAACGGTTGGTTGACCACCTTGCTCGCCGGAGCAAGCAGGACGTAGTTGGCGCGCGGCAGCATGCCGAGCGCGGCCATGCGCAAATGGCAGTCGATGAAGCCGATGTGGCCGATCAGCGTCACCCATTCGTAGCCGAGCAGCCGGACCGGGAGCGCGGGATCGAAGATGCTGCTGGCGCCGGCAATCCGATCGATCAGCGCGCCGGGAATCGACCATTTGGCCGCCAAGGCGTCCTGATGGTCGAGCGCGGCCTGATAGCAGCGGAACGTGTCGTCGTAACGGCCCTGGTGATAGAAGTTCTCGCCGAGCTGGATCAGATTGTCGTAGATCAGGAGCTCGCCGGCATGCTCCAGCTCCCAGGCGCTCGGCGTGTAGGTCGACGGATCATAGCCGCCGGCATAGTTCTGGTGCGCCATCACCGAGCGGGGATCGCGTGCGACCGACGCCTCGAAGCAAGCGGCGGCCTGGACGTGGTCGCCGGCCAAGGCGTGGACGGCGCCGAGCTTGCGCAGCGCGTTGCCGTCGCCGGAGGCCGCAGCCGCTGTCAGGAAATGGGCCGCGACCGGCAGATTGCCGCGATACATGTGGGCGACGCCGACCGCGAAATTGATCGCGAAGCTGTCGATCGTCTCGGGCCGTGGCACGTCGCGCACGATCCGGTCATAGGCGCTGCACAGCGCCAGCGTGGTGAAATAGGCCTGCGCGCCCACACCGGCTCGCGCACGCACGTTGCTGCGGAAGATCAGGTTCAAGATCCGCACCGCACGCAGCGCGCTCGGCTTGCGGCTGGCGGCCAGATGAACCTGCGCGGCGGCGGCCAACGTGGTCGAGGTCGTCAGCGCCAGCAAACGGCCAAGGCGCGATCCCCTTGCCAGTTGCCGGTCCATCAGCCGGAGCAGCGTCGCCCCGGCCGGCGCAACGATGAGCCTGCTGTCGACGATGTTCGCGGCGCGAGTGGTCAGCGGCAGCAATTGCCGGCGCCGCGCGCTCAGGAACGCATAGAGACGAAATGCGGATGCCGTCAGCCACGTCCGCGGCGACCAGCGGCTGCGCGGCGCCTGCGGCGATGGTTGCGCCGTCGGCGTCGCGCGGATCGGCGCAGGCGCCGCCTTCGCACCGAGGCGGCGCCGGAGAGAGCCGAAGGGGGCGCGGACCGTCATGACGCGCGATAGCCGTGCGTGGCGGACAAGATCGCCCGCCGGGTGGCGGTCTGGGCGAGCAGGCGAGACAGCGACATCGGCCGCGTCCGCAAGGTGATCCAAGCCAGCGCAGCAAGGCGGCCGCTTGAGCCGAGGCTCAACATCAGCCCAAGCAGGTGCGTATCGAGCGCATTGCCGTCGAGCAAGGCGGATACGCGCGCAGCCTTGGCCGACGCTGCCGTATCGCCGCCCAGTACCATCCGCGCGGCGCCGAAGCGATTGCGCCGGGCGAACACATCCTCATACCCCTTTGGGAACAGCCTGCTTTGCGCAATCAGCGCGCCGATCTCCGCGAGCTTGGCGTTGAGCGAAGCCGGATCGGTTGCGGTCGCCGTCGAATAGTTCTGGCCGTGAATGCGCCAGTAGCCGAGCGCCTCGGCGATGAAGCAGCAGCCATAGGTCAATGCCAGCCGCCGGGCGAGAAACGCGTCCGAGAACGAGCCGAGCTTGACGTCGAATCCGCCGAGCGCCTGCAAGGCCGTGCGGCGGTAGAGCGAGGTGGTGCCCGAAAAGTAGTTGTCGCCAAAACGCAGCGCGTGGCGAACGTCGGCCGGCGTCAGCATCGCCGATGCGGAAGCCGGCAGCATCACCGGCCGCAGCATCCGTTTTGCGGACGGTCCCTGAGGGCCGATGATCTCGCAGCAGGCGAAGACCAGACCGGCTTCGGGATGGGTGGTCGCCTGCGCCATCGCCTTTTCGAGATAAGCCGGATGCAGCGCATCGTCGGCCCCGAGAAAACCGATCCATTCGGTGTCCGCGATCGCCAGGGCCTCGTTCTGACCGCGCACGACACCCTGGTTGGTCTCGTGGCGGATCAGTCGCCAGCTCGGCCGTTCCGCCACGAAGCGTGAAATGACCGCGATGCTGTCATCCGTCGAGCAGTCATCGATGATGATGACGCGGTCGGGGGCGCGGGTTTGGTTCGCGATGCTGCCGAGCGACTCGGGCAGGTAGTGGGCGTGGTTGAAGTTCGGGACGACCAGCGTGACGGTCGGGGAGGCAGCGCGGGCGGGCGTCGTGGTCATGGTTCAGCGAGCTTCCTGCCGCATGCTGTCGAGCCCGGCCGCTCAAACCTTGGGCAGCTCTTTCAGAACGTCGTCCAGGGCGCCGAAGGCCCGCACGCGGCCGCCATCGAGATAGAGCCCGAGATTGCAGGTGTCGCGCAGCAGGCCATGATCATGGGTGGCGAGCACGACGATTCCCGAGCGCATCGTGATGTCCTGCAGCCGGCCGTGAGTCTTCTTGCGGAACTGCGCGTCACCGACCGCGATCCACTCGTCCATCAGGATGATGTCGCCGTGAATCGAGGCTGCGATCGAGAACACGAGACGCAGCAGCATGCCCGAGGAATAGGTCCGGATCGGCAGTTCCAGATAGTCGCCGAGCTCGGCAAATTCGGCGATCTCGGGCACGCGCTGCTCGATCTCCTCGGGCGAGAGCCCGAGGATGAGGCCGCGGGTGCGAATGTTCTCGTAGCCCGAGGCCTCTTCGTCCATGCCGAGACCGATGTCGAACATCGGAACGTTACGCCCTACGGTCCGCAGCGAGCCGCGCGTCGGCTCGTAGATGCCGGCGAGCACGCGGATCAGCGTGGTCTTGCCGGCGCCGTTGTGGCCGATCAGGCCGAGCCGGTCGCCCTGCTTCAGGGTGAAGCTGATGTCATCGAGCGCCTGGACGAACTGGAACGAGCCGTCGCTCTTCGAGACCCGGCCGCCGACGCGCGAGGCCGCCTTGATGGCCAGATGCCGGAATGATCGTGCGTTCGGCGGCGCGACCGGAAATTCGATGCCGATTTGCTTGGCTTCAATGAGAGTCATTCGAGGCGGATCCAGAGCTCCCGGCCATGATGTCAGGCCCAATACACGACGCGCGACCGATAGCGCGTGTAGATATAGATCATGGCGGCGGTCAGGACCGCGACCGATCCAATGGCACCGGCCCAGGTCGCAAGGCCGGGAACGTCGCCCATCAGCGGACCGCGCGTGACCGACAAGAGATAGGCGATCGGATTGAGCGTGACGATGAGCTCGCCGCCGCGGATACTCGACGGTTCCCAGATGATCGGAGAGATGAAGAACAGGAGCTGCAGCACCGCCGCCATGACGGGCGGCACGTCGCGATAGCGCACGCAGATCATCGAGACGATCACCGAGGCGCTGACGACGAAGACGTAGACGATCATCAGGCCGAGGATGGCGAGGACCATTCCGAACCCGACCGACCATGGATAGACGAGCCAGATGAACGGGATCACCGCGATGTTGTGCAGGAAGATGATCAGGTTGCGCTGAACCATGCGCATGACATGGATCAGGATCGGCATGTCGACGGCTTTGATCATGCCGCCTGCATTGATCATCGTGTAGCAGGCCTCGCTGAGCGAGGACGAGATGAAGCTCCAGATGGTCATGCTGACCATGAAGTGGGGCAGGTAGGTCTTCATGTCGGCGCCGAGGAAGCGGCCAGCCACCGTGCCCATGATCAGGGCGGTGATCGCGTTGGTGGCCGTGATCCACCACGGGCCCAGCATGGTGCGGCGGTATTTCGATCGGATGTCACCGGCAGCGAGCGCGCGCCAGGTGACGTGACGGGTGATGAAAGGCGCGATGTCCTCGCGGCAGCGCGCCCAGGAGATGCGACGCCGATCCGCAACCACGAACCGCTCGACCTGTCCATCGGTCAGGGTGGTCATCCTTGTACCTCGCGAGAGCCGTAAGTGTTTGTCTTACCAGCTGAATGCGGTTGGACCCCCGCCACGCCGGCGGCCCATCGCCGGGGCTTGCTGGACCATGTTACGAGGGCACTGTCAACCGGTCAGCTCAGGCCGCCGCCGCGGCTCAGATCGCGACCGAGCCCGAGGCGTCGACGATCCGCGGCTCCGGCAGCGGCACCAGGAATCGACCGCCTGCGTCCAGGTAGGCCTGGTTGCGCTTCAGGATCGGGTCCGCATAGATCCAGGCGAGGACGACGACGATGTCGGGCTTTCGCGTCGCGAGCTCGCTGGAGGGCAGCACGGGGATGTGGGCGCCCGGGCTGAAGCGGCCGTGCTTGAGCTGGTTGTCGTCGACGATGAACTTGATCCGGTTCTCCAGCTCGAAATGGTAGAGCAGGGTGGTGGTGGTGGTCGAGGCGCCGTAGGCCGCGACCAGCTTGCCCGCGGCGATGGCCTCGTCGAGAGTAGCGAGCACCCGGCGCTTGCAGTTCTCGATGGCGACGAACCAGTCACGGTAGATCTGCGGCTTGGTGACGCCGCGCCGTTCCTCCTCGGCGATCAGCGTCGACAGCTCCGCCGAGCGCGGGCGCTTGCCGGTCGATTTCGGCTGCGCAAAGGCGCGGATCGAGCCGCCCTTGGTGCCGGTGCGTTCGACGTGGAACAGCGTCATGTCGTGCCGGTTCAGGAAGGTCTCGAGCGGGATCAGCGCGTGATGCGAGACGTGCTCGTGGTAGATCGTGTCGAACACCATGTTGTCGATCATGTCGACGATGTAGGAGACCTCGAACACGAAGGCGCCGTCGTCGGCGAGCAGGAGGCGGATGCCCTTCACGACGTCGGACATGTTGTCGATATGCGCAAACACGTTGTTGGCGCAGAACAGCTTGGCTTCGCCCTGCTCCGACTTGATGCGGGCCGCCAGCGCGCTGGTGAAGAAATCCGGGATCGTCGGCACGCCTT
The DNA here is from genome assembly GCF_051168035.1 of Bradyrhizobium sp. HKCCYLRH3059. Taxonomy (NCBI): domain Bacteria; kingdom Pseudomonadati; phylum Pseudomonadota; class Alphaproteobacteria; order Hyphomicrobiales; family Nitrobacteraceae; genus Bradyrhizobium; species Bradyrhizobium sp. HKCCYLRH3059. The sequence goes on along the minus strand of NZ_JBNPUF010000007.1, from coordinate 156,403 downwards.
CCTTGGTGGCGGTCGCCGCGATGTCGCGGGCGGGGTCGATGCCCTGCACGCGCATGCCCTCGTTCTTGAACGCCTTGAGCAGCGAGCCGTCATTGCTGCCCATCTCGGCGACCAGGCTGCCCTTGGGGATGGCGAGCGAGGACACCACCGATTGCGCATAGCGCTTGAAATGCTCGACGAGGCCGAGCGAGACCGAGGTGCGGTAGGTGTAGTCGCGGAACAGGATGTCGGGATCGACGACGTCGAGATTCTGCAGATGGCCGCAGTCGAGGCAAAGATAGCAGTCGAGCGGGTAGAGGTCCTGCTTCTCGCCCAGCCGGTCCGCCGTCACGAACGCGTCGCCGATCGCCGAAGGCCTGATCGGCAGCACGTGATCGAGCGAGGTCGAGCCGCAAAGGCGGCAATCGGTCTTGTGCTTGACGTGCTGCATGAGGTGTCGATCCTGGGTTGGCGATCCCGCAGGCGGGACGGTCGGCCGAAGAGGAATTTGCGGCGGGTTTTACAGGCCGGCGAAGCTCTTGGCGACCTCTTCTTGCCAGACTGTGGACACTCCGCCATCCAGAAACAGGCTCTGCCCGTTGATGAACGAAGCGCGCGGGCTGCAGAGGAAGTCGAGGGCGTCGGCGCATTCCTCGGCCGTCCCGAGCCGGCCCAGCGGGACCAGCTTGCGGTAGGTCTCCATCAGCTTCTCGTTCTGCTCATAGAAGATGCGCGATTCGCGCTTCAGATAGGTCAGCGGCATGATCGCGTTGACGCGGATGCCGCGCCGGCCGAGCGTCGCGGCGTAATGCCGGACCATGGCGTTGAGGCCGCCCTTCACGACATGGTAGCCGACCGGCTGCGAACTGCCGACGAATTCGGCATAGACCGAGCTGACCACGCCGATGGCGCGGTCGCCATCGTCAGCGAAATGGCCGGAAAAGCCCTCGATCAGGTCGCGCGAGGCGGTCAGGCCGACCTGGATTTCCCCGGCCCAGGGATCGCCCTGGCCGCGAAAGCGCTGGCTCAGGACGAGGTAGCGGACCGGGCCGTTGGCCTCGGCGATCTCACCCCAGAGCCCGGCAAAGCTCTCGCTGCGCTCGAGATCGGCGGAAAAATGCTTCAAGCCGGGCTGATCGGGAAAATCGGCCGGGCGCTGCCGCGACACGACGCTGACGGCGCAGCCGCGCGCCAGGAAGCGTTCGACGACCACGCGGCCGAGGCCGCGGGTGCCGCCGACCACGACGGCATGGCTGGTCATGCGGCAACGCCCTGCCGTGCGGCGACACGCCGGACGAGATCGGCCTGATAGGCCTCGGCCCCGGCGGCGTCGCTGTCCTCGGGCGCGAAGTTGGCGAACACGCTGGCGCCGGGGCGGAACGGGCCGTTGGTGATCTCGTGCACGATCAGCAGGTCGCTGCGGATGATCAGGGTGTGAAAGAATGCATTCGACATGCGATAGTAGAAGGGGCGCGCACCGCCCGGCGGCCCCAATTCGACGACACGCTCGATCTGGCCGTCATCGTCGAACACCACGATATCGACCTCGCCCTCGATGATGTGGAACGCCTCGCTCTTGCCGGGGTGCTTGTGCGGACGGATGTAGGAGCTGGAATCGATCGCGATGATCATTTCATGCAGGCTGTCATCGCCGTCCGGATGGGCGTTGATGCGGGCCCGCCGCTTCGGGCTGGCCTTCACCGCGGCCTTCAGGGTGTTGATCTCGGCCGCGCCCACCGATGAAATGGGGCCCTCGGCCAGGAATACCTCGGGTGATTTTTGAACGAGGCTCATGGAGCGAGGTCCTTCGTGATTGCGTTGTCGAGCGCGGCGTAGATCGAGCGGAATTCCACGCCCCGCGCAGCGAGGGGAGCGAGCTTCTCGCGCACCTTGCCTTCGATGTGAGGTGCCACGGCAAACAGGCAGGTGGTGATCTGCCCATCAGCCAGCAGGCGATCCGATCCTACCACGGGGACGGCGAAACCCGGTGGAAAAAAGCCCGCTTTGTCGGGGTCGTCATCGACGGCAAGCGCGAACATGTCGGCCACGCCGAAGGCGTTGGCGAACATGATGGCGTGATGTCCGATGCCGAACAGAGCGATTCGATCCCCGTCCGGCCCGGCGAGGGTCGTCAGTTTCCCGCGCAACCGCGCCCGGGTGGGAGCAAAATCGTCACGATAGGCTTGGAACAGGCTGGAAGATCCCCGCCGCGGTGAGACCGCTGCCGGAGGACTGCCCGCGGGGGTCAGGACGGCCGCCAGCGCATCCTCCAGGGCCCCCGGATAGCGTAGCAGGGCCAGCACGCGATAGCCGCTCTCCTCGGCCAGACGGCGCAGCGTTTCCTCGACGAAATAGCAGCTGTGCTCTTCCCATAGGAAACAGTAGTCGCGCGCCGCGAGGAATTTGCTGCTGTCGGGGACCTCGATCAGCAGAAGGCCTTGGGGCGAAAGCAGGGTCTTGAGAGCCTGCAAGGCATCGACAGGGGCTGACGTGTGCTCGATGAGATAGCGGCAGGAGACGATGTCGAATGTTCCGAGCGAGGCGGCTGGAGCTGCGAGATCCGCCGCGTTGAGGCGGGCCTGCCAGGTTTCAAGATAGGGATAGCGCCCTCCGCAACCCTTCTCCTCCAGATCGAGCGACTCGATCTGCAGACCTCGCCGAGCCAGGCGGGTGAGAAGCGGCTGCTCGAAGGGGCCTGTGCCCAGCGCGCGCCCCGCAAGGGGTCTGAACGAGACGAGTCGTTCGACCAACGCATCGAGGTGGCCTTCCGGTTCGCGATATCTGATCCACGGCACCGCCGGAGCAACGATCTCGGGAGGCGGAGACTCACGGAGCTGAACAAGTTGGCAAGCTTCGCATTCGACGACGTCGAGCGCCGACGAGTGATCGACGCGGCCGTCACGCGTGAAGCGGTTGCAGACGGGGAGGACGCCGAGCGTGAGAGGCTGCGTCGTGATCGGCTGGCCGCATAACCGGCAGCCGAACGAGGATCTGGTGGGCATTGGTTCGGCTGGACCGCGAAGGGATATTGCCATTCGGAAGGAGCCGCAATAGCAGTGCAGTTGCGAACAATACAACGTAAAATGTTCAGCTTGCAACAGATGCGCGAGGGGCCAACGGTCGCGGATGCCTGGCTCGCGGATGCTTAGCTATTGGCAAACTCCGTGCCGGAGCTTGCTATTGCGGTCGTTTTCTGGATACCAGATTCGGAATCGCGCCCGGATGTATTCATCGTCGAACTGGTCAGAAAGCTGCGAACCTTCCTGATCAATTTGCCTGGTCGTCACGGCGAGATGCTACATGCGATGCTCAGGGGCTCTTGGCGGCTGTTGCTCCGCCATGCGATTTGGGATTGGCAAGAGGGGGCACGTGCGTGAAAAACATGTTTCTGACGCTCCGGACGATCCTGCGGATCGTCTGTGTGAGCACGGTCTACTTCTGTATTTTTCTCGCGCTCGGCGCCGGATTCCTCTACTCCTTACTGGCGGGGCTGACGGCTTTCGTTTTCCTTGCGGTCGGACTGGGACGGATTGTGCTTGAGCAGCTGGCGCTGTGGTCCACAATTCTGTTCGTTGTCGATAAGTCGGGGTTGTTGCCGATCACCCAGTGGCTGCATGGGATCATTGCGATCATCAGTCGCGGGTTGACTTGACGGTCAGACCGAGATGCCGCCTACGCGTGTGGCTATGATTCGGGCGTCTTGGACGTCCTGCGTGATCGCCTTCCTCGATCTGGATTGTTCCCATGCATCCGTGGAACCGCGAATGGGTTTGAGGGGTTCAAGGAGGCGGAGGACGGTTGGCCGATGCAGCGTTTCAAGGCTTCACTAAGTGTGCTGAGTCCGATGCGCAGATCCGGTATGTTCCAGCCGCCGCCCAGGCAACGCGACCTGCTGGCCGGAATTGCACGCCTTCGAGAATTGACTTTGCTCCAGCCGCAGCGTGCGGCGCGCGCCCTCATCGCAGCGGCAGGCCGGATTCTGGGTTTGCTGCCGCCTCGCCTGGCCTTTTTGATCCTGCTGTTTTCGGAGATCGGGCAACTTCGCGGGCGGCGTCTGCTCGAAAGGGCCTATCAGGTCCATGTGGCTGCATTGCGGGCGAAGAATCCGGGCCAGCAATTCTCTGGACGGCTCGGGTGGTACTTTCCGGTCGAGGTCGCGGAACTTCTGCTTCGGATCGGTGCTGATCGCGAAGCCTATGATCTCATCGTTCAGGATGGGCTCGTCAAATATTCGCCCGCGCTGACCAACATGATGATCCGGTCGCTGTTCGAAGTCGGCGAGTTCGACAAGGCGCATTGGCTGGCATCGCGGCGGCCTCTGCGAGCGGAATCGGAAGCGGAGTGTCATCTCGCTTTCTTCAAGGGGGTGCTCGATATCATCGCGGGGGATGAGGCCGGCGCGATTGAAAGCATGTCGATTGCATGCCGCGGCTTCCCCGGCTACATGCGTCCGCATCAAAACATGGCTTCGCGCCCGGCGCTGAGTTACCAGCCCAACCCGCTCGACTTCGCCTGCGGTGCGGCGGGCAGGCTACATGATCTCTGTAATTTCGCCGGCCAGCGAGTCACTCACGTCGGCCGGGGTGATCTCGGGATTGGATTGTTCACTCGCGCGCTCGCCGCGCAGGAAGATTTGCGCGGCCAAGGATCCCCGGCCGTCTCGGCAGAGGTCAGCCATCTGCTTGGCAGGCTGAACATTCCCCTGGATCAATTGCGGATCCTACCCGAGGAGTGGTCGACCCAGATCGGTCATCTCGGGATGCTCGACATCCTGTTTCGAATGCGCGAGCTGGGGTGGTGGTCCGGAAAGCCACTGATGGTCGTGCGTTTGAACCTTGTCGCCAACAAGCCGTTCATCCGGCTGTTCGAGAGATTTGCCGATATCGTCGTCATCGGGGAGACGGTCTCCGAAGCCGTGGGCGAAGAATTGCTATCCCTGCAGCGCTGGTACGGCATGAACTTCAACGTCTTTCGGCTGCCGAACGGTGAGGTGGTGCCGTGGCAGGAGGCCGGCGCGCTTGCAATCACGCAGTGGGAGCTGGAAGGCCGGGGCCATCCGTTGCGAGACGAGTATGATCGGATCTATGGGGCAAAGCTGCAGGTGCAGCACGATTTCTGGCGGATGCGCAAAGCCTGGGGGATGAAGCCGGACGATTGGTATGTATGCCTGCATACGCGTGATGCTTCCCACTATTCAGAGACGGACGGCACCGGCCAGACCCATCGCAATTCGCCGATCGGAACGTATCTCGACGCAATCCGCGCGATCACGTCCAGGGGCGGCTGGGTCATCAGGCTCGGCGGTCCGAACTCGCCGGCGCTGCCATGCCTCGAGCGCGCGATCGACTATCCGCTCAGCCCATTCCGCTCCGAACTGATGGACATTTGTCTCATTCGGAACGCCCGGATGTTCATCGGCACCACCTCCGGGCTGACGAACGCCGCGATCAGTCTGGGCATTCCAACCGCGCTGCTGAACTGCATCACGACGGACCAGCAGTTGTGGAGCAGTGACGTCCGCTTCGCACTGAAGCCGGTGCGTCTTGCCAACGGAACCATCCTGACCCAGGCGCAGCTCACCTCCAGTCCGTGGCGCTGGCGCCTGTTCGATGCCGGTGTTCTGAGCCGCAGCGGAGCTCAGCCGCAGAACAACACGTCGGACGAGATCCAGGCCGTCGCAGAAGAAGTGCTCGATCTTGCCTCCCGATGCCCGAGGAGTCCCGAGCCACAACTTCTGGCGCGCTGGAAGAGACAGCTTTCAGTATCACACTATTATGGCGCGGGCAGCATCAGCGCCTACTACCTTGCCAAGTACGAGAATGAATTTCTGGCGCCGGACAAGGTCTCGAACTGACGGATTTCCGCGAGCGCTCTCGCATCGATATCTTCGATCCCTTGCGGAATCAGGCCGCGCGCTCTCATACAGACGCCGATATCGAGCTCTCAGGCCCACTCATGGTCGTAGCAAGGTGCTGGCCGTCGCGAGATGTCGATCACGTCGAACTCATTCGCCCCTCAGCAGGTCGCTCGCGTACTTCTCCAGAAAATACCGGCTTGGCCGCGAACTGCCGAAGAAGCCCGGCACCTGGACGTGAGGTTCCCAGCTGCCGTCCACGCCAGGAGCGGGTCCTTTCCGCAGGGGATCGGAGATTTCGAGCACCTCGCGCACGGTTTCCAGAATTTCGTCGGAACTGCTCTCGCTCACGACGAGCTCGGCGCGCGCCACGGATTCATGGGTCGGATAGGCCCAACGATACCGTTCCGAGGTCCATTCGCTCAATGACAGCATCCGGCCATCGGCCCTGTGCACGGGCTTCAGCGCAAAGCGGGTGTCCCTCGACCACAACAGCCCGATCGAACTCAACGCATTCACCATGGCGGTCGGAATGCCGAAGCTGCTTGCCACATAGGCAAAGCCGGAGGTGGTCCCGATGAACATGCGCGCACGGCGCATCAAATGAATGTCCATCTCCGGAAATGCATCGTCGCTGCGGGCATAGTCCACCACACGTTCCATTTGCGGGAACGGGGGCACCTTGCCACCGCCCATCCGGATAACCCAGCCGCCGCATCCGGTGATGTGACGGACCGCATCGAGATAGCTCGCCAGCGATGCGTTGCGGATGGATTCGCCGACCCCGTCGGTATCATTCCGGGTCTGGGCGTCCCGCACGTGCAGGCAGACGAACCAGTCGCCGTCCGCCATGCCCCATCTGCGACGGTAGTCCTGGTAGGTCAGCTCGATGCGGTTGTCGGCGAGCAGCCGGCGGTCGTAGATGTCGCGCAGCGGAAAGGTTCGCTGCCGGCTTTCCCACTGCTTGAGCGCCAGTGACCCCGCATCGTTCCAGTACACCGCACGTCCGTCCTCGAAGCGGAATGCCTGGTGGGAATCGCCGATGAAGGGCGTGAGGCTGGCGAGCTCGTGCCACACGCCGGTGCTGACGTTCTCGCCCAGCGTGAGCGTCGGACAGATGTCCGAGAACAGCGACAGGAACGGCTTGTTGGCTATCCGGTCCTTGTAGGCCAGCAGCAGCGGCTGGCCCTGCCACCACCCCATCTCGCGCATCATCAGATGAACGTTGAGGTGGCCATTATGGCCGATCAACGCGCTCCAGTCCGGAGAGAGCAGCTTGACGTCCGACAGATCGGTGTCGAGCTTCTTGAGAAGGGCCTTGAGCTGAGGGCTGGGAGCGGGAAGGTGGCGGCGCAGGCGCTTCTGTGTCTCCGTCAGCTTGGTGTAGACCTGGGGGACGTGGAACCCCTCGCCGCTGTGGTATGTCGTCAGCAGAAGGTTGCGATAGGCGTAGAACAGGTTGATCTCGGACAGCACCTTGCGCTGCGGATGGTCGGCGGGAAACCGTTCCCAATATTGGCCGCGGTCCTCGCGTGCGGCGAGGATATCGTCGTAGCGGGCAAGGTTCAGCTCAGTGACCAGGGTCTCGATCAGTTCCTTGTCGCAGAAATATTCGTGGACGTAACGGTCGAGAGGGGCCTCGAGCGGCACGGGATCGCCGTCTCTGCGAGCATCGTATTGTCGTCCTTCGAAGGACCTCTGTTCATAACGGAAGTTCCGATGCTCCAGCATGACGTTGATCAGTTCGGCAAACCGACGCAGGTCCCGGGGGCGAAGGGCGATCCAATCGATCGTGTGGGCCTGCGCCAGCAACTCCATGAAATAGCCGGACGTCAGCTTGTTCGTCAGCCTGCCAATCGCCTCCATGAACTCATCGTCAACCCGTCCCCAGTCGATGTTGGGAAACAGCTGGAGAGCATGCTTGTCCTTTTCGCACATCAGAAGGAAGAGGATCAGCTCATTGCAGTATTGATCCGAACGGGGACTGGCGAGCACCCATCCCATTTCCTTGTCCAGATCGGGTCCGCAGAAATAGCGAAACTGCCGGTCGAACTCATTTCGATGTGCATAGCGGTGAAAAACGAGTGCGACCATGAATGCCTGGCGGAACGGCAACAGCGCAAAGATCAGGTCCTTGAGGGATTCGGCCCGCTCGCCGACGACGTTCAGGTACCAGCTGATCGCCTTTACGCCACGCTCAGCCAGGCTCGATTTCAGTGATCGGATCATGCCCTGCCGGCGTGGCGCGGGTTGGCCGGCCGGATCTGGATGGATGGACTCGAAGGACATTCTGGAGCCCCATGCCCGACCGCGACGGCTGCGCAGCTCATGACTATACTGCTCTTCGAATATAGTTCTATTCAGCCGGCCGCAAGCCGTTGAGCGAGCGGCGCTCCGGAGGGGTGCGAGAGGCGGGCGGCATGTAGAACAGCCGACTGACCCGAGGTTGTGATCTCGGTTCGTTCGATGTCGTCGCTCTTGTCAACGAACTGGACGACAGATAGCCTTTGTCCGCATTTTCGTGCGTGATTGTCGATCTGGAGGTGTGACGCAGATCGTGGACCTTCGCAATGGCGAGGCCGCCACCCATGCGAGCCGATCGTAAGCGAAGGGGATGGCGAGGGCGCCTTGAAGACCGTCGACGTCCTGTAGACCACCAACGCGAGGCTGGTCCCGTTGTCAGCGCGTTGCGTGCCATCGGACGGCCGGTGAGGTCCGGGAAAAACTTGTGAATATCTCCGAATTTGTCGGCAGCCGGCGGCCTTACTGCTACGTCCTTTGGACGGATTCAGCTTTTCTGCCGAAGCTGTCCTGGAGCGCCCCGAGCCGATGAACTTTGTCCAGCCGAACCTTGCCCGCGACGAGGCCCGCGCGACGCCCCTCGGTTATCGCAAGGATATCGACGGCCTGCGCGCGGTCGCCGTGCTGCCCGTTCTGCTCTATCACGCATTTCCGACCACCGTTCCCGGCGGCTTCTACGGCGTCGACATCTTCTTCGTCATCTCCGGCTACCTGATCACCGGCATCATCCACAAGCAGATGCTGTCGGGCAGGTTCAGCGTCGCCGACTTCTATGCACGCCGCATCCGCCGCATCTTTCCCGCGCTGATCATCGTCGTGCTCGTCACCTTCCTGATCGCATGGTTCGTGCTGCCGCCACGTGAGATGAAGTCGCTCGGCACCAATATCGCGGGCGGCGCGATCTTCATCCAGAACTTCATCCTGCTCGGCCAGGTCGGCTATTTCGACCTCGCCGCGGACAAGAAGCCGCTGCTGCATCTCTGGTCGCTGGCGATCGAGGAGCAGTACTACGTGGCCTGGCCGCTGTTGCTGATGCTGATCGGCGCGTGGCGGCGCAGGAGCTTTGCGATCACAATGGCGCTCGCCGCGGCCTCGTTCGTCGCCTGCGTTGTCGTGCAGCCGCGGGCGCCCGATTACGCGTTCTATCTTCCGGTCACCCGCGCCTGGGAGCTGCTGGTCGGCTCGGCGCTCGCGTTGTGGGTCGGCGGCAGGGGCGCGGCCAATGCGCCGGGACCGGCGGTGCTCATCGGTCGCGAAATCGCCGCCTGGGCTGCGTTGCTGGCGATCGGCGCGGCGTTCTGGCTCTATGATCGCAAGCTGCCGCACCCCGGCTTCCTCACGCTGGTTCCGGTGCTGGCCGCCGCCGTGCTGATCGGGACCAGCGGCACACTCGTCCATCGCCTTGTGCTGGGCGCGGGCGCCAGCGTCTTCGTCGGCCTGATCAGCTATCCGCTCTATCTCTGGCACTATCCGCTGATGGCCTATGCGCGGACCCATTTCGTCGATGGGGTCGCACCTTCGGTGATGTGGGCCATCATGATCGCCAGCGTCGTGCTGGCCTGGCTGACCTATCGCTATATCGAGCGGCCGATCCGGTTCGGGCGGCGGCTGGTGCTGCTCAAGATTGGAGCTCTTGTGGGCGGCATGGCTGCGCTCGGATTGGTCGGACTGTCCGTCGATCGTACCAATGGCTTCCCCGGTCGGATCCCAGAGAGCATTCGCAGCTACATGCTGACCGGTGGGGAGACATCGATCCACTGGCGTCAGGGCAAGTGCCTGCTGCTACCAGACCAGAGCGCGGCCGATTTCGCCGCCGAATGCGCGGGGGAGGGGCGTCATCCGCTCGTGCTTGTTTGGGGTGATTCGTTCGGCGCGTCTCTCTATCCTGGGCTCAGATATCTTGGTGACGAGCGACGGTTCGACGTGGCGGAATACACCGCTTCTTCCTGTCCACCGCTGATTGGCTTTGTTCAGACGGACAGACCGGGCTGCAAGGGAGCGAATGATTTCGTCGCCGACCGGCTCGCTGAGCTCAAGCCCGAGCTGGTGCTTCTGTATTCCACCTGGAGTTATGGGCCAACTGAATCGGTTCGTGACGGGCTCCAACGAACGGTGTTGCGATTGAAAGCCGTCGGCGTTCCCAAGATCGTTCTGCTGGGGCCTCCGGCCTCTTGGTTAGGCGACGGCTTGCCGACCAATCTTCTTGAGTATTACTTCCGAACTCATGACCTGCTGCCGGCGCGGACGTGGTATCGCTCCAACGATAACTGGACACGCGCTCAGGAGGCGTTTCTCGAGAGCGAAGCAAAGACACTGGAGATCCAGTACGTCTCGACCCGCCAGATCATGTGCAACAATGACGGGTGTCTCGCCCGCATCGGGAAGGATGGATCAGAACTCACGAGCTATGACATCGGCCATCTGACTTATCCCGGCGCGATCTTCGTGGCCGGACGGGCGCTGGACGCTGTGCCCGGTTTTGAAAAATAGGCATGTTGGCCGATCGCCCGGGTCACTCGATGAATCGTCGGACAGAGGAAGCGGGTCTTCCAAGCGGGGATGTGGGCCAAGGCGAACCGGGCCGCGCCGGCCGGCGCTATCTGGGTTGCCTGCTCGGACTGACCGTCGCGATGCTGGGCGGCCTGTCGCTTTGGTTCGCCGTCAAGGGCGGCGACCATTTCAGCGCGATCAGCAGGCCGGGCGACGCCGCGTGGTATCGCGACTTCGGTGGCGACGGCGTCACCGAGATCCAGGACCAGGATCTGTTCTTCCACAATATCGGCCGCTCGATCGAGCATGCGCGGCAGGCGGACATCATCATCCTCGGCTCCTCGCTGGTGTCGTTCGCGATCGATGGCAACGTCATTCGCGACCGCCTCGAATGGACCTATGGCCTGAAATTCTACAACATGGCCTTCGTCGGTGTCGCCAGCGGCGAGTTCGCGCGGCAGGTCGCCCTCAAGCATCATCTTCATCCGCGCCTCTGGATCGTGAATGCCGATGACGGTGGCGGCGGCGGCAGCTTCTTCCACCGCAACCTGACCCGCTCCTTCGGTGCCGACGTCCGTCCGATCCCGAGTACGACGCTCAGCCGCTTCGGCGCACGTTACGAGGTGGTCCGGCGCAATCTGCGCTGGCGGTTCGAAGACGCGACGCGCGATGTCCGCCGCGCCTTTGCGGCGCCAAGGGCAAACGCGATTCCGGCGTTCGAGCGCGACGACCGGACCGGTGCGGCCGACATGCGCGGGTTTCCGCGTTTTCTCGCCGATGGAAATCCCGGCGTGAAGATGACGCGCGATCCGGACTGCCACGCCACGCCGGATCTCGTTGCCAATGCGCGCGATCTGGTGCAGTCGCTCGGAGCGCCCGTCGTGCTCACCCTGGTGCCGAATTTCCACGGCTGTCGGACTCAGGTGCGCGAAATCGCTGACGCCGTCGGCATCGAAACGGCGATGCCGGCGCGCACCGACTATTCGAGCTGGGACGGCGGTGGCCATCTCGATCGCAGGGGCGCCGGCGACTTCACCCGCGATCTTATCAGCGCTCTGGAGACGACCAGTGCGTTTCAACGGATGCGCGAGAATGACGATCGTCGGCAGCGTTGACCACCGAACCGACGGCAGCGTCTCGTCGCCGCAGGCGACCACGGCGCATGCGTTGAAGTACTGGCCAGACATCGACGGGCTGCGTGCGATCGCGGTGATCGTCGTGCTCATCTATCACGCCTTCCCGCAGCTGCTGCCCGGCGGCTTTGCCGGCGTCGACGTCTTCTTCGTGATCTCGGGCTATCTGATCACGGGCATGATCGACCAACAGCGCGCGGACAAGAGCTTCAGCTTCGCGACGTTCTACGCCCGCCGCATCCTGCGGATCTTCCCGGCCCTGATCACGGTGGTACTGGCGACCTTCCTGATCGCGTGGTTTGTGTTCCCGGTGGCCCAGATGGAAGCACTCGGGTCCAACATCACGGGTGCTGCAGCGTTCATTGAGAATTTCATGCTGCACGAGCAGATCGTCGGATATTTCGATCCGGGCGCCGAGCGTCTTCCGCTACTGCATCTTTGGTCGCTCGGCATCGAGGAGCAATACTACATCCTGTGGCCGGCTGCCTTCGTGCTGATCGCCCGCAGGCCGTCGCACAAGGTGGCCATCGTTGCAGCGCTGGGCCTTGGCTCGCTTGCGGTCTGCCTGGCGACCCCCGCCGAGCAGGCGGCCTGGGCCTTCTACGCGCCAACCACGCGAGGCTGGGAGCTGTTGGCCGGATCGCTCCTGGCGGTGTGGTTGCCGCAGCGTCCCATCCTTCGAACGACGGCGGCGAGCGGAAGCCTGCTCGCCGCGATCGCGGCGGCAGGTCTTTTCGCGGCATTCTTCAGCTTCAGCGCAGCCTCGCCCTGGCCGGGCGTCCGGACCATCATTGTCGTGATTTCCGCCATGCTCTTGATCGCAACCGGCGACACGCTGGTTCACCGGATGTTGCGCTGGCCTCCGCTGGTCTTCGTCGGTCTCATCAGCTACCCGCTCTATCTCTGGCACTATCCACTCCTCGTCTTCACCAGGCTGCATTTCGCCGGCGCGGCCCCGGAATGGGCGCTGTTCGCTGTGCTTGGGCTCAGCGCCGTGCTGGCCTGGGTCACGTGGCGTTCCATCGAGCGGCCGCTCAGGTTCGGAGCGGCCCCGGTCGCATGGCGGGTCGGGCCGTTGCTGGCCGCCATGACCATGGTGGGGGCGGTCGGCATCACTGCGACCACCACGCGCGGATTGCCGGTTCGGTTCGCCCCGGAGATCAGGGGATTCATGCTCTCGGGCAGCGAGACGACGTCGCACTGGCGCCGTGGCCGCTGTCTGCTGATCCTGCAACCCGCATCCGAGTTCGGCGCCGACTGCGCGGGGCAGGGAGGCCGGCCGCTGTTGCTGATCTGGGGCGACTCCTACGGGGCCGCGCTGTATCCGGGGCTGCTGCACTTCTCGCCGGAGCGCGGCTACGACGTCGCCCAGTACACGGCCTCCGCCTGCCCGCCGCTGATCGGCTACACGCTCGCAGCGCGCCCATTCTGCAAGAGCATCAACGTTGACGTCGTGCAGCGGATTGGTCGCTTGCGTCCCGATGTTGTCATCCTCGATGCGACGTGGGGCCACGGTGAAGCCGAGCTGCGCGAGGATCTACCGCGCACGGTCGAGCAGCTCCGGGCGCAAGGGGTCGGTCGTATCGTCGTGATGGGTCCGCCGCCCGGCTGGCAAGGCGTTGGTCTGTCGCACAACGTGCTGGAGTACTATCGGCAGACCGGGAAGATATTGCCGGAACGAACATGGTTTCGTTCCAACGATGAATGGACGCGCGGGCGCGACGCGCTGCTTCGCGCGCTCACCCGCGAGCTCGGGATCGATTACATCTCGGTGCGTGATGTCTTCTGCAACGACGAGGGATGTCTCAGCCGCATCGGCCCCGGCGGCTCTCAACTGACGGCATTTGATGCCGGGCATCTTACGGTGCCCGGTTCCATCTTCCTGGCGAGCGACACCCTCGACCGCCTGCTCGGTCCGTCCCGGCAGCGGTCTCGTTGAGCCGGCTATTCCGGGTCCGCCGGGATGCCGCGATAGGAGTGGATGATGAAGCGCTTTCCGGCGATGGAGTAGTCGCCGCAGTCACTGGCTTCAATGTCGAACTCTGCGACCAATTCGCGCCAGGCTCGGCGTTCGCCGGTGCTTGGAAGCGCGCGATTGGCATTCCAATCGTCGAACAGAAGCGCCGCCCCCGTCGAGACCATCCCGCGCTGGAACAGCGGCACCAGGGCGTCCATCGTCGACTGATAGAGATCGCCGTCGAAATGGATCAGCGCAAAACGCGTCTCCGGCGGCAGTGTCTTGACCGTGTCTGCAAACCAGCCGTCATAGATCTCGAAACGATGGGGCGGGATGATCCTGCCGATCCGCTCGCGCAGCTCCGGTGCGGCCAGCACTTTGCATCCGCCCTTCGCCCACGCCCCGGAGACCACATGGGGAGATGACAGGTCCACAGGAGACGTGATTTCCGGCAGTCCCTCGAAACTGTCGAACAATCTCAGAACGCGAAAGGGATTCTCGCCGGATGCGCTCTTGCTCAGCGGCTGACGTTGCAGGTCGAAGACCATCGATGTGGCAAGAGCCTTCGCGGTGAAGCCTCCCATGGTGCCGAACTCGGCGACGTCGCCATAGACGTGTGACCCATTGATGTACTGCACGGAAAGCGTCAGCATCTTTGCTATTTCCTGTGCCGCAACGATGAGAACGTCTTCGTAGGTATAGTAGGAGTCTGGCGAAGGAAGCTGGTGAAGCTTGTATCTCTCGAGTGCGATGTCCTGTATCGGCCGACCATCCTCGCTCGGAGCGGGGGCAGCGATCACAGGCGGGGACGACGTGTTCGTTCCAGGCTCCTGATGGGGGCCACCCGGCCAGGGCAATGGGGGCTCGGACATGATTGCGCGCTTGACCGAGCGCAGCCAGTAGAGCGCCGCCGGCGAGAGTGCATTTGCAAGCCCATTCTTCAACGGGGTAAGCATTCGAATATCTCCGACGCGGTGCAGCCCAGGCGCCATGCGACCTCGAAAGAAGCGGTCATCAAGACCGTTTCGGCCCGGCTATCCCGCTTAACGTTCCCGCGATGGCTGTGCAAGGAAAAGGTCGGTCGGCGACGCCGAGCAGTTCCGTGAAGGCGAGCGCATCATCTCCACGGGGAACAGCGTTGGACGTCGATCTATCAGCGGTCACGATCGGCTGCTACACGGTCCGAGCGTTGGACAACGTGTCGGAGACCTGCCACAACTTACAGGTTCTGTGCGTAGATGCTGGGGATGGCAGATGGGACTGGTCACGGCTGGGAAAGGTATCACCAACCAGATGTTACGCTCGGTTGGTTTGCAGTTGGTGCGAACTGAGACGATCGATCGGTTGGTGGCGGCTCAGCGCGCGGCAGCGTCCGCAGCGCCTCCTGCCCGGGGACCGGACCCGGTCCCCGCTGAGGTGCCGGCCGTTGCGGACCCTGTTGCCAAGCAGGTGGAGGCCGCTTTTCGGAGCAGCGTTGAAGCCAACAAGTTTCGCATGGTGCCACGCGATGGTGAGCCGGTAGAGACGGTCAGCCGGGCCTATCTCACGACGCTGCAGCGTGAATCGGCTGCGCTCCGGGTCCAGGGAGACGAGCTGGTGCAGCTACGCCGCACCGTCGAATTGCTGTCGGCCGGGGGAGCGGCCGTGCAGCAGTCACCGCCGCAGTCCGGACAGGAGGCGCCGGCGGGCGACGGCATCTATGTTCCGATCTACGATTTCGATGGACTGCGCAATGATCCCCACGTGATCCACAATCACGACTTCATGCGCGAGCCGCGCTTCGTTGCCGCCTACAAGCGCGCGGTGCAATCGACGGTCATCGACCATCGCTATTACTGGCGTGTTCACGTCGCGCTGTGGTGTGCCAGCCTCGCCCTGCGGCTCGAGGGGGACTTCGTCGAATGCGGTGTCTGGAAGGGTCTGTTGAGCACGGCCATCGCCTCCTATTTCGATTGGAACAGCGTCGGCAGGAAATTCTTCCTGTTCGATACGTTCCGAGGGGTCGACGAAACGCAGTTGGCGGACGAGGAGCTGATCAACATTCCGCATTTCCGGATCGGCTACGGGGAGGATATCTACGACCACGTCGTCAGGAACTTCGCGGAGTTCAAGGATGTCGTGATCACCCGCGGCAGCGTTCCGGAGACGCTGACCAGCGTCGACATCGGCAAGGTTGCCTACCTCTCGATCGACATGAACAATGCGGCCCCCGAGATCGCCGCCGCGAACTACTTCTGGGACAAGCTGTCGCCTGGCGCTCCGATCCTGCTCGATGATTACGGCTTTGTCCGCTACGAGGCCCAGAAGGCAGCGTTCGACGCCTTCGCGGCCGAGCGCGGCGTTGCGATCCTGGCACTGCCCACCGGACAGGGCCTGATGATCAAGCCTGACGCCTTATGAGAGGCGCGAGCGCATCCCAGCCCCTGCCTCCATTCCTGGTGCAAGCGGGCGGCCATGCGTCAATAGAGGCTGGCAGCCCGGCGTCCGTCGGCCAGCGCGTCGTGGACGTCTGCGGTCCGCTCCTTCGGCAGCTTGACGAAGAACGGGTCCGCCGGCCAGTGGTTCATGCCGGCGACCATGATCGTCATCTCCTCGTCGGGCATGCGGGGCATGAATACCAGATCAATCGCGGAGCGTGTCTTGTGCGACGGCGGGCTGCCGCGATGCATGAGGCGGGTTGCGTCGAACACCAGCAGATCACCGGTCTTGCCCAGAACCGTGTGCTCCCGGTAATTGGCGTCGCGATACTGGAAGGGACCGGTCTGCTCGTCGACATCGCAGAGATAGAGCACGCCGCGAATGACGCCGGCGGGACAGTGGTCGCTATGCCATTCCTGGGGGCCGACGCCCTCGGTCACATGCGGCTTCGAGCGCACCAGCCGGACATTGGCGACCTTGGCCGGGCAGCCGAGCACACCGCGGAAGAAGGAATCGAAATCGCCGCCGCTGAACAGCGCGTGCAGATAGTCGACGAGGGCGGCCGACGGCATCCCGGTCTGCAGATCCTGCGTGTAGGAGGCGACGCTGTTGCCGGCCCAGTCCCACGCCGAGTGGCGATTGCTGACGTCGCGATCGAAGCTCTCCGTTTCCCGGAACATGGTCGCCTTTTCCGGATTCGTGCTGATCACCGTGACGCCGTTCTGCTGGAACGCGACGATCTTGTCGGCGAGCTGGCTCGGCGTCTTGTGCGGATCGAACTTCGGCGCATGGGCCGTGCACAGCGGCGGGGCGCTGTTCGCGGCCGGGAGCAGCGTCAGCCGGCGCGGCTGCGCCGTGCCGTTCTTGTCTGCGGGGGCTGCGTCAGGACTGAGATGTCCATTCAGGCGGTCGAGCGTGTCGGCCCGCACCAGGCGGTAGCCGAGAGCGCCGAGCGCCTGGTTGACGCCGCCCTTGAGCCGCTGCTTGGCGGTGCTGATCATCGATCCCAAGGCCATGCTGTCCTCATGCTGCGTTCGGCTTGGTCGGCTGGAACGGGTCCAGGCCGCACGCCATTCGATAATACAGTTCGTATCGCGGATGATTGGCGACGAGGCCGCGGCTGTCGATCGCGTGATCGATGAGCGCCTCGAGCAGGAGACGGGCGCCCTTCGGCGGCAGATGCACCCCGTCGAAATCGAACTCCGGACGCAACAGATCGCCGTCCGTCAGGTCTGACCAGCGGTCGATCATGAACAGGTTCACCGAACGCACCTTCTGCGCCAGCTTCCAGTTGAACGCCTGGACCAGCTTGGTGCGCACCGACACCGGGCAGTCGTAGTTCTGCAGTTCGCGGATGCGCGCTTCCTGCCGGGTCGGAGGAACCACGCTCTGCACGTAGACGCGCTTGAAGCCGGCTTTGACCAGCTGATCGAGCCCGGCGACGAGCGGCCCGAGCCGGGCTTCGATCGCCTCGTCGATGAGATCCCACGGCACCAGCGGCTTGTCGAGCAGAGGCAGCGTCGTGGCGAACGGCGGAACGAAGTCGTGGGTGTCCTTGAGGAGTTGCAGGAGCGGACCGCGAACGTCGATCTCGCCGACGGTGATCATGATCAGCGGCGGCCGCACGGCCTGGCCGACCGCTTTGGCAATGGCGAAATCGACCTCGTCCATCGACAGATGCGTCGCGCGTCCGTTGCGCACCAGGCCTTCATATTCGAGGAAGGCGATGAAGTCGGGATGAAACTCGCCGGTGGCGGGATCGTAGAACTCCCGCGCCGTGGCGCCGGGGATGTACTTGGTGCGGGCCATCACCCAGGCGCCGGTCCAACGCTCGCGGAACACCATGTTCCGATACGGCAGGGAATGGCTGTCGCCGACGATATAGACCGGCAGAACCGCTTCGAGCTCGGTGTCCACGCTGATACTTCCCCTCACATCACAGGCTCGGCCGCAGCCGCCGCTCGTCCTCAGTTGTTACGGCTCGCGGCCAGTGCGCGGTAGAACTCGTCCTCGTCGCAGATGATCTGCGGCGCGGTCGGAGGAGCCGCCGGTTGCATTCGTTCGTCATCACGTGCGGATCGCACCTCTGCGCCAGCGTCCTCGCCGGTGAACTGCGCGAAGAACAGCTTCATCGCGCGCGCGACGCCCTCGGACGTGACCGAGCGCGCATCGTCGGCGAAATACGCTCCCGCGTTCTTCGCATTGGTGATGATCTCGTAGGATGCGAAGTAATGCACGTTGTCGTAGCGCCGGACCATCTCCTCCGCGGCGACGCGCAGCACGCTCTTGGAATAGGCCGTGGCCTGCAGCACGTGGCGCGGCTCCATGGTGGCCGCAAGCGGGACCGGCGAGACCGTCAGGATGATCTGCAGGCGCGGATTGGCTGCCGACATCAGGTTGATCGCCTCGGCAAGATAGCCGGTGGTCTCCATGACCGAGAGATTGTGGAACGCGTATTTGGCATCGTCGAAGTCGCCGGCGCTGCCGCACCCCGGACAGGTCGGATACACCGTGCCGTCGAGCTTGGACACCCAGCTCTCGGTCAGACCGAGCGTGAAGATGAAGATGTCGGTGGTTTCGAAGAGCCGCCGCACCGCCTGCAAATGCTGCTTCAGATCGACTTCGGCCTCGACCATCGAGACGTAGCCGCGCGGCGTGATGCGGGGGCGCAGCAGATCGAACACCCAGCCGTCGCTGTCGGTCCAGAACTGATCGGCCGGTTGGAAAGCTCCGAACGCCCGCTGCAGCAGTTGCAGCAGTTGCAAGGTGCTGTAGACGTTGCCGTAGCGCGCGGAGAACACGCCATAGCCGAAGCGCTCCTCCTGCTCGGGCGTGAGATGCGGCGGTGCGGGCTCGGTGACATGGTAATTGTAGCCCCGCTCCTTCAGGGCGCGCGAGATGTGCTGCGCGAAGCAACTGCCGGCCGAGGCGACGCGCTGATCTGGACCGAAGCGGAGCCGCGCGGTCAGATGAGGATCGAGATCGGATGGGCTGCGCTCGGCAACGGCCTGACGCCAGAAGCTGCTCGCGGGCAGCGTGGTGTAGGGACAACTCATGCATTCACCCTCTGACCGCACGGGGCCGCGACGCAATGAAAGCGAAGCGCATGCTGCTCAAGCCCTCGGCTTCATTCCGAGATAGGAATGAATGATGAACTTGGTACCCTGGATCGAGTAGTCGCCGGAATGGCTGGCGACGATATTGAAGCGGCTGACGAGGTCGGCCCAGGCCTTGCGCTCGCCGGCCTCGGGGTCGGCCTCGTTGCAGTTCCAGTCGTCGAAGCAGAGCACGGCGCCCTTCGAGATGAAGCCGCGTTCGAAGCACGGCACCAGCGCGTCCATGGTTGACGAATACAGGTCGCCGTCGAAATGGATCAGCGCAAAGCGCGTGTCGTCCGGGAGCAGCTTCACCGTGTCGGCGAACCAGCCCTCATAGATCTCGACCCGGCTGGGCGGGATGATGGCCTCGACCATGGTCCGCAGATCCGCGGCGCTGAGAATCCGGCAGCCGCCCTTCGACCAGGTGCCCGATTTCACGTGCTGCGACTCGAGGTCGACCTGCGCCGTGATTTCCGGCAGGCCCTCGAAGCTGTCGAACAGGCGCAGTTTGCGCAGCGGCTGGTTCGGCTGATAGCGCGGGTCGAACACCATCGCGTTCGCCAGGGTGCGTGCGGTGAAACCGCCCATGGTGCCGAATTCGGCGATATCGCCTTTGACGTCGGCGCTGTTGATGTACATCACGCTCAAGGTCAGCGTGCGCGCGATCTCCTTGGCGGGGAGGATAAGGACGTCGTCGATGTCGAAGAACAGGTACGGTGCGCTGATTTTGTGGGCGTCGAGCCGTTCCAGGGCTTCGGTCTGCCGCGTCCGCGGCTCCGACACCGCTTCGACGACCGGCGCGGGGGCCGGTTGAGGCTCGGGCTGGGGCTCTGGCTCCGGAGCAGCCTGCGGCCGTTCCGGGGGCGGCTGCCCCATCAGCGCGCGCTTGATCGAGCGCAGCTTGAACAGCGTCTGGGGGGGGAGGCCTTCGGCAATCGCCACCTTCAATGACTTGGTCATGACAGCCCCGTTCCCCGCCGTTCGCGATGTCCGCCGCCAATTTGTAGATACATTTTGCAAAGATCGCAAAAGCGGCATGCGGGCTCTGCACTCGTTTTGCGTGGGTGTCGGCCGGCGAGGCGCCGCTGATGGTCGAACCGGTCCGGCGTGCGCGTCAAAGACGAATTGGTCCGCATCTTCAGGTGCATCACCCCTGTCCAGTCCTGCCGGGAAAGATATTCTTCTTTCGTTTTATCGGAAAATATGGTTCTCTCGCGTCATCCCGCCTCATGCAGAGGGACGTACGCGTCGTCACGATACGTGGAGGTGGGCTGCGATGGACGTGACGGCTGCGCCAGACGAGCGCAATCGGCGCGGACGGCGAAGTCGTGTGGTCCTGGCCTCTCGACGCTGAGGTCTGCGCAACGCGCCAAAGGCGCGTTGTCGCAAAATGGGGGCAAGAACGCCGATCCCCAGGGAGAGCACGGAGGACACCGTTAAAACCAGTCGCGCGGGGAAGGCCGGGATGTCCCAGCCGAACCTGTGGTACCTGCCGCCTGCACTTCTTTCTGCAGGCGGGCCATGGGGGCGGCAGGCTCCCGGCCTTCCCCGCGCCCTCTCGTTCGAGAGAGCGATCGTCGACTGATAGCTCGGATGCCAATGCGTCGCGAGAGCGCCTGTCGACGCTCTCAGCTCACACTCATTCGAAGAAGATGAATTCGTGGTCGCCGGTGTAGCCGGAGCGCTTGAATTCGAAGGCCCATTCCTCGGGGGTGTGGAAGATGCGGCAGGTGAGCTGCCAGTACATCAGGTTCACCTTCTCGCGCTCGTTGCGGTAGCCCTCGACGCAGAGATACTTGGCGCCGCGGCTGACGCGCTCCATCTCGCGCAGGGCGGCATCGAGATCGTAGTTGTAGAGGTTGTGCAGCGTGTTGATCGAGATGACCAGATCGAAGTGCTTGTCGGGGTAGGGCAGCTTGGCCGCGGTGCCGACCTGGCAGAACGGCTTCACGCTCTCCATCGTGTGCTCGATGCCGTAGGAGGAGACGTCGATGCCGGCGACCTCGAGATCCGGGATGGCTTCGCGGAAATCGTGCAGGATGAAGCCCTTGCCGGAACCGACGTCGAGCACGCGCATGCCGGGCTTGATGCCGTAGGTCGCGATCATCGCATCGGCGACCTTGCGCCAGCGGCCGTCATATTTGTAGCCGCCATAGCCGGTCTCGCGGCTGCCGTCCCAGTAGTCGTAGTCGTACTTGATCGCCATCTCCGCGACATCGGCCTTGTCGCGCTGGGTAACGCGCGCGAGATAGTCGCGCTTGGTCGATTTGTGGACGAGACTGACGAACTCGCGATAGGCCATGAAGATCTCCGGGCGTTACGATGTCGGTTAGTCGGATGTGGCGCCGATGAGGTCGAGCTTGGCGTCGGCCTTGGCGAGCTGCGCGGCGCAACGCTGCGCCCAGGCGCCTGTGTCGGCGAAGGCGCGCCTGGTGGCGCCGAGCGGCAGGAAGTCGTTCAGGATGATGCAGGTCCACTTGACCTGGTAGGCGTCGAGCAGGAGCCGGCAGCGCGCGACGCTGGCCGCGTCCAGTCCGAGGCCGTCCGTGAGCCGGTCGATGAAATGCTCGTGCACCGCCAGCGGCACCGGCACCTCCGGCTGGCAGAAGAAGTCGGAGACGAGCTTGGCCGGATCGTCGCGGCCGGCATATTCGAAGTCGAGGAAGGTGAGCTTGCCCTGGTCGTCGATCAGTGCGTTGTGGAAGCCGAAATCGGACGGCGACAGGCAGACCTGATCGGCGGGGATGGCGGTCTCGAAGGCGAGCCCTTCGGCCGCGGCGCCGCGCAGAATGGTCGCCTTCACCTCTGCCCAGGCCGGCTGCAGCCGTGCGGTCACGAACTGTCGGGCGTCGGCCACATGGGGCACGTCGCCATCGAGCGTCGCCAGCCGCGCCACCCGGCGCTCGACGGTGGCGAGGTGCTCGGCGAGGGAGAAGCAGGCCTCGGATCCGGCCGCCAGCGCCGGGCGGGGCGGAGCATTCACGGCGAGCACGAAGTCGATCGCGGCATCGACATGAACGGGCGCCAGCTCCGCGACCGTCAGCTTGCGTCCCTCGACGAAGCTGTACAGGCCAGCCTGTTCGGCGCGGTCGCAGGCCAGGGGCTCCGGCACGACACGGACCCCGTGCGACCAGGCATGGCTGACAAAACTCCATTCGGCGCCGAGCCGGTCGCGGGTGTCGCGAGCGTCGGTGAAGTAGCGCTTGAGGACCAGCGGGCCGTCGGCCGTGTCGAGACGGAAGACCTGGTTGTTGCGACCGCCGGCCAGCCGCGTCAGTCCCGTAGGGCTGGCCTTGCCGGCCTGCGCGGCGAGGCGCTGGGCGAGCGCCAGCAGGGCGGCGTCGGCGTTGGCCTCAGCCGCGGTCACGGACGACATCCGCCGCGATCTCGGCCCACGAGGCGCGGCGCTCGTAAGGGACGGCCGTGGTCGCGAACTGGTTCTCCGGGTCGAACAGCACCTTGCGCATCCCTTGCGGGAATCCGGTCATGCCCAGGATCTCCGGCAGGTCGTCGACAAAGACCTCGCAGGCCAGCGCATGCGCACGGGCGACCTTCTCGTCCTTGGTCAGCTCGAAGAACACCCGGTCCGGCGCGATCTGGCTGGCGGCCGATCCCATCAGCCCGCGGTCGGTCAGGAAGCCGCGCGCGGCGGCATGCATGTCGTGCTTCGGACCGAGAATGGGGTGTCTGGTCTTATGACTGACGATGAACAGGTCATGCCCGGCGCCGCGGGCCGCGGTCACGAACTCCGCGAAGCCAGGGTAGGGCGACACCAGGTCCATCCGGGCACCGTAGACGTAGCCCTGGAGCTCGGTGAAGTCGTCCTTGCGCCCGGAGCCGTTGAGATGGTCGCGAACGCTGTTCTTGTCGCGGCCGAGATCGGCCGGGATCAGGCCGCGCTCGAGCGCGGCCGCATGAAACACGCCGTCATAGCAGGCGATCGTGTTGTCGAAGTCGATCCCGATCCGCATGGCCTGGACTTAACGCAGCGACATGTCGATCAGCGGACGGCCGACCTTGCCGGCGGCCAGATCCTGCAGCGCCTGGTCGGCCTGGGCGAGGCTGTAGGGCTTCGACAAGAGATCCCGCACCGGGAAGCGGCCGGAGCTCAGCAGCCGGCCGTAGCGGCCGTAGTCGCGATCCGGAACGCTGTCGCCGCCCCAGGTGCCGAGCAGGCTCTTGCCCTGGTTGAAGACGCCGGGATTCAGCGTGAGCGCCGCGCCATGCTTGGCGTTGCCGATCACGACCGCGCGGCCGCCCTGCTGACGGGTGGAATTGATCGCCTGCTCCATCACGGCCGGAATGCCGGAGGATTCGACCGCGAGATCAACGCCCTGCGGCACGATCTTCTTGATCTCGGCCAGCACGTCGCCGGATGCATCGATGACATGAGTTGCGCCGTAGATCTGGGCAAGCGCACGGCGGGTCGGGTTCGGGTCGATGCCGATCACCGGCATCGCGCCGGCCAGCGCGGCGGCCATCAGCGCGTTCAGGCCGATGCCACCGGTGCCGAACACGGCGACTGCGTCGCCGGGCTGCACCTTGAGCACGTTGTAGACCGCGCCCATGCCGGTCGGCGCAGCGCAGCCGAGCAGCACCGCGACATCCATCGGCAGGTCCGGCGGCAGCAGGGTCAGGCGGTTCTCGCTGACGACAGCGTGGCGCTGGAAGGTGGTGACGCCGCCGGCGTTGACCTTCTTGCCATCCCAGTCATAGACGGCGCCGCCAGCCTCGATGCCCGTGCCCTTGATCCAGGACAGCACGACCTTGTCGCCGACCTTGACCTTGGTGACGGCGCTGCCGGCCTCGATCACCGTGCCGGTGCCCTCGTGGCCGAGGCAATGCGGCACCCATTTGTCCTCGCCCTTGTCGCCGCGCCACTCCATCACCTGGGTGCCGCAGGCGCCGGAATAGGCGATCTCGACCAGCACCTGGCCCGGCTTGAGGGCGGGGGTCTCGATCTCGGCCAGCACGAGCGGCTGGCCGGTCTGGACCAGGAGGGCAGCTTGGGTCTTCATGTGATGTCTCAGCTCAACGCGTGGATGATCTTGTCCGCGATCTGGTGGCCGGTCAGTCCCAGCACCTCGCGGGCATATTCCTGTTCGCCTGATTTCTTGAAGAACGCATCCGGCGTGCCGAAGCGCAGGAACTTCTGGTGCTTCGTCTCGGTATCGGCGAGCCATTCGGACACGGCGGAGCCGAAGCCGCCGATCAGCGAATGCTCTTCGATGGTCGCGACCAGCTTGAAGCGGCTGAAGGCCTGCTTGAGCTTATCCTCGTCCAGCGGCTTCACGGTGTGGAAGCTGACGACCTCGGCGGAGATGCCCTTCTCCTTCAATCTGTGTGCGGCTTCAATGACTTCCGGCAGCATGTTGCCGGTCGAGAGCAGGCAGACGTCGGAGCCTTCCTCGATCGTGATCGCCTTGCCGATCTTGAAATCCGCGAGGGGGCCTTTGTGAACGACAGGCTCACCCTTCTTGCCCATGCGGATGTAGACCGGACGGTCCTGCTGCATCGCAGCGCGCAGCGCGCCGCGCACCTCGAAGGCATCGCCCGGGCAGATCACGACCATGTTCGGGATCGAGCGCAGGAACGAGATGTCCTCGCAGGCGTGGTGGGTCGGGCCGAGGCCGGAATAGGCGAGGCCGGCGCCGACCGCGACGATGGTCACGGGGACTTCGTGATAGCAGACGTCGGTGCGGATCTGCTCCAGGCAGCGTGTCGTCACGAACGGCGTGATCGTGTAGGCGACCGGGCGAAGGCCGTTCATGGCCATGCCGGCGGCGACGCCCATCATGTTGGCCTCGGCGACGCCGCAGTTGAAGAAGCGGCTGGGGTGCTTGTCCTTGAACTTGTCGAACAGGCGGTTGCCGATGTCGCCCGAGAGCATGACGACGCGGCTGTCCTCGTTACCGAGCTTGGTCAGTTCGTCAGCGAAAGCGTTTCTCATGACAGGCCGAGCTCCTTGAACGCCTTCGTCACTTCGTCTGCGGTGGGGGCGCGATAATGCCAGTTGTTGTCGTCTTCCATGAACGACACGCCCTTGCCCTTTACGGTGTGGGCGATCAGCGCCACCGGCTTGCCCGAGCCGTTCGGGATGTTCTGCATGGCTTCCGCCAGCGCGCCGACGTCATGGCCGTCGATCTCGTGCGCGTCCCAGCCGAAGGCGGCCCATTTGTCGCGCAGCGGTGCCAGCATCAGGGTTTCGTTGGAGCGCGCGGTCGCCTGCCACTTGTTGTAGTCGACGACGACGCAGACGTTCTCCAGCTTCTGGGCGGCGGCGAACATCGCGGCCTCCCAAACCGAGCCCTCATTGTTCTCGCCGTCCGAGAGAAGGGCGAACACGCGAAAACTCTCGCCCTTGATTCGACCGGCGAGCGCCATGCCGCAGCCGAGCGGCAGGCCGTGGCCGAGCGAGCCGGTCGCGGCCTCGACGCCGGGCAGCAGGTTGGCCGGCGGATGCTCAGCGAGACGGCCGCCGTCCTGGCAGTAGGTGTCGAGCTCCTCGATCGGGAAGTAGCCCTTCATCGCCAAGGTCGCGAACAGCGCTGCGGCGGCGTGGCCCTTGGAGAGGATGAAGCGGTCGCGCAGCGGATCGCTCGGGTTCTTCGGGTCGATGTTGAGCACATGCCAATAGGCCGCTGTCATCGCATCGGCGCAGGACAGCGACGAGGCCAGATGCGCGGCCTGAGCCTTGTGCGACATCTCGATGATCTTGCCGCGCAGCCTTGCGGCCTGCGCCTTCAGGGCGGCGGCGTCAGGCTTGGCCGCGGTGCTCCGGACTGCAACGTTCATCGTGCTCTCCAGTCGCGCTTCCTCGGGGAAGCGCAGGGGTCTCGATCAGGGTTTATGTTCGTACTTGGTCGGCAGCTTGGCCATGACATCCTCGAAACGTCGCGCCCAGGCGATGACGTCGTCGATGCCCTGTTCCAGCGAGAAGGTGTCGCGCCAGCCAAGCTCGGTGCGCAGCTTGAAGCTGTCGAGCGTATAGGCGGTATCCTTGCCGGGACGCTCGGGTCCGATCTCGACGCAATCCTCGAACGACTTGCCGAGCCTGGCCAGGATCATCTCGACCAGGGTGCGGATCGAGACCAGCTCATAGCCCGAGATGTGATAGGTCTCGCCGAGCTTGCCGCTGCGCCCGATCTTCACCGTCGCGTCCGAGACGTCGGTCATGTGGATGAAGACGCGGATCGACTTGCCGCCGCCGTCGAGCCGGAGCTTCTGCCCGGTCATCGCGGCCACGATGGTGCGCGGCACGATGCGGTAGAGCTGCTGACCCGGACCGTACACGTTGGCGGCGCGCGTGAAGACCACCGGGAACTGGTAGTTGGCGAAATAGGTCCGCAGGCTCATGTCGCCAGCCGCGCGCGACACCGCGTAGGGCGTCGACGGATTGAACGGCGCGTCCTCACGGACCCAGCCCTCGGTCGAGCCGTAGACCTCGGGCGTCGTGACGTGGACGTAGCGGTCGAGGCCGTCATAGTTGCGCAGGATGTCGTGCAGCCGGACCGCGGAGACGACGTTGGTCATCATCCAGTGGTCCGGATGCAGCCAGCTCTCGCCGACCATGCTCTGCGCAGCGAAGTTCACGACGTGGGTCGGCCGCTCGGCTGCCAGCAGCGCCTTCAGCGCATCGAGATCGTGGTTGAGGTCGACGCGCTGGAAGCGGACCTTGCCGGCCCGCTTCTGCCATTTGTACGGCAGGAACGCGTCATGCGGCTCGTCCGAGCGGCTGGTCGCGATCACGTCGTGACCGGCCGCAGCCAGGAAGTCGACGAAGGTTGCGCCCGAAAACGAGTTCGAGCCGAGGATCAGGTACTTTTCGTTCGCAGCCATCGTCCTTGCCCGTCAGACCTCGCGCGTCGTGATGATGTCGCCGCGCTGGGCGTACAGCCACTGCATGATCATGTGGCCGATCACCATCTGCGCGTCCTCGGCGATCTGCATGTCGTCGACCGCGAAGTGGATCGGAACGTCGGCGAGCGCCTTGGCCTTGCCGCCGGAGAAGCCCAGCACGGCATAGCTGGTCATGCCGATCTTCTTGCCTTCTTCCAGCGCCTTCAGGATGTTCGGCGAGTTGCCGGAGCCGGAGAAGGTGATCAGCACGTCGCCCTTGCGCGCGAGCACCGCGAGCTGCAGCGAGAACACCTGGTCATAGCCTTCGTCATTGGCGAGGCAGGTGATCACGGACGGGTTCGACGACAGCGAATGCACGCGCAGGCCGGAGCCGGGCGTCTTCGACAGCGCGTAGAGGAAGTCGTTGGCGAGGTGGTTGGCGTTGCCGCCGCTGCCGCCATTGCCGCAGAAGAACACCTGCCGGCCGGTCTGCCAGCAGTCGCGCAGATCATAGGCGAGCTTCTCGACGGGGCTCCAGTCGAAATCCTTCAGCACGGTGCTGAAGCGGCTGGTGTAGTCGGCGAACAGGCTGCCGGGGGTCTTGAAGGCCAGGACGTTCATTTCACGACCTCCTTCTCCATCCATTTCAGATTGTACCAGCGGTCGTCGTTCTTGAGCTGGCCTTGCGAGTACATGCCGATGATTTCCTTGATCGCGTCCTCCACCGTCTTCTTCGGCCGGAAGCCGGTCGCGAGCAGGCGATCGGAGTTGACGCGATAGCTGCGCGGGTCGTTCGAGGGCGTCACGATGACCTCGGCCGGCACGTGCTTGGTGACGAGCCTGGCGATGTCGAGGATCGAGATGTTCTCGAAGCCGGCATTGTAGATCCCGGTGTGCTCAGGATGATCGAGCAGGAAGAGATACAGATCGGTGATGTCGTCGATGTGAATGTTCGGGCGAGTCTGGTCGCCGCCGAACACGGTGATGCGGCCGTTCATCAGCGCCTGCATCGTCAGCATGTTGACGGAGACGTCGAGCCGCTGGCGCGGAGAGTAGCCGCAGACGGTCGCGGGGCGCACGATCTGCACCACCATGTCGTCCTTGTAGGACAGCACGATGCGCTCGCCGCACATCTTGGTCTTGTTGTACTCGGAGATCGGCAGCAGCTCGAGATCCTCGGTGACCTGCTCCTCTTCCTTGACGCCGTAGACGCTGCCGGAGGAGGCGTAGATGAAGCGCTTGATGCCGTGGCGATAGGCGCGATCGGCGAGCTGCATCGTGGCGAGGCAGGAGATCTCCCAGGTCAGCTTTGGGTCGAGATCGCCGCAGGGATCATTGGCGACGCTGGAGAGATGAATGATGGCGTCGACCCCGGTCAGGTCGATGGCGTCGGGATTGCGGACGTCGCCCTGGACGACGGTGAGATCCGGATGCGGCTCGAGAAAGTTGCCGAACCACATGATGTCGAATGCAACGACCTTATGGCCGGCCTTCAAGAGCTTCGGCACGAGCACGCTGCCCTTGTAGCCGCACGCTCCGGTCACGAATATCTTCATCTGAGCAATCCCCGTGGCTCGCCTGTCGTGTCGCCGGCTGGCGCGTCGCGCGCACCTTTATACAAATTGGCAGAAGAAGGTGACCAGCCCGGCGGCGAAACCCGCCCGTCAAGCGTCCCCGCCACGGCGTGGTTCGTGATTAAACTCCAAATGGGCCCGGCGCAAGCTTTCCGGGTTGCCGATGTCCCGATGATAACCGCTGGTTTCCACGCAGAAAATGCGTCCCAAATAGTTGGGGATGATTTCCGTGGAGAGATCGACGATCGGCTTTCCCAGCGCGGCGATGTCGGCGATGACGGCGGGATCGAATACATAGACCGCGCCATTGGCGAGGTTCCCGGGCGGATTCTTGACCTTCTCGTGGAAGGCGATGACCCTGTGCTGATCGTCGAGCTCGAGAATCCCGCACGAGCTCGGATCATCGGTGCGGAATGCGAGCATCGTCATGATGCAGCCGGGCGGGCGGTTGCGATGGGCGGCGAGCAGCCCCGCGACGTCGAAATCCGTCAGATTGTCGGCGTGAGCCACGAGGAAGGGCTGGTCGCCGAACCAGGCGCGGTTGGCAAGCACGGTGCCGCCCGTCCCGAGCAGTTCATCTTCGTGAACAAGATCGATGCGGTCCCGCCAGCGCGATTGCGCCACGTGGGCGCGCACCTGTTCGGCGAGCCAGTGTGTGTTGAGCAGCGCGCGCTCGATGCCGCCTTCGAACACGAGATCGAGCCAGTAGTCCAGCAATGGACGGTCGTGCACACGCACCAGGCATTTCGGCGTCGTATTGGTCAGCGGGCGCAGCCGGCTTCCGATCCCCGCCGCGAGCAGGAGGGCACGCATGACGACATCCTACTCCTGGCTGAATCCGGTCTCGTCGATTTCCCGCACCAATTCCGCCGTCGTCAACGGCAGATTGCCGACGCGGGAAACCTGGAGGGCAGCCGCCAGCGATCCGAGATAGGAGGCCTGCCAGATATCGGCGCCCGCGCGCAGGCCCATCGAGCAGGCCATGAAGAAGCTGTCGCCGGCACCGGACACGTCCTTCGGGGATGGATTGAACGCCGGCAGGCGGTCCGAGGTGAAGGTGCCGTCCGCCATGGTGTTGATCAGCGCGCCCTCGGCGCCGAGCGTGATCACGAGATTCTTGGTGCGGGCCCGTTCGACCAGCCGCTCGCTGATCACGGCGAGACCCGAAATGAAGTCGTTCAGTGCGACGCGCGCCTCCCGCTCGGTCGGCGTCAGCAGGGTCATGCCCTTGAAGCGGGAGACGTCGCCGGTCTGCGACGACACCTGGCTGTCGGCCGCCATCATCACGCCCTGGGCGCGGGCGCGATCGGCGATCGCGTCGACCAGATCCTGCGGCAGGCAGCCGTAGTTGAAGCAGGAGAACAGCAGCAGATCGCAGGTCTTCAAGGCGCGCTCGACCGAGGTCAGCATCTGCCGCTGCAGGTCGGCATCCGACGCGTGCTGGCGCAGATGATTGACGCGCAACAGCGTCTTGTTGAGCGCGCGAAAACGCTGCTTGCGCGTGGTCGGCCGGCTCTGGTCGGTGAAGGCGTTGAAGTTGACGCCATGCTGTTCGAGCGTGTTGCGGGCGAACCGCGCCGCTTCGTCGTCGCCGACCAGGGTGAAGAATTTCACGTCGGCGCCGAGCCCGTGCGCATGCGCCGCAACCGCACCCGCGCCGCCGACGAAGGTGCGGGTCATCAGCGGCGTCACGACGATGGTCGGGTCCTCCTGGGACATGCCGACCGCATCGCAGGTGACATATTCGTCGACGATCAGGTCGCCGATGACGGCGACCCGCATGCCGGACAGCTTGCGGAGCAGATCCTTCAGATTCGCGATCTCGAAGCCGTGGCGCCTGGGAAATTCCTGCGGCTTGCGGACCGTGGAGATGTCGATGTTGGCGTCGCGTTCCAGCAGCGACAGCGACGCAAAGCGCAATTCACCGGACGAGAAGATCAGCCGTCCGCCATAGGCGTCCACGGCCTCCTGCTCGGGATTGGCGCGATCCTCGAACTCCTTGCCCTTGACGACGACCGTCGGCTTCAGATGCGCGATGAAGTCGGACGCCGATGTTTCCAAGCGCACGACATGGTGCACAAAGGCGATGGAACGCACATTTTCGAGGCGCATGTCCTGCGCCAGGGTCACGCCAGGCGTCGAATCGGGATTGACGCCCACGACCAGCACGTCGGCCTGCTCGGCGGCGAACTTCAAAAGCCGTAAATGTCCGGGGTGCACGACGTTGAAGTTGCCGGACACGAACGCAATCGTCTGCCCGGAGTCGCAGGAGGCGCGAACAGTCTGACAGGCCAGATCCAT
This sequence comes from Bradyrhizobium sp. HKCCYLRH3059, assembly GCF_051168035.1. Lineage (NCBI taxonomy): Bacteria > Pseudomonadati > Pseudomonadota > Alphaproteobacteria > Hyphomicrobiales > Nitrobacteraceae > Bradyrhizobium > Bradyrhizobium sp. HKCCYLRH3059. The sequence continues at coordinate 125,459 of NZ_JBNPUF010000007.1, read as the reverse complement.
CTCACTCATATCGATCACCTGATCCAAGGAATTCGCCTCCGGTTCGATCGGGCTGAGGTCGGATAATCGGCCACCGTGTCATTCGCGGGCCGAGGAACTCCGATGCAAAGCGTCGCTGTCGCCCGGCACATCTGCACCGCGAATCCCGTTCCGATCTGCATCTTTCATGCTCGACATTGATTTCGTTGCGAAAAAACAAGCACGGTCCCCCGATCGGAGCGATGGAGGGGCCGGCGGCGGTCATTTCCAGCGGTCTCTTTATCAGGTGTGCGCAGCAGCACAAACAGTCCTGTTAGCTTACGGTTGTGTGGTCGCGTTGGAATGCGGCTTCCGGAGAGCTCATCATCCTTTCTCCGCGATGCTCAGCATCTTTGCTGACGAATCAGGCGGAGGATGGATCCGAGGATGCTCCGACGAGAGACGAACTGCTTCGCTGGTGGGCGGGCCAATCGGAAAAGCCTCGGAGGACGCAAGTCTCTCGCAGCATGCCTCAGTGATAGAGATCGAACTGTTCACCCTGTCCCTTTTCGAGATCGGCTGCCAAGGCGCTGCGGTCGATCCGCGGAAACAGCTTGCTGAACTCGGTCCGGTCCAGCAGGGCGAGGTAGGTCTTGAGCATGCCCCTTTCCGAGGGATGCGCGGGATCGAAGAAGTTGCCGGAATCGCGCGATATCTCGGTGCGGCTCATATCGAAGAACTGGATGCCAAGCTGCGCAAATCTTTCGACGGTCTGTGGACTCCTGATCTCGCGCCAGTGACCAGAATAGGGCCGGTAGGCTTCATCGGTATCGAGGAAGGCTGCCGCGCTTTCCAGGAACGGATATTGGATCGCAACCACCGAAAAGCCTCGTTCGCGAGACAGTCGGGCCAAGCGATCGACTTCCAGGAACTGCCTTTCGCTGAGGTGGGATGTACCCCAGAACGACAGGATGTATTGAGCGCCTCTAGACATCGTCTCGGCCCATGCGCTTCGATAGGGTGGGGCAACTATGACCGAGCCGTCCTTGCGGAATCCGAACTTCCCGCGAATCGCCTCTGGACCGACCAGTTTGTTGTTGTCCACAGGATCGAACTGCGGAATCAAGAGCGCGGACCGGATTGCTTCGATGTTTCCCCCAGTCCGGATCACGAACTCTACCACGCTGTGCAACTCTCGCCGGTGTGCATCGAGCCCCTGTGCGAAGTCCATCGTGCGTTCCTTTGTCCAGGCATCGGCAAGGGAATCGTCGAACAGGAAGTAATCCAGCGCCACGACGACGACGCGCGGTTTCGCAGCTTTGGTCGCGCGATCGACGAAATCTACGACGTGCGCGAGAGGCCAAGCCGTCAGGCAGGCGTTATAGCTGCGATAGGGGCGAAACATCTGTTCGCGGGCTTGGCCGCAGCGGGAACTTCCCACCAGCAAGATCTCAGGGCGAGTTCGCCTAATTCGCTCCAGCTTGTAAGCGGCATAGTCCTTGAACGTCCCAAGCCAGACGAGCCGGTCGCTTTGTGACTGCTCCGCCGCGATCACTGAAAGCGGAACCGTGGCGCCCAATTGCCAGCCCGCCCATTCCAACATCGCCAGCAGCGGCACGAACGCGGCAGCGAACAGCGTTATGACTATCGCGATATACCGGGTCACGGGCTTGTATCCATTCCGTCTCCTGCCGCAAAGCTCGGCCATCTTGGCCCCCAACAAGCAACATTCGGACGTTGACTGTCCACGTGTCGAGCTGACGACTCAGAGGTGCTGGCCAAAGAGCGTTGTATGGTGCTCAGGTTTGCGGTGAAGAAGCGAGTGATCGCCGGATCTCTGAGGGGTCGATCCTCGGAAACTCAGCTCCAAAATCCGGATCATTCAGCAAATGCAGCATCGTTCGGGCGGCGCCGGCCTCCGCCAAATGGTAGGCGTCCACGAAACTGGCCGTCTCATGCTCCATCGTTAGGCGCGCCAAATCGAAGAAGCGGATTCCCATCTCCTGCATCCAGTCCCGAGTTTGCTTGCTCGCGAACTCTCGCCAAGCACCGAACCTCTGAGGACCGTCCTGTTCGCGATCTAGAAGATCAACGCCAGCCCGAATGAACGGCAACTGAACGCCAATGAGCTTTACCTTGCGAGATTTCGCGATTTCCGCGAGTCGAGCGATCGGCTGTTTCAGCCGTGACGACACGCCTGGCGCGCGAGGAAGGCTCCCGGCGAGCGTTTCGGCATTCAAGTAACGTGAGCGCGCATCGGCAATATGTGCCGGTGAATAGAGGTAGGATCCGTCACTGCGGAAGCCTTCCCCATGAAGGATGGACTGGGTGCCGACGAAGGCCGTCGGCGAGCTGGCGTAGTTCCGGAATGGCGCCGGATTGCGCGCTGCCGTCCGCGCGAAATCCAAAAGGCTTGATCTCACATAGGTGAGCGCGAGATCGTAACGCATCTTTCGTGGAAGAGCGAACCATTCTTCCCAACGCTCGGCAAACAAGAAGTGATCCAGTGAGAGAATGGCGACCCGGGGAGGCGCGAACCGTGTGGCGCGCTCGAACAGATCGACCATCTGGTCAGTCGTCCAAGCCGTGAACGAGAGATTGTAGAAGCTGTATGGAACAAAATGGGCGGAACGAAACGACCCTGCGCGCGATGAACTGATCCAGATGACTTCGGGACGCTCCTGCTCGAGCCTCGCCAACTTGAACGCTGCATTGTAGCGCAGATCAAAGGGAAGCACGATTTGCCCGGGGTTCTTTCGCTGGGACTCAGCCAGATCCTGCAGAGTTTTCGTAGCGCCGAATGGCCGGGCTAGTTGAAAAAGAGTCGCGGGAAGCAGGTAGCCGGCCAGCGCGGAGGTCGCCAGAACCGTCGTGACGTAACGCCGCGTGCAATCCATCGACTGCACTGAAAGCGGTGGCCGCGGTTGATCATCCATGCAGCGGTCGTCTGAAACCATGCTCATTAACATCAGCGCAAAGCACTGCGGTGCACGCGGTGATAGCTTAGAACTGGAAGTAGAGGAACTGGGAGGTGTCTCCGGCGATGATGTTCATCAGAACCGCCGCCACCAGCGCGATCGAAGTTCCGATGGCCCACGGCAGGGACGGTCGCCACTTCAGGTTCAGAATGCTCCAGGGACGAGGGTTGTGGTAGGTGTCCAGTCCGACCTTCCAGCGCTCGAACATCGTGTTCACGTTGGGCAGGGTGAAACAGGCGACATAGCCTGCCAGGATTGCGATCATGAGGCGCGGATCGACGAGGTTCGTTGCCGTGATCTTCTCCGGGTTGGACAGGGCGAGCATCCCCTTGATGAGCCTGACCGCGGCATTCGGATTGTCGGCCCGGAAGAAAACCCACGCCAGAACCACGACGAACTGTGTCAACAAGAGCGCCGCCACCGCATACCAGGCGGTCGCCGACAGGCGGGTGAGGGCCGGTCGCTGTGCGACGAATTTGCCCCAGCGATGATTGACGATCAGAAACAGCCCGTGCAGCGCTCCCCATATGATAAAGGTGAAGCCTGCTCCGTGCCAGAGACCGCCGAGCAGCATGGTGGCGAAGAGGTTGGCGTTTCTCCGGTGCTCGCCGTAGCGATTGCCGCCAAGCGGGATGTAGAGATAGTCGCGGAGGAAGCGCGACAGCGAGATGTGCCAACGGCGCCAGAACTCGACGATGCTCAGCGATTTGTAGGGGGAATCGAAGTTGAAGGGCAGCCGGATCCCGAACATGATCGAAATGCCGATCGCCATGTCGGAGTAGCCCGAGAAATCGAAGTAGATCTGCAGCGAGTAGGCGAGCGCGCCGCCCCAGGCGTCCATCAGGTGAAGGTGGCTCGAATTGGCGGCGTGGAACACGGGATTCGCGATCAGGCCGAACCCGTCCGCGATGAACGACTTCTTGAAAAGTCCGATGGTCAGAATCGTAAGGCCGACCGCGACCTTCTCGATGGAAATCCGTCGGCTCTCCTCCGAGCCGAATTGCGGCATCATCTCGCGGTGATGGAGAATCGGGCCGGCGACCAGATGCGGAAAATACGTGACGAACAGGCCGTACTTCACAAAGCTTCGTTCATCGGAATACCCGCCATAGACGTCGGCGAGGTAGGCGATCTGGGTGAAGGTGAAAAACGAAATGCCAAGCGGGAGAACGATCGCAAGCGAGGGGTGCTTCGACGCGGTGATCGCATTGAGGATCTGGATGCCGAAATTCGTATATTTGTAGAACGCGAGCGCGGCCAGGTTGAGCGTGATGGCAGCGGAAAACAGGCCGGTGCGGAGCTTTCCGGTCTGTCCGGCAATCAGCAGACCCATCGTATAGTTGAAGGCGATGGAGATTAGGATGATCGGGACGAAGTGGATCTCCCAATAGCTGTAGAAGGTGAGCGACGCCGCGGCGAGCCAGCTGAGGCGCACGACAGGGGCGGCGAAAAAGCGAGCCAGCAGAAAATAACCGACCAGAGTCACCGGCAGGAACAGGAACAGAAACTCAAACTGCGTGAAGAGCATAACAAGTTTCTTGATGTTGCTGCATATTGCGCTGCTTTATCAATGATTGAGGGCGCTGCCAAGTTGCGTGCGCCTCTCCAACTGCGAATTTCGGGGGATGCCGCCTGCTGACGGTGGCGACGTGCGGCCGGCCTCTCGAACAGGGCGGACCCTTTTCGATCAATGATTCTTCTGCTATGGCAGCTCAAAATTCGACCCAACGACGCCAATCCAACGCCGCCGTGACGGGGGGCGCGCAATCACTCTTGCCGACGACCGCAGCGGCGAAGAAACCCCTCGATGGATCATGCAGATGACATCCCGATAGGTCTGCGCTCCCGCGCAAAGCAAACTTGGGAGGAGTGGGAAGCCCTCTGTTCCACCGGCTGACGTCGTGTCTAGACTCTCGTCGTCGGAGCCGAAAGCAGCTGCCACGACACCCACCGAGACAACCTATCGAGCGGAAATTGCGTCATGTCGACAGTCGGCCGGTCTGCACCGGAAAAGTCAGCTGAACCGGCCGGATTCGGGCGCTATCTCATCGCAGTCGGAATTGTCGGCCTGGCGGCCGCGTTCGCGTTTTCGCTCGGCTTGTCGCTCTTCTCATTCGACGCGTGGACGTTGCGCGATGGGCTGTTGCAGATTCCGCGCCAAAGCGACACCAACTGGTATCGTGATTTTGGAGGCCGCAGCATTCCGCAGATCCAGGACCAGGATATCTTCTACAGCAATCTGGGAGGATCGGTCGGAGCCGCCGAGCAGTCTGACATTGTCTTTCTCGGTCCGTCCTTCGTCAGCTATGCCGTAGACCGGCAGACGCTCGCGCAATCGCCGGTGCTCGGTCGATTGGGGATCTACAACATGGCCTTCGTGGGCATTCGCGGCGGTGAGTTCTCGCGGCTCGTGATCCAACGCTGGAAAATCCGTCCGCGTCTGTGGATCATCAATGCCGACGATCAGTTCGTGCACTTCTTCAGCAACGACCTCAACGTCACTCTTGGTCCGCAGAAGCAGCCCATTGCCGCCGTCCAGCGCAACCGACTACGGGGGTACCTGACGGTGGTCGGCCGCAATCTGCACTGGCGTATCGAGGACTTGATTGCGGCGTATCAGAACGGCCATTTCTCGCCCACCGGCCTCTATCGCAACATCGCTGATGGTGACATGGGGCTGGATGACAATCCGGGCTATGTCGCCTTGGGCAACAAGCCGATGCTGTCGGCCCGCGATCCCGACTGCCATACGACCCCCGCGATTGTCGACTATGCGAAGAGATTTCTCCAGGAAGTGGGCGGAGAGGCCGTGCTCACATTGGTCCCGCATAGCCAGTCCTGCGTCCAGCAGGCCGCAGAACTGGCGAAGGAATTGAACATCGAACTGATCGCGCCGCCATTCGATGGCCTGACGACGATCGACGGCGGCGGCCATTTGGACAGGCACGGAGCGCAGATCTTTACGAGCTATCTCGCTCGCGAGATCGTCAAGACGGCGGCTTTCAAGCGGGCATTTCCCGTTGGAGTTGGCGACGGCAAATGATGCCGATTTTGCTGAATTCCAACCAAGGAGGAGCCGCCGCCTCCACGCGGGGTCGTCCGACACGCTTCGTCCGAGCCCTCGCTCATCAGGTGGGACTCCCCGAGACCAATCGGCGCCGGGCTTAAGATTCTGAATCCTCATTTCATCCGGTTTTGCTCGCGTTCATCCCCATGTTCGGCTTGGAAAATTCCCGGGACCTCTGTTATAGCTGCGATCCAATCGGCTCAATCCTTGGTTGGCATTTGCGGCGGCGATGTCTCCACGGGGAATTCTCCCATTGGACCCGGCGAGCGTATTGTCCTTATCCTGAGACGTGATCCTTGGCGCGCAGGCGACTTGAATGGCCGGTCGTCCAGGCTCCGCCTTGATCCGAACGCGCGGAATCCGGGATTTCAAGGTTGTGTGGAACTTGGTCGTATGAAACTGCAAAAGCAAAGGCCGATGCGCGGCGGCCGCCGACGGTTTGTCTACCAGGTCTTCGTCATAGTCGGAGCGACCCTCAATCTGCTGCCGCGACGCGCGGTGTTCCTTGGTCTGGTCATCGCTTTCGCCGCGAGACTTCCACTCCGGCGGCGCCTTGCTCAGGCCTATTTTCCCTATGCGACGTCGCATCTTGCAGCTCGGCCGGAGTTTCGTTTTTCGACGGCTCTCAGCCGATATTTCCCCGGCGCTTCGATTCAAGCCCTGAGCAGCATCGGTGCCTATCGCGAGGCGGCCGGGACTGTCGGCCGCGAAACCTTGGCGTTCGATGATGCGGACACCAGATACGCGCTGGTTCGATCCTTGTTCGAACTGGGCGAGTTTTCGGAAGCGCGCGATGCCGCGGCGGGAGCGAAGCCCGAACAGCTCGAAGCGATGGTCGATCTCGCCTTCTACAAGGCCATGGTCGACGTGATCGAAGGGGATGAGGCGGCGGCGCTCGACGCGATGTTCTGGGCGGGTCGGAGCAGCCTGCATTTTTTCCGTCCCCACCAGAACATCGCAGCTCGGAATTCACCGCGCTATGTTCCCAACAGCCTCGATTTCCTCTGCGGCGCTCCCGGCCGGCTGTTCGACCTGTGCAACTTCACGGGCCAGCGCGTGATGCATGTCGGTCGCGGCGAGATTGCAATTCGGTTGTATGAGCGCGCCTTGGATGCGCAGCGGGAACTGCGGGCATCGCCGCCACCGCTTTCTGATGAGTTGAAGCGTCTGCTCGACCGGCTCGGCCTCACCTTCGATACGCTGCGGCTCGTTCCTGAGGAATGGGCGACGCAGATCGGCCATCTCGGCATGCTCGACATTCTGTTTCGGATGCGAGAGCTGGGCTGGTGGTCAGGCGAAGCCGTGATCGTCGTCCGTCCCGATAGCATCGCCAACGCGGTCTTCTTCAAGCTGTTTGAAGGTTTCGGCAAGGTCGTGGTGATCGGCGAAACCGTATCGGAGCGACTGGGTGAGGAGCTGCTGTCCTTGCAGCGCTGGTGCGGGTTGAACTTCAACGCGTTCAGGCTGCCGGATGGGCGGGTCGTGCCCTGGCAGGACGCGGGTGCGATCGCCATCGAGCAATGGGAGCGTGAGGGCAGAGGGCATCCGTTGCGTGATGCCTACGACCGGAGTGCGGCCGCCGCTGCGGCTCGCTTCGATGCGTTCCGTTCCAGGTACGGCATGAAGCCCGACGACTGGTATGTGTGCCTGCACACCCGGGACGCAGCGCATTATTTCGAGTTCATGGGCACAGGGCAGACCCACCGCAATGCGCCGATCGAGACGTCTTTGGACGCCATTCGTCTGATCGCCTCCCGTGGCGGATGGGTCATCAAGCTCGGTGGTCCGAACTCGCCGAGGCTTCCGCCGATGGCTCGCACGATCGATTACGCGCTGAGCGAATTCAGATCGGAGCCGATGGACATCCACCTGATCCGCCACGCCCACGCCTTCATCGGGACGACGTCCGGGTTGACGAATGTCGCTGTCAGTTTCGGCATTCCTTGTGCGATCGTGAATGCGATCACGACCGACGCCCAGCTATGGAACAGCAACGTCCGTTTTGCCCTCAAGCCCGTCAGACTGGCAGACGGCACCGTGCTGACGCAGCACCAACTGACGACGTCGCCCTGGCGCTGGCGCGTGTTCGATGCGGCCGTGCTGGGCCGGAGCGGCGCGCATCCGGAGACCAACTCGGCGGACGACATCCGCCACACGGCGGATGAGGTCCTGGCCATCGCCGACGGTCGGTTGGCTGAATTCGAAGGCGATCACGATGGCGCACGACTGCTGTCGCGCTGGAGGCGTGCGCTGGGGCTGCCCTATTACTACGGCACCAGCCGTCCGAGCCTCGGTTTCCTGGCCAATCATGAGACGGAATTGCTGCACGACGCTGGTGAGGGTCACTGAGCCATGCAGATGGGGGACGAAGCGGCGGAGAGGGGACCATGTGCGGCATAGCCGGCCTGTTTCGCCTCGGCGGAGCCGACCAGGCCCAACTGGCCGGGATCGTCGAACGGATGACGGCAGCGCTGGCGCATCGCGGCCCCGATGCGTCCGGCAGTTGGATCAGTGCTGCGAAGGGGCTTGCCTTCGGACATCGCCGTCTGGCGATCCTCGATCTCTCCGAGGCCGGGGCGCAGCCGATGCACAGTGCCTGCGGACGCTACACCGTCACCTTCAACGGCGAGATCTACAACCATCTCGATGTCCGTGCAGAGCTGGAGGCCGCCGGCGCCGCGCCGAATTGGCGCGGTCATTCCGACACCGAAACGCTGCTCGCCGCGATCAGCCGATGGGGCGTTGAGCCGGCGCTTCAGCGCCTGATCGGCATGTTCGTCTTCGGGCTCTGGGACGCCGAAACTCGGCAGTTGATCCTGGCGCGCGACCGCTTCGGCGAAAAGCCGCTGTTCTACGGCTGGAGCGGCGCCGATCTGGTGTTCGGCTCCGAGCTCAAGGCGCTGGCGGCGCATCCCTCCTGGGCGCCGTCGCTCGACCGCGCGGCGCTCACGGCGTTCATGCGCTATTCCTACGTGCCTGCGCCTGCCACGATCTGGACCGGCATCCGCAAGCTGCCACCGGCGTCGTTCGTGAGCTTCGCCTTGGATGCGGCTCCCGGCGGCTGGCCACTGCCGCAACCCTATTGGTCGCTGCGCGATCGCGTCGCTGCCGCCCAGGAGGATCGCATCGCCGACGAGCGCGAGGCCGTCGATCGGCTGGAGCAGTTGCTGTCGGTCGCCGTGAAGCGGCAGTGCCTGTCGGACGTGCCGCTCGGCGCGTTCCTGTCCGGGGGCGTCGACTCATCGACCATCGTGGCCTTGATGCAGGCGGGGGCGAGCCAGCCGGTCCGCACCTTCAGCATCGGCTTTGCCGAAGGTGGCTACAACGAGGCCGAGGACGCCCGCAGGGTTGCCCAGCATCTCGGCACGGATCATACCGAGCTGTACGTCGATGCGCGGACCGCGATGGACGTGGTGCCGAAGCTGCCGCGGATCTATGACGAACCGTTCGCCGACTCCTCGCAGATCCCCACGCATCTGGTCGCGCAGCTCGCGCGCCGGCATGTGACCGTCGCATTGTCAGGTGACGCGGGCGACGAGCTGTTCGGCGGCTACAACAGGCATGTCTGGGGCGGCGCGCTGCAGGCGCGTCTTGGTCGCGTGCCGATGCCGCTGCGGCGTGCCATTGGCGCCGTTCTCGGCGCGATCGCCCCAGAGCCGGCCGAGACGGTTCTCAGGGCGCTGCAGCCGGTGTTGCCGGCCCGATTGAAGGTTCGGCATGCCGGCGATCAGGTGGCCAAGCTCGGCCGCGTCATTGCCGCCGACGGCTTTGATGGCCTCTACCGGGCGCTGTGCTCGATCGATCAGGATCCGGCCGGGACGGTGGTGGGTGGCACGGAGCAGGAGAGTTGGGCGGGGAGCGAGATGCGGCAGCTCGCGGCGCGGCTCGATCCGCTCGACCGCATGACCCTGGCGGATTCCCTCAGCTATCTCAGCGACGACATCCTGCAGAAGGTCGATCGCGCGGCGATGGCGGTTGCGCTGGAGACGCGTGTGCCGTTCCTCGACAAGGACGTCGTCGAGTTCTCCGCCAAGGTGCCCGCCGGCATGAAGGTGCGGGACGGCCGCGGCAAATGGCTGGTGCGGCAGGTGCTGTATCGCCACGTACCGGCCGAGATGATCGATCGGCCGAAGACGGGCTTCAGCATTCCGCTCGACGCGTGGCTGCGTGGGCCGTTGAAATCCTGGGCCTCGGACCTGCTGTCGCCGGAGCGGCTGAGGCGGCAGGGCCTGTTCGATCCGGTGCGGGTGACGCGCATGTTCGACGAGCATCTCAGCCGCCGCCACAATCATTCCTACTGGCTGTGGAACGTGCTGATGGCGCAGGCCTGGCACGACGAATGGGCGCGCGCCGCTTAGAGCATGATGATCCGGAAAAGTGGAAACCGGTTTTCCGAAAAGATCATGCTCAAACAAAGAGATGAGATCATGATGCGATTCCGTGGAATCGCATCATGATCCAGGTCAGTCTTCGACCGTCGCGGGAACGGCGAGGCGGCCGGCGCCTTTTTCGGCGCTGAGAATCCACACCAGCCCGCCCATGCCGCCGACGATGAAGTAGACCGCGCCGAACAGGATCGAGACCACGGTGCCGTCCGCCGGCGCCAGGCCGGCATAGCCGAAAGCCACCATCATCGTCGCCTCGCGCACGCCCCAGCCGGCGATCGAGATCGGCAGCATCGTGATCAGCATGATCGGCGGGGTCAGCAGGAACAGTTGTTCGAATGCGGCTGGCGCCGCGATGGAGCGCACCGCGCACCAGGCAATGACGACGGCCAGCACGTGAATTGACAGTGACAGCGCGGCGATCTTCGCAGCCGTGGTTCGGCCGAAGATCACCTTGTTCGCGATCACCGAGCAGGCATAGACGTGACGCGTCGGCCACCACGCCTTCATCCACGCCGCCGGCAGATGGCCGATGGTGAGGAAGCCGACGCCGGCCGCCAGCGCGGCGGCGTCGACCAGCACCAGGGCCAGCCGCCCGTGCTCGTCGGCGATCATGCCATAGCTCCACGGCAGGCTCGAGACGATGATCAGCGCCAGCGCAATGAAGCCGACGGCGCGGTCGGTCAGGATCGAGTAGCTGGCCGCGCGCCAGCCGGCGCCGGTGCGCCCGATCAGCCAGAGACGCACGGCATCGCCGCCGATCGAGGACGGCAGGGTCTGGTTGAAGAAGGCGCCGATCATGTTGTAGCGGAACGCCTGCAGGTCCGTCAGCGGCGCGCCGCACAGCGCGGAGATCTCGCGCCACCGCAGGGCGCCGATGAAGATCTGCACCAGCGTGATGGCTACCGCCAGCCCGATCCAGCCGATGTTGATCTGGCTGAGCCGTTCGCGGATCGCCGCAAAGTTGATCCCGCGCAACGCGAGATACAGCAGGGCCAGCGACACCACGATCCGGAGGAGAAGAATCAAAAACGCACGCATGCCAGGCTGGCTTCGCTCTTGGTTGAAACGGTCCAAGCCGAGTGCGATACGCGCAACTCCCGTCCTGGCAAGGCCGGACCCCGGTCGAGGGGGAGCCTTAGCCGCCCCTTGCGGTCCTGATGCACCGGTGGCTAAACAGTCGCAGGGGTGGCGTCAATGGCCTCCGAAACGACCGGAATATCAATTTATGTCTCATGGCCGGAAGATTGCGGTGATAGGCCTTGGCTATGTCGGCCTGCCGGTCGCGGCTGCGTTCGCGCGGACAGGCTGCCCGACGATCGGGTTCGATATCGATGCGGTCCGGGTCGCGGAGCTGAAGGATGCAAGGGACCGGACCTGCGAGGTCGATGCGGCCGACCTGCGCCGGCCAGGCCTGCGCTTCACCAGCGAGCCGGATGATATCGCGACTGCCGATTTTTTCATCGTCACCGTTCCGACCCCGATCGATAGCGCGCGGCGGCCCGATCTCGGCGCCATGCTGGCCGCGACGCGCACGGTGGGGGCCGTTCTGAAACGCGGCGACATCGTCGTCTATGAGTCGACCGTGTACCCGGGCGCCGTCGAAGAAGACTGCGTCCCGTTGCTGGAGAGCTGCTCGGGACTGAAGGCGGGGACGGATTTCAACGTCGGCTATTCGCCGGAGCGCATCAATCCCGGCGACAAGACGCATCGCTTCGAGACCATCACCAAGGTGGTCTCGGCACAGAATCCGCAGACGCTCGCGATCGTCGCCGCCGTCTACGGCTCGGTCGTCACCGCTGGCATCCATCGCGCGCCATCGATCAAGGTCGCCGAGGCGGCCAAGGTGATCGAGAACACCCAGCGCGATCTCAACATCGCCTTCATGAACGAGTTGTCGCTGATCTTCCAGGCACTGGAGATCGATACCGGCGACGTGCTCGCGGCTGCCGCGACCAAGTGGAACTTCCTGCCGTTCACCCCCGGCCTGGTCGGCGGCCACTGCATCGGCGTCGATCCCTATTACCTCACCTACCGCGCCGAGAAGGCGGGCTACCATCCCGAGGTGATCCTGGCGGGCCGCCGCATCAATGACGAGATGGGCCGGCGCATCGCGCGCGAATGCATCCGCGGATTGCTGCGGCGGAAGGGCCGGGGGGGCGTCGTCACCATTCTCGGCATGACGTTCAAGGAGAACGTGCCGGACATCCGCAATTCGCGGGTGATCGACATCATCAGCGAATTGCAGTCGTTCGGCGTCGAGGTGCAGATCGCCGATCCCCTCGCCGATGCAGCGGCGGTGCACGAGGAGTATGGCATCGGCCTGACGGCGATCGAGGCGCTGCGCCCAGCCGACGCGGTGGTGTTGGCCGTGTCGCACGATCAGTATCTCGCCGGAGGCTGGGCTCTCGTGCAGGGCCTGCTGCGCGAGGAGAGCGGCCTCGTGCTCGACGTGAAGATGAAGCTCGACCGCGCGAGCAAACCCGCCGCCATCGAACTGTGGCGACCCTGACGGAGCGACCATGGCAGATCATCCCATCCTCGTGACCGGCGCCGCCGGCTTCATCGGATTCCACCTGTCGCAGCGGCTGCTTGCGGAGGGGCGCCGGGTCATCGGCATCGATAACGTCAACGCCTATTACGATCCGAAGCTGAAGGAGGCGCGCCTCGAGATCCTGAAGGCGCAGCCGGGTTTCGTTTTTCATAAGCTCGATCTCGTCGACCGCGCCGGCATCAAGGCGCTGTTCGCCCAGCATCGCTTTCCGGTCGTGGTGCATCTCGCCGCTCAGGCCGGCGTGCGCTACTCGCTGGAAAATCCGCACGCCTATGTCGACGCCAATCTCGAAGGCTTCATCAACGTCCTCGAAGGCTGCCGCCATCATGGCTGCGAGCATCTGCTGTTCGCCTCGTCCTCATCGGTCTATGGCGCCAACACCAAGCTGCCGTTCTCGGTCAAGGACAATGTCGATCATCCGATCAGCCTCTATGCGGCGAGCAAGAAGGCCAACGAACTGATGGCGCATTCCTACAGCCATCTCTACCGCCTGCCGGCCACCGGGCTGCGCTTCTTCACCGTCTACGGCCCCTGGGGCCGTCCCGACATGGCGATGTTCATCTTTGCGAAGGCCATCCTCGCCGGGCAGCCGGTCAAGCTGTTCAATCAGGGCCGGATGCGGCGTGATTTTACCTATGTCGACGACATCGTGCAGGCCATCGTCCGCCTGATCGGCCGCCCGCCCCAGGGAAACCCGGATTGGGATGGAAACAGGCCCGATCCGTCGAGCAGCCGGGCGCCATGGCGGATTTACAATATCGGCAACAATCATCCCGAACAGCTGATGGACGTGATAACGTTGTTGGAGAAGGAATTTGGGCGGCCGGCCATCAGGGAAATGCTGCCGATGCAGCCCGGCGACGTCGAGGCGACCTATGCTGATGTCAGCGACCTCGAACGCGACATCGGCTTCCGGCCGGCGACGTCGATCGCCGACGGCATCGGACGTTTTGCGAAATGGTACCGCGACTATCACCGAATTTAACGGGTTGATTCATGACCGGACGCATCATTCCTCTCATCATGTGCGGCGGCGCCGGGACCCGGCTCTGGCCGGCCTCGCGGGAGGTTCGCCCGAAGCAGTTCCTGCCGCTGTTCGGCGCCCGTTCCACGTTCCAGGACACGCTGCTGCGCGTATCCGATGCCGACTTGTTCGAACGGCCGATCATCATCACCAATCTGGCCTATCGCTTCATGGTGCTGGAGCAACTGGCCGAGATCGGCATCGAGGCGGACGTGCTGCTGGAGCCGATGCGGCGCGATTCGGGCCCGGCCATCGCCGCCGGAGCGGCGTTCGCCCAGTCGCGCCATCAGGACGCTGTCGTGCTGGCACTCGCGGCCGATCACGTCGTCCGTGACACCCCCGCTTTTCTCGCGGCGTGCCGGCAGGGGCTCGCGGCCGCCGAGGCCGGCCGCATCGTCACCTTCGGCGTCAATCCGGAGCGCGCGGCCACCGAATATGGCTATATCAGCCCGGGTGCATCGGTATCCGGGGAAGTGCGGGCCGTCGCGAAGTTCGTCGAGAAGCCGGATCAGCCGACCGCCGAGCGCTACATTCGCGAAGGCTATCTCTGGAACAGCGGCAACTTCATGTTCCGCGCGTCGGTCCTGCTCGATGAATACCGCAAGTTCGATGCGGGCAGCGTGCAGACGGTGATCGACGCTGTCTCCAAGGCCGGCCGCGACCTCGGCTTCATCATCCTGGACTCCGATGCCTTCGCGGCGGCCAAGCCGATCTCGATCGACTATGCCGTGATGGAAAAGACCGAACGTGCCGCCGTGGTGGCGGTGTCGTGCGGTTGGTCTGATGTCGGCTCCTGGCATGCGGTCTGGGAACTGTCCGACAAGGACGAGCAGGGCAATGCCGCGCGCGGCACCGCCGTGTTCGAGGATTCCCGCAACTGCAACGTGGTCACCGACAAGGCGCTGGTCGCGCTCGAGGGCGTCGACGATCTCGTCGTGGTGGCGGCGCAGGATGCCGTGCTGGTGTCGCGCCAGCGCGATGCCAACGGGTTGAAGCGGCTGGTCGCCAAGCTCAAGACCGTCGCGCCCGAAGTGACCGAGGCGCACATCAAGGTGCATCGGCCCTGGGGCAGCTATCAGTCGGTCGACAATGGCGAGCGTCATCAGGTCAAGCGCATCATCGTCAAGCCCGGCCAGCGGCTGTCGCTGCAGAAGCACTATCACCGCTCCGAGCACTGGATCGTAGTGCGCGGCGCGGCGCGGGTCACCATCAACGAGACGGTCAAGACCGTGCACGAGAACGAATCGATCTACATTCCGATGGGCGCGGTGCACCGGCTGGAGAACCCGGGCAAGATCCTGCTGGAACTGATCGAGGTCCAGACCGGGTCCTATCTCGGCGAGGACGACATCATCCGCATCGAGGACGATTACCGCCGCGAGTAGGGCGGGGTCTCGCCGCGAATCACGCGAGCCGTGCTAGATAGCCCCGGACGTCGTCCGCCGGAGAGCTTCCTTGCAAAGCACGATCGGATCGCGCGCGTTCCAGAACGCGCGCCTGCAGAAGAAGAACCGCAAGCAGGCCGACGGCCTGCTGCCGAAGGCCGTCGAGGCCTACCGGTCGGGCCGGCATGCCGACGCCCAGGCCATCTGCGGTCAGGCGCTGGCCCTCGTGCCCGATCATTTCGACGCCCTTCACCTTCTCGGCGCCTCCGCGCTCGACAGCGGTCGGCTCGACCTCGCCGAGCAGGCCCTGACCCGCGCCGTCGCGGTGGAGCCGCGCAATGCCGAGGCCCTGGCCAATCTCGGCCTCGTGCTGTTCAGCATGAAGCGCTACGAGGAGGCGCGCGCGGTGCAGGAGCGCGCCGTCGCGCTCAAGCCCAATTTCGCCACCGCGCTGACGAGCCTCGGCAACACCCTGATGAACATGCAGCTGTTCGCGCAGGCGATCGAGGTGCATGACCGCGCCATCGCGCTGAAGCCCGACTTCGCCGACGCCTACTGCAATCGCGGCATGGCGCAACTGCTCCTGCTGCGCAACGAGGAGGCCAGACAGAGCTTCGACCGCGCCTTGGCACTGGCGCCGCGGCACATGCAGGCGACCTTCGGCAAGGGGTTGGTCAGCATCAATCTGCGGCACCTCGAGCAGGCGCTCGCCGCCTTCAACGCCGCCCTTGCCATGAAGCCGGGCACGGCGGCCGTCATCGCGCAGCGTGGCCGTCTCTATGTGCAGATGGGACGGTTCGCCGAGGCCGAGGCCGATTTCGATGCCGCGCTGGCGACCGACCCCGGGCTCGAGGCGGCGCTGCTCGGCAAGGCGCATGTCTGCGTGCTCACCGAGCGGATCGCTCCGGCGATGCTCGCCTGCAAGCGGGTGCTGGAGCAGAATCCGGCGTCGGAGGTCGCGCTGATCTGGCTCGGCACGTGCCTGGCGAAGCAGGGCGACACGGCCGGCGCCATCCAGCACTTCGACCGCGCCCTCGAGATCAAGCCGGATTTCGAGGATGCAATGATGAAGAAGATCTTCGCGCTCGATTTCTATCCCGGCGCCGACGTCGCCGTGCATCAGGCCGTCCGCCGCGAATGGTGGGAGCGGATCGGCGCGCATATCTCGCAGCGCCAGCTCGCCGCCATCGACCGTGATCCGGATCGCCGCATCACGGTCGGTTACGTGTCGTCCGACTTCCGCAGCCATTCGGCCGCGCTGACCTTCCTTCCGGTGCTGCGCCATCACGACCACGCGGCGTTCAAGGTCATCTGCTACTCGTGCTCGCCGCTGGTCGATTCGGTCACCGAGCAGTGCAAGGCGGCGGCCGACGGCTGGGTCGACGGATCTCAATTGTCCGACGATGAGTTGGCCGATCGCATCCAGGCCGATCAGGTCGACATTCTCGTCGACCTCTCCGGTCATTCGGCCGGCAACCGGCTCACCGTGTTCGCCCGCAAGCCCGCGCCGATCCAGGTCACCGCATGGGGCAATGCGACCGGCACGGGATTGCCCACGATGGACTACTTCTTTGCCGATCCGGTGACGGTGCCGGCGGCGGTGCGGCCGCTGTTTGCCGAGCAGGTCTACGATCTTCCGGCGCTGATCACCACGGATCCGCTGCCGGACGCGCAGCCGACGCCGCTGCCGATGCTGCGCAACGGCTACGTCAACTTCGGTGTCTTCAACCGCGTCGACAAGATCTCCGACGAGGTGCTGAGGGTGTGGTCGGCGCTGCTCCAAGCGTTGCCGGACGCCCGCATCGTCATCAAGAACGGCGCGCTCGAGGACGCATACCTGCGCGACACGCTGATCGCCCGCTTCGCCGCGCACGGCGTCGGCGAGAGCCGCCTCACCTGTCTCGGCGCTTCGATGCGCCATGAGCACATCGCGGCGTTCGCCAACATCGACATCTCGCTCGATCCGTTCCCGCAGAATGGCGGCGTCAGCACCTGGGAATCGCTGCAGGCCGGCGTTCCCGTGGTTGCCAAGCTCGGCAACAGTGCAGCGTCGCGGGCCGGCGGCGCGATCGTCAAGGCGATCGGGCTCGACGACTGGGTGGCCGAGGACGACGAGGGGTACATTGCGATCGCCCTGAAGCACGCGGCGCGGCCGGCCGAGCTCGCTCAGCTCCGTGCGGAGCTGCCGATGCGGGTGGCCAACTCGGCCGCCGGCAACGTCGAGACCTACACGCGCAAGGTCGAGGAGGGGTATCGCCAGTTCTGGCGCCGCTATTGCGCTACTGGCGGCTGAGGCCCATCCGTCGCGGCCTGAAGCAAGGTCGCGCGTGAACAAGCCCGATATGTAGATCCACGCGTTATTCGGAGGCCGTCTTTGGCAAGCGATGTCGGTTCCCGTGCGTTTCAGAATGCGAGGCTGCAGAAGAAACACCGCAAGCAGGCCGATGCGCTGATGCCCGCGGCCGTCGCCGCCTATCGCGGTGGTCGGCGGGCCGAGGCCCAGGCGATCTGCGGCCAGATCCTGGCGTTGCTGCCGGACCATTTCGATGCCCTGCATCTGCTCGGTGTGACGGCGCTCGACGGTGGCCAGATCGATCTCGCCGAGCAGGCGCTGACCAAGGCCGTCGAGATCGAGCCGCGGAATGCCGAGGCGCTCTCCAATCTCGGTCTCGCGCTGTTCAACCGCAAGCGCTTCGAGGAGGCGCGCAAGTGCCAGGAGCGCGCCGTCGCGCTGAAACCGAATCTGCTCGTGGCGCTCACGGGCCTCGGCAACACGCTGATGCGCCTGGGCCGGCCGGAGGAGGCGATCACCGCGCATGACCGGGCGATCGCGCTCAAGCCCGACTATGCCGACGCCTATTGCAATCGCGGCATGGCGCTGCTTCCGCTCGCCCGCAATGCAGAGGCCAATGCGAGCTTCGATCGCGCGTTGTCGCTCAACCCGCGTCACATGGAGGCGATGTTCGGCAAGGGACTCGCCAGCATCAATCTGCGCCATTCCGACGAGGCGCTCGCGGCCTTCGACGCCGCGCTCGCCATCAAGCCCGGTGCACCGCAGGTGCTCGCCCAGCGCGGCCGGCTGCATCAGATGGCCGGGCGTTTCGACCAGGCGAAGGCGGACTACGAGGCGGCGCTGGCGCGTGATCCGATGCTGGAGATGGCGTTGCTCGGCAAGGCCCAGCTCGGCCATTTCAAGGACGTCGCCCAATCCGTCGACGCCTGCCGCAAGGTGCTGGAGCAGAATCCGCGCTCCGAGGAGGCCTGGCTGTGGCTCGGCGTCTGCTATGGCAAGCAGGGCGAGGTCGCCTCGGCCGTCGCACATTTCGATCGCGCCCTCGAGATCAGGCCCGATTTCGCCGAGGCGATGACCGCCAAGATCTTCACGCTCGAGTTCATGCCGGAGGCCGATTTCGCGCTCCAGCAGGCGGCGCGGCGCGAATGGTGGCAGCGGATCGGCGCCCACATCCCGCGCCGGCCGGCGGCCAAGCGCGATCTCGACCCGGAACGACACCTGACGATCGGGTACGTCTCGTCCGACTTCCGCAATCATTCGGCCGCGCTGACATTTCTGCCGGTACTCAGGCATCGCGACCCGCAGAATTTCGCGATCGTCTGCTACGCCTGCTCGCCGGTGCAGGACAGTGTGACCGCGCAGTTCCGTGCCTGCGCCGATCTCTGGGTCGACGCCGTGCAGATGTCGGACGACGAACTCGCCGACCGCATCACGGCCGATGGCGTCGATATCCTGGTCGATCTCTCCGGCCACTCCGCCGGCAACCGGCTGCCGCTGTTTGCCCGCAAGCCCGCACCTATCCAGGTCACGGCCTGGGGCAGCGGCACTGGCACCGGCCTGCCGACCATCGACTACTTCCTGGCCGATCCGGTGACGGTGCCCGACGCCGTGCGTCATCTGTTCGCCGAGCAGGTCTACGACCTGCCGGCGGTGATCACCACCGAAGCGTTGCCGGACATCGCGCCGACACCGCTGCCGATGCTCAATAACGGCTTTGTCAGCTTCGGCGTGTTCAATCGGCTCGACAAGATCTCCGACGCTGCGCTGATCGTCTGGACCCGCATCATGCAGCAGCTGCCGGACTCGCGCATCGTGATCAAGAGCAGCTCGCTCGATGATCGCTTGTTGCGCGACCGTCTCCTGGCGCGCTTCGCCGCCCATGGTGTCGTGCCGGAGCGCGTCGTCTGTCTCGGCTGGTCGACGCGCGAGCAGCAGATCGCGCAGTTTGCCGAGGTCGACATCTCGCTCGATCCGTTTCCGCAGAATGGCGGCGTCAGCACCTGGGAATCGCTGCAGGCCGGCGTGCCGGTCATCGCCAGGCTCGGCTGCAGCGCGGCGTCGCGCGCCGCAGCCGCGATCGTCACGGCGGTCGGGCTCGGCGAGTTCGTGGCCGAGGACGACGAGGGGTATGTTGCGCTCGCCGCGAAGTGGGCCTCTCGGCCGGCGGAGCTCGCCAGGCTGCGGGCTGCTCTGCCGGCGATGGTCGCAGGCTCGGCCGCGGGCAATGTCGAGACCTACGCGCGCAAGGTCGAGGAGGGTTATCGCCTGTTCTGGCGCCGCCATTGCGCCGGATAGTTCTTGTGTCGCGGCATCCGCTCGTGCCGCATGTGAGTTCACCGCGTTCCCGCGATCTGCACGCTCCTCATGGAGGCAAGTCTTTTGGCAAGCAATGTCGGCTCTCGCGCCTTCCAGAATGCGAGATTGCAGAAGAAGCATCGCAAGCAGGCCGATGAGCTCATGCCGCGCGCCGTGGCGGCGTATCGTGCCGGCCGTCACGCCGAGACGCAGGCGATCTGCGGCCAGATTCTGGCGCTGCTTCCCGACCATTTCGATGCGCTGCACCTGCTCGGCGTCACGGCGCTCGACGGCGGCCAGCTCGACCTCGCCGAGCAGGCCCTGACCAGGGCCGTGGAGATCGAGCCGCGGCATGCCGAGGCGCTCTCCAATCTCGGTCTCGCGCTGTTCAACCGCAAGCGCTTCGACGAGGCGCGCAAATGCCAGGAGCGCGCGATCGCGCTGAAACCGAATCTGCTCGTGGCGCTCACGGGCCTCGGCAACACGCTGATGCGCCTGGGCCGGCCCGAGGAGGCGATCGCCGCGCATGACCGGGCGATCGCGCTCAAGCCCGACTATGCCGACGCCTATTGCAATCGCGGCATGGCGC
This sequence comes from Bradyrhizobium sp. HKCCYLRH3059, assembly GCF_051168035.1. Taxonomy (NCBI): domain Bacteria; kingdom Pseudomonadati; phylum Pseudomonadota; class Alphaproteobacteria; order Hyphomicrobiales; family Nitrobacteraceae; genus Bradyrhizobium; species Bradyrhizobium sp. HKCCYLRH3059. Next base: position 104,931 of record NZ_JBNPUF010000007.1, on the reverse strand, counting down.
TGCTTCCGCTCGCCCGCAATGCGGAGGCCAATCAGAGCTTCGATCGCGCGTTGTCGCTCAACCCGCGTCACATGGAGGCGATGTTCGGCAAGGGACTCGCCAGCATCAATCTGCGCCATTCCGACGAGGCGCTCGCGGCATTCGACGCCGCGCTTGCGATCAAACCCAACGCCGCGCAGGTGCTGGCGCAGCGCGGCCGGCTGCATCAGCAGGCCGGACGTTTCGACAAGGCGATGCCCGATTTCGAGGCCGCGCTGGCGCTCGATCCGCGGCTGGACGTCGCGCTCCTGGGCTTCGCGCAGCTCAGCGCCATCAAGGACAATATCGCGCCGGCGATGGATGCCTGCCGCAAGGTGCTGGAGCAGAACCCGCAGTCGGAGGTTGCCTGGACCTGGCTCGGAGAATGCTTCTGCAAGCAGGGCGATCTCGCGACGGCCTTGCAGCACTTCGAGCGTGCGCTCGAGATCAAGCCGGATTTCGGTGATGCGATTACCGCGAAGATCTTCCTGCTCGACTTCATGCCGGATACCGATTTCGCTCAGCATCAGGCGGTACGCCGGGAATGGTGGACCAGGATCGGCAGCAAGATCACGCGCCGGCCGCCGCCGGTCCGCGACCGCGATCCGGAGCGGCGGCTCACCATCGGCTACGTCTCGTCCGATTTCAGGAATCACTCGGCTGCCCTGGTGTTCCTGCCGGTCCTGCGCCACCACGACCATCAGGCGTTCAGGGGCGTCTGCTATTCCTGCTCGCCGCTGCAGGATGGCATGACCGAGCGATGCCGTTCCGCCGCCGACCTCTGGGTCGACGCCTGGCAGATGTCCGATGAGGAACTGAGCGATCGCATCGAGGCCGATCAGGTCGATATCCTCGTCGACCTCTCCGGCCATTCCGCCGGCAACCGGCTGCCGGTGTTCGCGCGCAAGCCGGCGCCGGTGCAGGTCACGGCGTGGGGCAGCGGCACCGGCACGGGGCTTCCGACCATCGACTACTTCTTCGCCGATCCGGTGACGGTGCCGGAGGCTGTGCGTCCGCTGTTTGCCGAGCAGGTCTATGATCTGCCGGCCGTGATCACCACCGATCCGTTGCCGGGATGGCAGCCGACGCCACTGCCGATGCTGCGCAACGGCACCGTCACGTTCGGCGTCTTCAACCGGATCGACAAGATCTCCGAGCCTGCGCTCGCGCTCTGGTCCCGCCTGATGGGCGCGCTGCCGGGCTCGCGGATCGTCATCAAGAACGGCGCGCTCGATGAGCCCTTGCTGCGCGACGGCCTCGTCGCGCGGTTCGTGGCGCATGGCATCGCGCAGGAGCGCATCACCTGCCTCGGCCTGTCGACGCGCGACCAGCACATCGCGCAGTTCGCAGGCATCGACGTGTCGCTCGACCCGTTCCCGCAGAATGGCGGCGTCAGCACCTGGGAGTCGCTGCAGGCCGGCGTCCCCGTCATCGCCAAGCTCGGCCACGGCGCGGCGGCGCGCGCGGCGGCGGCGATCAACACGGCGGTCGGGCTCGGCGACTTCGTGGCCTCCGACGATGACGGCTACATCGCCATCGCGCTGAAATATGCTGCCGCACCCGCGACGCTGGCGAAGCTGCGTGCTGAACTGCCGGCCATGGTTGCCAACTCGGCCGCCGGCAATGTCGAGACCTACACGCGCAAGGTGGAGGAGGGCTACCGCCAGTTCTGGCACCGGTACTGCGCCTCCTCCTGACCGCATACTACAATCGCGCCGCGCCGACGATGCGCCCGTCCGCCGCTTCGAGAATCACGGCGGCATCCTCGCCCTCCGGCATGGGTTCGGTGAGGCGCAGCGCGGTGCCGCTCCAATCCCCGAGCGGACGCACCGAGCGCACCACGTTGAGCTCCTCCAGCGTGCGGCCGCCATTCTCGCCGCGGCGGATCGCCGTTTCATGCCGATGATCGAAGCCGACCAGGAGGAGGCGTCCGCGTCCTTCGCCGCCGTCGACCTCGACCGTGAGCCTGTCGCCATCGCGCGCGAGCTTGAGCCGCGCCGCCGTCGCGCTCGCGCCCCTGGCGCGATCGATCGCGGCTCCCACCTCGGCCCTGTTGGAGCCGACATGACCCGTCACCCCGTCGACGACGATCTCCGGCGTGTAGGAGCCGTCGCCGAAGCGGCTGCCGTAGCGGGCCTGGCGATCGGTGGCGGCCGGCAACGAGAACGGATCCTTCCAGCCGAGCCGGTCCCAATAGGTGACGTGAAAGGCGAGCGGCAGCACGTCGCGGCGCTGCCGCACCAGCTCGTTCAGATAGGCATTTGCAGGCGGGCAGGAGGAGCAGCCCTGCGAGGTGAAGAGCTCGATGACGACAGGCCGATCCACCGCGGCCACCGACGGCGACCACGGAGCAAGCGAGGCGAGCAGCACGGCGAAGGATGAGGCGTAGCGGAGCGAGGCAAGGCTGAGGGTCATGGGTGTTCTCCCGCGATGTGACGTGATCTCCTTCGCCGGCGGGATCCACCGTGTTACCTCCCGCCGTAGCCAACACGCAGGCGTGAAGACGCATCGACCGTTACCTTCGCGGCCTGTCGTGACGCGTGAGCAGGGCGCTCGCCACACGTGAAGGGCATCGTGCACGCCGTTCAAAAGACAGCGCTTTTCGTCCGCACCCGATGTAACTTTCTGAATCAAATCGTGTCCTGAAAAGGGTTTCCGCATTCGCCTCGCTTCAAGCGGCATGCTAGGAGAGCTTCGACCGGTGATTTGCCGTTCGTTAACCGTTGCGGCCAATCCGTGACGTCGCAATCCGGGGACATTGATGGGGTCGATGACATGAGTTCCAAGGGGGCGGGCCACAAGGCCGAGCTGAGGCAGGCGCTGCGAGTCGGCGTGATCGGAGCCGGCGTGATGGGCAGCAATCATGCCCGCGTGCTCGCCGGTCTGCCCGACGTGCACCTCGTCGGCGTCGTCGATCCGCTGCCGGCGCATCGCAGCCGCGTCACCGAGCTTGCGAACTGCCCGACCTTCGAGACGCTCGATGAGCTCGTCGCCGAGGGCGTCGACGCCGTGACGATCGCCGCTCCCACCCATCTGCATCACGAGCTCGCGCTCGCCTGCATCGCCCGCAAGGTGCATCTGCTCGTCGAGAAGCCGATCGCCTCCACGGTCGAGGAAGGCAAGGAGATCGTCTCGGCCGCGCACCGCGCCGGCGTCACCCTGATGATCGGCCATGTCGAGCGCTTCAATCCGGCGGTTGCCGCGATCAAGAAGGCGATCGCCGGCGAGGACATCCTGTCGATCGCGATCACCCGCGTCGGCCCGTTCCCGCCGCGCATGTCCAATGTCGGCGTCGTCATCGACCTCGCCGTGCACGACATCGACCTGATCCGCTGGTTCACCGAGTCCGACATCATCGAGGTGCAGCCGCAGCTCTCCAGCGCGGTCGCCGAGCGCGAGGACATCGCGCTTCTGCAGTTCCGCACCGCCTCGGGCGTGCTGGCCCACATCAACACCAACTGGTTGACGCCGTTCAAGGCGCGCAACGTCACCGTGGCGACGCGCGGCAAGTACATCATGGGCGACCTGCTCACCCGCCAGGTCACCGAATGCTTCGGCTTCAAGCCGGACGGCAGCTACTCGATGCGGCATCTCCCGGTCGGCCATGACGAGCCTCTCCGCGCCGAGCTGATCGCGTTCCTGCATGCGGTGCGCTCGGGCACGTCGCCCGCCGTCACCGGCGACGAGGGCGTCGCGAGTCTGGCGATCGCCACGCAGTGCCTGGAAACCTCGAGCCATCGTCCGGCCGAGGCCGCCGCCACCAAGCTGCGTGCGGCCGGCTAGCCGGCCCGGCCTTCGCTTCATCCTCATTTCCGTTTGCGAACATGTGTCAGAGCTCATGAACCAGCACCTGCGTCATCAGCCCATTCCGTTCATCGACACCGCCGCGCAGCGCCAGCGGCTCGGCAAGTCGCTCGATGACGCCGTCGCCCGCGTGCTGGCGCATTGCCAGTTTCTCGGCGGCCCCGAAATCATCCAGCTCGAGAAGGAGCTGGCTGAATTCTGCGGCGCCAAATACGCCGTGAGCTGCTCCAGCGGCACCGACGCGCTGCTGATGGTGCTGATGGCCCAGGGCATTGGCCCCGGCGACGCGGTGCTGTGCCCGTCCTTCACCTTCAGCGCCACCGGCGAAGCGGTGGCGCTGACCGGCGCCACGCCGGTGTTCGTCGACGTGCTGGAGGACACCTTCAACATCGATCCGGCCTCGCTCCGCCGCGGCATCGCCACCGCGAAGCGGCTTGGCCTGAAGCCGAAGGCCGTCATCCCAGTCGACCTGTTCGGGCAGAGCGCCGACCACGATGCGGTCGCCGCGATCGCGGGGGACGAATGCCTGTTCGTGCTCGACGACGCAGCCCAAGGTTTTGGCGCCAGCTACAAGGGCCGCCGCATCGGCACCTTCGGCCTCGCCACCGCCACCAGCTTCTATCCGGCCAAGCCGCTCGGCTGCTTCGGCGACGGCGGCGCCATCCTCACCGACGATGCCGGCCTCTTGGAGCGCCTGCGCAGCGTGCGCGCCCATGGTGGCGGCAGCGACAAATACGACAATGTCCGCCTCGGCCTCACCGCGCGGCTCGACACCATCCAGGCTGCGGTGCTGATCGAGAAGCTCAAGATCTTCGAGGACGAGATCGCCGCGCGCAACGCGGTGGCCGAGCGCTACACCGCGGCGCTGGCCGACGTCGTGAAGGTGCCGCGCCTCGCCGAGGGCTGCACCTCGGTCTGGGCGCAATACACCATCCGCCTGCCCAAGGGCGTCGACCGCGACACCTTCGCTGCCGCGCTGAAGGCGCAGGGCATTCCGACCGCGATCTACTATCCGAAATCGATGCATCAGCAGACCGCCTACCGCATCTTCCCGAGCGCCGATGGCGGCCTGCCGGTCAGCGAGCAGCTGTCCAGCGATGTCATCAGCCTGCCGATGCACGCCTATCTCGACGAGCCGACGCAAGGGCGCATCATCGACGTCGTCCGCGGCGCCGTCCGCGCCTGAGGCCTTACGCATCCTTGACGTCACGCCGCTTGCTGCGGCGCGGCTCACAGCGCCGCGGGCGATCTGCCCCGTTGGCAGCCCCAAATCACACTGTCGTCCCGGCGAACGCCGGGACCCATACCGCGTGATCTCTGAAACGGGCAGGCGGCCCGATCCACGCGCCCCATCGGCCGCACGGCGTATGGATCCCGGATCAGCGCCCGCCGCCGCTTTGCGTCGGCCGGCTTGTCCGGGATGATAGCGGAGTGCTTGGCACGCATCTCGCTCCTTCTCCGGTGTTGTTCGTGCTGACGCCGCATCGACACACTCATCGTCATTGCGAGCGAAGCGACTTGTCCGCCATAGCCCGAAGGGCGACGGCGGAAGCAATCCAGAGCCCCGGGTGGGACTCTGGATTGCTTCGTCGCTTCGCTCCTCGCAATGACGGCGGTGAGACATAACTCCGCTCTCTCGCGGCGCTGATCGCGTCCGAGCTTTGCTGTTCGTCCTGCCCTCTCCTCGAAGAGGGCACGGGGAATGCCGGGCGCTGGCCGCACCCATGGCCCGCCTGCGAAAAAAATGCAGGCGGCAGGAACCACAGGTTCAGCCGAGACATCCCGGCATTCCCCGCGCGATGGATGGAACGGCTGCTTCGCGTTCTCCCCGGTGCTCCGGGCTTTTTGGCCACCGTCATCGGCACTGCGCTTTGCGCATCAGCACCAACTTGGCATCAGCGTCGGGATGCCAGGACCACGCGACTTGACCGTGCGCATCGACGTCGTTCGTCGGCATGGAGAACCACGCTGCAATATCGACACGCCCACCGCATCCCGCCTCAACGTCCGTGACGACCGCGAAGCGCCCCTCTGATCGAGACGGGACGGCGACATACAATCATGATTTCTGATAAAAAGAAAGCGGAATATTCTTCCGGCACGGGGCGGATCGGGGGATGCGCTTGAAGTGGTTCGCGAAATGAGTTTTTTGGCGCGCGCGATTTGGACGACGCAACGCGGGTTCAGCAGGCGGGGCGATAGACCGCATCGCACTATCAACCGAGTTGGCTGGAAAGCTGGTCCCCTGCTTTGGCTTTCCTCGTGTTAGCCCGCTGACTGACCTGCCTCCAGCCTCGATCAGCATGTCACTCAGGCTGCCATCTGAATTCCGGCGGGACAGATCCGGTCCGCTAGTTCACCCCTGCGTGCTGAGACGCCCCATGCCGGAGCGAAAGCCGCACGCTCGGCGCTAAGGATGGATCGGACGGGCCGTCGAGCCTGCATTGGGCGAATATTGGACTCCAAAGCGGCATCTCATGCTACCTTAGGATGATGGTCGCAGAGGAGGGACGCATGCCGTGGAAGCTCACGACAGTCGCTGATACCCAGGTGCCCAATGGGCAGATCCTGCCTGGCTTCAACCTCCAGCAAGAGCGAAAATCCCCGTCCGTAAGGCCACACTTCGAGGATACGACGAAGGCGAGCAAGGCTCGCGACCTGATGCAACAGATTCTCGATAGCGAAATCGCTCAACGCTTCCGCGGCCTGAAGTCCTCGAGTGACGTCTCTCTCGTCCGAATGCCGGTGCAGCTATGAAATTTCCCACGAAGTGGCTTACCTACAAGCAGCGTATCCAGGCAGACGTGCGAGAGGCGCTCACTCAACATGGGGCCGACGACTTCTTCGATCATTCGTTCGTAGAAGCCATTGCTGGACAGGTAAAGCAGCAGGAGGAATGGCTTCTAAAGCTGTTCGCGCTGCAAGCTGCCGTCATCGCCTTTTTAATTGTAGGCTTCGTGTCTCCGGATGCCAAGAGCTCGCTCTTCAGCGTTGAATTGAAAAGCATCCAAGGAATTCGTGAAGTACTCTTGGCGGTCTCTTCCACCGCGGCTGTCTTCATGGCTGCACTGACTTACTCGCGAGATGCTGCGCTACATGTCGCTTCAGCGGTAGCCGAAGGAACCGTAGCATCCGAACTAAAGCACTTCGGCGTGTTTATCATCCCAACCGCGTTCAACGTGAGGATCTACATTCCGCGCGAGCACGACCGCTGGCAATTTGGATTATGGCACGGAAAAGCGTTTGTCATTGTTGCTGCGCTTCTCATAGTTGTAATGGTTTGCATCGCGATCGCAGCTTCCTTCGCGGTTCATTGGGCTCTCATCTATGACATTTGGCAGCATCCATCCCTTGGACGTTGGTCCACAGTGGCACTGATTTATGTGTTATTGACCTACGTCTTCAATCTCGTTCTCATGCTCCGGATGACGTTACCCTTCCCGTACGTCGACAAGGGGGCGCTGAAAGCGAGGCGCTGATGCTCGCAGCGAGTAGGGCGGATGGCAATTCGCCCTACGGGCTACTCCAGTGTCTTGCTGCGGCGATGGGGATCGCATGAAAATCTTGAAACTCTTCTGGCGGCAGCAGCAAGACGGCGCATACGCCATTGTGGATATGAAAGGGCTGGATCTCTTGGGACCAGAACGATCTGGACAGGAGTTTTTTGCTGTTCGTGACGACGTTGTCTTAACCCAAACACCCCCTGTCGGCGGAACGATCAGGTCCGCCTTAGGCGAAAGCATTGTGCCGGTCGTCGCCGTCGCCAATGGCGAACGTAGAGTACGATGCGTAGGCACTGCGTTCTTCATTAGTTGCTCAGGGTTGTTGGTCACCGCAGCGCATGTCATCACCGATCCGATTGATCGACGGTATGGAAATGTGCGCGAGGCTGAGGGGCAAGTCATTGAGACGCAAGGACTCGCTTTCGGCGTGCTCGTGCCGAACAATCCGCTGTTCCAAGCCCCAGGCTTCGCGTTCTATCCCTTCGAGTGGTCGATGCTCATGGCGCAGTCTCGCGACGCGCCATTCTCGTTCAGAGGTGTTGATGTCAAAATCACTTATGACATTGCGATATGTAAGGTGCCGGCGCGGACAAACACGAATTATCCGCACCAGCCTTTGACGCTCGTGCAGTCGGGCGTGATCGGCGTAGGCATGCGCGAAGGATCGGAAGCGCATGCGCTTGGTTATGCAGACATGTCGGATTTCGAACTCAACGTGAATGCTGCAGGGCAGATTTTCATCTCACAGCCACAGTTCGATCTGCATGGCTCGGTGGGCAAAATCATTCAGTTCTTTCCGGACAATTTGATCAAGCGGGATGTATCGACGCCGGGGCCATGCTTCTCATTCGGCGCCAAAATTCCAGGTGGCATGAGCGGTGGCCCAATTTTCGATAAGGAAGGCGTTTATGTCTATGGAGTAATTAGCAAGGGCTGGGAAAATCAAGAAGGGCCTGAGAATTTCAGCTTCGGGTCGATGCTGCGCCCCTCGATGGGTATCCCAATTGCGAGAATGGGCGGGAAGAGCCTCGACGCAATGCAGATGGCTCAGGCGGAAGGGATAGCCGTCCTGCGTGGGGCAGGTATGTAGTGTTGTACGGACTTGAGCTGGCTGAAAAGAGGCCGCCGGGGCTGAAGCGAGGGGCAGCCATACCTCGTTTCATGATATGCGATTGTCCTGCCGCGAGCGGGGAAGGTTTTGGGCCGACGCCCTCGCAGGTGGGAGATGATCTTAACCAGCCTTGGGCTCGCAAGCGGGCAGAGGGGGCCAGCTGCCGTGTCGCCACACTTTGGCCCCAAGCGGCCATCGCCCACGTTCTCCGCTTCAAACTCTCCCCCCAATGCTCTAGAAGCCCCCCATGCTTGGACGTATCTTCACCGTCGGCGGCTATACGCTGCTGTCGCGCCTCACCGGCTTTGCCCGCGACATCATGCTGGCGGCGATTCTCGGCGCTGGGCCGGTGGCGGATGCGTTCTTCATTGCGTTCCGGCTGCCTAATCATTTCCGGGCGATCTTCGCCGAGGGGGCGTTCAACGCGGCCTTCGTGCCGGCCTATGCGCATGTCCATGGCGAAAAGGGGCCGGCCTCGGCGAGCCTGTTTGCCGACCGCATCTTCACCCTGCTGCTGGCCTCGCAAATCGTGCTGCTGGTCCTCGCCTGGGTGTTCATGCCGCAGGCGATGACGATCCTGGCGCCCGGCTTCACCGACGATCCGGCGCAGCGGGACCTGGCGATCACGCTGACCCGGATCACCTTTCCGTACCTGCTGTTGATCACGCTGGTGACGCTGTATGGCGGCATGCTCAACGTGATGCAGCGTTTCGCCAGCGCTGCGGCGGCGTCGATCTTCCTCAATCTCGCGATGATGGGGACCTTGGCGCTGGCGGCGTTCTTCCCCGGCGTCGGTCATGCCGCGGCCTGGGGCGTGCTGATCTCGGGCTTCCTGCAATATTTCCTGCTCGCCGGCGATCTCGCCCGTCACGGCGGGCTGCCGCGCTTCGCGCCGCTCAAGCTCGACGACGACATCCGCGCCTTCTTCAAGGCGCTGGGGCCGGCCACGCTCGGCTCGATGGGCACGCAGGTGGCGATGTTCGCCGACACCATCATCGCGACGTTCCTCCCCGCGGGCGCGATCTCGGCGCTGTATTATGCCGACCGTCTCAACCAATTGCCGATCGGCGTGATCGGCATCGCCATCGGCACCGTGCTGCTGCCGGAAATGTCGCGGCGGCTGACGGCGAACGATCATGAAGGGGCCATGGAGCAGCAGCGCCGCGCCTTCGAGTTCACGCTGCTGTTCTCGGTGCCGTTCGTCGCCGCCTTCCTCGCGGTGCCCGACGTCATCACGCGGGCGATGTTCGCGCGCGGCGCCTTCACCAAGGGCGATGCGGCGGCGGCGGGTGCGACGCTTGCCGCCTATGCCGTCGGCCTCATTCCGTTCGTGATGATCCGCAGCGCGGTCTCGACCTTCTACGCTCGGAAGGACACGGCCACGCCGGTGAAGGCCTCGCTCACCGGGCTGACCGCCAACGTCGTGCTGAAGGTGCTGCTGATGGGCTCGCTGGCCCAGGTCGGCCTCGCGCTGGCGACGGCCGTCGGCGCCTGGATCAACCTGCTGCTCGTGCTCGGCTTCGCCGTGCACAAGGGCTATCTGCGCTTCGATCGGCGGCTCACCATGTCGCTGCTGAAATTTGCCGGAACCGGCGTGGTGCTCGCGGCGGCGCTGTGGGCGACGGCGTTGGTGGCATCGGCCCATCTCGCTTCGCTCGGCCGCTTGCAGGACGAAGCCGTTCTCGGCCTGTTGATCGTGGTGGGGGCCGTCATTTATGCCGGCGCCATTCTGGTGCTGTTCGGCCCGCGCTGGCTCAAGGCCCTCGTGCGGCGCTGATGTTTGCGCTGCAGCATCGAGCTGGTGGCATGCCTGCCGAGAGTTGACCGCGCGTGGGTCCAGGGGCGGCCATATGGCGTTTGCGCGAGTCTTCGTTCCGCTGCAATATGCCGTCCAATATTTGCGACAATGCAAGCGGGAAGTGAAACCAGATGGCAGCTCCTATCAAGTTCGGCGTCGGACAAAGCGTTCTCCGGAAAGAGGACGACGCGCTGATTCGCGGCAAGGGCCGCTATACCGATGATCTGGCGCCGGCTGCCGCCTTGCATGCGCTGGTGCTGCGCTCGCCGCATGCCCATGCCAAGTTCACCATCGATGTCACCCAGGCGCGGCTCTTGCCGGGCGTGGCGCTGATCCTGACCGCCGCCGACACCGCGGAGCTCGGTGGGCTGCCCTGCCTGTTCAATCTCGAGACCGATCCCTTCACCGCGCCGCCTTATCCGATCCTCGCCAAGAACGAGGTGCGCCACGTCGGTGACGCCATCGCCTTCGTCGTCGCCGATACGCTGGATCACGCGCGCGACGCGCTGGAGGCGATCAAGGTCGAGTGGACGACCTTGCCGGCCGTGACCGGCGTCGTGAACGCGATCAAGCCGGATGCGCCGCAGGTGTGGGCCGAACACAAGGGCAATGTGCTGTTCGACGTTTCGATCGGTGACAAGTCCGCGACCGAGGCGGCCTTCGCGAAAGCGCATGCGGTGGCCGAGATCCGCATCGTCAATCCGCGCGTGGTGGCGAGCTTCATGGAGACGCGCGCCGCGGTCTGCGAATACGACACCAAGCGCGATCATCTGACCCTGACGGCGGGCAGCCAGGGCAGCCACCGGCTGCGCGACATCCTCTGCCAGAACGTGCTGAAGATCCCGACCGAGAAGATGCGGGTGATCTGCCCCGACGTCGGCGGCGGCTTCGGCACAAAATTGTTTCCCTACCGGGAGTATGCGCTGCTCGCGGTCGCCGCGCAGCGGCTGCGCAAGTCGGTGCGCTGGGCCGCCGACCGCTCCGAGCATTTCATGGGCGACGCGCAGGGCCGCGACAACGTCACCACGGCGAAGATGGCGCTGGCCGAGGACGGCAAGTTCCTCGCCATGGACGTCGACCTGATGGGCGACATGGGCGCCTATCTCTCGACCTTCGCGCCCTACATCCCGCATGGCGGCGCCGGCATGCTGCCGGGGCTCTACGACATCCAGGCGTTCCACTGCCGGGTGCGCACGATCTTCACCCACACCGTTCCGGTCGACGCCTATCGCGGCGCGGGCCGCCCCGAGGCAGCGTACGTCATCGAGCGCCTGGTCGATGCCTGCGCGCGCAAGCTCGACATGAGCGTCGATGCGATCAGGCGCAAGAACTTCATTCCGCCGCGCGCGCTGCCCTACAAGACCGCGACCGGCAAGGTCTATGATTCCGGCGACTTCAATGCGCATCTCAAGCGCGCGATGGAGATCGCGCAGTGGAAGGAGTTTCCGAAGCGCGCCAAGGCTGCGAAGAAGCACGGGCTGATCCGCGGCATCGGGCTCGCGAGCTATGTCGAGGTCTGCGGCACCATGGGCGAGGAGACCGCGAACGTGCGGCTCGATCCCAACGGCGACGTCACCATCCTGATCGGCACGCAGTCGAGCGGGCAGGGCCACCAGACCGCCTACGCCCAGATCGTCGCCGAGCAGTTCGGCCTGCCGCCGGAGCGCGTGCACATCCACCAGGGCGACACGGCCGAAATCGCGACCGGCCTCGGCACCGGTGGCTCGGCCTCGATTCCCTCCGGCGGCGTCAGCGTGCAGCGCGCCACCCATGAGCTCGGCGACAAGCTCAAGCAGATCGCGGCGGAAGCACTCGAGGCCGGCCTCGGCGATCTCGAGATCGCCGACGGCGTGATCCGCGTCGCCGGCACCGACCGCGCGATCTCGTTCGCCGATCTCGCCAAGCGTCCGGGCACAGATCCCGCCAAGCTCAACGGCAGCGCCACCTTCGCCAGCGCCGATGGCACCTATCCGAACGGCACGCATGTGGCCGAGGTCGAGATCGATCCGGCGACCGGCATCATCAAGATCGTCAACTACGTCATCGTCGACGATTTCGGCGTGACGCTGAATCCGCTGCTGCTGGCCGGCCAGGTGCATGGCGGTGCGGTGCAGGGCATCGGCCAGGCGCTGATGGAGCAGGTGGTCTACAGCAACTCCGACGCTCAGCTCGTCACCGGCAGCTTCATGGACTACGCGCTGCCGCGCGCCGCCGACGCGCCGTCCTTCACCTTCGAGACCCACAACGTGCCCTGCAAGACCAATCCGATGGGCGTCAAGGGCGCCGGCGAAGCGGGCGCGATTGGCTCCTGTCCGGCCGTCGTCAATGCGATCGTCGAAGCCCTCTGGCGCGAGTACAAGATTGATCACATCGACATGCCGGCGACCCCGGAGCGCGTCTGGATCGCGATCCGGGAGCAGCATCGCCGTCATAGTCTCTGAGTACTCTCCCTCCGGATCTCCTCCGATATCCGCCTCAATTCCGGAATAACCCGCCGGCTGAGGGGTTGACCACCCAAGCGACCCGTCCAGGTGGGCTGGACGGGATTGTGACAACAAAGGAGCGAATTGATGAAGCGGACTGTCGTGGCTGTCGCAGCTTTGCTGCTAGGGGCCGGCGCCGTGATGGCACAGCAGGATCTGGTCAAGCATAGCCAGGACACGATGAAGGCCAACGCCAAGAACCTCGGCGGTGTCCTGATCGCGATGGTCAAGGGCGAGAAGCCGTATGATCAGGCCGCCGTCAATGCCGCTCTGGCGCAGCTCGAGGAGACCGCCAAGAAGCTGCCGACGATGTATCCGGCGAGCCTGAAGGGCGCCAAGTTCGAAGGCGACTACGGTCCGTCGCCGAAGATCTGGGAAGACCAGGCCGGCTTCAAGGCCAAGATCGAGACCTTCGGCAAGGTCGTCACCGAGGCCAAGGCCAAGATCAAGGATCTCGACAGCCTGAAGGCGACCGCGCCGGGCATCGGCAAGGAATGTGGCGGTTGTCACGAGACCTTCCGTCTCAAGAACAGTTGATCTGACCAGCCATCAACGGGGGCGGACGCGACATGGCGTCCGCCCCCGTTTGTTTGCGCCGCGCGGGCGTCCTGACGTATCACGGCGCCGCCGAGCTCCGGTGATGATCGCCGGGCCGACGATATCCTCCTGCTGTGACGGAGCCACCATGCTACGCCGCCTCCTGCTTGCTCTCTGCGTGCTCGGCGCCGCCGGCATGGCGGTGTTCTGGTGGCTGACCCAGCCGTCGACGATCACGCTCGCAGCGGCGACGCGCGCGCCGGATCTCGCCAACGGGCAGGAGATGTTCAACATCGGTGGCTGCGCGTCCTGTCACGCGGTGCCGAACCAGCCGGATCGACTGAAGCTCGGCGGCGGTCTGCCGCTGAGCTCGCCGTTCGGCACCTTCTATGCGCCCAACATCTCGCCCGACCCCACTGACGGTATCGGGCGCTGGAGCGAGGCCGAGTTCGTCAATGCGGTGGTGAGCGGCGTGTCGCCGGACGGCAGCCACTACTACCCGGCGTTTCCCTATCCCTCCTACGCGGCGGCGAAGATCGACGACGTCCGCGATCTCTTCGCCTACATGAAGACGCTGCCGCCGGTCGCCGGCGCCTCGCGCGCGCACGACATGCCATTCCCGTTCAACATCCGTCGCACCGTTGGGGTCTGGAAGCTGCTGTTCTTCGACGACAGGCCGTTTGCCGCCAACGCCGCGCGCCCGGCGGAGTGGAATCGCGGCGCCTATCTGGTCAATACGCTCGGCCATTGCGCCGAGTGCCACAGCCCGCGCAACGCGCTCGGCGGCATCGTTTCGGCGCAGCGTCTGGCGGGTGGGCCGGATCCGGAAGGTCAGGGCTTCGTGCCGAACATCACCCAGAAGGGCCTGGCGGACTGGAGCGAGAGCGACATCAGCTATTTCCTCGAGACCGGACAGCTGCCCGACGGCGACAGCGCCGGCGGCTCGATGGCGCGGGTGATCCGCAACACCTCGCAGCTCACGCCCGAGGATCGCAAGGCGATGGCGGTCTATCTGAAATCGCTGCCGCCGGCGGAAGGCCCGCCGAAGCCGAAGAAGCCGGCAAGCTGATCAGTTCGGCGAGCGCGCGCACGCAGGTCAGATCGGCTTGAAGCTGCCGTCGCTCTGGATCACCGTCAGCGATACCGGCGGTGGATTCTCCTTGCGCGCGTTGCCGAAGCTGACCACCAGTCCGCCGATGTCGAACTGGCCGACCTCGTTGATGATGCGGAGCAGCTCGGCGCGGGTCGGGTTCGGCCCGGTCATCGCCAGGGCGCGGGCCACCAGGCGGCCGGTGATGTAGCCCTCGAGCCCGATGAAATCCGGCGTCTGGCTCGGATCGAGCGTCTTCATCGCGGCCTGGTAGTCGGCGACGACGCGGAGGTCGGTGTCCCACGGAAACGGGACCACCTCGGAGACGATGACGCCGCGTCCCTCCGGACCGAGCTCCTTTGCAAGGGCATTGCCACCGACAAAGGACACCGCCGAGAACGTCGGGTTGAAGCCGCTGCGATGCGCCATCTTGATGAACTCGGCGCACGGGCCGTAGGTGCCGACCAGGATCACCGCTTCCGGCTCCGCGCGCCGGATGACCTTGAGCGCCGCGCCGACCGCGCGCGTGTTGCGCTCGAACGTGCCTTCGGCCGCGAGCTCGAGGCCGCGGCGATCGAGATGCGTCTTCACGCCGGCCAGCACGTCGCGGCCGAACGAGTCATCCTGATAGAAGATGGCGATGCGGGTGAGGTGAAGCTCTTCGGTGAGATGCTTGATCGTGGCTTCGGCCTCGGCCGCGTAGCTTGCGCGGATGTTCACGACGTTCTGGAATTCGGGCGCCCGCAGGAATTCGGCGCCCGAGATCGGCCCGATGAAGGGGACGTCGTTCGACGCCGCGATCGGCGCGGTGGCCATCGCGGTCGGGGTGCCGACGGCGCCGATCAGCGCGAACACCTTGTCCTCGTAGATCAGCTTGATGGTCTCGACCACCGAGCGATCGGGGTCGTAGCCGTCATTGCGGCTCGCCAGCTTCAGCCTGCGGCCGTAGACGCCGCCCTTGGCGTTGAGCTCGTTGAAGGCCGCCAGCAATCCCTGGCGCGCCGCCTGGCCCAGCGCGGCCGACGGGCCCTCCAGCGCCGCCACCTGGCCGAACATGATGGAGTCGTTGGTGACGCCGAGCTCGTCGGCGCGCGCAGACCCGGGCGGGAGCACGCCGGCGATCAGGGCGAGAACGATGGAGATCCGAAGGCTTGAAAACCAGTTCATTGCGATCTTCGATGCACGAGTACGCTTGATGACAACTCAGTCTAGGCGTGTTGAATGAAGACCTCGCTAAAGACGTGGCCCGCGCTTGATCGCGTTTTGGGCGGCCCTCAACAGTCAGCCGTTAACCAAGCCCGGTTTCTGGTACGCCACGACGGATCATCTTTGACCGTCCTTAACTTACCGCGGCCAGCATCGGCCGCATCGTGGTGAGGGGCAGCCGTTTGGCGGGGGCCATATTGCAGGTTGAAGAGTACAGCGCACCGACGCTGCAGGAAAAGGATGATGCTCGCAGCGGTAGCGGGCGCGAGAGGCTGCGCGCGTCGCTATCGCGATACCGGCTTTATCGCCCTGCGATCATCGCGGCATGCGTCGGCGTCGTGCTGTCGGTCGTCGGGACGGTTGCCGTGGGACGCTGGGAAAACCGGCTGGCGCGCACCGATTTCGAAGGCGTGGCCGAAGCTCAGGCGATCCTGGTCCAGAACGGCGTCAACGAATATGTCAGCCGGCTGACCGCGCTGCGCACCCGCTTCGAATCCGCCAACGACGACATCACCCGCAGCGAGTACCAGACCTTCAGCGCGCGCCTGTTCGAGGCGCATCGCGGCATGCTGCGCCTGGCGTGGCTGCCGCGGATCAAGCGCAAGGAGCGCGGCGAATACGAGGCGGCGGCGATCACCGATGGTGTTCCCGCCTTTCGCATCAAGTCCTACCCCGACGGCACCGTGGCGCCGGAGAGCGACGAATATTATCCGGTCTACTTCTCCACCGAGGCGAAGACCTCGCCGGTCTACGGTCTCGATTATTGGAGCATTCCCGACCATCGCGCCGTGCTGGAACAGTCGCGCGACTACGACGTGATCGGCGCATTGCGCACGCGTCAGAACCTGATCAATCAGAACGAGCGCAACAACGCCGTGATGATCGGCATCCCCGTCTACGCCAAGGGGACGTCGCGCACGACGGTCGCCGACCGCCGGCGCAATCTCAGCGGCTTCATCATCGGCGTGTTCGACCTGCCGACGCTGTTGCAGTCGGTGCGCGCGAACAATCCCAACAGCCCGGCGCTCGCGATCAACCTTCTGCCGCCCGAGCGCGTGATCAACGCCTCCGGCGTGGACCCGCAGCGCTGGCCCGCGGACCCCAGCATCTGGTCGACGACCTTGCGCATCGGCGATGCCGACTGGGTGTTCCAGGCGGCGCCCGCCGGTGGCAGCCTGATGGCGAGCCACAACCGCGCGCTGGCGCTGTATGCGGCCGGCATGGCGACGACGATCTTCCTCGCCGTGTATCTCGCGCTGTCGAGCCGCAACGCCCTGCAGCTCGCGCTCGCCAATCGCCGCGTGCTCGAGCTGGCGCAGACCGACGCGCTGACGGGCCTTGCGAACCGCGCCTTCTTCCTCGAGGAAATGGAGCGCATCAACGACGAGAAGAGCGGCCGCTTCACCGTCTTCCTGCTCGACCTCGACCGCTTCAAGAACGTCAACGACTCGCTCGGCCATGGCGCCGGCGACGAACTGCTGGTGCAGGTCGCTCAGCGGCTGAGATCGCAGCTGCGCGACGAGGACGTGCTGGCCCGGCTCGGCGGCGACGAGTTCGCCCTGATCCAGGCCGGATCCGCCGACCAGCGCGCCGCCGCGATCGAGCTTGCGCAGCGCATCACCAAGCTGATCGCCGAGCCGTTCCAGCTCGGCGGGCAACGGGTCGAGATCGGCACCAGCATCGGCATCTCGCTCGCGCCCCAGCACGGCCGCGACCAGGAGCACCTGCTCAAGAAGGCCGACCTCGCGCTCTATCGCTCGAAATCCGCCGGCCGCAGCTGCTACACGCTCTATGACGATGCGATGTCGGCCGAGCTCGAGGCGCGCAACACGCTCGAGGGTGATCTGCGCGACGCCATCGCGCAGTGCCAGTTCGAGGTGCACTATCAGCCGTTCTACGACGCCGAGACGCGCGAGCGCCGCGGCGTCGAGGCGCTGGTGCGCTGGCGTCATCCGGTCAAGGGGCTGGTGCCGCCGGACAAGTTCATCCCGCTTGCGGAGTCGACCGGCCTGATCGTGCCGCTCGGCGAATGGATCATCGGGCGCGCCTGCGACGACGCCACCGCATGGCCGGACGACGTCAAGATCGCCGTGAACCTGTCGCCCGTCCAGTTCAAGCAGGCCGAACTGTTCGACGTCATCCAGTCGGCGCTCGCGAGGTCCGGCCTCGATCCGAAGCGTCTCGAGATCGAGATCACGGAGTCGGTGCTGCTGGAGCGCGCGGCCGAGAACGAGAGCTTCATCGACCGGCTGAAGGGCCTCGGCATCTCGCTGGCGCTCGACGATTTCGGCACCGGCTATTCGTCGCTGCGTTCGCTGACGGCGTTCCCGTTCAACAAGATCAAGATCGACAAGTCCTTCGTCGCCAATCTGAGCGTGCGCGACGAAAGTGCCGCCGTCATCTCCTCGGTCGTGACGCTGGCGCGGGGGCTTGGCATCCAGATCACCGCCGAAGGCGTCGAGACCGAAGAGCAGCTGGTGCAACTTCGCGCGCTCGGCGTCAACTTTGCGCAGGGCTATCTGCTGGGCCGGCCGATGCCGGTCGAGCAGCTCGAGCAGCATCTGGAGATCGCGCGCGCTGCGTCCGATGCCGACGAGCCGCAGCCGGCCGAAGACGCATCTGAGGACGACGCATCCGGGGACGACGACCCGCACTCGGCGGCCGTCGTCGCGCTCATTCCCCGGTCCGGGGCGCTGCTATCCCTCGCATCCAACGGCTGAGCGGCGAGGCGGTTTCGGCGTCCGCGTCGACCGGCAGGCGTGGCGAGCCCAGCATGGCGGCCTCGCGCGCGGCGCTCGGCGTGATGCCGTAGGCGGCCTTGAACAGCCGCGTGAAATGCGCATCGGTCCCGAGCTGCCAGCGCCGCGCGACCTCGCTGATGCGCTGCGTCCGCGATCCCGTCCCGGCGAGATCGAAGAATGCGCGGTGCAGGCGGCGGCTGCGGATGTAGTCGGCGATGCCGCCGATCGGCGCGAACAGGCGATAGAGCGACGCGCGAGACATCCCGAAATGCAGCGCCACCGCGTCGGCGCTGAGTTCAGGGCTCGACAGCCGCGCTTCGATATATTGGCGGACGCGGAGCAGCGAGGCGTCCGGCGTCACGCTGCGGTCGGCATCGCGGCGTTCGAGCTCGCCGCGCAGGCACGCCGAGATCAGCGCGATCGTGCCCTCGACCGCGGCCTGGCACTCGTCGAAACTCATGCGCGGCGCACAGTCGAGCAGCGCGCCGAAATGCCGCGCCAACAGCGGCGCCAGCGCGCCGCTGCGCGGCAGCACCAGGCCGTGCAGGTCGTCGACCTGCAGCAGGCGCGCATCGAACATCGGACGCGGCACCACCAACGTGACGTTCTCGAACGGTGTCGCGCGCGTTTCGAGTGTCTGGGCGAGATCGAGCACGCAGAGGTCGCCGGCCTCGACCCGGATCGGCGAGGCGCCCGCGACGCCCTCATAGCTGCCGTTCACGTAGAGCTGCAGGATGATGTGATCCACGCCGCTGCGGGCGACGGTTTCGGCCGATCGCCGGAACCGCTGGCCGCTCGCACGGGCCGATCCCAGCAGCACGGAGCCCAGCGCATAGGACAGCACGTCCGCTCTGAACGGAGCGGCCTCGCCGGCCGCGAGCTGGTCGACCTCGAAGAACGTCGACGTGGCCTCGCGCCACGCCGCAATGTTCGCCTCGGTGTCCATCTGCTCGGCGCAAAAGCCGTAGCTCGGCAGCAGGGACGAAACGGCTTTGATCTCACTCTTCACGCGGCGCCGCAGTCATTCTTGAGTTTTCGTCTCAACTTCTTGATCGACCGTATCGGATCGGCCGCCCGCCTTGACCCGGTGCTCCGCGTACCCGCTATAGAACGCCTGTCGCCAAGTTGCCGAAGGGAAAGCCGGGCCGTTCGACGGTCCCCCAATTGCCCCTCACGATCGAAAGGCCCGGCTTTCCGGCCCACTGGTGCGAATTGGCGGACAACGGTCTCCGGCCGCCACCGTCTTTCATGACGAAACCATGCTTGACCCATTTTCAGGACCTCGGCGCCCGTCGGTCACGACGGGCGCCTTTGTCGTGAGGCAGGTGTTGAGGCAGGCGCCCGACGGGCAGGCCGCGCCGGGTGAGAAAGCGCCTCGTCAGGTGGCGCCGAAGGCCTTGAACGTGATGATGGTGTGGGTGTCCTGAATGCCGGGCAGGATCTGGACCTTCTCATTCACGAAGTGGCCGATGTCGGTGGCATTGTCGACGTAGAACTTCACCAGCAGGTCGTAATTTCCCGCCGTCGAGTAGATCTCGGAGGCGATCTCGGCTTCCGCCAGCGCATTGGCGACCGTGTAGGACTGGCCAAGCTTGCACTTGATCTGGACGAAGAAGGGAACCATTGCGGGCTGTCTCCGGAAGGCATCTTTCGCCTCAATATAGCGTTTTCCGACGAAGTCGATACGCTTTCTCCGGTGGGCCGGCCTGCTTGCCGGGCGCGGCCGGCCCGCGCTAGGAAGGGGGCATGAGCACCCCCGTCGCACTCACCATCGCCGGTTCGGATTCCTCCGGGGGAGCCGGTATCCAGGCCGACCTCAAGACCTTCGCGGCGCTCGGCGTCTATGGCGCCTCGGTGCTGACGGCGCTGACCGCCCAGAACACAAGGGGCGTGACCGGGGTGCATCTGGTGCCGCCCGATTTCGTCGCCGCGCAGATCGATGCGGTGTTCGATGACCTCGCGGTCGGCGCGGTCAAGATCGGCATGGTGGCGCAGGCGCCGATTGCCGACGCCATTGCGGCAAGCCTCGCGCGCTGGCGGCCGCGGCACGTGGTGCTCGATCCGGTGATGGTCGCAACCTCGGGCGCGCGGCTGTTGCCGGAGGATGCGATCGACGCGCTGCGCCGCGGGCTGATCCCGCGGGCGTCGCTGATCACGCCGAACCTGCCCGAGGCGGCCGCGCTGCTGGACGAGCCGGTCGCGACCTCGGACGAGGCGATCGCCGCGCAAGGCCGCCGGCTGCTCGCGCTCGGCTGTCCGGCCGTGCTGATCAAGGGCGGCCACGGGCAGGGCGCCGACAGCACCGATTACCTGATCACATCAGCAACCAGCATCCCATTGCCGTCGCCGCGCATCGACACGAAGAACACCCACGGCACGGGGTGTTCGCTGTCGTCGGCCGTGGCCGCAGGGCTGGCGAAGGGGGAGAGCCTCGAGGCGGCCGTGCGCAACGCCAAGGCCTTCATCTCCGATGCCATCGCGGCGGCCGATCGCTTCACGGTCGGACACGGCCACGGCCCGGTGCATCATCTCCACCGCTATTATTGAGGTCACTCATCTTTGAGGTCACTTCCCGTGGGAAGTCCGCTTAGCTGGCGACAGCCGAAATAGCTGGGGTGGGCAACGGCTGCATCATATCTGCGCCCCGGGGGAGATGACGGAATGATGACGCGTTTCGCCGCGGTGGCCGCGGTGCTGTTCGCCACGGTCGCAACACCGGTGCTGGCTCAGCGGGCCTATTCGGCCCAGGAGGAGCGCAACAAGGCGATCGTGCTCGACTTCTATGAGCAGGGCCTCAATCGCAAGGATTTCGAGGCGGCGTCGAAATATCTCGGCACCTACATCCAGCACAATCCGAATGCCGAGGACGGCCCGGAGGGATTTCGCAAGTTCATCGAATTTTTGAAGGCCAAATTTCCACAGTCGCACAGCAGGATCACGCAGGTGCATGTCGACGGCGACTTCGTCGTGCTGCGCGTTCACGCCGTCCGCGAGCCCGGCACACGCGGCAACGCCATCGTCGACATCTTCCGTCTCAAGGACGGCAAGATCGAGGAGCATTGGGATTCGGTGCAGCCCGTTCCCGAGCAGTCGGCCAATCCCAACGGGATGTTCTGAAGAACGCCTCTGAAGGCGTCTCCCGCCGGCGGATCATGGTCCGCGCGCGACAACGACTTCCCGCCGCACGCCCTCCATCAGCCGCGAGCGGTATTCGCCCGGTGATTCGCCGAACCAACGATTGGATGCGCGGAAGAAGGTACTCTGGTCGGCATAGCCGAGCAGATAGCCGATGTCGGTGAGCGTCATGCGGAAATCGGCGAGATGGCGCTGGGCGAGCTCGCGCCTGACATCGTCGACGAGATCGCTGAAGGAGAGGCCTTCGTCCGCCAGCCGGCGCTGGAAGGTTCGGTCGCTCAAGCCCAGCTCGGCTGCGATGGCCGAGCGCAGCGGGCTGCCGTCGGGCAGCAGCCTGACGATCGCGGCGCGGGCGCGATACGCAGTGTCGGCCTTGACCAGACGCTCCAGCGCCTCGTCGGCGATCCGATCGTGGATTGCCGAAAGCTCGGGCGCCGAGGTCGTCAGCTTGCAGGCGAGATCCTGATCCGACACCAGGAAGCCGTTGAATGGCGCATCGAATTCGAGTGGGGATTGGAACGCCCTGTTGTAGCACGCGATCGACAGCGGCACCGCATGCGAGAAACGCGTGGCGAGCGGCGTCAGCGGACGATCCAGCATCCACCGGCATAGATTGAGCAGATTGACGACGCCGTAGTCATAGCGCTGCCGCGGAATCGGGCATTCACCGCCGAACACGTCGGTCCGCACCCAACGGCCGCCATTGCCCTGCTCGAGCGTGATGGTCACCGCGTCGCTCACCAGGCACATGTAGCGGATCAGTCGCGTCAGCCCGGCGAGCAGCGTGGGGCTCGACATCATGGCATAGCCGGCGACGCCATAGTTGTCAGGTCGCGGCGCATCGAGCTTTGCCAGCCCGATGTCCGGATTGCCCGAACGCTCGGCCGCCAGCATCCACAACCGGCTCAGCGCCTCGGTCGGCCAGCGGCGATCGCAATCGTCGAGATCGTCGATCGAGAGGCCTACGTCGGCGAACAGCGCGGCCGCATCCAGACCTTGCTCGTTCAGCGTCGTCGCGACGCCGCGCATCCAGGACGACGATGTGGTTCGAATCTGCTGAGCCATCCCTTGGCCTTCTGGGGCCAGTGCTTTGGCCTCCTCGGGTCATTGTGCAGATGCACATGAGATTGCATAGCACCGGGTATTGGCGATCGCGACACGAAATTCGTTGGTGCGACCGCATGGCTGGCGCGCAGGAGAAAATCATGCCCGTTCTGAAAACCAATGACGGCACAGAGATTTACTACAAGGATTGGGGCTCCGGCCAGCCGATCGTGTTCAGCCATGGCTGGCCGCTGTCAGCGGATGATTGGGATGCGCAGATGCTGTTTTTCCTCAATCACGGCTTTCGCGTCATCGCCCATGATCGCCGCGGCCATGGTCGTTCGGCCCAGGTCGCCGACGGTCACGACATGGACCACTATGCCGACGATCTCGCGGCCTTGACCGCGCATCTCGATCTCAAGCGCGCGATCCATGTCGGCCATTCCACGGGCGGCGGCGAGGTGGTGCATTACCTCGCGCGCCATGGCGAGAGCCGCGCGGCCAAGGCTGCCATCATCGCCGCGGTGCCGCCGCTGATGCTGCAGACCGCGGCCAATCCGGGCGGGCTGCCGAAGTCGGTGTTCGACGACTTTCAGACCCAGGTCGCCACGCGCCGCGCGGAATTCTATCGCGACGTCGCCGCTGGGCCGTTCTACGGCTACAACAAGCCTGGCGCCAAGCCGTCCGAGGCCGTGATCCAGAACTGGTGGCGGCAGGGCATGATGGGCAGCGCCAAGGCGCACTACGACGGCGTCGTCGCCTTCTCGCAGACCGATTTCACCGAGGATCTCAAGAAGATCACCTTGCCGGTGCTGGTCATGCACAGCGAGGACGACCAGATCGTGCCTTACGCGGATTCCGCGCCGCTGTCGGCCAGGCTGCTGAAGAACGGCGTGCTGAAGACCTACAAGGGCTTTCCGCACGGCATGCCGACCACGGAAGCCGAGACCATCAACGCCGACCTACTGACCTTCATCAAGGGCTGATCAGAGGAGGCTTGCATGACCTGGGGAATTCCGACGGCCCTGTTTCTTCAGATCCACGTGGTGCTGAGCCTGATCGGAATCGCGACCGGGCTCGTCATGCTCGCCGGCATGCTGGCAGGCCGCCATCTGGCGGCCTGGGCGGCGCTGTTCCTGGTCACGACCTTCCTCACCGGCGTGACCGGCTTTCCGCTGCCGCCGTTCGGTCTCGACCCGCCGCGCATCATCGGCATCATCCTGCTCGCGCTGTTGATTGCGGCCAGCGCCGCACTCTATGCGTTCGCGCTGTCGGGATGGTGGCGACGGGTCTACGTCGTCACCGCGCTGCTCTCGCTCTATCTCAACGTCTTCGTCGCGATCGTGCAGTCGTTCCAGAAGATCGGCGTGCTCAATGTCCTGGCGCCGACGCAGAGCGAGCCGCCGTTCGCCGCAGCTCAGCTCGTCACGCTCGCTATGTTCATTGCTTTCGGTGTCTTCTCGTGGCGGCGTTTCGCGCCAACCACGCTGGCGCCGCGAGCGTCTCTCACCTGATCGATTCGACCCTTCAAGGAGAACCTCGTGTCCAAGCTCGAAATGCTGACCCCGCAGAACTGCGCCGTGGCGCTGATCGACTATCAGCCCGCGATGTATCAGGGCGTGCAGTCTCATGACCGCCTCGGCGTGTTCAACAACATCCAGATCGTCGCCAAGGCGGCCAAGCTGTTCAAGATTCCGACCGTGCTCACCACAGTCGCCAAGGACTCGTTCTCCGGTCCCTTCATGCCGGAGGTGACCGAGCTGTTTCCAGAGCACGACATCGTCGACCGCACGGCGATGAACTCCTGGCTCGATGCCGGCTTCCGCAAGCAGGTCGCTGCCACCGGTCGCAAGAAGTTCATCATCGCGGGACTCTGGACCGAGGCCTGTGTGCTGTTCCCGACGCTCGACATGCTGCGCGAAGGCTATGAGATCTACATCCCGGCCGATGCCTGCGGCGACCTGTCGCTCGAAGCGCACAACAGGGCGATGGACCGCGCGGTGCAGGCCGGCGCGGTGCCGATCACCTCATGCCAGTTCGCCTTCGAGCTGCAGCAGGACTGGGCGCGTGCCGAGACCTATGACGGCATGATGGAGATCCTGAAGGCGCATTCGCCCTACGGCATCCAGATCCGCTTCTCCAAATGGGCGCTTGGAGAGCACGCCTCGGAGGGCGGGGCCAAGTAGTCCCGGGACGAACGATGAAGATCTATCTGTTTTCGCTCGGGGCAGGGCTGCTGGTCGGCGTGATCTACAGCCTGCTTCAGGTCCGCTCGCCGGCGCCGCCATTGGTGGCGCTGGTCGGCCTGCTCGGCATCCTCGTCGGAGAGCAGGTGATCCCCGTGGGCAAGCAGCTCCTGAACGGGACCACGCTTGCTGCCGCGTGGCAGAAGGCGGCCTGCGCCACGCACATCTTCGGCCTGCTGCCCGGCCACCACGGCCGGGCAGAGACGACCAATTCTACCGCCCAGAATGAGAAGGCCTCATGAGCGATTACCCCGATCTCATCCTCCATCACGGCCTGTTCACGACGCTCGATCGGTCCAATCCCACGGCGAGCGCGGTGGCGATCAAGGACGGCGCCTTCACCGCGGTCGGCCACGAGCAGGACGTGATGAAGCTCGCCGGTCCCCGAACGAAGATCATCGATCTCAAGGGCCGTCGCGTGCTGCCGGGGCTGATCGACAATCACCTGCACATCATCCGCGGCGGGCTCAACTTCAACATGGAGCTGCGCTGGGACGGCGTGCGCTCGCTCGCGGACGCGATGGCGATGCTCAAGGCCCAGGTCGCGATCACGCCGCCGCCGCAATGGGTGCGCGTGGTCGGCGGCTTCACCGAGCACCAGTTCGCCGAGAAGCGGCTGCCGACGATTGACGAGCTCAACGCCGTCGCGCCCGACACGCCCGTGTTCCTGCTGCATCTGTACGACCGCGCCATCCTGAACGGCGCCGCGCTGCGTGCCGTCGGCTACGACAAGGATACGCCGCAGCCGCCAGGCGGCGAGATCGCGCGTGACGCACAGGGCAATCCGACCGGCCTGCTGCTCGCCCAGCCGAACGCCGCGATCCTCTACGCGACGCTGGCCAAGGGTCCAAAGCTGCCGTTCGACTATCAGCTCAACTCGACGCGGCACTTCATGCGCGAGCTGAACCGGCTCGGCGTCACCGGTGCGATCGATGCCGGCGGCGGCTTCCAGAACTATCCGGACGACTACGCCGTGATCCAGAAGCTGGCCGATGACGGCGAGCTCACGATCCGACTCGCCTACAATCTGTTTACCCAGAAGCCAAAGGGCGAGAGAGACGACTTCCTGCGCTGGACGCAGAGCTCGACCTACAAGCAGGGCAACGACTATTTCCGCCACAACGGCGCCGGCGAGATGCTGGTGTTCTCTGCCGCCGATTTCGAGGATTTTCGCGTACCGCGGCCGGACATGCCGGCCGAGATGGAAGGCGAGCTCGAGGAGGTCGTGCGCATCCTGGTCCAGAACAAGTGGCCGTGGCGGCTGCACGCGACCTATGACGAGACCATCTCGCGCGCGCTCGACGTGTTCGAGAAAGTCAACCAGGATACGCCGCTCGAGGGTCTGCACTGGTTCTTCGACCATGCCGAAACGATCTCGGACCAATCGATCGACCGCATCGCGGCGCTCGGCGGCGGCATCGCCGTGCAGCACCGCATGGCCTATCAGGGCGAGTACTTCGTCGAGCGCTACGGCTTCGGCGCGGCCGAGGCGACGCCGCCGGTGAAGAAGATCCTCGACAAGGGCGTCAAGGTCTCCGCCGGCACCGACGCGACCCGTGTCGCTTCCTATAACCCCTGGGTGTCGCTGTCGTGGCTGGTGACCGGCCGCACCGTCGGTGGCCTGCGGCTGTATCCGCAGCGCAACTGCCTCGATCGCGAGACCGCGCTCAGGATGTGGACCGAGAACGTCACCTGGTTCTCCAACGAAGAAGGCAGGAAGGGCCGCATTGCGGTCGGGCAGTTCGCCGATTTGATCGTGCCGCATCGCGACTTCTTCTCCTGTGCGGAGGCCGAGATCGCCGACATCACCAGCGACCTCACCATGGTCGGCGGCCGCATCGTCTACGCCGCCGCCGCGTTCAAGCCGCTGGACGACGCGGCTCCGCCGCCGGCCATGCCGGAGTGGTCGCCGGTGCGCCGCTTCGGCGGCTACGGCGCCTGGCTGGAGAAGGACGATCACGGCGGCATCCGCGCCCAGGCGATGCAGATGTGCGGCTGCGCCAGCGCATGCGGCGTGCATGGCCATGACCACGCGCGGGCATGGTCCTCCAGCCTGCCGGTCTCCGATCTCAAGAGCTTCTGGGGTGCGCTCGGCTGCGCCTGCTGGGCGGTCTGAGATGGCGGGGATGTCCGACACGCCACGGCCGATCGCCGCGGTGCTCGACTGGCGCTGGCTGTGGCACGCGGCGCGGGTCGCGCTGGTTTCAGCCTATCTGATCGGCGGCGTCCAGAAGTTCATGGACTTCCCAAGCGCGATTGCCGAGCAGGCGCATTTCGGCCTGCAGCCAGCGGAGCCGTGGGCGGCGGCCGCGATCGCCGTCGAGCTGATCGGCTCGGTGCTCGTCATCGCGAACCGGTTCGTCTGGCTCGGCGCCGGGGCGCTCGGCGTGCTCACGCTCGTTGCGATGCTCGCCGCCAATGATTTCTGGCACATGTCCGGCCATGACCGGTTCATGGCGCTGAACGCCTTCTTCGAGCATCTCGGCCTGATCGCCGGCCTCGTGCTCGTCTCGATCATCTCCTGGCGCACGCACCGCGCTTGATCCACATCTGCTCATTCGAGGTCGTCATGGTCCGTTCCTGTCATCTGCTCGGCGCCGTCATCGCCACCACGCTGCTCGCCGCGCCCGCGTTCGCCAAGGACGCGGCGCCGCTGATCGGCGTGGGCGCGCAATACGACACCACGCATGTCTATGTCGCGCCGGACGACGTCGAGAAGTTCGCCACCAGCTTCCTCGCCACCTTCGGCGGCCAGAGCACCAAGCAGGTGGTTGCGACGGTGACGCCTGCTCCGAGCAGCACGACCTCGCAGCTGTTGCAGACGCCAGTCGGCACGGTCTCGCTGTTCGGCTTCAAGACCGGAATTCCGTATCCGTTCGGGGCCGAACGCACCGGCTATCTGGTCACCGATCTGGACGCGGCGATCGAGGCGGCCAAGGCCGCCGGCGCCGACGTGCTGGTCGCGCCATTCCCCGATCCGATCGGACGTGATGCCGTGATCCAATGGCCGGGCGGCGTCAACATGCAGCTGTACTGGCACACGACCAAGCCGTCCTATCCGGCGTTCGACACCGTTCCGGAGAATCGCGTCTATGTGTCAGCCGACCGCGCCGAGACCTTCACGCGCGCCTTCCTGCGCTTCTCCAAGGGCAAGGTCATCTCCGATGACACCAGGGCGCCGGGCGTCGAGATCGGCCGTCCGAATGATCACTATCGGCGCATCCGCATCGCGTCGGTGTTCGGCGGCATGACCGTGCTCGTCACCGACGGCCATCTGCCGTATCCGTTCGGACGCGAGACGACCGGCTACGAGGTGACTGATCTCAAGGCGACCCTGGACAAGGCAAAAGCAGCGGGCGCCACTGTGCTGGTCGAGCCGTTCAACTCGGACAGGCGCGAGCAGGCGGTGGTGCAGTTTCCCGGCGGCTATGTCGCGGAGATTCATGCGCCATTGAAGTAGGATGCTGCGGCGATTCCTGAGAGGTCATGGATGGCGTGGCTCCTGAGAAAGACCCTGGTCGCGAGTACGCTGCTCAGCGCGCTGTGTGCAGCCACGCCAGCTTTCGCCGAGGACAACGCCTCGCGTCCGGCGATCCGCACCAACCGCTGGCAGGAGGACTGGTCGGTGCTGGCCGATCCGGCGCTGCGCACGGCGCCATCAGATCCGATCAAGTACATCCCGCTGCAGCAGGACCATCCGCAGAGCTACGTCTCGTTCGGCATGAACCTGCGCGAGCGGTTCGAGAGCCTGGATGCCGCGAGCTTCGGCATCGGTGGAACGCGACCCGATCAGCATGTCCTGCAACGGCTGCAGATCCATGCCGACGCACATCTCAACGAGAACTGGCAGTTGTTCGTCCAGCTGGAGGACGACCGTGCCTTCGGCAAGGCCAAGATCACGTCCGTCGACCAGGACCCGCTCGACCTCCGGCTCGCCTTCCTCGCCTATGTCAATACGACGGACAGCGGCACGTTCAAGGCCCGGGTCGGGCGGCAGGATTTCGACTTCGACCTGCAGCGCTTCGTGTCGTCGCGCGACGGACCGAACGTGCGCCAGTCCTTCGATGCGCTGTGGGCCGACTGGGAAAGCGGCCCATGGCGCTTCATCGGCTTCGTCAGCCAGCCGGTGCAATATAATCTGGTGCGTCCGTTCGACGACACGTCGAACGGA
This sequence comes from Bradyrhizobium sp. HKCCYLRH3059, assembly GCF_051168035.1. Taxonomy (NCBI): domain Bacteria; kingdom Pseudomonadati; phylum Pseudomonadota; class Alphaproteobacteria; order Hyphomicrobiales; family Nitrobacteraceae; genus Bradyrhizobium; species Bradyrhizobium sp. HKCCYLRH3059. The sequence continues at coordinate 76,044 of NZ_JBNPUF010000007.1, read as the reverse complement.
TCGTTCCTGTTCCACACCTTCCGCGTCGAGCGCCAGGTGCTCGGCACCAACGAATTGTCGTCGTATTATTCCTACTATCAGCGCGACAATGCGCGTTTCCTCGACGCAGCCGGCCTCGAGCAGCGCCACGTGCTGGACATCCGCTTCGCCGGCAAGCTCGCGGGCTTCGACTGGGATCTCGAGGCGATGGGGCAGGCGGGCTCGGTCGGGGCGAAGCAGATCCGCGCCTGGGGCGCCGGCGCCCGCGCCGGCTACACCTTCGCCGACCTCGCCTGGCAGCCGCGCATCGGCCTTCAGGTCGACGGCGCCTCCGGCGACCGCCATCCCGGCGACAACAGGATCGAGACGTTCAATCCGCTGTTCCCGAACGGCTATTACTTCACGCTGGCCGGCTTCACCGGCTACACCAACCTGATCCATCTCAAGCCGTCGCTGACGGTGAAGCCGACCGCCGCGCTGTCATTCATGGCCGCGATCGGCCTGCAATGGCGCGTGACCGATGCGGACGCGATCTACGTCCAGCCCAATGTCGCGGTCGCCGGCACCGCGGGGCAGGGCAGCTCGTGGTCCGGCGTCTATGCGCAGTTGCGCGCCGACTATCGCTTCAACGCCAACCTCACCGGAGCGTTGGAAGCCGTGCACTATGAGATCGGCCAGACGCTGCGCCGCGCTGGCGGCCATGACTCCGACTACATTGGCATCGAATTGAAATACGCGCTCTGAGCAACGAAAGTAGGACGACATGTCGCAATTCGAGTCCCGCAACGTGGTGCCGCTGCTGCTCAGCGTCAATGCCGGCTATGTCGACACCGCCGGGTTCCTGGCGCTGCAGGGCCTGTTCACGGCGCATGTTACCGGCAACTTCGTGACGTTCGGCGCGGCGCTGGCGCTCGGGACCTCGGGCGCGATAGCCAAGCTGCTGGCGCTGCCGGTGTTCTGCGTGGTCGTGATCGCGACGCGGCTGACCGGCACGTTGCTGTCGCGGCGGTGGTCACGCGCCTTCGAGATCCTGATCGGCGTCAAGCTGGTGCTGCTCGTCCTCGGCGCCGTGCTCGCCATCCATTTCGGCCCGTTCCACAATGGCGACAGCCGCGAGGCAATCATCACCGGCATGGTGCTGGTCGCGGCGATGGCAATCCAGAATGCCGTGCACCGGATCCATCTGCCGAGTTCGCCGCCCTCGACCCTGATGACCGGCACCACCACGCAGGTGATGATCGACCTCGCCGACAGGATCTATGTCGGCGACAAGGGCCAGGCGTCGCCGCCGGCGCGGCTCATGCAGATGGCCATCAACGTGCTCGCCTTTGCGCTCGGCTGCGGCGCCGCCGCGCTGCTGTTCGTGCGGCTGGGCAGCTGGTGCTTCGTCGTGCCGCCGGTCATCGGCGCGCTGGCTCTCGCCGTGCGTCTCGCCGGGCCGGAGCCGGCGCGCTGAGAACGCCGTCAGGGGCCGGTGCCGCGCGCCGGCCGGACGTGCGGTGCCGGCGCCGCCGGCGGCAGCCGTGTGCGCGTGTTGTATTTGCCCGAGTTCATCGAGCCATCGCGATGACGTGAGACTGCAACCGCGGCGGCGGAACGCAGTTGACGTTGCTGACGGCGGACCGCGGTGAAGGCGCAGCGGAACGCGCGCCGGCGGCCTTCAATGACGAAAAGTTTAGCCGTCCGCATCGCGGCTCGCCATTGCGTCCCACCTGCCTTACGCCCAATTATAGAAACGAAACGGTTCCGTTCTATTCAAGGAGACGTGATGACACGGCAAGCTCTGTCGTCGGCCGAGGTCCCATCGGCGGCCAACGACGATCCGGCGGTCTCGGCCCGCGATCGGGCCGTGCAGCAATGGCGCGGGCGGGCCTCCGGCGAGCCTCGGCAGCAGGTCGAGGCCAAGATGCCGGCGGCGGAGCCCGGCCCGCCGCCGACGGAGCACGGGGAGCGCCAGGAGGGGTCCCGGAGGAGCCTGATCCGGCGGCATCCGCTCGGGGCAGCGCTGGGTCTCGTGCTGCTGCTCGCCGTCGGCGCCGGCGGCTACGTCTACTACGATGCGGCCGGTCACTATGAGACCACCGACGACGCCTTCATCGCGGCCCGCCAGTTCTCCATTGCGCCGAAAGTCTCCGGCTACATCACCGCCGTCCCGGTCACCGACAACCAGCACGTCAAGGCCGGCGACGTGATCGCGCGCATCGACGATCGCGACTACAAGACCGCGCTGGCGCAGGCCGATGCGCAGGTGAAGTCGGCGCAGGCGGCGATCCGCAACATCGATGCGCAGATCGACGTGCAGCAGGCGCAGATCACCGCGGGCCAGGCCCAGGTCGAGCAGGCCCAGGCCGGGCTGACCTTCGCAGAGCAGCAGGCCAAGCGCTATCAGGACCTCGCCCGCACCGGCTCCGGCACGGTGCAGAGCGAGCAGCAATACACATCGCAGCTCCAGCAGCAGAAGGCGGCGCTGACCTCGGCGCAGGCCAACCTCTCGGTCGCGCAACGCCAGTTGGAGTCGCTGAAGGCGCAGCACGAGAGCGCCGACGCCAATCTCGCTCAGGCGCAGGCCCAGCGCGACCAGGCCCAGCTCAATCTGTCGTACACGACCGTGACCGCGGCGCAGTCCGGCCGCATTGTCAATCTCAGCGCCGCCGATGGTCAGTTCGCGGCACAAGGGACGGCGCTTTCGATGTTCGTGCCCGATGACGTCTGGGTGACCGCCAATTTCAAGGAAACCCAGCTCGACGAGATGCGACCCGGCCAGCCCGTGACCCTCGAGATCGATGCCTATCCGGAGCGCGAGATCCGCGGCCACGTCGCGAGCGTGCAGTCCGGCTCGGGCCCGGCATTCTCGCTGCTGCCGCCGCAGAATGCGACCGGCAACTACGTCAAGATCGTGCAGCGCGTGCCGGTCAAGATCGACATGGACGATCCGCCGACGGACGTCGCGCTCGGCCCGGGCATGTCGGTGGTGCCGACCGTTCGCGTCGATCCCAAGCCGTCGCTCTATGAGCGGCTGAAGGCCGTGCTGTGAGAGAGGTCGGCCATGAGTGAGGCTGCTCCTCTCGCCGCGTCGCGATCCGCAGGCAGTCCGTGGATCATCGCGGTGCTGGTGGCGCTCGCGACCTTCATGGAGGTGCTGGACACCACCATCGCCAACGTCGCACTGCCCTATATCGCCGGCGGCATGGGCGTCAGCCAGGACGAATCCTCCTGGGTGGTGACGACCTATCTCGTGTCCAACGCGATCATCCTGACCGCCTCGAGCTATCTCGCCAAGCGCTTCGGCCGCAAGACCTTCTTCCTGCTGTGCCTCGGCCTGTTCACCTTGAGCTCGGTGCTGTGCGGCTTCGCCTGGAATCTGCAGGTGCTGCTGCTGTTCCGGATCATGCAGGGCCTCGGCGGCGGCGGCATGGTGCCGGTGGCGCAATCGATCCTCGCCGACTCCTTCCCGCCGGAAAAGCGCGGCCAGGCGTTCGCGCTGTTCGGCGTCGCCGTCGTGGTCGCGCCCGTCGTCGGTCCGACGCTCGGCGGCTATCTCTCCGACAACGTCTCCTGGCACTGGTGCTTCCTGATCAACGGCCCCGTCGGCGTCGCCGCGATGATCCTGATCGGGCTCATCCTCAAGGAGCCAGAAGAGGTCACGGCCGAGCGGCGCAAGCAGGCGCATGGCTTTGACGTGGTCGGCTTCGTGCTGGTCGCGACATTTCTCGGCGCGCTCGAGCTGATGCTGGACCGTGGCCTGGAGGACGACTGGTTCGACTCGCGCTTCATCATGGTGACCGCCGCGGTCTGCGTCGCGGCCTTCATCGCGATGATCCCGTGGGAGATGAACCAGAAAAATCCGACGGTCGATGTCCGCATGCTGGCGTCGCGCCAGTTCGGCGCCAGCTTCCTGGTGATGCTGGCGACCGGCGCGATCCTGCTCGGCACCACGCAGATGCTGCCGCAGATGGTGCAGCAGGATTTCGGCTACACCGCCACCTGGGCCGGCCTCGTGCTGTCGCCGGGCGGCCTCGTCACGATGGCGATGATGTTCGTCGTCGGGCGCCTCTCGGGCAAGGTGCAGCCGAAATACATGATCATGACGGGCGCGGCCGTCGTGGCGTTCGCGATGTACGACCTCACCCGGGTCTACGCCAATGTGGATTTCTGGTTCTTCGCCGAATCCCGCATGCTGATCGGAATTGGCCTGCCGCTGATCTTCCTGTCGATCACGACCGCGTCCTACAACGGCATTCCGCCTGAGAAGACCGACCAGGCCTCGGCGCTGATCAACGCCGCGCGCAACACCGGCGGCTCGATCGGCGTGTCGCTGGCCGCCAACATCCTGGCGCATCGAGGGCAGTTCCACCAGAGCCGGCTGGTGGAGAATGCGATTCCATCCAATCCGGCCTATCAGGACACGCTGCACCAGGTGACCAATTACTTCACCGCGCATGGCAGCTCGCTGGTCCAGGCGCAGCAGCAGGCGCTCGCCTGGATCGGCCAGACCGTGCAGATGCAGTCGTCGCTGCTCGCTTATGTCGACGTCTACTGGGCGCTGATGCTGATCTCGCTGTCGGCGATTCCGCTGGCGCTGACGCTCCGCAAGGTCAAGCTCGGCGGCGGGCCGGCGATGGCGCATTGAGTAGGCACTGTTGTTCGGCTGTCATTCCGGGGCGATGGCAAGCATCGAACCCGGAATCTCGAGATTCCGGGTTCAGCCCTGACGGGCTGCCCCGGAATGACGGTCAAGAACATCAGGGGCGCTTACACCGCCTCGTCGGCGATGCCGTTCCGCAACAGCCCGATGCGGTCGATCTCGACCTCCACCACGTCGCCCGGCTTCATCCACAGCGGCGGTGTTCGGCGCGACCCCACGCCGCCCGGCGTCCCCGTGGCGATCACGTCGCCCGGCTCGAGCCGGGTGAACGACGAGCAGTATTCGATCTGGCGCGGGATATCGAAGATCATCTGGCTGATCGTGGCGTCCTGCACCACCTCGCCGTTCAGTCGGGTCTGCAGCCGCAGCGGACCGAGATCGTCGATCTCGTCCGGCGTGACCAGCCACGGGCCGAACGCGCCGGTCGCGGGAAAATTCTTCCCCGGCGTGAACTGGTGGGTGTGACGCTGGAAGTCGCGCACGCTGCCCTCGTTGTAACAGGCATAGCCGGCGATGTGCTGCCAAGCCTCGCTGCGCGGGATGTAGCGGCCGGGCTTGCCGATGACGATGGCGAGCTCGCCCTCGAAATCGAGATCGGTCGAGACGCGCGGGCGGATGATGTCGGTGAGATGCCCGGTCTGGCTGTTGGCGAAGCGGCCGAACACCGTGGGGTTCTCGACCTCGGAGCGGCCGGTCTCCTTGCGGTGCGTCTCGTAGTTCAGGCCGATGCAGAGGATCTTGTCCGGGTTCGGAATCACCGGCAGGAAGCTGATGGCCGAGAGCGGATACCGCCTTGCGCCCGAGGCCGCTGCAGCCGCTTCCTTCAGCGCGTCCGCTGCGATCGCCGATTTCAGATCCGGGAAGCGGTCGCGCAGGACAGCACCGAGATCGGCGATGTCAGTGCCCTCGACCAGTCCCCAGGTCGGCGCATTGTCGATGGTGAAGCTTGCAAATCTCATCCGATGTCCTCAGGTCGAAACCGCCGCTACGGCGGAGGGAGAAGCCGGTTCTTGCGCCGATTTCGCGAAGCGCGCGATGGTGCGCTCCGGGAAGATCAGCGCGAAGGCCGAGATGGCGCCAACGATCAGCACGCCGGCGGTGAAGGTCATGGCGTGGGCGTAACCAAGCGGCGCGTTGCCGCCGGCCTCGCCGACGATCCAGCCGGTGAGCGCATTCGACACCAGCGCGGATGCCGCGTTGCCGGAATAGATCACGACGATGAGCCGGCCGCGCTGGATCGCCGGCGCCACGGCGCCGAGCGCGACGGGGCCGAAGATCGTGGTGAGGCTCGGTGCGGCGAAGGCGATCGCGATACAGGCGAGCTGCAGCGGGCCCGAGGTGACGATGCTCAACAGCAGTGCGCAGCCGGCGGCGAGCAGCGCGAGACCGGAGGCGTGGCCGAGGCAGGCACGCAAGCTGAAGCCTTTGCGCTGCAGAACTTGCGTCAGCCAGGAGCCGCCGAGCAGCAGCGGCGACTGGAACAGATAGATCCCTGAGATGATCCAGCCGACATCGACCTGCTTGTAGCCGAGCCCGAGCTGCAGATAGGGCGGCAGCCAGGTCGCGGACATGCCGACGATCCAGTACGACGCGGTCGACATGATGATGACGCCGATCACGGTCGGATCGGCCCACAGCACGCGCGCCGGCAACGCCTTGTCCTTGGCCGCCGCAGCCTCCGGCGCATGGGCGGAGTAGGGTCCTTCGCCGCCGATGAAGAACCAGCCGAGCATCCAGGCCAGCCCGAGCAGGCCGCAGAACAGGAAGCCGGTGCGCCAGCCATAGCTCACGATGACATAGGTCAGGATCGGACCGCCGGCCAAGAGGCCGACGCTGATGCCCTGCAGCACCACGGCGCTCGGCACGCTGCGCCGGTCGGCGGGAAACCAGTTGTAGCAGGCGTGCAGCGCGGTCGGCAGCCCAGGCCCTTCGCCGGCGCCGAGGATGATGCGGCAGATCACCAGCACGGCGATCGAGCCGGAGAAGAAGATCGGGATCTGCGTCGCCGACCAGACGCCGGCCATGATCAGGAGCAGCCATTTCACCGGGAAGCGGCCGACGACGAACATGCCGACCGCCATGCCCGACAGCGAGAACAGCAGGAAGAAGCTGCTGCCGATCAGCCCGAACTCCTTCGGGCTCAAGCCCAGCTCCTTCATCATCGGCACGGCCGAGAGGCCGAATACCAGCTTGTCGAAGAAGTTCAGCGTCTGGAACAGGAACAGCATGATGAGGACGGCGATCGCGCGTCCTCCCACATTGGGTCTGGCGGTGTCCGATGTTGTCGTCATGGCGTTTCCCCGTTTGATAGTCTCTTGTTATGATGAGTGCAGTCGTTGGTTCAGCTCGCTCAGCAGCGAGGCGAGCCCTGGCGCGTCCGTCGCGACGCCGTAGACATAATGGTCGGGTCGCACCAGCGCGGCGCCGCAGCCGTGGCGTTCGAACCAGCGTGCGACGACGGCGCTCTCCTCGTGCAGGCCGTGACCGCCGATGGCGATCAGACTGATGCCGGCGTCGCGGGTGGCAGCGTCGATCGCGCTCGAGTTCAGCGTGCCCCGCCCGTCGATGACCAGCCGCCATCCGGTGCCGGCGACGGTATCGAGCAGGGCACGCCCGCCATCACCGACGATCCAGGGCTGCGGAAACAGCGTGCCGTTGGCCGCATTTGCCTTGGTCGCGAGCAGTCCCTGCGTCAGCGGCGGCACGATCTCCTGCCGGGTGATGGTGCGCGGCGCGCCGCCGCCTTCGGCAAGGATACGCGCGTCGCGTGCCGCTGCGGCCTCCGGATCCTGCTCGCAGATGACGCGGCCGATCGCCTTGATGCGCGTGGTCAGCTCGCGCACATGCGTGCTGCGCTCGATCTCGTAGCTGTCGAGCAGCGCCGCGGTCGATTGGCCGCGCAACACGCGCGCGAGCTTCCAACACAGATTGGCTGCATCGCGCAGGCCCTGGCACATGCCCTGGCCGATGAAGGGCGGCTGCTGATGCGCGGCGTCGCCGGCGAGCAGGACGCGCCCCTGGCGCCAGCGGCGTGAGACCAGCGCATGGAAGCGATAGCTGGCCGCGCGCCACAGCGTTGCGTCCTCGGGCCTGAGCCAGGGTGAGAGCAAACGCCAGACCTGCTCCGGCTGCTCCATCGCGTGGCGGTCTTCCCCCGCTCGCAGCATGATCTCGAAGCGGCGATGGTTGCCGGGGCCGATAATGTAGGTGGTCGGACGCGCGGGATCGCAGAATTGGGCCGCGGTGGCCGGAAGCTTGCCGACACCGCCGTCATTTACGAGAAGATCGACCACCAGCCACGGCTCGTCGAAGTCGAGATCGTCGAAGCTGATGTCGAGCTGCTGGCGCACGGTGCTGGAGGCGCCGTCACAGCCGATCACGTAGTCGGCGGTGACCTCGCGAACTGTACCGTCCGCCCGCTGCAGCACAACGGTCGCCGCCGTCGCATCCTGCCGGATCGTGACGAGGGTCGTGCCGAGCTCGACCGTGACGGAAGGACAGCGGCGAGCACGATCGCGCATCACCTGCTCGACCGGCGGCTGGGTGAACACCATGCTCGGCGTGTAGCCGAGGGGATAGGGCTCGCCGACCATGTCGATGCGGCGGATCAACTGCCCTTGGGCGCCGAAATGCTCGGACGCCGGGAACGGCGCGACGTACCGGCTGACTTGTTCGGCGATACCGAGATTGTCGAACAGCCGCATGATCTCGTGATCGAGCGCGATCGCGCGCGGCTTGTCGTAGATCTCGACAGCGCGGTCGATCGCGAGCGTTTTGATGCCCTGCATGCCGAGCAGGCTCGCGGCGATGGCGCCGGTCGGACCGAAGCCGACGATCACGGCCTCGAAATGCTTGTGATCTGACGTGGCGGACATGGATCTGGAAACTCTGGAGTTGGAAAACGAGTCAGGCGGCGTAGCCGACCGCGAGCTGCGCGGACTTGACGTGCTCGGCCTTGGGCGGAGCGATGCCCCATTGATCGGTGCGGCCGGGCGGCCAGACCCAATGCTCCGGGCCGCGCACGACGTAGTCGTCGTCGACCTGCAGCACCTCGGCGGTGTATTCGATCACGGTCCCGACGGGATCGATGAAGTAGGCGAAGACATTGTCGCCGGGGCCGTGGCGTCCGACGCCCCACGCGATCGGATGGCCGGCATCGATCATGCGGCCCGCACCGCGCATCACGCCTTCCCAGGTCGGCATCAGGAAGGCGACATGGTTGAGCCCGTTGACCTTCGCCGCAGCGATCACGACGGCATGGTGGTCCGAATTGCAGCGAACGAAGGCCATCGCCGCGGAGCGGTCGGTCAGGCGGAAGCCGAGCGCCTTCTCGTAGAAGGCCGCCGAACGATCGACATCGGTGCTGTTGAGATTGACGTGGGCGAGCCGCTCCGGGAGCTCGGGCCGCGGCGGCCTGGCGTCGTGCCTGATGTCACCATGCACGAAGCGCAGCACGCCGCCCTCGGGGCCGCGCAGGCTCATGATCACGCCGCCGTCGGGGCCGGGGTTCGGCGCCGGCGCTGCGATCAGCGTCGCGCCTTCATGGATGGCGTTGCGGCTGATGGCATCGAAATCACTGGACTCGGCGAGGCGGAAAGTCACCGCCTGCAGCTCGGTGCGCTCGCTCTGGTGCAGCGCCACGACATGATGGTCGCTGCCGGTCGCGCGGAGGTAGACGATGCCGGGGGCTTCCGCGACGCGCTCCAGCCCCCAGGTCTGTCGATAGAACGCTTCCGAACGCGCGAGATCTGGCGTGCCCAGATCGACGCTGCGCAGAGCCGCGACCGGAAACCGGGTCATGAGCGTGTCCTCCTGCGCGATGCCCGGGTGAGGACGCGCGACGTTTCTGTTCCTGGCCGGCGAAACCGGCTCGCCCCTTTTATTACATAAAAAATCGAAATCAATCAGAATTTATAAATTTTATGTTCTGCAGCCTCGCTCTATACATGTCGTCTGATTCAGAGGAGATCGGGCGTGGATGCGGTTTTGGAGGCCGAGGGGCAAGGCCCGTCGACGCAGGCGAGTCATGTGTATGACCGGCTGCGCGAGGACCTGCTGTCCGGCCGGCTGGCGCCATCGCGCAAGCTGCAGATGCGGTTTTTGACCGAGACCTATCAGACCGGGCAGACACCGCTGCGCGAGGCGCTCAACCGCCTGACTGCCGACGGACTGGTAGAGGTGCGCGAGCAGCGCGGCTTTTACGTCAAGGACATCAGCCGCGCCGAGCTCGCCGAACTGACCAAGACGCGCTGCTGGGTCGAGGCGCTGGCGCTGCGCGAGTCGATGGCGGCGGCGACGCCCGATTGGGAGGAGCAACTGGTGCTGGCGCAGCATCGGCTCAGCCGCGCGCCGCGCTCGCTCAGCGCGACGACGTTCGAGGACAATCCGGAGTGGGAGAGGCTGCACCGGATCTATCATCGGGTCCTGATCTCGAACTGCGGCTCGCAGTCGCTGATCGCGTTCTGCGGCCAGCTTGCCGACCAGCTCTATCGCTACCGCCGGCTGTCGATCCGCAAGGCGTTTCCGTCACGCCCCGTCGGCGACGAGCACGCCGACATCGTGAACGCCGTGCTCGACGCCGACACCGAACGCGCGGTTGCGCTGCTCACCGCGCACTATCAGCGCACCGCGGACGTGATCCTGCAGGACGAGACGATCTTTCCGGAGCTGCGCAAGGACAGAAAGATTTAGGATCACGTCGTCGCGGCGAGGAAGAAGTCGACGCGCTTCTCGACATGCGCCTGGGCTTCCTTCTTCAGGGCGCGCATGTCCTCGCCGAGCAGGCTGCGGATCAACACGGCGAACACGACGAGATCGAGGAAGATCCGTGCGCTGTCCTCGATGCGGTCGGCCGAGAACGCGCCCTTGCCGGCGAGACCTTCGGCGCGCGCGAGCTCGCCGATCGCGTGGCTCACATTGCAGGTGGCGCGCTTGCGCGCCGTGTCCTGGATCTCGAGCGTCAGCTCGGGAAAGCGCGGACTTTCCGCAATCGCGGTGCGCATCAGGCCGATCGTGTCCTCGACGAAGGCGCGCTCGATCAAGGTGAGCCCGAGGCTGATCAGCCGGGCGCGGAAGGTGCGGCCCTGCGGCACCAGGTTCTCATACTGCGTGTTGCGCGCGGCCTGGCGGCCGATGACGGCCGCGAACAGCGCGGCCTTGCTGGGAAATCGCGCGTAGATGGTCGGCTTGCCGGCGCGCGCGGTCTGCGCGATTTCGTCGACGCTCGCGCCTTCGAAGCCGTTTGCGAGGAACACCGTCTTTGCCGCGTCGAGAATGCGCTCCTCAACCTCGCCGGCACGTTCGAGCGGAGGCCGCCCCACCTTGCCGCGCGCCGTCCTGGAAGCAACCATTCGATCCGCCATGGCTTTCTTTCGAGGCCTTTGTGTTCCCGTCCTGTTTGGCACAGGGGTCGGGATTGTTCAATCAACGCGGCCGGGGCCGCTGCTCATGCCTGGGGTGTTAATGCGTTCCACGGAATATCAGCTTGCCCGTGGGGTCTCGAACACTGAGACTGCACATAAGGAATTAGGAGGAAAACCATGGGACGGACATTCGTTCATTTGGCGTTGCTCGCCGTCGCCTGGGTCGCGGCCGCGCCGATGGCTCGCGCCGAAACCGTCATCTTAAAGTCTGAGCTCAAGGCCGCCAACGAGGTGCCGCCGAACGCATCCGCCGCGTCGGGCGCGGCCGAAGCGAGCTTCGACACCGCAACCAAGACGCTAAGCTGGAAGGTTACCTTCTCCGGCCTCAGCGGGCCGCCGATCGGCGCGCATTTCCACGGTCCTAGCGAGCCCGGCAAGAATGCCGGCATCGTGCTGCCGTTCAAGAGCCCGGAGCCGCCGATCACGGGCTCCGCCGTGATCACCGATGCGCAGGCGGCCGATCTGCTGGCCGGCAAATGGTACGCCAACGTCCACACCCAGGCGAATCCGGGCGGCGAGATCCGCGGACAGATGACCCGGCAGTGAGGCGCGTGCCCGACGCGCGCGGGCTCGCCGTCACGCGGCCAGTTCCGGCTCGCCGGCCTGGCCGGGAACGGCCGAGGCCCGGCGCACGTCGAGGAACTGCTTGAAGCGGCCGAGCGACAGCGGCGGCGCGACCAGGTAGCCCTGGCCTTCCTCGACGCCGCAGGCGATCAGCGCATCGACCTGCTCCTGATGCTCGATGCCCTCGGCGACCACGGACATGTCGAGCTCGCGCGCCAGCGCCACCAGCATCTGCACCACCACGATGGCGGACTGGTCGCGGGTGATCGCGTCAACGAAGAACTTGTCGATCTTCAGGATGCGCGCGCCGAGCCGCTGGATATAGGACAGGCCACTATGGCCGATGCCGACGTCGTCGAGCGCGACGCGGAAGCCGAGTTCGCTGAGCTCCCTTACGACATCAGTCGCCTTGGCGAGATCGGCGAGCTCCTCGCGCTCGGTGACCTCGAGCACGACCTGGCGGGTAGAGACCGACGACGACGCGACCGTCTTGCGCAGATCGTCGATGAAGCGGTCGCCGAGCAGATGGCGCGGGGTGATGTTGACGGACAGCTTGAACAGCTTGTCCTGCTTCATCTCCGGCTGCAGTTCGCGCAAGGCGGTCTTGAGAAGCTGCCAGGTCAGCTTCTCGATGCGGCCGGTGGTCTCGGCGAGCGGGATGAAGCTCATCGGCGGGATCAGCCGGCCGTCCGGCTTCTCCCAGCGTGCCAGGATCTCGCAGCCGACGATGTCGCCGGTCTTCAGTCGGAAGGTCGGCTGTACGTAGGGCTTGAACTCGTTGGCCGCGAGCGCGCGGTCGAGCTCGGCGACCGGGTCCACCGGCCGGCTGAGATAGCTCGCCAGCAGCAGGCCGAACATGCCGCCCAGCGTGCCGGCGGCGAGCATGGTCAGGAGATAAGCGAGGTCGCCGCGGGTGCTCAGGCTCTGCGGCCGCACATGGATCGTGGCCTGCAGCGGATAGCGGTCGGACACGGTGGTGAACGCGACGGTCTGCGCCGGAGACTTGGCGGATGCATCGGGATGATAGCCGGCCACCTGCTCGCCATCGGGCAGGGTCAGGGTGACGTTGCTCTCGGCGCGCAGGCCGACCGGCATCACGTCCAGCAGGTTGCCATCGAGGCGCAGGATCGCAGCCAGAGACCGTTGCGCGTCGATGTCGCGCATCACGCCGAACGCGGCGCCGGTGAACTGCTCGACGCGGAACAGCCGCAGCTCTCCGTCGGCGGACTTGAACATCTCGTCGCGCCGCGCCCAGCCATTGTCGAATTCGAGCGTTTCGGAATAGGCCGCACACTCGACCGCGCCGTCGCGGTCGACGGTGCGGATGTCCTTGATGATGGTGCCTTGATAGACGTGAAGGCGCAGCGCCTGCAGCGCGACGGCGCTGCAGTCCATCGGACCTTTCGCGATCAGGCGGTTCAGGATCGATCCGGCCGAGTCGATGGCCGCCTCGGAGCGGCGCAGCGCCACCTTGCTGAGCTCGCTGAGCTGCCGCGCGGTCTGGTTGCCGATCAGCGCGGTCACGGCGAAATCGGCGCCGGCCAGGAAGATCCCGACGCAGGCGGCCACCGCCCCGACGCGAAGCATGTGTTTGCGCTGCAATGCCATCGTGTCGTGAATGACCCCCGTATGACCACGGGTATCCTTCAATCCAACCTTCAACTTTCCGTATATGCGCTCATGGATGCCCGTCCGCAGCGGCACGGTGAGCGGTGGGCGCAGAAAGCTGGTTAAGAAAGGGCTACCGGCTCAAGCCGCCTTGTCGGTGGTGTCGAGCGGCACCGCCGTCTCGGCGCGCTCGGCCGGCAGCAGCATCAGGGCGGCGAGCGCCGACAGGCTGAGGCTCGCCGACACGATCAGCACGCCGCGGCCGAGCCCATCGATCAGCAGGCCGAACAGCAGCGGCGCGAAGGCCTGGCAGATCCGCGACGGGGCCCCGATCAGGCCGAGCCGGTAGGCGTAGTTGACGGGGCCGAAGATGGCGAGCGGCAGGGTGCCGCGAGCGATCGTCAGGATGCCGTTGCCGGAGCCGTGCAGCAGCGCGAACGCCGCCGCGGCGCCCCCGCCGAACAGCCCGATCGTCACGGCGCCGATCGGATGGGTGATGCAGGCGAGCCGCGCCGAGGCGAGCGGATGGAAGCGGCTGAGGAAGCCGGCCTCGAACACGCGCGCCGCGACCTGCGCCGGCCCGATCATCATGCCGGCGAACAAGGCTTGCGCGGGCGTCGCGCCGAACGCCTGCATCAGCCGCGGCAGATGCACCGCCATCGCCGCGGTCACGGTCCAGGCCGCCGCCATCGCGAACGCGATCAGCACCATCGGGCGGTCGAGCGGGATGTTGGGCTTGCCCGTCGGGATATCGCCGGGCGCCATCACGGTCGCCCGCGGCAGCGACAAATTGAGCGGCAGGCCGATGACGAGATGCGCGATCGCCCAGGCGAAGCAGGTCTCGCGCCAGCCGATCGTCGCGAGCCCCCATGTGCTCAGCGGCCAGCCGACGGTCGAGGCGAAGCCCGCGATCAGGGTGATGCCGGTGATCGCGCCGCGCGCGTCCTTGCCGTAGATGCGCCCGAGCGCGCCGAACGCGGCGTCATAGAGGCCGAGCCCCATGCCGACGCCGAGCCACAGCCACGCCAGCGCCATCACCCACAGCGAATGCGACAGGCCGAGCAGTGCGAGCCCGATCGCCAGCACGATGTTGGAGGCGCACAGCACCTGGCGGCCGCCGACGCGGTCGATCTGGCGGCCGATGCGCGGACCCAACAGGCCGGAGATGATCAGCGAGGCGGAAAAGGCGGCGAAGAACCAGTTGTTGGACAGGCCGAGATCCCTGGCGATCGGGTCGGCGAGGATGGCGGGAAGATAGTAGCTCGATCCCCAGGCCAGCGTCTGGGCGGTGCCGAGAGCGATGACCACGCCCAGCCGTCTTGCCTGCATTCCCGTCGACCTCTCCTTGGCTCGGCGTCATGAGCAGCCGCAGCCGCTGCGGCCAGCCAGCTTGGCTTTGGCGTCATCGGCACAGCAACTGTCTACGCCCGATGGCGCCGGTCCGCCACAGCAGCCGGGCAGGGCTGCAATGCTCTCCACTCCGCCGCGGGTGCAGACGCCGGTCTCCGGCAGTTTCAACTCGACACGATGCGCGGCGGCCTTGTCCCCGGCGATGTCGGCGGTGATCGAACGGACCTGCTCATAGCCCGTCATCATCAGGAAGTTCGGCGCGCGGCCATAGCTCTTCATGCCGGCGAGATAGAACCCGGGCTCGTCGGCCTGCGCCAGCTCGCGCGCGCCATGCGGCCGCACCGTGCCGCAGGAATGCTCGTTCGGATCGATCAATGGCGCGAGCGCAACAGGAGCCTCGATCGCGGGATCGAGCCGCAGGCGCAGCTCCGCGAGCAGCGACAGATCGGGGCGGAAGCCGGTGGCGACGATAAGCTCGTCGGCGGTGATGCGGCGGTCGCCGTCCGCGGCGATCCGCAACCGGCCGTCCTCATCGGTGATCCCCGTGACGCCGAAGCCGGGCTCGAGCCGGATGCGGCCCGAACGTACCAGCGCGGCGAAGGCCAGGCCGAGTTCGCCGCGCGCGGCGAGCTGGTCGGCGCTGCCGCCGCCGAACGCCTTCGCGGGATCGTCGCCGCGCAACAGCCAGATCGCCTGCGTGCCCGGCGCGACCTCGGCCAATGCGGCCAGGTCGATCAGGGTGCCGATCGCCGAGTGGCCGGCGCCGAGCACCGCGACCGTCCTGCCAGCATAACGGCTGCGCTGCGCGCCTCGGACGTCCGGCATCGCGTAGGCGATGCGCGCCGCATGCGCGGCTTCGCCGAGCGCGGGCAGTCCGCTATGGCCGGCAGGGTTGGGCGAGAACCAGGCACCGGAGACATCGATAACGGCGTCGGCCTGCAGCGCCGCCTCGCCCTTGCCGTTGTGGATGCGGATCTCGAACGGCGCATCGGCGCGTCCCTTCGACGTGGCCTTGTCGAAGCCGGCCCGGCTGATCGCGGTGATGCGATGCGAGGTCCTGACGACGTCGCGCAGCGCAGTGCGCGTCGCCAGCGGTGCCAGATATGTCTCGATCAGCTCGTGCCCGGTCGGATAGGCCTCGGGCTCGGGCGAATTCCATCCCGTCGCAGCGAGCAGCCGTGCCGCCGCGCTATCGATGTTGTACTTCCACGGCGAGAACAACTGGACGTGCTGCCATTGCCGCACCGCATGCGCGGCTTCCGGACCCGCTTCCAGCACGACCGGGGTCAGGCCGCGCGCCAGCGCATGGGCTGCTGCCGCCAGCCCGACCGGGCCGGCGCCGATGATTGCGACCGTCTTGGCGTCCGTCATGTACTTCCTCCTATATTTCTAGAAGTATCGAATTAAAGGGCGAAATCATCAGGCCGCCGGCCTCGCGGTGCCGCAGTCGCGCTCCTCGACGCAGCATTCGGAAACCAGAAAGCCGAGCAGGGAGCGCATCACGTCATATTCGGCATGGCAGACCAGCGTCGTGCCCTCGCGCATTTGCGAGATCAGCCCGACCGCGACCAGCGTCTTGACGTGGTGCGACAGCGTGGAGGCCGGGACCTTCAGCCGCTCCTGCAGCCGGCCGACCGGCATCCCGGCATGCCCGGCGCGCACCAGCGCGCGGTAGATCTTCAGGCGCGTGGTATTGCCGAGGGCTTCCAGGCGGGCAGCGGCGTCATCGAGCTTCATGGTGTGGAGGATGCGGCATGCGGCCCGCCGGAGTCAAACGATATTTCTAGAATATTGGAAATATCCATGAGTGCGCGCCGCGCGCGGTCGGTTGTCCGGCGCGCTATCGCAGCCGGTAGCCGGCATGGCAGCCGACGCAGGCCGCCATCGTCTCGCCGAGCGCCTTCAGCGCCGGCTTGAGGTCGCCGGTCACACCCGCATTCTGCGCTTCGATGGCGAAGCGGCTCGCCGCTTTGTGCATGGCGGTGCCGGCCTCCTGCATGCCCTGGGGCATGAACCCGGCGACCTCGGCGGCGCCGTGCAGGCGCAGTGAGCTCATGCCCAGGCGTTGCTCGGCGATCTGGCCGGCTTTGTCCGGCTCGCCCGCCGCAAGCGCGTCGTTGATCTGCTGCAGCGCCAGCAGATGGTCGCGCATGTTGGCGAGGGTGTGCTCGGCGAGATCGGGCGGAAACGCCACCCGCTCGCGCTGGTCTGGCGGAAGCGCCCCATGGCTGCCGTGGTCGTGATGGCCGTGGTGCTGCGCCGTGGCGATGCCGGCGGACGCAACAAGGGCCAGCGTGATGGCGGCGAGACGCAGGCGCATGAGGACCTCCCATTCGGGCGAACGCGGTGGCGTCTTCCCTAGACCGCGCAGCCGGGCGGCGCATATGATCCTGATCATATGCCGAGGACCTTCCATCTCTCGCTCGAGGGCACGCGCCCGTCGCTCGACTGGCGCGCTCTTGCACGGCTGTCGCCGTTGCTCGCCGCGCTGCCCGCGGCCGCGCGGTTGCAGGCCCGGCGCATCCAGGTGCCGCGCCAGGGCACGGTGTTCTGCCGGGGGGATCGGCCGCGGGCGATGTTCTTCGTGCTGACCGGCGAGGTGAGGCTGGTGCGCCGCTCGCGCGCCGGCGACGACATCGTCCTGCAGCGGGCCCGCCGGGGCTTTCTCGCCGAGGCCAGCCTCGATCAGTCAACGTATCATTGCGACGCCGTCGCGACACAGGACTCAGCGCTGCTCGCGATCGACCGCGAGGCCTTCGCCGAAGCGTTGCGTCGTCCCGAGATCGGGGACCGATGGTGCGATCATCTCGCCCGCGAGTTGCGCAAGGTCCGGGCGCAGTCGGAGCGGCTCAGCCTGAAGACGGCGCGCGAGCGGATCGTGCATTTCATCGAGACCGAGGGGGAGGGCGGCGAGGTCGAGCTCGGCCGGTCGAAGAAGGACTGGGCCGCCGAGCTCGGCGTCACCCATGAGGCGCTCTATCGTGCGCTGGCACGCATGGAACGGGACGGCGAGCTCACCGTCGATGGCACCCGCCTGCGCTTGCGGTGAGCCTTCGGGCGCCGCGTCTCCCGATCGTCGACACGGACCATTCGAACTCGTCAGCCTTGACGCCGGATCATCATATCGATAGTTCTGGATATATGGAAAACGAGCAAGCCGTTCTGGCCTTGGCGGCGCTGGCGCAGCCGACGCGCCTGCAGGCCTTTCGCACCCTGGTGCAGCACGAGCCCGACGGTCTGCCGGCCGGCGAGCTCGCACGTCTGCTGGAGGTGCCGCAGAACACGCTGTCGGCGCATCTGTCCGTGCTGGCGCGCGCCGGCCTCGTCAGTTCGATCAGGCACAGCCGCTCGATCGTCTACCGGGCCGATCTCACGCAGTTTCAGAAGGTCGCGCTGTTCCTGCTGCAGGACTGCTGCGGCGGCCGGCCGGAGGTCTGCGCGCCCGTCATCGCAAGTCTCACCCCGTGCTGTCCGCCGAAGCGCAAGGAGAAGAGCCGTGTCTGACCGCATCTACAATGTATTGTTCCTCTGCACCGGAAATTCGGCACGCTCGGTGCTGGCCGAGTCGATCCTGCGCAAGGACGGCGCGGGCCGCTTCCACGCTTTTTCCGCCGGCAGTACGCCGAAGGGCGCGGTGCATCCGTTGGCGCTCGAGACGCTCGCGCGCATGGACTATCCGACCGACGATCTGCGCTCGAAGAGCTGGAGCGAGTTCGCCGCCGCCGGCGCGCCGGCGATGGATTTCGTCTTCACGGTCTGCGACAACGCCGCCGGCGAGGCGTGTCCGATCTGGCCGGGGCAGCCGATGACTGCGCATTGGGGCATCGAGGATCCGGCGGCGGCCGCAGGCACGGAGCTGGCGAAGCTCGCGGCGTTCACGACCGCCTTCCGCTATCTGAAGAACCGGATCGACGCCTTCATCAATCTGCCGCTCGGTCGCATCGATTCGATGTCGCTGGGCACGCGGCTGCGCGAGATCGGGACGGGCGAGGGCGCAACGTCGTTCCGCTCCGACGTGGCCTGATCCGATGACGATCTTCGAACGCTATCTGACGGTCTGGGTCCTGCTCTGCATCATCGTCGGCATCGGTCTCGGCCATCTCATGCCGGGGCTGTTCGCGGCTGTCGCGTCGGCGGAGTTGGCGCGCGTCAATCTGCCGGTCGCGGCTCTGATCTGGCTGATGATCATTCCGATGCTGCTGAAGATCGATTTCGCCGCGCTCGGCAATGTGAAGGAGCATTGGCGCGGCATCGGCGTCACGCTGGTCGTGAACTGGGCGATCAAGCCGTTTTCGATGGCTTTGCTCGGCAGCATCTTCATCGGCCACGTGTTCGCGCCGATGCTCCCTGCAAGCCAGTTGTCGTCCTACGTGGCGGGTCTGATCCTGCTGGCGGCGGCGCCATGCACGGCGATGGTGTTCGTATGGTCGAATCTGTGCGACGGCGAGCCGCACTACACGCTGAGCCAGGTCGCGCTCAACGACGTCATCATGGTGTTCCTGTTCGCGCCGCTGGTCGGACTTCTGCTCGGCGTCGCCTCGATCTCGGTGCCCTGGACCACCCTGCTGCTGTCGGTGCTGCTCTATATCGTCGTGCCCGTCATCGTCTCGCAACTCTGGCGCCGGGCGTTGCTGCGTAGCACGGACGGGGCATTGGAGCGCACCTTGCGGGTACTGCAACCGGTCTCGCTCGTGGCGCTGCTCGGTACGCTCGTGCTGCTGTTCGGCTTCCAGGGCGAGCAGATCCTGAAGCAGCCGGTCGTCATCGCGATCCTGGCCGTGCCGATCCTGATCCAGGTCTATCTGAACGCGGGGATCGCCTATTGGCTGAGCCGCCGGCTCGGCGTAGCCTGGTGCGTCGCGGCTCCGGCCGCCTTGATCGGCGCCAGCAATTTCTTCGAGCTGGCGGTTGCCGCCGCGATCAGCCTGTTCGGGCTCGACTCGGGGGCTGCGCTCGCGACCGTCGTCGGGGTTCTCGTCGAAGTCCCCGTGATGCTCTCGGTCGTGCGCATCGTCAGGGCGACGCGTCGCTGGTACGAAGCGGGACTGCCGGCTTAGCTCCGGTCAGTACTTCGGCAGAGCCGGTTTGCCTCACCGCCGCGACTCGTCCTGATCGTCGTCGTCGCCTTCGCGCTCCCGGCGGGCCGGCTCGTAGCTCAGCGGCTCGCCTTCGGCCCGCGCATGCAGCGCCGCAAGATGCGGGTAGGCCCCAAGACCAGCTCCAAGACCAGCTTCAAGACCACCGTCAACGGCACGGGCCACCGGCACCAGCGTGGGCGCTGCGTTCCGGCTGGCTTGTGACATGGCCAAGAGGCCGCCCAGCCCCGCCAGCACGGCTGCCAATGTCATCGTCTTACGCATTCTCGTCTCCGAACTCACCGCGCCCCCGGCTCGCTCCGTCCGGACGCGATGATGTCGCAACGAGCGTGACAGCATCCTGTCAGGTTGAGTCAGCGAGACGTCAGCTTGTCTCGGGCAGGATGCCGATCCCTTGGAGTTTCCCACCCCCGCATCGGCCTGAGCGCAATTCCGACATCGGAAGTTCAAACTAAAATCCGCACCAGCTCCTTAGCATTTGCGAACGCTCCGCAAGTCGACCCCCGCAAGTCGACCTCCGCAATTCGAACCCAGTGGCGAGAGCGCAACAAATCACGACGAGCTTTGAAGATCAGAGCGTCAGGCCCCGGGAAGATCATGCATTTGCCTCAAATCGGACGGTTCATGCGCATCACGGTATTTGCGATGCTGATCTCGACGGCGGCATCCGCGGCGACGGTGGCGCGCGAGGACGATCGCGAGCGCCGTGACGCCGTGCGCCGCGCCGTCGAGGCGGGCGACGTCCTGCCGCTATCGGAGATCCTGCCGCGATTGCGCGGCCGGGTCGCCGGCGACGTGATGGGAATCGATGTCGACCGCCAGCGGGGCCGCTGGCGCTATGAGTTTCGGGTGATCGGCCGCGATGGCCGCGTGCGCGAGGTCTATGTCGATGCGCGCAGCGGCGAGATCGAACGGATCGAGGAAAAATAGATGCGAGTGCTGCTGGTCGAGGATGATCCGCGGCTGGCGTCCGACCTGGCCCGGACGCTTCAGGCGGCGGGCTATCTGGTCGAAACGTCCGACAACGGCGAGCAGGCTTGGTTTCTCGGCGACACCGAGGACTATGGCGCCGTGATCCTCGATCTCGGCCTCCCCGGCATGGACGGGTTGTCGGTGCTGAAGCGCTGGCGCGGCGCCGGGCGGCACGTGCCGGTGCTGATCCTGACCGCGCGCGCGAGCTGGGCGGAGCGGGTCGATGGCATCGATGCCGGCGCCGATGACTACCTGCCGAAGCCGTTTCGCAATGAAGAGCTGTTGGCGCGGCTGCGCGCGATCGTGAGGCGCTCCGCCGGCCATGCGGCGCCGGTGCTCTCGTCCGGCGATCTGGCGCTCGACGAGCGCCAGATGAAGGTCAGCCTGTCCGGCGTGCCGGTGACGCTGTCGCAGCTCGAATACCGGCTGATCGCCTATCTGCTGCGGCAGAGCGGCCGCGTCGTGCCGCAGCATGAGCTGGAGGAGAACGTCTACGGCCTCGGCCACGAGCACGACTCCAACGCGCTCGAGGTGCTGATCCGGCGCGTCCGCAAGAAGCTCGGCGCCGAGATCATCGAGACCCGCCGCGGCTTCGGCTACATGATCCCGGAGACGGCGGAATGAGACTCGGCTCGCTGCGGCTGCGGCTGGTGGCGGCGGGCACCATCGCGCTGCTGGTCGCGCTCGGCGTCGCCGGCTTCGGCATGGTCGTGCTGTTCAAGCGCCACGTCGCGCGGACGCTCGCCTCCGATCTCGACATTCACCTGCGCCAATTGCTGAACGGCCTCGAGGTCGATGCGGAAGGGCGCATCGTGGTCGCGCGGCCGCCAGCCGATCCGCGCTTCGTGGTCCCGCTGTCGGGGCTGTACTGGCAGATCTCGGACGATCACGGCCAGTTGCTGCGCTCGCGCTCGCTGTGGGACACCATCCTGCCGCTGCCGATCGACGAGCCCGGACCGAGCGACGTGCATCAGCATGAGCTCGCCGGGCCGGATGGCGAACACGTGCTGGTCGCCGAGCGCGGCATCCTGATGAATCCGGAAAGCCAGATCCGCGTGCGCGCGGCCGTGGCCTACGACCTCGACGGCGCCACCAGCGCGGTGCGGACCTTCGCCAAGGATCTGTCGATCGCGCTCGCCGTGCTGGCCGTCATCCTCGCCGTCGGCACCTCGGTTCAGGTCACGCTCGGCCTGCGTCCGCTCGGCGTGCTGCGCCGTGGCGTCGCCGAGATCCGCAGCGGTCGGCGCCAGCATCTTCCGGTGGACGTGCCGACCGAGGTGGCGCCGCTGGTCGACGAGGTCAACGCGCTGCTTGATGCGCAGAGCCGCGAGATCATGCGCTCGCGCAGCCGTGCCGCCGATCTCGCCCACGGCTTCAAGACGCCGCTCGCCGCACTCGCGGCCGACGCCGCGCGGTTGAGGGAGCTCGGCCAGCTCGAGCTGGCGCGCAACGTCGAGGATGTCGCCGAGGCGATGAGCCGGCAGGTCGATCGCGAACTGGCGTTGGCGCGGCTGCGCGGCAAGGCCCGCGGCGGGCCGGAGGCCGCGACCGAGCTGGCGCCCCTGGTGAATGCGCTGCTCGGGACGCTCGGCCGCACGCCGGCGGCCGCCCATGTCAGCTTTGATGGCCAGGTGCCCCCAAGCCTGCGCGTCGGCATGGATCGGACGGATCTCGCCGAGGTGCTCGGCAATCTCTTGGAGAACGCCGCGCGTCATGCGGCGAGCACGGTTCGCATCGTCGCCAGTGCGACCCCTCTGATCGTCACTGTCGAGGATGACGGTCCGGGCATTCCGGACGCGAAGATCGGCCGCGTGCTCGAGCGCGGCGGCCGCCTCGACGAGCAGGGGCCGGGCAGCGGGCTGGGGCTCGCGATCGTGCAGGACGTGCTCGAAGCCTATGGCTGGCGGCTGCAGATCGGCCGTTCCCAGCTCGGCGGCGCCAGGATCACGATCGCGCCGGCCATCGTCTCGGCACTCCGCTGGCCGCAGGCTGCGACGTCCCAGGCCACCCCGGCGCCGTCCATTCTGACAGCAGGCTGACATCCCGCGTCAGCGGCGCGACGCCCCCGGTCAGCTATCTCCTCCGGTCCTACCACCCCGCGCTCCGGCTTGCCGGCAGCGGGGCCAAATGGCCGAAGGAAGCTGATCATGCGTATTCGAAACTCCGCCAAGACGTATGGCTCCGTCGCGATCGCACTGCACTGGATCGTCGCCGTGCTGGTGCCGGCGGCCTGGATCTCAGGCCATCTCGGCGACATGCTGCCGCGTCCCTCTCATGACACGGGCCTGTTCATGCACGTCTCGCTCGGGCTGGCGATGCTGGGCTTCGCGCTCGCGCGCCTGGCCTGGCGTCTGGCCGATCCG
The DNA here is from genome assembly GCF_051168035.1 of Bradyrhizobium sp. HKCCYLRH3059. Lineage (NCBI taxonomy): Bacteria > Pseudomonadati > Pseudomonadota > Alphaproteobacteria > Hyphomicrobiales > Nitrobacteraceae > Bradyrhizobium > Bradyrhizobium sp. HKCCYLRH3059. Next base: position 53,045 of record NZ_JBNPUF010000007.1, on the reverse strand, counting down.
CCGCCGGCGCCTGAAGCGACCAAATTCGGCCCGTGGACGGTTCATGTCGGCGAGATCACGCATCTGCTGATCTACGGCATCATGTTCGCCATTCCGGTCCTCGGCATCGTCACCCAGTTCGCCCGCGGCTACGGCTTGCCGGTGTTCGGCCTGTTCGAGATCGCCTCACCCTGGGTCGGCGACCGCGGCTTCGCCCACGACATGAAGGAGATGCACGAGGCGCTGGCCAATGGCCTGATGATCCTGATCGGCCTGCACGCGGGCGCTGCCTTGCTGCACCATTACTGGCTGCACGATCGCACCCTGCGGCGGATGGTGCCGGGACTGCGGTGATCGCTCCTGTCATCCGGGCCTGCTAAAAGGCCTCCGTCGATCGCGCCATCGGAGGCCGCCATGCCGGCAACGCCGCATATTGAAAAGCACTTCACCGCGTCGGAGGTCGTCCGCGACGTCGTCATCGGCATGGCCGACGGGCTCACCGTGCCATTCGCGCTCGCCGCTGGTCTTTCGGCGGCGGTCGCCAAGACCGACGTGATCGTCACGGCCGGCCTCGCCGAGGTCGTCGCCGGCGCGATCGCGATGGGGCTCGGCGGCTATCTCGCCGCCCGCTCCGACGCCGAGCATTATGCCGCCGAGGAGACGCGGGAGCACGACGAGATCGAGAAGCTTCGCGGTCGCGAGGTCGAGGAGGTCGCGGCGATCTTTCGCGGCTATGGTCTCGAAGGCCAGGCCTTGACCACCGTGGTCGACGCGATCGCGTCCGATCGCAAGCGGTGGGTCGATTTCATGATGCGCTTCGAGCTCGGCCTCGAACGCCCGGATCCCAAGCGCGCGCCGGTCAGCGCCGTGACCATCGGCGGCTCCTACGTGATCGGCGGCCTGATCCCGCTGATCCCCTACATGTTGGCGCCTGACATCTCGTCCGCGCTCCGGATCTCCGTGATCGCGACCGGCATCGCGCTCCTGATCTTCGGCGCCATCAAGGGCCACTTCACCGGTGTCAACAAGATCAAGTCCGCACTGCAGACGGCGCTCGTCGGTGGCCTTGCCGCCGGCGCGGCGTTCTGGCTGGCGCATCTGTTCGGCTAGGGCGGGCAGGATTGCGGCTGCGACATTCGAGAGCCCGTCACGGGCCTTAGTGGTTCCGCCTGCCATGCGGCGCAACGCCTCCGCACGTTGCTTTGCCCACGGCAGCGGAGATATCTCCCGATGTCAATCCGGGGCATCGCGAAGCGATGAGCCCGGAATCCATAACCACGAACTGCTGAGGAGTGCGCGACGGCGGCGACGAGCTTCTCGGGCCCTACGGCCATCCTGAGTATGGATTCCGGGCTCGCGCAGACGCGCGCCCCGGAATGACGACGAGGAGGGAGTTGCGAAGCGCACTTGCATCCGTGCGTGAAGCACCATTCCACGTAGATCGTCGGTCGAAAGGGGGTGAGGAAGCGTACGCGTCGCATCGCGCCCACCGCGATTCGGGCGGTGGCGATGGTGGGCTTTACCAGCTCGACGCACAGTCACGATTGATGGCGCGCTGGATCAACGAGGGACCGTAGGGTGGGCAAAGGCGCGCCGGCGTACGGCCTTGTCGGGCGAGCTTTCGCGCGCGCCGTGCCCACCGCCCGCACCCAGCGCCACCGATGGTGGGCACGCGCCGCCTTTGGGACGAGCAAGCTCTCGCGATCGCTCATGATCTCGAATGGCGAGTCATCGAGAACTACGAGATCACGACCCATCATGAATCGCGGCATTGCCGAAGCGCTGGAGACATATTGGTACGAACGAGCGGCGAAATCTCGATAGCCCTGACTTCTTCTGCTTTGGGCCAAAATCTGCCCTCTAGCGGTCGAGGAAGGCCGGTCGGTTTCACCCAGGTGGCAGACATCGGCGGAGGCCCCCGATCAGCTTCGGGCCATCGGCGGGCTTGTGCACCGGAGCAAGAGATGGTCACCCGACGACGCGAATACCGAAACCCGCCGCGCCTGCCGATCAAGCCCGCGTGGACGTGGCCGCGGCACACCCTTTCGGATTGGTCAGCCTCATGCCATGATGTGTGATGATGCGCGCGCTTCTCCTCATGACTTCGATCATCGTGCTTGCAACCGCTCCAGCCGCAGCTCAACGGTTCGATGGCAATGATCCGGTGTGCCTCCAGACATGGGAATGGGGCGGGTCCAGCACAATCTCGTGCCAGTATCGGTCGTGGGAGGCGTGTAGAGCGGGGGCTGCGGGCCTTTCGGCCATGTGCTTGCCGAACCCCTATGCACAACGCCCGTCTGAGCCAAGCCGCCGTCGGCCTCCCCGGTAGGCGCCCATTGCGATCTGACAACACCCCAAGCTTCAACGGAGCTGGCACGTGCCATCCGATGTTTGCTCGGGCTGATTGGATCCGGTCTTCGTTCTGAGAAAAATAAATCGATTGCTATTTTTCAGAATACATGCTTGATTGTCGCCGTCCCGTGCTCCTCGAGAGGGGCGCTTCGCGATCGTCACGGAACGTTGGGCGCGGGATGCGATGGCTGCAGGATGCCGCAGCGTGGGGCGACCCGCGCGGACGAACGGCAGCTTGCGGACGCGAAGTCGCGTGGTCCTGGCGCCCCGATGCTGGCGCCAAGTCGTCGGGCGATGATCCCGAGGGCGACGGTGGCTACCAAGCCGGACACCGGGGAGATCGCGAAGTAAGCGTGAAAACCATCGCGCGGGGAATGCCGGGATGTCTCGGCTGAACCTGTGGTGACTGCCGCCTGCTTTTTTTCTGCAGGCGGGCCATGGGGGCGGCCAGCTCCCGGCATTCCCTGCGCCCTCTGCCTGATCAGGGGGCAACACCGATGACATCACTCGGGCGCATGGCGCCGCGAGAGCAGTGACGCACGTCTTCATGGCGATGCCCAGGGGGGGAGGGAGCCGGTCGCGGGAACCAAATTCCGCAGCCAAGGTTAGCTGGCATGCAGGAGGACTCCCGATGCGCCGTCCGAAGATTCAGCCGTCCCGCAACAAGCTCGACATGACCGATCAGGCCCAGGTCCGCGTGGTGACCAAGCGGCTGAAGATGTCGCCCGGGGAATTGACCGAGATGGTCGAACGCATTGGCAACTCCATCGCAGCCATCACCAAGGAAGTCGCGCAGCAGCGGGCCGCGAAGGCTGCGCCGGAAGGAGCTGTGATCGCCTCGGTGACGGTGACCGAGACCAAGGCGGAAGTCATCGTGCCGGACGAGACGCCAGCGGCAACCTAGCCATCGACGCTGATCATCGAGACCCCCGGCAATCGATCTGGGGAATCGGACGAAGGGGGCAAAGGATGGACCAACGCACCGACCTCGGTGACGCTTTGACGCAGGCGGCGTTCAATCTGCGCAAGACCAGGATCAGCGAAGGCCGTCCGTTTCCTCTCGGCGCGACCTGGGACGGGCTCGGCGTCAACTTTGCGATCTTTTCCGCGCATGCGACCAAGGTCGAGCTGTGTCTGTTCGACGACACCGGCGAGACCGAGCTCGAGCGCATCGAGCTGCCCGAATACACCGACGAGGTCTGGCACGGCTACCTGCCGGCCGCGCGGCCCGGCACGGTGTATGGCTATCGCGTGCACGGACCCTACGAGCCGGACGCCGGTCACAGGTTCAATCCCAACAAGCTCGTGATCGACCCCTATGCCAAGCAGCTCGTCGGCAACCTGCGCTGGGGGCCGGAGCTGTTCGGCTATCGGCTCGATCATGCCGACAAGGATCTGTCGTTCGACGACCGAGACAGTGCGCCCTTGATGCTGAAGTGCCGGGTCATCGATCCCGCCTTCACCTGGGGAGGCTCGCGCAAGCCGGAAATTCCGTGGGAGCGGACGATCTTCTACGAGATGCACGTCAAGGGGTTCACCAAGCTGCATCCAATGGTGCCCGAAGCCGACCGCGGCACCTTCGCCGGTCTCGCGCACCAGGACATTCCGGCCTATCTGCGCTCCCTGGGCATCACCTCGGCCGAGCTATTGCCGATCCACGCCTTCATCGATGACAGCTATCTGGTCGAAAAGGGCCTGCGCAACTACTGGGGCTACAATTCGATCGGATTCTTTGCGCCGGAGCCGCGCTATCTGAAGACGCCGTTCGCGACCGAATTCAAGACCATGGTCAACCAGTTCCACGCCAACGGCATCGAGGTGATCCTCGACGTGGTCTACAACCACACCGCCGAAGGCAACGAGCTCGGGCCGACCTTGTCGTTCAAAGGCATTGACAATGCCAGCTACTACCGGCTGATGCCGGACCAGAAACGCTACTACATCAACGACACCGGCACCGGCAATACGGTGAACCTGTCGCACCAGCGCGTGCTGCAGCTCGTCGCGGACTCGCTGCGCTATTGGGCGACCGAGATGCGGGTGGACGGCTTCCGCTTCGACCTCGCCACCATCCTGGCGCGCGAGCCCTATGGCTTCGACGAGGGCGGCAGCTTCCTGGATGCCTGTCGTCAGGACCCGGTGCTGTCCAGCGTCAAGCTGATCGCAGAGCCCTGGGACATCGGTCCGGGCGGCTATCAGGTCGGCCAGTTTCCGCCGGGCTGGGCGGAGTGGAACGACAAGTTCCGCGACACCGCGCGGGCGTTCTGGAAGGGCGACGGCGGCACGCTCGCCGATTTCGCCAAGCGCATCTCGGGCTCGGGCGACCTGTTCAACAAGCGCGGCCGAAGGCCCTGGGCGAGCGTGAACTTCATCACCGCGCATGACGGCTTCAACCTCAACGACCTCGTCTCCTACAACGACAAGCACAACGAGGCCAACGGCGAGGATAATCGCGACGGCCACAGCAACAACCACTCCTGGAATTGCGGCGTCGAAGGACCGACCGACGACCCCGAGATCACCGCGTTGCGGGAGCGGCAGAAGCGCAATCTCCTCGCCACGATGCTGCTGTCGCACGGCACGCCGATGCTGCTTGCCGGCGACGAGTTCGGCCATACCCAGAACGGCACCAACAACGCCTATGCGCAGGACAATGAGACCACCTGGCTCGACTGGATGGGCATCACGCCGCAGGGGCGGGCGTTGCGCGAATTCACGCGCAAGCTGATCGCCATGCGCAAGGCGTTTCCGATCCTCTATCGCAGCCGCTTCCTGATCGGCTCGCACAATGAGGACCTCGGCGTCAACGACGTGACCTGGCTCGACCCGTCGGGCGAGGAGATGACGACGGAGCAGTGGACCGACGATCACGCGCGTTGCTTCGGCATGCTGCTCGACGGCCGCGCCCAGGAGACCGGCGTCAAGCGGCGTGGCTCGGATGCGACGCTCCTGCTGGTCTACAACGCGCATTTCGACGTCGTGAACTTCACGCTTCCGTCCGTGCCCGAAGGCCACAATTGGCTGGCGCTGCTCGACACCAACCAGCCGGATGCTCAGCCGCAGTCGTTCCCGTTCGGCCACGTCTACGCGGTGACCGGGCGATCGCTGCTGGCCTTCGGCCTGTCGTCGGAGCAGCAGCCGATGCGCGGCCTGCGCCATGGCCTCGGCGCGCTGCTCGACGTCGCGGAGGCGCCGCTGGGGTAGGATGTTCGGCGGATTTTGCGGTCAGGCACCGCGGGCGTATTTCGCAAGCCTCGCGTCGAGCACGCCGAGCATGGCCTCGCGCGCCGGATCGCGCGAGCCGCGCAGCCAGACGGCCGCGAGCGGAAGCCGTCCGGCGGTGCTGCCGCGTGTCATCCGCAGCGGCACGAAGCGGACGCCGGAGACCGCGAGCCGCGAGGTCCAGCGCGGCACGATGGCGATGCCGAGCCGCGCGGCGACGAGATGCACGATGGTCTGCTTCTCATCGGCGAACTGCGCGATAGCCGGCGACAGCCCGGCCTGTGCGAACAGCTTCATGGTGAGGTCGTGGCTGTGCGGCCGCGACCGGCGGTCCGGGACGATCAGCGGCTGGTCGGCGATGTCGGCGAGCGAGACCACAGCACGCGAGGCCAGCCGGTGCCGCTGCGGCAGGGCCACCACGGCGCTCTCGCTGAGCAGCGCGCGGAATTCGAGCCTGATATCGGTGCGCTCGGGCGGCCTGACAAAGGCGAGGTCGAGCGCGCCGGACAGGATCCTGGGCAGCAGCCGGATCGTCTTCTCCTCCGTGAGCTGCACCGCGATGTCGGGATGCCGCGCGCGAAAATCGTGCAGCAATTGCGGCAGCAGCCCGGCGGCCGCGCTGTCGATGGCGCCGACGCGCAGCCGCTGCGCCTTTGTGCTTCGGGTACGGCGGCGGAAGCCGGTTTCGACCGCCTCGACCCGGGCCAGGATCGCCCGGGCATCGCGCAGCAAGGTCGTGCCGTGCTCGGTCAGCGACACCGCGCGCGTCGTGCGGGCGAACAGCGGCGTCGCGAGGTCTTCTTCCAGCAGCTTGATCTGGCGTCCGAGCGCCGAGGGCAGCATCTGCAGCCGCTGCGCCGCCTTGCCGAAATGCAGTTCCTCGGCGGCGGCCACGAAGCAGCGGAGCTGATGCAATTCCATGGTGGGGTCCTGAAGAGGCGATGGGCCGGATTATATCATTTTTTTGTATAATGATGCGAGCATTGAAGCCGGCCCGGTTCGCCGCCTACGCTTGTCAGATCAACGACAAGACGGGACAGGGAGGTGACGATGGCCGGAGAGCTGGAAACGCGCGTGCTGCGCAGGGTCACGTTGCGCATCGTGCCCTTCATCATGCTGCTCTATTTCGTAGCCTTCATCGACCGCGTCAACGTCGGCTTCGCAGCGCTGACCATGAACAAGGACATCGGGCTGTCAGCCTCGGCCTATGGGTTCGGCGCCGGCATCTTCTTTTGGGGCTATTTCCTGTTCGAGGTCCCCTCCAACCTTGCGCTGGACAAGTTTGGCGCGCGCATCTGGATCGCGCGGGTCATGATCACCTGGGGCCTCGTCTCCGGCGCGATGGCGTTCGTGCAGGGACCGACGAGCTTCTATGTGCTGCGCTTCCTGCTTGGTGCTGCGGAGGCAGGCTTCTTCCCCGGAATCATCCTCTATCTTTCCTACTGGTTCCCGGCGCGCCAGCGCGCAGCCGTCACCGCGCTGTTCATGGCCGCCGCGCCGCTCTCCACGGTTCTCGGCTCTCCGGTTTCCGGCGCGCTGCTGGAGATGGACGGCATTCTCGGCTTCAAGGGCTGGCAGTGGCTGTTCCTGATCGAGGCGCTGCCGGCGGTGCTGCTCGGCTTCGTCGTGCTCGCCTACATGACCGATCGTCCGGAGCAGGCGCGCTGGCTCGCCGACGACGAGCGCGACTGGCTGGTGCGCACCATGAATGCAGAGGTGGCGAGCAAGGCCGCCACCGCGAGCCACAGCATCTGGCGCGGGCTGGCCGACATCCGCGTGCTGGCGCTCGCGCTGGTCTATTTCGGCACCTCGGCCGGCCTCTACACGCTCGGCGTCTGGGCGCCGCAGATCATCAAGCAGTTCGGCCTGTCGTCCTTCACCGTCGGCTTCCTCAACGCGGTGCCACCGACCGTGGCCGTGGTCGTCATGATCCTGTGGGCGCGCCATTCCGACCGTACCGCCGAGCGCACCTGGCACGTCGTGCTGGCCTGCGTGGCCGCAGCCGTCGGGCTCTGGTTGGCCGGGCTGTCGACCAGTGTCGCCGCCGTCCTCGCTGCGCTCACGCTCGTCAATGTCGGCATCTCCTCCTCGAAGCCGCCGCTGTGGAGCATGCCGACCATGTTCCTGTCCGGCTCGGCCGCCGCGGCGGGCATTGCAACCATCAACTCGATCGGCAATCTCGGCGGCTTCGTCGGTCCCGCGATGATCGGCTGGATCAAGGACCAGACCGGCAGCTTCAATGGCGGGCTCTATTTTGTCGCCGGCCTGCTGGTGGTATCGGCGGTGCTGACCCTGTTGCTGTCACGTTCACAAAGTGCGAAGGCCCAAGCTGCCACGCCGTCCTGACCTCATCAACGGAGCTCTTTCATGCGCACCCATTCCATCGCCGCCATTCCCGCCGACGGCATCGGCCCCGAGGTCATCTCCGAAGGCGTCCGCGTGCTCGAGGCGCTCGCCAAGCGCGCGGGCGACATCAGCTTCAACGTCAAGACCTTCGACTGGGGCTCGGACTACTACAAGAAGCACGGCGTGATGATGCCGGCCGACGGACTCGCGGAGCTGAAAAAGTTCGACGCGATCTATTTCGGCGCGGTCGGCGCTCCCGACGTGCCCGACCACATCACGCTGTGGGGCCTGCGGCTGCCGATCTGCCAGGGATTTGATCAGTACGCCAACGTCCGTCCGACCAAGATCCTGCCCGGTGTGGCCTCGCCCTTGCGCAATGTCGGCGTCGGCGATCTCGACTGGGTGATCGTCCGCGAGAATTCCGAGGGCGAATATGCCGGCATGGGCGGCCGCGCGCATCGCGGCCTGCCGGAGGAGGTCGGCACCGAGGTCGCGGTCTTCACCCGCGTCGGCGTCACCCGCATCATGCGCTACGCGTTCAAGCTGGCGCAGTCGCGCCCGCGCAAGTTCCTCACCGTCGTCACCAAGTCGAATGCGCAGCGCCATGGCATGGTGATGTGGGACGAGATCGCCGCCGAGGTGGCGCGGGAATTCCCCGACGTGACCTGGGACAAGATGCTGGTCGATGCGATGACCGTGCGCATGACGCTGCAGCCGAAGAGCCTCGACACCATCGTGGCGACCAATTTGCATGCCGACATCCTGTCCGATCTCGCCGGCGCGCTGGCCGGCAGCCTCGGCGTGGCGCCGACCGGCAACATCGATCCGGAGCGGCGCTTCCCGTCGATGTTCGAGCCGATCCATGGTTCGGCGTTCGATATCACCGGCAAGGGCATCGCCAACCCGGTCGCGACGTTCTGGACCGGCGCGCAAATGCTCGAGCATCTCGGCGAGACGGACGCGGCCGCGCGGCTGATGGCTGCGGTCGAGAAAGTCTGTGCAGCCGGCATCCTGACCCCCGATGTTGGCGGCACGGCGACGACCAAGCAGGTGACCGACGCCGTCATCGACGCGATCCACGGCTCCAACGCCTGAGGCGTGCTGTTCTCTTGCACAATTCTGGCGTGTTCCGTGTCGCGCTTGCAATGGACGCTGCGGGGCGTATATCAGCGCTTCCGCTGCGTCCGCGCATGCCAATCACATGCGTGTCATAGAGACGCGAGACACGGCTTAAGGAGAAAGGACACATCATGCGTCGTCACCGTCGAGCCAAGATCGTCGCGACTGTCGGTCCCGCGAGCAATTCTCCGGAGATGCTGAAAGCGCTGTTCCTCGCCGGTGTGGACACCTTTCGTCTCAACTTCAGCCACGGCACCCAGGCCGATCACGCCAAGGTCCATGCCGCGGTCCGCGCCCTCGAGAAGGAAGTGCAGCGGCCGATCGGCATCTTGATGGATCTGCAGGGTCCTAAGATTCGCGTCGGCACGCTGCGCGACAAGAAGATCCAGGTCGAAGCCGGCGAGACGATTCGATTTGTTCTCAACGGCACCGAGGGCGACAAGACATCGATTCCGTTGCCGCATCCGGAAATCTTTGCGGCAGTCTCGCCCGGTCACGATCTTCTGATCGATGACGGCCGCGTGCGCGTCCGCGTCACCGGCCTCGGCGACGACTGGATCGAGGCCAAGGTGATCGTCAGCGGCGCGATCTCCAATCACAAGGGCGTCAATCTGCCCGGCACCATTCTGGAGCTATCGCCGCTGACGGCCAAGGACCGTTCTGATCTTGCCTTTGGGCTCGACCTCGGCGTCGACTGGGTGGCGCTGTCGTTCGTGCAGAAGCCGTCCGACGTGCTGGAGGCGAGGGGCCTGATCAATGGCCGCGCCGGCATCATGTCCAAGATCGAGAAACCGGCGGCGCTGGAGCGGATCGACGACATCATCCAGCTCTCTGACGCGATCATGGTTGCGCGCGGCGATCTCGGCGTCGAGATTCCCAACGAGGACGTGCCGGGCAAGCAGAAGGAGCTGGTGCGCGCCTGCCGGCTCGCGGTGAAGCCGGTGATCGTCGCGACGCAGATGCTGGATTCGATGGTCGCGACGCCGACGCCGACGCGCGCCGAGGTCTCCGACGTCGCGACCGCGATCTATGACGGCGCCGACGCGGTGATGCTGTCGGCGGAATCGGCCAGCGGGCAATATCCGCGCGAGGCGGTGGCGATGATGGACAGCATCATCAAGGCCACCGAAGGCCACAAGATGTACCGCTCGATCGTCGAGGCGACGCAGCCGGGCGAGGAGCAGACGCCGCCGCATGCGGTGGCGACCGCGGCGGCCGATCTCGCCTCGGCGATCCACGCCAAGGCGATCGTGGCCTATACGTCGAGCGGCACCTCGGCCTCGCGCGTTGCGCGCAAGCGGCCGAGCCTGCCGATTCTGGCGATCACGCCGAATGAGGACACCTCGCGGCGGATGTGCCTGCTGTGGGGCGCGCACAGCGTGCTGTCGCAGGACGTGCAGAGCTACGAGGAGATGGTCGAGCGCGCGACCTTCTTCGCCGTGCAGGAGGAGTTCGCTGAAGCCGGCGACCTGCTCGTCGTCGTCGCCGGCATTCCGTTCGCGCAGACCGGCACCACCAACAATCTGCGCGTCGTCACCGTGCCGAGATAGGAGGCTGATTTTCCCTGTTCGCGCTGCCCGCCTGTCGCCTGATTGTCGCACCCCGCTGGTATCGCGGGGCAGTGACGAGGGACATCGCGAGTCGTCAAACGAGCGGTGTCCGGTCGCGGTCCGGCAGGATGGGTTCTGCCGGTGCGGCGTTTCGTCATCGCGGTGTCATCAGGGACTGTTAGGTGGGCGCGCATGGGACTTGAGACTGCTGGTGAAGAAAGCCCGGCTCGGCGCTTTCGGACGTTGTTCATCTCGGACGTTCATCTCGGAGCCCGCGGCTCGCAGGCCAATCTCCTCGTCGATTTCCTGCGTCACCATGATGCCGACACGATCTATCTGGTCGGCGACATCATCGACGGCTGGGCGCTCAAATCGAGCTGGCATTGGCCGCAGTCGCATAACGACCTGGTGCAGAAGATGCTGCGCAAGGCCCGCAAGGGCGCCAAGATCGTCTATGTCCCCGGCAATCACGACGAGTTCCTGCGCGGCTATTACGGCACGCATTTCGGCGGCATCGACGTCGTCGAGAACATCTTGCACACCGGCACCGACGGCAAACGCTATCTGGTGATCCACGGCGACATCTTCGATCTGGTCGTGCAGAATGCGCGCTGGCTCGCCCATCTCGGCGACAAGGCCTATGACTTCGCCATCCAGATGAACCGTCTGGTCAACTTCTTCCGTCGCATGTTCGGCGTTCCCTATTGGTCGCTGTCGCAATGGGCCAAGCAGAAGGTCAAGAACGCCGTCAACTACATCGGCGCGTTCGAGACGGCGCTGGCCTCGGAGGCGCGGCGGCATGGCGCTGATGGCGTGATCTGCGGCCACATCCATTGCGCCGTCATCCGCGACCAGGACGGCATTCGCTACATGAATTGCGGCGACTGGGTCGAGAGCTGCACGGCGCTGGTCGAGCACGAGGACGGCCGTTTCGAGATCCTGACCTGGACCGATCCGCAGCGGCAACCCGCGCCGGTTCCGCAGCTGGCCGCCCGCGCCGCCTGACACCGGTTCCCTTGCCTCTCGGCAATCGGGCGCGGTAAAATAGGGGTATGACAGCTCATTCCCCGATCCTGCCCGTGACCGCCGCCGACATCGAGGCGGCGGCACGCGTCCTCGCGCCCGTGGCCGTGCGGACTCCGCTGCTGCCAGCCCCCGTGCTCAACGAGCGGTTCAAAGCGAACGTCTTCGTGAAGCCGGAGGTGCTGCAGCGGACCGGCTCGTTCAAGTTCCGCGGCGCCTACAACAAACTGGCGTCGATCCCGCAAGCAGCGCGCGGCAACGGCGTCGTCGCATTCTCCTCCGGCAATCATGCGCAGGGCGTCGCCCATGCCGCCACATTGCTGGGCATGGACGCCACGATCGTGATGCCCTCGGATGCGCCAGCGGCCAAGCGCGAGCGCACCAAGGCGTTCGGCGCCGACGTCGTGCTCTATGATCGCGATCGCGAGGACCGCGAAGCGATCGCGCGCGATATCGCAGCAAAGCGCGGCTCGACGGTGGTGCCGCCCTATGACGATCCCTACGTCATCGCAGGGCAGGGCACCGTCGGTCGTGAAATCGCCGAAGATCTCGCGGCGCTCGGCCTGTCGCCGGATCTGGTGATCGTCCCGGCTTCGGGCGGTGGACTGCTTGCCGGCGTCTCGACCGCGGTCAAGGCGCGCTTTCCCAACACCCGGATGGTCGTGGCCGAGCCAAAGGGTTTTGACGACCATGCGCGCTCGCTACGGGCCGGCCACCGCGAGGCGCACGACGCAAAGGGCCGGACCATCTGTGACGCGCTGATGGCGGCGATTCCAGGCGAGATCACCTTCGCCATCAACAGCCAACTGCTGTCGGCCGCGGTCGAGGCTTCGGATGAGGAGGTGGGGCGCGCGGTCGGCTTTGCCTTCCGGGAGCTGAAGCTCGTGGTCGAGCCCGGCGGTTCGGTCGGGCTTGCAGCATTGCTGGCCGGCCGGCTGGATGTGGCGGGCAAGACGGTGGTGATCGTTTTGTCCGGCGGCAATGTCGATGCTGAGCTCTACGCCAGGCTGATCGCCTGACGATCAAGCCTCAGTGAAAGCTGAGGCCGCCTTTTGCAAATCCCCCGCCGCCCATCCGCAGTCCGGACTGCGCGACGTGCGGCGTGCTCCGCGCCGGGCCGCCCTGCATCCCGCCTTGGCCACGCGCCATCGACGGATGCGACGCGTTGATGTTCGGCTTGAACGGTCCGGAATTGCCGGGGAAGGGACGCCGCACTTCGCGGGCGTCGAATGGCCGCCCAGGACTGCGCTTCAGTGGATCGCGCTGGATTTTCGTAGCCACGGGCGGATTTGTCGGCGGCACGATCCTGTCGCGCAACTTGGTCTGAGCGATAGGCCCGGGATCGACGACCTTGTTGGGACCCGCGTTGTTGATGGCATTGCCTTTCGTGACCACCGTTGGCGGCAGCGGTCCGTGCGGCACGGTGGCGGCCGGCAGCGTCGGTTGCGGGGCTGGATGGCTCTGGATCTGCGGACCGGGATTGAACGGTCGCGCGATCGGTGCCAGTTGCGGTGGCATCATGAGACGGCTCGGTTGCAGCACGGGGATGGGCCGAGGCTGTCCCTGCAGCCGCAGTGCGACCGGCGCATATGGGCTGTCGGCATAGGATTCACGGAAGCTCTGATAGGCGGCCGGCGAATTCGCCAGCACGGCCTGGTGCCACGCCGCGGCCTGCACGAGGCCGGCGAGCAGTGCGCGGATGCGGTCGGCGAGCGGATCGCGCGGATACAGCTCGATGAACTCGCGATAATATTGCGGACGGTTCTCCGACAGCACGTAGTCATAGGCCTGCCGCACGGAACGGCTCGGCAGGTTGGCCGCCATCTGGATCACCGGCGTATTCTCGGCAGGGCGCGCCGCCGCGACCAGCGTATCCCCGAAGAAGGTGAAATCACTGGTCAACGAGGAGCTTTCCCATGGCGTCTGTCGTCCGTCGGTGCTCTGGTTCACCTGTAGGCGAATGCGCTTGAACAATTGCTCGATCGGCAGGTTCGGCTGCCGCGCCAGGTTCAGGAACGCCTGCGCGTACGGGCTGTGCTCGCCACGCCCGTCGAGCGCCTCCGCGCCAGGCGAGGTCGAGTATCCGAGGATCGAACCGTTCGGCGCGTCGACGATGGCAAGTCCGCGTCCGGCATCGTTGATGGCAGGGAATGGATTGTTGCGGCAGGCGTCCAGCACGACGATCCGCATCCGGCTCGGGATGGCGTCGAGCGTTGCCATCAGGTCCACCAGACGGATGGTCCCCGTCGTCAGGTCGGAGGGCGCTGAGATACGGGCATCGATCGGGATCAGATAGTTCTCGCCCGCGAGCTGAACCCCGTGGCCGGCGTAGTAGACCATTGCCACGGTGTTCGGGCCGTGTGCTGCCACCCGGCTCGAGAAATCCTCGACGACCTTGAGCATCTCGTTCTGCGTCAGGTCGGTCGCCGTGATCACCTCGAAGCCGGCTGAGTTCAACAGCTTGGCAACAGCATGGGCGTCGTTGTCCGGGTTCTCCAGCGGCGGCGCGTTCTGATAGCTCGCATTGCCGATCACGAGCGCGACGCGTGGCTCGGCTCCTTGAGGGATCGCGGCGGGCGTGTTGCTCTCTTTTGCCGGTGAGGGAGCTGCCAGCGCGCGCGGTGGTGTGTGAAGGATGTCGAGCTCACTGCCGGCGGCGAACGCCGAGTCCGGGCCGACCCAGGCCATCAGGCCCAGCAGCGCGGACATGAGCAGGGATTTCCAGGCGGATGTTACAGCGCGAAATTTCGGAACGGACACGGCGTTCTCCTCGAGCATGCGCAAAGCGAATGGCTTGAGGATCAGGCTACGCAGATCACGCAGCAGCGTACGTGATCCGCGTCACCCATCAACGCGGCACCTTTCGGTGCTCAGTGATCGAGGTTCAACAGGAGGCGGCCGAGATGCACTCGCCCTACGAGAAGAATGCGATCTTCTCAGGCTGGGTCATGCGACGGATCGGCGCCAACGAGTCGTTGGCGGGTGCCTGCGGCCGCTGCAGAAGGCCGTTCGACAGCAGCGTCGATCCCAGCGACGGCTCGTAGGCAGGCTTGGGCATCGCGGACGCGCTGGTGCTGTGAGCCGCGGCGGCGGTCGGGCGGACCTGCTGGATCGGCGCAACGTCGGCCTTCGGGGCCGCTGCGGGAGATTGAGCTGCGACCGCAGCCGCCACGGCGGCCAGGGTCTCGATGGTGATCGCCTCCGGAAGCGGTGGCGATACGGGCACGCTGGGGACCGGCGCCGGGGCTGCAGGCGAGGCCATGCGCGGGGGCGCCGCGGGCGGGGCTGGCATCGGAGGGGAAGACATCGGCGGAGCCGACATCGTGGGCGCAGCGGGAGCCGGCGCTGCGCTGGCAACTGGGGCTTCTGCCGTGGTCAGCACGAGATCCGGCTCCGACGGCGCCGTCTCGCTGAAGCTCGCGACGATGTCGTCGTCGACCGAGGTCGGCTCCTCAATATCGAAGCCGAGCGTCCTGGCCCGGCTGAACTCCTCATCGTCGATCGGATCGGGGGCACCCATCTCCGCCGCGACCAATTCCAGGATGGCTTCGTCGTGGGCTTCTGCGGCGACGGCGTCATCCAGGGCCGCCGCGGCGTGCTGCTCGATCTCGAGCAGGGCTTCGTCCACCGACGGCTCGGTCGCAGCTTCCGGGGGCTGCACCACCGCCGAAGCGGCGGTGTCGACCATCCTGGCCTCAACCGCTGCAGCCGCCATGATCACGGCATCAGCGCCGGAGGATGTCTCGACCGATTCGATCGCGGCCACTGCGGCAACGAGCGGAATGGTCATCTCGAGCCCGGCTTGGGCCGCCTCCATCTGTTCCGGCACGGGCTGCGGCTCCGGAGCCACCTGTGGCTCAGCCGAGACCGTCGCCGCCGCAGTCGGACCCGATGCGACATCGGGTGTCGGCGGGGCCGCAGCCTCGGTCGCCGGTTCGATCTCGTCAGCCGCGGGCGGAATGCTTGCTTTCTCCGCGTCGAACTCCTTCAGCCGCGTCTTGATGATCTCGAAGGCCGCAAGCAGCGCGACCTTGGGGTCGGCGCACGCAAGCTGGTCGCAGGCGGCCTCGATCGACGTGACCTGTGAATCGATCAGGTCGCAGATCCGCGAGTCCGCACCGATCTCGCGCCAGCGCCAGGAAATTTCCTTGATGATTCGGATGCCCTTGCGCACCGGCGCCAGGTTCTGCTCGAGGGCCATGCTGTCGACCGCAGTGGCGGCGGCGAGTGCGGCGTCTTCGACCGTGGCGCGGATCGCGGCCAGCGCTTCGGGCAGTGCCTTGCTGTCGGCCTGCTCGAACTCCTGCTGCTGCTGACGCTGTGAGGCCAGCGCATGCTCGATGCGGGCCACCGCGTCGAGCACCATGCTGGTGTCGGCATTGCGGTTGCGCTTGGCGTATTCGCCAAGGAACCAGCGGCCTCGGGACGTCTCCATGAAGGCGTCGCGGATCGCCTCGTAATCGGCCTCGTTCGGCTGAGCCGCACGGGCGGATATCGGCGAGAGGGCGAAGACTTCATCGACCATGGCAAACCTATCGCGCACATTGCTGCGCGTTGGCATAACGATCACCATGATATTGATCGAATCGCAATTGAATTGATGCCACTGTCCCGACAAATCTCCACCACATCGCCGGTATTGTCGCGCCGATTCGCGGACAGGTTGGGGCTGTTCTATGGCGCTGTGTTCGTGCTCTCGGGCACGCATCTGCCGTTCTTTCCCGTATGGCTACGGGCGATCGGCCTGGATGCCGCATGGATTGGGGTCATCGTTGCGGTTCCCGCCGTAACCCGCTTCACCGTCCTGCCGCTGATCACCGCGGTTGCCGAGCGCCGGCAGGCCCTGCGCGCCGCGATGCGGCTGACCACCTTCGCAACGGCATCGGGCTTTGTGGCTCTTGCCTTCCAGCGCGAACCCTGGCTGGTATTCCTGGTCTACGTGGCAACCTGCTGTCTCTGGACACCCGTTGTCCCGCTGACGGACGCTTATGCGCTCCGTGGCGTGATGAGCTATGGCCTGAACTACGGTCGCCTGCGGCTGTGGGGATCGGCCGCATTCATCGCCGGAACGCTGCTGTGCGGCGGGCTGGTCGACCTCGCGCCGTCGTCCGAGCTGATCTGGATCATCGTCTCGGTCGCGCTGTGCGGTGCGGCAAGCAGCCTGCTGCTGCAGGCGCTGCCGCCGCTGCCGCATGGCGCCGGCCTGGCCCGGGACGGGCGCAGTCTGCTGGGCAATCCGAGCTTCCTCTGCATCATCGCCGCTTCGGCGCTGATCCAGGCAAGCCATGCGGCCTACTACACGTTCTCCGCCATCGAGTGGAAGGCGCAGGGCTTCAGCGGGCTGACAATCGCTTGGCTCTGGACCATGGGCGTGCTGGCCGAGATCGTCGTGTTCGCCCTGTCGCCCCGGTTCACGCTGGCGCCCGCGAGCCTGGTCATGATCGGCGCGATGGCGGCCGTGCTGCGCTGGAGCCTCACGGCCCAGGAGCCCCATGCGGGTGGGCTCGCCGCGGTCCAGATCAGTCACGGCTTCACCTTCGGGCTGACCCTGGTTGGAACCATGGGGCTGTTGGTCCGCCAAGTGCCGGCGCAGCTGACGGCGCGCGGGCAGGGCTATTATGCGGCTGCGAGCGGCGTGGTCGGCTCGGCGGCATCGGCCCTCTCGGGGCCGGTCTATGCGGCCTATGGACCCGGTGTCTACTACGTGATGGCCGCGATGGCCGGAGCGGGCGGCGTCCTGATGTGGATCGCGCACCGAAGCCTGTCGTTTCAGCCCCACAACGCCTGATCGGGCGGATAGACCAGGCTGTCCTCGTAGTGCAGGCCGTGCTCGCAATCCTCGGCGAGCAGCAGCGGACCGTCCAGATCGACGAAACGGGCGAAAGGCGTCAGCAGCATGGCCGGTGCCATCGACAGCGATGTCGCCACCATGCAGCCGACCATGATGTCGAAGCCGACCGCGCGCGCGGCTTCGACCATCGCAAGCGCCTCGGTTAGTCCTCCGGTCTTGTCGAGCTTGATGTTGACGGCGTCATAGCGTCCGCGCAGCGCTTCGAGCGAGTCGCGGTCATGCACGCTCTCGTCGGCGCAGACGGTGAGCGGGCGCGCGATCTTTCCGAGCGCTTCGTCTTTCCCTGCGGGCAGCGGCTGCTCGACCAGCGTGACGCCGGCGATGGCGCAGGCTGCGAGATTGGATTCCAAATTCGCTTCGGTCCAGGCCTCGTTGGCGTCGACGATCAGTTGTGACTGCGGCGCCGCCGCTCGCACGGCTGCAATCCGCGCAGGATCGCCGTCGCCGCCGAGCTTGATCTTGAGCAGCGGGCGATGCGCGGCCTTGGCCGCAGCTTTGGCCATCACATCGGGGCTCCCGAGCGAAATCGTGTAGGCCGTGACGCACGGTGCCGGTGCGCGACGTCCGAGCAGGTCCCAGATGCGCCGGCCGCTCCGCTTGGCTTCGAGGTCGAGCAGCGCGCAGTCGAGCGCATTGCGCGCCGCGCCCGGCGGCAACGCCGTCTGCAGGGCGGCGCGGTCGAGACCAGAGGCGACCGCATCGCGCATCGCGAGCAGGGCGCTCAGCGCCGCATCGGGCGTTTCGCCATAACGCGGATAGGGCACGCATTCGCCGCGGCCAACCATCGTCCCGTGTCGCAGCTCCGCGATCACTGTCACGGCTTCGGTCTTGGCGCCGCGGCTGATCGTGAAGCTGCCGGCGATCGGCCAGTGGCCGATCCGGGCGTCCAGTATTGGAAAACCGTTGGAAGTCATTTGAAAGTCTGGCGCTTTGTGAACCGGAATGAGGCGCTTGGGACTTGCGCGATCTGACCGACTATGGCTGTTGATAGTGGTCTCCGGCAAGGTGGTAGCGACGCGGTGGGATTTTTCTCGTCAAGGAGCGGACGTCCAAGGCTCCGAGGATGGCCGTCGTGAAGGGCGGCCCTGATTTGCAGCGCAGTGGCGATGGCAACGCGCTGTCGCTGCGCGCGACCGGCGCCTGGACTGCGCCCTTTGCGCCGTCGCTCGAACGGCTCGTCGCCGATGCCGAAAAGCTCGCCGGCAAGAAGATCGATGTCTCCATCGACGTCTCCCAAGTCTCCAAGCTCGACACGTTCGGTGCCTGGCTGATCGAGCGGCTGCGCCGCAGCTTCACGACCGGAACCGTCGAGGTCCGGATCGATGGGCTCTCTGCGAACTACGCCAGCCTGGTCGACGAGGTTCGACGCGTCAGCACCGCGCCCAATGGCGACGCGACGATGGTGACCATCACCGGCATGCTCGGCCAGATCGGTCTCAGTGTCGCCGGCATCTTCGGCACGATCGCCGCGCTGATCGACATGCTCGGCGCCGTGATCGTCGCCAGCGGCCGGGTCCTCATTCATCCCCGCAGCTTCCGATTGACCTCGACCATCCATCATCTCGAGCAGGTGTGCTGGCGCGCGGTGCCGATCATCGTGCTGATCACCTTCCTGATCGGCTGCATCATCGCTCAGCAGGGCATCTTCCATTTCCGAAGGTTCGGCGCCGACATCTTCGTCGTCGACATGCTCGGCGTGCTGGTGCTGCGCGAGATCGGCGTGCTGCTGGTGGCGATCATGATCGCGGGCCGGTCGGGTAGCGCCTACACGGCCGAGCTCGGCTCGATGAAGATGCGCGAGGAGATCGACGCGCTGCGCACAATGGGCTTCGATCCGATCGAGGTCCTGATCCTGCCGCGCATGCTCGCGCTGGTGATCGCACTGCCGATCCTGGCCTTCCTCGGCGACATCGCCGCGCTCTATGGCGGTGGGCTGGTGGCTTGGTTCTATGGCGGCGTCGATCCCGAGGCCTTCCTGCTGCGCCTGCGCGATGCGATCTCGATCGATCATTTCAAGGTCGGGCTGCTCAAGGCGCCGGTGATGGCGGCGGTGATCGGGATCGTCGCCTGCGTCGAAGGACTGGCAGTGCAGGGCAGTGCCGAGTCGCTGGGGCGCCACACCACTTCGTCGGTGGTGAAGGGCATCTTCTTCGTCATCGTGATGGACGGCGTGTTCGCGATCTTCTTCGCCGCGGTCGGGATGTGAGCTGAGATGACGCAGGAGGTCTCCGATCCGATCATCCGCGTGCGTGACGTTACCGTGCAGTTCGGCAAGACGCGCGTGCTCGACGGGCTCGACCTCGACGTCAAGCGCGGCGAGATCCTGGGCTTCGTCGGTCCATCCGGCGCCGGCAAGTCGGTGCTGACGCGCACCATCATCGGCCTCGTGCCGAAGCTGTCGGGCAACATCGAGGTGTTCGGCGTCGATCTCGACGCCGCCGATCGTGCCGGCCGCCGCGCCGTCGAGCGGCGCTGGGGCGTGCTGTTCCAGCAGGGCGCGTTGTTCTCCTCGCTCACCGTGCGGCAGAACATCCAGTTCCCGGTCCGGGAGTATCTCAAGGTCTCGCAGCGTCTGCTCGACGAGATCATGATCGCAAAGCTGGTGATGGTCGGATTGCGGCCCGATGTTGCTGATCGTTTCCCGAGCGAGCTGTCGGGGGGCATGATCAAGCGCGTGGCGCTGGCACGCGCGCTCGCGCTCGATCCGGAGCTGGTGTTCCTCGATGAGCCGACCTCGGGGCTCGACCCGATCGGCGCCGGCGATTTCGACGAGCTCGTCCGGACCCTGCAGCGCACTTTGGGACTGACGGTTTTCATGGTAACCCATGATCTCGACAGCCTGTATACGGCGTGCGACCGCATCGCCGTGCTGGGCGACGGCAAGATTATCGCCGCGGGATCGATGGCCGACATGCAGGCCTCGGAACATCCGTGGCTCCGACAGTATTTCCACGGCAAGCGTGCCCGAGCCGTGATGGGGTAGCGCGACGCGCCCCAGGGACGATTTTTGTGAGCGGGAGTGGGGACTGCCGCGACAAAGTTGATGGGGTGGGTGCCGCTGTCCGGCGCCAACCGACAGTGCACGGAAGCGGGGGCCGGATGACCACCGCGACGTGCCGGTACCGGAGTTGGTAATGGAAACGCGGGCGAATTACGTCCTGATCGGGTCGTTCACGCTGGCTGTGATTGCCGCGGCGATCGGATTTGTCCTCTGGTTTCAGAGCCTGCACACGACCAAGCAGCGCAGCCCGCTGCGGGTCGTGTTCGAGGGTCCGGCCGCGGGTCTGCGCAACGGCGGCAGCGTCAACTTCAATGGTATCCGGGTCGGTGAGGTCATCTCGGTCAAGCTCGACAATCCGCGCCGCGTCGTCGCGCTGGCGATGGTCGAGAACAACGCACCGATCCGCAAGGACACCCTGGTCGGGCTCGAGTTCCAGGGCCTGACCGGCGTCGCCGCGATCTCGCTGAAGGGCGGCGAGGAGGCTGCGCCGCCGCCGCCGCTCGACGAGGATGGCGTGCCGGTGCTGCGTGCCGATCCGACCCGGCTGCAGGACGTGACCGAAGCGATCCGAGCCACCTTACAGAACATCAACAAGGTGGTCGCGGACAACCAGGACGCCGTGAAGAACTCGATCAAGAATCTCGAGGTGTTCACCCAGTCGCTGGCCCGCAATTCCGAGCGCATCGATGGCGTCATGAGCCGTGTCGACGGCATCATGGGCAAGGCCGATACCCTGATGCTCGGTCTCAACACGCTGGCCGGCGGCAAGGATGGCGGCGAGCTGTTCCTGACGGTGAAATCGATCCGGGAGCTCGCCGAGGATCTGGACAAGCGCTCCGGCGCGCTGATGGCCGATGGACGGCGCACGCTGTCCGACATCAGCCGCGCCGTGAACAATTTCGACCGCAATCCGACCCGGGTCCTGTTCGGGGCCAGCAACGCCAGCCCGAGCAACGCCCAGGCCTCGCAGCCCGCGCCCGCGGCGCCCACCAGCGGGCGGCGGTGAGGGAGGCGGGCGGGCGCAGGGCGTAGCGAGAGGCAGCGCCTCGGTGCCCTCCGCGGCGATGCACCGATTGCTCCACGCTCGGCTTGGCATTGTCCCGTCTCATGCTGACTGGCATCCCGGGCGCCTGCAACGACGGCTGCCGTGCCGGTCGGGCCGGCGACGGGCAAATCCGAAAACGCTTCACTGGACCCCGATAAGCGAAACGGAGGCCTCGCGGCCTCCGTTCTCTATTCTCATCGCGGTCGGCTCCTCGCCATCCGCTAGTCGCTGTTCGCTGCTCCCGTCACGCCAGCCTTCCGGCGGCGTGGGCGAGCAAGGTGTAGACCAGCCCGGTCTCCGAGGTGAGCTGGGCACGCAGCGCCTGCGGATTGCGGTCGTCGCGTGCGACCTCGTCGAGCAGCCGCTCGAACTCGGTGATGTAGCGGTCCACCGTCTGCTTGAAGGTACGGTCGGCGCGGTACTTGCGGGCGACCTCGTCGAACGCCTTCTGGCCGGCCGGGGTGTAGAGACGCTTGGAGAACGCCTTGGTCTCGCCCCGCTGGTAGCGGTCCCACATCTCGGCCGCGAGATTGCGGTCCATCAGCCGTGCGATGTCGAGCGACAGCGACTCCAGCGGATTGCCCGACTGCTGCGCCGGACCGCGGCCACGCGGCGGCTGGGGCTGGCCGGCGGTGCTGTTGTCGGCCCGGTTGAGCAGGTCGGACAGCCAGTTGTCGCTGCGCTGATCGGCGACCGGACCCATCGGCGGCGCCTCGACCCGGCGTGGCTGCGGCGGCGGGGCCGGCGGCTGCATGCCGAGATCCGGCGGCGGCAGGTTGGCGACGCTGGTCGCAGCCGGCTCGCGCAGGCGCATGTCCGGCCGGCCGCCGACGGCTGCGGCGACGATCGGCTCTTCCTGACGGATCACGGCCGCTGGCGCCGCGACCGCGGCGGGACGCGACGCGCTGACCACGTCGAGACCGCGGCCGTGATGCGCGACGATCCGGTTGAGTTCGGCCAGCGCCTCGATCTGGTCGACGATGACCTTGCGCATCTGCGCCGTGCTCTCGGCGGCCTCCTGCGGCATCTCCAGCACGCCGCGGCGCAGCTCGTTGCGCGTCGCCTCGAGCTCGCGATGCATCTCGGCGGTCATCTGCTTCATGCTCGACACCAGCGTGGCGAACTTCTCCGCCGACTGCTTGAACATCGCATCGGCTTCCTGCGTGCTCTGCTGGTAGATCTCCTGCATCTGCGACGTGGTGAGGCGGCGTTCCTCCTCGGCGTTGGCGCGGATGGCCTCGAACTGGCGGCTGAGCGCGGTCGAGCCGGCCCCCGCCGTTTCCGCCACGACCCGGGCGATGTCGCGGGCGCGCTCCTCGGCGGCCGCCAAGGACTCGTCGAGCAGGGTGGTGAAGCGCGTCAGACGCTGGTCGAGATCGGCGGTGCGCAGATCGATGGTGGTGACCAGCGATTCCAGCGTCGTCTTGCGATCCGAGATCGAGACGGTCGCATCGCGGTTGCTCTGCTCGACGATGGCCGCCGCCTCGATCAGCGCCTTGCCATGCGCGTCGAACTGGCCGGACAGCGAGTTTAGATCCTCCAGCGCCCGCGACGTCTTGGAGTTGAACACGTTGAGCTGGTCCTCGAGCGTCTGCGTCGCGGTGCCGTTGCGCGCGGTGACGTCGTTCATCGCGGTGACGAAGTCGGCCACCCGGGTGACCAGCGCCCGCTCCAGCGAGTTGAGGTTGTCGTGGGCGCCGGTCAGGACCTCCTGCAGCAGGATGTTGCCCTCGCGCAGACGTTCGAACAGGGCGACCGTGTCGGTGCGCAGGATCTTGCTCGTCTCCTGCATCTCCGTGACCGCAGCCACCGAGACCTGGCGCGACTGCTCGATCGCCGCGCGCGAGGCCTGCTCCAGCTCCTTGAGCGACTTGGTGATCGCGGTGGTCGCGAGCTCTCCCGCCGAGGTGATGGTGCGGGCGACCTCGGAGCCGTTGCCATTGACGCTCTGGGCGAAGTTCTGGCCGCGGACCTCGATCGCCTTCAGCGCGTCGGTGGTGACGCGATCGATCTCGATCGTGAGCTGGTTGGTCTTCGAGTTGAGTGCCTCCACAAGGGTGCCGCGCTTGCCGTCGAGCATCTGCGACAGCCGCTCGCTCTGCTGCTGCACATAGGTG
This sequence comes from Bradyrhizobium sp. HKCCYLRH3059, assembly GCF_051168035.1. Lineage (NCBI taxonomy): Bacteria > Pseudomonadati > Pseudomonadota > Alphaproteobacteria > Hyphomicrobiales > Nitrobacteraceae > Bradyrhizobium > Bradyrhizobium sp. HKCCYLRH3059. The sequence continues at coordinate 29,440 of NZ_JBNPUF010000007.1, read as the reverse complement.
ACGATCTCGTCGGTCTTGCCGGTCATGGCCGAGCCGAACGAGTTGCCGGCGGCGAGCACCGAGCGCTCGATCTCGGTCGAGGTCGACTTGACCCGCGTGGAGACCTCGTTGGAGGCGGCGACGAGCGCGCTCTGCGCATTGAGCGCGCTGCTCTGGATCGCATCGGTGGTGTTCGCCGCGACGGAATTGATGACGCGCTCGATCTCCGACGACATCGCCTTGAGCTGGCCCGCGGTGTCGGTGGAGGTGGCGGTCAGCAGGTTCTGCGCCTCGCGCGCGCCGCCGACGATCACCGCGACCGTCTCGGTCGTGGTCGTCGTCAGCACCGCCTGGGCTTCGCGTGCGCTGCCGACCAGGGTGGCCGCGGTGTCGGCTGACGTGGCGGTCAGCGACATCTGCGCCTGGCGCGCGCTGTTGAGGATCGAGCTCGCGGTATCGGCGCCGACGGACGACAGCGTCCGCTCGACGTCGACGGCCAGCGACTTGACGTGCTCGGTTGCTTCCGTCGAGGCGGTGACGAGCTTCGACTGGACGTCGCGGGCGCTGTCGACGATCGCTGCGGCCGTGCTGGTTCCGACCGCGGCGAGCGTGCGCTCGACGTCGGCCGCCAGCGACTTGACGTGATTGGCCGCTTCGGACGAAGCGCTGATCAGCGTGCTCTGCGCTTCCCGGGCGCCGCCGGTGATCGTTTCCGCGGTGGTCGTCCCCGCGATCGACAGCGAGCGCTGGACGTCGACGGTCAGCGCCTTGACCTGTTCGGCCGCTTCGCTCGATGCCGCGAGCAGGGCATGCTGGGCATCACGGGCGCCCGCCGTGATGGCTTCGGCGGTTTCCGTCCCGGCACTGGTCAGCGAGCGCTGCACGTCGGCTGCGAGCGACTTCACGTGCTCGGCCGCGTTGGAGGAGGCGGACACCAGCGTGTTCTGGACCTCGCGTGCACCGGCGAGGATCGAGGCTGCCGTGGCCGAGCCGGCGGCCGTCAGCGCCTGCTCGACGTCGACGGCGAGCGACTTGACGTGGGTGGCGGCATCGGAGGAGGCGGACACCAGCGTGTTCTGGGCCTCGCGCGCACCGGCGAGGATCGAGGCTGCGGTGGTCGAGCCTGCCGCCGTGAGCGTGCGCTCGACGTCGGCCGACAGCGACTTGATCTGGTCGGCGGTCTCGCCGGAGGCCGCGACCAGCGTGGCCTGGGCCTCGCGTGCGCTGGTCAGGACGGCCTCGGCCGCGCTGCTGCCTGCGTTCGACAGGGCACGCTCGACCTCGGCGGAGGTGTTCTTCAACTGCGATCCGACGTCGGTCGAGACGTTGAGCAGCGCCTGCTGTGCCGAGCGGGCCCCGGTCTGGATGGTCTCGCTGGTGTTGACCACGAGGTTGGTCAGCGCCCGCTCCGCATCTTCCACATGCGATTTGATGCTGGCGGACAGCAGCTCGGCGCGCGTCATCAGTTCGTCGCTCGCCTGGCGGCCGCTGCTCTCGATGCGGCCGGCCACCGCCTCGACGCGCGAGCCGAGCAGGTCCTCGAACTGCGACACGCGATGGTCGATGTCCTTGGCGATCGAGCCGACGCGGGTCTCGATGCCCTGATGGATGTCCTGAAAGCGCGCGGTGACGGCTTCGGTCAGCTCGTAGCTGCGGCCGTCGATGATGTTCGACAGGCTGTGGATGCGCTGATCGATCGCTTCGAGCGCCTTGTCGGTGCCGTCGGTCAGCGAGGAGGTCAGAATGTTGAGGCGGGAATCGATCGACTGGATCGCCTGCGCCGAGCCGTCGGTCAGCGAGGTCGTCAGAACGGTGAGCCGGGAGTCGATCGCGTGCAGCACCTGCGCCGCGCCGTCGGTCAGCGAGTTGGACAGAGTGCCGAGGCGGCCTTCGATCGTCGAGGTCACCGAGGTCGCGCGGTTGTCGAAGTTCTCCTCGAGCGACTTGAGGCGGCCCTCGACGCTGTCGTCGAAGGTCTTGATCTTCGCATCGAGCGAGGTGTCGAGGGTGGTGATGCGGGCCTGCAGATTGGTCTCGAACTGGTTCAGCCGCTGATCCAGCGTCGCCGTGATCTCACCGCTGTTGGAAGACAGCCGCGTATCGAACGTATCGACATAGGACTTGAGATTGTCGGAGATTTCCTGGGTCCGCTGGCCCATGCGCTCGACGATCTCGCCGCCATAGGTCTTCACCGTGCGGTCGAACTCGGTGATGTGCCGGGTGATCAGCGCGCCCAGCGTCGAGCTGTCGCGTGCGAAGCGCTCGGCGAGCTCGGTGCCCTGGTTCTTCACCAGCTCGTCGAAGGCGCTGATCTGGATCGACAGCGTGTCGTGGGTGCTCTCGGTCTGGCTGACGACCTTGGCGACCAGCGAATTGACGGTCGCATCGAGCGACTCGCTCGCCTTCTCGCCTGACGTGACGATGTGGCCGGACATGCGCTGGCTCGCCTCGTCGATCTTGGTGACGAGATCGCCGCTGCGCAGCTCGAGCTCCAACAGGAGGGACTCGCCGGACGCCTTGAGCTGGTCGTGAACCTGCTCGGTTCGCACCGAGATGCCGTCGACGATGGCCGCCGTGCGCTGCTCGAACTCGCTGGTGATGCGGTCGATGCGCTCGTTGAGCATCTCGTGGACTCGGTCCGACAGGTCGGCGAACTCGTCGTGGACGTGGCCGGTCTTGAAATTGAGGCTGGTGGTGAGCCGCTCCGAGGCGTCGAGCACGGCGCGGGTGGTCTCGGCGCTGGCCTCTTCGAGCCGGTCGAGCAGATCGCCGCCGCGCTCGCCGAGCGCGAGGATCATGTTGTCGCCGGCGTTGCCGAGCGCGGCCGTGATGTGGGCGCCGCGCTCTTCCAGCGCGCCGGTGATGCTCTTGGCGACCTCGTCGACCCGCGAGGCGATCGCGTCCGAGATCAGCGCGATGTCGTGGCGAAGGTCGATCTGGACGCCCGAGATGGCGCTCCGAACCTGCTCGGCCTGGCCCACGAGGTTGTCGCGCTGATGGGCGATGTCCTGGAGCAGGGCGCGGATGCGGACCTCGTTGTCGCTGTAGGCGCGCTCGAGCGCCGCAACCTCGTTGGCGACCAGCATCTCGAGCTCGCCTGCGCGAGCGATCGCGCGCTCGACGCCGTCGCCCATCGCCGCGACCTCGCGGCGGATGGCCTGGCCGACGGTCACGATCGAATCGCTGACGGCGCCTTCCGGCTCGGAGAAGCGGATCGCGACCTGCGCCATCGACTGCGCGATCATGCGCAGCTCCTGGCCGCGCCAAGCGAGGCTCGCGAGGAAATAGAACAGCAGAACCGGGGCAAAGAACACTGCGGCGAGGCCTGCCATGACCAGCACGCCGCCGCTCTGGCCGATCAAGGTCTGCAAAGCGGGCAGGAAGCCGATGGTCAGCAGGACGCAGCCGACGATCCAGATGCCTGCAAAGGCGGTTGCCAGCGTGTAGACGCCGCGTGACGGGCGGCCCTTTTGGATCGCCTGCAGCAATTGGCCGATAGTCTCGCGGTCGTCATTGGCCGGGTGGCGCGCGGCGAGCGGCGGCGGCTCGATCTCGTCAAGGCTGCTGCGGTCGATGCCCGGACGGGAGTCGAACGAATCCAGACTGGACACGCCGTTCGGCATGACGGGCGGAGCCCCGTCAGCGTGGACCGAGCCCTGCGAGTCCGTGGGCGCGGACGAATCGCTGATGTTCAAAGCCTCCTGAATGGCGGACAGCGCAACTTCAGTCGGGTCTTTGACCTTTTTCGGAGTGTTCGCCATGTTGAGTCCGAGCCCTCGTCTTAATTTCGATCCGGCGAGCCGCGTACGAGTGCCCTCTCGCAACGCTCGAACCGGACGTCATCCCTCGCAGGCACCAGGGGTGGCAAATTCCGCCAGGTGACCCACTCCATCCGGGCATCATCCTATTGGCTGTGCCTGTTGAAAGAAATGGCCGTGGTTAAGAGATTCTTAATCATCGTTAACAGCAGCCGCCGTTAACACTCTAGAAGTTCTGCGAATTCCCGTTTCTGCCGTGATTGGGGCAGAGCCGGGCCCAAATCACGGCAAACCCGCGGCAATTGGGCCGGTAACAATGCATTAACCATTGTCGTGCTTGGCTTACCACAGGCGCGCGCGGCGCGCCCGGACCGGATTGCCGCCATGATTCCCGACCTTTCACGGATCGAATGGATGCCCTCGCCCCCGCTGGTTCCCGATGACGGGCCGATCAGCCTGGACCTGCTGCGCCGGATGACGCTCGGCGACAGCGCGCTCGAGCGCGAGGTGCTCGCCATGTTCTCCAGCCAGGCCGTCCGCCTGCTGGAGCGCTTGCAGGTGATGCCCGAGGACGCCGCCACCGTCGCCCACACGCTGAAGGGCTCGGCCCGCGCCGTCGGCGCGCTCGACGTCGCCGACGCGGCGGAAGGGCTCGAAGCGGCGCTGCGGGCGGGCGACCCGGCCGATGCGCTGGCCTGGCTCGGCACGGCGATCGCGCAGGCCCGCGCGGCGATTTCGGAGATGCTCGGCGCGGCCTGAGCGGCCGGCGGCAGCACTAGCGCGGAGCGGAGCGGTCCGTTATAGGACAGCCCGACCTCATTTCTTGCGCAGCACGAGCACACATGGCCAAGATCACCTTTGTCGACCATACCGGCGAATCCCGAACCGTTGACATCGAAAACGGCGCGACCGTGATGGAAGCGGCGATCCGCAACGCCATTCCCGGCATCGAGGCCGAATGTGGCGGCGCGTGCGCCTGCGCGACTTGCCATGTCTATGTCGACGAAGCCTGGCGCGAGAAGGTCGGCCCGCCGACCCCGATGGAAGAGGACATGCTCGATTTCGGCTACGATGTCCGGCCGAATTCCCGTCTTTCCTGCCAGATCAAGGTCTCCGACGAACTCGACGGCCTCGTCGTCGCCACCCCCGAGCGTCAGGCCTGACCGTTCGCCTCGCGCCCTCGTCGCCGCGCTTCGGCTGATCGCCGCCAGGCCTATGCCGGCGGCGCGATCGCCATGCCGCGGCGGACCCAGGGCTGTAGCGCAGCAACGAGATTCGGCGTCAGCGGCGCCGGTTTGCGCGTCACCTCGTCGATCAGGACCATGACCGCGGTGGCCGACGCCACGCAGCGCCCGTCCGAGAACACGACCTGCTCGCAGGTCACCGACGTGCGCCCCAGCCTCACGACCCCCAGTCCCAGTTCGATCGTGCCCGGCCAGCGCAGCTCGGCCCGGAAATGCATGTCCAGCCGCACCATGATCCAGGCCAGCCCGTCCTGGGTCAGGCCATGGCGCGGGTCTTTCATCAAGGTCACCCGGCCGGTCTCGAAGTAGGTCGCGTAGACCGCATTGTTGACGTGCTGGTTGGGATCGAGGTCGCCGAAGCGGACATTGTCCGCGAGGCGGTAGGGAAAGTCCTCCAGGCGTGGCGCGTGGTCGCCGCGGGCCGTCTCTGTCACCGATTGATCTCCATCATTCATGTCCCCTTCAAACCCGGCTAAGCCCACCGCTGCAAGCCGCGCGCGAGCCAGGGGCGGCTTTTGTGCCTTCCCTGCGACCACACCAATGGCTACAAATTCGGAACCGCCATCTGCCGCCATCCGTCGAGCGGCGCCTCCAACGAGAAGAGCGACATGAGCGAAGCGATCAAGACCGATGTGCTGATCATTGGCGCGGGCCCTTGCGGACTGTTTGCCGTTTTTGAACTGGGGCTGCTCGACATCAAGGCGCATCTGATCGACATCCTCGACAAGGTCGGCGGCCAATGCGCCGAGCTGTATCCGGAGAAGCCGATCTACGACATTCCCGGCGTGCCGATGGTGACGGGGCAGGGCCTCACCGATCAATTGATGGAGCAGATCAAGCCGTTCAGTCCGACCTTCCATCTCGGCGAGATGGTCGAGAAGGTCGAAAAGATCGGCGATCCCGGTTTTCGCGTCACCACCGATGCCGGCAAGGTGTTCGAGTGCAAGGTCGTGGTGATCGCGGCCGGCGGCGGCTCGTTCCAGCCCAAGCGCCCGCCGGTGCCGGGCATCGAGGCCTATGAAGGCACCTCGGTATTCTATGCCGTGCGCAAGATGGAGCAGTTCCGCGACAAGAATGTCGTCATCGTCGGCGGCGGCGACTCCGCGCTCGACTGGACGCTCAACCTGCACCCCATCGCGAAGCGCATCACGCTCGTTCATCGCCGCGACGACTTCCGTGCCGCGCCCCACAGCGTCGAGCAGATGCGCGCGCTCGTCGCCGGCGGCAAGATGGATCTGCGCATCGGCCAGGTGACCGCGCTCGAAGGCGCCAATGGCCAGCTGTCGGCTGCGACGATCAAGGGCAACGACAACGCGGTCGAGACCGTCCCCTGCGAGATGATGCTGCCATTCTTCGGACTGACGATGAAACTCGGTCCGGTTGCCGAGTGGGGCCTCGCGCTCGAGCACAATCTCATTCCGGTCGAGACCTCTGCCTTCGAGACCTCCGTGCCCGGCATCTTCGCGATCGGCGACATCAACACCTATCCCGGCAAGATCAAGCTGATCCTGTGCGGCTTCCACGAGGGCGCGCTGATGGCGCAGAAGGCGCACCGCTACGTGTATCCGGAGAAGCGGCTGGTGTTCCAGTACACGACGTCGTCGTCGAGCCTGCAGAAGAAGCTCGGCGTCAACTAATTTGTCGGCGGTATGGAACCTTCCGCCGCCGGACCAACTCAAATGTGAAGAAATGTTTCCTGCGCGTGCCGGTTTCACCGGCGCGCCAGACCTGTTATGGGGCTGGAACGATGCATGAAACGGCCGTACTGTGCGGCCATTCATTTTGTGACTTGGTCAAGGTGAGATGATGATGCGCAATGCGTTTCCCCGACTTCGGCTGGTGCCTGGTGTGACGAAGCTCGCGATCGGCGCGCTCGTCGTTGCCGGTGCTCTGCTGACGCGGCCTGCGCTCGCGGCTGAGCCGACCGCGGCCGGTCTGTGGCAGAAGGTCGAGGATGGCAGGCCCGTCGGCTGGTTTCTCTTCATCGACCACGACGGCGTGTTCGAGGGCGTGATCGCCAAGACGTTTCCGCGTCCCGGCGACAATCCGAACGAGGTCTGTTCGAAGTGCAGCGATGACCGCAAGAATGCGCCAGTGCTCGGCATCTCCTTCGTGCGCGACATGAAGCGCGAGGGCCTGAAATACGAAGGCGGCAACGTGCTCAATCCGCGCGACGGCAACATCTGGAAGGCCAATATGCGGGTCAGTCCGGACGGGCAGACGCTGATCCTGCACGGCTATCTCGGCATCTCGCTGTTTGGCAAGGACGAGACCTGGACCCGCCTGCCGGACAGCAACATGGCGCAGATCGATCCTGCGATCCTCGCCAAATATCTGCCCTCGCAGGCGACGACGGCAACCGGCTCCGCCACCAAGCAGGCGCCTCCGATGATGAAGAAGCCGGCTGCAGTCAAGTAGACTGCTTCCGAACTGCGACCGTCCTCGCTCCTGGCCGACAAGGGATCGCGATCTCGGACACCGCGTCGGCGAAAAGCTTGATCCAGATCAACCGCGTGGTCGAGGACAAGGTCTCCATGATTATTCGAGCGTTGCTTGCCGGTGATCGTGCAGGCCATTGGCCGCAGCGGTTGGAATTCGACGAGGGAGCGATACTGATGCTGCGTTGGATCATCGCGGGGAGCGCGGCCATCTCCATGATCCCGATCGCCGCTGCTCAAACCTATGATTCCAATTATCCTGTCTGCCTACAAAGGTGGGAATGGGGTGGTAGCACCTATGTCGAATGCACCTATACGTCCTGGGATCAGTGTCGAAGGGCAGGCCGGGGCCTCGCGGCAATGTGCGTGAACAACCCATATTGGGCACAACGACAATCAGGATCGCTTGGCGGTGGTCGCCGTCGATTTGCGCGCTGAGCGTTGGGACGGCGAGGCCGACACGTTCTTCCAAGGCGGCCCGGCTCTCCATCCGCTCCCAACTCACCATGAGGTCCGCGATCTCGCCGCCCCGCAGCCCTTGTTCCTGAGCGCCCGCTCACGGAGGGGCGTCCCGAAAGACGGTGAGCGGAGCGGAGCGCTTCAGGCCGTTCTTCCTCTGCGATCCCTACCCGAATGGCCGACTACTGCCTCACCACGCCCGCCGGCGGCAGCGGCTGGCTGGTGACGTTGGGCTCGGCCGCATCGAGGTTGAGCACTTGCGCCGCGGCCGGAAAGGCGGCGTCGGCCATCACGGCATGGCCCTCCGCCGTCGGATGCACGGCGCCGCCATAGACCGCGGATAGCACGCCCCAGCTCGCATCGTGGATGTCGGACGGCTGCATCGCCGCCGGCAGCCCTTGCGGATAGGTCATCGCCGAGAAGTAGCTGTCGTTGGCATCGCGGATCCAGCGCGCGCGCGGCAGATAGGGACGATACTCGCTGGCGCCGCGGCCGCACAGCAGCGGCTCGTTGGCGGCGCTGACGATGTTCGGATCGAAGCTGGCGCCGTCGGCCGAAAAGCATTCGCGGTCGAACGGCGGATCCTGCGTCGAGCGGGCGCAGAAGCCGTGATCGGCAAACGCGGCCTGATGCGCATCGACGAAGGTCATGCGGTCGGCCTGCGGATCGCGGCACAGGACTCCCGCGGTACATTGCGCCAGCCCGCGCAGTGACGGCAGGAACTCGTTCTCGACGAAGCCCGCGACCTTGGCGAGCCGCTGCGGATTGGCATTGAACGATGGGTGGACCTCGAAACCGGCCGGACCACCCGGGCAGGGCGTGCCGGGGCCGCTCAGTGCCGGGTTGCCGTAGGAGGTGTAGATGACGTGCGAGAGGTCGCCGACCAGCGGCTTCAGCGCCTCGCGCAGCTTGGCAAAACCCTGCGGCAGGTCGCGCGCCAGCTCGCTGCGCGATTCCTCGACCGAGCCGATCACGCCCGAGCGCTTGAACAGCGTGCGTTCGGTCGGCGTATCGACGATGACGTCGGCGACGAGACCGGAGAAGTTGATGTCGTTGGCGCCGATCGACAGCAGAATCAGATCGAGCTTGCGGTCCGGCTGGCGACGCTTGGCCGCGGTCAGCGCCTCGCGCAGCTCGCCGAGCTGGCCGTTGACGCTGCCGGCGCAGGTGGTCGCGGCGCGGCCGGGCGTGCATTCGCGCGCGCGCTGGCTGCCGAACAGGCCGTCGGCGATGGTGGCGCCGGTGCAGGCGAGCGGCAGGTAGGTGACCGCGACGTGCGGATAGCGCACCGCGAGCGCCAGCGCCGTGCGGGTCTGGTAGCTGTAGAGCGAGCGATGGCAGGCCGCGTTGAGCCAGACCGCGCTGTGCTTCTGCCAGTTCTGCAGCGTGTCCGGCGCCTCGCAGGCGCGGCCGCCTTTGAAGCCGGCCCGGCTCGGCCGATAATATTGCGCGGTCGGGCCGCCGAGATAGGAGCGGAAGCAGAAGCCGTCGTCGGCGAGCGCGATCGGGCGGTCGGGATTGCCCTCGCCGGAGGCGATGCTGTCGCCGAGGCCGGCGATCAGGATGTCGCGGACCTGGATTCCGGTCGACACCTGCTGCGTGCCTTCCGGGCTGGCGACATCGACGGATGCGACGGTCTGGCGGCCGTAGCGGACGCGCAGGTTGACCGGTTCGGCGCAGTCGAATGTCGAGGTCTGCGGCCCGTCGCCGTCGTCGAACGACCACGCGCAGGTGGCGCCGACCGGGACCGGGCCGGTCAGGCGCACGGTGATCGGATGGTCGATCGGCGTGAGATAGCTTTCCTTGACGTTGTCGCGCGTGCACGGCTCGTTGATGCGGCCGGCGAGGTCGATGCAGAGCCGGTTGACGACGTTCCGGGCCCAGCCGCGGCCGTCGCTCTGCACCGCCAACGCCTGCTCGGCGGCGAGAATGGAGCGGTCGCGCGTGCTCTCGGTATGCAGCAGGAAGTCGCGCTCCTCCCGGAAGAGACGGAAGCGGTTGCGCACCTCCCAGCTGATCTGCAGCGGCGCTGCGCCGAACTGCGCGGCCGCCTCGGTGGCGGCGAGAGGGGCGAGCAGGCCGGCCAGGACGCAGGCGGCGAGCAGCGGACGAAGGGGCATTCGGGTCATGCGCAAGGATTCACGTCAGGGATGGGGCGGAAATAAGAGGATCGCACGCGAGTTCAACCGGTCGAGGGTCGAACCGTCGCGTCATCCGCGAGACGATTGCTGCTCAGCGCTGGGAGTGGCGCTTGATGCGCTGGGGAACCGCGGCGGGCGCCGTGGCCGCGGCGCGCTTGGCGGCGACCTCGTCCTCGCAGGCTGAGTTCAGCCGGCGCCGCTCCTGCCACGGCTTCACGACGTTCAGCCAGAGTTCCCTGATGCCCATGATGGAGATCGCCGTCGCGAACGGGATCACGAAATACAGCACGCGGAAAACGAGCAGGGTGGCCAGCAACTGCTCGCGCCCGAACTGCGGCAGCGCCACGAGCATCGCGGCATCGAACACGCCGATGCTGCCGGGCGCGTGGCTGGCGAAGCCGAGCAGGGTGGCGAGGATGAACACCACCGACAGCGACAGGAAATCGATCGGCGGAGCGGCGGGGACGAGGAGGTACATCGCCAGCGCGCAGAAGCCGAGGTCGACCACTCCGATCAGGATCTGCACGAGCGTGAGCTGCGCCGAGGGCAGCACCACCTTCCAGCCGTTCTGGCCGAGCTGGCGCCGGTTCTTGCCGGCGGTCAGCCAGCCGAGATAGGCGAAGATCGCCCCCAGGATGCCGATCGCGATCAACTGGTTCACCGCCGGGGGCAACTGGTCCATCGCGGTGGCGGCGGCCGGATGCAAGGTCATACCGATGCCGAGTACGAACAGATTGCCGAGCCAGAAGGTCAGGCCTGACAGGAAGCAGATCTTGGCGACGTCGATCGCGGACAGGCCGTAGTCGGAGTAGATCCGAAACCGGATGGCGCCGCCGGTGAACACGGTGGCGCCGATGTTGTGGCCGATCGAATAGCTGGTGAAGGCGCTCATCGCCGCGATGCGATAGGGCACGTGTTTCTTGCCAATCGTTCGCAGTGCAAAATAGTCATAGAAGGTCAGCGTGCAGAACGCGCCGACCACACACAAGGCCGCGAGGGCGATGTGACCGGGCGGGATTTCGGTGAGCGCGGTCAGGATGACGCCGGCATCGACGCCCTTCAGCGTGCGCACGAGTGTCGTGATCGCGAAGGCGATGATCGCAAGGCTCGCTGCAATCCCCAGCCGCTTCCAGCCGATCCATTTCTTGAAGCCACGCCCAAGCGTGGTCAGCAGGCGCTGCATTCATCCTCCCGGCGGGGCGGTACTAGATCTTGGAAAAGAGGCGAAACCATTGATCGATGGGGCGGGCAATTCGTGACAGCCTGTTCCTTATGCTAAAATGCGCGCCTTGTGCAGTCCTTGACACAGCTCAGCTCCGACCCATGCGGCGCGGGTCTGTCACACTCCGGTCACATAGCTGGCGGCCCGTCCGCCTCAATTCGGTCCAACTGGTCGCCCGCGCGGTTCACGAGAACCCTCGTCCCTGCGACCGGTTCGGCAGGGGCGGTACGCCGGAACAACCGCCGTAGCCGCCGGTTAGCGCACAGCGAACATGGCGACGATCGGTCAGGGGAGGGACCTGCCATGTTCCGAACCGAGAGGACGTGAAACAAATGGGACTGTTCACCAAGGACATCAAGACGATGAACGATCTGTTCGTTCATCAGCTGCAGGACATCTATTACGCCGAGAACCAGCTCGTCAAAGCGCTGCCGAAGATGGCGGACAAGGCGACGGATCAGAAGCTCAAGCAGGGCTTTCTGACCCATCTCGATGAGACGAAGACGCATGTGACGCGTCTCGAACAGGTGTTCAAGATGCACGGCATCGCGGCCAAGGCGGTCGACTGTCCGGCGATCGACGGCATCATCGAGGAGGCCGACGAGGTCGCCGGCGAGGTCGACGACAAGGCGGTGCTGGACGCAGCGCTGATCAACGCCGCCCAGGCGGCCGAGCACTACGAGATCACGCGCTATGGCAGCCTGATCGCCTGGGCCAAGCAGCTCGGCCGCAGCGACTGCGCCGCCGTGCTGCAGAAGACGCTCGACGAGGAGAAGGCGACCGACATGAAGCTGACCAAGCTCGCCGAGAGCGGCGTCAACCTGCGTGCTGCGAGCTGATCGCGTCACCAGAGCCGATGAGACAAAACGCCGCGCGGACATCCCGCGCGGCGTCGTCGCATCCGGATGCCGCGCGTCAGCTCATACGCAACGCGAAATTGGCGCCGCAGAACGCCATCAGGGCGCCGAGGCAGAGCGCGGCGAGGCCGGCCAGCACACCCGAGGCCGACGGCACCGGGCTCGGGCCGGAGATCGCCTGGCCGATGCCGGCCAGCATCAGCACGCCGACCACGACCAGGAAGTTGCGCATCCGCTGCGGGATCTCGCCCGATACCGCGCGGTGCATGATGTTGGCGATGAAATAGCCCGAGGCGAAGCCGACGGTGGCGATCAGCCACCAGGCGATCGCCGATCCCGCCGGCATGAAGGCGCCGCTCTCGGTCTGCCACAGGCCGCCGAGATCGAGGCCGTAGCGGGCGCCGAGCATGTGCACCGCCAGCGCCAGCAGCACGCCGGCGGCCATCGCCCCGGCCAGGATCAGGTGGCGCGGAAAATAGATCGTTTCGCTCATGCTCCGCTTGTAGGATAAGGCGCGCGCCACACGCAACAGGACCGATCCATTTCCGAGCGCACCACCACGGCCGGCGATGATGCGATCCGCTACGCCTACAAGGCGTCGCTGATCGGGGCCGCGCACCAGTTCGAGCTGACCGGGCAGGGGCTGTCGTGGCGGTTCGCCGGCCGGACCGGCCTGTGGCCTTACGCCGACATCGCCGCGATCCGGCTGTCCTACCGACCGGTGTCGATGCAGGCGAGGCGTTTTCGGGCCGACATCACCCATCGCGATGGCCGCCGCCTCAGCATCATCTCCGTCTCGTGGCAGACGGCGGCCCTGATGGCGCCGCAGAGCGAGGCCTATCGTGCTTTCATCCTCGGCCTGCATGCGCGGCTCGCCTTCAGCGGCAGCAGCGCCCGGCTGACCGCGGGCCTCGGCCGCGTCACCTACGGCGCGGCGCTCGCCGCGATTGCGCTGCTCGCCGTGGCGATGGCCGGGCTTCTGGTGCGCGCGCTCGTCATCGCCGAATGGTCGGGCGCGTTGTTCCTGATCGGATTCGCCGCGCTGTTCGCCTGGTATGTCGGCGGCTTCATCACCCGCAACAGGCCGCGCAGCTACACGTTCACGGAGATTCCGGCCGCGCTGCTGCCGTGATCACGCAACCTCATCGCCGGTCACCGAATGTGATCATGCAGATTTCGCGCGCCATGCCAGACTGAGCGAGTCGCTTTCGGAGAGGACCGATGCAGGATCGCGCGCTGCGCAGACCGGATGACGCCGAGATCGCCGCGGTCAACGCGCGGCATTTCGCCGATACGCCGCTGCGGCCGGCCGATCTCCTGTTCGTGTTCGGGACCCGCGTCGACGAGGAGTTGCGTGCCGAGACGGCGGTGAAGCTGTGGCAGCAGGGCTACTTCCGCCACGCCATCGTCAGCGGTGGGATCACGCCGGGCGCTGATCTTTCGGAGTGTACGCTGATCAAGGCCGCCATGGTGAGGCGCGGCATTCCGGCCGAGCGCATCCTCGAAGAGCACCACGCCACGAATACCGGCGAGAACGTCGCGCTCGCGCTGCCGGTGATCGACGCCGCGCTCGGCCTCGCCAATGTCGGCAGCGTGATCTGCCTCGGCAACAGCTGGACCGCGCGGCGCTACGCGATGACCCTGCAGCGATACTGGCCCGAGGTGGAGAAGATGCTGCTCACGGTCGACGGCTTCGGCATCCCGCGCCATCTCTGGCACACCCATCCCGAATTCCGCCGTCGCGTGCTCAGCGAATGGGACAAGATCGAACCTTATAAGGCGAAGGGCTTCATCGCGGAGTGGCCGTGATCTCAGACGAAGCCGGAATGGCAGCAACAAGCTCCGTCATTGCGAGGAGCGAAGCGACGAAGCAATCCAGAATCTTCGCGGAGCCCTGGATTGCTTCGCTTCGCTCGCAATGACGGTTAGCACCAAATTGAATCCATTAAACCCGACATGCAGAACGTTTGGACGCCTGCACCGTTACGGGCCAGCATTCACTTCAGACCAAAGAGGGAGCTTATATTTGCGAGCGCCGTAACGATAGTAGGCCGCTATGATCAAGCCGAACAGAACCCCGGCAACGACGGCTCCGGTGATCGCCACGACACCGGACCCGCTCACCTTGGACCAAACGAATATCCACATGATGGCTCCCCAGGCGGTGCCAAACCACGCCGCCGTAAAGGCGAAGTTGAAGCCGAAGCTGGCGAAATGCGGTGGTGGCAAGGGCAATCCGAGGCGCCAGAGCAAGCGATAAAGCGGAGGCTCGTAACTGCTTCGCCACATGCCGGTTGCAGCCAGGATGGCCAATGCGGAATCCAGTCTTGACGGGGAGCTCATGGGGTATCTGCACTCGAATTCGCAACCGACCGTTTCATCTGCCGAGCTTAAGGAACCCGTTTGCGTCAGCCAAGTCTTGATATCAGCCAAGTCTTGATATCGAGGGGAGCTGACGCTCAAGGCCTCACCACCAGCACCGAGCACTTGGCGTAGCGCACGACGTGGCCGGCGTTGGAGCCGAGGAAGTAGGTGCGCATCGCCGGGCGGTGCGAGGTCATCACGATCAGGTCGGCGTTGACCTTGGCCGCCTCCTCGAGGATCTCGTGATAGATGCCGCCCTGGCGTACCGTGTAGCTGATGCGCTCGGCCGGGATGCCGGATTCGCGCGCCACGATCGACAGCGCTTCCTCGGCGGTCTCGCGCTGCTGCGCATCGAAATCGGCCGGGACGTATTCGGCGAGCATCACCGGCGTCATCGGCATCACGTTGAGCAGATGCACCGTGCCGCTCCAGGTCTGCGCCAGCGTGGCCGCGGTGGCGATGGCCGGCTTGGCGAGGTCGGTGTCAGCCAGATCGATCGGCACCAGAATCGAGTTGAACATCGAAGGTCCTCCTCTCTGTCCGCCGGCATTACGCGCCGGCCCCGACCTGCCTGTCAATCGACCGAGCCGTGTTTGAGCAGCTTGGGCGTGACGAACCTCAGGAGATGGCCGCGGGTGAAGCTGATGTCGCCCCAATCGTCGGTGTCGAAATCGAGCACCGCGAGTCCCGCGGTCGGCATGTTGCGCATCAGCTCGTGGCGGGCCTCGGAATCGCCCTCGCCGGTCAGCGCCAGCGCCAGCTCGTGCATGCCGGGATTGTGCCCGACGAGCAGGAGCTGCTTCGGATCACGCGCTGCCGCGAGGCGGATGTGATGCAGCATCTGCATCGGCTCGGCGCCGTAGAGCTCGGGAACGGTCTCGACCTGCGGGGGCGGGACGCGGTCCTTCATCGCCGCAAGCGCGAGGTCCCAGGTCTGCTGCGCCCGAACCGCGGTCGAGACCAGCACCAGCTCCGGCACCGGCGGGTGGCTGGCGATGAAATCGCCGATCATGGCGGCATCCTGGTGCCCGCGCTCGTCGAGACGGCGGTCCTGGTCGCGGCCGGTCGGCGCGTCAGTCTCGGTCTTGGCGTGGCGCAGCAGCATCAATCGGCGCATGGAATTCCGTCTCGAATCGTTCAGGCTGGGTCAGCCTGTACCACGTCTCTTTATCGCCATTAAAAGCGTCATGACGTCCGGCGCAGGGTTCGCTAAGAAAACGCCATGAACGAGACTTCCACAAGCGTGAACGATGACGCGGATGCCGCAGGTGCACACGGCCGCACCAGGCTGAATTTCGACCTCGATGTCGACGTCTGCGTCGTCGGGGCGGGATTGGCCGGCTTGACGGTGGCGTTGTGCGCGGCCCGGCAGGGGGCGAGCGTCGCGGTGCTGGAAGGCCGCCAGGTCGGATGGAACGCATCCGGTCACATGATCGGCACGGTCATGCCCGGGTTCGACCTGCCGCTGCCGGATCTGATCGAGCGCGTCGGGCTCGCGCATGCCCGGGCGCTATGGGCGTTGTCCTGGTCCGGTGCCGAGTTCATCCGCGCCCAGGCCACCGCGGCGATGCCGGGCATCGGGCTCAGCGAAGGCGCGCTCGAAGTCTCCAATGTCGACGCCGGCGACGCCTTGATCCGCCGCCTCCAGATGCTGCACGAGGATTTCGACACCGAGGTCGAGGGCTGGCAGGTCGAGCGCGTCAGGACCGAGCTCAAGACCGACCGCTACTTCCATGGCGTCCATTACCCCAAGGCGTTCCAACTCGACGGCCGCAGGTACGTTCACGCGCTGGCGCGGCTCGCGCACCGGGCCGGGGCAAGGATCTTCGAGGACACGCCGGTGGTCAGCATCGACGCGTCGGGCGTGCGCAAGCGCATCGTGACGCCGTCGGCGCGGATGCGCGCCTCGCACATCGTGCTCGCCGGCAACATCCATCTCGGCGCGCCGCTGCAGAAGCTGTCCGATACGCTGTTGCCGGTGTGGCGCTATGGCGGCGTCACCGCGCCGCTCGGCGAGCGGCTGGCTGATGCGATCGCCTTCCGGGGCTCGGTCAGCGACACCGACGGCATCGATCATTTCCGCGTCGTCGACGGCGACCGGCTGATGTGGGCGAGCCCGGAGACGACCTGGGACGCCCGGCCCAGCGGATTTGCCGCGGCGCTGCAGCGCCGGATCCGCACGGTGTTCCCGCAACTCGGCCGCGTCGAGATCGCCGAGACCTTCGGCGGCGTCACCGGCCAGACCGTGCACGGCATGCCGCAGATCGGCCAGCTCCGCAAAGGCCTGTGGGTTGCGAGCGGCTTCGGCCGGCAGGGACTCAACACCTCGGCGATGGCCGGGCAGTTGATCGCGCAGGCGATCCTCGCCGGCGACGACCGCTGGAAGCTGTTCTCGCCGTTCGAATTGGTCTGGGCCGGCGGCGTCAGCGGCCGGGTCGCCGGCCATGTCGTCAATCTCTGGATCCGCGGCCGCGCCGCCGCGGCCGGGACGCTGGCGCGGCACCGCGAGCGCGTCCGCGCGCAGGAGCGTGTGCGCGAGATCAGGGCGGCCGAAGCGCGGCGCCGGGCGGCCGAACGGCCCGGCTCGCGGCTGCCGCTGCGGCCACAGCCGTCCGATCTGAACCGCCGTCCCGACGCCGGGGAGGGCTGACACCTCGCAAGAAAGTGAGCCGTCGCGCCCGCGCCCGACGTAACTTCGCGGGATCCCGTCCGTAGATCCGGTAACCCATCGCCGCACGGAGACCTCCATGATCGACCGCCGCATGATGTTCACCACCGCCGCCGGACTGTTCGGCTTCGCCGCCCTGCGCTGGCTCGGCGGTTCCGCGCCGGCCCGCGCCGCCGAGAAGTTCGAGATCGAGAAGACCGAGGCCGAGTGGCGCGCGCAATTGACGCCGCAGCAATACGAGATCCTGCGCGAGGAGGGCACCGAGCGGCCCTGGACCAGCCCGCTGCTGAAGGAGCATCGCAAGGGCACCTTCGCCTGCGCCGGCTGCGACCTGCCGCTGTTCTCCTCCGACACCAAGTTCGACAGCGGCACCGGCTGGCCGAGCTTCTTCAAGCCGCTCGACAATGCCGTGGCGACCCGCCAGGACAAGACCTACGGCATGGTCCGCACCGAGGTGCATTGCCGCCGCTGCGGCGGCCATCTCGGCCACGTG
The DNA here is from genome assembly GCF_051168035.1 of Bradyrhizobium sp. HKCCYLRH3059. Lineage (NCBI taxonomy): Bacteria > Pseudomonadati > Pseudomonadota > Alphaproteobacteria > Hyphomicrobiales > Nitrobacteraceae > Bradyrhizobium > Bradyrhizobium sp. HKCCYLRH3059. The sequence goes on along the minus strand of NZ_JBNPUF010000007.1, from coordinate 11,817 downwards.
TTCGACGACGGCCCCAAGCCGACCGGCCTGCGCTACTGCATGGACGGGCTCTCGCTCACGTTCCACCCGGCAAATCCGTCGTCGACCTGACAGGAATTTGCGCCCGGATATTCCGGCTCGTCCGTTCAAGGCTCGATGGGGGTCTTCAGGACGCGCCGGCAGCCGTGACGAGCGGCCGTGCCGGAGCGCGATTTGGCGCGCCCGGCCCGGCAAGAACTGCCGGCTCGGCAATTGTTCACCAGTCTTGACGCCGGTTTTTTTACGTTGTGGTTTTACAACCCGCTGATTTCACAGCATTTTCGCATCTGGCACAGCGATTGCGACAGCTCTCCACGAAACGCGGTGCGGGCCGACCCGCCACCGGCATCACAGTGGAGAGATTGGTATGGGTATCTTCGACGCGATGAACACTTCGGTGAGCGGTCTGTCCGCTCAATCATTCGCGCTGCAGAATATTTCCGGTAACATCGCGAACGCGTCGACCGTCGGCTACAAGGGAATCGGCACCAGCTTCGAAGACCTCATCCCCAACGCGACCAACCCGACGCGCCAGAATGCCGGCGGCGTCACCGCCTTCGCCAAGGCCACCATCACCACCCAGGGCACCGTCTCGACGTCCTCGGTCGCCACCAACATGGCGATCAACGGCGACGGCTTCTTCAACGTGCAGAAGGCCTCCTCGGTCGTCGACAACGTGCCGGTCTTCACTGGCGTCACCAACTACACCCGCCGCGGCGACTTCCAGCTCAACGCCAACGGCAACCTGATCAACGGCGCCGGCTATTACCTGATGGGTGTCGCGGTCGATCCGAAGACCGGCAACGCCACCGGCAACGTGCCGACCGTGCTGCAATTCGCGAACAATTTCGTGCCGGCGCAGGCGACCACCGCAATCCAGTACGCCGCCAACCTGCCGACGCAGCCGAAGACCGCCGCCAGCGGCAACGCTGCGACCGGCACGCTGGTCGCGGCCGGCGGCCTCAACTCGGCCGACCTCTCCAACGTGCCGCTGCCGGTCGGCACCAATTTCTACGCCGACTCCACCGTCACCGGCGCCACCGCCGTGAACAAGGTGCCGGCGCAGATCACGACCTCGACATTGTTGAGCGGCGCCAGCGGCGACTCGATCTCGAGCAATTTCACCACCGGCGACACCATCACCATGACCGGCAGCGCCGGCGACGTCGTCACCTTCACCTTCGTCGCCTCCGGCGCCTCGGGTACCCAGATCAATGTCGGCGACTCCGTCGGCACGCTGCTGGCGAAGATCGCGGCCGTCACCGGCGTGCAGCCGACCATCACCGCCGGCAAGATCACGCTGCATTCCGGCAGCGGCGAGGACTGGAACTTGAGCAGTGCCTCCCCGGGTTTCACCGCGCTCGGCCTCACGTCACCCGTGGCGCTGACGCGCACGGCGAGTCCCGGCACCGGCATCGTGATCGGCAACGATCTCACCAACTTCAACAACGAGACGATCTCGGGCGGCGCGGTCACGGCCTACAACTCGTCGGGCACGCCGGTGAACGTGCAGCTGCGCTGGGGCAAGGTCGACAGCTCGACGCTCGGCACGGGCCACAAGGACACCTGGAACCTGTTCTACCAGACCAACTCCAGCGCCACTGGCTCGACCGTGGCCTGGCAGAACGTCGGCACCAATTTCACGTTCGCCTCCGACGGCTCGCTCGTGTCGCCGACGACCTCCAACATCTCCATTCCCAACGTCGTGGTCGACGGCACCACGCTCGGCACCGTCAGCCTCAACATCTCCTCGGGCGCGCTGACGCAATATGCGAGCACGATCGGCTCGGCGACGATCAACCAGATCAATCAGAACGGCTTCGCCGCCGGCCAGCTGCAGTCGGTCGCCGTCAACAACAGCGGCGTCGTCACCGGCACCTTCTCCAACGGCCAGACCATCAACCTGGCGCAGGTCACGCTGTCGCACTTCAACGGCACCAACTACCTGAAGGCGCTCGACGGCGGCGCCTACGAGGCGACCGACCAGTCCGGCCAGGCCATCATCGGCGCGACCGGCAAGATCTCGGGCGGCTCGCTGGAAGGCTCCAACACCGACATCGCTGACGAGTTTACCAAGCTGATCGTGACCCAGCAGGCCTATTCGGCCAACACCAAGGTGATCACGACGGCCAATTCGATGGTGCAGGATCTTCTGAACGTGCTGCGCTGATCGCGCTGAGACGTGGCAGTTGAATTGACATAAGGCTACCGAACATGGGTTTGAGTTCTGCCCTCGCCACCGCGATGTCCGGCCTGCGCTCGACGCAGGCCGCGCTCTCGATCATCTCATCGAACGTCGCCAACGCGAACACGCCCGGCTACGTCGCGCAGAACCCGAACCAGATCGAGGTCGCCAGCGGCGGCTTCGGCTCGACGGTGACGACGACGGGCGTCAACCGTCAGCTCGACTTGTTCGTCCAGAACCAGCTCCGCACCGAGACCTCGGGTGGGACCTATGCCAATCAGATGGCCAACATCCTGAGCCAGCTGCAGACCGTGTACGGTACGCCCGGCGGCAGCGGCACGCTCGAGACGGCGCTGAACAATTTCACCACGGCGCTGCAGTCGCTGTCGAACAATCCGAGCAACCAGTCGGCGCAGTCGGTGGCGCTGTCGGCGGCGCAGGGCGTGGCGCTGCAGCTCAACGCGACCACCAAGGGCATCCAGACCCTGCGCACCAATGTCGAGCAGGACATCGGCAATTCGGTCACGCAGGCCAACGCGGCGATCAAGCAGATCGCGACGCTCAACACGCAGCTGCAGGGCCTCGACAGCTCCGACCCGCTGGCGGCGACCCTGCAGGACCAGCGCGACAACGCGATCAACACGCTTGCCAAATATGTCGACATCCGCGTCGTGTCGGATCCGACCAACGGCACGAGCGTGTTCACCAATTCGGGCATCCAGCTGGTCGGCGCAGGCCTCAGCTCCGAGTTCACCTTCTCGTCGCCGGGGACGCTCGACGCCACCTCGCTCTACAACAGCGATCCGACCAAGACCGGCGTCGGGCAGCTCAACATCAAGCTGTCGAACGGCGTGTCGCTCGACGTCGTGTCGAACAATCTCCTGAACTCGGGTCAGATCGCGGCCGACCTCAAGCTGCGCGACCAGACCCTGGTGCAGGCGCAGACCCAGGTCGACCAGCTCGCGGCGACGATGGCCTCGGCGCTGTCCGACAAGACCACGGCGGGTACCGCGGTGGCGGGACCTCCGGCCGGCTTCGACGTCTCGACCAGCGGGCTGCTGGCGGGCAACACCATCAACCTGACCTACACGGATTCGAGCAACGTCCAGCGCCAGGTCAAGATCGTCAACGTCAACGATCCCGCGGCGCTGCCGCTGAAGAACGCCTCCGGCGCCAACCCGTCCTATGTCGGCGTCGACTTCTCGCTCGGCATGGCCTCGGTGGTGTCGCAGCTCAACAGCGCGCTCGGTGGCGCGCATCTGCAGTTTTCCAATCCCTCCGGCACCACGCTGCGGATCACCGATGACGGCACCAGCCAGGCGGCGGTCAAGGCGGCCTCGGCCACCACCACCGTGCAGACGCTCGCCAGCGGCAACGCGCAACTGCCGGTTTTCACTGACGGCGGTGCGCTCTACACCGGTGCGATCACCTCGACCGGCTCGCAGATGACGGGGCTCGCGGGGCGGCTCAACGTCAACCCGGCATTGCTGAACGATCCGACCAAGCTGTCGACCTATTCGACCTCGCCGCAGACCGCGGCCGGCGACGCGACGCGACCGGATTTCCTGTTCGCGCAGCTCACCTCGGCGACCTTCAGCTACTCGCCAACCACCGGCCTCGGCTCGGCGGCGCAGCCATTCCAGGGCACGGTGTCCGGCTATCTGCAGCAGTTCGTCAGCCAGCAGGGCAGTGCCTCGACGCTGGCGACCCAGCTCAGCCAGGGCCAGGCCGTCGTGGTCAGCACGCTGAAGGAGAAGTTCCAGGGCACGGCGGGGGTCAACATGGACAGCGAGATGTCCAACCTGATCCAGGTCCAGAACACCTATGCGGCCAACGCCCATATCATGTCGGTCGTGCAAAGCATGATGCAGAGCCTGCTCCAGGCATTTTAGTGAGGCGCGTGTAAGATGTCGATCAGCAGTGTCAACTACGGAAATTCTCTGCTCGGCCTGTCCGTGCGGAACATCTCGAACCAGCTCGCGGACCTTTCCACGCAGCTCTCGAGCGGCGTCAAGGCGAACAACTACGCCGGCATGGGCCCCGACGAAGGCTTCGCGATCGCGGCGCGGGCGCAGCTCTCGAACATCTCGGCCTTCACGCTGACGATGACCCACGTCAATACCGTGATCGGCGCGGTCAATACCTCGCTGCAGTCGCTGTCCAAGATTCATGACCAGGTCCAGAGTGGCGCCTCGGCGACGCCGCAGAACCTGACCAGCACCGGCCAGACCACGGGACAATTGACGGCGCTGTCCAACCTGTCGGCCATCACCGGCATCCTCAACACCCAGGTCGGCGATCGCTACATCTTCTCCGGCAGCGCCACCGACCGGCCGGCGATCGCATCGGCCGACGACATCCTGAACGGCACCACGACGCAGGCCGGCCTGAAGCAGGTCATCGCCGAGCGGCAGCAGGCCGATCTCGGGCTCAACGGTCTCGGGCGTCTGAACCTGTCGGCGTCGGCCACGATGCCGATCACGCTGGCGGAGGACGTCGCCGGCTCGCCGTTCGGCTTCAAGCTGAGCGGCGTCACCTCGTCGCTGACCAATGCCACGGTGACCGGACCGTCCGGCTCGCCCCCGGGCATCTCGGTCGATCTCACCGCCGGCAATCCGAATGCGGGCGACCAGATCAGCTTCACCTTCAAGCTGCCCGACGGCACCGCGGAATCGATCAAGCTGACGGCGTCCACCACGACGCCGGCGCCGACCAATACGTTCGCCATCGGCGCCACGCCGGCGGCCACCTCCGCCAATCTCAACGCGGCGCTCAACACGGCGCTGTCGACACTGGCCAACACCTCGCTGACCGCTGCCTCGGCGGTCGTCGCCGGTGACAACTTCTTCAACACGGCGAGCTCCGTGTCGGGCACGGTGGTCAACAACAAGCTCGCAACGCCGGCGCCGATCACGGGAGCGACGCTGCTGTCGGGCGGGGCGGGCTCCGACTCGATCGCGACCAGCTTTGCGACCGGCGACACCATCACCGTCAACGGGCAGACGCTGACCTTCGTCGCCTCCGGCGCCAACGGCAACAACCAGATCAATGTCGGCGACAGCGTGCAGACGCTGCTGTCGAAGATCGATACGCTCAGCGGCACGTCGACGCCGTCGACGGTCAGCGGCGGCGTGATCACCTTGCGCACCAACGACGCCGCCGGCTTCTCGGTGTCGAGCTCGAACGCGGGTGCGTTCGGGGCGCTCGGCTTCTCCGGCACCGTGACGGCGCCGACGCCGCCGTTGCGCGTCTCCGGCTCGCCGCTGGGGTCGGCGACCAGCCTCGTCAACGGTTCGGCCAACACCGTCGCCTGGTACACCGGCAACAGCGGTCCCGGCTCGGCGCGGTCGAGCGCGACCATCCGGGTCGACACGGCGCAGAGCATTCAGTTCGGCGCCCAGGGCAACGAGTTCGCGATCCGCAACCTCGTGCAGCAGACCGCGGTCTATGCCGCCGTCAACACGCCGCCAGCGGGAGCGAATGCTCCGCAGCAGATCGGCGCGCTCAGCCAGCGCATCGCCGCCAACCTGACGCCGCAGCTCGGCCAGCAGGCGATCTCGGACATCCAGACCGAGTTCGCCAACGCCCAGACCACGATGAAGGACGCCACGGCGCGCCAGACCCAGGCCAAGGCGGCGATGCAGGCCATGGTCGACCAGACCGAGGGCATCTCGCAGCAGGAGGTTGCGAGCCAGATCCTGCAGCTCCAGACCAACCTCCAGGCGTCCTACCAGACGACGGCGATGCTGGCCCAGTTGACGCTGGTGAAATATCTGTAGCGCCCCGGGGGCGGCGGTTAGGTTTTCGTTAACCACGTCTCTTTAGCTTTTGTTCAGATCTGGGGCGAGAGCCTCTTTGTCTGGAGGCGGACGTGAGTGACGGAACCGACGAGCGCATTCATCTGGTGGTCGCGACACCATGCTTCGGCGGCCAGGTGTCGAGCATCTATGCGAGCTCGATCTTCGCCCTGCAGCGCGAGTTGCGCGCCGCGTCCAACGTCGACCTCACCGTCCACATGCGCGACGGCGATGCGCTGATCACCCGTGCCAGGGCCAATCTCGTCACCCTGTTCCTCAACGATCCCTCGGCCACGCATCTGCTCTTCGTCGATGCCGACATCGGCTTCACGCCGAAGCAGGTGTTCCGGCTGATCGCGTCCGGCGGCGACATGGTCGCCGGCGTCTATCCGGTCAAGAAGGTCAACTGGAACAAGGCGCGCCGTGCCATCAATTCCAACCGCATGGACGTGCCGGCGGCATCGCTCGACTACGTGCTGGAGATCGACAATCCGGATCACGTTGCGGTGGTCAACGGCTTCACCCGCGTGCGCTATGCCGGCACCGGCTTCCTGATGGTCCGCCGCCGCGTCATCGAGACGATGATCGCGCATCCGGCCTACGCCCCGCTGCAGTTCTTCCGCGAGCATTCGCAGGATGCGCTGGCCGGCAGTCCGAACCGCTTCGCGCTGTTCGAATGCATGATCGACCCGGCGACCGGGACCTATCTCAGCGAGGATTTCGCGTTCTGCAGGCGATGGACCGATCTCGGCGGCGAGATCTGGGCCGATCTCGACAGCCGGCTCGATCACGTCGGTCCGTCCGTGTTTCACGGCAATGTCGCCTCGCAATTCGCGTCGGCGGTGGCGGTTCCCACCGCCGCTGCGGCCGACGCAGCCTGACGATCCGCGCGATGACCCCGGCGGTAACCCGGTCGCAGATATCCCAGTCATCCCGGATCGACCGGCGCGAGCAGGGCGCCGCGACCGGACTGCGCGATCTCTTTGCCTTGCTCGGCGATCTCCTGATCGATGGCGGCGATACCCGCCTGGCGCTCGATCGCCCCTGGGGCCGCAACGTCTATGGCTGCGGGCCGTCGCCCGAACCCGATGTGCTGTGCTTCGCATCGAGCACGGCTTCGCCGATTTCAGAACGCGCCTATGCGCGCGTCGAGCTGGCGCGCGAGCAGCTGATGCATGCGGCGATCTCGCTCGGCCTCGACGCCGCGCTCGACCGGCGCACCGAGGAGATGCGTCGCGAACTGCGCGGATATCTCGGCCTTGCCGACGAGATCGACATCGTGTTCTCGCCGTCCGGCACCGACTCGCAACTGCATGCGCTGGCGCTGGTGCGGGCGGTGCTGGGCGAGGCCGTCACGAGCATCGTCGTCGGCAGCGACCAGACCGGAAGCGGCACCGCCGCGAGCGCCCGGGGACACCATTTCAGCACGCGGACGGCGAACGGTCTGGCGGTGCGGACGAACACGCCGATCGAGGGGCTCTCGGGCGACGCCGTGTCGCTGCCGCTGCTCGACGGCGCATCGATGCAGCCGCGCGTTGCTATCGATGCCGAGATGCTCGACAGCGTCGAGGCGCTGGTGCGAAGGGGCCGTGGCGTCCTGCTGCAGGTCATGGATTCCTCCAAGCTCGGCTGGCGCGCGCCGGACATGGCCTGCCTGGACGAGGTGGCGCGGCGCTGGCCGGGGCGCGTGCAGGTTGTCGTCGATGCCTGCCAGATGCGGCTCGGCGCGGCGCGGCTGCGCGATCATCTCGAACGCGGCCATCTGGTGCTCGTCACGGGCTCGAAGTTCTTCGGCGGCCCCGCCTTCAGCGGCGCGCTGCTGGTGCCCGCGGCCGCATCGGCTGCGCTGCGCCGCGGACATCCGATCGCGCCCGGCCTGTTCGACTATGTCAATCGCAGCGATTGGCCGCTCGCCTGGACGGATCTGCGCGCGCGCACGGCGCCGCGCGCCAATATCGGCCAGTGGCTGCGCTGGGAGGCCGCGCTGGAGGAGATCGCCGCGTATCACGCCGTGCCCGAGACGTTCCGCCGGATGGCGATCCGGCAGCTCGGCGAGTCCATCGAAAGCCTGCTGATGCTGTCGCCGGTGCTGCGTCCGATCGCCGCCCGCGCGCCTGCGCCGGATGGGAGCGATGGCGAGTTCGGCTTTCCCACCATCTTCCCGTTCGCGCTCCAGCGTGACGGCGGCCCGCTCGGCCTCGGTGAGACGCAGGCGGTGTATCGCGCGCTGCAGCGCGATCTCGGCAGCCGCTTCACTGGACGCGCAGCCGAGATTGCCGCGCGCCAGTGCCTGATCGGCCAGCCGGTGCGGATTGAACGCGCGGGCGAGGCGCCGTCGGCCGCGCTGCGGCTGTGCATCGGCGCGCGCCAGGTGACAGACGCATGGTGCGACGACGTCACCGCGGCCCGGGTCAATCTCGAATCCGACATCGACCGCGTCGCCGACATCGTTGCCAAAACAGAGCTGCTCGTATCGGATCTGAGCAGCCAGGATCTCAGGGACATCTGCAATGCCGACTGATTTGCTCGCGCTGGCCGACGCCACCGACGCAGGATGTGCCGACCGGATCGGCATGGCCAAGCTCGCCAAGGCCGCCTTCGACGGCCAGGACCTGAAACCGATGTGGGCCGCCTTGCTCGCCAAGCTGCTCGACGGCCGCGCGGAGCCGGGCGAGGGGCTCGATCTCGCGCTGATCGCGCAGCTCATCGGCGAGAAATCGTCCGGGCTCGCGATCCAGCACGACGTTCTGCAGTCGCAGCAGCTCTACCGCGTTGCCTGCAACAGCGCGACGCCGCGGCTGCGCGTGCTCGCGCTCGCGGCGGCCACCGACATGGGCAGCAACACGCCGATCGAATTCCTGCTCGAGGACACCGACTTCGAGCTGCTGCTGCTCTATGTCGTTCCGGGCGCGGACCTGCTGGCGCCTTTGCCCGCTCATGACGTCGCCATCGTCATCGCGTCCGATTCCGAGGATTGTCAGCACGCGCTGCGCGAGATCGATGCCGTCGCGGCGCGCTGGCCGCGTCCGCTGCTGAATCCGCCGGAGCGGATCTGGCATCTCGATCGCGACAAGCTGCATGCGCGGCTCGCCGGCATCGACGGGCTCACCATTCCGGCGACCATTCCCGTCGACCGCGAGCGCCTGATCGGGATCGCCGACGAGCGCGAATGGATCACGGACGTCGACCACTCGCTCGTCTTCCCGGTCATCGTGCGGCCGCGCGGTTCGCATGCCGGCGTCGGCCTGGAGAAGGTCGACGAGCCGCTCGAGCTGTCGCTCTATCTCGACGAGCGCAGCGAGCAGGAGTTCTTCGTCTCGCGCTTCGTCGACTATGCCAGCGAGGACGGTCAGTTCCGCAAGTACCGCATCGTGTTCGTCGACGGCACGGCCTACGCCTGCCACATGGCGATCGCGCGACGCTGGGACATCTGGTACCTCAACGCCAACATGGCCGGCAGCGAGAGCAAGCGCCTCGAAGAGGCGACCTTCATGCAAACCTTCGACATCGGCTTCGGCCGCCGTCATCGCAGCGTGCTCGATGCGATCGCCGCGCGCGTCGGTCTCGACTATTTCATCATCGACTGCGCCGAGACCAGGGACGGCACGCTGCTGGTGTTCGAGGCCGACAATACGGCCGTCGTCCACAACATGGATTCGCCGGAGGTCTTCCCCTACAAGCCGCCGCAGATGCAGAAGATCTTCGCGGCCTTCGCGGCCATGATCGAGAAGCGCGCCGCGTCGCGGGCGGAGCAGGCGGCGTGACCGCCGGGCTGCGCATCGATCCTGCGTCGCGGACGGCGGAGACGCTCGATCCGCGACATTGGGACGAGATGCGCGCGCTCGGTCATCGCATGCTCGATGACATGATCGACTATGTCGCCGATATCCGCGACCGGCCGGTGTGGCAGCCGATGTCGCCGGCGACACGTCAGAGCTTCCGCAGCGCGCTGCCGCATGCGCCGACCGATCTCGCCGAGGTCTATCGCGATTTCAGCGAGCTCGTCGTTCCCTACGCGACCGGCAACGTGCATCCTGGATTCATGGGCTGGGTGCATGGCGGCGGCACCGTGGTCGGCATGCTCGCCGAGATGCTGGCTGCCGGATTGAACGCCAATCTCGGCGGCCGCGACCACGCGCCGATCGAGGTCGAGCGGCAGGTCGTCGACTGGACGCGTCAGTTGTTCGGCTTTCCGGCAAGCGCCAGCGGCATCTTCGTCACCGGCACCTCGATGGCCAACCTGATGGCGGTGCTGGTCGCTCGCCGCAACGCGCTCGGCGCGGCGGTTCGCTCGGCGGGTCTCGGTGAGGAGGGGCGGCGCTTGCGCGCCTACACGTCGAAGGCGGCGCATGGCTGCATCGCCAAGGCGATGGACATCTGCGGACTGGGCAGCGACGCGCTCGGCTGCATCGCGGTGGATGCCGCACATCGCATCGACGTCGGCGAGCTGCGGACCGCGATCGCGCGCGATCGCGCCGCGGGACTGCATCCGTTTCTCGTCGTCGCCTCGGCGGGCACCGTCGATATCGGCGCCATCGACGACCTCGCTGATATTGCCGAGCTCTGCCGTGCCGAGGGGCTCTGGTTTCACGTCGACGGCGCCTTCGGTGCGCTCGCGATGCTGTCAGCGGAGCTCGCACCGAAGCTCGCCGGCATCGAGCAGGCGGATTCGATTGCGCTGGATTTTCACAAATGGGGGCAGGTGCCCTACGATGCGGGCTTCCTGCTGGTGCGCGATGGCACCAAGCATCGCGACGCCTTCGCCTCGCCGGCCGCCTATCTGCGCCGGGAAACCCGTGGTCTCGCGGCGGGCGCCGAGTGGCCCTGCGATCTCGGTCCTGATCTGTCGCGCGGCTTCCGGGCGCTGAAGACATGGTTCACGCTGAGGACGTTCGGCACGGATGCGCTCGGCGCCGTGATCGCGCGAAGCTGCGAGCTCGCGCGCCATCTGGAGGCGCGGGTGCGCGCCGAGCCCGAGCTCGAGCTGCTGGCGCCGGTCAATCTCAACATCGTCTGCTTCCGCTATCGTGCCGACGATGCCGATGCGCTCAACGGCGAGATCGTCGCCGACATCCACGAATCCGGCCTCGCCGCGCCGTCGACCACGATGCTCGACGGACGGCTGGCGATCCGTGCCGCGATCGTCAATCATCGTACCGGGACGAGCGACATCGGCCGGCTGATTGCGGCGGTCCTCATGTTCGGCCGCCAGCGCGCGGCCGGTCTCACGCCGTTGATCGAGGTCGATGCGCCGCCGCTGGCGCTCTGAGCGCAAACCGCATCTCGGCGTCGTCCGCTGGTCGATGACGACCGCCGGCAGAATGTCGCCGCGCGTCGAAACCTTTCCAAAGGTGGTTGACGCGTTGTGAACGACGGGCGCGTTTGTTGAATCAACGAGCCTTTTCAAAGGGCGTTCTTGCGCGATGACGCGGCAATCAGCAGCGCCGATGCGCCTGTTCCGCTGATTGAGGCGGCTGCGCACCACAACCCTTCAGCGTTTGTTAGCCACTGCCATTCACCGTGACGCCCGTCGTCCGGGGTCGTTCAAATCGACCTGGGCTGCACCCTGATCTCGAAGGGATCGGGGTTTATTTCACACCAGAAGGGTATGAAAATGTCAGGTATCGTCCTCTCGGCGTCGGTGCGCCAGAATCTGCTGTCGCTTCAGTCGACAGCTCAGCTCCTCGCCACCACCCAGAACAATCTCTCCACGGGCAAGAAGGTCAACTCGGCGCTCGATAATCCGACCAACTTCTTCACCGCCCAGGGTCTCGACAACCGCGCTTCCGACATCTCCAATCTGCTCGACGGCATCGG